>CAWJEI010000004.1:0-125994 GCA_963841875.1 uncultured Alphaproteobacteria bacterium | reverse complement strand
CTTCGCCGGAAAGTTGCGCCCTTTTTTGACTAATTACATTTTCGATTTTAACAACTCAACCCAATTATTATAATCGCAGTAGACTCCATCTACATACATATTAAATGTCCTGAATTGTTCCGCCGCTTGCAGCGCCCCACCGATGTCGTTCAATCTGAACAATATAAGAGATCTATAAACATCAAGCCAGTCAAATAAAATATTATTATTTTTAGCAATTGACCGTAATACTCCTAGCTTAATATACGCCGAACTTGCATCTCCCATCGCTAATATTATGTATATCTCCTGAAATCCATAAATAAGCTGCTTATTTCTCCATGCCTTTCCTCGATAACGTCGATTAAATTGGTCATCAATAGAAATATACTTCATAGCTTGTTTGTAGTTTCCTAATTTTAGTTGAGCTTTTGATTTTAAGAAAAAGGCCTTCCTCTTAGGAAATACAACGCTACCTTTCACCATCAGCACAGACATTTCACTCAAAGAGAGGGAGGCTTGATTGCTTTCTTTTATGCGATCCAATTGTTTCATAAAGCATTCTATCCTTTCTTTCCTCTGCTATCCATCGGACGTCTACGAGTGGGTGGAGCCCATCTATTTTGGTCAAAAATTACGGCGTTGCCTCCCCATCTCTGTGAGACATACCCCATCTTACATAACTCTATACTATTCGGGTTTGGTCCAAAGCGTCGTTTATTATAATTTTGCCCTGATGCGTATAGATCCACACAAATTTGCTGGGCAACTTCCCATTCTTTTTCACAATTATTTGTTTGATTGTCGTTGACGGTGGTAATGTCCGTCGCTGGTAAAACAGCGATACCACAACCCACCGGCACGGGAATCGATCCAGACGGCGCGCTCAGATGATTGATCGTCGCCAGCCTCCCGCTATTGGCCTCGAAGGAAAGATCGGCGTCGAGCCCGTTGGGATAGGCGAGACGGCGAGCGAAGGACCTAACCCGTCTTATTCACGCCATCGCCGCGCATTGCTGATTTTATTCGCGCCGTGATTCCGGACGCAATTCCGCGATGCGTCCTTTCGCTGGGTCGGTCGGCACTTTGAACGCGTTGGAGTTGGATGTGGTTGCTCTGGGGCGCGGAGACTATCTCTGCCCCGTCGTTCACGGCCCCGCCGGCTGTAAGGCGCCGGCAAGAATTCGAAACAGTCCAGCCTGCGGACAGGCGGTGGCGAGCGCGAGTTTGATGCGGCTTGCGGTCTCGACGATGCGGGCGCCGATCTTCAGCAGCTTTTCGCGTAAGGTCACGAATTCGGCGACGGCGAGCGGATTGGTTTTGGGGATAGCGTCACGCAATTCGAGCATCAGCCAATAGGCGGCGGTATGCAGAACGAGCCGCATCTGATTTGCGAGCGGCGAACGGCAGGAGGTGCGATCCGACGCCAGTTGGCTCTTGTGCAATTTGATCAGATTTTCCATCTGGCCGCGCGCGCAATAGAGCGTGTCGTAGATATGTTCGGGCGAACCATTGGCGATGTTGGTGACGACGTAGCGGATGTCGAGCCCGAGTTCCGTCGCCTCGATGCGGGCGCAGACGCGGCGCTCGGCTCTCCATGATTTGGCGGCGTAGTTCGTTTGCGCATAGCCGCGCAGGACGAGTATCTGTTTCAACGCGCGGCGAGTGCGAATATCGTCGGCCTCGAAATCGACGGCGGCGGCGAGAATCTTGTTGCCGGACAGTCCGAAAACATAGTCGAGGCCATTGTCCTCGCACCAATCCATTACCTCGCGGCGGCCATAATGACCATCGCCTCGGATGGTGATCCTGGTCGTCGGCCAATGTGCGCGGATGCGGCGGATGATCCGGCGCAAATGGCCGCGCACTTCCGCGCCGGACGGGGTTTTGCCAGGCCGCAAAATGATGGCGACGGGGCGTCCCGTGGCGGTGTCGTAAACATGGATTGGCAGGAAGCAGCGCTCGTCGTAATGCGCATTGAACAGCGACAACTGCTGATGGCCATGCGCGACATCGCAGGTGTCGTCGATATCGAGCGTGACCGCTTGCGGCGGCTTGGCGTAACTGGCGCAATAAACATCGACGAGGACGCCGCAAAGCTTCACGATTTCGCGCAAGGTCGGCGCGTTCTCCCACCGTGACATGGTTGGCTGCGAGCACAGATCGTCGCCCGTATCGGGCAAGCGCCCGCAAGCGATCTTGAAAGCCGGATCCCTGCGCAGATGATCGAGGTCGTCCGCATCCTCGTAGCCGCAGGCGATGGCCAGAATGCGCGCACGAAAAATGCTGTCGAGAGAATGGGTGATCAGCAAGGGATTGCGCGGATCGGCGACGACGGCCGCGAGCTTGCCCGCCACGCCCAGTCGACGCTCGGCTTGCCCCAACAGCATCACGCCGGCGTCCGAGGTGATGCGCCCACCGTCGAACGCGGCGGTGATCTTCTTGCGGCAAACGGCTGGAAACGAGAACGGGAGAAGGCTATCGTCGAGCATGGCGGGTGTGGCTTCGATGTGATGGCGTGAAGGATCGGTGTAAGCAACTAATCCATACACTAAATCAATATCTTACGCTACATCCGCCAGCTAAATTAAGCCGCTGGGTGAATAAGACGGGCTTCCGTAATGGCCCCCTCGGCGTCAAGTCCCATGTGTCAAATTCTTCAATCTCTGGCGCGCCGCGCGAGCACGCGCTCTAGCGCCGTAGCAAGCGCGGCGCCTGCGATCCGTATCCGTCGTCTTCATCGCCGGTCTCTTGCTTCCGTCCGTGGTCGACGCGAAGGTCGCCACATGATGCGATCAGAGGAAAAGGTGAGCCTATCTAACGGCGCGTGGTCCGTCATGTGACGCCCACTGCCCATCTTACGGCTTCACCCTCTCCATCGTCCCGGCGACGGGACCCCGAACGAAACAGCCCTCGGAAAGGACCGCCTCGAATTCTCTTTTCTGCGACGTTCACGCGTTGGCAGGCCCGGCTGCCGGCAACGTCTCCTTTGTCCAGCGAAAGTTCGTTCCGTCGACCCACATCCGATGCAAAATGACGCCGAGTTTGCGGGCCACCGCCACCTTGGCCCGCGTCGTCCCGCGCCGTTTGGCGACATCCATTCCCCAGCGCTTCAGCGCCGAGAAACGCGTGATGCGCGATAATATGGCGTTGGCCGCTTCATAAAGCGCGGTGCGCGCCATCGTGTCGCCGACGCAGGAGACGTGGCCCGTCACGTCCGTCTCTCCGGATTGATATTTTCGCGGCGTCAGCCCCAACAACGCGCCAACGCCTTTGGATTTTCGGATCCGTGCCGGATCGTCGATCGCCGTCTTGAAGGTGATCGCCACGAGGGGCCCCACGCCCGGCGCGCTCATCAGTCGCCGACAAATTTCGTCCCGCCGCACGAGCGCCAGCATTGTCTTGTGCAGCTTCGAATATTCCTTCCGCAAAGCGGCGCGCGCCGCCAGTACCGCCTCGGCGATTTGCTCCAACATCGCCTGGCCGGCGCACAACTCCCGCACGCGCGCCTCGAAACCCGTGCGCGTCACAACGCCCATCTTCAGCCCGAAGCCGCGCAAAATGCCTCTGATGCTGAATTCGATGTCCAGCAGTTTGGCAAGCAGTTGCTTGCGCGCCACGAGCAATGCTCGCACTTCCTGGGAGCCCGGCGATTTGCAATGAACCGGGCGGAACCAGCCCATCCGGAGAAGCTGCGCGATACCGCGCGCGTCGCGACGATCCGTCTTGACCGTCATCGCCGAAAGCGCCGCCTTCACGTGACGGGTCTCCAGCAGAACCGTCTCGAAACCGCCATTAGTCAGGCCGGCGTGAAGCCACTGAGACAGCGGCCCCGCCTCCAGCCCGATCCGCTCGATCGCAAGTCCTGTCTTGCGCATGAAGGCGACAATCGCGTCGGGATGGCTTTCGACCTTCCCCTCGAGCGCGATTTTACCCGCCGCGTCCACAATGCAGACGCTCGAAAGTTCCAATGACACGTCGATTCCGGCGTAATGTACCATGACTTGTCCTCCGACCCCCTGTGTTCAGGGTCGGCCTCAACCGCGACCCCGCTCATCTTGACACGGGGGACAAGCCACCGCCCTTCGCCATCAGGCTCGGGACGGGGCCATTACGGCATCTAAATGGTAGCCTCGATCATCTGCGGCGGCCTCCGGAACATTATCGATCAATTGTCACATTCGTACAAGAAAATTGCACGTAATCGGTTCAATGCACGTTCATTCACAAATCGTATTCGCCATGTATAGCCCGCCTAACATACACATTCAAACAGCGTGGGATTTTTTCCTCATGGCGTTCGATAATTTTATTTATTGCGTCGGGTCGGGCAGATTGCCACAATCCGAGCCCATACAACGCTGACATTTTACATGTTTTATTTTCTAGATATAATATACGATCCATTGTATCCAATATAGTATCATCAATTCGCCGGTTATCTAGAGATCTTGGTTCAGGTACCCCGTGTCTTGGAAGTATAGCCCACCATCTATAACATATATCGCCATAATTTATAATGTTTCTATTTCTTTCATCAACATCATAAATACACTTTACGTTGAATAAATATGTAAATACATTAAGCATTGAGCTAATAGCATCTATACGCTTCGAGGCATCGACGTTATCCGAAAATATGGAGTAGCATAGTCTTCCGCGCGTCCAATCAATAAAATAACGTAAGCCGGATACAACGACATGCTCAGAATATATGCTTTGTATATCTATAATTTCTTTATATATTTTTGAAATAAATTCGACAACCATACTTTCATCGAAAAATGGTTCGATATAGCCATCTTTCCAAAGCTCCGCTAATCCGCTCTCGTCATCAGCTTGGCGATCAACTATATATCGAATGAACCCAGATCGATCGAATACAAATCTAACGAACTCTGGGTAGGATAATTTCATCTGGTCAATCATCATTTACACCATCTATTTACTGCTGATTCTGCACTATTTATTTGCGCTTGAATATCGCTATACAGTTGCGAATTGTGCTTGTCATCCTTGCCGCCGTACCACCTCTCATTGTTCGCTTCCCTCAATGCCAAGCATTGCTTAGCCTTATTAAGCTCCCATCTTGCGCGATCGCAAGCATCTCCTCCTGGTGGAGGCGGTTCGTCGCAAACTCTTTTGTACTCTGCCTTGTTTGCAAGAAACTCAATTTGTTGTTGCTGAGTGCCATTCCAATTTGGCGGCGTTTCAACAATCATCGAATGAGAAGCGCCGCATTGAGTTAACGTTGGATTTGGTCCCCCAAGCACTTCAGCAATTTGATTAAATACACATACTAAGTCAGCTCCAACCAGCCCGGCACAGGCACTTGCGGCCAAAATTGGGGCGTTTGTAGCTGCGTATTCACCCGCAGCGCCTGCGCCAGCAATCGCTGGAACCTGAGCTCCTGCTAATGCACCCGCACTTGCTCCACATCCGACGCTCCATGCCGCGACATTCGCCGCAGCGGCATCTGATAGTGCACTCAGTCCCTTTGGATCATTCCAGTTCCGCGGATTGTTCCAGGCGAAGCTGTAGAGATTGGAATCCCCTCCCTCATATCCCAACGGATCCTGCGACATGAACCGCCCGAGCACGGGATCATAAAACCTCGCGCGGTTGTAATAGATGTTGGGGCCGGGGATCCATTCGCGTCCCTTCCAGCCATAGGGCTGCAGGGGCAGGCTTTCGATCACGTTGAGGCGCTGGCCGTAGGAGTCATAGTCGTAGCGGTTGGCGATCTGGCCATTGGCGTCAGTCAGCAGACGGATCGAGCCTTCGCCGTCGGCATGGTAATAATATTGCGATCCCGCGCCCGGCGTCGGCGCGGCGCCCAGCGGATAGACCTCCGTGGCCAGAGGCTGGTCCGCGCCGGGGCCATGCACATAGCGCACCCATTGCGAGCCGCCGGCGGAAGGATAGCGCAGCTCCAGCACGACATCGGGCCCGTCGAAATAAAGCGCGTCGTCGCCGCGCGGCGCGGACCAGTGGCGCGAGACGAGGCGCTGGAACGGGTCGTAATAAAGGCTGATCGCCGAGCCGTCGCTGCCGGCGATGCTGTCGAGCCGCATCTGGTTAGTGATGCCGACGAAGGTACTGGAGAAATTATAGCCGACGCCGCCATTCTAAAGGCTCCGCCAGCGGCGGCGCTGACGATCAGTGAGCCATACTGGACGACATGGGCTAGCTCCTTTGGCGGATACAATCACACGGGGGGCGATCCAACCGGCAGTGGAGCCCATGATCTCGGCACAAATGCTTTCGGCGTCGCGTCCGGGCTCGACTACCACTTGACGAAAGACACGGTGTTGGGCGGCGCGCTCGCCGGAGGAGGGACTAACTGGGGACTGTCGCAGGGGCTCGGCGGCGGCCGCAGCGACGTCCTCCATGCAGGCCTCTATGCTTCGACGCACTGGGGTCCGGCTTATCTCTCCGGCGCCTTCGCTTTTGCCAACCACTGGATGTCGACGTCGCGCATGGCGGCGTTTGGCGATTCCCTCACGGCCAGTTTTGACGCGCAGACCTATGGCGGACGGATCGAGAGTGGTTATCGATTGGGGACGCTGGCGAGCGGCCTGACCCCTTTCGCCGCAGTTCAGGCGTTGGGCTTTCGAACGCCAAACTATGCGGAAACCGACCAGACAGGCGGCGGCTTTGGGCTCGCCTTCAAAGGACGTACGGCCTCCGACATCCGCAGCGAGATAGGCGCGCGTGTCGATCACGTCTTCGCAGTCAGCGCCAATACTTCGCTTGCGTTGCTCGCGCGGCTTGGTTGGGCTCATGACTGGGTGAGCGACCCCACGCTCGTTGCGGCCTTTCAAACGCTTCCTGGCTTCGGTTCTTTCACTGTCGAGGGGACGAAACCCGTACGAGACATTGGGCTCGTCTCCACGGAAGCGCAGCTTCGGTTGTCGGACGCCGTTACTCTTGGGACCAAGTTCGATGGTGAGTTCGCTCCCCGCTCGCAGGGTTACGCTGGAACAATCAGCCTGCGGCGCAGCTGGTAGCAGACAGAATTGTAGATTTCTTAGCGCGACTAGCGGCCGGATTTTTTTGTTGCTCGAGTCCAAAACGGAAAAAGTGGATCTCTCTTTCCGCCGTCGTAAAATCCGCTCTCGCGGCGCTTCCACCCGTCCAAGTTTAGATGTCTCCTTGTGGCGCCAAGCAGCCATGCTAAGCGCGCGACAGAACGTCCGTACATAGAGCTGGTCCCGGTTGTCTGAACAGCGCCCCGCGGAATTTAAGTGGATTCCTGCCGGGTTATGCTGACTGCGGGGCTTCGCGATTTTGATGCGGCGGCGGGAGGGCGTAGCCCGACCAGAGCTGCATCAAAATCGCGCGCGAGGGCTTCATGCCGCCGCCGCGATCGTCGGCAAGGCGAAGTAGGCCTCATCCGGCGTTCTCGCGTCAAGGCTCGAATGCGGGCGCCGCCGGTTATAGAAGTCCAGATATCGATCAAGCGAGGCGCGCACTTCGAAGACGCTGCCGTAGGCGTGCAGATACACCTCCTCGTATTTCACGCTGCGCCATAGCCGTTCAACGAACACATTGTCGCGCCAGGAGCCTTTGCCGTCCATGCTGATCGCTATCTCATTCCCGAGCAGCACGCCGGTGAAGGCCTCGCCGGTGAACTGACTGCCCTGATCCGTGTTGAATATTTCCGGCTTGCCATATTTGGCGAGGGCTTCCTCCAGCGCCTCGACACAAAAATCCGCCCCCATCGTAATCGACACGCGATGCGAGAGAATCCGCCGGCTCGCCCAGTCGATGACCGCCGCGAGATAGACGAAACCGCGCGCCATCGGGATGTAGGTGATGTCCATCGCCCAGACATGGTTGGGCTTGTCGATCTTCAGTTTGCGCAGAAGATAGGGATAAACCTTGTGCCCCGGCGCCGGTTTGCTTGTATTTGGCCGGCGATAAATCGCCTCGATTCCCATGCGTTTCATCAGCGTCGCGACATGGCGACGGCCAATCGAAACGCCTTCGCGGTTCAGCATGTCGCGTAGCATCCTTGCGCCCATGAACGGGTGCTCGAGATGCAGTTCGTCGAGCCGCCGCATAATCGCCAAATCCTCGGCTGAGACCGGCCGAGGATTGTAATAAGCGGCGCCCCGGCTGATGTTCAAAGCCTTCGCCTGCCCGGAAATTGAAAGATCGTGCGTGCGGTCGATCATCGCTTTGCGCTCAGCATGCCGGCTTTGGTGAGCGCGCCTTCTAAAAAATCGTTCTCCACCGTCAACTCGCCGATCTTGGCGTGCAGAGCCTTCAAGTCCACCACCGGCGCACCGGCCTCGCCCTTCTCCTGGCCAAACACGCCCGCCGCTCCCTCGAGAAGCTGCCCTTTCCATTGCGTGATCTGGTTCGGATGGACATCGAACTGCTGAGCCAACTCGGCCAGCGTCTTCTCGCCCTTCAGCGCCGACAAGGCCACCTTCGCCTTGAAGGACGGCGCGTGGTTCCGACGTGTGCGTTTCGTCATCGTAGCTCCTGATTCGCGGCGATAATCCTCGCCGCTGTCAGGCAGAAAATCCACTTAAGCTAATGTCCAAATTTGCGAGGCCGGCTCTCATTGAGGCGCTGCGGCCGTTCCTCAACCACTGGTATAGGCGGGGTTGAAAGAGGCATCGTGAACCAAGGACCGACATAGGCCGCATAATCATCGCCAATATCCGGCCCACCAGTCCATCCAGACGCGATGTTCGCATTTTTATTCCGAGTGGTGAGAGTTTTGGCGCGCCCAGGCAGATTCAAACTCCTGTTTTCACCGTGAATGACTGAAGCCGTTCATGGAACATAGGGAACGTTGGCTTTATCTTCGCCTCCCATAGATAGTGGCTGCCGACAGCTTGATCTTCGACTGGACTTCGCTTCCAAACGGAGCATTGCTTGGTGTCTGGAAGCCGCCCGCCCGTTTTGGCGATCAGGCGGCCCCCCTCTACCCTGCCGGCCACTGGCCATCGGCGGGGTCGTTTCGGTGAAAGCGGATGCTGTCGGCAATGACCGGAGCGAGGTTGAAAGCAAAGCGCTGCCGGGTACGAAGATCATGAACAGTGTTTTGAACGCGCCGGTGGAGTTCCATGATCAGGGCAAGCTCAAAAGAAGGTCCCGCCGACCAACAAACCAGCTCCGAACGCCCGTCGCCCCCCCGACAGGGAAAGGAAATGCCCGGTCGGCAAAGGCCCGCCGCGGCTCGCATGCAAATATTTGGCCTCGCGAATGAGCGCTCGCTCCTGCTCAGCCACAGTGAGGGCGGGTTGATCCGTGAAAAACCGAGCGTTGGGAATGCCAAGAACGGTAGTTTCACGTCGCAGTTCCGACGGAACGGCGTTTCTCTGATTGAAACTGGATCACGCAGACAACAATAATACCCAAGCCGAAATCAGGCATAGGACGACGCGCTTCGGCGACGATTACTGGGTTCTCATGTTACGCGTCTCCATCACATAATTCTTGGATGTCATCCCGGCGGGACGCATCAGCGCGCCGAAGTTCGCTCAGAATTTAAGGCTCGTCTCGAACACCGGACCGTGAATAATGGCGTCGAAGCCTTTTTGCCCGAAACCGCTACCGTTGGAGTAATCTACCGAGAGTGCGCGATAGCCGACCGTATTGGTGATCGTCCAATCGCCGAGCTTCATGTCGTGGCTATAGCCGCCCGCGACTTGCCAGCTGAATTTGCTGCCGACGCCAAAGCCGCCAATGTCGCCCCGCAACTGAAACTCGTCGCCAGGTCTGATTTGATGGCGAAGTCGCAGACCAAACACCGGGTCGATCCATTGCATCATTCCGCTCTTCTCGACAGCTAACGAGCCGTTTTGCTGCAGGCCCAGGAGGGGAAGATTCACGGCCCCTGTGACGTCCAGGGACAGGGCGCCAGAGAGATTCCAATAGCGAAGGCCTCCATATGCGTCGATGGCGGTAAAGGCGTCGCTGGACCCTCCTTGCCGCCAGCGCGCAAATTCATATCCCATCCACGATTTCGCCGATGATAAGCGGCTTGATCTGGAAATTTGCGTCGGCGCCGATCGAGAGCGTCGAAAGGCCGACAGGATTTGTTGACCGTAGCGCGCCGCCGAAGATTCCGATGCGCGCCCATATGAAGTCGCCATAGAAGGAAAACGGCCCATTGCGCGCCTCGGCATAGCTCATCCAGGCCAGGATGTTGTTGGCCCTCGTAAGAACGTCGTAAAAGCTGACGTTCGCATCGACCGTTCGACCGTGTACCGTAGAGTTTCCATTGACGCCGATCGCCCAGCCATAGGGTGCAAATTTGAACTGCCAGTCATTGGGCGCAGGCTGCGGCGGGGATGTCAGCGCCGAACTGATCAGCGTGGGCAGATCAAAGTCGGGATGGTAGTTCACGCCCACGCGGACGATGTGCCCATTGAACCGCGTCGACATGGTTGGCGCGTTCGCGACCTGCATCGAACCGCCAATAATGGGAATGGCGGCGGGGTAGGAATGGGTGAGCAGGCCGATGTCATTATTGGCGTTGACGACGCCGAGATCATAATAGAGATATTCGAGCTTGGCGCTTACGTCTGGATAGAAAGCCCATTCGAGGCCGCCGCCGGCAGTCCAGCCAACGCGCGTCCCTGCGAAATCCGCGTCGCCGTCCGTGGAAACGAGTAGCCCTGGGACCAAGCTTTGTTTGACTGACGCGCTTTCCGAAACCCTCCCATAGGCGAGACCGCCCGTCGCGTAGGCGAGAAGGGTCGGCGTCACGGCATAGCCGAGCCGACCGCGCACGGTGCCAAACCAATCGAGGCTTCGCGAAGTTTTCACCTCGGTCACCGCCGAGGTGAGCCCCGGAACAAGCGCCGGCGGAACATTTACAATCGACCCGAAATTACCGCCGCCTCCAGCGTGTCCGCCCTGGATATCCGTCTCGAAACCCGCGACAAATTTCTCGGCGAATTGCTGATTGTAACCCAGTTGAACGCCATACATCACGCCGTCGAGGCGCGCGCCATTTGCACCAGAGGCTCCCAGAGCCGACGCCGGACCGATGCCGGTGCGCGCCTGATCGAACAGATTCGCCGTCGTGGTGTCGATGCTATCGTTGCCCTTCAGCAGATAGCCCGTGTTCAATCCGACATAGACGCCGGTCCAGGTGAAAAGCGGCGGAGGTGGCGCGGGAGGTTCCTTGCGAGAAGGAAGATCGGCGGCTATGGCCGAAGCGGCGCTGAAACTCAACGCTATAAAGGCGGCAGAGACAATTTTCATGGTGAGCCGTCTCGCTATGCGATTTGCCCTTTCATCGCGGAAGGCAAGCGAACAACGGCAGCCCGCGAGGAAGGAACAATTATCAAACAGGAGCATAGGGATAGCGACTTCGCGCCGTCAACTTGAAGCGTTAAATAAGTAGCGCATCAGAACGGTTTATGAGAATATGTGATAAATCTGCCACGGTAAAAGGACGCTCACGAATGGTCGCAAAGTCTGCGCCCGGGGCGTTAGCGATAAGCGCAGTGGGCCAAATACTTGAATGGGAAGCTCCCTGCCAGTTGCGCGTCATTGGAAACGTGTTCGATTCACCATCGCGCCGAGGACAGAGGCGCACTCGCTGGAGCCTATGCTGGCATAGGTGGAGAAGTCACCACAGGCGCTGGTCAAAGGCGGTAATATTCTTGTCGGCGGCGCTGGCCACGCCTTCTGCAACACTTAACGTAATTCGCATTGTTAAAATCTGGTGGAAGAGGCAACGTAATCCTCGCTGGTTGATCATCTAAGGGTTACGCACTGTTGGGGGAGTTTATCATGAGATTTCTGGCGATGTTGGGATTGGGAACCTGCGTATTCGTCACCGGCTTGATTCTGCCGACGACCGACGCCGATGCCGTCGTGTGTGCTCGGGGGGTCTATCGGGCTGGGTGCGCGGGGCCAAGAGGCGCTGTCGGCGTGCGCCGCGCTCCAGTTGCTCGCCGTGGAGTGGTCGTTCATCGTCGTGTTTACTGAAGGCGATAGACGCCAACACACCCTTCATAAAGGAAAATCCGAGACGCCGGCGCGGCAGTTTGCGCTGGCCGTTCCGGTTTTGTCGTCGAGCCACTCGCAGCGGCAGGCGTCCTGCCAAGAATATTTATTCACGATAGCAGAGCATTTCGTTCATTTAGCCCGTTTTCCCCTGTGAACAAGTGAGTTGCTGAGAGGCGAGAACCATGGACGCCGAGTGGTATTACGCGGAGGACGGAAAGACTGTCGGCCCGATGTCGGCCGGGGAAATCGCCAGTCGGATAGCAAAGGCCAAGAACCAGCCGCATTTCATCTGGACCGAAGGTATGCCCGGGTGGACAGACGCGAGCACCGTGCCGGAGTTTGCAGCCGGGTCCCAAGTGTCCAGGGTCGAGGCAGGAGCGAAAACGATAGCGGCGTCTTGTGCTGAGCACGCGTCGCTTGCGCAACGCGCACGGCGCGAACTGATCGAATATCTTGGTATTTCCGCTTATCTCTATGTCTGTTTCGGCGCATTGATCTTCTATAAGGCGACTATACTCCATAGCGAAGGGATCGCGTTCGCACCCCTTGGCATCGCCATCGTGAAAGCCCTCATCTTGGGCAAATTCATTCTGGTGCTGCGGGCTCTCAAGATCGGAGAGCGTGGAACGGGGGGCATTCCGCTCGCCCGCATGATCAAGAAGTCTTTGCTTTTTGCCCTGCTTCTAATGGTCCTGACAGTCATCGAGGAGTTAATTGTCGGCTATTTTCATGGTCGGGAGAGCCGAGAAATTCTGCACGAAATCGCGGGAGGCACCTTGTCGCAAGCCTTCGCCGTAGCCATGCTGCTCTTTCTGATTTTGATCCCCTATTTCGCCTTCCAAGAAATTACCGCCCGACTTGGCGAGGGCAAACTCTCGAAACTTCTCGCCGAGCGTCCTCGACCGGAAAATCAGGAGTGAAGCTCGGAAGCGGGAGTTGACCATCTCCCCGGTAGCGTCCAGATGGCTTTCAACAAGATGAAAATGTCTGGTTGTGCGCAATGGTGCGAACCCGTAGCGCGAGAATGCGCTGGTCGCGGCAGCGTTTTGGGCGTTAGCTGACGCGCTCGAACGAAGCGGTCGCGACGCAATCGCCTCATCGCACATCGCAGTGATAAATCTGGTCAGAGCCGAAGCCCTCCGTTGCCCATGCCGTCTTTCGTCAACCAACATTGGCGCAAGCATAAGTTTGTTAACTACGCTCGCCCAATGTTGATTTGATGGCCGGCGGACGCCTGGGCGGAGTTCCAAGCGCTATGATGCGCCAAGGCATTGCGTGTTTACGTGCGTTGGATTTGAAGCGCTTCGGTGGGGAAACATGCGAGCTTTATTGATCGAAGATGACAGAGCGACCGCCCAAAGCATTGAATTAATGCTGAAATCGGAAAATTTCAACGTCTACATCACGGATCTTGGCGAAGAGGGTATCGATCTCGGTAAGCTCTACGACTACGATATAATCCTTCTGGACCTTAATCTGCCAGACATGTCGGGATACGAGGTGGTTCGCACCCTTCGCCTCGCCAGGGTCAAAACCCCCATTCTCATCCTTCCGGGTCTTGCCGGAACTGACGACAAGGTGAAAGGGTTGGGACTGGGCGCCGACGACTATTTGACAAAACCCTTCCATAGAGACGAGGTTGTCGCGCGAATTCATGCGATCGTCCGCCGCTCCAGAGGCCACGCGCAATCGGTCGTCACCATGGGCAACCTCGTCGTCAACTTGGACGAGAAGACTGTCGAGGTTGGCGCCGCGCGAGTGCGCCTTACCGGCAAGGAATATCAGATGCTCGAGCTTCTGGCCCTACGCAAGGGCTCGACTCTCAGCAAGGAGATGTTTCTGAACCATCTCTACGGTGGCATGGACGAGCCGGAATTGAAGATCATCGACGTCTTCATTTGCAAGCTACGCAAGAAGCTCGCGAACGCAAGCGGTGGCCGTGATTACATCGAAACGGTCTGGGGTCGTGGCTATATGTTGCGCGAGCCGATCCAAGCGAACGAGCGACTATCCGCCTGAAGCGGACTTCATGCAACAGCGGGCTCCGATACATGGGAAAATCGCGCGCACATGTTCATAGAACTGAACACCCCCGCGACTCTGGATCGGCAATCATGACTAGCGCATCGACTGTTCGGGCGCTTCTGGGACGAGCCGCCTTCAAACGACTTTCATACCAAGACCGCAGAGGAGTTCCCCGGCCTGCTTCTTAGAAATGATCGCGCCTTTGAACTGCGATGCGTCGGCGAGCTGGAGGTTGCCGAAATCGGCGCGATGCAGGTGGGCCCCTTCAAAGCGCGCTTTTGTCACGTTCGCCTCCCTGACGCGGCACCCCGTCTGCACGGCGTCCCTGAAGTCGGCGTCGCGGAGATCGGCGCCCTGGAAGTCAACGTCGTCCAATTGTGCTCGTCGTAATGAAAGCCCTCGAAGATTCTCGTTGATCAGGAGGCATCGCTCGAACGCCGGCGGCATGAGGGTGCTCGCGACCGCCTTCTGGGCGCCCGTCAGCTTGCAATCCTGAAACACGGCGGACGATAAGATTGTGCCGCGCCATGTGGCGTTGTTGAAGTCGCAGAACAGGAATCTAGCCTCGGTGAAATTGCGGGATGAGAAATTGACGTGACCGGCGCGGCAGCGCACGAACTCGCATCCGTGAAGATCGAGTCTGTTGAGGTCGGCTCCCGTCAAATTCCAGCTGCAGAGCGCATCAGCGCGACGCGATCACCCCGTAGGCCAACTCGACGTCACGGCGGGTTGATACGCCCTCTGGCGCAGGAGCTTCGATGATTATGCCGCCCCTCGAGATTTCCTGAAAAATGACCGTGGCTCCATGTCCGCGACTTCAGGCTGAAGGCGGCGTCTTTGGCTCGCATGTTTTTGAATCGGGTTACTGATCGCAAGCTTGCCTATCCGGTTAAGACAGACACCCACTACATTTAGCGCAGCGTCGCGCCGCGCCGACACTGACAGATTGGCCAAATGTGACCCCAGTCGGACGTCGCCCTTCCTGACAGAGACGATTTATTTTTGGGCATCCGACCTTGCTGGCAAGGTCCACGAAGCGCATGTCGTCAATTGGAAAGGAGGAGGTTCATATGTCTCGACTTACGGTTTTCCTCGCGCGGTTCATCGGCCTATTCACTGTCGTGCTCGTTGTTGCCTTGCTGATGCGCGGAAGCACAATGGTCGAGACTATGGTCGCCGATGGGCCTGTTATGCTTGTCTACGCCATAATCAGCCTCGCGGCGGGGCTCGCGATGGCAATTGGGCATAATGTCTGGTCGGGCGGCGCGCTGCCGGTAGTCGTTACGTTGGTTGGATGGCTGATCTTTGCGAAAGGTTTAATGCTCTCGTTTGTATCGCAAGAAGCTTTGAAGCCGCGTGTCTGGTCTTAACGCCCAGCTAAATAAGGCGGAGGAAATTGTTGCCATGCATCCGGACTGCTGGAAGCCGCCGTGGAGGTTTTCGAACTAGAGGGCAAAGCAATCAACTCCCGTCTATGCGTGGACCCCGCCTTTTTAGGGAAGCGATAAGAAGCTTATATTTTCCGTGCTACACTTTAGTGGGGAACCATCGCGAGCCGAGGCGGCAAGGGCCGGCTACCGTAAAGGACGCGAAGGGCGGGAAATGACCGAATTAGGTAATCTATTGCGCGATCTGGCCACCTTAAACGGCGCCATCGCTCTCAAGCGTATGCACCTTCATCAACGGAGCCCCGAGGAAATCTAGCTGATCCTCGACAACACAGCTTGGTGGATGACGGAGCTGGAAAACCTCAAGGCCGACCTAAAGCGGCGCCAAAAACCATGTTAGGACATTGCTACCGCTAGTGGCGCTGCGCTGCCTGCCGCCTGGGGATGCCTCTGTAGCGGGGGCAAGTTGGGGTTCAGCGGACTGGTCCGAACAACGCGCTGGTGGCGCAGGTTGACCCGATGCGGACTTGGGTTGCCAACTCGGAGCCGTTCCACCATTCGGGTATCCGACTGCGCTAACCCAAATGACTCCACGGGGTGCCCAGCCCCTGGTCCAAACCGCACTCATGAACTAACCTTCGCCCCGGACCCTCGATGGGGCTGGCCACGCGAACCGCATATCCTGTGTGATCTCGCCTTAAGGCAGTGTCATATGCGCCTATCCGGACGCCGCGACCGGGAAGCACGCGGCAAACACACTGGCGGTCTCGCGCAAGTGGGGCCCGGAGCAAAAGCGCTGAGAACGCGCCTCTTTCAGGAGCCTTCAGGATGCCTGAGTCTTCCCAGACGCCAAGCACCTAGCTCTCTTAGGATTCATCGGCGCAGCGCCCTTTCATTCCGGTCTAGGGCTCGCCCTCTTTCCTGATGATCCCCTTCAAGGCTGGGGTCTTTGGCTGCCGCCAGTCTACGGCGCGATCATCCTATCCTTCATGGGTGGAGTTCATTGGGGGGAGGCGATGTTGCACGACGACGTGAGTTTCAATGCTCTGGGGCGCAGCGTCCTGCCTTCGCTGCTCGCGCTGCCCGCCGTGGCCTTGGGCGGTGCACTGGGGCTTGAGCTCCTCGCGCTCGGTTTTTGCGGGCTTCTTGTCTATTACGAGAGCGAGGTCCGCGCTGAGCGCTTGCCGCACGGGTCTCTAAAATTGCGGCGTCCGCTGACGGGCATTGTCGTCGCCTGTCTGCTCGCCGGCGCCTATACCGGTCGTCATTAATTGTGAGCGTTTCGCACGCCAAGATCCTAAGCAGAGGACATTTCCCAGAGTTTTTCAACAATATCGGCGCGTCACTGCCACGCGCGGACGCATTTGCCGCGGCGGCGATTGGGGGGCTAGCGGACGGGCCCCCGTTCCTTAGAACGGTCGCCCGCGAGTTTTGACCCCTACCTCTTAGCGCATCAGGCGCCCCACTCCCCCCACTAAAGCTCTCTCCCTCAACCTCCTGGATGGCGTCCCGCCGTTCGGTTCGCAATCCTCCCATCATAGCCCCAAGGCCCAGTCACTCTTTCGGCCCGGCCTTGAACTCAACGGCCCCTTTAAGGAGGTCTCCATCCGGCGTCAGTATCGAGTAACGAACTCTATATTTGCCGGGGTTGAGCGGCGGTGGGTGCATCACGAACACATGGGATGCCTCCTGCAGAGTTTCCGAGGCGACGATCGTCCCATCTTCGGACTCGATGCTGACTTTGGAATAGTTGGGATCCGCCTTGACAGAAAAGTGCAGCTTGACCAAGGCTACCGGCAGGTCGACGGTCTCATGACGCGGCGGGAACGTATCCATCAAGTAGCCGTGCGCCTGAGCTGCGCCCGTAAGAGGCGTCGAGACTGCTAATGCCAAGATCACGCCCATTGCGGTGATTGAAGAAAAAGTCTTCATGACCGAACCTCCTTTCACCGAGATCGTTAAACGATCTCTTGTATGAAAGTGATGCTTGTGCGCGAAATTACGAGATCGCGGTCAGCCAAACAGCGCTCGATTTTCGCCAGTGCTGCAGTGACCATTGCAGCAAGGGGCGTGAAGACTGGGCTGACAGACGGTTAAGTGAGAGGTCGATAGGCCGCCTGCGCGCGAAAACCGGCAGCACCAAAAGCTAAGATACCGCGCCAGCGCGGCCGAATATATTCCCGACGCAGGCAGAGCAGCCGAGGAAGCAGGCATGACGCTTGCCGCCCCGCTCCTGTTGCGTGAGAATGCGTTTGTAGCGGCGGCAATTTGGGGTTCAGCGGACCCGTTCGAACAATGTGTTCGTGATGCACGTGACCCGTAACCGACATTTGGAGAGCCCGTTCGCGCCCGGTATTTGACCAGATGATATGAAAAGGATTGCATTGACGCAGAATCGACCACAGGTAGACATATGGCTGAGAATTCGACGCAACCAACATGGGACGCTGCGGCGCTTGCGACGCAGCTGGGCAAGATCGCTGAGCAGAGCCAGCGGCTCGTCCACGACTTCCTGCTCGATCGGCCGGATATGGCACGATTCGGCATGGGCGATGTGACGACGCTCGGCGGCGACTTCATCGAGCTGACGACGAAAATGATGACCGATCCGGCCGCTTTCGCTCGCACGCAAATCGATCTATTCAACGATAGTGTTCGCCTTTGGCAAACGAAAGCCGAACAATTGATGGGGTATCGCGCCGGGACCGAGGAACCGCAGAAAGACAAGCGTTTCAAACATCCCGATTGGACCGAGAATGCGGTCTTCAATTTTATCAAGGAGAGCTATCTCATTTGGGCCAAGGCCGTGCTCACGACGGTGCGCGGCGTCGAGGGACTCGACCCGGCGACCGCGCGCAAGGTCGACTTCTATACGCGCCAGTTCGTCGACGCGCTCTCCCCGTCCAACTTCCTTGCAACCAATCCAGAGGTTCTCACTGCGACGATCGAGACGGGAGGACAGAACCTTCTACGCGGACTCGAGAATCTGCTAGGCGATTTGCAGCGGGGCAAAGGTCGATTGTCGATCACCATGACCGACATGCAGGCGTTCCGCCTCGGCGAAAACATAGCGGCGACGCCGGGCAAAGTCGTCTTCCAGAATGAGCTGATGCAGCTGATCCAATACACGCCGACGACGCTCCAGGTGCGTCGCCGGCCGCTACTGATTGTGCCACCGTGGATCAACAAATTCTATGTGCTTGACCTGCAGCCAAAGAACTCCTTCATCAAATGGGCTGTTGACCAGGGCCATACGGTCTTTGTCATCTCCTGGGTAAATCCCGACGAGAAACTCGCCGACAAGAGTTTCGAGGACTATATGCAGGAGGGTCCGCTTGCAGCCCTCGACGCGATCGAGATGGCGACGGGCGAACGTTCAGTCAACGCCGCTAGCTATTGCCTGGGTGGCACTTTGCTCGCTTCGACGCTCGCCTATATGACCGCGCGCGGCGACGAGCGGATCGCCAGCGCGACATATTTCGTGACGCTCGTCGACTTCGCGGATGCCGGCGACATGGCGGTGTTCATTGACGAAGAGCAACTCGCTTCGCTCGATGAGCGCATGAAGGAACGCGGCTATCTTGAAGCGCATGACATGGCGATGTCATTCAACATGCTGCGCTCGAATGACATGATCTGGTCCTATGTGGTCAGAAATTATTTCCTCGGCAAGGAGCCTTTGCCGTTCGACCTCCTTTATTGGAATGCGGACTCGACGCGCATGCCCGCGGCTATGCATTCTTTCTATTTGCGTAATATGTATCACATGAATTTATTGGCGAAGCCCGGTGGCCTGCGCCTATCCGGCGTGCCGCTCGACCTGACGCAAATCGCGACGCCGACCTTCATCCTGTCCGCGCGGGAGGATCACATCGCTCCGTGGAAGTCCACCTATGCGGCTACCCATCTTTACAAGGGACCAGTCAAATTCGTTCTGGCGGCCTCCGGCCACATGGCGGGGGTGATAAACGCGCCGGGCGGCAAGTATGGTCATTGGATCAACCATGACCTGCCGGCGACGCCCGATCAATGGCTTCGTGGCGCAGTTGCGCGGCAGGACTCCTGGTGGCCAGTCTGGGACGAATGGGTGACAGACTTCGCCTCTGGCCAGACACCCGCCCGCCAGCCGGGGGATGGCAGCTTGACCGTGATCGAGGACGCGCCGGGCTCTTACGCCCTGGTGAGATCGGACACTTGAAGCAGCGGCAAGTCCTTGCCCGCGTCCGAAACATATATCTGGCCGCCGATTCATGACCCGATGACCTCGGGCGCAATGTCTATAGGTGGACTTTAGGTCACTTTCACAGAGCTGGTCCCGGTTGTCTGAACAGCGCCCCGCGGAATTTAAGTGGATTCCTGCCGGGTTATGCTGACTGCGGGGCTTCGCGATTTTGATGCGGCGGCGGGAGGGCGTAGCCCGACCAGAGCTGCATCAAAATCGCGCGCGAGGGCTTCATGCCGCCGCCGCGATCGTCGGCAAGGCGAAGTAGGCCTCATCCGGCGTTCTCGCGTCAAGGCTCGAATGCGGGCGCCGCCGGTTATAGAAGTCCAGATATTGATCAAGCGAGGCGCGCACTTCGAAGACGCTGCCGTAGGCGTGCAGATACACCTCCTCGTATTTCACGCTGCGCCATAGCCGTTCAACGAACACATTGTCGCGCCAGGAGCCTTTGCCGTCCATGCTGATCGCTATCTCATTCCCGAGCAGCACGCCGGTGAAGGCCTCGCCGGTGAACTGACTGCCCTGATCCGTGTTGAATATTTCCGGCTTGCCATATTTGGCGAGGGCTTCCTCCAGCGCCTCGACACAAAAATCCGCCCCCATCGTAATCGACACGCGATGCGAGAGAATCCGCCGGCTCGCCCAGTCGATGACCGCCGCGAGATAGACGAAACCGCGCGCCATCGGGATGTAGGGGTGAGTAGGCCGAGGGAGTTGCACCCTCGGCCCCTCGCGGAACCGGACGTGATCCTCTCGAATCATCCGGCTCCCATCATCCGGCCATAGGAGCAAATCCCAATCTCCAATGGACAAAGGCGCGCGGAAACTGTTGCGCCAATCGCCCGAGGGCGCGCCACGCCCGGACCTTGTGCCGGGCGAGACTTTTGTATTTGCGCATCAGCCAACGCACCAAATAGGCGTTCACGTGCTTCCAGACCGTCGACATCGCCGACCCGTAAAAGCGGCCGTAATATTGCTGCCAGCCCGTGAGGATCGGATCGAACATGGTCGCAAGATCGACCAGTTCCTTGTCGCACTTCAATTGCAAATGCCATCCCCGAATGGTCTGTCGCATGGCCTTGCAGGCTGTGCGGCTGACCGCCGGGGAGAAATTCACGTAAACCCGGCCATATTTGTCCACGGCCTTTCGAGGCCTGAACGTATATCCCAGGAACGTGAACTCGATTGCGGGATGATCCTGTCGACGATTGATGTCCTTGCAATACACGATACGTGTCTTGCTCGGATGCAGTTCGAGGCCGCATTGTCGGAAGCGTTCGTCAATTCGTCGTAAAACGAATTGCGCCTGCGCCTGGCTTTTACAGTGAATGACCGCATCGTCGGCGTAGCGGCAAAACCGCACGCTTCGCAGATTGCGATCCACCCAAACGTCAAAAGCATAATGCAGGAACAGATTTGCCAGCAGCGGTGAGACGACCCCGCCTTGCGGCGTGCCCCGCTCCCGCGCCTTGACCTCGCCATCTGTGGTCTGCATCGGCGCTTTCAGCCAGCGTTCCACATACAGCAAGACCCAAGGTTTTTGGCAATGCTTCCTGACCGCCCGCATCAGGAGTTCGTGATCGATGTTATCGAATAGGCCTTTGATGTCGAACTCGATAACCCAATCATACTCCCAGCACCGGCGTTTGGTGACTGCGATCGCATCGTGCGCCGACCGTCCGGGCCGGTAGCCATAAGAATCCGTGTGGAACATGGGGTCGAGTTGCGGCTCAAGCCACAGCTTAACGACCGTCTGCGCCACACGATCCGCCACCGTCGGCACGCCCAACACTCGAACGCCGCCTGTCTTCTTTGGAATCGGAACAGCTTTGACCGGCGGCGG
Organism: uncultured Alphaproteobacteria bacterium; assembly: GCA_963841875.1. Classification (GTDB taxonomy): domain Bacteria; phylum Pseudomonadota; class Alphaproteobacteria; order Rhizobiales; family Beijerinckiaceae; genus Methylocystis. The sequence goes on along the minus strand of CAWJEI010000004.1, from coordinate 104,552 downwards.
GAAATAGCTGCCGGAGCACATCCTGTTCCAAAGCTTGTACAGCTTGTCGCCCAAGCCTTCCTCGAACTTTTCGATCGTCTCGTGATCGACCCCCGCGGCTCCACCATTGGCTTTTACACGTTCATACGCCTCCCATACGAGAGCTTTGGGAATGTCGAATGACTTGGGCTTCATGCAAAGCTCCTCCCGCTCGCGCGGTTGGCCTCGCCCTGGCCCTGAATGACGCCGCCCCTTCGCTCCACCACCATTACGGCGGCTTCGTCGCTACTACGAGCGGCTCCGTCCCTTGACGGCGCATCGCTACTATCGGCCTCGCCTTGTGGGCTTGCGCCTTTCGCTTGCCATCGCCATCGAAGGTTCCCGCAGTTCAACGTAAGAGCCCGAAACAGGCTGGCGCTGCCTCTATGCCGGACACCATCTGGACCGTAAGCAGGTCCCGTCCAGACCAATCGCGGAGCAACATCACTCCCCGCTTTCGATGTCGTCTGAGCACTTTCGACACTTGAACGGCAGTTCACTTGTGTTCGCCTTCCTGTTCCACACCTGACGCCTCGAGGCGCCTTTTCCGCGACGCTCACGACCCGGGCTTTTGACCCACGCCGCTCACGGTGGTTTGCCACCTGCTCCTGCAAGCCGATGGCGAGGGACCTACCCTCATCTCCTACGCCGCTTGCTGCGGCACACTGATGTCCATCGCCCAGACATGGTTGGGCTTGTCGATCTTCAGTTTGCGCAGAAGATAGGGATAAACCTTGTGCCCCGGCGCCGGTTTGCTTGTATTTGGCCGGCGATAAATCGCCTCGATTCCCATGCGTTTCATCAGCGTCGCGACATGGCGACGGCCAATCGAAACGCCTTCGCGGTTCAGCATGTCGCGTAGCATCCTTGCGCCCATGAACGGGTGCTCGAGATGCAGTTCGTCGAGCCGCCGCATAATCGCCAAATCCTCGGCTGAGACCGGCCGAGGATTGTAATAAGCGGCGCCCCGGCTGATGTTCAAAGCCTTCGCCTGCCCGGAAATTGAAAGATCGTGCGTGCGGTCGATCATCGCTTTGCGCTCAGCATGCCGGCTTTGGTGAGCGCGCCTTCTAAAAAATCGTTCTCCACCGTCAACTCGCCGATCTTGGCGTGCAGAGCCTTCAAGTCCACCACCGGCGCACCGGCCTCGCCCTTCTCCTGGCCAAACACGCCCGCCGCTCCCTCGAGAAGCTGCCCTTTCCATTGCGTGATCTGGTTCGGATGGACATCGAACTGCTGAGCCAACTCGGCCAGCGTCTTCTCGCCCTTCAGCGCCGACAAGGCCACCTTCGCCTTGAAGGACGGCGCGTGGTTCCGACGTGTGCGTTTCGTCATCGTAGCTCCTGATTCGCGGCGATAATCCTCGCCGCTGTCAGGCAGAAAATCCACTTAAGCTAATGTCCAAATTTGCGAGGCCGGCTCTAAGTCACACTGAATCGTGTCGGGAATCCGTGAGACGACCCCGCCAATCATTTGCTCGCCGACGCGATCAACACATACACATGGAGCACGGACGGCGATCTGACCTCGCGCACGCCAAAGAATGGCGGGGTCGGCTATAATTTCTCCAGCACCTTCGTCGGCGTCACGAACCAGATGCGGCTCGACAGCATCGCCGGCAGCGACGGCTCGGCGATCAGCCTTTATTACGACCCGTTCCAGCGCCTCGTCTCGCGCCACTGGTCCGCGCCGCGCGGCGACGACGCGCTTTATTTCGACGGGCCCGATGTCGTGCTGGAGCTGCGCTATCCTTCCGCCGGCGGCTCGCAATGGGTGCGCTATGTGCATGGCCCCGGCGCGGACCAGCCTCTGGCCACGGAGGTCTATCCGCTGGGCGCCGCGCCGACGCCGGGCGCGGGATCGCAATATTATTACCACGCCGACGGCGAAGGCTCGATCCGTCTGCTGACTGACGCCAATGGCCAGATCGCCAACCGCTACGACTATGACTCCTACGGCCAGCGCCTCAGCGTGATCGAAAGCCTGCCCCTGCAGCCCTATGGCTGGAAGGGACGCGAATGGATCCCCGGCCCCAACATCTATTACAACCGCGCGCGCTTTTATGATCCCGTGCTCGGGCGGTTCATGTCGCAGGATCCGCTGGGATATGAGGGAGGGGATTCCAATCTCTACAGCTTCGCATGGAACAATCCGAGGAACTGGAATGATCCGAGTGGGAAGGATGCGGTCGGAGCGGCGGGTTTGGCTGCTGTCGCATTAATGCCTGCTGCCTCGGAAAAGAACGTTGGATGCCAGTTGTCGCTCCTATTTTCTTCGTTGGCGATACAGATCGGCGGAGATCAAGTTGCCGCTCAGAATGGGTGTATGTATCAACCAAAGGATTGTCTGCCTATTGAGACTGCAATAGACAGCTTGGTTGCGGAGCTCGATAGGAGATACACGCAGCTTGAAGAAGACAAACACGGTTTGTATGACAAGCCAAATCGTGACAATCCAATTGGCTGGACATGGGCTAGTCACCAGGCTGCCTATATATTCGATCAAGACAAGCTCAAATTTTGGATCAGCCAAGCCGACACACCCCCGACTTGTTTCGTTAGCAACGCCGCACGAGAGTGGGCCAAAAAACCGCCCCCGGACAAACCTAAGAAGTATCAATGATGACAAATTTCAAAGACCGGCGAAAGCCCATTCCAAAGGACGCGGAGCATGCCGCAATTGTTGGAATAGCAGCGATTTGCGGCAAAAGAGGGCTCTCTTTCCGGGCGGGCAATTGGCTCGACGGCGCCCGAAGCTTTAAGGTGGATATGGACGTGCCATTGAACTTTACATTTGCGGATATCAAGACGCTCGTCTCCGAAGTAGCTTCTGTCTTGAAGCAGAACATTCCTTGGTCCAATACTCACGGACTCGCGACATGGGAGATTTCTCTGCGAGCCGAAGGCAAACCCGCTGGGAGAATATTGGGTGGTCTGCCGGAGCGCGAGCAGGTTGAAGACCACGAGCGCGACATTGAAACGAGACAAAAACGTTGGCTGGAAAGGCCAGCAGACGAAAGAGCAAGAATAGATCGGGAAATTGAGGAGATCGAGGCCAACAGCGTTCTCAAAACGCCGCCAGTTTTGGCGGCCCTGACAAAAATAGCTACCCTTTGTGAAAAGGAGAATTTGACTTTTGACGCTGGATTTGTGGAAGAAGACAGATTCTTTATTGGCATAAATTTCCAACCTGATTGCAAGCTGGAGCGCGCCTTTGGCATTGCCGTCCTCGTCGAGACAATCCTTTCTGAAAATGTTTGCGGTTCAGAAATGCGGGGGTACCGACGTTGGGACGTTAGTATCGGGTCTGACGACTGGCGCATTTGTTATGGCGTGCCCCGCTGGGGTCTGTCCTAAATCTCGATTCCGATTGGGAATCGGGAGTTCGGGAATTATACCAGTGAGCTGAACCGCTCCGGGTTTGCCGGAGCGGTTCACTCCAGGAGCTGACCGCAACCAAGAGCTTCAACTATGATCAGATAGAGCGGCTGACCGGCGTGACGCAGACCCTGCCCGTTCCCGCCACGCAGGTGGAGAGCTACACTTACGACACCGAGGGCAACCGCGTCGCCTCGCAGATTTCGGCGGCCTATGTCACCGATCCCGCCAATCATGTGCTCGCCGACGCGATCAACACATACACATGGAGCACGGATGGCGATCTGACCTCGCGCACGCCGAAGAATGGCGGCGTCGGCTATAATTTCTCCAGCACTTTCGTCGGCGTCGCCAATCAGATGCGGCTCGACAGCATCGCCGGCAGCGACGGCTCGGCGATCAGCCTTTACTACGATCCGTTCCAGCGCCTGGTCTCGCGCCACTGGCCCGCGCCGCGCGGCGACGACGCGCTTTATTACGACGGTCCCGATGTCGTGCTGGAGCTGCGCTATCCTTCCGCCGGCGGCTTGCAATGGGTGCGCTATGTGCACGGGCCGGGAATGGACCAACCGCTGGCGACGGAGGTCTATCCGCTGGGCGCCGCGCCGACGCCGGGCGCGGGATCGCAATATTATTATCACGCCGACGGCGAAGGCTCGATCCGTCTGCTGACCGACGCGACGGGCGCAGTCGCCAACCGCTACGACTATGACTACTATGCCCAAGCCGAGGTTACTGAAGTCGAAGTTCGTGACGGAGTTCACGTTGGTATTGCTGTCGATCAGCGGTATCAAAGCGGGTACCGTCCACACAGACATTGGCGTCCGAATATCTAACTTCTTTCGCGCTGAAAATATTGAACACGAGATCGGTCGTGTGCAACTGGAAATTCAAGCGCAGATTTTGGTTGCAACTGGAGACCGCCAGATAGTTCTGCTGGGTCGTGAGATTGCCCACGGTTGCGCCATTAGAGTCCGTTTGAGAATTTTGTTCAGTGAACGATGCGTCGGAGTAGGAGGCCTCCCATTGCGACGTGGATCAAGGCTTTCGAAACGTCGATGCGCTTTTCATAGTCGCGCACGAGCCGTCGCCAGCGGGTCATAACGAACTAAGTGCGGATCGCGTGCAATATTCAACGATTTAGAAGAACGACAAGAAGGGGATTTTTGAAGCTGCCTGCAATCGCTACGAGCGCATCGTTGACGCTTTTCTGGCGCGTAGTCGCAAAACCCATGAGAAGCCGCCTAGACCGCATCTCTTGCATATGAATTCGACGAGAGGCTGGGCGCTTATCCCGCTACCCCTTGTAACGCCTCGGCTTCCTGGTTCTTCTCGTATGCTCTCACCTGCGGATGCAGGAAAATTCTGACTGCTCCAATCAGCCAATACTGCCAATCATGCCCGGCGATGACTGCGATGCGCTCCACCTTCTGTTGATGGCTCTTTATGAATCCGGCGTGATTTTCAAAAGCTGTAATATTCTCCCAGCCTGAGGACTCTGACTAATTAATAAATTACCGCCCCAATCCGCAAGCTGTCGTGCTGCGAACATTAGGTTTGATGTTATCTAATAATGTGCTATCAAATGCCATGTTGAAGCAAACGGATCGCGCCGTTTTCAGCCAACTAGTCACCCGTGTGGCCCGCTACCTCCGGCGTGCGCTTGACAAGGAGCTGTGCGAATGCGGCCTATCGCAAGCGACCGCACTGCCTCTGCTCGTGCTGTCGCGCGCCGGGCCTAACATCCGACAAGGCGTGATCGCCGAAGAGCTGGGCGTGGAGGGCCCGTCGCTGGTGCGAGTTGTCGATATGCTCATCGGCGAGGGCCTCCTGACCCGGCAAGAGGACCCCTCCGACCGACGCGCCAAGCTGCTCAAGCTGACTGTCAGCGGCGAGAATCGAGTTCTCGAGATTGAAATCGCCGCACAGCGGATGCGCAATCGACTGCTTGCCGACGTGACGCCGGCCGAACTCGCAACCGTCGTCGGCGTCTTGTCGAAAATCGAGCAGTCTCTCCTACGGGATTGGGACTCATGATTGGCATGTTCGAAGACATCACCCGCGCAGGGCTGCTGTTTTCCGCCAAGACCTTCCTCGCTGCGACGATCGCGCTTTGGATTGCCTTGGAGTTCGATTTGCCACGGCCATATTGGGCGCTGGCCACGGTCTATATCTTAGCGCAGCCGCTGGCCGGGGCCGTCACCTCCAAGGCTCTCTACCGCTTTGCCGGGACGATCGTGGGGGCGGCCGTGGCCGTGCTTCTCGTGCCGAATTTGGTCGCCGCCCCCGAGCTTCTCTGCCTCGGTCTGGCGATTTGGATCGGGCTTTGCCTTTTTCTCAGCAGACTGGACCGCTCGCCACGTAGCTACGGATTCATGCTCGCGGGCTACACCGCCGCGATCGTCGGATTTCCGAGCGTCAATGCGCCCGAAGCCATTTTCGACACGGCGGTTTCGCGCGTCGAGGAGATCGTCGTCGGCATAATCTGCACTGCGGTCGTCAGCCGCAGCCTGTTCCCCGGTCATGTCGGGCCTTTGATCGCCGCGCGCATCCAAACTTGGCTGGAAAACGCCGGAGCTCTGGCGCGCCACGTTCTCCTGGAGCAGCCCGACGTCGCGCGCATGCACGAAGACCAGCGCCGCCTGGCAAAGGATATTACGGACATCGCCGCGCTCACCGCGCAACTCCCCTACGACACGTCGGCGCTAAGACATGCGAGCGAAGAGATGCGCGCGTTGCAGCAGCGTATGACGGCACTTCTGCCGATATTGGCGGGCATTGGCGATCGTTTGCACGCGCTGCACGAGCGTAGCGAAGTTCGCGAAGAGATGCGGTCCTTGCTCGCCGAGATCGCGGCTTGGATCGAAGGCGGCGACGATGGGAGCGAGCTTGACGCCGAGCGTCCGCGCGCAAGCATTGCTTCCGCCGCCGAAAGACACGCCCGCGTCAGCGTCGACGTGGAATGGCGCTGGCCCGATCTCCTGGCGTCTAGTCTTCTCGCCAGATTACAGGACTTGGCGGATATATGGGCGGATTGTCTCGCACTGCGGCGCGAGCTTCTCGAAGGCAAGCGCTCTAGCAGCGATCGCTTTCGCGCCGCGGCGCGTTACGCGGGGATTTCCGGGCTCCACCTTGATATCTCGGCGGCGATGCAGTCAGGGCTTGCTGCGGCGCTGGCGATCTTGCTTTGCTGCGCCTTCTGGATCGTCACGGCATGGCCCGACGGCGCCGGCGCCGTGTTGATCTGCGCAATCTTCAGCTCGATTTTCGCCGCCTTGGACAATCAGGTGTCCGTGCTCAGAAACGCCACGCGGCATCTCGTGCTGTCCGTGGCGATCGCCTTCATCTACCAATTCTGCGTGTTTCCGGCGATCGACGGCTTCCCGCTGCTGGTTCTTGCGCTCTCGCCGCTGCTCCTCTTCTTTGGCGCGCTGTTGCCGACGCCACGCTGGAGCACGTTAGGTCTCATCATGTGTCTTTTTACGCCGCTCAGCCTGGCGGTGCAGTCGCATTTGGACCTGGATCTCGCGGCTTTCGCCAACGGCAACGTCGCGACGTTGTTTGGCGCGATGACGGCGGCGGCGGTGATCTCGGGGATCGGGACGCACATCGAGGCGAGCGTCAATCGGTTGCTGGCGGCAAATTGGGCGGATTTAGCGGAGCTATGCGACAGGCCCGGCGCGGCGGATACGGCCGATTACGTGCATAAATTCGTCGATCGGTTCAGCCTATTCGTGCAACGCGTGGCCGCGACGCCTGCTGATGCCGGCATCGGTCCGGAAACCGTGATGAGAGAGCTGCGCGTCGGAGTCAACATCGTCGACCTCCAGCGATTCCGAGAAGCGCTTCCCGCGGCGCAGCGGCAAGCGGTCGCTGCATTATTGAAGGCGCTGCAAGGCTATTTCAGCGCGCGCAGACCCATGCAAGTTGATGAAGGCGACGCGACGATCCGCTTGTCCATCGACGACGCGATCGCCGCCTTGGCTGATCGCCGAGGCAGCGGCGCCCCAGATGATTTGACTTGTCTGAACGCGCTGGTCGGCATCCGGTGCAGCTTGCTGCCGAATGCGCCGGACTTCGCGCCGCCCGTTTCCTTGTCGCTGGCGGGGTGTGCGCCGTGACCGGAGAAATCGACGTTTTCGGCGTGCTCGCGCCGGAACTCCTCGTCTATGCGATCACTGCATTGCTTTTGCAGGCGCTGCTCAACCGTGTCATCGCCGCGCTTCGGATCGATCGTATGTTTTGGCATCCGCCCATCCTGGAGTTGTGTGGCTTTGTAATTTGTCTTGGCGGCGTCGCCGCCGTCGCGCATTGGGGATGGCCTTGAAGCGTGTATTGATCCGGTTGGGCCGCGCGGCGTCGACGCTCACGGTCATCGCTTTCGCCGCATTCGTGGGCTGGCGTCTGTGGTCCTACTACATGGAAGCGCCATGGACGCGCGACGGGCGCGTTCGCGCCGACATCGTGCAGATCGCCGCAGATGTTTCAGGCCTTATTACCGAAGTTCCCGTGCGCGACAATCAACACGTGCGACGCGGGCAGTTGCTTCTCGTCGTCGACCGCGCACGCTACGAACTCGCGTTGGCGCAAGCGGAGGCGGAGCTGCAAACGCAAAAAGCATTGCTGAGCGAGGCCGAGCGTGAGAGAAATCGTAATCTCAAACTGGGTGCGCTTGTCGCTAAGGAAAGCGCCGAGCAAAGCGCGGCTCGCGTCGAGCAACTGACGGCGGCCGTCGCCGAGACTGTCTCCCGCAGGGATTTGGCGCGCCTCAATCTGGAGCGCACTACAGTCACCGCCACGGTCAATGGCGCTTTGACCAACATGGAGTTGCGGCCGGGCGATTATGCGGTGGCAGGCAAGCCGGTGATGGCTCTCGTCGACGCGGATTCCCTGCATGTCGACGGCTACTTCGAAGAAACCAAGCTCGATCGCGTGCATGTCGGAGATCGCGCCGAAGTCCTGCTCATGGGACAGTCGCGGCCGATGTTCGGCCGGGTCGAGAGCATCGCCATGGGAATCGCCGACCGCGAACGCGGCTTGAACGGCGATCTCCTTGCCAACGTCAATCCCACATTCAATTGGGTGCGTCTAGCGCAGCGCATTCCGGTGCGCATCGTGCTCGACGAAATCCCGCCCGACGTCCACCTCATCGTCGGACGCACGGCGACGGTGAAGATCATCGAGGCGCGCCCAAATCGGAGCAAGTCTCGATGAGACGCACCGTTGCGTGGATGATCGCGCCGATTACGGCCTACGCGCTAGCGGGCTGCGCCGTCGGACCCGACTATGTTTTGCCCGATGAAGCTATGGTTCGATCGGAATCGGCTAATGGCGCTTTCGTGGAGAGCGGCCACAACAACCTGACCCCGAGGCCACCGCCAGAAGATTGGTGGCGCCTCTATCGTGATCCGCGACTTGATCGCCTGATCGGGCAGGCCTTGGCGGCGAACACCGACTTGCGCACCGCCGAAGCGATTTTGGAGAAAAGCGCCGCGCTACTGCAAATGGCCGAGGCCGCGCGTCAGCCCAGCGTCGCGGTAAATTTCGACATCGGCTATCAGCAACTCTCCGGCGAAGCCTATTTACAAAAGCAGGTGGTCCCTGCGACGAGCCTCTATGATTTGGGCGTCAGCGTCGCGTATGATCTTGACCTCTTCGGTCGACTGCGCCGCACGATCGAGGCGGTAGACGCCGACGACGAAGCCATTGCCGCCGCCCGCGATCTCGTCATGATCAACGTCGTCGCCGATACGACGCGGGCCTTCCTAGACCTCTGCGACGCAGGCGCCGAATTGTCTGTAGCGCACGAAAATCTGAACGTTCAGCGAGCCAGCCTGGCGATAACCCGCCGCTTGGTGGAGGCTGGCAAAGGCGGCAGCCTAGATGAGACCCGCTCGCGGGGCCTGACCGCGCAATTGGAATCCGCGCTTCCGACCCTTGAAGCGCGGCAGCGCAACGCCTTGTTCCGTCTGACGACGCTCACCGGCCGGCCGCCCGCCGAATTCGATCGCAGCCTATCGAATTGTGCCACGCCGCCACAGATTTTGGCGCCGTTGCCGGTCGGCGACGGCGCGCAATTGCTGAAACGCCGGCCCGACGTCCGCGCCGCGGAACGGCGTCTGGCTGCGGCTACGGCCGAGATCGGCGTCGCGACCTCATTGCTCTATCCGAGCGTAAAGCTCTTGGCCACGCTGGGATCGACCGGCATGACCGGCGACTTCCTCAGTGCGCCGACCAACCGCTATGGCGTCGGGCCATCGATCTCCTGGCAACTCAATCAAAGCGTCGCGCGCGCTCGGATCGCGGAGGCGAGCGCCGAGGCGAAGGCCGCTTTGGCGCGCTTCGACGGCGCCGTCTTGCAAGCTCTGCGGGAGACTGAAAGTGCGTTGAACGTCTATGTGCATGATTTGAAGAAGCTGCAAAATCTGCGAACGGCGCGCCTGGAGGCTGATCGTGCGCTCGCCGACACGAGAAAACTTCAGGCTTTCGGCCGCATCGACGCCCTCGCAGTGCTGGACGCGGAAAGAACCCGCGCCGCCGCAAATCTGGCTGTCGCCGCACAAATCTCGCAAATCTCGCTCGATCAGGTCGGCGTGTTTCTTGCGCTCGGTGGCGGCTGGCGCGGCAAGGGGGAGGCTGCGGAACGCTAACGCCGCGCGTTCCTTTACTCGGGGACAATTGAAGCAAACCCGCAGCCATCGATCCGATCGCCATCCAATTGTGGCGGGAGGCGCTCATGTAGCCGCGTTGCGCCAAAATATCGTTCAGCGCAGCGGCGGCGCGCAGCTCGTCGCAACGGACGCCCGAGGCGCTCGCCAACTCCGGCAAATGGGGCATGTCATGGCGGAGGATACGCTTACGCGCGACGACTTGAGGGATGTGCTATAAAGATCTTCGCTGAAACTCTCTCGAATGGCGGCGGCTCGGCTGAACCGCCTTTTTTGCGCGCGAGAATGGTTTCCCCCCATTTCCGAACTCATTCTGAATGTAAGCTAAGGCCAAGAGAGCGTTTCTGCATTGATCTTCCTCCCGGAAGAGATCGGGGCCACCGCAGATAATCGGCGATATCCGCTGGCCCTGTCGACTTCCGAATTGGATCAAATTACGCCGCCGTCGCCTCGTCCGAATAGGCCCGGAGAGCCCCAATTGCCGCCGCTACAAATGCATTCTCACGCGACAGGAATGCGCCAGATTCAGCCGTGTTGCCACCCTGCCAGCGCGCAAAGCTGACCACTTGAGCGGCGCGACTATGGGTCAGATCCTGAGTTGGCGGTTCGATAACGGCCCGGCGCACTTTCGAAATCGTGAGCTAAGCCTTAAATCTCGCGCAGATGTGCGCTGATCGCCGTCGGCGCGATTGACCTTTATGGCTGAAGTCCGGAGTTGTTTGGCGCTCCCAAGTGGTTTGCTGCTGTTTAGAGCGCAGTCACGCTAGATACATACTGAATCTGGTCCGCCAGCGGTGGCTGTGGCGGCTGAGTCCATTGGGCAATCGCCGAGGGAACGACCTTGCCGAATACCAGATCGCTGAAAGAGCGGGTTGGCTCGCTCAAGAACCTACGACCGTTCATTGCAATGGTATGGCGTACGAGCCCGCAGCTGACGCCAGCGTCGCTCGCGATACGGTTCATCCGCGCGCTTCTACCCATCGCTACTCGATTGGTCGGCAAGCTGATCATCGACGACGTTGTGCTGCTGGCGCAAGGGCCAACCAAGCCGAGCAGGCTCCAACAATGGCTGCAAAGTGGACTTCTTAACCCGCAGGGACTTCTCTTAGCGGCTGAGTTTTCACTGGCGGTGATGGCGGATGTTCTTGGGAGGATCGTCTCCCTCGTTGACGGCCTTCTTTGGGAACACGTGACAAACGCCTCAAGCGTACGCTTGACGGAGCGTGGCGCTGTCCCGGCATATGATCGGTTATGTGCAGAAGGAGTCCGCGCCAGACTTTGGCATTCTCATTCTAGCGGGACGCATGTTGATCCTGGCGCTCGCGGGTTTCATAATCCGCTATGCCTCGTTCCATTACTCCAGCTCGAAGCAGAGCGAGTCTCCGCCAAAGGCAATCTGCTCCAATTAAAGCGGAATAAGGCCTCGCGCGTCACACTCAATGGAGGATTAGTCTGTATTTGTCGGCATGGTCTCGTAATTAAGTGTAGCGCGCTAACGCTGACGACCGATACGGCGAGACATTCGAGCGATGACAGACACTGTCACTTTTCATGCCCATGGCGCCATCGCCAGCAGCGTCCTCAAAGGGAGTTCCGAAATGGATATGACCTATCATCCCATCGGCATCATCCATAGCCCCTTCACAAGCCTAGAAGCGATGCCTATTCAACCCGTGGGGGCGACAAGTGGCCAAGGCATCGTCGAGATTTTTGCGGAGTTTGCAGACGGCCTCAAAGACCTCGATGGTTTTTCCTATTTGATTCTACTCTATCATTTTCATAAGGCGCATCGCAGCGCGCTTACTGTCACTCCTTTTCTCGACTCCACGCCTCACGGCATTTTCGCTACTCGCGCCCCGACGCGCCCTAATCCGATTGGTTTGTCTGTCGTGAAACTGCTGAACATTAAAGACAATGCAATTCAGGTTGAGCAATTGGATATTCTCGATGAGACCCCCGTTTTGGATATCAAACCATACGTTCCTGAGTTTGATCACCGTGCAAATGCGCGAATAGGTTGGCTTGAGCGAGTCAAGGAAGAGGTCTCGGGCACGCTGTCGGACGATCGCTTCGCATGAAATGAAAACTGCAATGAGAAGGGGTTGTCAGGTTCGCAAGTGCGATGCCCCCCCGGACCTCTATCGGATATAGGCGGGCCGAGTCCTTCCGTTTTCGCTTGCAAACCAAGATGACTGGTCATATTCTTTTTACATGAGCAGGCGCGACATCAAGGAGCTGCGGAACAAACTGTTGGATCAGGGGGTGACCCTCTTGATGGAGCAAGGCTATCACGGCACAGGCCTTCAGGAGTTGGTGCAGAGCGTTGGAGTTCCCAAAGGCTCGTTTTACAACTACTTCCCAAGCAAGGAGGCGTTTAGCGCCGAAGTGGTCAAGCACTATATCGAGCCGTTCATCACTCAACTCGACAGTCATTTGCAGCGCAGCGACGTCAACGCCGAAACGGCGTTGAAAGCCTATTTCAACGAGCTGATCGAGGAAACCGAAAGACGCGATTTTAAGGGCGGCTGTTTGCTCGGCAATCTAATGGCCGAAATCGGCGACACCAGCGACCTTTGCCAGACGTCGTTGCGTTACGCTGTGCGCCGTTATCGCGACAAGCTGCAGGAGGGACTGACCCGCGCTCAGCAAGAGGGAAGCTTCCGCAAAGACCTGGCGGCAAAGGACATGGCCGACTTTCTGCTCAATGTCTGGCAGGGCGCTCTGCTGAGGATGAAGATTGAGCGATCCGTGCGCCCGCTCACGCAATTTTGCGACATGTTGCTCAATGGGTATTTCAAGGCGTAACACTATTTGGCCACAAATAAGACGACCGGTCATATCTTGATCCCTCATGACCAAGAGAGGAAGGAAATGCCCAAATATCTCGTCGAACGCGAAATAACGGGCGCGGTCATCAGAAGTCTTGGTCGGAATGTGCAGTGGGTTGAGACCTTCGTCACCGAGGACAAGATCTATTGTATCTGCCTCGCCCCGGACGTGAAACTGATCCGGAAACACGGGGACCAAGGCGGTTTTCCGGCCAATCACATCAGCGAGATCAAGAGTGTCATCGGTTCCGTTGCGTCTTGAACAAAACGAAAAAAGAGGGAGAGAAATATGAAGGTTCACTCAGAGAAAACCGCATCGAAGTGGCTTGCCACACTCGGCCTATGCCTTCTCGCCGGCGCATTTTCCGCCGCCGTCCCGGCGCGTGGCGACGAGACCTGCAATTCCCCCTTCATGACCGGGCTGATCAAAGGACAGGAGCAATATCTCCATGTCTGGACGCTCGGCGAGAAGGGCATTGGCGATGAGTCTGATAAGCTGGTGACGATCGACGTCATTCCTGGTTCCTCGACCTATGGAAAAGTGATCCATACGATCTCCGTCGGCGGACGCGGCGAGGCGCATCACATGGGCTTCACCGATGATCGCAAATATCTTTGGGCCGGCCGTCTTGACGACAACAAGATCTTCATTTTCGACGTCGGCTCCGATGCGTCGACGCCAAAACTCGTCAAAACCATCGATAATTTTGCCGAAAGCACGGGCTTCGTCGGTCCTCACACATTCTATGCCTTGCCTGGCCGCATGCTCGTGCAGGCGTTGTCGAACAAAAAGGATCATGGCGGGGCGACCGGCCTCGTGACTTACAACAATGCCGGCGACCTGGTCGCCACCACGCCGATGCCTCTCGATAATGGCGGCGATGGTTATGGCTACGACATCGCCATCAACCCGAGTCGGAACCGAATGCTCACATCAAGCTTCACCGGCTGGACTAATTACATGATGGATCTGTCGCAGCTCATCCAGGACAGTTCGGCCATGAAGAATTTCGGAAACACCATGGTCATTTGGGATCTTAAGGCGATGAAGCCCGAAAAGGTGTTTTCCGTTCCCGGCGCGCCATTGGAAATTCGCTGGGCGCTAAAGCCCGGGGCCGATTGGGCGATCACCGCTGGCGCCCTCACGTCAAAACTATACCTTGTGAAGGAGGATGAGAAACATCAGTGGCAGGCGAAGCCCGTGGCCGATATCGGTGATCCGTCGAAAATCCCGCTACCCGTCGACATTTCGATTTCCTCGGATGCAAAGTCGCTGTGGATCAACACCTTCATGGACGGAACGGCGCGGCTGTTTGATCTGACGAATCCCGACGCTCCTAAGCAGGTGTATTCGAAGAAGATCGGCGCGCAGGTCAATATGGTCTCGCAGAGCTGGGACGGCAAGCGGGTCTATTTCACATCCTCTCTTCTCGCCAACTGGGACAAGAAGGGTGCAGACAATGAGCAGTTTTTGAAAGGCTACTCATGGGACGGCAAGGAGCTGAAGGAGGATTTCGTCGTCGACTTCCATAAGGAAGGGCTTGGACGTGCGCATCACATGAAGTTCACAGCGCGCACGCAAAAGGCGGAATCGAATTGAACGCGCAACGCGCGAAAGCGGAGGGCGCGCTTGCGCCCTTCGGCGCCTTCGTCCTCGTTCTGGGCCTCATGGCCGCGCCGGCACAAGGTGTGGAAACGACGAATCCGAGGACTTCGAATTTGCCAGCGCCCGGAACATACGCGCTCCAGCGCATTCAGCGTATTCCCGACGCGCAGCTTCTGGACGCCGAAGACAAGCCGACGGCGCTCTCCGTAGCCACACGCGGGGCCATTACGGCGCTCGCCTTTTTCTATGGGCATTGCATCGACCCTGCGGGTTGCCCGGTCGCGTGGGCGGCATTCGAAGCCTTGCAACGCGAGGCGACGAATGATCCGCTTTTGCGCGGTCGACTGAGACTGGTGTTCGTCAGCCTTGATCCGCGGCATGATACGCCTGCGGCGATGCGCATGCTGCAAGAAACCGAGAACGTTAATTCGTCGCCGCCCTGGATATTTTTGACCAGCCACTCTCGAAGCGATCTTTCCTCGTTGCTGGCGAGCATGGGCCAGGATATCGCCTTCGAGGTCGACTCTCAGGGAAAACGCACGGGTGTCGTCAATCACATGCTGAAGGTGTTCTTGATCGACCCTGACGGATGGGTGCGGGAAATCTACACGACGGCCTTTCTGTCCGCGGATACTCTGCTCAATGACGCGCGCACGCTCGCCATGGCGCACCCCGAAGCCAACGATTACAAGGGGGCGCGGTGACATGGACGCAGTGACGACGAGAACGTTGACGGCCCTGGCGCTCGCCTTGGCGTTGTGCGCGTCTGGACGGACAATAGCGCAGGAGCAAGCGCAGTTGGGCTTGCCGCCTGTCCCGCCCGCCATCGCCGGATCGCCCGCGATGCAACGCCTCGGCGAGCGTCTGTTTTTCGACCGGAGCCTCTCGACCAACAACACGCTCTCCTGCGCCATGTGTCACATTCCCACGCAGGGTTTTACTTCCAACCAAAGCGCGCGTTCCATTGGGATGGAAGGCCGTTCGCTGCGACGCAACGCGCCTACTCTCTACAACGTTGTGTTCAAGAAATTCCTCTTCCACGATGGTCGCGAGACGGACCTAGCCGCGCAGGTATGGGGGCCATTGCTCGCCGCGGACGAAATGGGCAATCCTGCAATAGGGCCGCTGCTCGATCGCTTGCGCTCCGACGCTGCCTACGGGCCAGCCTTTGCCGAAGCCTTCCCCGGCGAAGGCGTTTCGATGACGACGCTCGGCCGCGCCATCGCCGCTTACGAAGCGACACTGCTCAAGGGCGAGAGCCGCTTTGACCGAGCGACATATGGTGGCGACAAAGGCGCGCTCACGCCGCTCGAATGGCGCGGCTATGACGTTTTCGTTCACAAGGGCGGCTGCATCTCCTGCCACATGATCGGCAACCACGACGCATTGTTCACGGACAATTTCTGGCACAACACGGGCGTCGAATTCGCCGTTCGCGCTTCCACAGCGACGCGTGTGGAATTGGCGCCGGGCATCTTTCAGAATGTTCGACTGTCCGACCTTGGAATGTCTACAGCAACAACGAAAAACGACCTCGGCCGCTTCGAGATCACCGGCAAGCCTGATGATCGATGGGCCTATACGACGCCGATGCTGCGAGGCTTGAAAGAAACGTGGCCCTACATGCACGACGGCAGCCTCAAGAGTCTCGAAGAAGTAGTCGACTTTTATGATCGAGGCGGAGGCCAAAACTCGGCGCTCGATTCGAAAATAAAGCCGCTCGAACTCAGCGGCGACGAGAAGAAGGCGCTCGTCGCTTTCCTAGGGGCGTTATAGGTCTTTGCCTGGACAAACCGGCATGAGCTCCAAACTGCACATCGTCAGCGTCGGCGTACGCAAATACCACCTTTCGAGTTCGATTCGAGATCAAAGCCCCGCAGCAAGTTCAAGGGTCTACATCAATGAACAAATATGGCGAAGTGGCAAATGATCAAGCATCTCCGAGGAGCTCGGTCAGCGCGTTGAGGACGCACTGAGCGCCGTCTCGCCTCTAGCATCATATCCTGCGCCACGCCGTGGAGTATCCGCGCCCGCCTTCCATAGGCTCGCGCAGTTGCCTCGATATCATCTGGGTAAAACATTTTGTCGTTCTCGCCCCGACGACAAAGGCGGGCGTCGTCACCCTTTTCGTTTGAGAAAGGTCGAAGGCGAGGATGCCAGAAAAAGCCAGAAAAGATTCGCCCTGAAGCCGAGTGCTACATGCGGCGAGCTCCTTCTCGCCAAGCACCTCCGAAAATAAGGCGTCTCGGGCGAGGGCTGGCGTGGGCGCGATGGGCAAGAGGCTAACCGACGAAATCGCGTTGGCGAAAGTAATTGGATGACGTACCGCGAGCCGGAAGTCCGTGCGGAGGATACCTGAGGGCGGAACAGAAGCGGGCAACCTGCCTGCTGAGGCAGAATGACGCTCGAGATATTTCTGAACCACGAAGCCGCCCATTGAATGACCGTTGACGATCGGCGAGCACATAAATGCGCAGCAACCTTAACCATATAGGCGACATCTTCGGCCAAAGGCATCCATCGCAACCCTTTGCGTCCGCGGCTGTCGCCGCGGACGCAAAGGCTCAGAGCATGAGCATCGATACCATTATTTGCGAAGAAATCGAGAAAATGGACATCCCAACGCCACACGCCATGCCAAGCGCCATGCGTAAACTATCGAGTGCGCGTTCCCAGACAAGTTCGGCTTTAACTTGCCGTGCTTTGCCCCCCTTCTCAATATAACTTGGCGAGGTATTGGACGGTGGTCTTGGCGTCCGTATCACTGCACGCATCAGCGGTTGCCCGCGGCGCAACAGGTGTTTCCTTGGCTTCGCTCAAATCAATCTTTTAGAGATGTGGAGTTGGGGTCGTGATCCAGCCTCGTTTCCAGATGAGGTTATGGATTTTGGCTTGTGCTCTGTCGACCTGGGCCATGAGCTTTGCATAATGCCGTTCAAACGAGAATGGGTATGTTCCTAGTTTGGTCGATACCTATATCGCGCATATCTTATAAGAAATCATAGGAGCGCTTCGGCGTCTTCTTTCAATCCGAATTTGCCGCGGGCGGCAAATTCGGACGGGTTGACCGCAAAGCCTCAAAGCTGGCGTCAAGCTGAAGGGGTTTCCAAATGTTTGGTACACTCAACATCACCGTCCTTGTCCCGATGCTTTTTGGCACAGTGTCGAAACGGCTACTACGGCCGACATTGGCTATTGCCCTGATGGGGCCCGCTCGTCGTCACTTTTAGGGGCCTTTCGGTCCCGTTTCATCGCGTTAACCTCCTGAGTAACGCGCGCGCTCCTGCGCCAAAACGGCGCCTTGGCAAGGAGCCGTGCCTTGCACGTGCAGAGCGCGTAGTATCGATCATGAAAACGCGCCGCTCCAGATCATGGGAAGAGTAAAGGGGACGAAAGATGGTTCGTGGCTGGCGTCTCATCCGCCTTGCGGCGTGCGGGTGATTTCCACTATTGTCCAACTACATTCTGCTTCGATTGTGGGGGTCAGGGCATGGGCTTTCCGCGCCCTGTACAGTTCCGGTGGACTCTCTGAAGACACAACTTATGATGGGCATTACGGTGCCGGGCTTCGTTTTATCAAGCTATTGTTCTTACGCCTTTTCGACGTGGCCTGATTACTTCGGCAAGAATTCTCATCTGCGGATTCAAAACGCAGCAGCCGTTATTCAAACGGACTTCACTTCTCCTTCTGCGCGGATGAAGCGTTCACCGGCGAACAACACATATAGGCCTTTCTCGAATCAACCTGTAGGGAAGCGGTGATGTGCAGGCGTGATTGGGGCAATTTGCAATCACTTAAACGCTTCAAGCAAACGCGCTATACCCCGTCGCCATATTTGATGGCGCGTTCCGCGCGCGGGTGCCTCCGCGCCATTTCGTTCGATATTGCGTCCACCGCCGGTTCCAGGCTGCTATTCGACTTGAATGGTTTCGCCATGCGATCGACAACGGGGCGCAATAGCGTTGAGAAAACGGGATGCACGTGGATGGGGGACTTCCACTTATCAAAGCGAGTTTTATGACGCCATTATTGAGGCCGAAGGAACTGGACGGTCCAGCGATCCATATAACGAAACTCTAGGTTATGACGCCTATGGACTCCCTCCAAAATTGCTAACCGAAATGACCATCGCCGAAATCTATCTTTTTGGAGATGCGATTCGCACAGTTCACGGACGCTCCTCAGCGCTCGGCGCGTTCCAAATCGTCGGGAGGACGCTACGGAACGCTCAACGCGCACTCGGGCTGAAAGACACGGACGATTTTACGCCTCCAATACAGCGCCGCATTGCCTCATGGATTGAGTCAAAACAAGGTTTGGGCGCATGGGAAGGTTTTACGATTCATCCGGATCAACGCATCCGCGCGGCGATGGCAATAAAGCGTCAGGCAGATTGTGATCAAAATGCGTTGCTGTTACCCGAATACGTGCCGCATAGTCTCGGAAAGCCGACCAAGAAGGCCGGGAAAAAATGATCAAATCTTATTGCACGCGACCTTCACGGGTGCCAGCGTCAACGTGAAGGAAGCTTATATAGTTGAGAAGGCCGCACCGCCGTTGAAATTGGACGCCGATGGGAGAAGAGCAGCTTCCGAGTCTGGCTTTCGGGATCGCGTCTGAGTGCTCTTTTCGTTTAAAAGCAAAGGTGGATCGCCCGCGCGATCGCTTTGGTGTCGTTGTTGGCGCCGTCAATAGGATGGCCTCCGACGACCTCTCAAAATAGAGAGTCCCATGAACCGGTTACATCCCAAGACTTTTTTTATCTACGGCTCCCGCAGCGCTCGTTTGCTTACCGTCAGTCTAGCTGCTGCGTTGAAGGTGTTGAAGAAATCGGCTCGCAAACTCCTGTCATCTTCGGAATCAGCTCGCTTCGCCGAGGTGCTTGCAAAAACATTGCTGAAGACCGAGGCGTACGAGGCAGTCGACTTCCATCGGGGACTGGACTCACTAGGCGCTCATTCCGCCGCATCGATGGCTGTCGTGATGCGGCGGCTCTGCTCCGACAATTCGCGATATTTCTCCTGCCATTTGCTCGGGCCGTTGGAGGTGGACACCTGCACCGCCGTCACCTTGTATTCGGGACAATTGGTTGCCCAGTCCGAATTGTCGGTAGTGATGACATTGGCCTGCGTCATCGGGTGATGGAAGGTGGTGTAGACCACGCCCGGCGATACTCGATCTGTGATCTTGGCGCGCAGCGTCGTTTCACCCGCCCGGCTTCGCACCTTGACCCAATCTCCATCGTGCACGCCCCTATCCTCTGCATCATGAGGATGAATTTCGAGCAAATCTTCTGAATGCCATTGGCTGTTCTCTGTTCGCCGCGACTGCGCGCCGACATTGTATTGTGACAGGATGCGCCCCGTGGTTAGCAGCAACGGGAAGCGCGGCCCCATCTTCTCATCGGTCGGCACATATTCGGTGATGATGAACTTGCCCTTGCCGCGCGTGAAGCCGTCGACGTGCATGATCGGCATGCCGTCCGGCGAGGCGTCGTTGCAGGGCCATTGCACCGAACCGTCCTTCTCCAATTTGCCATAGGAAACACCCGCGAAGCGCGGAGTTGAGTCGCGCGACCTCATCCATGATCTCGCTGGGATGGGTGTAATTCCATCCCAGACCCATGGCTTTGGCAATGAGCTGGGTGATTTCCCAATCGCCATAGCCGTTCCTCGGGCTCATCACCTTGCGGACGCGCTGGATGCGACGTTCGGCGTTGGTGAAAGTGCCGTCCTTTTCCAGGAACGTGCAACCCGGCAAGAAGACATGGGCGTAATTGGCCGTCTCGACCAGAAAGAGATCCTGCACGACAACCAGTTCCATCGCGGCAAGGCCGGTGGACACATGCTTGGTGTCGGGGTCGGACTGGAGAATGTCTTCGCCCTGCACATAGAGCCCCTTGAATGTGCCATCGATGGCCGCGTCAAACATGTTGGGGATGCGCAGGCCTGGTTCTTTGTCCAGCTTGACGCCCCAATCCGCTTCGAACGCCGTGCGCCTCGGATCACCGGAAATATGCTGATAGCCGGGCAGTTCGTGCGGAAACGATCCCATGTCGCAGGAGCCCTGCACGTTGTTCTGTCCGCGCAGGGGGTTCACGCCGACGCCACGCCGGCCGAGGTTGCCGGTCGCCATCGCGAGATTGGCGATCGCCATGACGGTCGTGGAGCCCTGGCTGTGCTCGGTGACGCCCAGACCATAATAAATCGCGCCATTGCCGCCAGTGGCATAGAGGCGCGCGGCGGCGCGCAGATCGGCGACGGGAACGCCCGTGAATTTCTCGGTCGCCTCGGGGCTGTTTCGCTCCTCGGACACAAATGCCGCCCAGTCCTGGAATTCGTCCCAGTCGCAGCGCTCGCGCACGAACTTTTCGTTGGAGAGGCCCTCGGTGACAATCACATGGGCCATCGCCGTAAGGACGGCGACGTTTGTTCCCGGCCGCAGGGGCAGATGGTAATCCGCTTGCACATGAGGCGTGCGCACGAGGTCGATGCGGCGCGGATCGACGATAATCAGTTTGGCTCCCTCGCGCAGGCGCTTTTTCATGCGCGACGCGAACACCGGATGCGCGTCGGTCGGATTGCAGCCGATGATCAAAAGGACGTCGGCCTTATCAACCGAGTCAAAGTCCTGCGTTCCAGCTGAAGTGCCGAAGGCCTGGTGTAGACCGTAGCCGGTCGGCGAGTGACAGACGCGCGCGCAGGTGTCGACGTTATTGTTGCCGAAGCCCGCGCGAATAAGCTTCTGGACCAAATAGCTCTCTTCATTGGTACAGCGCGACGACGTGATTCCGCCGACTGAACTGCGGCCATATTTCGTTTGGATTTCCTTGAAGCGCTTGACGGTGAAGGAAATCGCCTCGTCCCACGTTACGATGCGCCAGGGCTCGTTGATCGAATCGCGGATCATCGGGTCAAGCACGCGCTCGCGATGGGTCGCGTATCCATAGGCGAAGCGGCCCTTGATGCAGCTATGGCCGTGATTGGCCTTGCCGTCCTTCCATGGCGTCATGCGCACGACTTCCTCGCCGCGCATCTCGGCCTTGAAGGTGCAGCCGACGCCGCAATAGGCGCAAGTGGTGACGGCCGAATGTTCGGGTAGACCGATCTCGATGACCGACTTCTCTTGAAGCGTCGCGGTCGGACAGGCTTGCACGCAGGCGCCGCAGGAGACACATTCCGACTCAAAGAAGGCCTCGCTCATGCCGGCCGCGACTCTGCTATCGAAGCCCCGGCCGCTGATGGTGAGCGCGAACGTCCCTTGAACCTCTTCGCAAGCGCGAACACAACGATTGCAGACGATGCATTTCGCGGGGTCGTAGGTGAAGTAGGGATTGGATTCGTCTTTCGGCATCCAATTAAAGTTGACCGAACCGTTGTTGCGCGCAACCACGTGATTAGCGCCGTTATAGCCATAGCGTACGTCGCGCAGACCGACCGCGCCAGCCATGTCCTGCAATTCGCAATCACTATTGGCGGCGCAGGTCAGACAGTCGAGCGGATGGTCCGAGATGTAAAGCTCCATCACGCCACGACGGATGGCCGTTAAGCGCGGCGTCTGCGTATGCACGACGATGCCTGGCGCAACCGGAGTCGTGCAGGAGGCGGGCGTGCCGTTGCGACCGTCGATCTCGATGAGGCAGAGGCGGCAGGAGCCGAACGCCTTAATGTTGTCGGTGGCGCAGAGTTTCGGGATTTCCGTTCCGATCTCCATCGCGGCGCGGATGATGGAGGTCCCCTCGGGGACAGTAACGCTTTGGCCGTCAATCGTCAGCTTGACCATCTTGTCCGAACTCGATTGGGGCGTGCCATAATCGATTTCTTTGATCAGGTTCATGGTGTTCCCCCTCGGCCCCAGATAGCAACACTTTCTCGCGGAAGTCGTCCGGGATCGATGCAACGCTCTGGATCGAAGATAGGGCGCCAAGCCGAAAAGCGAACAGGGCGAAGCAAATTTGACCCGCAGTAAGAATGATCACCATCAAAATTGCGTCGAGCCAATGTTAGACACCGATTCATACCTGCGGACGTGAAGACTCCATTGCCAATGACTGTGCGTAAGTAGTTTCCGAGAGTTTTGCTCGCGCTTTTGACGCCATAGCATTGCGCAAAGCTGTGACTAAATAGGCAGCTGCGGCGGACTTCCTCAAGGATGCCCACGGTCGTGCGCGCCGTTTCAACGAAGCGACAATCAACGCGACTCTCAAAGTCCTACCGCTATAGCTGCTCGCATGTCGAAGCCCTCTTCGAAGATCTGGCTTTTCAGCGCAGCCTCCCCGCCAAGCCCAATTCCCGCCGTTCGTGGGAACTCATAACGATCAAGGGCCCCCGATGAAGACGATATCCATTGTTTTTGGCGCGATTGTCGCGCTCGGATTGATCGCGGCGGGATGGGTTTACATATACTGGAACAAGGCCGCGCCAATCGCGGCGATGGCGATAAATTACGTCCGCTATTTCTCTGCGCGGGCGGGGGCCCTGACGACGGAAGAGGCTGCTGTAACAGACGCGAAGCCCGCGTTGTCAGCGACCGCTTCGATCGCGAATGCCGCGCCTCTCGTCGCCGACGCAACGCCGGGCGCTGCGCCGGGTAATTGGCCAAGCTATAACGAGACGCTGACTTCGAACCGCTTTTCAGAGCTCAAGCAGATCAACAAAGAGAATGTCGGCGGCTTGAAGGTTCTGTGCACCCACGACACAGAACAGTATACTGGCTTCACTTCCGGGCTACTCGAAGTGAACGACGCACTGATCGCGGTCACGGAATACGACATCATCACGCTCGATCCGACCAATTGCCGCCAGAACTGGCGCACGCATGAAAATTACACGCCCGCTTCGCCGCAAGGCGTCAATCGAGGCGCGGCTTACATGGATGGCAAATTGTTTCGCGGGACCCAGGGCGGCCGCGTGTTGGCCTATGATTTCAAGACCGGCGGACGCCTCTGGGCGACCTCCATAGCCGATCCGAAAAAGGGCGAATCCGCTCCCGCCGCACCCATCGCCTGGAGCGGTCTCGTCTTCATCGGCAACGCAGGCGGCGACGTGAAGGGCGTCAAGGGCCGCATGTACGCGCTGGACGCCAAAACAAGCGACATCGTTCTGGGAGTTTTATCTCGTGCCCAAGAGCGAGGGCGACTTGGAGCGCGGCCCTGAGGGCGCGACGCCATTGGATATGTCGAGCTGGAAAAATACGTCGGACTCTCCTGTCACAGGCGGCGCGACCTGGACGTCCTACACGCTCGATCCCGCCACCGGTCTCCTTTACATCCCCGGCGGCAATCCCGCGCCCGATTTCGCGACGGGACCGCGCGAAGGCTCTAACCACTATTCGGGATCGGTCTTCGTGCTCGACGCGAAGACCGGAGCCTATAAGAACCATCTGAAGCTCGTTCCGCGCGACTGGCATGATTGGGATGTTTCGAGCGCGCCTGCGATCGTCCGGACAGCGGGGGGAAAAAGCTCCTCTCCGTCGCGCCCAAGGACGGGCATCTCTATGGTTTCGACCTCGCTACCAACGCGCTGCTTTATCGCATTCCCGTGACGCGCGTCGAGAACGCGGAAAGAACCTTTTCATGCGACTCGGCGGTGCATTTCTGTCCGGGGTCGACCGGCGGAGCTGAATGGAACGGGCCCGCCTATGATCCCGACACCAACCTCATCATGGTCGGCGAGGTAGACTGGTGCACAGCGGTCACGCTGCAGTCACCTGAGAAAAACGAGAAGACAACTCCCGGAACGCCTTGGTCGGGCGAGGCCTCCGTATATCCCTTCAATACCTGGGGCAAGCAGGACCCGTTCGGCGATTGGGCAGGTTGGGTCTACGCGACCGACGCGGACACCGGCGTTCGGAAATGGCGCGCGAAAACCAACGATCCCATCCAGAGCGGCGTCAAGCCGACGGCGGGCGGCCTCGTGTTCTTCGGCGACATGGGCGGCAACCTCTATGCCCTCAACGCGACAAATGGCCAGAAACTATGGGGTCAGAAAATAGGCGGCGCGATTGGCGGCGGCGTAATCACCTATCAGGCCCAGGGCGCGCAAAAGGTCGCGGTGGCGACAGGTCCGACGGAATTACTGTGGCCCACGGAAATCACGACGGCGAAAGTGTCGATACTGGGCTTGGACGCGAACAACCGCCAGCGGAAGAGCGGTTATTATAGATTGACCGTAAGCTCGAACGGAGCCGATTCGCTTGGCAAGCACGCACCGACGACGAGTCGCGGCGCAGCTTGTTGTGCGCGGACAATGCGCGGCATACTGCAGGCAGCGATTTCATCAGATTTGGCTGGATGTTCGACGGACGATTATGCGTTACTGGATCCTGGCGGCTCTATCGGGCTCTCCGAACGCAATTTGTTGATCTTCGCAACGTCGATCATACTTCTTATTATCGTGCCAACCATGGTGATGACCGTCCTATTCGCTTGGCGCTACCGCGAATCCAACGTTAACGCGACCTATTTGCTGGATTGGAATGAGTTGAAATGGATACGCATCGCGATTTGGCGCGCTCCAGCGATCATCGTCGTGATTTTGGGCTACCGGCTGACGATAGAAACGCGCTCGCTCGATCCTCATCGTCCTATCGAAGGCGCGCTGCCAACGATCCGCATCCCGGCCATTGGCCTCAGCCGAAAGTAGCTGTTTATTTATCCCGATGAGAAGATTGCGACCGTGGGAGAAATTGCAATTCCGGTCGGCGCGCCGACCGAGCATCCACATACCAAGCCCGCAACATGCAGTTTGCCTGTACTGGATTCCCCGAGCAAAGCTTCGTGGTCAAGGCTATGTCGCCAAAAGCTTACGCCTAATGGCAGGCGAAAGCACGATCCGGCTCCAAGGCGTTGGAAAAACGCGCGTATGAAGACCTCGCCAAACCAAGCAAGGGTTATCCAATCACATATTTCTCCGTGGTTGAAGGCGGATTATTTGAAGACGTGATGGCGTGATTCGATATTGGGTATGTCAATCCCGATGTCGGGGCGACGCCAGTATCCATGCCAGAGGCGCCTGCGCTCCCGAGAGAAACGGCGACGCCCACGAACTCAGAACCCACTCCCCCACGCCATATCGAAGAGACGCCGGCTGCGTCCCAAAGGGCGACGCCGACAAAGCGCGCCCCCTCACGCCGTCGCGCCCCGTATTCAAAATCGTGTCATCACAAAAATTGGTGAAATCGATGTTCGGACGTCTCACATTTGATGATCTGCCGCTTTACGGTCCATTGGCTTTGACCGGAGCGGTGTTTGAGGTCATCGTGGGAGCCCTGATCGTGGCGTCCCTGCTGTGGTATGGAAAGCTTGGCTATCTTTGGCGGGATTGGCTGACAAGCCTCGATCACAATCGGATCGGCGTAAAGGCTAGGTCGGGCGAGACGAATTGACCGTGATTTCGCAAGGCTCCGAGATCGTGAAACGACGGCCAAAAGCTTTGCCGAAACCCATGACGCACATCATCGAGTGGCTTCCTATTGCCATGAAGCTCCGGCTACTGCAGCAACAAGTGGCTGACCACATTAGCCGAATAAGCACAAGTCGAAATGCTCAGGCCATTGCTGCCCTGAAGCTTCTGTCAGCCTCCTCGGCGCGGTTTAGAACTTCCTGCATTTCGGAAGCCATTACAGCTCCAAAGAGATAGCCGACCCCGACGAGCAACCTAGCAATCAAGAGTCCTGAAACATCAATGCGACGCCTTTGGGCAGCACAAGCCAGCGGAACGGCTCCGAGATGAAGTGCAGCAATGCGGCGAGGAGAACCGCGACAATGGCGATTAGTATGAAGTCAAACAGCTTCCAAACTAGGACGGGCACGAGAACCAAGCCGATAAAGATGGCCGCTCGCTTGGAAAATTCGATAGTACTCGTCGGCATCAAAAAAAGGTCTCGTCCCGTTCGCCCCGAAAAATCATTCAGTCCCCGCTCGATAACTGCTCGTCGTCGCCTGAGCGCTCCTCTGCTAAACCCGCAATTCCTAACCTGGTTCCGACTCTGCAATGTCGCCTTGCGCTTAAAGTAGCCGTAAACTCGCTGACCGGAGCGCCGATCCCCTCCGAACTTTGGCGTTCAACTAAGGTGTGACGCCCGGTGTCGATTTCGGTTTCAATGTGATGCTTATGGCATAATGTATTTCATTGCGTTAGCGTCGATCAGTGTCAATAAGAATTGCGTTTCATTTGGAACTATAGCTACGATCCCTCTGTTTCATATGAGACTGGAAACGCAACAGAACCCCAAATGAAACAGAAAATGCCGCCATACTAGTCGCGGTCTCAGATTGAAACCGAAATCGACAACGGGTGTCTCGGCGCCCCAATGAGTTAAGAGGAGTAAGACGATGCATGTGACTATCGAACAGGCGGAAAAGGCGATCGAGGCGGCAAGGAAGCGCGCGCTCGAACTCGATACTCAGATGTGCATTGCCGTCGTCGACTCCGGCGCCAATCTCAAGGGCTTTTACCGAATGGATGACGCTTGGGTCGGCAGCATCGACATCGCCATGAAAAAGGCCAAAACGGCGGTCTTCTTCGGCATGCCAACGGGTCAAATCGGCAAGCTCTCTCAGCCGGGAGGCCCCCTATTCGGCATCGAAATTTCTAACGACGGGCTCATTACTTTCCCGGGCGGTCTTCCAATCGTTGACGCCGACGGCGTCATGATCGGCGCCATCGGCGTTTCCGGCAGCTCGGTCGAGAACGATCATGCCGTCGCGGAAGCTGGAGGCAGCGCAATCGGTGTCTGCGATCTTCCCGAGCATCCTTGGCGCACGTGAAATGCATGTGCCGGAGCCGGCACATCTCGACAGTAAGTATCCCCCGGCAAAGCCGCATAGGCGCTAAAATAACGGTTGACTAGCTGAATCGGTTTGTGATTCCAGCGGTGTATGACCCACGAATCGCTTGCTAATTGTGACTGGAAGCACATCGTCAGTCGGCTCGGCGGGACGGCGAACCTCGAGTGGAGCGCGCGGGAGACGAAGGCATTCGTTCGCGCTCGCGTAATTGAAAACGCCGTCGATCTCCTGCGCATGATTTTGGCTTATTGCCTGGGTGATAGAGGTTTGCGGAGCACGACGGCTTGGGCGAGCGCTGTCGGGCTTGTCGATATTTCCAACGTTGGTTTGCTTTATCGCGTGCGACAATGCGGCGATTGGCTCACGCTGCTTGTTGGCCAAACCTTGGCCTATGACGCGCCCCAGGCAGCTCAAGGCCGGCTGATCCGTCTCATCGACGCGACCAGCGTGTCAAAAGCCGGAACGAAGGCCAAAGCGGGAAACAAGCTGTGGCGCATTCACAGCGCGTGCGACCTGCCGAACGAACGTTTCGGCTTTTTCGAACTGACAGACGAAAGAGGCGGCGAGCGGCTTGACCGCATACCGGTCGTCGAAGGAGAAATCCGCATCGGCGATCGCGCTTACCTACAGCCCGACCGCATCGGTGAAATCCTCGAAGCCGGCGCAGATATTGTTGTGCGTGCGGGTTGGAGGAATGCGCGATGGCTCGGACCCGACGGTGCGCCGATCGATCTCCTCGCTTCGCTGCTGAAAGGGGCTGCGCATGGCCTGATCGATCAACCGATCTGGATCGCGCGCAAATCGGGCGCTCCTCTTGCCTTGCGTCTTGTCGCCATCAAGAAGCCGCCTCAGGCGGCCGAAGCCTCGCAGCGAAAAGCGCGGCGCGAAGCAGTAAAAGGAAGACATCAAATCTCGCAGGGAACGCTTGTCGCCGCGGAATGGGTCATCCTCGTAACGTCACTCACGTCTGAATCCTTCACGACGACCGATGTTCTCGCCCTCTATCGTCTCAGATGGCGGATAGAACTCGCATTCAAACGGCTGAAGAGTTTAATCGGATTGAAGGGACCACCGGGCACGGATGAACGTTCGGCCAAGCCTTATCTGCTGGCGCATCTTCTGATGATCTTATTACTTGAGCCGCTCGTAGACGAGCTCGAGGACTCTCCCCGCTGGGGACTTGCCGCCTGACTCGTCCAGGCGCATGGCGTCTACTGCTCCAGCTGGCAACGACGCTTCGCCAAGCCATCATCCCTCAGCCGACAATCGATCGTCTGCGAAACCGGGCGCTCGCGCTGCAACGACATCTCCATGAACCGCCCCGACGACGTAGCTATCAGAAATTGACGCGCATATTTTAGCGCCTATGCGGCAAAGCCGGGGGCTTTAGGATGTGAGCCGCTCATAGCGGCTGCGGGGGCGCTGACGCGACCCCGATTTGTGGTGGCCGCCTAAAGGCGGCTGCGCAGCGTCATCGCCACAGGTTCAACTGCTCCAGTCGGGCGGCCTCAAGTTCCTGGCTGCGGATATATCGCCGGATCACCTCTTCGTCTCGACCCACGGTCGATACGAAATATCCTCGCGCCCAAAAATGCTGCCCCACGAAATTGCGCCGACGTTCCGCGTAAACCCACGCCATGTGGATCGCGCTCTTGCCCTTGATGTATCCCACCACTTGGGACACCGCATATTTCGGCTGGATCGCGATCATCATGTGCGCGTGGTCGGGCATCAAATGCCCCTCCTCAATCCGACTCTCCTTTTGCGCGGCCAGTTTCTTGAACACTTCCCCGAGGTGACGCCGCAACTCGCCACACAGCGCCTTCCTGCGGCATTTGGGAATGAACACCACGTGGTATTTGCAGTCCCACCGGGTGTGACTTAAGCTCTCGAATTCGTCCATCGTCGATTTTCCTCATGTGCGTGGTGGCTCACGACTGGAAATTTCGTCGGTGGACTGCTGAAAACGTCAAACTTCTACTGCCACCCCGGCAAAGCCGGGGGACTCCCTTACGGTTTAGATTTCAACAGCAACGCGCCCGCTAGCTTGCGCTGCATCGATTAGGTTTCTCAACATGCCTGGCGAGCGTTAATGCGGAAGGATCGGAAACTACTCACATGACCTTACCGCTTACCGCCGGCCCCGGTGCTGTTCGGTTGGCCGTTCATTATATTCCCCGTCTCGCATCAGAAACGCGAAGACGATCCGCGCAATTTTATTGGCGAGCGCTACGGCGACGAGTTTGAATCTCTAGGGGCCAAGACTTTCTCGCAACCAATTGATAGGCCCAGCGGCGCAAGGCGTTGCTATGCCCGCTACCGTGAAATAGAACTGCGCAGACGCCGCTTTGACATGATTGGCTTTTCGCCCTGTCGGCGTCGAGAATTCGCGGCGTGAATCAGGAGTGAAAGTAGGGCAATGCCACGCCACAATAATGTCGCGGTTCGAAGAGATGAATATTGATTGCCCCCTTGCGGGCAGTCGAAAGCCGTGTGACCCGCTCAAGCCCGAGAGCGTTTCGACCGGTCGCCGCCATTTAGCCCCAAGTCCATTTTATAGACGTGTTTTTCGAGAGAGCGCATCGCGCGCCGCCATGAAGCGAGCGCGCCATGAGCGGTATGGTCTGACGCGGAAAAAACCATGAAATCGCGCCTGCAAATATCAGTAGTTGCAATTTCGATCGTCGCGCTGACGCCCTTTACAGTCGAGGCGCTCGATGGGGCAGCCACCCCTCCTGTCTTCGACGGCTCAGGCGGAGCAGAAATTAAAGCGACAAAAGGCTCGCGGAGCAAAACTGAGCCCAATAGCCTCTCCGCACCTGCGCCAACTCGGGAAAAGGCGGATTCGAACTTCAGATGGGATGGCTTTTATGGCGGAGGGAATATTGGCGGTGAGAGCAGTTCCCAAATACCTTGAGGCGTTTCCGGGCGCCCGAGTATCGCGCCAGCGCACTTTTTGGACGAGCCCGGCGCCCGCGAATTTGACGGGACCACAGCGCCAAGCGATTCCCTGGACGGATCCCGATAATTGAACTTCGAGCCAAAGGCGAGCGACATCGCTTACGCCTAAACGGTCGCGCCCGCCTCCGTCGCAACCAAGGCTGTCGTAAAACAGGTTCCTCCAAATTTCTTCACCCGTTTCCTGCCTCGTAGCCGAACTCTGTCGACTAGGCGCGAGCCGCCGCGACCACAATGGACAGATGGTGACGAATTTTGTTGGTGGCGATCCGATCAACAATCCTGAACTCAAGCCAGCGATTGCCAGTTGCGTTGAGCCGCATGCCCGCATATTCGCAGGCTCCATGCCCGCGCAAGAAAGAAACAGATTACCGATTCTTGGATTTTTTTCCTGAACCGCCAAACTCTCCTCGGCAAGCGCGACTAAGATCGCTTAAATGAGCCCGAAGGCATTTTTCGACTGAATAGGCGTCCGGAATATGTTCATTGCAAAATTTGAAAGCATCATCGCTGCAATTTGCACGCTGCTCCGTAGTGCCAAGTGCGAAGGTTGGCGCCGTTGAGAACAACATCAGAACTGTCGCGAGACAAATGGAACCTCGCATCATGTTCTCTCCCCTCTCTTATTGCTTATGGATATATCAAAGGAGCTACCACTTGCGTCCAGCGGCCTTGCGCCGACCGTCAGCCCAATAACCCGTTTTTTGTGCTTGCGGGAAGAGCGACCGGGTGGGTGAACCTAATTCAGGAGAAACCCTCTCGCCGGTAGGATTCAAAGAGGTCGAGAATTTGCCCAGCGTTTTTCCCAACCTCGCCGGCTGACACTCTAACGTGAGAGCTCTCTCGCCGACTAAGCGGCTCCCAGCCCTTCACGCCAGATCCTTGATCAAGCGCTTCGACGCAAACCACAAACGCTTCACCAAAGGCTTCCAGTTCCTCAAAGGTCAAACAATCAAGCTCGGCTATAACGACATGACCCGCGTTAGCGATGACTTCGCACAACCACCCCGCGCGCCTCGCCAACTCGATACGGCCGTCATCACCACAGGTCAACGTTTGGGCAATATTCGCTCGCAGGTCGTCCTCTGACAGCCTCACCGCTCCGGTTAGCCGAACGAGCATGTTCACAAGGGCCGTCTTATGCGCCGCCTGCGCCCCGGCCACAAGGATTTTCAGACGGCCCGCCATCCTATTCTGACGTCGCCTTTTCTTTGTGCCTGAGACGAAACAGTGACAAACCCTATTCCCCTATCGGGATGTAGACAAGAATAAAAAAATACGCAGCCGCCTTTATTGAGAAATATTATCAAATAACATTCTTGTCGTTAGAATAAATCTGACAAGGCATCTTGCTGGTAAATAACTCTATTATCTGACAAATATATTAATATCTAATAATATATACGCAACAAACATTGCGATTATTATTTTATATTAATTAATATATATCATAAATATATTCATAATCGAGTCGCTAATCGAGGCTGGCTCCTATTTAAAAAAAATTTAACAATTTTTATAATGAAAAAACCCTGCTGTAGGCATAGATTAGAGCTTTTTCGTTCATATTTAAGTAGAGGAATGATCATTGCTTCAGATCTGAGATGAAACAATTGACACCGTCGGAGCAACTTGGTTGGTGGAGGAGAAACAACTCTTGTGATCTGATAGTCGACTTTGCGCATTCCAGTCACTCCTTGCGATCGAAGTTCGCTTTTGCCAACCTCCCGCGCAAGCTGGCGCCATTGGAGACTTGAGACACACTGCGGCCAAAAATATTGGCTATCTGCGGTCCGCAAGCAAGGCGACAGGACAAAGCGAATGGCGATGAGTTCAAGAGGCCGATACGTAATGGTCGTTGCAGCGATCGCGTTGGCCTCCCCGACTTTTGCCCTTGCGGCCAGCGAGGAAAGGCCATCGCCTCGGCCATCCTTGCCAAGCCATAAGCCCAAGACCCTGCGCACCGAATCCAAACGCGAGGCGACACCCCGCCTGCCTTGTCCAAGGGCGAAATGGCACGATGATCCGGTTTGCTTCGGGGAAAACGATCCTGCGGCCCTTCCATTGCCATCCGCACAATCGGCAAGCGGAAAGGAGCCGAGGCACGGAGAAGACGTGTCGGTCAACGCGAAAGCCATCGTGAACCAGCCGTCGCAAGACCCGACCTATTTCAATAATCCAAATCCAAGACCCAGCACTTCCGAGGTTGGCGGGGGAGTGGGACTGAATTTCCATTTTTGACCGCTTCGGCCCGGGCGAAGAGCCTGATGCAAGATTTTGTTCGAACGGCTGAACGCAAAATGCATTAGGCTGGAGACATGAGTCTTGAGCCTAAACCTCACGGGCATTCGCCCTTCCCGCGCGGCCTGACGCCCGCTCGCCAGCAGGCGCTCGACATCCTGATAAAGGCCAATCGTCCGGTCGGCGCCTATGAAATGATCGAACTGATGAGCGGCGCGAAGGGCAAACGCCCGGCGCCGATATCGGTCTATCGGGCGCTGGCGTATCTGCTCGACAATGGTCTCGCCCATCGCCTGGCCTCGCAAAACGCCTTCGTCGTTTGCGGCCATGCACATGGCGCGGAAGAGCCCGTCGTGTTCCTGATTTGCGAGCAGTGCGGCGAGGTCAAGGAGGCGACCTCGCCAGAGCTTGCCCGCGAACTCGCCGCGCTTGCCGGCGCTGCCGGATTCACGCCACGCACCCGCGTCGTGGAGATCGCCGGCCGTTGCGTTCGCTGCGGCGCTGGTTAAGCAGAGGCGCGCCCATATCTATGATAAGTTTGAATCGCGCGCTTTCGCGGAAAGGCCCATTGCCATGAAACATCCTTGGGCAAGAGAAGCCGGGTTGACCTTTTATGCTGCGATCGCGCTATGCCTGATGGCGACCGCTGCAATCGCAGGATTTAACTTCCCGCCGCTCACCGGGCGGGTGACTGACCAGGCCAACATAATCTCTCAGCCAAGCAGAGCGGCGATAGAGGACAAACTGAAAGGCCTCGAAGACAAATCCAGCATCCAGCTTGTCGTCGCAACGGTCAGTTCCCTCGAAGGCTCAGACATCGAAAGTTACGCCAACGGGCTTTTCCGCGCGTGGAAGCTCGGTGTCGCCAAGAAAAACAACGGGGTTCTGTTTCTGATCGCGCCCAATGAACGGAAAATGAGAATCGAGGTCGGTTACGGACTGGAGGGCGTGCTCACGGAACGCGGTCTCCAGAGTGATTCTGGCGACCGCAGTCACGCCACGCTTCAAGACTGGCGATTTCGACGGCGGGATTGCACATGGCGTGGACGCTATTATCGACGTCCTCTCCAGCGACACCAGCGAATGGACCAGGCGCGCGGCGGCGCAGGATCTTTCCAGCGAGATCGATGAAATCATGCCAATTCTCATCTTCGCGCTGTTCTTTTTCATTATCCTCTACATGTCGCGCAACGCCCGAGGTGGGGGTGGAGGTCCAATGATCTTCCTGCCGCCATCGGGCAGAGGCGGCTCCTCATGGGGCGGCGGATCGTCCTGGGGAGGAGGCTCACTGGGTGGAGGCGACGGCGGCTTCTCTGGCGGGGGAGGATCCTCGGGCGGCGGCGGGGCTTCGGGAGACTGGTGATGCAGATCGGCAAAGAGGACTACCTGCGAGTTTCGCAAGCGATCCGGGCGGCGGAACAAAAGACTGCTGCGGAGATCGTCTGCGTGCTGGCGCGACGCTCATCTGACTACTCCTATGTGCCGGCGCTATGGGCCGCATTTTTTGCGCTGGCGACGCCTTGGCCACTGATCGCATTCAGCCATCTGCCGGTGCGCATGATCTTTGCAATTCAGATCGCTGTGTTCATCGTCGCAGCGCTAATCTTCTCTATTGCACCCTTGCGCGCCATGCTCACGCCGCGTCGCATCATGCGCGCGCGAGCGCATCGAGCCGCCATAGAACAGTTCTTCACGCGCGGAATTGGGCGCACCAGCACCCGCAGCGGCGTGCTGATCTTTGTTTCCCTCGCCGAGCGCTACGCGCGCATCGTGGCAGATGTCGGAGTGGCGGAGAAGATTGGCGACGACGAATGGCAAGGCGCGCTCGAACTGTTGCTCGGCGAAATGCGCGAAGGCCACATCGCCGAGGGCTATGTGGCGGCGATCGAGGAGACGGCGCGCCTGCTTGCACGCCATATTCCGCCGGGAGGAAAAGACGAATTGCCTGATCGCCTTTACGTCATGTGACGGCCCTTCGATAAGGGCCGCCGGAAAATTTAAGCCGTTGTTTACTATAAAGCTCGTAGATTGCTCATTGGCGGCGGCGGAACAAATCCGACGCCGAACGAGACGCGTGTTCCCTCAGCAACGTCTCTGCAATCAGACGTTTGTTTCATTTGCTTTTTTCAAGGAGAGACGGGTGTTGCGAACGGCAACCTTTTTCATCTCTGCATTGCTCGCCAGCAGCTTTTTGACGCCCGCGCACGCAGACTTCAAGTCGATTCATAATCCGGACGGCGTCATCTTTGCTTACGACGAAACCTCATGTAAAAAATGCGATGAGGACAACGCCAGCTGTATTGAAAATTGCGGTGACAGCGACGAGGCGTGTCAGAGCTTATGCGCAATCAAGCTCCGAACATGCATTTGGAAGCGCTGTTGGTAGTTTGACAGGGCGCTGGCCAACGCGCTTTTGCACGTTCATCGCGATCAGCGCCTGTTCCAATCACGATCGGAACGTCATCCCCGCTCGCGGCGGACTTCGCGCCAGCCAATATCGTGCCGGCAAAAGCCGCCGGGCCAGTCGATCGCATCCACGGCTCGATAGGCCAGAGCCTGCGCCTGCGTCACGTTTTCGCCTAACGCCGTTACATTGAGAACGCGTCCGCCCGCTGCTTGCAGTTTCCCCTCCACCAGCCGCGTGCCCGCATGGGTGACAATCACGTCCTCCATCCGCTCGGAGCGATCCAGACCGCGAATTTCCGTGCCCGTGATTGGCGTCGCCGGATAGTTCTTCGCGGCCATCACCACTGTCAACGCGGAGCGACGCGAAAAGCGTGGGGCCAGATCAGGCAGCGCGCCCCTGGCAGCCGCGAGCATCACCTCCAGAAGGTCGTCCTCCAGACGCGGCAGGATCACCTGCGCCTCTGGATCGCCAAAACGATTGTTATACTCGATCAGCTTTGGCCCCTGCGCCGTCAGCATCAAGCCGGCATAGAGCACGCCTTTGTATGGCGTGCCCATTTCGCGCATGGCGCGGAGCGTTGGCTCGATGATCAATTCCTGAATTTGGCGCTCGATTTCCGGGGTCACTATTGAAGCGGGCGAATAGGCGCCCATGCCGCCTGTGTTTGGACCTGTGTCTCCATCCCCGACGCGCTTGTGATCCTGCGCGCTGGAAAAGCTCAGGGCCCGCTCACCGTCGCAGATCGCGAAGAACGACGCCTCCTCGCCCTCCAGGAACGCCTCGATGACCACCTCGGCGCCCGATCGGCCAAAGGCGCCGGCGAACATGGCCGCGACAGCTTTTTCAGCCTCGCCGAGCGTCTGCGCCACGACAACGCCCTTCCCTGCCGCCAGCCCATCCGCCTTGACGACGATCGGCGCGCCCTGCTCCCGCAGATAGGCCAGCGCCGCCGCCTCCTTGTCAAAACGGCCGTAGGCGGCGGTCGGGATGTTGTAGGCGCGGCATAAATCCTTGGTGAAACCCTTGGATCCCTCCAGTTGCGCCGCCGCCCTGGTTGGGCCGAATGCCAGGATGTCCTGCGCCGCAAGGTCGTCGACCAGGCCGGCGATCAAAGGCTGCTCCGGTCCGATCACGACGAAGCCGACGCCATTTGCTCGACAAAAAGCCACCACGGCGCGATGATCGCCCACATCGAGATCGACA
This sequence comes from uncultured Alphaproteobacteria bacterium, assembly GCA_963841875.1. GTDB lineage: Bacteria > Pseudomonadota > Alphaproteobacteria > Rhizobiales > Beijerinckiaceae > Methylocystis. Next base: position 68,455 of record CAWJEI010000004.1, on the reverse strand, counting down.
ATTTCGCCCAGCGGGGCCATGCCAGGATTGCCGGGAGCAAGGAACAGCCTCCTGAGCCGTGGACTTTTTACCAGCGCATTCGCGATGGCGTGCTCGCGCCCGCCTGAACCGATGAGAAGAATATTCATTTTCCCGGCGTCCCCCTCCGCTCCAGCAAGGGCATAAACGCTCGCGCACTGAAAAGAAACCACCACAACCCCAGCCCCAAAAAAAGACAAAAAGCCATTCCATTTTGACAAATTTCATTGCATTTCAATGAGGTTCTTTTGGACAGCGGAAAAATTCGCATGGCGATCTGTGATTTGCGGCGGATGTGGACTGCGGTCTCCTTGGTTTCCTAGCTCGTCGCAGCGCCAGCGCACGCCATTTCGAAACCCAGCGTGATCGGTCATTCGCCGGTCGCCGTCATGCCGTTCAAATTGGACGCGGGACGAATTCTCGTCGAAGCGACGTTCGGGACGCCCGATGGCAGGAAACGCAGGGCGCTGGCCTGGTTCAATATGGGCATGCAGGCGCCGATAGTTTCAAAATCCCTGTATCGAGAACTGGGCGTCGATCACGGCGCGCCGCTAAGGCTGCGGATTGGCGACCTGACGCTTGAGGCCGCCTCGAACGCGGTCGTCGACGGCGATGGAGGCCTGGGCGCGCCGTCTTTTGCTCAATCCTTTGGCCACCTCCCGGTCGAGGCCATGCTGCCGGCGAGCCTGTTTCTGGCCCACCGCCTGACGCTCGATTACAAGGCCCGCTTGCTTACCGTCGAAGGCGCCGATGGCAAGCCCCCGACCGGCTTCGCCGTTCCGATCGACGTCAACGAGGCAACGGGCCTCGCCAGCATAAAAGCCAGGATCGACGGACAGGATTACGCCTTCGTGATCGACGCCGGCTCTGGATACAGCTGGATGCGCGGCTCGAATTCTCGCGCACTGGCTGGCGGACCATCCAGAGTGGCGACGCGCGGAGGGCGCGATGGGCGCCGCGAATTACAATATGCTCGATCTCGATTTCGAGAAGCGTGGAACCATCGCTCGCGTTCCGAACCTGTCCATCGGCGCGGTTGAGCTCAAGAACGTCGCCTTTTTCGGCTCCGGGCCAATTCTTGGCGGATATATCGACGGGATGGTTGGGGATTTCTTCTGGGACAATTGGCAAAAATCGGCTCCCGGCCCTGTCGTCGGCTGGCTCGGCCCCAATGTGCTGAAGGAATTTGCGCTTACCATCGACTATCCAAACCATGCGTCCTATTGGCGGTCGAATGGAGTTCCGGACGCGCATGATCTGGATAGCGTCGGCGTCACTCTGGTGCGGCGGGGCGAACGCTATTTCGTCGGAGGCCTCGTAAAGACTTCGGCCCAGCCGCCCGCCGACGGGGCCGCCGTTGGCGACGAACTGCTCGCCGTGGACGATATTCCGGTTCGGGACGCCACGAAAGACGTTGTGCTCTCGGCCCTGCATGGCAGAGCCGGCCAAATTCGCCGCCTCACGCTGGCGCGGGACGGCGCCACGCTTCAGGTCGAACTGCCGGCTCTGGACCTGCATTGAGCCGTCACCCCAACGCGACATAGGCGCTGAAAGCGGCGACGAACAGCACGGTCGATATGAGCAGAACGAATTCCGTGCGCGCCACCCCGCTCGCGGGCGCTTCCTCCGCCGCCGCCAACAGGCGCTCGGTGCGAACAAAGCGGAGGATCGCCAGACAGATCAGAAGGACGCCGCCGAGGTCGAGCGCAAGACCGCTATACCGCCCCAGCGGCCCCGAGAGCTTTTGCATTTGCGCGGGATGGAGAGCGTCGAGGTCCAGCGTCTTGGCGATCGTAAGCAAAAAGAGATTGAACTTTTCGATCACGAAGCCCAGCGCGATAATGGCGATGCCGGTCCGCACCCAGGCTAGAAAAGTTCTTTCGTTGGCGGCGTGGTTTGCGAAATCGCGGATCATTTGGAGTCCCTTTCGGCGCGCGGTACGCGAACGAATAAATAGCGGGCGCCGGCTCCGAAGCCAAAGAAAGCCAAATTGGCGGGTTAAAGGTGACGCCGCCACATGAAAACGGCAATGGAATTCGGCGCGCCTCCCCGATAAGGCGTTGAATCGTCGGATGCTAAGGGAGGAGGCCAAGCTGCGCAGACGCGATTTTCTCAAAGGACTGCTAGGCTGCCCGCTTTGCGCGCAAGCCGCGCACGCCGAAGCCGTTCCACACTGGGAGTATCTCGGCGACCGGGGCGCGGAGAAATGGGCCGAACTGGACGCGGCATTCAAGGTTTGCGGCGCGGGACGCGAGCAATCGCCGATCGACCTGAAGGATGTCATTCCCGCCCGCATTGACCGGCTTGCCTTCGACTGGGAGCCACAGGTCTTAGAGATCGCAAACACGGGACATACGATCCAGGCCAATGTCGCGCCCGGAAGCGCGCTTCGGAGCGGCGGCGAGCGATACGAATTCAAGCAGTTTCACTTCCATACGCCGAGCGAACACGCATTGAACGGCGTGCGCTCCGCGATGGAGGTTCACTTCCTGCACTCGCATCCAGACGGGCGGTTCGCCGCCGTCGGCGCGTTTCTCAGCGGCGGGGAGACAAATGCGGCTTTCGCCGCCATCATGAAGGTCGCGCCGGCGCAAGAGGGCAAAGCGAGGCTGGACCAGCCCCTCGATCCGAAGGCCCTGCTGCCGGCGGGGGGCGCCCTGTATCGTTACAAGGGGTCGTTCACGACGCCGCCCTGCTCGGAAATCGTCGAGTGGAATGTGTTCGGCGCGCCAGTCACTGTCTCGGAGGCGGACATCGGGGCGTTCAGAAGCATCTTCCCCAACAATGCGCGCCCTCTGCAACCGGCAAACCGGCGATTCATTCTTCGGGGAGACTGACGCGGCTTGAAAAAAGCGCCGAGGGCCCTTTCCGGCGCCCCGCTCCGCGCATAAGGCCACGAAACAGCTTCCCACCGCGCCCGCAAATGCTTTAAACACAGCGCCAACCAACTCTCCTTTTGCGGGACCAATCCGATGGCGCGTCAGTTTATCTACCATATGCAGGGTCTGACCAAGACCTGGCCCGGCGGCAAGAAAGTGCTCGATAATGTGCATCTTTCCTTTTACCCCGACGCCAAGATCGGCGTGCTCGGCGTCAACGGCGCCGGCAAGTCCACCCTGCTGCGCATCATGGCCGGGTTGGACAAGGAGTTTAACGGCGAGGGCTTTGTCGCCGAGGGCGCACGCGTCGGCTATCTGCCGCAGGAGCCCCATCTCGAGCCTGAACTGAACGTGCGCGAAAATGTCATGCTGGGCGTCAAGGCCAAGAAGGACATTCTCGACCGCTACAACGATCTCGCCATGAACTATTCGGACGAGACCGCCGACGAGATGACAAAGCTGCAGGACGAGATCGAATCCCAGAATTTATGGGATCTCGACAGCCAGGTCGATCAGGCCATGGAGGCGCTGGGCTGCCCGCCGGACGACGCCGACGTGACCAAGCTTTCCGGCGGCGAACGCCGCCGCGTGGCGCTTTGCCGCCTGCTGCTGGAGCAGCCGGAACTGCTGCTGCTCGACGAACCAACGAACCATCTCGACGCCGAGACGGTGAACTGGCTGGAAGGCCATCTGCGCGCCTATCCCGGCGCCATTCTGATCGTCACCCATGACCGCTACTTCCTCGACAATGTAACAGGCTGGATTCTGGAGCTGGATCGCGGCAAGGGCATCCCTTACGAGGGCAATTACACCAACTGGCTGAAGCAGAAGCAGAAACGCCTCGCGCTGGAGTCCAGCGAGGACAAGGCCCGCCAGCGCGCGCTGGAGGCGGAAAGCGAGTGGATTGCCGCCTCCCCCAAGGCGCGGCAGGCCAAATCCAAGGCCCGCATCCAGCGCTATGAGGAGCTCGTCGCCAAGAGCGCCGAGAAGGCGCCGACGACAGCCCAGATCATCATTCCGATCGCCGAGCGGCTGGGCGACAACGTCATCGACTTCGAGCATTTGTCCAAGGCCTATGGCGATACGCTGCTGATCGACGATCTGTCCTTCAAACTGCCGCCTGGCGGCATCGTCGGCGTGATCGGCCCCAACGGCGCCGGCAAGACCACATTGTTTCGCATGATAACCGGACAGGAGAAGCCCGACAAAGGCAAGATCACCATCGGCGAGAGCGTGCAGCTCGGCTATGTCGACCAGTCGCGCGACGCGCTCGACGGCAAGAAGACCGTCTGGGAGGAAATTTCGGGCGGCAACGAAGTGATCTATCTGGGCAAGCGCGAGATCAACTCCCGCGCCTATTGCTCCAACTTCAATTTCAAGGGCTCCGACCAGCAGAAGAAGGTCGGCAGCCTCTCGGGCGGCGAGCGCAACCGCGTGCATCTGGCCAAGATGCTCAAGAGCGGCGCCAATGTGCTGCTGCTCGACGAGCCGACCAACGATCTCGACGTCGACACGCTGCGCGCGCTGGAGGAAGCTCTCGTGGACTTCGCCGGCTGCGCGGTGGTGATCTCGCATGATCGCTTTTTCCTCGATCGCATCGCGACGCATATGCTCGCCTATGAAGGCGACAGCCATGTCGAATGGTTTGAAGGCAACTTCGCCGACTACGAGGAAGACAAGAAGCGGCGGCTGGGGATCGACAGCATCGTGCCGCACCGGCTGAAGTACAAGAAGTTTTCGAGGTGAACCAGCACGAGGCGCGGCAGGCTATTTCCAATCTCGTCCCGGATCCAATCGCGAACGCGCCCCTTGCGCATCTTGCCTCGCGGCGCCATTTCCTTGCCGGTTCCGCCAACAGGAAAGCCCGATGCTCGAAGCCGCCCTCGCCTCGCTGCGCCAGATATTGTCGCCGCCCTTCCGCTCCGTTCTCTATAAGAGCCTTGGTCTGACGCTGCTGCTTCTGGCGCTGGCCTGGGCGGGGCTCGACAAGCTCGCCCTGTCCATGGTCATCGTCGACCACCCGCTGCTGCATACGATCCTGACCTTCGCGACCGGCGCGGGTCTCGTGATCTTTCTGGCGTTCCTGATCGGTCCGGTGTCGATCCTCGTCGCGGGGTTTTTCATCGACGACCTTGCGGCGCATGTCGAACAGGAGATTTATCCCTTGGGGCGCGGCGGCAAGCCCGTGCCCACCGGCGTCGCCGTGCGCATGACGCTGCGCTTCGCGCTGCTGTCGGCGGGCGTCAATCTGGTGGCGCTCATGCTGCTGCTCGTGCCGGGCGTCAACGCCATGGCGTTTTTTCTGGCCAACGCTTATCTGTTCGGCCGGGAATATTTCGCCTTCGCGGCGACGCGCTTCCGCAGCCTCGCCGACGCAGACGAGCTGCGTCAGCGCAACATGATGCGGATATTCCTCGCGGGCCTGCTGATCGCCGGATTTGTCGCGACGCCGGGGCTCAACCTGCTCACCCCGATGTTCGCGACCGCCTTCATGGTGCGCATCCACAAGATGCTGTCGCGGGATTTGGCGACCTAACTGCGCTGCTCCTGATACTGGCCGGTCTTGCGGTAGCGATAGAGATACGAGGGAACAATCGCCTCGATCGCCGTCGGCGCGATCCGCAGCCCCTCCAGCGTAAGCCCCTGCGCCTTGGCCTCATTTGACACGACATTGTCGTGCTTCAGCAGCTCCACCTGATCGCCCGTCATGGTCAACAGCCTGGGAAATAACCCAAGCGACAGCTTGGAGAAAAGCTGGGTGAAAGCGGCGACGAGCTTCCCGACGCCGAAGGACAGCCTGGCTATGCCCCGGTCGCGCTCGGCGACGTCGAGCACATATTGCACCAGAGAATTCGAAGCTCTTTACCTCCGGGCCGCCGAGCTCATAGGTCGCGCCCTTCTTCGCCTTGCCCGCGAGCGCCAGCGCCACGGCCTTGGCGACGTCTCCGACATAGACCGGCTGGAATTTGGTCTGCGCCCCGACGATCGGGATAAGCGGGAAGAATCGTGACATCGTGCCGAAGCGGTTGAAGAAATCATCCTCCGGCCCAAAGATGACCGAAGGGCGCAGGATTACCGCCTCGGGCACGGCCTCCAGCACGGCGGCCTCTCCCTGGGCCTTGCTGCGTCCATAGGCCGACGCTGACTTGGAATCCGCGCCGATGGCGGAGATGTGCACAAGATCGGTGACGCCCGCGGCCCTGGCGGCCTGAGCGATGACGCGGGCGCCCTCGGCCTGAATTACCGCGAATTTCTGCTTGCCGCCTTCGGCCAGAATCCCGACGAGATTGACCACGGCGTCGGCTCCGCGCATCGCCGCCGCGACCGAAGCGGGATCACGCACATTCGCCTGCACCGGCATCACCTGCCCCGGTCCTCCAAGCGGCTGCAAAAAGAATGCAAGGTCCGGCCGGCGGCAGGCGACGCGCACGCGCCAGCCGTCCAGCGCCAGGGCGCGCACGACATGGCGCCCGACAAAGCCGGAACCGCCAAAAACCGTCACCAATCGCCCAGTCCCCACGCGCTCCGTGTTCATCGTCCGCCTCGCTGTATTTGGCTGCGTCAATCCGGCGCCGCTCGCTGCGCCGCAGTAATTTCCTAGCGCGTCTAGCGCGTTTTGCGCTGGAAGGGAATGCGTCAATATCGGCGATTTCGTCCGCGACCTCATTGACAGGACAGGACTCCAGCCCGTAAGAAGCGCCCCAGTGCCCAGGTGGCGGAATTGGTAGACGCGCTGGTTTCAGGTACCAGTGGTGAAAGCCGTGGAGGTTCGAGTCCTCTCTTGGGCACCATAATGACGTTCGAGAACGTCGAAAATCGTCCAGAAACAACTGAATCTCAAAGGATTTTGGCCCATTTGGCGTCCGCCGGCTTCCAATAAAAATGTTGGTATATCGCGGATTCCAACATACCATTGCTTGACGCCGATGTCCGCGCGGCCCGGCGCCTCCCCTCGCCAATCATTCCGACGGCCGCGAGTTGCAACTATGTATCGAACCCAACGGCGCTAAACGCCTTGTCAACTGCGGAGCGATCTCCGGGCGGCGCCGTTCGCGAAAGCTCGGCCTCCGCCTCTTCCGCCGTCATGGTCGAGAACAGCTGCTGGAGCTCGGCGCCAGTGCGCGGGGAATACCAGTCGATTCCATCGCGCCCGTAGAACGCGGCAAACATGCGGCGCGCACTCTCGATCGAGAGCGGACCGATTTCGATCACCTCGTCTATTCTGCCCGGCCGCACGATCGCCGCGTCGAGCTTGTCGATGTGGTTCGTCGTCACGATGAATTTCAATCCGTCCGGCGTTTGCATGCCGTCCATTGAATTCAGGATTTCGTGCAGCGGAGCGCCGAATCCCGCACGCTCCTCGAAGTGGCCGCTTCCGCCGTTTTCCTTCTTCGGATCGCGGTTCAGACCATTCGCGATGGTGTCGATGTCTTCGATCACGAAGAGGTCGTTCTTCGTTCCCGACATGAACGCCGCGCCCAGTCCATGCAGCGATTTGATGTATTTAATGTTGAAGCCTAGATCGGAGGCTAGCGCATGGATCAGGCTCGTCTTTCCTGTTCCGGGCGGGCCGTGGAGGATGATACCCAGCTTCCATGGGATGCCGCGAGAAGCATGCCACTCTTCGGAGCGAAGAAACCACGTCAATCGCGCGACGAGCCTGTCCTTTATCGCCTGCTCGACGAAAACCGTGTCCAACCCGCGCTTGCGTCGGCGCAGGCCACCGCTGAATCCGCTGGCGGAATACATCGAGACATAGAGCGAGTTCTTGTGTTCCTCGGGCCTGCAGTCCTTCATGAAGCGCTCGACCACGCCGCGCTCCCGGGTCAGGAAGGAGACCGTGATGGTTTCAAAAGGCGCGACCTGTTGAGTGGACTTCGTCTTTGAATATTTGAACAGAGTTCCCTCATAGGATCCCCATCCCCCGCCGAAGCCGGTTTTCAGGCTTCCGTCCTTGATCTCCAGCGATCGGCTGAAGAAATTGAGCCGCCTTCCCTCGATGAAAGCGTCGACGTCCCGATATTCGTTGGACAGGCTCTCGACGAACACTTTCGTCCAAATTGTCCTCTCGATTATATCCAGCGCCTTCTCGGGAACGGCGCGAAGGACATACATCAGGGAGCCGAAAGCCAAAGTGCCGACGCCGCCGACGAGAAGCTGGTTGGAAGCCAATACGGAATATGCGGTGTCGAGAAGCGTCATGAAGCATCCTTCCGTTCACACATCTATTGGATCGCCCACGCCGCGCAAGCACGCGCATTTTCCGCCGGCGCCGGGCCTCGGTCAGGCAATTTGCGGACAAGCGCCCTTTCGGGTTTGAAAACCGGTCAGGCCGTCGGCGGGATACGCGAGCGCAGGAAGTCGAGAGCCTCTAACGGTGCGCTGGCGAGCGGCAGAGTGACAAAATGGTTGGTGGCTAAAATGAGCAGCCAAGCCCCCTCGATCGGCCAAATCACCTTGATTTGCACCCATTCCAACAATGAGGGGGGACCGGGACCGTCAATGACGAGGCCATCGTCGCGAATCCGGACCATTGGCCAGCGCCCCTTCATCGCCTCGACCTTCTCTCGGGTCGTCCGCATATGCATGCGCCATCCCGAGGCGACGAAGACCGCGAGAATGGCCGCCAGCGCCAGGAATAGCTCGACGGCGAGTTCCGCCTCGCCCGAGAAAAAGAGCATAATGCAGGAGAAGACTATGAGCATGAGCGGCGCAAAGGTCAGCGCGGCGTTTTCACGGAACAAGGCTCGCGTCACAAAGCCGTTGACAGCGGATCGCATGATTTTGTCGTCATAGCGTACAGGAAACAAATAACGTTCGGTCATGGCGCTGGCCCCGTTTCGGCAAGCCGGATCTCCCGGCGTTCGCCAGTGGCGGCCGGTCGCAGCCAACATATGCTCGATCTGGCCTCGGACAAGCCCGAGCGGGGGCCGCGGCCTCGTCGCCCCAAGGCCCGATATGGACTGGCAATGCCGGCGTGGAAGAAAGCGCCGACGGATCCTCCTCGCGCATAACCACTTGAGGAACGGCAATCAGCGTCGAAAAGGCGCCTCCACTAAAGATATTGAAGCAAGGCACCATACGAGGAATAAAGATGCGATAATGAAGAGCTGAATCCCTTGATAAGTGAGCCCTCCACCGTGGCCAGTGGGACGCAAATTCACAACTCGATAGCGGCGGCACGCACGCTGCCGGAATTGTTTCGCGCGCGCGTCGCGCTGTCGCCAGATGCGGTGGCCTATCGGCAGTATGATCCAGCTTCAGGCAATTGGATGGATTCGACATGGCGCCAGATTAGCGATCAGGTCGACCGCTGGCGCGGGGCGCTTGGCGAGGAGTGTCTTGCAGTCGGCTCCCGCGTCGCGACATTGATGGGGAGCAGCGCGGATTATGTTTGCGTCGATCAGGCCGCACTCTCGCTCGGCCTCGCCATAGTCCCGATGCATGCGACCGACAATCCCGGAAATCTCGCCTACATCATCGAGGACAGCGGCGCGTCGGTGCTGGTTATCGACAACCCGAGCTATTGGGCCCGCCTGGTTCCCGAAGTTGCTGCCGTTTCATGTCTGAAGCGCGTTGTCGTCGTTTCGGACGACAACACTTTAAATGAATTTCCGATTGAACCGGATCAACGCGCGGTCCGCTCTTCGGTATGGTTGGATTCGACCAGGGCGCGCAAAAGTCCGGACGCATTTGCTTCGCCCGAGTCGTTGTCCGCGATTGTTTACACATCAGGTACGACCGGACGCCCCAAAGGCGTGATGCTGTCGCACCATAACGTGGTGTCTAACGTCCTGGCGGTTCTGCAATGCGTCGCGCCAACGCCAGATGATGTCTTCCTGTCCTTCCTGCCGCTCTCTCACACATTTGAGCGTACTGCGGGTTATTATCTGCCAATCGCATCAGGCAGCGTGGTCGCCTACGCCCGGTCGATCGCCACTTTGGGTGAGGATATGCGGACGATAAATCCCACGGTGTTGATCTCGGTGCCGCGCATCTATGAGCGCGCCTACCTCCAGATCCAGGAGACGTTGGCAAGAAAAGGCGCTCTGGCGCGAAAGCTCTTTGATTTGACGGAGCGCCTTGGATGGCTGCGGTTTTTGGCCACGCAAACTGGAGAGCCGCACCGACTGTCAATCGTGAACCGGCTCGCATGGCCAGTGTTGGATAGACTTGTGGCCGCCAAAATCCGCGCGGAATTCGGGGGACGGTTGCGCGTTGCGGTCGCAGGTGGCGCGGCAATGCCGGAGGCGGTTTCACGCTGCTTTTTGGCCATGGGCGTCAATGTGGTGCAAGGTTATGGCATGACCGAGACGGCCCCGGTGGTGAGCGTCAATCGACCCGACCGCAACGACCCCACGACCGTGGGCGAAACGATTGCGAATGTCGAGGTTCGGGTCGGCGAAAACGATGAGCTCTTGGTCAAAGGGCCCAACGTCATGCTCGGGTACTGGCGCCGCCCAGAAGAGACCAGACGGGTGCTTGAACCCGACGGTTGGCTGCATTCTGGCGACCAGGCGATAATCCGGAATGATCGTCTCATCATCAAAGGACGCATCAAGGATATTATTGTCACCTCCACGGGCGAAAAGATTTCTCCCGGGGATCTGGAGCAGGCCATTGCTGGCGACCCGTTATTCGAGCAGGCGATGGTGGTCGGCGAGCAGCGTCCATTCATTGCGGCCATAGCGGTGCTTAACCGCTCAATGGTTGAGGACAAGGCCAGAGAGCTTGGAATTGGCGGGAAGATCGAGGGTGTCCTGGCGTCGGACCAGATGCGCGCCCTGGCGCTGGAGAGAGTGAGGAAAGCCGTCGCCCATCTCCCGAGCTATGCGACGCCACGCAAGATCTGGCTGACTGTTGAACCATGGACGGTCGGCGCAGGCTTGATGACGCCGACGCTCAAACTTAAGCGTCAGGCGATCGAGAGAGCTTTTGCCGCCGAAATCGCCAGCCTCTATGCGAAATGACAAAATTTGCTGGTCGTCGCCAAGCAAGAGCCCTCCGCTGACGCCAGACGCGATATCAGAAGTGAACCGCGATCTGCCTTGAATTTACGCTTCAGCGCCGATCCACGCCCGCAACATTAGCTGCGGTCCGCAAAACCGGTATTTGTGATGAGAACTAAAGCGACGGACGAAAAGCCCACGCTCAGGCGGCAGAGTCTAATACGGAGCAATAGCGTGAGTTCGCCAGCCGCACCCCATGCGACTTTTGCTTCTCGGCGCTCCCAGGGCGGCGGATCAGCGGGCGCGGCGTTTGGCTCTGAAGGATTAGGGTGCGGCGGACGCAATCGAGCCGACCACTGACGCCCGATTCGAAGCTGCGCAATACGTTTACGGACTTGTCCGCTCTTCCAGACACCGCATCGTTTTGGGGTGCCGACCGCAGTTGCGTTGCCGCGCGCAAACGGCTGAAAATGCGTGTGCTTATTTGATTTTATTGGAGCGGGCGATGGGAATCGAACCCACGACATACAGCTTGGGAAGCTGTCGTTCTACCACTGAACTACGCCCGCTGAATTGCGGTGGCCGTTGCCGGATGAAAATAGCAGAAACGTCGCCGCTTGGCCAAGATACATTTCAATGCCGGGCGCCAAGAAGCAGACTGGCGACGGGCGCGCTTGACGCGCGCCCGTGCAAAGCCCTTTAGCGAAACTGCGCCAATGCCGGGATCTGGGCGACGATCTTGTCGACGTTTTCCTTGCCGATCAACTGGTCGGCATGAGCGAAGATTTCCGTGCCAAGTTTCTGAATCTGGCCCATGTCGAGGCCAAGACCCGTCAATTTGCCGGCGAGCGCCATGATATCGCCCTTCGCGCCACCCACAAGACCGCCCAGGCCGCCAAGCAGCGAATCGAGTTCCGCCGCTGCCCGGAGCCGCGGCCGCAGCCGCGATCGCGTCCTGGCCGCCCGGAATTTTGCCGAGCAGCTCAGCGACAGGCCCTTCGGGAAATTCCTTCTGCAAGAAGCCAAGCACATGGCCAATCGAGATTTTGGCGGTATCCTCGTCGATGCCCACCGAAGCGCAGATCCGCTTGATCAATTCTTCCATGTATCGCCTCTCCTGTAAGTCGCCGCTGCATAACGCGACCGGCAAGCGCTTTTGTCGCCGGATAAGCTCATAAAATCAAGTAAACCTTCGTCCACGAGTTGTAATTCAGGCTGCGTCGAGCCCGTACAGCGTGTGCAGCGTGCGAACGGCCAGTTCGGTATATGCGGCGTCGATCAGCACTGAGAATTTGATCTCGGACGTGGTGATGGCGCGGATGTTGATGCCTTTTTCCGCAAGCGCTCGAAAGCCTTGGGCCGCGACGCCGGCGTGACTCCGCATCCCGACGCCAATCGCGGAAATCTTGGCGACGTCCCGCGCGCCGGAGAGCGCCGCGTATCCTATGGTGTCTTTCGCCTTGTCCAGCAATGCGCGAGCCCGGTCGAAATCCGCGGCTCCGACCGTGAACGTCATGTCGGTCATGTTGTCCTCGGACACGGTCTGGACGATCATGTCGACATTGATGCCGGCGTCCGCCAAGGGCATGAATACGCCGGCCGCGACTCCCGGTTTATCGGCTACGCGCCGCAGGGTGATTTGCGCCTCATCGCGCGAAAAGGCGATGCCTGTGACGACCTGAGCTTCCACAATATCCTCCTCTTTGCAGATCAGCGTGCCCATGCGGGGATTTTCGGGATCGTCGAAAGACGAGCGCACATAGGTCGGCATATCATGCACCAGCGCGACCTCAACGGAACGAACCTGGAGCACCTTGGCGCCCAGGGACGCCATTTCCAGCATTTCCTCGAAGGCGACCTTATCCATGCGGCGGGCTTTTGGCACGACGCGAGGATCAGTGGTGTAAACGCCGTCCACATCCGTATAAATGTCGCAGCGGTCCGCCTTGATCCCAGCGGCCAGCGCAACCGCGCTGGTGTCGGAGCCGCCGCGACCCAGTGTCGTGATGCGTCGGGTGGCGGCGTGAATCCCCTGGAACCCCGCCACGACAGCGACCTCGCCTCGCGCGAAGCCCTTGATGATCCCGGTAGGTTCTATGCTCTGAATGCGCGCGGATCCGTGCGCGTCGTCCGTCAAAACCGGGGTCTGCCAGCCTTGCCAGGACCGCGCGGGAACTCCGGCCTGCTGGAGCGCGATAGCGAGGAGGCCGGCGGTCACCTGCTCACCCGATGCAACCACGGCGTCATATTCGCTCATGTCATGAAGCGGCGCGGCCTCCTTGCACCAGCCCACAAGTTCGTTGGTCTTGCCTGACATGGCGGAAACCACGACGGCCACCTCGTTTCCTGCGGCGACTTCCCGCTTCACATGGCGCGCCACATTGCGGATGCGTTCAACATTGGCGACGGAGGTGCCGCCAAATTTCATCACCAGACGGGACATTGGAAACCAGACAGAAGAGAAGAAAGGGAACGCGGGCTACGGGAGCTTTTGGCATGGCTGCGATACTCGCCTCTGGCCTAAAGCCGGGGTATATGTTACCGGGCCTGCGCCCGTGTCAACGGCGACTGCACTGGATTGGCCAAGGCGGCGTCGCGGGTGGAAAAAATGGCGCGTCGCTTCACCCACCTCGGGGACTAAAGGGCGGCGTGCGCCTTTCGCTAGCAGCCCGAAATGCGTTAGAATTGTCCCGCAGCATTTTTATCGGTTCGGAGCGGGTCCGACGTCGCCTGAAATCCCACAGCGAGAGGATAACGTGCCACAACAACAATCCCGCCCTGCCTCCGCGAGCGTAAATCCGGCGGACGTTGAGCGCTTCAATCGCCTCGGCGATTTGTGGTGGGACGTCAGCGGCAAAATGGGAATCTTACATCAGATCAACCCCATACGAGTGGATTATGTGCGCGATCTCGCTGTCCGCCATTTGCGCCGCGACCGCTACGCGGAGCAACCTCTGGAGGGGTTAAGCGTAGCTGATATCGGTTGTGGCGGAGGGATTCTGAGCGAATCGCTCGCTGGACTCGGAGCCGCGGTCACCGGTGTTGATCCGGCGCCCAACAATGTTGAGGTCGCGCGCCGCCACGCTCAGAAGTCTGCGCTCGACATCGATTATCGCAATGTCACGGCGGAGGAATTGGCTGCCAACGGCGGACAGTTCGATATAGTGACGGCGCTCGAAGTGATAGAGCATGTAGATGGGCAGAAGGCGTTCGTGGCGACGCTCTCCAAACTTGTGAAGCCCGGCGGACTCTTGTTCCTCGCAACAATAGACCGCACCGTGAAAAGCTACCTGCTTGCAATCATTGGCGCCGAATACGTTCTAGGTTGGGTGCCGCGCGGCACCCACAGTCACGATAAGTTTGTGAGGCCGGAAGAACTCGCGGGCTGGTTGCGCCATGCTGGGCTGCGCGAGATCGACCGCGCGGGGATGTCTTTCGTGCCGCTATCCCGCAGTTGGGTGAAAACTCGCGATACGGACGTGAATTATCTAATGGCCGCCAAGAAAGCCCCCTGACGGTAACACCATCCAGCGCGCAATCGCGCTCTTGTTCGAACGCCAGCTGAACGGTAAACTCGTCTCATGATGCGCATCACCTCTTCGAATCCATCCGGCCTGAGCGCCGCCCGAACTTTTATTCTTGCGCTTATGGGCGCGGCGCTGCTTTGCGCAGCCCCGCCTGCCTTCGCAAAGAACAAAGCCGCCGCAAAGGACACGAACGCGGCAAGTGATGATTCTCCCGACGCTCATGCCGACAAGAAGGGGAGCAAAAAGAAGGGAGGCAAGGAAGGCGCCAAGCCCGAACTTCTCGGAACGTTTGGTGATTGGAGCGCTTTTTCGGCCCAGGGCAAGACCTGCTACGCATTGGGCTCGCCCAAGGAGCGGCAACCGAAGGCCAAGGTGAAAGACACTCAGGCCTATATTTTCATCTCCTCGCGCCCCGCTGAAGGGGTGCGCAACGAGGTCGCTATCAATCTCGGCTATTCCACCAAAGATAACGGCAGCGCGATCGCGGACATCGATGGCGACATGTTTGAACTCGTCACCAAAGGCGTGAATGCCTGGGTGAAAAACCCTGCCAAGGAAAAGGAGTTGGTCGAATCGCTTAAGGGCGGGTCGAAACTGACGGTCAAGGCGTCGTCATCCAAAGGCAGTTCAACGACAGACACTTATTCCCTGAAGGGGCTTTCCGACGCCCTGACGCGAGTGCAGCAGGAATGTAAGTGACCTTTGAGGGAAGGCTCGGCCGCATATGGCCGGACCGGCCTGCACAAAACGCCGCTGTGGTGACCCGACGCTCAAAGGCGGCAAAATATTTGGGCGCTGCCATTTCCTGCTCCCGAAGATCTTTTGATCCGCCCGAAATCAGTCGTTGGCAATAAAGCTCGTCTTTGCTTCCCCGCACGGGACAAACTGTTCCACGTGTCGCCGCATGGATTGCATTGCTGTACCAATAAACTTGATATTCGTAGCCGCAATTTCTAGGTTGTTCGGATGAATGTATCGGAACTTGCGCCGAAGGCGGGGGAAGCCGAGGGGTTTCTAAAGGCTTTGGCGAACCGCCATCGCCTGATGATCCTTTGTCAACTTCATGACGGAGAACTATCGGTCACTGCGCTCCAGCAGGCGCTTGGGACTCAGCCAGTCCTCGCTCTCGCAGCATCTGGCGCGGCTGCGCGCCGATCAGGTTGTGAAGACGCGTCGTTCGTCTCAGTCAATCTATTATTCGATCAGCAATCCAGCGGTTTCCGGTGTAATGGCGGTCCTCTATGACCGGTTCTGCAGCGATCAGCGCGCGTCGGCTAAAAAGCGCCCACCTGTTAAAGCACGGCGTGGACCGGCAAAGGCTATAGCCAAATAGTCGCCCTTCAACGTCATGTTGCTAGGCTGAAGTGTTTGCGCGCGCATTTGTGGCTTGCGCACAGGGAATCTGCTGCCCGGGAGCATCATTTAAACTCATGACGAGATGCGTGAGTTTTGGTCCGACGAGACGCCCGCGATCTGCCTTGCTCCATCAAAGTTGATTGCACACGCCGGCAGGGTATCCCCCCGGCGTGCGCAATCAATAGTCTCTATTCGAAGCGTCCCGCAGCGTGGCCGAGCATAGTGTAAACCTTGCCTGCTTCGCCAGTCAGCAAGTCAAGACTGCTTCCGCCATCCCTGTCGGTGCGGCCCGTTTCGGTCAGCAATTCTTCAAAATTGCGGATGTAATGATCAATTGTTCCGCGGAAATCCTGATCCGCGCGATAACGGCGGCGGATTTCCTCAAGCGTTTGATGGCCTTGAGATGTGTACAGGCGGCGAGTGAACAATCCATCGCGCTCGCCGCGCTGGAAGCGCCGCCACAACTCCGCAACCGCGGCGTTGTCGACCATGCGGGCGATGTCGAGCGTCAAATTGTCCAGAGCGCCTGAGGATTGCGATCTTGCGGCGCGAGTGGTTGGAGTTGGATCCGCCTCGTCCCGGGAAGCGCGAGCGAGAAGATCGCTCAGCCAGCCTTGGCCTCCGTTAGCAGCTTCCGGTCGAACGGTTGTAGCGCGCGGCGCGGGAGTCGTCGTTGGCCGCACACGTGGAGCTTCTCGGCCCGGTTCGTTGCGAACGGCCTCAGCGACCCGCGCTGGCGCCTCAAAGGCTCGCCGGGCTGACGCTGAATTGGGTTCGGCTATGTCATAAACTCGCCCAGAACGGGCGACAATGTCGGTCAATTCGTTAAGCGCCTTGACCTGGTCGCCCACGACCCGGCGCAACGCCGACGCCTGTTCAGCAGTCTCGCGGGGCAATTCGACGGCCCCGCGCCGCACCTCCTGGCGCGTTTCCTCCAATTCGCGTTGGATTTCCTGAGCCAGCCCGCGAATTTCAGTAGCGGCGGCATTGAATTTTTCACTGGCCTGGCCGAAGACGCTGGTCAACTCGCTGTTGGCTTGCTCATAGGCCGCATGGAGCGCTGCGGCGGTCCGTGCGCGCTCCAAGTCTGCGGCGGATCTGATCGCCGAGAAACGCTCGTCGACGAGTTGAGCGGTTTCTTAAGTCGTTTGGTTGAGCAGTCCGCTTATATCGTGCGCCCGCGCTTCAACATTGTGGAAGCTTTGCTCCACGAGTCCCGAGAAGGACGACAAGACTCCTTCGAACTCCGCCTGCTTCTCCTCAATGAGCGAGACCAGTCCAGAAAGTGAATTCCGGCGCTCTTCGAAAGTCACGTCAAGCGCGCTCTGGCTGCGAGCGAGCGCTTGAGCGCTTTCCGCCAACGCGCGTTGCTGCGTCTCCATGGCGCTGACAATGGATGAGGCGTCGCCAATCGCCGCGCCCGCAACCAAATCTATCGCGGCAACCTGGTTCGTCACCAATTCGATCGCGTGCTGGAATTCCTGCAACCGCCCGCCGAGCTGACTTTCCAGCTTTATGAAGTTCCCCCCCGCCTGATCGATAATATGCTGCAAGGAGCTGTTGGTGCGGCCTAGGCTGTCGAGGACCGCGGGAAGTTCGGCGCGCAACTTGTCGTTTGTGTTGACGAGAGTCGCGATGGAGGTTTGGGCGCCCTGATCGAGCGCAGCGGTCAACGCTTGCGCCGACAATTCAATCGCGCCCACAAGTTCTTCCCGCTTCTGGCTGAGATGCTCCACAATCGAGCCGCTACGGCTTTCGATCGCATGGGCGACAAGTTCTCCTACACTCGCCAGTTCGCGGGTCACCTCTTCGCCACGCGCGCCCAGAACCGTATGGATTTGCGTCAGGCGTTCTTCCAGCGTTGAATTGATTTCTTCAACACGCTGTGTCAGCGCCTGCCCAAGATCGCCAGTGCGTGCGTGCATGGTGGTGTCGAGCTCCCGACGTGCGGCGGCGAGAGTCTCGTTGATCTCGGCCACGCGCGCGCTGATCGTTTCTACAACGTGCCTTCCGCGCTCTCCTATTTCGGTTGAAACTTGATTGAGCCGCTGGACGACATTGGTTTCGAATGCGCCGATGCGCGTGTCCAGCGTTCCTGCTATTTCGTCAGCGCGGTCGCCGAGCGTATCATTGATCTCGCGGGCTCTCTCCGAGAGGGTTTGCGCCAGCGTGCCAGAGCGGGCGATAATAGTTTCGTCTAGTTCCTTGAGCTTTGCGTCCAACGCGGCCGTCGTCTGCTGCCCGCCGTCGCTGAAGGCTCGGACCACATCTATCGCGTGCTTCGCCAACGAGTTCATGCAGCTTTTGATGGCCTTGAGCGAGACCGGCATCAATGCGATTTGCCAAAGCGTCCAGACGGTCGCCGGCATCCTTCGTTTGCATGGTCGTCGATTGTTCTATAGCGCCCAGTTTCTCGTCGAGAATTTTCGCCAGACCGCTTTGCTTCTCGTCAAGCTTGCCGACCAGGCTCTCTCCTTTATACGAAATGGTTTTATCGATAGCCTCGAGTTGCTGGCCAACATCTCCGCTGAGTTTATCGGCAGTGGCGCCGATTCTTGCTGCAGCGATGGCGCCTTGCGCGTCGAGTTTTTCGATCAGCGCGTCACCGCGCACCATTATCGCCTTTTCGATGTTCTGGAGAGTCTCGTCCAGGTCCTCGCCGAAATGGCGGGAATTATCGCCAATGCGGGACGCCAGCTTTTCCGTTTCGGCGGCAAGTCGATGGACCAGTTCGTCGCCGCGAACGGTGATGGTTTCCTCCACGGAATTCAGGCGATCGCCCAATGTGCTCGAAATGGTTTCCGAATAGCCCGCGAGCCGGGCGGCAGCCTGCTGGGCGTGTGTTTCCAGCCGATCAGCCAGCGCTCCGCCATGCACGACGATCGTCTCGTCGACCGAACGGAGGTTGTGCTCGACTTGAGTTGTGAAATTATTCGAGTGCGCCACGATTCGGTCAGTAAGAACGTTGCCGTTCCGCAGCAAGGCTCTTTCGAACAATTGAAGATGATCGCCCAGCTCCTTGGCGATGGTGTCGCCACGGGTCGCCAGTGTTTGCGCCACTTCCTTGCCGTTATGCAGGACCAGGTTCTCGAAATCGGCGAGACGATCGGCTAGCGTTTCAGTGACGCGCTCGCCCTGGACGGCGATGGCTACAACGGCGTCTCCGACTGTTGTCGCGAAGCGATCCTGAATTGCCGCGGAATGATCCGCAAGCGCAGTTGTCGCTTCTGTGACCGTCTGTTGCAGGGAACTGCGCAACGACTCGCCGTGAGAAGCGAGCTCCTCCTTAACGTCGTTGCGTTGCGTTTCCAGAAGATCCGAGAGTTTCTCTCCGGTTTGTCCCAACGCGGCCACGCGCTCGGACAGCAGTCCGTCGATCCGGATCGTGTGTTCGGCAACCTTTGTCGCCACTTCATCCCCATGGCGACGCACGGTGTCTTCGAACGCCGTCAGGCCTTCCGCAAGCGCGGCGCTCACGCGCTCGCCCTGCCCGCTTACACTGCTTGCGGCCGCTTCCGACGCCTGCGTCAATTTCTGCTCGAAATCGGAAAGGCGGGCGGCAATCAGAGTGCGGGAGCTTTCTTCCCGTTCCAGCAACGTGGTTGCAATCGCATCGCTTTGCTTGGTGACGGCTTGTTCAAATGACGTGAGCCGTTCCGTAACGGAGGTGGTGGCGCGCTCCCCCGACGCCGCGAACTCGAGAGACAATAGCCTCGCCGTGACGACCAAAGCCATCCTCGAAAGCGGCCAGTCCCTCTGTCAGGGCGAGGCTCACCTGGTCGGCATGCTCCGCCACCTTCGTGGCGGCGTCGCTGCTAGCCCGCACCACCGTCTCCTCGAAGGTAGCCAGCTGATCTGCGAGCGTCGCCTGTATCTTGGCGCTCTGGTCAACAACCCGGGACGTGAACCCTTCGCCATGTTGCGCCACGCTTGTTTCAAAGGCTGCCAGTCCATCGATCAGTGCGGCGCTGGCGCGCTGGCTATGCTCGGCGACCTTGGCGGCTATTTCGTCGCTCCGATGGGCGACATGTTCTTCAACACTTGCAAAACCCTGAGATATGGCGCTGGCGACATGTTCACCGCGCTCGGCGAGAAGCTTGGCCGCCGCCCCGCTTTGATGCGTCACCGTCTCCTCGAACGCGGTTAGACGTTCTGTCAGCAGCGCGCTGGCCTGGTCGCCGCGTTGCAAGACCCGTAGAGCGATTTCTTCGCCGTGGCGTCCAAAGTTCTCTTCGAAAGCCGCCAGCCCTTCCGCCAGCGTCGAGGCGACGCGCTCGCCGTGTTCGGTGACGGCGCTTGACACCTCTCCGGTCCGTTCCGCCAGAGTAGCCTCAAACGCGGCCAGCCGCTCCGTGAGCGCAGCCGCCGTGCGGTCGCTTTGCTCGGCGACGCGTGCAATGATCGCTTCGCCATTGCGGCCGAAACTATCCTCGAAAGCCACGAGACCGTCTGTGAGAGCTGAAGTGACGTGATCGCCATGGTCCACGAGGCGGTCGGCCGCTTGACTGGTCTTCTCCAGCACAATGTTCTCGAAAGCCGCTACTCGCTCCGTCATCAGCGCGCCCGCCCGCTCGGCCTGCTCTGTAACGCGCGCCACGATATCCTCGCCACGACGACCGAAGCCTTCCTCGAACGCGCTCAGCCCCTCTGTCAGAGCCGAGGCGACACGATCGCCATGTTCGACGATCCGGGTCACGGTATCCCCGCTGGCCCGCAAGACCGTATCTTCGAAAGCCGAGAGTCCGTCGGTAAGCGCCGATTGCACAACGGCTCCATGATTGGAGATCCGGTTGGCTATGTCGGCTCCGTCCACCAGCACTATCTGCTCGAATTCACGGAGCCGATCCGCCAATGTTTCCGTGATCCGATCGCCATGGGTTCCTATGGCTGCGACCGCCTCTCCCGCTACCGCGGCGAACCGCTCCTGCACAGCGCTGGCATGTTCGCTCAGAGCAGTCGCGCTTTCCGTCAGGCCCGCAGCCAATTGTTCGTGCATGGCTTGTCCGCGCGCTTCGAACTCCTCACGCGCTGCGTGGTGGACGTTGTTGAGCAAACTGACAAGCTGAGTTTCCGCAGTCTCGAAGATGGCCTTGGCGCCATCTACATGGGCTGCAACATGGGCGGATAGACGCTCCGACGAATCGGTAAGGGATGTTTGGATTGCATCACCGCGGGAGACGATTGTCTGCTCCAGGCGTTCAGTGGCTTCGGCGATGCGGGTCGCAAATGTTTCGCTCTCGCCGCCAATGCTCTGATGCAGATGTTCGCCGGCCTCGGCGAGCCGGGAGGCAAGCTTCTCGCTTTCGCCGCTTATGCCTTGCGTGAGCTGGGTTCCCAGCGCATCGAAGCGTTCGAGAATATTGGAGCTGCGAACGCCAAGATCGTTGGTCAGCGTTTCGCTCGTCGCCTGCAGCTTCCTGTCGACCTCCGTGACGCCGGCGGTGAAGCGGTCCGCGACATCCTGCGTCGCCGATCCAATCTTTTGGGTCACCTCTTCGCCGGTCAGCGTCAATTTTCCGATGACTTGCGTGAGCTGGGCGCCCAGCACATCGAAGCTATCGAGAATATTGGAGCTGCGAACGCCAAGATCGTGGGTCAGCGTTTCGCTCGTCGCCTGCAGTTTCCTGTCGACCTCCGTGACGCCGGCGGTGAAGCGGTCCGCGACATCCTGCGTCGCCGCCCCAATCTTTTGGGTGACCTCCTCGCCAGTCAGCGTCAATTTTCCGATAACTTGCGCGCTCTGGTCCGCAAATGTCTTTTCTATGCCGTCGCTAGCGCGCTCCAGCGCGATTTTGACTTCCTCGCTTTTGGCGCCGAGGGCGGTGGCGACGCGATTCCCCGCTTCACTGACCTGTTCGGCAATCTGAGTGGAAGTGGCGGAGAGATCCTGAGACAACGAATTGCGGGCGCCAAACAGCGCGGTCCGAGCATTGTCGGCATTGACGATGATGGCTTCGCGTTCACGCGCCAACTCGTCGATAAGCAATCGGATGCGCCGTTCATTATCCGAATAGGAGCGTTCCAGATTTGTGACCTCGGTGCGCACGATGACTTCCAGCTCGCCCGCTCGGGACAAGGCGCGCTCGATTCCGTCGCCCATGGAGGCTGCTTCGCGGCGAATTGCCTGCGAGAGCGCGACAACCTGTTCCGTGGCGATGGTTTCCGGCTCGATCAGCCTGATGGCGACTTCAGTCATCGCATTCGCGATAAGGCGCATTTCGTGCGCGCGGCGCGCCATTACGCCGGTAACGAATATAAATACGATTGGCGCGAAAAGCGCCAAAAGCGTCAGAATGGGCTTCGGCGCAAGGAACGAGCGGTCTTCGCCGATGATTTCGCCCTGATGGAAATAAATGAACAGCGTCCATAATGCCGCCCAGGCCGCGATAGACAGGAAGGTAAGTCCCATGATCGCGCGGTTCGGGGCGATTTGTAGCGCTTGCCGCAACTCGCCGATTGTTCGACGATCATCATTGGCTGGCTGTGTGTTGGGTTCTAATGGCGGAAGCTTTTGCGAAGCCGGCGCGGGCGTGGACAAAGGCGCGGTGGATGGCGCGGGCTTTGGCGTCGCGGCCGCCGGGGGGGGCTTGGGCGTTGGCGCTTGTGTGGAAGGTTCGAAAGCTCGTGTCGCCGCAATTTGCTCGCGAGGCTCTTTGTCACCTGGCTTTACGCGCTGGGGCAGCTGCAGATTTAGTGTCGGGTTGGCTGCAGCGTCCTTGGGGGCGCTTGAGTTTGCGCCTGGCTTTTGCGGCTTGCTCTCGGAGCCGGCCCCACTCATCGCGGCGGTCATATTCGTCGCGCCAGCGTTCTCTGCATCGCGGCGCTTTGCAGCGTCCGCCGCTTTCGCGGCGCTGTCCTCGGTGTTCAGATCCAACGCCTCTTCGATCGCGGACAAAGCCGCGGCGGCCGCATCCTGGATCTTGCCCGTTATCGCCATTGCATTCTCTCCGAGCGGAGTTCTTCAAGCACTCCGCCCCACACCCGTCGCAACACCGCGACGTCAAATAACATTAACCAAATATTACAACCCTTCAGTCATAATTGAAACCTGCGCGCCACGGCGAACAATAAACGTCGTTAACGCGGTCTTCACCCTTGCGATTCACGCTTTCGAATGTAGCTATAGAATCAAGGTTCCAGAAGCGCCAAGAAAAGGGTTGAGCAGGATAAAGAACACTGATTCTCTTGAAGTTATTGCTCGCCGCCCGGCTCCGCCGGTTCTTCTTGACGGGCGCGCTTCAAGGTTGACCCAGTTGGTTTCGCAGAAGGCCTTCGCCCGGAGACACCCATGGCAAAATACGCCACCGCACAACAATTAGACAACGAGGCCAGGGACGCGGAGCCTGCGGAACATTTCAGCGGTCCCGTGATTGATCTGGTTCATTTATCCCGCCAGACGCTTGGAGACAGCGCCTTGGAGGGCGAGCTTCTGACCTTGTTTGATCGTCAGGCGTTACAATTCTCGACGCGTCTCGGCGCATCCATGGCTGCAGGAGAGGGGAAGTGGCGAGGCGACCTAGCGCACACGCTTAAAGGATCGGCGAGCGCGGTGGGCGCCTTTATGGTTGCGGATGCGGCTGCCGCCTATGAAACCGCCGCGCGCGCCGAGAGTCCAGAAGCGGAGTTGGCCTGGCGACGGTTGGCGGCGGCAATAGACCGCGCTCGCGGAGAAATCGCGGGCCTGTTGTGATACGATACGCGCGAGCCGCCCGACCCGGGAGGGCTCCCGCTTGAACATGCCCCTAGGACAGACAAGTTAAACCGGACCGACCGTGATAAATCGTGTGGATAACGCTTCGAGAGCTCAGAATGGGCTGATCGGAAAATATTTCAGGTAGAGCTCCGCGTAAGTTCCGCGGCGAGCGAGTTGAGCGAGAGCGTAATCGAGCGCGAGGCGCAACGCTTTGGAGCCCTTCTTCACGGCGATGGCCGCCCCTTCGCCAAA
This sequence comes from uncultured Alphaproteobacteria bacterium, assembly GCA_963841875.1. Lineage (GTDB taxonomy): Bacteria > Pseudomonadota > Alphaproteobacteria > Rhizobiales > Beijerinckiaceae > Methylocystis. The sequence goes on along the minus strand of CAWJEI010000004.1, from coordinate 44,781 downwards.
AAAGCGCGCATCGACGTAGGGCCCTCCCTTGAACGCGCAGCATCCTTCCGAGTTGGCCCCATTCAGCCAAAAAGATGACGAAATCGCGTCGCCAAACAACGCGTTGACCCGCCCCGTCTTGAGGGCTATTCGAGCCAACGCCGCATTCTCGAACGGCGCGAGACGAGACTTGGGGAAAAAGGCCTTCAGATAGGCCTCATGGGCCGAATCCGACACCACGGCGATCAGCCGGTCCTCCAGCGCCTCCGGCGTGGCGGCGCCGAGCGTGGTGTCTCTCCGCATCACAAAGCGTCCAGGGGTCATGTAGTAGGGCGCCGTAAAATCGACCAGCGCCCGATTTTCGGCGTTTATGGCCAGGGAAGCGATGGCTGCGTCGGCGCTGTTGTCGTTGAGAGCGGGGATGAGCAGATCCCAGCGGCGCCGCTGGATTGTGCACGCCAACTCAAGCTCTTCGCAGATGGCGCGCGCGAGATCCACATTGAACCCCGCCACTTGCCCGTCAGGCAAAGCAAAGTTGAAAGGGGGGTAATCATCTTCCGTGACAAAGCGCAATTGTCTGACGCCATGAAGATCCGGCTTTTGCAGCCTGTGCGCCGGATCCCAGAAGGAGGGCGGCGCGACCGCCGCGCCTCTCTCGGCCATTGCTGGCTTTGGTCCAGCAAGCAGCAGGCATGCGAAGGCAATTGCGCAAAGGAGGCGTATCGGATTGCTCCACGCTTCCAGCTTGAAAAACATCAATGGCCCGCTCCAATTCCCGCGCGGGTTTCCGCCTGCATCGCCGACGCTCGCCAGTCCATTTATAAGCAATATCTAAAACGGGATGTCGTCGTCCAGCTGATCGGACAGCCGCCCGCCGCCCGCCGGAGCAGGCCGCCTCTCGGCGCCGGAGCGTTCCATCGGCGAGGAGCGTCCAAAGCTGCCCCCGCTTTCCCGACCGCCAGCGCTCTGGGAATCGTAGTCACCCTCTCCACGCCCGCCTTTGCTGTCAAGCAAAGTCAGTTCGCCGCGAAAGCGCTGCAATACGACATCAGTCGCCTTCCGCTGATTGCCGTCCTTGTCGGTATATTCGCGTGTCGAAAGCTGCCCTTCGAGATAGATCTTCGATCCCTTCCGGCAATATTGCTCCGCGATCCGTCCGAGGTTTTCGTTGAAAATAGATATGTTATGCCATTCCGTGCGATCCTTGCGCTCGCCGCTGTTCTTGTCGCGCCAGGATTCCGTGGTCGCGAGCGAAAAGGACACGACACGGTCGCCGGAAGGCAGGGTGCGCACCTCGGGGTCGCGGCCCAGATTGCCGACGAGGATCACCTTGTTGACGCTACCCGCCATTTCACTCTCCACTCCGATAAATTGCGTGCCGCACTCTAGCCCAAAGGGGACGCAAGCGCGGTCATGAGGAAGGCTTGTCCACAGATGGTTTGGACAATCATCCGAAAGCGTTCTATCTATGTTCTAGCAACCTCGTCTCCCCTAATCAAGCCCCGGCCTCCTGCCGCCAAATGAGGCCTAGCGCTGTCTCGAGCCAGTGGATTAGCACGCGGCGTCGTGGCATGGAAAACGCTGAGGCCGTCCATCGGCGCATCCCCCCAAAAGGTTCGACCCTTCCATGGCGAACACCGCTGCAAAGAAATCCGTTGCAAAAAGCTCGCTGAAGGCGCCTGACGGCCAGGCCTCGCATGGCGACGCCAAGACGATCGCCATTCGTGGCGCCCGTGAGCACAACCTCAAGAATGTTGACCTCACAATTCCACGCGACAAGCTGGTGGTTTTCACCGGGCTGTCCGGCTCCGGCAAGTCGTCACTGGCCTTCGACACGATCTACGCCGAAGGACAGCGGCGCTACGTCGAGTCCTTGTCAGCCTATGCGCGGCAATTTCTCGAAATGATGCAAAAGCCCGATGTCGACCAGATCGACGGACTTTCGCCAGCCATCTCCATTGAACAAAAAACAACGTCCAAGAACCCACGCTCGACGGTCGGCACCGTCACCGAAATATACGACTACATGAGGCTGCTCTGGGCGCGCGTCGGCGTGCCCTATTCGCCGGCCACCGGCTTGCCGATCGAGAGCCAGACCGTCTCGCAGATGGTGGACCGGGTTCTTTCTCTGCCGCAGACGACAAGACTCTACCTGCTGGCGCCTGTCGTGCGCGGCCGGAAGGGCGAATATAAAAAGGAGATCGCGGAATATACGCGGCGCGGATTCCAGCGCCTCAAGATCGACGGATCCTATTACGAAATCGCGGAGGCGCCGCCTCTCGACAAGAAGCTCAAGCACGACATTGACGTTGTCGTGGATCGCATCGTCGTGCGTCCCGACATGGCGACGCGCCTCGCCGACAGCTTCGAGACCGCGCTTGAACTGTCCAACGGACTTGCCGTGACCGAATTCGCCGATGGCGGCGCGGCCCTGGAGGGAGGCGCGGAAGCGCCCGTCACAGTGGCGAGCTTGCGGGTGGCGTCACACTACGCTCCGGCGCACATATTGTTTTCATCGAAATTCGCCTGTCCGGTTTCAGGCTTCACGATCCCCGAGATCGAGCCACGCCTCTTCTCCTTCAACAATCCTTTCGGCGCCTGTCCTAAATGCGGCGGCATCGGCCATGAGCAGAAAATCGACGCCGATCTTGTCGTGCCCGATCCCAAGCTCACATTGCGCAAGGGCGCCATCGCGCCCTGGGCGAAATCCTCTAGCCCGTACTATATGCAAACATTGGAGGCGCTGGGGCGGCACTACAAGTTTCGACTGGACACGCCGTTCCAGTCGTTGCCGACGAGCGCGCAACGCATCATTCTCTATGGTTCCGGCGACGAGGAAATCCGCTTCTCCTACGATGACAGTTTCCGCGCTTACGACGTGAAGAAGCCGTTCGAGGGGGTCGTGCCCAATCTGGAACGGCGCTATCTGGAGACGGACAGCGACTGGTCGCGCGAGGAAATCGGACGCTACATGTCGGCGACGCCCTGTCGCGCCTGCGGCGGCTTTCGCCTGAAGCCCGAGGCCCTGGCGGTGAAGATCGCGCAAAAGCACGTTGGCGAAGTCTCGGAGCTGTCGGTGCGCGCCGCGCTGGACTGGTTTTCAGCGCTGCCCGCGACGCTGAGCGCCAAGCAAAACGAGATCGCCTTTCGCATTTTGAAGGAGATCCGCGACCGCCTGACCTTTCTTGTCGACGTGGGGCTGGATTATCTTACGCTGTCGCGCAACTCGGGTTCGCTATCGGGCGGCGAAAGCCAGCGTATCCGTCTCGCCTCCCAGATTGGCTCGGGGTTGACGGGCGTGCTTTACGTGCTCGACGAACCCTCCATCGGCCTGCATCAGCGCGACAATGATCGCCTGCTCGACACTTTGCGGCGGCTGCGGGACCTCGGCAATAGCGTCATCGTCGTCGAACATGACGAGGACGCCATACTCGCCGCCGACTATGTTGTCGATGTCGGTCCCGGCGCGGGCATCCACGGCGGGAAGATCGTCGCGCAGGGAACGCCGGCGGAAATCATGGCGAATCCAAAATCACTCACGGGCCAGTATCTGACCGGCGAACGCCAGGTGAAGCTCGCACACAAGCTGCGAAAGCCGGAGGCCGGACGCTGGCTGAAGCTATTCGGCGCACGTGGCAATAATCTGAAGAATGTCGACGCGCAGATTCCGCTCGGCCTCTTCACTTGCATCACAGGCGTCTCCGGCGGCGGAAAGTCGACGCTGATCATCGACACGCTCTACAAGGCGGTGGCGAAAAGGCTCAACGGCGCGCATGAGCATCCAGAGCCCTTCGACAGGCTGGAGGGGCTGGAGCATATCGACAAGATCATAGACATCGACCAGTCCCCGATCGGCAGGACGCCGCGATCCAATCCGGCGACCTATACGGGCGCCTTCACGCCGATCCGGGAATGGTTCGCCGGATTGCCGGAGGCGAAGGCGCGCGGCTATGCGCCCGGCCGCTTCTCCTTCAATGTGAAGGGCGGTCGCTGCGAAGCCTGCCAGGGCGATGGCGTGATAAAGATCGAAATGCATTTTCTGCCGGACGTCTACGTTACTTGCGACGTCTGCAAGGGCAAGCGTTACGACCGCGAAACGCTGGAGGTCAAATATCGCGAAAAATCCATCGCCGACGTGCTCGACATGACGGTCGAGGAAGCCGCGCAGCTCTTCAAGGCCGCGCCAGCGATCCGCGACAAGCTGGAGACATTGAAGCGTGTCGGGCTTGAATATGTGAGCGTAGGCCAGCAGGCGACGACGCTTTCGGGCGGCGAAGCCCAGCGCGTGAAACTGGCGAAGGAGCTGGCGCGCCGCTCTACGGGACGTACGCTTTATATACTGGACGAACCAACGACGGGGCTGCACTTCCACGATGTCGCCAAGCTGCTTGAAGTGCTCCACGAATTGGTTGCGCAGGGCAATAGCGTTGTCGTCATCGAGCACAATCTCGAAGTCATAAAGACAGCGGATTGGGTCATTGATCTTGGTCCGGAGGGCGGAGATGGCGGTGGCGAAGTTGTCGCGGCTGGACCGCCCTCGGAGATCGTCAAGGAAAAGCGCAGCCATACGGGGCGCTATCTAGCGGAGGCCATGGCGCGCAGGCCGGCCAAGGAAGCCGCCGAGCCTAGGATCGCACAGCGAAAGGCCAAGAACGCCTAACCGGCGGCGCAGGTTTCCGGCGTCACTTCCGGCAGTTGGCGCGCTTCCCATTTTTGGCGCGCGGCTTCCAGTCCCCACACGACGCCCAGCATCATGAGCACGTGGCGCCAGTGATCGATGTCAATCTGGAAAGCCTGCAGAAAGAAGGCCAGCAAGGTCGGAACGAACACCTGCGCCTGACGCTGAAACGGAGACGCGCTGAACATCAGCCGGAGGCTAATGAAGCTAGTGACGCCCACGATAAGAATGAACAGGAAGCCGCCGATCCAGCCGTCGTTCGCAAAGGCGCCGATATATGAATTATGTGGTTCGAGATCGAAAATCGCACGAAAGCGAAGCGGACCAAAGCCCCAGAATCTCTCAACCAGCATCGGCAGCGAGCGCAACTGGTTGCCGAAGCGCCCCGTGGCGCCCTCGTCGTAATCTTGAGTAACGGATGCGCGTTGCAAGAACAGGGCGCGGGTGGATTCGGTCGAGAGCAGCGCCAGAACGACCATTGAAGCGACGGCGATCGCGACCAGCGCGGCGATGGAGATGCGCCGTTTCAGTCGCGCATCCTTGGTGGTCGCGAAAGCCGTGGCGGCCATCAGGATGAGGGAAAAGATTGCCGCTCCCCAGGAACCGCGCGAGAACGACAGGAAGATGGCGGCGACAATCGTGGACAGCATGACGACGGTCGCGACTACATGGCGTGTGCGAGCGAACATCAGATTTTGAGCAAGATACAACGCCGCGAGGATCAGGAAGGAGCCGAGCACGTTCGGGTCTTTGAAGGTTCCAGCGGCGCGTCCCCAGGTGGCGAAAGTCGCGCCGAGACCCGCGACGTTAAAATAACCGAGAATGCCAGCGGTAGAAGCGATCAGCGCGCCAGCCGTAAATCCGGAGAGGATAATCTCCGCGCGGACGCGCGTGCGGTTTGCGACGAAGAGCGCGAAAAACAAGGCTGTTAGCGTGAGATAGGCGGACTGATACTGGTACATCGCGGAATCGGCGACATGCCAATAAGGAATCAACGCCAGAAAGCCAACAATGGTGTACGAGACGATCAAAAAGGCGAAAAGCAGAAAACTGCAATGCAGCGTGAACCCGCCGAGGAACCACAAGGGTATCGCAACCAGCGAGGCGAAGTCGTACGGCGAGGGTTCGATGAGTGCTATGGAGCCGCTAGCAACGAAAATCCACACGCAGGCGCTGACAAGATTTTGAAAGTTGAATGAAAGCCACGTCGGCGAGTTGGCGGAGGTCGCGCCCGAATAGCTCATGACTGGACTCTCGCCGCCAAAACCATGCGATAGCCGTCGATCACGCCGTCCACCATGCGGGAAAGAGAGAAACGCGTCGCGATATAGTCCGCGAGCTGCAGGGACTTTCTGTCCTGATCTTCCGGATTCTCGTCGAGCGCTTGTTGCAAGGCGCCACAAAGAATGGCGGGGTTGTCGGAAGGGATCAGCCGATCGCTGTAGGGCCCAAAAATTTCAGCCATGCCGCCGACACGCGTAGCGATGATCGGCTTATGCGCGCCTGCCGCCTCCAGCACGATATAGGGTAGAGACTCCGAGCGGCTTGGAACAATCATGATGCGGCCTTGCGCAAAGGCCTCGCGCGCCGCCATTGGCGCCCGAAAATCCAGTTGGGCGGCTACGCCCACTCCCCTGGCTCTCTTGTTCAACGCATCCTTTTCCGAACCATCGCCGACGAGCACAAGATTTGGACGGCGGTTTGTCATCCTGCTCAGAAGGCCCAGCGCATCTATCAAAGTGTCCAGCCCTTTGACTGAACGAAACTCGCCGACATATAGGAAGTCGGCTGCGCCAGGCATCGGCGTCACTGGCTCAAGTTCAGAAGGCGAGATGCCATTGCGTACGACACGAGAAAAATGACGCGGCCTGCCGACGAATGTTTCGAACCGTTCGGCGATATAGGCGCTCTCGAACAGCAGAAGGTCCGTGCGCCAGGCAAGTAACGCTTCCATCGCCATAAAAAGACGGTGGCTTAACGAGCCTGGATGATAATTGAGACTGCCTCCGTGCGGGGTATAGGCGCGAATCGGATTTGGCTGCCTCGCGGGGAATCCGGCGAGCCTTGCGAAAAGACCGCCTTTCGATCCGTGTCCGTGTATGACGTCAGGGTTGAGTGCTGCAATATGGCGACCAACCGTTTGCAGCACCGTAAGATCGCTAACATGCGGCAGGCGGCGAATGGGAAGGCGCAGCAAGCCGAGTTTCAGTTGGGGCTCAAGCTCGGCGAGTTGCTGCGCTCCGCGCGCGCCGCCGGTCAGCGAATCGGTTATCAATCCGACCTGATGCCCACGGGCGATTTGCTCTCTCGTGAGATCTTTCACATGACGAAAAAGGCCGCCGACTGGCGCGCGCAGGACATGCACGATACGAAGAGGCTTTGCATCGGAAATCGCTGGGGGAACAAAGGCTTCGTCTGCACTGCATTCAGTCATTCGCCCGGCGCCTTTCTTCTTCGGGAGGCGCCGGCGCCAAGACACGGCCGCCCCGCGCGCGCCTGCCCAAGGAACGTGCGCGAGAGAAGCTTAAAATCGCTATGGTTAATTTTGGATGACTATGCCACCGCGATGTAGCCGCGCATGCCCACCCGCGCCCGGAATGCTGGGCGCGGGATCGAAAGCGGGCATGGCATGCTCAGTTTTGAAGAGGCGTATCCGGCACGCTTCGCGGCGCAACCGAAGCGCTCGCGCTGTCAGCCTCCTGAGTCGACTCTTCATTCGCTGCTGCTTCCTTGCGCTCCGCTCGCGGTTCACCGTCTTGCGGAGCCCGCTTTTTTCCAGCTTCGATAATGTCGCGCTCAGGCCGCGGCAGCACTGGACCTTCAGGATAGACGAAGCCCAGCTTTTTCTCTCCTTTGTCGCCACCGACAACGACGACATGCACAGCGCCGCCGTTCCTTAGTCGTCCAAACAATACCTCATCGGCCAGCGGCGTCTTGATGTGAGTGTGGATTACCCTCGACATCGGCCGCGCGCCCATGGCCTCATCATAGCCATGCTCAACCAGCCAGGCGCGCGCTTCGTCGGAAAGGTCGATGGTCACGTTGCGGTCAGCCAGCTGCGACTCCAGCTGCAAAATGAACTTGTCGACGACCCGGGCGATCACATCCTGCGGCAGGTGGCCAAAAGCCACTACCGCGTCAAGGCGGTTACGGAATTCCGGCGCGAATAGACGATTGATCGCGTCGCTGTCGTCCCGATCGTGTTTGGAGCGCGTGAAGCCGATCGGAGTGCGCGCCAGATCGGATGCGCCGGCATTGGTGGTCATGATCAGAATGACGTTACGGAAGTCGATAGTCTTGCCGTTGTGGTCCGTCAGCTTGCCGTGATCCATCACCTGCAGCAATATGTTGTAGAGTTCCGGATGCGCCTTCTCGATTTCATCCAGCAACAGCACGCAATGTGGGTGCTGGTCGATGGCGTCCGTCAGGAGGCCGCCTTGGTCGAACCCGACGTAGCCGGGTGGCGCGCCGATCAGCCGGCTCACGGTGTGGCGCTCCATATACTCCGACATGTCGAACCGTACGAGTTCGATTCCAAGGGAAACAGCAAGCTGGCGAGCCGCCTCGGTCTTGCCGACGCCGGTCGGTCCAGAGAACAAGTAGCAGCCGATCGGCTTTTCCGGATCCCGCAAGCCCGCACGAGCCAGCTTGATCGCCGAGGTCAACGCGTTAACCGCCTTGTCCTGCCCATAGACGACACGCTTCAATGTTTCATCAAGGTGAGCCAGAACCTCGGTGTCGTCCTTCGAAACAGTCTTCGGCGGAATCCTGGCCATCGTCGCGATCGTCGCTTCGATTTCCTTGAGCCCAATGGTTTTCTTGCGCTTTGATTCAGTCAGAAGCATCTGCGCCGCGCCGCTTTCGTCAATGACGTCGATCGCTTTGTCGGGCAGCTTGCGATCATGAATGTAGCGGGCCGACAATTCCACGGCGGCCTTGATCGCTTCGCTTGTGTAGCGGATCTTGTGGAACTCTTCGAAGTAAGGCTTCAGTCCCTTGATGATCTCGATGGCGTCGGGGATCGAAGGTTCGTTGACGTCGATCTTCTGGAAGCGCCTGACAAGGGCTCGGTCCTTCTCGAAATACTGCCGATATTCCTTGTAGGTCGTTGAACCGATGCAGCGAAGGGCGCCTTGCGCCAGCGCCGGTTTGAGCAGGTTGGAGGCGTCCATCGCCCCGCCGGACGTGGCTCCCGCTCCAATCACCGTGTGAATTTCGTCGATGAACAGAATGGCGTTCTTGTGAAGCTCAATCTCCTTGACGACCTGCTTCAGGCGCTCCTCGAAATCGCCGCGGTACCGCGTTCCCGCCAGAAGCGTTCCCATGTCCAGCGCGAACACCGTGGCGCCAGAAAGCACTTCGGGAACCTCACCCTGTATGATCTTGCGCGCCAGCCCCTCGGCAATGGCTGTCTTGCCGACCCCGGGATCGCCGACCAGCAGCGGGTTGTTCTTTTGCCTCCGGCATAGAACCTGGATCGTCCTTAGCACCTCGGCCTCTCGCCCAATCAAGGGGTCGATGCCGCCGTCGCGCGCTTTTTTGTTGAGATTTATGCAGTAAGCTTCGAGCGCGCCCTCCTTCTTGCGGGCGTCGCCATCCCGTGAATCGCGTCCTTCCGTGCGGTCGGCATCCTCCTCCGCTCCGCGCGGGCTGCGCGATGAGTCGGAAAGCCCGACCCGCTTCGCGATCCCATGGCTGATATAGTTGACCGCGTCATAGCGGGTCATGTCCTGTTCTTGCAGAAAATAGACGGCGTGGCTTTCCCGTTCTGCGAAAAGAGCCACCAGGACATTGGCGCCGCTGACATCCTCTCGCCCCGAGGATTGCACGCTGATGATGGCTCGCTGCACGACTCGCTGAAAGCCGGCCGTCGGTTTGCATTCCTCAGCGTCGTCATTGATCAGATTGGTCAATTCGCGGTCGATATAGTCTCGCAAGTTTTTGGTCAGCAACTCCAGATCTACAGTGCAGGCTCGAAGAACCGCGCTTGCATCACTGTCATCGATCAAGCTCAACAACAGGTGCTCAAGCGTTGCGTATTCGTGGCGACGCTCCCGCGCCGAGGCCAAGGCCCTGTCAAGGGTCTGCTTAAGATTGCGCGAGAATGCGGGCATTCTTTACACCCCTATTTCTTTTCCATGATGCATTGAAGCGGATGCTGGTGTTTGCGGGCGAAATCCATAACTTGCGTTACTTTCGTTTCCGCAACTTCATAGGTATAAACTCCACACTCACCGACGCCATGATTATGTACATGGAGCATTATGCGCGTTGCTTCTTCGACAGACTTGTTAAAGTCACTTGCGTAAGACAACGATAACGAATTCCTGTGTGGTATAATCATCATTCAGCAACAAAACTCGATACATATGTGGACGGCGAGTCTGCGTCTGAGTGCGGGTCACAAGCGCTGTGCCCGCGCCTTGGCCGCCTTCACCGCCCCCCTTTCGAGGCTCCTTGGATGCGCGCGCGCCACTCTCACTCCCCTCCGCATTGCAGCGGGGGTAGGAAACCTCCAGCCCTTCTTTCCGACCGAGCCAATTTGACATTGAGCCTTCCTGCCTACGCCTTTCTATTTGGGGTTCCGCCTGACTTCTCAATATAGGTCGCCAATGTTTGGCCTGTAAGGACCTAAACATTTTTCATGCCGCGCCACGCTTGCCGCTGGTTTTCAGGTGTGGGACGGGACTCGCAACTCGGGTTGAGTGTTCTTCCAAGCGCCGGTGTTGGCAAGCGCCAAAGCGGTCCTATTGCTAAAAAAGTTCTCATCGGCTCGTTCCCAACACGGCGTGACCCCGGCGTCCTTGTGCTCAATGGCCGTTCACAAGCCTGCCGCCAATTTTGCTTCTACATCGGAAGTTACTGATATTAAATTTATTTATTTTCCTGCGGGCATGCTGCTCGCTTTGCTGGAGCCCTTGTCCAAGGGTCTCCAGCGTCGCGCAATCAAAATTTCGTAAATGTTGCGTTTACCTTGTTCCGTTAATCCGGATGGTAGGAGTTGTGGGGCCGCCAATGTTAGATTTCAGACGTTTCCAACGCGATCAAAACGGTTCGATGGTGCAGAAGGCGGCCGGAATTTGCGGCGCGCTGGCCGTTGTCAGCATTCTGTCCGCGGAGATATTGTCGAACCTCACGGAGCGGGGAGGTTTGTCGCGAGTCGCTCAATCCCGATCCGACGCGGAAATGCGACGGTTGGCCAGTTCAAATGCCCCCGTTCCAGTGCCGGGATCGACGACAGGGGGGCATTTTCGCCCAGGCGTCGACGGAACCGCCACCGCAGCCATACCGAAAACGGCGCGAAAGGGCGTCAATTCAACCACGTGCCTAAATGTTCCAAAAATTACAACAACTTATAGTACAATTGGCGCGGACGGCGAAGTTGTCACGAATACGACCACAACTCCCAAGGCGTTTCAGAATCCGGCGGGGTTGCCCCCCTGCGCGGAGTGAAAAGATCGAGCAGAGCTTGCCTATTGGCTCTCATTCCAGAAGGAGCCGGCGGCGCGGCCATTTTGTAAGCATGTTTTCAGGAAAGCAGCAGCAAATGCCGCATTTGAACGTAATTCAATTGACATTCTGGCTCCCGCCCTCCAAGCATATGGCGGGTTTCGTTTTAGGCTGCATTATTGCATAATGAGCTGGGAGACGAAGTGCGGGCCAAGTCGCTCGCCGGCATCCTCCGCTGGTCAGAAGTCAGCCGCCCCCAACAATGACGCGCGTTTTACACGGCAGGCGCGCGGGCCGGGTCCATATTAGACCGCCGCCGTGATCAGGAAAATTAATGAAATTCGACGAACTCGGCCTTTCGCAAAAGGTCCTCACGGCCGTGGAGGCTTCCGGCTACACCGATCCGACGCCTATTCAGGCTCAGGCAATTCCGCCGGCGCTGCAAGGCCGCGACATTCTGGGCATCGCCCAGACGGGTACCGGGAAAACAGCAGCCTTCACGCTGCCCATGTTATGCAGACTCGAACAGGGTCGGGCGCGGGCGCGCATGCCGCGCACGCTGATACTCGAGCCGACGAGAGAACTCGCTGCTCAAGTCGAGGAAGCTTTCGTAAAATATGGCGCCAACCATAAGCTTAATGTTGCGCTGCTGATCGGTGGGGTTTCCTTCGGCGACCAGGAAGCCAAGATCATGCGCGGCGCCGACGTGCTGATCGCAACTCCCGGCCGTCTGCTGGACTTTTTCGACCGCGGCAAGCTTCTGCTGACTGGAATTGAGATTCTGGTTATCGACGAAGCGGATCGCATGCTTGACATGGGATTCATTCCGGACATCGAGCGCGTCTGCAAGCTGGTGCCATTCACGCGCCAGACTCTGTTCTTCTCGGCCACCATGCCACCGGAAATAACCCGGTTGACCGAAGCTTTCCTTCACAATCCTGTCAGGGTCGAGGTCGCGAGAGCCTCCTCCACCGCCGCGACTATTCGCCAGGCGATGGTCGCGTCGCATGGCCACGCAGAAAAGCGCGACACATTGCGCAATTTGATCCGCTCGGCGGATAATTTCAAGAACGCCATCATATTCTGCAACCGCAAGCGTGATGTGGCGATCTTGCATCGCTCTTTGGAAAAGCACGGCTTTTCGGCCGGCGCCTTGCATGGCGACATGGATCAGTCGGCCCGCACGGCCTCGCTCGACGCGTTCAAGAATGGCGACGTCGCGCTTCTGGTCTGTTCAGACGTGGCGGCGCGCGGACTCGATATCCCTGATGTCAGTCATGTGTTCAATTTTGACGTTCCGACGCACAGCGAGGATTACGTTCACCGCATTGGCCGCACCGGCCGCGCCGGCCGCTCCGGCACGGCGATAACGCTGGTGACGCCGGAAGACAAAAAATATGTCGACCAGATTGAAGCTCTGATCGGCAAGGAAGTCGAATGGGAAGGACCGAAGCTCTCCGATTTGCCGCCTCCGCTGGAAGCGCCTCGCTCGCACGAGCGCCGAGGCGGAGAGCGCGGCGCGCGACGCGGCGGTGGGGAGCGGAATAGTGGCGGACGAGGCCGGCCTTCTCCCGCCCCCGAGCGCGATGCCGCGCCTGCGCCTGTGCGGACACCAGTTCGGCGTCACGCTGAAGTCGAGCCGCCGACGCGCTCCGCGCGTCCGCCGGCCTATGGCGAACGTCGTGACCGCCGTCCGCGCCCTCAGGAAGATGACGGGCCGCCAGTAATCGGAATGGGCGATCACGTTCCGTCGTTTTTGTTGCGCCCGGTCGTGCTCAAGCCCGCCAAGGTCGGGGAAGAGTAGCGCGGGCTCGGCGAGTCAGCGAGCGACTGTTTCCAGCGCGGCCCGGATCTTCTCGGACTGCGCCTTCAGCTTGTCATTATCGGCCATCGTTCCTGGAGGCCGCAGCGCGACGCCGTCCCACCGCGGCAGAATGTGAAAATGCAGGTGAAAAATCACCTGTCCGCCCGCACTTTCATTGAACTGCTGCAGGGTCAGGCCATCGGCATCAAACGCGGTCTTTGTAGCTTTCGCCACGAGCTGGACGCGCTTGATCAATTCCGCGAGATTTTCTGGGTCGATGTCCATTATGCCGCGCGCCGGCTTCTTGGGGATGACCAGAACGTGGCCTTCGGCCCGCGGCATGATGTCCATGATCGCCAACGCCACCTCGTCCTCAAAGACCTTATGCGCCGGAATATCGCCGCGCAGGATTTTCCCGAAGATGTTCTGCGGATCATAAGCGACGGCCATGATATCCTCCCTGGGCGCCTTCAATCCCCAAATTCGAAAGCGCGTATATTGGTTTCCCGGAATGGGTTCGCCGGGTAGACTCCCAGAATTTCGACTTCGCGAGAAAAGAATCCCAGCTCCTCCAGCGCCCGCGAAAGCGCAGGTTGCTCGGGATGTCCGTCCACATCGGCAAGAAAACGCGTTGCAGCGAATTCGCCATCGACCATGTAACTTTCCAGCTTGGTCATGTTGACGCCGTTCGTGGCGAAACCGCCCAGCGCCTTGAACAGCGCCGCCGGAACGTTGCGCACGCGAAAGATGAAAGTCGTGATTGTCGAGGGTGTGTTAGCCGGCGCCCAATGACGGGTTTTGGACAGAACGACGAAACGGGTGGTGTTGTGCGCTTCATCCTCGACATTCTCGGCCAGAATGTCGAGACCATAGATGTCGGCGGCGAGCCTTGGAGCCAGCGCCGCTTTGGCTGGATCGTTCCATTCGGAAACTTCACGCGCTGCCCCTGCGGTATCGCCTGCGGTGAACGCCGAAAGACGCATATCATGGATGATCTTACGGCATTGCCCCAACGCATGCACATGGCTGTAGACATTCTTCAGCCCCGTCAGGGTTGCGCCGAGCGGGGCCATAAGCTGAAAATGGATGGGAAGAAAATATTCTCCCACAATATGCAATCCGGAATTGGGCAGGAAATGATGGATGTCCGCGACCCTGCCAGCGATGGAGTTCTCTATCGGGATCATCGCTAACGACGCCGCGCCTTCCTTGACGGCGGCGAAGGCGTCCTCGAAACTGGCGCAGGGCAGCGGCGTCAGATGGGGATATGCGTCTCGACAGGCGATGTCGGAGTTCGCGCCGGGTTCACCCTGATAGGCTATGAATTCAGTCACACTCAGTTCCGTTCTTCGCCTGCCGACCGCCTCGCCGCCTCAAGGTCGCGCTCCGTATCTACCGAAGGACCGGCTTTGTCCAGCAGCGCGACGTCGATACGCATTCCAGCTTCCAGAGCGCGCAGTTGCTCCAGACGCTCTCGCTTTTCGAGCGTCGAAACCGGCAAGTCGATGAATCTTTCAAATTCTGGCCGCCTGAAGGCATAGACGCCAAGATGATGATAAAGCGGGCCTTCTCCCCATGGGGCGCGGGCGCGGGTGAAATACAGCGCGCGCATTCGCTTCGGCGAGATCGCGTTTCCGATGAGTTTTACGACGTTGGGGTCGTCCTCTTCCCCAGGCAGCGCCGTTGTCGCCAGCGTCGCCATGTCGACGCTGGGATCTTGTAGCAAATCCAAGGCGGCCTTCAGCGCGCCTTTGGGCAAGAACGGCTGATCGCCCTGCAAGTCCACGACAACATCATATTTGCGTTCGGGGTCGATGCGGCGCAGCGCCTCGCCGATGCGGTCAAGCCCGCATGCATGCGACCCGAAAGTGATCGCCGCCTGGCCGCCAGCCGCCTCAACCGCGTTGACTATTTCGGTAGCGTCGGTGGCGACGATAACTGGACCTAAATCCGCCTCCCGCCCCCGTTCCAGCACATGCGCGATCATCGGCGCGCCAGATATATTGGCGAGGGCCTTGTTAGGCAGCCGGGTCGAGCCCAACCGCGCGGGGATCATGACGATGGGAGTCAGGGCGATGAACTCCTGGCATCAGCGCCGCTCACGCCACGCCTTCTAGGCAAGCTCAATAAGTGTTCTTGTCTTCGCCCGTCCAGCCCTTTTCGCTCTTGGAGAAGTGCAGCGACCCCTCGCTTCTGAGGATTTCGTTCTTTTGGAACGCTTGGTCCGCCGCCAGTCCCAGGAGCGCGCAGGCTCCACGCTCCTTTTCATAGGCGCATTTGGCCTCATAGCCCTCCGGGAACTGAATTTCGGATTCGTACCAATATTCGTAGACGTCGCTGTCGCCGATATGCGCGGCGCGCCCCTGGGTCTTTTTGAAGGATACGATCTTGGCCGGAACGCTGGCGCGTTCGAACATGTTTCGCAACACTTTGGCGCCGATGGCGTCGTTGGGTTCGCGATCTCCTCCGCAGGCCGTCAGCAGCAGGGTCGTCATTATCGCCGCCGCGATTTTTATCATTGGCTTATTCATTCGTTTTCCTCCGCGCCGCGGTGTTTCGGCGCAACGATTGTCGCGCAAGGGCTGTATAACGAACCCCGACTTGAAAGAGACCCGTCGTGCCTCGTCATTAGGCGGTTAGTCGATGTTTTTTACCTCTGCTATGCAAGGTTTGTGGAATTTCATATCAGATAGTTGCAATTCTGTGCAGCAGATGTATTCTAAAAAAGCCAAATGAGTTGCGCGTCTGGCGGCGTCCAAGGGCATTCAAGACCCGAACGTCCGTTGAGTGTTCGATGCGTATCGGCAGAACTTTTGAATACCCTACGGAGTGCTCAGGTCCGCCGCATCTCCTGGGTCCGTGGGGTTGGCCGGCTGGTGCAGGGTTGGAGTGGCCTCCTTGAAGCCCTCGCCAGTCGGCCGCCTTTCCGGCATGAAATCCCGAAACCCTAAGCGCCTTTTCTGCGCCGTAGCCATCTCGTGGCTGCGTCGAGAACGAAAAAAGGCCCGAGATAGTTAGCGTTTTGGGCCGGTGCGCAATCGCGCCATAGCCGGACAAGGCGAGCGTCGCTGTCGCGGCGCCCCGACGGCTTTAAGATCACTTGATCTTGGTTTCCTTGAATTCGACGTGCTTCTTGACGACCGGATCGTATTTGTTGAACACAAGTTTCTCGGTCTTGGTGCGAGCGTTCTTCTTGGTCACATAGAAAAAGCCGGTGTCGGCGGTCGACAGCAGCTTGATCTTGATCATGGCGGATTTTGCCATCGGGTCGTTCCAGTCCTGAAAAAAGGGAAAACGTCCCCGCCGCCGCAATATGCGTCGGGCAAGGTCCGAATTTGCGCGCACCATAAGCTTGCGCGTCTTTTTGTCAAGGCTGGCAGAGGAGTTCTGTCGCTGGTGACGGAAACCGACTGCAATACACCGCTTTGCAATGACCGCTAAAAATAACTCCTTGCCTGCTTCAACGGAAGCGGCGACAAAATTGCTTTTCTCGGAGAGACACGAATGCCCCGCCTCGCCTTCGCCGGTGTGTTTTTCGCGCTGACCTTCAGCCAGATGGCGCTTGCCCTAGACAAGGTGACCTTTGCGACAAACTGGCGCGCCCAAGCCGAGCACGGCGGCTTTTATCAGGCGGTCGCCGACGGAACCTACGCCCGCTACGGGCTCGACGTGAGGATTCAGCAGGGCGGCCCGCAGACCAACGCGCGGCTGCTGCTGGCGGCAGGCAGAGTCGACTTCGCCATGGGCGCGAATTTCATCCAGACGTTCGAAGCGGTTCGGCAAAAAATTCCGGTGGTCGTCGTAGCGAGCATGTTCCAGATCGATCCGGTGATCTTCATGTCTCATCCAGGCTTCGGGCTCGACCGGTTTGAAGATCTGCCGAAGGCGACCGCTTTCATCGCGAGCGACATGCTTGTTTCCGTCTATCAGTGGTTGAAACAGGCCTATGGCTTTCGGGAGGAGAAGGTCAAACCCTATGGCTTCAACCCGGCGCCCTTCATTGCCGATCCTCAATCGATCGAACAGGGTTTCCTGACATCTGAGCCCTATCAGGTGGAACGCGTGGGCGGTTTCAGGCCCAACGTCTTTTTGCTGGCGGATTATGGATACGACAGTTACTCGACGACAATAGAAGCTCGCGCCGAAACCATCGCCAATCAACCCGATCTTGTTCAGCGTTTCGTCGACGCCTCGATTATCGGCTGGCGCAACTATCTTTACGCCGACAACAGCGCCGCCAACGCCGCCATCAAGCGAGACAACCCCGAAATGACCGACGGTCAACTCGCATTCTCGCTCGCGATGCTCAAGGAGCGCGGCATCGTCAACTCAGGCGACGCGCGGAAGCAGGGCATCGGCGTGATGACCGACGCCCGGATAAAAAGCTTCTTCGACAAGATGGCGAAGGCGGCAGTCGTTCCGCCTGACCTCCCTTATCGAAATGGCTATACTCTAAAATTTATAGGCAAGAGAGTTGGTCTGGAGCAGAACTCCAAATGACGGCGCTTGTTTCAATGCGCGGCGTGGGCAAAAGCTTTCAAGGCGATTTCACGGTATTGCGTGCGCTCGATCTTGAAGTCTTTCCAGGCGAGACATTGACGCTGCTGGGACCGTCGGGATGCGGAAAATCGACTGCATTGCGTCTCCTCGCCGGGCTGTCGGCGCCAAGCCATGGCGAAATCCTATGGGAGGACCCAACCCGGCGCGACCAGATCGGCTTCGTCTTCCAGGACGCCACGCTGCTGCCGTGGCTGGATGTTTTCAACAATGTCTTTCTACCGTTGAAGCTTGCGGGCGTTTCGCGCGCGCATGCCGCGCCGCGGGTGGAGGAGGCGCTGGCGCTTGTCGGGCTCTCAATGTTTCGACGCGCTATGCCCCGGGAGCTTTCGGGCGGCATGAAAATGCGCTGCGCCATCGCCCGCGCATTGGTGACGCGCCCCGCCCTGCTGCTGATGGACGAGCCCTTCGCGGCGCTTGACGAGGTGACGCGCATGAAGCTCAACAATGAACTGCTGGAGTTGAAGTCCAAAACTGGAACGACGATCGTGTTTGTGACCCACTCGGTCAGCGAGAGCGTCTATCTCTCAACCCGCATCGTCGTGCTGGCGGCGAGGGGGGGAGACATTGTCGACGAAATCCAGATTGATCCCAGAATTCCGCGCGACGACGAATACCGGCTCGCCCCGAGTTTTTCGCAATTTTCCCGCCGCGCCTCCGACGCTCTGCGCCATGCCATGGCGGAGGTCGCACCATGACCGCGCCGCGATGGAGCTTGGGCCATGTTCTGACTGTCGCCGCGCCGCCGCTGTTGACCTTCGCGGCCTTTCTCGGACTTTGGGAGTGGGTCGTTTGGCGCTGGCGGTTGCCTCCATATAAATTGCCGGCGCCGAGCGTCATCGCGCAAAAATTGATCGAGGATCGAGCGCTGCTGTTTTCGTCGCTCGAAATCACGCTCTCGATCACGGTCGAAGCCTTCATTGTGGCGACTGTCTGCGGCGTTTTGCTCGCGCTGGCCATGGCGCAATCCAAATGGCTTGCGCGTGTCTTGACGCCTTACGCCATCATGCTGCAGGTGACGCCAATTGTCGCAATTGCGCCGCTTCTCCTCATCTATCTTTCGCCGCAGCAGGCAGTGCTTGTCTGCGCGTTCCTTGTGGCGTTCTTCCCGATTCTTTCCAATACGGCGTTGGGGCTCGCCTCCGTCGATCACGGCTTGCTCGACCTCTTTGATCTCTATCGAGCCTCCGCTTGGAAGAGGTTGATCTATTTGCGCGCGCCAGCGGCTTTGCCGCAGTTTCTTGCAGGTCTGCGGATCGCCGGGGGTCTCGCCCTGATCGGGGCTATAGTGGCGGAGTTGGCGGCCGGCGCCTCGGGGCAAGGTTCGGGTCTCGCATTTCGTATCGTGGAGGCAGGGTTCAGGCTCGACATTCCGCGCATGTTCGCCGCGTTGGCCTTATTGTCATTCAGCGGAGTCGCGATCTATGGCGCGCTGTCCCTGCTGTCCTATTTCGCCTTGCGGCGGTGGCATGAGAGCGTCCGGGACAGAGGGATTTGATTAGGCAATGACGTTGGAGAATTGGGCCCTTTCGTGTGTGATCTCCTGCAAGCTTTTTGCGTTATTGGAGCCGGACTAAGCGGTGCGAATGTCTCGCGTCGGAGCGCGCTAAAAGCAAGTGACACACACAAAAACCGTGACGATAACGGGACAGGCATTCGATGATGAAATTCGCCCGCGCGGCGTTGGCGGCGTCGCTGCTGGCCGTGGCGACGGACTCTCTGGCGCAATGGGCCGGGTGCCCGGACAAGCCGGATCCTTCGCAAAAAGCTACCGCGATTGACACCGGCTATGGCTTCGACGCGTCGAACCCGGAGGCAATTCGCTTCCTGGAGGCGGCCAAGGCCACGGGAATAAAGACAATAATACGTTATTACGACTGGGCCCACCGCCCTGGCCAGGAGCCGGAATCGTTGGCGCCCGGCAAATGGGAGCAAAGCGAGTCGCTGTGTCAAAAAATCTACACTTCGAAGCGCTGCGGAGGCGCGCTAACCCCTGAGGAGCGGGGTAGATTGTCATCCGAGCGGTGCACGAAGACGCTCACCCTTCCGGAACGTAACCTCATTTTGTCTCATGGCTTCAATATAGTTATTGTTTTTCAGCACTTTAATGAGTGCCTTGAAACGTGGCTGGACGCAAAGCGAGCCTCCTATGATGCCGCGCGAGCGCTCGAACTCGCGCGCTCTTTGTCTCAGCCACCAGGCTCGGCGATTTATTTTGGCGTGGACGGGGCGGACGAGAGATTCGCGGATCGCGGCGAACGTGAGCGCGGGATAGGTCGAATAACCAGATATTTCGAGGTTATCGGGACTCAGTTGCGAAAAGCAGGCTACAAAATCGGCATATACGGCAGCGGATACGCCTGCAGAAAAATAAAGGATGAAAGACACTTAGCTTCTTATTGCTGGATTTCTCAGTCGCGTAGTCACCAAGGCTCAGAGGCATACATAAGGAGCGGCGATTGGGCGATCAAACAATGTCTTTCAAACCAATCCTATAACAAGCTGGGGGGTGTAGGGCACGACGTCGATCCCAATGTCGTCAATCCCGCGCTCGCCGACTTCGGTCAATGGAGGCCAGAAGGCTCAAATCGTTAGGCGAGCGTGATTTCAGCTTGCAGCGCGAGCCTCTTGAGCCCGAGGCGTCGCCAAGGGGTGAGCCGATTCAACCGCCCCGATAAAGCCACCGCCCAGAACACGCGCCTGGTCGCCGGGACCATCGTAAAAGACACAGGCTTGGCCCGGAGACACACCAAACTCTCCGGCCGCGAATACAACCGCCGCCTGATGCTCAAGGCGAGGCAGCAACCGGGCGGCCACTGGAGGCCGCGTCGAACGCACGCGCGCATAAATGTCGCGTCCCTCGGCTGGCAATTGGTCGAATGCACCGGGACCGATCCAGTTCACATCGCGCAGGGCCACCGCGCGCGCCTCCAAGGCCTCGCGGGGGCCAACGATGACCTGCGCTTTGGACGCGTCGATACGCACGACAAACAAGGGCGAGCTGGCTTGCCCCCCCTGGATTGCGCCAAGCCCAAGTCCGCGCCGCTGGCCGACCGTATAGTGAATGACGCCTGCGTGGCGCCCCAGCACACGTCCGTCAATATGCACTATCTCGCCAGGAATGACGGCGCCGGGGGCGAGTTTCTCTACCAGATCCGAATAATGCCCGGAGGGTACGAAGCAAATATCCTGGCTGTCCGGCTTGTCGGCGACGTCCAAATCATAGAGCCTTGCGAACTCCCGCACGTCGCTCTTCGGGTATTCGCCGAGCGGAAAACGCAACATCCTCAGCTGTTCGGTCGTGGTGGCGAATAGAAAATAGCTCTGATCGCGATCCGCGTCCCGGGCGCGAAACAGCGCCCGTCCGCCGGCGCCGTCGCCGCGAGAGGAGATATAATGGCCCGTCGCCAGCACATCGGCGCCCAGATCCCGGGCAGTGTCGAAAAGGTCAGCGAATTTGATGAACTGGTTGCAGGCGACGCAAGGCACCGGCGTCTCGCCGCTGGCGTAGCTCGCCGCAAAGCCATCAATCACTTTCTCACGAAACCGCGTTTCGTAATCCAGGACGAAGTGCGGAATGCCGAGCCGCTCCGAAACCCGGCGAGCGTCCTGAATGTCCTGGCCAGCGCAGCAGGCGCCCTTGCGGTGCGTAGCCTCCCCATGATCGTAAAGCTGCAGGGTGACGCCCACCACGTCATAGCCCCGATCATTGAGAAGCGCTGCAACAACGCTGGAATCGACGCCGCCCGACATGGCGACCACGACGCGCGTGTCCTGGGGACGCTTGCCGGCGACCAGAGGTTCGTGGTCGGGAGGGAGGGCCGTCATCTGATCAAATACCATGGGGTGGCAAGAGACCGCGCCGCCCCCTCGCACAGGCGCCGCAACGTCGCTTCGACAAGCGGTTAAAGCATTTTCGTGCATTGGACGCAATTCTCGCTTTTGGGGGAGGCTGGGGGGCGGAAACTTTTCGATATGGAGCAAAGGCGGGAGAAATCCCCTTTAATCCCGCCTGGTCACCATTTCGTCGTATTGTTCGCGCGGCGCTCGGCTGGTATGAGGCCTCTCGTTCCACGACCGAGGGCATTCGATGGCGGCGATGAAACTTCTCGCGGGCAACTCCAACCGGGCGCTGGCCGAGGCTATCGCGACGCATCTTGGCGTTCCACTCTGCCGTTCGGTCGTGCGGCGCTTCGCCGACCAGGAAATCTGGGTTGAAGTTCTGGAGAATGTGCGTGGGCAGGACACTTTCGTGATCCAGTCCACCTCGGCGCCGGCCAACGATCATCTGATGGAGGTTCTCATCATGATCGACGCGTTGCGCCGGGCCTCGGCGCGCCGCATCACGGCCGTGATCCCCTATTTCGGTTATGCGCGTCAGGACCGCAAACAGGGTCCGCGCACGCCGATTTCCGCGAAACTGGTCGCGAATCTGATCACCAGAGCCGGAGCGGACCGGGTGTTGACTGTCGATCTGCACGCGGGCCAGCTACAAGGCTTCTTTGACATTCCGACCGACAATCTGTTCGCGGCCCCGGTCATGGTGGCAGACATCAAATCGCATTCGAAACTCAAGAATGTGATGGTCGTGTCGCCTGACACGGGCGGCGTGGTGCGCGCCAGGGCGTTGGCCAAACGCATCGACGCGCCTCTGGCCATCGTCGACAAGCGCCGCGAGCGCGCGGGCGAGTCGGAGGTCATGAACATCATCGGCGATGTCAGGGACCACAACTGCATTCTGATCGACGATATTGTCGATTCAGGCGGCACGCTTTGCAACGCCGCCGAGGCGCTGCTGGCGGCGGGGGCTCTATCGGCCTCGGCCTATATAACTCATGGCGTGCTCTCGGGAGCGGCGGCCGAGCGCATCTCCAAGTCCAAATTGCTGGAATTGGTCATCACGGACACGATCAAGCCCACGCCGGAAGTCGAGGCTGCTCACAACATCAGGGTCATTCCGATCGGCCATCTGATCGGC
This sequence comes from uncultured Alphaproteobacteria bacterium, assembly GCA_963841875.1. Lineage (GTDB taxonomy): Bacteria > Pseudomonadota > Alphaproteobacteria > Rhizobiales > Beijerinckiaceae > Methylocystis. The sequence continues at coordinate 22,335 of CAWJEI010000004.1, read as the reverse complement.
GAGGCGATCGCCCGCACCGCCAAGGAAGAAAGCGTATCGAGCCTGTTTGATTAAGATGTCGGCTGCCTGCGCGGGCGACGAGAAATTCGCGCCTTAGCGCTCGCGAAACTGCATGGAAGAATCGCCTCATGCGCGAACCCGTCCCCTCCCGCTTCAATCTCGCGCGCTACTGCCTTCAAGACAACGCGCGCGAGCAGCCAGACAAGATCGCGCTTACAATCATTGGCGACCGCCGCGTGCAACGCTGGACCTATAGGGAGCTGGACGACAAGGTGCGCCGGCTTGCCACCGGGTTTCAGGGGCTTGGTCTGCCGCCGGCTGCCCGGATAATGATCCGGATGGGCAATGAAGCCAATGCGGCGGTAGCCTATTTCGCGGCGATAGCGGCGGGTTACGTGGCGTTGCTGGCCTCTTCGCAGCTTACATTCGAGGAAGCGGCGTTTTTGCGCGAGGATTGTGGCGCGGCGGCGCTGGTTCTGGGAGCGGGCTTCGAGCAGGAGCCGCATGAAGCCAAGGGACTCCGGGTGTTGCGCGGCGCCGATCTTGACCGATTGCTGGAGTGTGAGCCTGTCCAGAACCACGCGGATACGAGCGCGAACGATCCCGCCTATCTCGTCTACACATCAGGAACGACCAGCCGCCCCAAGGGCGTCTTGCACGCCCATCGCGCGGCATGGGCGCGCCGAATTATGTATCCACACTGGCTAGGGATTGGCCCCGACGACGTAATGCTGCACGCGGGGGCTATTAACTGGACATATACGCTTGGGGTTGGCGTGGTCGACCCGCTAGCCTGCGGCGCGCAGTCGGTTCTTTACAATGGGCGTCCGGATCCGGCGATCTGGCCGCGCCTTATCAAGGATTTTGGCGCCACGATCTTCGCGGCGGTGCCGGGCGTTTATCGCCAAATCCTCAAGCATGCAGCCGAGGAAGCCAGGAATCTGCCCAGCCTGCGCCATGGCCTTTCCGCTGGCGCAGCGCTGACGCCCGATCTCCTGGCGCAATGGCGCACCCATACCGGCAAGGACATTTTCGAAGCCTATGGGATGAGCGAGATTTCAACCTTTATTTCCAGCGGTCCCACGACGCCCGTGCGGCCTGGCTCGCCGGGCCGCCCTCAGCCGGGCCGGCGCGTCGCGGCGCTTTCGCGCGAGGGCGGGGAAGCGCCTCTGGCAGCCGGCGAAACCGGCCTGATGGCGGTGCATCGTGACGAGCCCGGGTTGATGCTGGGCTATTGGAACCGTCCCGACGAAGAGAAGGACGCTTTTCGCGGGGAGTGGTTCGTTTCGGGCGATCTCGTGGAGTTCGACTACGACGGCTATGTCTGGCTGCATGGGCGCGCAGACGAGGTAATGAACGCGGGCGGCTATCGCGTGTCTCCGGCGGAGGTGGAACGCTGTCTCCTCACCCATCCGCACGTCGCCGACGCGGCCGTCGCGGAACGTCCAGGCCGCGATCCTGGGACAACTATCATCAAGGCTTATGTCGTCCTGCGCGATGGTTGCGCTCTCAGCGAAACCGAAGTTCTTGGCCATTGCGCGCAGCATCTGGCGAGCTACAAGCGTCCTAGGTCGGTTCTGGCGCTCGACGCACTCCCGCGCAACGCCAATGGCAAACTGGCGCGAGCATCATTACCTTGAGGCGTTATATAGTTGAAGTTGATGTATTGATTAATGCCTTGGCCTGAGCTCCGCCAAGGCGGAATTTAGGAGTTCTATACGCCGCCTTCATCCGCGCTTTTACGCACTAACTTGAATGAAGTGCGCTTTTTGGCCGGCCCATCGCCATTGACCGTGGATTTCATATTGGGCGAGGCCTTGAAAACCACGACCTTGCGGGGCTCGATCGGCACTTTGGCTCCGGTGCGCGGATTGCGGCCGGCGCGCTCACCTTTGCTGCGCACTATAAACGAGCCGAAATCGTGCAGTTTCAAGGTTTCTCCTTGAGTCAGCGTGCCGATCATCTCCTCGATTACGCTGTCGACCAGCCGCTTCGCTTCGCGCCTCGAGAGGCCCTCGCATCGATCGAAGATCGCGAGAGCGATATCTTGACGTGTGAGCGTGCCGAGGGGGCCGTCTTCGCTCCACGTTGAAGCGTCCAGCTCTTCCTCGGCCGACTTCTCAGGGTTCTTCACGTTCTTGATGCCTGACATGGCCTTGCACTCTTAAACTTTGCCGCGTTTTTTAAGCCCACTCCGACGCCGCCTGATTAAACGGCTGCATGGCCAAGGGCTAAGGCGAAATTGCTCGCGTGAGGAGGTTATTAGAAGTGCTATAGGTCACTCATCGAGCATGACTTTCGACATGGCTCTAGTCTTTTGCCTGATAATACATGCAACTTGCAAGGGAAAATGTGCGAAAACAAATATGTAAGGCGTCCGTAAAGTTATTCGAAACATAAAAATTCTATATTTGCGCGAACTTACGTGACGCGGGCTATCGCTTTTTGCCATGTTTGCGGAATGTCGCTCGAATTTAACGTTTTGGCATGCTAGAGCGTCTAGTAGAGGAAATCGAGCTTCTTTCAGCGGCTTGTTGTAAGCTTTACAGGGTCCGGCCCCGACTGGTTGTTTAGCTTGCGCCTGCCCCTTGAACCGCCCACCCCGATGTCGCCGAGGGGGACGGCACGGCAACTGGCCGCGCGGCGTTTTTGTGATCTAAATCAGTCAAAAGTTCCGGGAGTTTATTGTGATGGCGCGAGTAAAGGACGAATTTGTCGAGGCGGAGGCTGACGCGCCGACGCCTGATCCCATGGAGCAAGTGCGCGAATTGCTGTTCGGCGAAGCCAAGCGCACCGCCGAGCAGAATTGTCAGGCTCTTGACGATAAGCTTGAAGCGATGCGCGCTGACTTTTTGGCCCGCTTCTCCGCGCTGGAAAGCCGCCTCGTCGATCTCGCGCGCGACACCGAGCAGAACCAGGCGGCCTCCGTCAACGCAATTGGCTCTGCGATCACCCAGCTCGGCGCCACGGTCCAGAATTCTGAGCGTAAGGCGAAAGGGCGGCTGAGATGGTCGCTCCCGGCGTTAAGGACGAGAGTTTTGAAAAGCTCAAGGCTCTTTTGCTGGGGGAAGATGCGCGCCGCCTTGGGGATGTTGAGGAGGGTTTCAAGCGCATCGATCGCTATGTCGGCGACAGGCTAAAGCTCGAGACGGCGGTAGCCGATCTGCTGGTTGACGCCCTGCGCAAGGCCGAAGTCGCTCACCACAAGGACTTGGCTGGCGCGCTCGCGCCATTGATCGTCGCCGCGATCCGAAGCGAAATCAAGAACTCCAAAGAGATGATGGTCGAAGCGCTGTATCCGATCACCGGACGGCTGGTGACCGCGGCCGTCGCCAACTCCTTCCGCGAACTGGTTGAAGACCTGAACCGTCGAATTGACGCGATGGTTTCAACAAATGTCTGGCGGCTGCGTTTTAGGGCGTTAGCGACGGGACGATCCATGGCCGAGGTGGCCATGGCCGAGGCGGACGCCGCCAGTTTGAGGCGAGCGCTGCTGCTCGAACGCGGCAGCGGTCGGGTGCTCGCTACATGGCCCGAAGCGCTCGACGGCGGAGATCATGGCGAGCTGACGAGCGGTCTCATCGCCGCGATCACTGAATTCGCGGCGACTGTTTACGCCGATCGCGGGGGCGAATTGCGCATGCTGGACCTTGGCTCCAGTCACGTTTTTCTGCGAGCTTCGGCGCGCGTCATCGTTGCGGCCGAATTCTCGGGTGAGCTTTCCAGCACGCGCGCACGCCGACTTGATGAAGCCTTTCTGCGCATCGTCGAAGCGCATGAGAAGGATGAGAGCTCTACCAACCCCGAGGCGCTGAGCGCTGAACTTGGCGAGGCGCTTAAGGAAGATCCAGCCAAGCCTACCAGCAAAGGGCCTCTGATAGCGGTAGCGACAGGTCTCGCCGCTCTTATAGCTTGGCTTGCGTATGAGCCCACGTTGCGCGCTTGGCGGGATTACCGCATCGACAAGGCCTATGCGGCTGCCTACGCGGCGGATCGGAGCCTAGCGGAATATCCGCTGAGACTTGAAGTCGATCACCAAGGCGGGCGTGTTGTGTTGCACGGCCTAGCAGCCAACGAGAATGAGCCGCAAAGAGTGCTCGACGCAATAGCGCCAGCGGCGGCGCCGTACCGCGTCGAGCGCGACGTTGTGGTTCTGGCGCCGGCGTCGGCTTTAGCGGAAAGTCAACGCTTGATCGCACAGCTTCAAGACGAATTGACGCAGACACGGGCGGCGCTTGAACGTCTGAACGCACAGACCGAAAACCCGTCGGTCAGACTGCATCGACTTATCGAGAATTTCGCGGTGTTTTTCACGAAGCAAGACAATCTGGCTGATCCTGCCGCGGCTGTGGCGGGACTGGACGAACTCGCGAAGCTGCTCGTAAGCGCTGGCGAAGGTCTGCGCGTCGTCGGATATTCGGACGAGAGCGGTTCCGCGATCACAAACAGCGCCGTTTCGCGCGCGCGCGCCGACAAGGTAATCTCGATGCTCGTGGAACGCGGCGTCCCGCGCGAGAAACTCGCGCTCGTGCCGCGTTCGACGCTTGCGCCCATCGCGGATTCAAGTCTCGGAGTTGGTCGAAGCCGCCGCGTCGTCTTCGAACAGCCTTACGACCACGAGTTCGATATCCGATGATATCGGCGAAGGTCATGCTGCTTGGCGACATTGGCGTTGGCAAAACGTCGTTGGCGCGCCGCTGCGTCTTCAACAAATTTGATAGTGACTACAAGACCACCATCGGCGTGGATGTGCTTACATATGATCTCCATTTGGGAAGCGAGTGCGATAACGAGGTCTTGCGTCTTGTATTGTGGGACACGGACGGCGATTTTGGGAACCGCATTTTCGAGACGGTGTATGTCGCGGGGGCCTCAGGCGCGATGATCATTGCCGACGCGTCGCGTCCGGGCACGATTGCAAAGATGGCGTCGCTTGCCACCTGCTTCGAGGAGCGATTCCCCGGTCGGCCTGCGGTGATGATAGTCAACAAGATTGACTTGGCGTCGTCCCTTTCGTTCCTGGAATCGCAACCCGACATTCTTGGCGATGTGCTCTATTCCAGCGCCAAGACGGGCGAAGGCGTGACGCACTTGTTCCATAAGATGGGCGCCGCGATCTGGCGTAGGGCGTCATGAGACAAAGGCGCCTCGCCGGACATTAGCCTGCGAGGACAGATCGGCTGCAACTGCTGTTTTCGCGCAAGCGCGTCACTTGTACAACGTTGCGAGTCATGGCGCGTGGGCTCCCCGGGCGTCCAGTCGGTGGCGTCAAGCAACCTCCATTTGCTGGAAAGCCGCTTGAGCTGATGCTCTCTGCAATGCAACCTCCGCGCAGGTTGCTTCCAATGCTCGACTGAGATTGGCGATCATTTCGCCGGTAATGTGTGATGGGCCCAAATCAGCGCGCCTTTCAATATCAGCCGCCATGAAGGCTACCCGCTGCGCGCCTATGTTCAAGCTCATGGATTTCAGGGCATGCGCGGCGCGGCCTACCGCCGCAATATCAAATTTCGCAAAGGCGTCAATGATTTGCGCTGTCGATTCCGGCGCATGATCAATGTAGAGTCCGAGCACGCGACTTGCAAAATCACCGGTTCCGCTGTGCCCGAAACTGAGCAACTGCTGCAAGGCGTCCACGCTCAGGAGCGGCTCCTCGCAGGCTTCGACAGCGCTTTCCACGCCTTGCCGGTTGATTGCCGACGAATCTGTGATCCACGAAGAATCAACTGGTGGCCTGAATTTGGCGAGACATTCCGCCAATGCGCGAATGGTGAAGGGCTTGTGAAGCACGGCGTCCATTCCTGCTTCTCGCCAGGCGTCAGCCGCACTACCGATGACATGGGCGGTGACGGCGACAATGGGCGTGTGTCGGCGACCCGTTTCCTGTTCCATTGCGCGAATTCGTCGCGTGGCCTCGAAACCATCGGCTTCCGGCATGCTGACGTCCATCAGAATAATGCCGAAGTCTTGTTCCGTCGCCGCTGTCACCGCGTCAAGGCCATTTTCGACGGTCGAGGCGCTCGCTCCCAACCGACCGAGCGCTTCGATCGCAATCTCGCGGTTGATAGCCACGTCGTCCGCGACAAGCGCCCGCAGCGACGGAAACTGGGGAAATTCCAGGCGCTCGTTGGCCGCAGACACTGACGCGCCGATTGGGGCGCCCGAAGCAATTGCGGTGAGCAGGTCGAGCATTTCCGAATGCGCCAATGGACGTGCGATCACAGCGTCGGCCTTGCCTTGGCGAACCATTTCGTAAGCAGACGGATCTCCCAGCGTAGCCAGACAAACAACCTTGGCGCGACGCTCTTGACGCGTCACGGGCACGCGATCCGGGTCGGCGAAAATGATTGCAGCGCTGTATGAAGCTACCTCCGCCGCTATCTCCACGTGATAGCCCGCCGCCGCCAGATAGCGCGTCAGCGCCTTCTCGGTAGCGAAACCGTCGACGGCGACGATCGCCGTGTGTTCGCCGCCTTTCGCCACTCGAGGCCATGGGAGGGAGGCGATGAAGTCTCCCTGTGGAATTGAAAAGGCGAATGTGGAGCCCGCTCCGACGGCGCTTCTCACCTCAAATTCGCCGCCCATCGCCTCGATGAGGCGCTTGCTGATCGCCAAACCAAGCCCCGTTCCGCCGAAGCGCCGGGTGGTGGACTGATCGGCCTGCGTGAAGGCGCCAAAGATATCGGCTAGCTTGTCTCCGGGAATGCCGATCCCGGTGTCCGTAACTGCGAAACGCAGACGTGAAGCGTTGTTCGGATCGGGCCCCACATCGAGAACGACAGATCCCTTCTGAGTGAACTTGAGCGCATTGTTGACAAGATTGCCAATGACCTGATTGATCCTCACCGGATCTCCGGTGACGCCGCGCGGAGTTTCGGGCGCGACATAAGAAACCAGGTCTAGCCCTTTTTCGCGAGCGCGTTCGCCAAACAGGCTGATTGCATCCTCTGCCAGTTCGCTCGGATTCACTGCAATTTTCTCGAGCTCCAGTTTGCCTGACTCGATTTTGGAGAAATCGAGAATGTCGTTGATGATCGCCAGCAGGCTCTTGCCAGATTTCGATATGACCTCCGCGTAGCGCTTTTGACGCTGGGGAATATCCGCCGCCGCAAGTAATTCGGCCATGACCAGCACGCCGTTCATCGGCGTGCGGATTTCATGACTCATGGTGGCGAGAAAGCTGGATTTCGCGGCATTGGCTGACTCAGCGGCATTCTTGGCCAATCTCAAGTCATGCGTACGGTCCGACACCTCCTGTTCGAGGTTGCGGCGGTGTGCGGCCAGCTTTGTGTCGCGCTCCCTGATTTCGTCCAGCATCGTGTTGAAGCCATCGATCAGCAGCCCGACTTCGTCATTGCTCGTCGCATCGACGCGCGCACGATATTCATGGCCCTGCCGAACGCTCCAGATTGTTTGGCTTAACTCACGCAGCGGGCGCGTCAGCTCCCGATGAAATCGTCCCGCGACCAATAGGCCTATCGCCATGGCCACACTTGCGCTGAGCGCGGCGCCGCGCAAGGATGACAATAATTGATCCGAAAGATCCTTTGTGTCGGCGACGAGTATGAAGCGCCCAACATTGACGCCAGCGTTTATGATCGGGACATTTATCTCAATGGTGCGGGTAGACAACAAATCCAAAGGATCGATGCGCTTCTGGCCATCCCCGTAAATGCGCAAATCCGCATCTAGTTGCGTTGCGCTGCCCAGAACCGCCAACGTCCTTCCAGGCTCAATGTCGATCCGCGCGTAGCTGAGATCCGGAATATGCGCGATAGCCTTCATCGCCTGATAGGCGGCGCCGGAATCGCGCGTCGCGGTCGCGTGCGCCGTAGCCGAAGCAAAAACCTGGGCCGCGCCCATCAAGGTCCGCGTCTTTATTTCAGCGTAATCATTCAGCCCCTGCCAGACGGAAACACAGCCCATCGCCACGGTCGCGCTCGCCACGGCGGTCATGACGAGAAGCGCCAGCTTTCTGGCGATCGGCATTTTCGGTCCGGCGGGTGCGTCGGAACGGGGTCTGACTACTATTCCCATGCTCATAGTCTGCCGGAAAAGATGTAAGGAGCGATTAATCCAGGGTAATGATGCAATTATTGTGAGAGATAGGGATATCCGGGATTTAGACCGTTCGGCACGGGAACATTGGTGAGATTGTAATTCGAGTTCAGAACGAGATTTGGACCCGAATACAGCTGCATCTTATACGCAACGATGATTGTAAAGGCCGATTGCTCGGCAATTGTGTTGTTGGTGTTGATAACGAGTATGCCTTTTGGGGTATAGATCGTCCCAAGTAGAAGCGGCGCATTGTTGCTCAGAATCTGATGGCTCCGCCCGCTTGGCGCGGCAGGATCGTCGAAAATCAGCATTCCCGCCATGAGCCCGGTGGTTGGCGCCGTCATGTTGATGCTCGTGGTCGCGTCGAAGAGGAACGTCGACGCCGCGCCCTTCAAGAAAATTCCCGCATTCTGCGTCGTAAAACTTGAATTGTCGTCGACGATCAAGGGGCCGTCCTTCATGATGTGCACGCCAGACGTGAGAGTGACATTCGCGCCTCCGGTGACATGAAGACCGCCGCAATAGGTCCCGGGCATCAATGCGACCGTGCCGCCGGTCACAACTTCATTTGTGTAAGTGCAGGCGCCAATCTTCGGCGTTGGACGACTCACCAATGGGTCCGCAACCACTGGGCAATCTGTCAAGGGCGCCGGATTAAAATTGACTTTTTCCCCCGCCGCCCCGCCAGCCGAACAAATGGATGCGGCGGTTAACATGGAATTTCCCGCTCCGGTTAAACCTTGCGCGTGCGAGGAATTCGATTGGACCGCGCAAAACTCCGCTGTGACTTTTGCATTCGCCTCAAGATAAATCGCTTGCGCGCTTGTGGTGTCGAGCGCAAGCGCGCAAATCGGGAAGCCCGCCGCGCTCGCCGTCGCCTGCGCGCTCATATTTACGGGAATCCGAAACAGCGTGGATTGATAGGTGCCGTTGATTGTCACCTGCAGAGAGGAGGCGCTATTGAGCAGCGCGACATTAACGACGACGTTGCTGAGCCGTGGGCTGGTTTGGGCGAGGGTGCTCCTCGCATAATTCTGGGCAAGAGAAGTGACCGGGCCGCTTGATCCCACTTGCGCGAGGTGCAGTTCGCGCGCGGCTGCTAGCGCGCTGGTGTCCGCAGCGCTTTGAAGCATGGATCTTTGTCGTGTCAGGCTGGCGTAATCGAGTGCGGCTCCGGCGACGCCCAGCAATGGCAGCAAGACGAAAGCGAACATGACCGCGACAGCGCCGCGCCGATCCTCGATCGCTTCACGCAGGAAGTAGGCAAGCCGACTCCTCATCGCGACTCCGAAGGATTGTTCGTTGCGAGGGAAATCATGCGGTCTATGCGGCGTCGACATGCGTCGAGCGCCGGACGCATTCAAGCACCCGGCTGGCTGGCAGAGTTATCTCGACCCTTGTTTCCAGATCTCTTTTTGGGGGTTCCGACAGCTTGCCGTCATGCAATTCAGCAATGCGGCGAGCGAAGGGAATTCCAAGACCATGCGACAGGCGCACGCTTTCTAGCGTAGTCGTGGCGAAGGGCGCTTGGGCTTGGCTCTCAAGGCGGCCTTGCTGCGCCTCGCTATGCGCTACGATCGAAAACACCGCTTCTCCCTTGACGGAGCGATCGAGGCTGAGTTCGACTGATTGGACTCCGGCCATGCCTCGCGCGTTCTCCAGAAGGTGGCTTAGGGCGCGCGCCAGCCAATGACGGTCACAAACAACGTAGAAATTTTCCTTCGGCTTCCTGACAATGATGGCCGGATCACTCGACGCTCCGCCGCCGGGAGTTGCCGAGACGACCGCGTCCAGAATGGCGAACGCATGATATTCGTCGTGCGTCAGTCGCGCGTCTCCGGAACTCAGCTGAGCGTATTGGATCAGGTCAATGAAATTGTCCTGAAGCTGGCGCGCGGCGGCGCCTATCTGATCCGCATAGCCGAGATAGCTGTCGATGGAGATCGGCCCATCGATTTGCTGCCGGATGCAGTCACTAAAGCCGATGATCGATCCGATGGGCGTGCGCGCCTCCAATCGGATCAATGACAGGAGATTGCTTGTTAGTTGCGTAAGTTCCTCGGCGCGCTGGCGCTGACGCATAAGTTCGGCTTCCATCCGGGTTGTCCGGATAACGTAGCGCAGCGCATAGCTCAGCATGCGCCAGTTGATAGGCTTGGTGTTGAACGATGTCGCGCCGAGTTGGAAGGCCCGATCTATCGAGGATATGTCTTCCTTCCCCGTGAGCATAACAACCGGGAGATGCTCAAATCGAGGATCGGCCCGCAATTTCTCGAGCAGCCCGAAGCCATCGAGCTTCGGCATTTCGATGTCGAGCAACACCAGGTCGTAGCGCTCGTCACAAAGCCGTTGCCAGGCTTCAATCCCGTCCGCCGCCGAGTCCACTGTAGTTACAGGAGTTGACAGATGCACTTTGGCGAATTCGGCAAGGATAGGATCGTCGTCGACGAAGAGAAGCCGCGTGCTTTCGTCCAGAACAAAGGTCCATTCGCCCATCGAGTTTCAATCCGGCTTGCCGAGGCATTTCAGGAAGTATTGGATATATCAGCGCAATTTTAAGAAGCGTTTATTTAATTGCAGTAAATTTTATGAATGTCGGGCGTCATCCATGAACGGAGCCGCGGGCAAGCCTCTGATAGCCACGGATGACCGATTTATGGGCGCCCCCAAACCCGGTTGATTGATTGTTGACCAAAGCGAGCGTGAAGAGTCTTTGTAATCATATGGCAATGCTTTTGACTTATGTCTATGAAGCGTAAAAGTTCTCCGGCCCCCTGTTTTTGGGGCCATGGACCTTCGGAAATGAGGTTGCTAGCGTGAAGTTGAGTTGCGTTCCTTCTCCGATTGTCGCGATCGTGCTTGCGGCAAGTGCGACAGTGATTTGTTTCCTCTGCGCAGCACTCATAGAAGCGCGGCATATCGACTTAAATGCGCTCCCATTTCTAGCAGCCGCCTTTTGTTGCCTTGTCCTGCTCGTTTTTCTGCTCGCCCGCTATATCCAGGCGACCCAGCGAGCCATTGCCAAAAGCGCCGAGGCGCTGACAAGAAGAGATGGGGGCAACCCAAATTTGGCGATCGCGGATCGCGCCGGCTTTAGCGAACGGCTTGAGAACGCAATCTCGGCCGCAGGCCACTTTCAGGGGCGACCCGCCCTCCTGCTCGTTGAGATGAAGAGCCTAAGAGACGTCAATGAGAAACTTGGCGCCGAATTCTGCGATCATCTCGCTCAGGCGGCGGCGCAGCGACTTGCGGGATGCATCCGCAGCGTTGATTCCGTCACTCGCACCGCCACCGACACGCTCAGCGCGATACTGCTCCCCGCGCTCGGTGACGGCGATTTGCCCGTCTTGCTTGAGCGCGTCATCAAGAATTTGAGCGAACCCTTCGTGATCGCCGAACATACGGTAAATATCGACGCAAGAATTGGCGTCGCCCTGTTACAGGATCAACCCGACGACGCCGCGACTTTGGTGCGTCAGGCGGAGATGGCGCTATGCCAGTCAAGATATAATGACGGACCTAAGTTCTGCATTTACAGCCTGGACGTTGACGACAAAACACGAGAAGAAAGTCTGCTTCTAAAGGATTTGGGCGCAGCGGTTCGTAACGAACAGCTTGATTTGCTCTATCAGCCTGTCGTCGACTATGGCGGTCAAACCATTATCGGAGTTGAAGCGTTGTGTCGGTGGCGCGATTCCCACTCGGCGACATTTCGCCGGCAAAGTTCATCCCAATGGCCGAGCGCTCAGGGGATATTCATGCGCTCGGCGAATGGGTATTGAGGCGGGCTTGCCTAGAGGCTCTTTCGTGGCCGCGAGTCAGCGTCGCCGTCAATGTTTCGCCAAAGCAGCTGCGACAGCCCGACTTCACCGACATCGTTCAAAAAATCCTTTTGCAGACGGGGCTGGAGCCTTCGCGACTGGAGCTGGAGCTTACCGAAGGCATCTTGATATGTGACCGAGAGGACGCCTTGGCGAAAATTGGCAAGCTGAAGGAACTCGGCGTGCGCCTGGCGCTTGACGATTTCGGAACCGGTTATTCGAGTTTAAGCTATTTGCTTTCGCTGCCTTTCGACAAGCTGAAGATCGATAGAAGCTTTGTGCTCAAGCTCGAGAGCGGCGCCAGCGGCGCGGCGATCGTGCATTCGATTGTCAGCCTCGGGCGCGCGCTTGGCATGCATTTAACGGCGGAAGGAATAGAGACGCGGGAGCAACACATGTTTTTACGCGTAGCCGGCGTGCACTCATTCCAAGGCTACTTGTTCAGCCGGCCCGTGGACGCGAAGGTTATCAGCGCGCGACTTGCGGAGCAGACAAAATTGGGCGCAACCGGCGCGCATAAGGGGGGCGCCATAGCCCCGCAAGCGCAAAAGGCGCGTTACGCCAGATGAATTTCAGGCCCTGATTATGCCCGGCCAATAGCTCTCCCCGGAAAAACGGTGAAGACGCATCAGCCTATCAGGCCCGCGCCAAGATAATATATGCCCAATAGCGCCAGACTGATCGCGTAAGCTGGCAAGTTCTTCTCAAGGTTCATGCCGTCCAATATGGCGACAAGTCGCTCCTGCGCCGCGAACAACAGCAACAGCCCGCTAAGATAAAGCGCCCAGCCGAACAAAGTGATCGCGACCGGCAGAACGCCGCCACTCCAGATATCGTGACCAATGACGATGGCGAGGCCAAGCCCGACGCGAACCGCGCCTCCTATCATCACCATGCCAGGGTCGGAAATCATTCGTCTCGCCGTTAGCGCCGTTTCCGGGCCGCGCGCCACCATCGCCGCCGCCATGGTGATGAGGATGCCGCCCAGCAGCTTTGCGAGAAAGAGCGTAAGCGGAGTCATCAGCGGCCTCCTTTTATGCTCCCTCGAGAGCGCTAGACCGCGACAGAATGACGTGCGGCGTTAACTGAAAGATAGGCGTCGAACGCCGCCGCCGCCAGACGCACGAAGGGCCGGCCGACAGGCGTCATTGAAACAGTCCGGTCCGAAACCTCTGCGAGCCCCTCCTCCGCCAAGGCGTCCAGTTGAGCCCTGGGTGAAGTCGAAAATCTCGGTCGGGAAGCCATGTTCCTCGGCTAGCCCGCCGAAGTTTACCGTGAAGTCGCACATCAGACGCTCAATTACCGCGCCGCGGGCGATGTCTTCATGCGTGAAGGCGAGGCCGCGCGTTGTGGCGAAACTGCCCGATTTGACCGCTCGGCGCCAGCCGGCGTTATCAGTGGCGTTGCCAACGAAACCGTCAGGCAACCGGCCAATGGACGAGACGCCCAGCGGCAGCAGAGCGTCAGCCGCGTCGATGGTGTAGCCTTGGAAGTTGCGGCGCATTGTGCCTTCCCGTGCGGATTTGGCCAATGCGTCGTCAGGCAAGGCAAAGTGATCGAGGCCGACCGACTGGTAACCTGCGGCCTCCAGTGTGACTCGCGCAATTTCGGCCTGGGCGAGGCGTTCCGCCGCGCCGGCCAACGCCTTGGCGTCGATCAGCTTTTGATGCGTGCTTGAACCATGGCACATGGGCGTAGCCAAACACCGCGAGACGAGCTGGAGCAAGCCCTGCGGCCAGTTTCGGCGGTTTGCGCGACATCCTCCGCTGTCTGATGCGGCAAACCGTACATGAGGTCGAAATTCAGCGCGGCGATTCCCGCGCCACGCAGCAGACGGACCGCCTGCGCGACGGTCTCATATGGCTGCACCCGTCCGGCCGCTTCCTGAACGTGCGGATTGAAATCCTGAACTCCAAGGCTCGCGCGATTCACTCCGGACCGCGCCAGCGCTTCCACCAGCGGCTCGTTCAGCAGGCGAGGATCGAGTTCGATGGCGTGTTCGGTGTGGGGGCCAACATCAAAATGCCGGCCTATGCACTCGCTGATTTCGGAAAAACGCGCGGGTCCCGAACATGCCCGGCGTGCCGCCGCCCCAATGTATGCTGACAACCCGCCGAGCCTTGGTGGCGCCAGCGATCAGTTCGATCTCGCGCAGTAGCGTTTCCTTGTATATCGTCAGCGGCGCGTCCTGGCGCAGCGCTTTGGTGTGACAGCCGCAGTAGGCGCAAATTTCCGCGCAGAAGGGTACATGGAGATAGAGGGACAGCGTTGCTGTTTGCGGGAGGCCGCCAAGCCAGAGGCGCATCTGTTCCGGACCGACGGCGTTGGAAAAATGTGGCGCGGTCGGGTAGCTCGTGTAGCGCGGCGTCGCCCGCTCCGCGAGCGCCAATGATGCCGGATTCATGCTTAGCCTTGCTGTGAGGAAAACGTCCGCAGGGTTCTGGATATGCAATTTAGACGACGGGGCCCGGCTCGCAAAGTCTCGCGAACTGTCGTGTTGTCGCACATGTTTGGTTGAACCGCGCCGCCGGCAGTAAGGGCCGCTGCCGCATTCGTGGCAGTTTGGCGATAGAATCTCTGGCTGGGGCCCCCGAAAAGGGCAGACTGCGCAAGTGATTCAAATTTGTCCGGGAGCAGAAAATCAATGGCTTTCAATGCTTCATCCAGCCGCGCAAAAGTTTCTTTGGCGAGCGGCCTTCGGCGGCTTGGCATATGGATGGCTATGATATTTCTTGCGCCTTCCTGCGCCTCGGCAATGGATTCGCAGGTCAATGGCGTCGCGGGGCGCTACGCCATATTGCGTGCCGACGACAAGGATACAGGCTGCATGCTGACGCTGGAGACCTCGGCGCGCGCGGGGGCTCCAAGGCGCTGCTCGCGCCGGCCTGCCGGGATAATGGCATGGTCATTTTTGACCCTGTTGCCTGGAGCCTGGAACGGGGCCGCCTCGCCCTCACTGCCCGCAAGGGCCACAAGACTCATTTTGACCGCCAGCCGAACGGCATCTGGCGGCGAGACGCCAAGGAAGGCAAGGCGCTCAGCCTGAAACCGCTCTGATTCATTCCCGGTGGTCAGGCCGGAGCCCGAATTTACGCAAATGGCCTTCCGGAGGGAGGTCCGGAAGGCCAAAACCCGTCGCCATCAGGGCGGGGAGGGGCGGCGACGGGTGTTGCGAACTTGCGAAGCCGTCAGTCCTGGCCTCTTGTCGCTCGCAAACGCCAATTGTCTTGGAACGGACTATATATGAGCAAGCATCCGCCTCCGGTTTAAGGGGGAAATCATAGCGCCGACAGGATGGACCGCAGCCAGAGGGAGCGACTCTGGAGTGGCTTCGTTTCTCCTCCATGCCGACCGTTTTCGGGCTTCATCGCAATATTTTTCGACCCCTTTGTTCCCAAGGCGTTGAGACCTGTGTTGGGAATTGCTCAACCTGCGAGAATCCATCGATTATCCGGGTCACCGAGCTTGTTTAATTCGTTTCCTCCAGCTTCATCTCAAAGCATGTTTTAAGCGCGTATGGATGAACTCAGCCTGTAGGCGCTGTTCATCTTTCCGACAGGAACCCGGCAATCTTCAGAAAAGGCCGCACCAAATTCATCCGATTGACAACATGGGGGCGGGACGACACAACCCTAGCTCGTGCGCGCAGAATCTCGCCCCGACGGAGGCCCGAGTGACCGAGAACCAGCCGATCCGGCTCCTGATCGCGGAAGATCAAGCCATGATCCGCAAGGCGTTTATGGCGCTGCTGGAATTGGAGCCGGACATCACGGTGGTCGCCTCGGCCGGTGACGGAACGGAAGCGATACGTGCGGCGCGAGCCTGGCGGCCCGATGTCGTGCTGATGGACATCAAGATGCCGCGTCTAGACGGCATCGCCGCCACGCGGGCTATTTTGCAGGAAAATCCTGAGACGCACGTCATCGTCCTCACCACCTTCGAAACGGACGATCTCGTGTTCGAGGCCATTCTTGCCGGCGCCAAGGCCTATTTGCTCAAGGATGCGGAAGAGAGCGAAATATTGGACGCGATCCGGGCGGCGGTGCGTGGCGAGCCCCGCCTATCGCCGCGCATCGCCGAAAAGATCATCTCGGAATTTCGCCGGGTCAAAATTCCGGAACGGTCAGAGGCGCCGATTGAGGAGAGCGCCTTGACTGATCGCGAAAAGGAAGTGCTGGCTGGCGTCGCCGCCGGCAAAGGAAATCGGGAAATAGCCCAAGAACTGAAGCTCGCCGAGGGAACGGTGAAAAACCACGTCAGCACAATATTGGCCAAGCTGCATTTGCGCAGCCGAACCGAGCTGGCGGTAAAGGTGCTTTCAACCCGTTAGCGCCTGACTTTCCAGCAACGTCCAAAAATTAAGTTGCTCGCGTTTCGATAAAGACAACGTTGTTCATTGATTTGGCGGCCCCAAAAATACCCCGCCTGATAGCGCTGATTGCTGAAGCCATGATTTCTATGCTTGCGAGCGCGGTCATCCATGAAGAACGCACAAGTCGAATGTTTTTTGTCCATTAGGAGTTTGAATAATTCTCGCCAATCGTATTGGGAGTCCAACCAAATGGACCGATAGCCACATCTGCCGATGGAAAGGGGCATAAGGCAAATTCTCGGAGTTGAACTTTCGTAAATTTGATTAACTGCGGCGATGCAGGCGAGGTTTGGACTTGCGCTTTATCCATGCGTCGGCTTCGGCGGGTATTGGAAGCCGCTTTTGACGGCGAGAAATTTGCGCTTTGGCCCGCACAAGCGAAATTGGTCAGACACAAAGGCCGCCCCGTCCGCCTTCGTCAATATATACCCGCCGCAAGCCGCGTTCGATTGTAACACCGAAAGCGCAACCTGCTTTTAATCTAATAAAATCAATCATATACTGGACTAGTTGGCGGAGACGGCGTCCTCCGCACACATGTCCTCCAGGGTATCTCGGCTTCCTCCTGTGTCCAAACATAGCATTATTATTATGCAGTATTCTAAGGCGGCATGTCCCGTAGCGTCCCTGGAATAGCCTCCAGCATCACGCGCTTGCGCTAGGGCAGATGCTAGGGCAGGATTGTCTGCCCCACTTCACCCGGCGCCCCCATGGCTCGTCAAATAAACAAGTTGAATGCTCGAACTGTCGACGCCCTGAACGTACCGGGGCGGCATAGCGACGGGGGCGGCCTGTATCTCTCGATCACCCCAGCCGGGGCGCGGCGTTGGGTCTTTCTATATCGCTGGCAAGGTAAGCCGACAGAAATGGGCCTGGGCTCCGCCGCAAAGGGAAATGTGTCGCTCGCCCGGGCGCGGGAACTGGCGAGCGAAGCGCGAGCTCTGTTGGCTTCCGGAATTAGCCCGCTATCAGCAAAGAGGGAGGCGCAAGCCGCCGCAGTTCCCGCGACGACCTTCGGAGAGGTGGCCGACGATTATATCGAGGCGATGTCCCCGCAGTGGCGCAATGAAAAGCATCGGGCGCAGTGGATCATGACATTGACGAATTATGCCGCTCCGCTGCGTTCGATGGACGTGAGCCAGATCGCCACGGAAGACGTGGTTGAGGTGTTGAAGCCGTTATGGACAAAAACCCCCGAGACGGCGGAACGGCTTCGGGGGCGGATCGAGTTGGTGTTGGACTCCGCCAAGGCGAAGGGCTTGAGGTCAGGAGAAAACCCAGCGCGCTGGCGGGGCCATCTTGCGCTAATTCTCCCTAAGCGCCAGCGATTGACGCGCGGTCATCACGCCGCGCTCCCCTATAAAAAAATGCGGGGTTTTATGGCGGAGCTTCGGCAGAATGATTTCATTGGTGCCAAGGCATTAGAGTTTTGTATCCTGACCGCCGCAAGATCGGGGGAAGTTCTGGGCGCAGAGTGGGGCGAGATTAGCCCGAAAGAAAAGATCTGGACCATCCCGGCCGAGCGCATGAAGGGCGCACGGGAGCACCGCGTGCCGTTGTCGCCGCGCGCCATGGCTATATTGCGCGGCCTGCGCGGAGCAAAGGCAGGTTCATTTGTTTTTTACGGCCAGAAGCAGGACCAGCCTCTCTCATCAATGGCGATGGCGATGCAGCTGCGGCGGCTAGGCCAGGCGGATATCACGGTTCACGGCTTCCGGTCGTCTTTCAGAGACTGGGTATGGGAGGAGACAGACTTTCCGCGAGAACTTGCAGAGCAGGCCCTAGCCCATACGATGCAAAACAAAACCGAGGCGGCCTATCGACGGGGAGACGCTATGGAGAAGCGCCGAGTGATGATGGAGGCGTGGGCGGAGTTTTGCGGACCGGACGGCGCGGATTCATGAGCTTCATATGCCCACCGCCCACCAGTTAATTGTGCGCCCACAACAGGCGTATCTATGCGAGGTTCATTGGAGGGACATTCCGGGCCATCTAAAGGCAATTAGGGACACGAGCAAAGCTCGGAAAGTGGCGTGTGCAGTTGCCTACATTTCCCAAACCACACACCTCTCCCTCCCTTTCAGGTGGGCGGTGGCATCTGAACTCTTCCGATCACGATCAGTGCTGATTTCCAGAATATCCCGCTTTCATCGCGTCCTCACTGCCTGAAACGGCAAAAGGCAGCATTAGTCCAGAGACCGGACTGGTTGGCCAGTGGCTGGAACGGAAGCAATGCGCCATGTGCGGACATTCAAAGTGCTTCCGGGTTGTTGCGGGGGCGGCTACGATTTACGGTGACGTGGCTGGATTTGCCCTTTGGGAAATGCAGTTTTGTATGATTTTGTGAGGGCCAAGATGAAGACACAAATCGACGAAATCACCGAGCGCATTTATCGCTTTTCGACCTTCATACCGGAGATCGCAGCGCCGGCGGGCTTCACCTTCAATCAATATCTCATCGACGCCAAAGAACCGCTGCTGTTCCATTGCGGTCCGCGCATGATGTTTCCTCTGGTTTCGGCAGCCAAGAAAATGAGCTTCTAACTCCTTCCCCGCCGAGGTCTGCGAGAAGGTGAAACGAGATCAAGGATCGGTCTTCCCGGCGCATGCGAACACTGGTGACCCAAATGGCCCGTTGAGGCCTGTCGGCTAATGAGACCGCATGCGCGCTGATATCCATGGTGGCCAGGAGCATGGACGCTCCAATCAGAGGCCGAATACATTGATGCAAGACCGCAAACCGCCAGATCGAAAAAACTTCTTGCGAGACACGGCCGGACCATACATTGGGTCAATCGCGTCGTTTCGACAGTCGGCGCGATATGTCCCGTTGGTGTGCCGTAGCGGAAATACTGGTCACAGCTGTCCGCGCTCCTCCGCGACAAGGGTCTCGGAGTATACCTAATGGTGCAAATCAGACGAAAAAGTCCGCAGCGACTTCCGCTATTTCAATCTCTCACGTAGATTTCAGAGGGTTCGAAGCGTCTGATTCTATCCACTAGTTCTGATATTGTTGATCTACTCGCTGCAGTACACCTACGACACCTTCCGCTCGCACGAGGGCGTCAACCACGACGTCCTCGCCCGCAACACCGGCAGTCGGTGAAGATGCTGGGGCAGTTCTACGGCCACACGTCGAACCGTGCGATGGCGAGCGAGCTCACCAAGAGCCGGGCGAAGGAGAAGAAGACGCTGCCGTGGGAATGAAGCGGTGGCGATGATTTCATTCGGCAAGATACGGCCGAGAGAGTCACCCGACTGATTGCGTGACACGGAATATTTTTGTGCTATGCAGCATTCGAGCTCTCGCTCCGTAACGCATTAACAAACTGGAGGCTTTTATGAATTGGATCAAGGAGTTTTTCAAACCCAAGGTGGCCTTTTCCAACCCGGATCAGCGAATCAAATCCCCTGAAACTCAGAAAGTCCTCGACCTCGTCAAAGATTATTTCGTGAGCAACGGCGGCTTGGCTGATGTCGTCAAGCGCTTCGAGGAAAAAGGCTTCGTCAGCAAAGTGCGTTCTTGGATCTCCAATGGTGCCAACCAGCCCATCAACTCAGTTGAGACGCTTCAGCTAATCGGCTGGCAAAGTCTGTCCGAAATATCCAAGAAGGCTGGCGTTCCGATTGACAGGCTGAGAGATCTCCTGACCGAACTTTTGCCGACTGCGATCGATAAGGCTACCCCAGAAGGCAAGCTACCGCGTGGATCTTCCAAAGCGTAGGTCTTCGATGGGCGACATCTTTTCTCGGGCTGCTGGCGAACAGCGGCCCTTCTTTTTTGCCAAGTCGGCTAGGGGTCAAAATCTAACGCTTGATACCCTCGACATGAAGTCCCGAAGCTTGCTTCCCTTGCGCCGCTTTTAACCCTAGCCGGACGTAGCTAGTGTCCCGACTCTCAAATAGCGCCCAAAAACTCATGCGGTGTCGACTCTGTCGAGAGCCGCGCGGGCGCGATGGATTTTTTCGAGGATGGCCTCGCCTTTCGCTCTCCATTTATAGGGACGCGGATTTGCTTTGCGCTCAGTGAGATATGCGTCGATGTCGTCTACCAGTTCTTGCACCGAGGCGAAGCTGCCCGCACGGATCACGTCCTCGGTGAGATCGCGAAAGAACCGCTCGACCAAATTGAGCCACGACGACGAGGTTGGGGTGAAATGCATTTTGAACCGTGGGCGCTTGGCGAGCCACGCCTTCACCTTCGGATGCTTGTGGGTGGCGTAATTGTCGGCGATGAGGTGAATGTCAAGGCCCTTCGGCGTCTCGCGCTCGATCTGCTTCAAGAAGCGCAGCCATTCGACATGTGTGTGGCGCGCTTCCGTGCGCGCGATCAGCTTGCCCTCGAGATAATCGAGCGCCGCGAACAGCGTGGTCGTTCCATGACGCTTGTAGTCGCGCGTCGTCGTGCGCGGATGCCGCGGACCAAGCGGCAGGCTGGGTTGCGAGCGTTCCAGCGCTTGGCATTGGCTCTTCTCGTCGCAGCACAATACCAACGCCCGCTCAGGCGGATCGAGATAGAGTCCGATCACGTCCCAAAACTTCTCCTCGAACCTTGGATCGTTCGATAGCTTGAACGTCTCGACGACATGCGGTTTCAAGTCGTTCTTCGACCAGATGCGTTGCACGCTGCTCGCCGAGACGCCGGCGTGGCGAGCCATGCTGCGCACGCTCCAGCGACTTCTCCCATTCGGCGGGCGGGTGACCTGCGTCACGACGCTTTCGATCTTTTTCACCGGCAGCGAAGGTTTGCGGCCACGCCCCGCCGCTTCTTCGAGGCCAGAGAGCCCGCTGGTTTCAAAGCGCTTCGACCAGGTCGAGACGCGCTTCGCCGTCGTCTTCAATCGCGCCACTATCTCGGCGACGCCGACGCCTTCGATCCTCAAAAGAATGATCTCGGCGCGTTCGCGCTCACGCACCAAGCAAGTTCTCGCTCGCAGCCGACGCCGCAACTCCTCCGCCACTGCCGGCTCCGCTTCAAGCCGCTTGATCGGCCGCGCCATAGCAGCGCTCCTCCATGCAAATCAGTCGCAAGTCAATAATAGTCGATATTTGAGAGACAGGACACTAGGGTGCGCCGCGTCTCTGTTCGGCCGTCAGCTTGCGGGTGGTTTCCGTCTCGCCCGACTGGCGCCGTCATAGGGCGGTGGGAGTGACGCGGCGAAAGCGGAAAAGAAAACCCGGCCACAAGGGCCGGGCTCCGGTCAATTAGTTCTGTGGTCGATTTCCGCCGCAGACGATCAATAGCGGACGATCAATATTTGGCGAGCACCGGAGCCGGCGCGCCCCAATTGAAGTGATAGTTCACGCCCGCGCGAGCGATAACGCCGTCATATTTTAAGCGCGTCACGGGATTGTTGGCGATCAACGGCTGACCCGCGTTAATAGCAGTTCCGAGCACGATTGCAGGCACAGTAATGGGAGACACGGCAACGACGGGACTGGATGCGAAGACCACGTTTCCTAAGTCGTAATAGAGCGCCTCGGCCTTTAAGCTCCAATTCGGCATGAACATCCATTCGAAGCCGCCACCGACCGTCCAGCCGACCTGCGTGTTCGAAAATTGACCTGCGCCGGGAACGGTGGGAAGCCCCAAGGGTCCATTGAAGGGAGCGAAGACGCCTTGGAGGCCGGACACGGTACCCTGCATTATCACCGAGTGAACCGCCGACCCGTTGACGCCGCCGTAGGCGAGGCCGCCCGTCGCATAGGCAAGCAGCGTCGGGGTGATCAAATAGCCGACGCGAGCGCGCACCGTGCCCAACCAATCGATTCCGCCAGTCACCTGCCCTGCACCTATCGCTGTCCGGGTCAGAGTGCACGTGTTGAGAGCTCCATTGAAACAGGGCAGACCCGCCACGAGATCCACCCATTTCATGCCATCCTGCGCAGCGCCGAGATAACTGCCGCTTCCACGGATCGTAGCACCCTGGATATCCGCTTCAATGCCAACGAGGAAGCGTGAACCCCATTGATAGTTGTAACCAAGCTGGCCGCCGCCAATGAACCCGCTCTGGTTCACATTGGCGATACCAGTGTTCGCCAGCGCGGAGCCGCCATTGATCACCGCACCAGAAGCTCTAA
>CAWJEI010000003.1:0-91318 GCA_963841875.1 uncultured Alphaproteobacteria bacterium | reverse complement strand
GACATATCGGTCGCTTACGGCCCCTGCATTGAAGCGACTTACTGGCAGAGACGAAAATTTGGCGCTGACCGAGGCCGAAGGCGCGAAATGTCTCTGGGGCCGTGTTTCGTCCCGTTACATGTCGAGCGTTGATGGGGCGTCGATGGAGAGTTGTGAGCCTTCAGACGGGCGAAAATCCCAGAACTCTGCTGTGACCGCCAGTCGTGCGGCAGATTTTTCATAATTCAATGAGCCGCGTCGGAGTCAGCTCGACGGGATGCTGACCGGCCAGGATTGCCCGAACAATCTGCGGCGAGAGATAGGAAAGGCGCATCAGGACGGAGAGGTAATCGCGCCTGAGGCTGAGTCGTGACGCCATTGATTCGACGCTGTTGTCGTGGCCGGAGAGAAATTTGTCGCGCGTCGCGATCGCGCGGCCAACGAGCGACACGAGCCCATTATCGATCCGGTCGGCGGAACCAGCGCCAATGACCAAACGCACGCCTTTTCCCGCCCGGCGAAGCTTTGCGCTGATGGTCAGCGTCAAAGGCGCTTCGTCTGCGATTGGATTTGTTGTGTCTGCGAGCGTGACATTCGGCGTCGCGATGGACAGCAGTGCCCGTCTGCTGAGGCTTAGGAGGACGCCATCACCGCTCACCTCTGCGCGCTGAACCACGGATCGCACGATTTCCCGCAGTTCCAGCGGCGTCAGCTTCGGCCACCGCGCCGCCAATTCGGTCAATCGATGCAGCACGCTCCGCTGGGTCGCCGCCTCAAGACTAAGAGGGGCGAGGGCGTTGCTTAACTCAAGTTCCGACGCGAACAGCGGGCGTAGGCGATCCAGCACCAGCGCCTCAATATCGCCTGCTGGAATGCGTTGCCCGGTGCGATGCTCAGATCGGCGGCCGGTAATCAAGGAGGTGGAGACGTAATAGCGATAGCGCTTCCCCTTCTTGACGGCGTGGCTGGGAGACAGGCGATTGTTGTCGGCGTCGAAGATCAAGCCGGTCAGCAGGCTCGGCTCTTCGACGCTTATTCCCAACGAGCGAGCGCGCCGATTGGCGGCGAACCTGTCCTGAACGACTTGCCATAGCTCGGGATCAATGATCGCTTTGTGTTGACCGGGATAGATATTGCCTTGATGCGCAACCTCGCCGCGATAAAGCCGGTTCTGCAGCATCAGATAGAGCGGGCCTTGCATGAGGCGTTCCCGCCCGAGAGGCGCACGCCGTCGGCGCCCGTGCGGATTTTGCTCACGACGCCCTTTTCGTCGAGTCCGCCTTCAGCAACGCGACCGAACCAAGTTCGGCGTAACGCTGGAAAATCATCCGCACCGTCGAGGCCTCGGACTCGTTCACAATCAGCTTGCGGTCTTCGACGTCATAGCCCAGCGGCACAGTGCCGCCCATCCACATGCCCTTCGCCTTTGAGGCGGCGATTTTGTCGCGGATGCGTTCGCCGGCGATCTCGCGTTCGAACTGGGCGAAGGAGAGCAGCATATTGAGCGTCAGCCGCCCCATCGAGGTCGTGGTGTTGAACTGCTGCGTCACCGAGACAAACGAGGCCCCATGGGCGTCGAACACGTCCACGATCTTGGCGAAGTCGGCGAGCGAGCGGGTCAGGCGATCAACCTTGTAGACGACGATGATCTGGATCTTGCCGGCTTTGACGTCAGCGAGCAGTCGCTGCAAAGCGGGACGCTCCATAGTGCCGCCGGAGAGACCGCCATCATCATACATGTCGGGGAGCGCCTTCCAGCCGGCGTGACGCTGGCTGACGACATAGGCCTCGCAAGCCTCGCGCTGCGCATCAAGGGAGTTGAACTCCTGCTCCAGCCCATCCTCGGACGATTTGCGCGTGTAGACCGCGCAATGAACAATGGCGCCCGACGTCGATCGATCAGTCTTTCGCATTGGCGGACTCCACTCCGGCGGGCGGCCGACTCGGCAATTTTCTCAGGCCAAAGAATCGCGGCCCCGACCAGTGCGCGCCCGTGATCTCTTTGGCGATTGTTGTCAGCGCCTCATAGCGCCTGCCTCGCCATTCAAAACCGTCGTCGCAAACGAGCACGCTATAAGTCACGCCGCGCCATTCCCGGACGAGCCTTGCGCCGGCTTTCAGGGAAACAGGCGGACTGGATTTTCGCTTGTCGGACCCACTGTCTACTTTGAGGCTTGCGAGCTTGCGAATAATGGATGGGGAGAGGCCGCCGAGCCGCCTCTCCTGGAGCTTGTATGTTATTCCGCGCATCAACAGATCGCGCGACATGCGCTTGGGCGACGGTCTTCGATGAAGCCGCCGCCATTCGCCTTTCAGCTCGAACAGCGTCAGGGCTTCGAGCTGAACAAGCTCCGCCGCGATATCGACCGACGGCAAATTCATGTCAGCGGCCGCGACGCGCTTTGATATGATAACGTCGGACATCATCCGTCGCCTTCGCACTCGTCAGCGGGAACCCGAGCTTTTTCTTTACGGTTCCCGCCAGGAAACCGCGCACGCTATGTTGCTGCCAGTTCGTCGCCTGCATCATCTCTGCGACGCTCGCTCCCTCGGGCCGGCTGAGCAGCGTCAGCACGCGCTCCTGCTTGGTGGCGGGTTCTTCAGTCTTGGTAGTGCGCGCGTCGATTTTGGCTTCGGCGCGTGTCGACGCTTTCCCCGGCGAAGCGCCGCCCTCAGGAAACGCATTCGGCTTTTCGCCGCTCCCCCGTTTCGGATTTTTCTGAGGCGCGCTTTTCGCTGCGGAACTAACTGCCTTGGACATGATCGGGCTCCTTTGGTTCGCGGCGTCATAATCGACGCTCGCACTGACCACAGCCCCGCAAATCGCGAGGCGAGCCCTGTTCATGAGCGGCTCAGCGGCCTGCCCGTGACGACAGCAATGTGTACGGCGCCAGAGAAGTCGAGTGGAATCTGCGGCAAAGCGTTGTCCGCAATCTCAATTGAAAGCCCTGCGTCTAAAATCCGTCTCTGAGTTCGAATCCTATCAGGCCAGCTGAGAAGGAAAAGAGAAACGTGCCCAGCACGACGAGAAAGCCGGGATTGCCAGTCTCAGGCAGTGCGAAATAAATGATTCCGGCCGCGCCAACCAGCGCCATGGGCGCTGCGAACAATTGCCTAACCATGATCTCCGGGCGCGGATCGACGATTTGTATTTTACCGATCGTAAGCGGACGGAAACGCATCAGCGATGCCAATGACTTATAGCCCGACGGCGGCGACACAGTCGAGCCCGATCGTGAGCGCCATATGTGGAACGGTGATGATCCCACCTGAACGTCTTCTTGGTCACCTAGCAACACTGGAGCAAGGAGCGTTGGGGAACCTTGGCCAAGAATAGCCATCATCTCTCAGTGTGCATGCCATCATGCGCTTTTTTGTGCGCTTCGAGCCGCTCGATGGAGAGCTGATAGCTTATAAAGTATTTGTATATATTGCTGACGTACTGGACGGGACCCAGCCCAAGGACTTTGGCGGCGCCCAGCTCGACATTATTGAACCAGATGTTCGGATCGAGGCCCGCCCGCTGAGTGAAGGCGCGAAACTTACGCAGGTTCTGTGGGCCGGCGTTGTAGGCGGCGAAGCTCATCAGGGTCCGGTTCTTCGGATCGATCGCAGCGTCTGAGACATAAGTGTCGGCGAGATATCGTAGGTACGCGCAACCCGCGTGGACGTTGCGGTCTGCATCACGGTCGACTCCGGTAATTCCGATAGGCTTGCCAGCGGCGGTCGAGGGCTTGATCTGCATGAGGCCCACTCCCCCTGACGGGCCGCGACGTGACTGGTCGAGCTGGGATTCCTGGTAGGCCTGGGCGACAATCATCAGGTAATCGAAGTTGTATTGTGCACCGTAACGGCGAAACAGGTCGATGACGGCGACAAATTTTTTGGCTTCGTTTTCCTCAAGGGCATTCTTCACAACCCGCTTGTCTGAGAAATAGCGCTTCCGGATCGTGGCCCCGAAACTCGTGATGGCGCTATGTTCGCTGAAAAAGGCGTTTAGTTCGGCCTTCAGCTCCGGGCTGTGCTTGCGAATCGCCCAGGCGATTTCCCCACCTTCGCTGACGACGAGATCCGGGCGTGGGACCGCGTTTGGAAAGATTTTGGTCCAAATCGTAGCTTCGTGATCGTCGACCACCGCATATGGAAGCAAACCGGCGTTGACCATCTCGATCAGGTCTTCGTTCTCCAGGTTGTCGTCGATCGGCTTGATGGCTATCGGCTTCAAGCCCTTGCTCACGAACGCTTCGCTCAAAATGGCCAGATGACCGGCGTAACCTACAGAATTGCGCACGCGGATCTCGCGCCCGGCGAGATCCGCGATCGTGTCGAGCTTGGGCGAGGAGGGTCCGGTGACGAGAATTTCCTTGACGTTCTTCAGCCAGGGATCGACGAAGTCGGCGACGGCCAGGCGTTCTGGCGTGATCGTCAAATTTGCGGCGACGGCATCTCCATAGCCTTCATTTAAAGCCTGCAACAGACGCTCGCGGGCGGTTGGAAGCAAGTCGACGTGGAAGCGACGCGATTTGGATTGGTACCGCGCATTGATCGAGTCGTCGAGCGCACGGGCGAACTCCGCAACGACGCCCATCTGACGGCCACGATCCACAAAAAATAGTGTCTTGCTGTACGGGACGAGAAGTCGAAGCTTCCTTCGCTTCAGCATCTCGGAAAAGTCGCCTGTCCAAGCGCGTGTTGCCGGGAGCACGAATTGCTGGTCGGTCACTTCTTGCCCCAGCGTGGGCGAGACCGCTCCGATTGCAAATGCAACAAGACTCAGGAGAAGAATGGCAATCCGAGCGCACATCGACCGCACTCTGACCAGATATGCGGAAAATAGGGCCACATTGTCGAACGTCTATGCAGACCCTTTGTATTAATATGTCCGCTGAGGCATTGCTAAGTCAACGTGAGGCCTGGCCGCAGTTGTTCCGACTTCCGCCGACGTTGATCTACCTATCACATGGAAGACGCTCGGGTTGACGGCAGTCTTTTGGCGCAGACGGCCGATTCAGGCCTTGCGTCACGAGCGCCGCCAGTCCAAACGGCAGCGTGCAACTGTGCGAGAGATGAAAGAGGACCCTTCGAGGCCGGTAATCCGGTGTTGATCTCAAGCCACCGCAAGCTGCTGTCGATAAGCGCGATGGGGGAGAACGTTGGGGAAAAGTCGGAACAAGATTTTGGCGGGCGCGATTGAGAGAGGTGAGCGCAAGCAAACCGTCGATGTAGTGTCGAAAACGGGAATCCTCATATTTTTAAGTATGCCTCATCGCGTCGCACTCCCCCGCAAAAATTTAGGAGAATGGACGGATGAGGCGGACAGCGAGAAGCGCTCCGCCGTCGGCGCCGTCAAAAAAATTATCCTTCGTGATGATGATCGTGGTGTATGGTGGTGATGGCGGTGGTGCTGCCCTTTTTCCGGAGCCTGCTCTGTTGGCGTACTTTCCACTGGCGCCGTTTGCGCCCCTGCTAGCACAGGGGTAAAGCCAACAGCAGTGGCGAGAAACATCGCCATAAGAACTTTCTTCGACATTTTTTCCTCCTTCGAGACCCGCCCACATCAGGATTAGATGAAGGCGCTGCCCACAACTTCGCGGGCCGCTGCCATTTAGGCGCCCACCGACTTATGAGAAAGGCTCGGAAAGTACCTAACCGCGCCCACTCAGACTGGGCACACAAACATTTGACCAAGGCTTTGGTCCACCTTCAAAAACTAGAGGGTGGCCGAAAGTCTGGGGGAGAAGCCGCAACGCCTAATTACTCACCCCCCCTGAGTTCTTGCTGCTTGGGCTTTGCCCGTCAGCGAGTTTCCAGTGCTGAGTCCCTCTGTCGAGGGCTATCTAATGAAAACCAGTGTCCAAACCAGTCGCGCGGTTTCGGACCGCTTGTTTAGTTATGCGACGGGCGGGGCGGCCTCCTGAGGCGATAGGCGCAGATCTTACCGGAGGATTAGCGCCAGCAGGTTTCCTTTCGTCTGAAAATCTTCCAAGCCTTGCGCAGATCCGCATAGGCAAGAGTTTTCCCACGATCAAGCCAGCCGACCACTATCTCGTGCACTTTGGCTGATTGCGCCTCCATAGCTTTTCGATTTAGCGCAACAGGCGTTCCGCGCTCGCAGCGCCATTGAGCGCACCGAGGAAGTCTCGTAGACGGGCGATCATAAACTCGGAAACTACTCAAGCGAAATGGATCCGGAGGCCGAACGAGGTTGAAATGGCGGATCTGGATAACGAGCGAGAATCTGTCAAGCGTTTGCGCGCGTTGCAGGGACATAGTTTGTGCTCGTAAAAATATGCGACCGGAATCACGTCATCTTCCTTTGCGATTGGACGGTTCGCGCTGTGACCCATGCGTCCGGAGTTTTGTGGAATAGAAAGCGTTGGATCGAATGATCTGATGTATTGATTGCCTAACTCAGTGCAAGTCAAACGCAAAAGCTGGCCATCGCTACCTCTGCGCTTGGGCCGCATAACGACGCATGGAGGAGCACTCTTCCTCTGGCACACAAAACAATTATTGCAGCCCGCATTGCAAGCGTGGCGGCGTCAACCTCGCCGGCTCCGCCGACACTCGACAAATCCCTCTAATTGGCAGTCGCGTTGCACGGCCGCTATCATCTTTTTTGTTCTTCCCGTCAGTCACGACCGGTAGAACATCTGAGCCGTTGAAATCAGCACGATAAATCAAATAGCCGGAGAGGACATCGCGCGGGCCATCGTTGAAGAACCCGTATTCGTTGCCGTGCTCGCCGATGCTGTCATCCAGAAGCCGTGCAGCCAGAATGGAGAGGCGCGCAGCGTCGCTACTGTTGTCGGAATTATTTTCACGCCAATCATTGAGTCTCGCCAAGAGGTAGTTAGCTGTGTCACCGAAGATGAGGCCCGAGTTTTTGTCGATTAGGATCAAGCGCATCGCCCCTCACACTCATCCATGTTTCGTGGTCAATAGCCAGAAAATAAAGAGAATCTGGAAGGAAATCGCGATTCCTAAAAGCATCCATTTTTCATTCACGTAAACCTACCGGAATGCCGCATCGTGAGAAGCCGTGAGCTTATTTTTAAAGGATTCTAGCCTCTCGCAAGCGGATGGGATAGCTGTGGAAACTACTCACCCGCGTTGCTCCACCTCTCCCGATTTATGAGAAGCTTGCAGTCGGCAGGCGTCGAGAAACCGCTACGATCCCGCTAAGTCAGAAATATTCGCCGCTGTAAGGTCGACCATGAACAGTCGTCCATCCGTCCGTGTCGACAAAAATGCGGCGCTTGAGCACCTTGGTCGTGTTGCCGTCGTCGTCGCCGTTCGCCTCCGCCGCCTTAACTGGTTCTTGGCGAACTCTTGTAGTGAGTGGACCGGTGATGGGTCTTCGACATTTCTACGGTATTTAGACTCCGCTTTCCGCTCAGATAGGTACTTTCCGAACTTCCCTCGTGACAACAAGTGGCGGCGCTCGCGAAGAAAAACCGCTCGACAAGCAAAGCTGATCGAGCGGTTTTCGTTGGCTTAGATACGCGACCGCTATTCCGCGGAAGATGAGTTCTGCGTAGCCGTCGCAGGCGGCTGCGAGGATGCCGTGATGGGCTTGAAAGCTTCCTTGGCGAGTGTCGAATACATCTCGCCGATCTTGGCGCCTTGAGCCATGAAATCGTCGTATGCGGATTTTGTGAAGGCCGACTGGAGCTGCATCGCCTCGTTGATGTTTTTCAGGCCGACCAGCTTCTCGAAGTGTGCACGAGTTTTCTCGAAGGAGCTCTTTGAGTAATTCGACGTCTCGGCTGCGATAGCCTGCAGCCCCTTGGTTGCCGAAGCTGTAGCCGTGCTAAACGCCTCGAAGGGAGCCGCGCCGAATCCTTTGATCTCCGGGAAGTTGATTGGCATAGAATATCCTTTGTGATCCAGGCGCTGGAGAATTTCCCGCGTGCTGGGGACGCTTGCTGTTTATGTGCGCCGCACAAAAAAGTCAATAAATATATTGCGTTGCAGCGCAACCTGAGCGGCTTGGCCTCCCCTTCAATGACGCAAATATGGCCGTCCTGATCGTCCTAATTTTGCGACCCTGGGATGGTCGTCGTTAGCCTGGATCGGCGAGCATTGCATAACTGGCGTGCGCCTTCTCGAATTTCGTCCCCGATCCAGATAATCGGAAGGCCGGAGGATTGATCTATTTTTGCGGGTTGTCGAGTTGCCCCGCCCGATCATCGCATTTTACAAGAGGGGTCTCGTCTTTCAATTCAACCCCCGTGAGCTTCCTTCGACGCGCTTCGCCGCACAGATGGAATAGTCGTTGTGCGCCTTCAAAATAAGACGTTCCTCCTCGGCGAATGTTGGACAAGCAATTGCGTTCGGCGTCCGTCCGACCAATGCGGGGGGCAAATGTGAGATAAACGCCGAGACTGTCGGGAGACGAGAGACCGGGGCGTTCGCCGATCAGCACCGCGACGAGCCGCGCGCCGAGAATTTCGCCAATTTCGTCGCCAATCGCCACGCGGCCCTGTTCGACCAACACAGTCGGCGCGAGCTTCCATGAGTCGCGTCGAAACGCCGGGAGCGCCTGATCCAACAGGGCGACGGCATGGGAAGAAATGGCCCGCGCGGAGAGACCGTCGGCGATGACGAAGGCAATATCATAATCGCCCGCCAAGCGCGCGAGAGCGACTCGAGACGCTTGATCCAGCTTCCGGCCAAGATCTGGACGCAGGAGATAGGTGTGGCGGTCTGGCGCCGCGCTGGCGAGGCGGAGGACGTCCAGGCGGCGCGACCGCAGAACTTCGGTCAGCGTCTCGACATCCAGGCGCTCATGCACGGCGTCGCGGGCTTCGGCGTGATCGAGCTGGAATTTCAGATTGGCCTGCGTCGTCAACGCCAGGCCGGCTCGCGCAAGGAAAATCCGCGCCGGCGTCGCAGCGCGCAGCGCGGCCAGCTTGTCCTGGGTTTCCGTCAGGTCCTTGGTCATTCCTCACGCCTTTGCGAGAAGCGGCATAGCGGCGGCGAGCAGGCGCCGGCTTGGCGAACCGCCCTCGTCCATGGCGCCCATCTTGGCCAGCCATTGTTCGAATTCTGGCGCCGGCGCCAATCCCAGCAGGCGCCGAACCGCGAGAACGTCATGATAGGACGTGCTCTGGTAGTTGAGCATGACGTCGTCCGCTCCAGGAACGCCCATGACGTAATTGACGCCCGCGACGGCGAGCAGAGTCAGCAGATCGTCGATGTCATTCTGATCGGCCTCGGCATGATTCGTGTAACAGGCGTCGCATCCCATCGGCAGGCCCAGGAGCTTGCCGCAGAAATGATCCTCAAGGCCGGCGCGGATGATCTGCTTGCCGTCGAAAAGATACTCCGGGCCTATGAAGCCGACCACGGTGTTTACCAGCAGCGGCTTGAACAGGCGCGCGACGCCATAGGCGCGCGCTTCCAGTGTCTGCTGGTCGCAGCCGCAGTGTGCGCCGGCCGACAGGGCGCTGCCCTGGCCGGTCTCGAAATACATTACATTGTCGCCGATCGTCCCGCGCCGCAGCGCCAGCGCCGCTTCATGAGCTTCGCGCAACAGCGCGAGGTCGACGCCGAAGCTGGAATTGGCGGCTTGAGTTCCCGCGATCGATTGAAAAACGAGGTCGACCGGCGCGCCGCGCGCCATGAGTTCGATCGTCGTTGTCACATGAGCGAGCACGCAGGACTGCGTCGGTATGTCGAGCGTTGCGCGCAATTCGTCGACGAGGACTAAAAGCTCGTAGCAACGATCCAGGCTGTCGGAGGCCGGATTGATCCCGATCACGGCGTCGCCATTGCCAAGCAGCAGGCCATCGATCGTGCTGGCCAGAATGCCTTTGGGATCGTCGGTCGGATGGTTCGGCTGAATGCGCGAGGACAGCCGTCCGGCAAGCCCGAGGGTGTCACGGAATTGCGTCACCACGCGGCGCTTCGCGGCGATGGCCATGAGATCCTGGTTGCGCGAAATCTTGGCGACCGCCGCGACCATTTCCGGAGTCAGTCCGGGGGCCAATGCGGCGAGCTTTTCGTTCGTCGCCGCGTCCGAAAGGAGCCAGTCGCGCAATTCGCCGACAGTGAAACTGGTGACGGGCGCGAAGGCGCACGCATCATGACTGTCGATGATCGCCCGCGTGACCTCGTCTTTCTCATAGGGCACGAGGAGTTCTTGCAGAAATGTCGTGAGCGACAAATCCGCAAGCGTGATTTGCGCGGCGGCGCGTTCGGCCTCGCTCGAAGCCGCGAGGCCCGCAAGGCAATCGCCGGACCGCAAAGGCGTCGCCTTAGCCATCAGGGATTTCAAATCCGGGAAGACGTAGCGGGTTCCACGAACGGCTGTCGCATACATGGGCGTGCCCTTTACGGGGCCGGGAACGGGGCGGCTCTGCGAAACTATGGCGCCGCGCCCATTCTGTCACGCTTGGCGGCATGCGCGGCCTCCGGCAAAGCCGTCGTTTCAGGCGCCGCCCTTGGCAAATCGCGCGGCGCGGTTATAGTCTGACTCGTCCCTCCGAGAAGGTCGAGCCGGCATGGCTATGCGCGCATCCGATCCCGAGACGGTCATCAGGGCTCTGCCGATCTGGACGGGCGGGATCGTGATCCAGCCTTTGCTTGGCGGCATCACCAATAAAAATTATCTCGTGAGGGACGCCGCTCGCCGCGTCGTCCTGCGCTTTGGCGGCGACATCCCGGTGCATGGCGTCATGCGCTTCAACGAACTCGCGGCGAGCAGGGCCGCGGCCGAGGCGGGGATTTCGCCCAAGGTCATTTACGCCGCGCCCAATCTGATGGCGCTCGACTTCATCGAAGGCAAAAGTTACGGCGCCGAAGACGTGCGCGCCGATCGCGAGCGCTGCCTCGCGCTCGTCAAACGCGTGCATCGCGAGCTTCCCGCCTATCTGCGCGGACCAACCCTCGCCTTCAACGTCTTCCAAATCATCCGCGATTACGCGCATACGCTGAGCGAGGATCAAAGCCGGATGGCGCCACAACTGCCGCGTTTTCTTGGCTCAGCGGCGGCGCTGGAGCGCGCGGTGGGATCGATCAATCTCGTCTTCGGCCACAATGATCTACTCGCGTCGAATTTCCTGGACGATGGCAAGCGTCTGTGGCTGATCGACTGGGATTACGCCGGCTGGACGTCGCCGCTGTTCGACCTTGGCGGCCTTGCGTCGAACAACGGTTTTGATCAAAGCGAGATCGACGCGATGCTGGCGGCCTACTTCGAGGCGCCGGTCACCGACGCGCTGCGCCGGAAATTCCACGCCATGCTTTGCGCTTCGCTGCTGCGCGAGGCGATGTGGAGCATGGTGTCGGAACATAGGTCGACGATCGATTTCGACTATGCCGCGTATTCGGACGAGAATCTGAGGCGCTTCGACGCCGCCTGGGCGGCCTTCCAGGAAATGGAGTGAAGATGAGCGAGCTTCCCCGCAGCGCACAGATTATTGTCGTCGGCGGCGGCATCATCGGTTGCTCGGTCGCCTACCACCTCGCCAAACGCGGCATGGAGGTATTGCTTCTGGAGCGTCATCAATTGACCTCCGGCTCGACCTGGCACGCCGCCGGACTCGTCGGCCAATTGCGCACCAGCGCCAATATCACTCGGCTCCTCGGCTATTCAGTCGAGCTCTATGAGAAGCTTGAGGCCGAAACCGGATATGCGACCGGTTGGAAGCGAAACGGCGGCCTGCGCCTCGCCTGCAACGCCGATCGCTGGATCGAGGTGAAGCGACAGGCGACGACGGCGCGCAGTTTCGGGCTCGACATGCAGCTGCTTGACCCCAAGGAAGCGCAAGCGCTGTGGCCGTTGATGAATGTGGACAACGTCGTCGGCGCCGCCTTCCTGCCGACCGATGGGCAGGCGAACCCTTCCGACATAACCCAGGCGCTCGCCAAGGGCGCACGGCTTGCCGGCGCGCAATTGGCTGAAAATGTTTCCGTCACGGAAATCCTCGTCGAGGACGAACGCGTGAAGGGCGTCGTCACCGACAAAGGGACGACCTTCTGCGAAAAGGTGGTTCTTTGCTGCGGGCTGTGGACGCAGCGTCTCGCCGCGCGCTCCGGCGTCGCCGTTCCGCTCGCGCCGGTGCATCATCAGTATCTCGTCACCGAACGCATTGATGGCGTGACCTCGAACCTGCCGAACTCTGCGCGATCCGGATCGCCTCACCTATTACAAGGAGGAGGTCGGCGGATTGGTCATGGGCGGCTATGAGCCCAATCCTATCCCCTGGAATGGCCCGGCCGTCCCCGAGGATTTCGCCTTTCGCCTCCTTTCCGACGATTGGGATCATTTCGAGCCGATCATGAATCTGGCGCTGGGGCGCGTTCCGGCGCTGGCTTCGGCCGGCGTCAAGCAGATGATCAATGGTCTCGAAAGCTTCACGCCGGACGGCAATTGGATGATTGGCGAGGCGCCGGAAGTGCGCAATTTCTTCGTCGGCGCCGGCTTCAACGCTTTTGGCATCGCCTCGGCCGGGGGCGCCGGCATGGCGCTGGCCGAATGGGTCGCCGATGGCGAGCCCCCTTACGATCTCTGGCCGGTGGATATTCGCCGTTTTGGCGCCAATCACAAGGACCCGAACTGGGTGCGCACGCGCACGCTGGAGGCCTATGCGCGCCATTATACGATCGCCTGGCCGGCGGAGGAATATCAATCCGGCCGACCGCTGCGCCTTTCGCCGCTCTATGAACGACTGAAGGCGAAAGGCGCCTGCTTTGGGGAAAAAATGGGCTTCGAGCGGCCCAATTGGTTCGCAGATATTCAAGCGGGAGAAGAGCCCGAGGATCGCTACTCTTTCTCCAGGCCGGGCTGGTTCGAGGCGGTGGGGCGCGAGCACCACGCCTGCAGAAACACGGCAGCGCTGTTCGATCAGACGAGCTTCGCCAAGGCGATGCTGGTCGGACGCGATGCTGAGAGCGCGCTATCCTGGATCGCCGCCAATAACGTCGCCAAGCCCGTGGGAAGCGTGATCTATACGCAGATGCTGAACCACAAGGGCGGGATCGAATGCGATCTGACCGTCACGCGGCTCACGCGCGACCGCTATTACATCGTCACCGGCACGGGCTTCGCGACGCATGATTTCGACTGGATCAGACGGTCCATCCCCGCAAATATGGACGCGACTTTGGTTGACGTCACCTCCGCCTATTGCGTGCTCGCGCTGATGGGCCCGCGTGCGCGCGACATATTGCAGTCCTGCTGCGACGACGATCTCGCCAACACGGCCTTCCCATTCATGACGGCGCGCGAGATAAGGCTGGCGGGCGCACCCATACTGGCGATCCGCGTCACCTATGTCGGCGAACTCGGCTGGGAGCTTCACATTCCGGTCGAATTCGCGGTCAAGGTTTATGACCGGCTGACTGAGGCCGGAGCGCCCTTGGGTCTAGCGGACGCCGGCTATCGCGCGATCGAAACACTGCGACTGGAGAAGGCCTATCGCGCGTGGGGCTCCGATATCGGGCCTGATCACACGCCGCAGATGTCGGGGCTTGGCTGGGCGGTCAAGCTTAAATCCGGCGGGCCGTTTCAGGGGCGGGAGGCGCTTCAGGAAGCCGCGGGTGCGCCCTTGTCCCGCCTCCTCGTCGGCTTCGCGGTCGAAGATCCCGCGGTCACGCTACTTGGCCGTGAAACCATCTATCGAGACGGCGAGCGCGTCGGCTGGCTTTCGAGCGGAGGATTTGGCTATTCTGTCGGCAAGCCGATTGGTTACGGCTATGTCCGCAATCCAACCGGCGTCGACCGCGATTTCGTGCTTGGCGGTCATTACGAACTTGAGACGGCCGGACATCGTGTCGGCGCAAGGGTCTCCTTGACGCCCTTCTACGACCCATCGGGCGACCGCGTTCGCGGCTGAGATTTTCAGCCCCGGGCGCTGGCGTCTCGACAGGCTCACGTCTCCCGGTAGAACAGCAGCAACAGCCCGGCCAGCACAAAGGCGATCGGCCAGACGTAGCTGGCGACGCGGCGGGCGGGGCTGTCGTCGAGGCGCAGTTCCAGCCATCGCGACCAGCCGGCCGCGACGCCCACCAGCGCCAGCGGCGTGTGGGTGATCTCGATCAGCATTTCTTCCTTTGGGTTCGCCAGCCCATGCGAATGGGTGAGCAGGAATCCGGCCGCCGCCGCTGTCGTCAGCGGGAAGACATAGGCCGCCCAGGCGCTTTTCAGCCGCCCCAGACGCACGCGCCATTCAAACACGCCGAACGCGACGATCAGCAGCATCAGCAGCTTATGCTGCGCGATTTCCGGATCGCGCAGGCTTTCGATCAGTCCGAGATGGCCGAGGGGCCAGACCTCCTCATCGGCGCGCACGAATAGAAAGGCGGCGAGGCCGATGAAGGTCAGCGGCCAGTGTCGCGCCACCGGCGCCAGCAGCGGGACATGTTCCGCGAGCGCCAGGACGCCGATCAGCAGCACGAACAGGCCGGCCCAGTGGTGGTTGTATTCGGACCAGGCGATGTCCTCGGCGTTGTGCGGCGGCGCGGGGAGTTCGCCCGGCGCATAGGCGCGAGGCGTCTCGCGCGGCGTCGCCTGCGCGATCGAGGTCGAAAGGCTGGCGTGATCGGGACTCGTGAGCAGCGGCGGCCAGCGCCAGGCGACCCGGTCCACGACCTCGGCCATTGTCGCGCGATCATTCGGCAGATCGCGCGCGGGCGGCAGCGAGGTGAGCGAGGCGGCGCAAAACAGCGCGGTGAGGCCGATGCCGATCTCCGCTTCGGCGAAGCGGCGCATCGGCAGGACCGGGGTTCTGGGATCACTCCTTAAATCGCGCACGGTCAGGAAATTCATCCGGCCCAGCAGCAGCAGGCCGCCCAGCAGCGCAACCTTGGCGCAGAGCATGACGCCATAGGAAGAGCCGTAAATCGCGGAGGGCTCCCCAAGGTAGTCGGCCGCCATCAAGACGCCGGCTCCCACTAGCGTGATCACGGAATAGACCGACATCCGCGAGAATCGCGAGGCGACGACGCGCCGGGACTCGCCGTCCGTCAGAGCCAGCGCGAGCAGAAAATAGGGGAGGCCGCCGATCCAGACGCCGACGCCGAGCATATGCGCGAATTCGGCGAGATAGAGCGGCGCGACATGATCCGGCCGGCTCGCGGCGTGGGTGCGCGCCTACCTGGATCGCGAGCAGCGCGATCCCGGCGAGAGACGCGAGGGTCAATGAACGCCGGTCCTGTCGGCGGACCAATATAGCGATAGCCGCCGCCAGCAGCGCCGCGAAAATGTCGACGACGACGGCGTCGACGTCGAGCAGCTTCGCGGGCGGGAGATCGAGCGTCCCGCTGAGCATGACGACAAGCGCGACCGCGGCGAACGCCTCGGCGGCGCAGAGCGCGCAGGCGCTCCAAAGCAGCGCCCGCCGCGCCCAGCCTCTGGCCCGCTCCGTGGAACCCTCCGCTTCCGGGAGAGCCAGAAACAGAAAGGCGAGTCCGCCAAGCGTGAAGGATTGCGCGGTCAGGATGAAACCGCGCAGCGTCACGTTAAGGAACCCAAAAATCTCGATGAATAGCTGCACGGTTTCAGCGGCTCACGTCGAATGGAATTTCGCCATGGGTGATATGGCCGTCCACGCTGAGAGTCTGCCACAGCAGCCGGTGGGGTCCATTCGTCAATTCTGAAGCTTTGGCTTTGAGCGTTTCCGTCGCGCCAGAACCCTCCAGCGACAAAACGACGCTGGCGCCGTCCGGACGCACCAGAAGTCAGCTTTGAGCGGGCCGAATCGACCCGGCTGTTGAAGCGGATTTCAACATCGAGATCCGGGCCCGCGACAGTCTGATGCGCGCTCGGCGTCGAAGCGACGACTATGGCGTGCGCTAGGGCGGGTCCGGCCGAGAGAACCAGAACAACTGCGGGAATCGAAAGGAGGCCGGGCGAAGTCTTCATTTCATGGGATCTTTGATGGAACCTGATCTAGCCCTGTCGGGGCTTTAGGGAAATGACATAGCTAGCCGATTTGACAGGATTTCTTGCCTCTTCGCAAGGAACAGGGGCTAAAGGCCCAGGGTGAGCATCCGGAGGCTTAGCAGCCGCCCGGGGAATGGCCGCGTCGGCGCCGGCGGCGCTCCCAACAGCGGCTATTGCGAAAGCGACGCCCAATCTCTAGCCTTGGGCGTGCTATTCATAAGGCCAACCACCAAAACGCCGCCAGCGACGCAGCGACGCGTCCGTGAGCGTCTCAAGAGTGGGGGCAAAGAGGGGAAACCGAAAATATGGCGAACAACAAGGTCACCACTTTGGAACAGGCGATTGCCCTCATCCGGGACAACGACGTCGTGACCACCTCCGGGTTCGTCCAGAGTTGTATCCCGGAGGCGCTGCACATGGGATTGGAACAGCGCTTTGTCGAGACAGGTCATCCAAAGAATCTCACTCTCATCATGACCGCCGGCGCTGGCGACAGCAAGGGCCTTGGCACCGGACGGCTGCATCATGAAGGGCTGCTCGGTCGGGTCATCGCGGGCAATTTCGGCCGCATGCCAAAGGTCGCCCAGGCCGCGCAGGAAAACAAGATTCTCGGCTACAACCTGCCCCAAGGCGTCATTTCGCAGCTGTATCGCGCCTGCGCCGCCGGCCAGCCCGGACTCTTCTCCAAGGTCGGCCTCTATACTTACGTCGATCCGAGGTTCGGAGGCGGCAAGGTCAATGAGGTGACGAAGGAAGACATCGTGAAGTATCACAATGTCGAGGGCGAGGAGTGGTTGTTCTACCTCGCCACGAAGATCGACGTGGCCTTCATACGCGGCACCTCCGCAGACCCTTCCGGCAATATAAGCATGGAGAAGGAAGCGCTGGTTCTCGACAATCTGGCTCAGGCCATGGCGGCGCGAAACAATGGCGGAATCGTCATCGCACAGGTCGAGCGCATCGTGGAACAGGGCTCGATTCGTCCAAAGGACGTGGAGGTTCCGGGAATTCTGGTCGACTGCGTGGTCGTCGCGGCGACGCCGGAACTGCACCGCATGAATTACGGGGTGATGTACAACCCCGCGCTGTCGGGAGAAATCCGCGTGCCGGTCGAGGGCATGGCCAAAATGCCGCTCGACGAACGCAAGGTCATCGCGCGTAGAGCCGCCTTCGAGCTGCCGCCCAACGGCGTCGTCAATCTCGGCGTCGGCGCGCCGGAGGGCATCGCCGCTGTCGCCAATGAAGAGAAGTTCACGCCCTACATCACGCTGACCACCGAAGCCGGCGCCATTGGCGGCGTGCTGGCGAGCGGCTCTTCCTTCGGCGGCGCCAGCAACGCCGACAGCATCATCGCGCAAAATCAGCAGTTCGATTTCTATGACGGCGGCGGACTCGACATGACCTGCCTTGGCATGGCCGAATGCGACGTGCAGGGCAATGTCAACACCAGCAAGTTCGGCGGCCGCCTGAACGGCTGCGGCGGCTTCATCAACATCAGCCAGAATGCGCGCAGCGTCGTCTTCGCCGGGACGTTCACCAATGGCGGGCTGCGGGTCGAGATCACCGACGGCAAGCTCAACATTTTGCAGGAAGGCCGCAACAGAAAATTCCTGAATTTCGTCGAGCAGATCACCTTTTCGGGCAAATTCGCGCAAAAACGCAAGCAGCCGGTGATTTACGTCACCGAACGCTGCGTGTTCCGTTTGGGCCAGAAGGGGTTGGAGCTGATTGAAGTCGCGCCGGGCGTCGACATCGAGAAGGACATACTCGCGCATATGGCCTTCAAGCCCATCGTCGAAGAGCCCGAATTGATGGACAAGCGCCTCTTCATCGACGAGCCGATGGGCTTGCTCGCCGAGCTGCTCAATCTTAACATGCATGAGCGCGTGCAATATGATCCGCAGCGCAACATTCTCTTCGTCAATCTCGAAGGCTGGCATGCCCGCACGAAGAAAGACGTCGACGAATTGCGAAAGACGCTGGTCGAGGCCTGTCACAAGGTCGGCAAGCGCGTCAATTCCGTCGTCAATCACGATGGCGCCAAGATCGCCGAGGCGCTCTATGACGATTATGCGGAGATGATCCAGTACATGCTGGAGCATTATTATCTGACGACCGCCCGCTATGCGACAAGCGCCTTCGCACGGCTGAAGATGAAGGAGGCGATGAGCAAGCGCGGGCTTTCGCCTCACGTCTTCGAACGCAAGGAAGCCGCGCAGGCCTTCCTCGAAGTGGTCGGGGAGTAATTTCCGCAAGGCCTCTCTTCCACGACAAGGAAGAGAGGCCTTCGCTCAATATTCCCACTCGACTCCGACGCCGAGCGAGGTGGAGCCGTCCATCTTGGTCTCGCCCTGCACCCGGACCTTTTTGCCGACATCCACGCCGACATTCACCGCGGCGTCCTGCGGCTTCGCGCCAGCGCGCACGCCGACGCTGATATTATCGGAAATATAGCGCGAGGCGCCGACGGTCGGCCCGTTGGCGCCGCCCGCGTCGAGGTCGAGCGAATCCACGCCGAGAGCCTTGCGCATTTTCTCGAACCCGCCGTCGCCTCCTCCCCCCGAAAGCTCGGCCACGGCGGCCGCGAGCTGCAAGGCCTGGAATGGCGACAGCGCGCCAGACGCCTTGGCGAAGAGAAGCCGGGACAAGACTTCGTCCTGCGGCAATTCCGGAGACGAGGTGAAAGCGAAGCTTGGTTGTGACGCCGGACCAGTAACCGCGATCTGCGCCGTGACGTCCGCGGCCGTCGTCTCCGCGTAGAAATCCAGTTCCGGCATCAGGCCGCCAGAAAACGTCAACTTGCCGCGGGTGATGTCGATGCGCTGCGTCAGCAATTGCAGCTTGCCGCGACGCAGGTCGAAATCCCCCAATGACGCTGGGCTTCTGCAACGAGCCCGCCAGTGTCAGCTCGCCGCCAAATTCCGCGTCGATGCCGCGGCCACGAACGAAAATCTTGTTCGGCGCCGAAATCTTCAAATCGAGGGCGGCGTCGAATGCGGGGCCGCGCGCCGCTCTTGCGGCCTGCTTGCGTTGCAACGCCAGCAATTCTCTAGCAAAACCTCTGGCGTCGATGTGCTTGGCGTTGGGCAGCGGCGTCAGCGACGAGGGCAGCCGGGCTGGGATGTTCACCTCCAGCGTGTTGAATTTCACCGCGCCGGAAACCTTTGGCGCGCGCGCCAGGGGGCCCCCGAGATTGAGGTCGAGATCGGCGTTGGCGGAAATAAGCTCGCTGCTGACCAGCAATGCGTTGTGCGCGAGGATATGGATTGAACCCGGCATGCCAGCCTCGGGCAGCAGGGATATATGACCCGCAGCGGAGATTTGGCCGCCGTTTCTGGTCGCCGCCTGCATCGCGGAAAAAGTCATTTCCCGGCCGTGTGCTTCCAGCCGGGCGGAGATGTTGTTGAAAGCGAGCCCATTGGCGGGATCGGAGAACGAGCCGTCGGCGAAGGCGACTGAGCCGCCGGCGATGGGCGACGTCGCCGATCCCGTCAGGCGCAGATCCAGATTGGCCTTGCCATGCGCGGTTTGGCCATTCGCTGACAGCATCGTGTTGGCGAGCGCGGCGTCGACGCCTCCCTTGATCGAAAGATCGAGTGCGCCGGCTGCGTCAATTGGCGCCGATCCCGCGATTTTGATGCGAACTCGCCGTCCCCAGCGCGATATCGGCGTCGACGCTGGTTCGCTTGCCAGCGAGGCGGCCATGCGCCGAAGCGTCGATGGAGGGGAGACCATTGCCGCGCAATTGCGGCGCCGAAAATTTTGCGAGCGTGACCTTCCATTCGCCGCCCGGAGCAGTCTTGGGGCCGGTAATCCGGGCCTCTGCGTCTAGCTTTCCGTCCAGGGTGAGACTGGGGTCCGCCATCGCGGCGATCGACAGCGGCATGGCGCGCACCCGCGCCGTCAGGTCGAGCTGGTCGCCGGCGCGGCCGTCGACTTCGATGCGGCCGCCGTCGGCGTTGATGGCGAGGCCCCTGATTTCAGCCGCGCCCGCGCCGAGGGTGATCGTCGCCGGCCCCGCAAGCGAGAGGCGCTTGGCCCCGCGCTGCGCGGAGAGGGACGCCAGATCAATGCGGGTGCGGTCGCCGGGAGTGACCGTCGCCGCGCTCGCAATGGCGAAGCCTCTGGCGTTGACGGCGAGGTCGAGCGCGGTTCCCGCGCCAGAGGGGCGGGCCTTGAGCCGGGCCGAGGGAATCGTTTCCTTGCCGAGATTCGTATTGTCCAGCGTCGCGTCACCCTCCAGAGTCGGGCGGCGAAGCAAGTCCCGGCCGGAAAGCTTCGCGGCGAAGCGTTCAATCGACAAATCTTTCGCGCGAACGCCGGAACCCTTCATGTCGATCGTGGCGTTTTGCGCGCCTGATGCGCCGTCGAGCGCGATTTCCGCGGTGACCGCGCCGCCGAGCTTTTGCAGCGCGAAGGCGGAAAAATCGTCGAGGTCGGGGGCGTTCAAGCTCAGCCGGCCATTGGCCGCGCCGTCATAGGCGACGGCGCCTTTAAGACTTGCCCGGCCGATGTTGACGTCGACGTCCTCGACCTTCCATCCCTTTCCCGCGCGCGCGGCTTTTGCGCGACCCCGCGCGGCGCGACCGTCTAT
Organism: uncultured Alphaproteobacteria bacterium; assembly: GCA_963841875.1. Classification (GTDB taxonomy): domain Bacteria; phylum Pseudomonadota; class Alphaproteobacteria; order Rhizobiales; family Beijerinckiaceae; genus Methylocystis. The sequence continues at coordinate 70,853 of CAWJEI010000003.1, read as the reverse complement.
CGTGCCGTCCAGGGTCGCCGAGGCCGCCAGCTCGCCCAGCAAATCCTGCGCGTCCGCATGGAGGTTCAGCTTGGGGATAGCGCGGCCGTCGGCGCTGGCGTTAGCGAGCGACACATCCAGACTTGCGTCCGGCTTTTGCAGGGAACCGGAGATCTTGGCGTCGACGCTGGCGCGACCTGCAAGCCTGACGTCCGCGCGGCGCAGATCGGGGATGTCGATTCTCGCGGCGACGTCGGCCTTTTCCCGTGTGGCGGCGCCATTCACGCGCGCCTGCATGAACTCGCCATTCAGGGTGAGTCCATCGAAGCTGACGCCTCCTCCTGCAAATGTTTCGACCTTGCCGCCCAAGGCGAGCTTGCGCCCGAGCAACCCGTCGAGAGCCGGCGCTCCCAATCGGGGCTCGACGACGGCGCCATTGATCACGGCGCTTATGCGTTGCTCCTTCGGCGTTCCCGTGAGCGTCGCCGCCAGGGTCATGGCCCCGCGCAAGTCGCGTCCGGCTAGCCGCGCGAAGTGCGACAGGTCCGACGCCGCCAGATTCGCCTTGCCGTCCAGCGCGTCAGGACCGGCCTTGCCGGAGTAGGTCAGAATTGCGGTGGACGTTTCGATTTTGGCGAGTCCAATGTCAGCGTCGCCAGCTCCCGTCGCCCGTGCTTGTAACGCAAGAGTCGCCCGATCGCCCAAGGCGTCGCCGAGGCCCCGGTCGGTGAAGGCGAGTTCGTCCCCTCGGGCCTTGATGTCGAGCACGACATGCGAAGCGGCGTCGGTCAGCGGGCCGTCCGCCAAGGCGGTCGCCGCCGCGTCGACATGGCCAAAGCGCCCAGCGGAAAACACGGCGTCCTCGATCAGCACGCGCAGCTTTGCGTTCGGTTGAGCGATGCTGCCCGTCACATCGAGATCGCTTTCGAGCGTCTTGGCGCGAAACGCGGACGCATCCGTGGCAGGTTGGCCGCGCAAAGAGGCATGGGCGTCGATTTTTCCTTCGGCGCCAAGCTTGCCCGCCGCATTCAGCTCCAGGGCCGCATTGGCGAGCGCCAGCTTTTCGAGCGCGACGGTCCCGTCGTCGGCGAAAGCGGCGGTCCCTTGCAGCGTGTTCGGGCCCGAGAAAATGTCCGCAAGCGCCTTGGGCAGAAGCGTGGAAAATTCGCTTGTGAGATTGAACTCAAGCCGCCGGCTGGCCTGATCGCGGGTCAGATGCGCTGTGCCTTGCGCGGTCAGATCACCGCCGGCGCGGGCTGCGAGCGTCGCGGCGAAATTGTCGAGCGGACCCTCTCCGTTCAGCGAGACGTCGATTGGCGGCAGCCCCGGCAGTCGCGCCGCGCGCGCGAAAAGGCCGCCCGGCGGCTCCTGCGCGGACAAGGCGAGCAGCAGACGATTGGCGCCCGGGGCGACTTCGGCCTTCAGCTGGATTGATCCGGCCGCGTCGGTGCGCTGGGCGGTAAACGCCGCCTTCGCGCCATCGGTCGAAGCGCCCGCTTCGGCGGAGCCAGTCAAGGTGAGCGTAGCGGCCTGGCCCAGAACCGGCTCGGCGAGCGCCAGCCTATCCACTTGGAACGCCGCGAGGCGGAACCGGACCGGCAGATCCGGCGCGAGACCGCCGCCGCTCGTCTTTCCGGCGGGGGCGGCGGGTTCGGCGGGCTTCGGCTCTTCCGGCGCCGGAGCGGGGCGGCGCAGCACGTCGACGCGGCCAATGGCGAAGCGGTTGATGTCGACGCGCAGCGCCGCCAAGGGAAGACGTGACCAGTCAATTTCGACGCGGTTGATTTTCAGCCAGACCCCGTCCTTGTCCGCGAGGGTGATGTCGCGAAAAAGGGGACGGGAGGACAGCGGCCCCTCGATCTCGCCGATATCGAGTTTCATGCGCGCCGAAGAGGCCGCGCGGGATACGAAATCGGCGAGGAAACTCTTGCCTTCCCCCGTTTTCACGCCCAGCCCCAGCGAAGCCACTCCCGCCAGCAGGAGCAACAGGCCAAGGCTGATGGCGGCATATCGCCAAATGCGCGCGCGCATCAAAAAGACTCCCCTATGCCGATGAACATGGCGAATGGAGCCTCCCCGGGTTGGCGATTCACCGGTGTGGCGAAGTCCACGCGAATGGGGCCGATGCCAGTATAATAGCGGAAGCCCAGTCCCACCGCCGAGCGCATGGAGTTCTGAAAATCGGGATAGGGCGACGAGAAGGCCATGCCGGTGTCGAAGAACGGCACGACCCCGATCTCCTTCGTCACCTTGATGCGAGCTTCGGCAGAGCCTTCAAGCAGACTGCGGCCGCCTACGGGAAAGCCGAAGCCGTCGTCGGGAGCGAGAGAACGATAAATATAGCCCCGCACGGATCCGCCGCCGCCCGCGAAGAAGCGATGGCTCGCGGGAATGTCCTCGATGTCCGCGCCGACGATCGAGCCAGCCTTGACCCGGCCCGCGAGTATGTACCAGGCGTCGTCGTCCAGGGCGTAATAGGTCGAAACCTGGCCCTTCGACTCGACCATGCCCACGCTGTCGTGGAAGGTCTTGAAATAGGGTTCGACAGAGAGGTTTGCGCGTACGCCTTTTGTCGGCGCAAGCGGGCTGTCGGTGCTGTCGTAAGTGGCGGCCACCGGCAGGCCGAGCAGAGAGTAGGTGTGCGGTCCCCAAGCGTCGAATGTCTTGCCCGCCTCGATCTCCACGCCGCCCTGGATCGATGTCGTGTCGCTGAACCGGTGTCTTATGCCGATGCTGCCGTTGGTGTAATCCGCCCAATAATAGGGCGTCCGCTCGCGCACGATCGCGGCGTCGACCAACAGGTCGTTGCGCGAGCCCCAGAGCGCCGGCTTGATGAAGCTCATCCTGGCGCTGCCTACCAGATCCGACGTTTCGAACTTCGGCAGGCTGAAGAAGCTGGGACTTCCGCCGATCGGCGCGAGGCCGCCCTGCAGGTCGAAACGCAGGCGCTCGCCTTCGCCAAATACGTTACGGTCAACCCAATAGGCGCGCATTCCCGGTCCGTCCGTCGTGGAGACCTGTCCCGTGAAGCCGACCGCAAATTGCTTGCGATCGCCGGTCGTCACGAAAATCGGCAGATTGCCGTTCTTGTCGAGCGCCTCGCCGTCCTCGACTTTGACCGAGCCGATCGCCTCGATCCGGGCCACGGATTTGCGCGTGTCCGCAAGCTTCTTTGGGCTGTAGTCCTCGCCCTCTTCGAGATAGATGAAGGAGCGTATGACTTCCGGCGGCACGCCGGAGGTGTTTTTTAGCGCCACTTCGCCGATCCCGGCGCGCGGTCCCGGGTCGAGGGTGACCGCCACATCCATCGCTTCTTCACGATGCAGGATCACGGGCGCGGTCTTCACGATTTTCGCGAGGGGATAGGATTTTGCGCGCAATTCGTCGATCCATTCCGCTTCCATCGCGCGCACGCCAGCGGCTCGCGCGGGTTCGTCGGGGGGCCGCTGAAACGCCTTTTTCGAAAACAGCTCCGGGTCGATTGGCGCCATCGTCCGCGCGTCATAAACGACCAGATTGCGCAAATGAAACAGAGGACCGGGATCGATCTTGAACGTGACTGGGACAGCGGCCTTGTCGCGCAAGCGTTCAGCGGCGTTCGCCGCCGCGTCGGCGCCGCGGCCGTCAGGAAAGACCTCTACGCCGGCGATTTCAGCCGTGACTTGTGCGTTAAAATAGCCGGCGCCCCAGAGCGCTTCTCCGATGCGGGGATAATCAGCGATGACCCGCTGCGCCAGCGCCGCTCCAGAGAGAGGGGATTCCTTGCGGAGGCGCCAGCCGTTCGAGGCGTCCTTTAAATTTTGGGCCAGGGCCTTGTCGTCATCGAGCCCCGAAAATTCGAGCTTGTAGGAAAGCGCCTCCGCGCTCGGGGCGGGCGGTTCGTCTTCCGAACCAAACAATCCAAAGAAGTCAAAAGCCCTGGCGGGCGCGATGAGGGCGGGCGTGGAAAGTGCCGCCACGGAGGCCAATAAAAAAAAAGACGCAGGTTTCACGATACACAGGCCCAGACGACACAGGGTAAACCATACTTCAACGACCTTGTCGGGTCCATAAGTTAAGCTTAACGCCGCAAACTACAGTGAAGACATTCTTACACTTTTCTCAACCAGTCGGAATTGCTGGAGAATGACGGCTTGACGCCGCCGCTGGCCCAAAAACCACGCCCAGTTTGCGGGAACCACGCTTCAAATCTGGCTGGTTGGTCTCAAAATAATCGCCCGAAGGGCAGAAAAGCAAAGGCCCCGTCGCGCGGAGCGAACGGGGCCTAATCGCTTCGTCTTGGACGAAGCTCTCTGGGGGATTTCCAGCTGAGAACCGACACAACCCCGCTTGGCCTTCGCGACGTCGTTTCGATAAGGATTTGAAGGCTCTGAAGCAGTTGCCGAAGAGATTAGCGCTTGACTCTTCGGACCGCAGTGACCTTGCGCTCAAAGCGGAGGTCGAATCTGACCAGGTGGCGTCATGCTCCTCTCGGAAGGCTTCTGCACAACCCCGGCGCCATTTTAGGTGACGCCGACAGATCTATTCGCGCCCGAATTCGAGGTCCCGCCCGATCGGTTCTTCGTCTGAGGGGCGACCCGCGCCCAACCGACGACTGCGATATTTGTGATGCTGAACCTGGTTTCGGGATTGGTCAAGATGAAATTTCAATCACTCAATTCGGGACGTCAAAGCGCCGCAGCGCGCCCACGGAGGGGGCGTTGGAGTCCCAATCCTCATCGGGCTTGTATATCTTGAATTTGACGTATATAGATATCTTTATATCTTGCGCAGAGGAGCCAATGGTCGCCCCGCATTCAATCGGAATTGAGCCTACGCTCGCCGCGCTCAACGCGGCCGGCGAGGAAACGCGCCTGCGTCTCGTCGCATTGCTCTCCGAGTCGGAATTGACCGTCAGCGAGGTCGTCGCGATCCTCGGGCAATCCCAGCCGCGCGTCTCCCGACATCTGAAGCTGCTCGTGGAAGCTGGCGTCGTCGAGCGTCGCCGGGAGGGCGCCTGGGCCTTCTTCCGCCTGGCCCCATCCGGCGCCGCGAGTTTTCTCGCCCGGGGCGTCATAGATTGGCTCGACCCCAAGGATCCGGTGCTCTCGGGAGACCGGGCGCGTCTCTCCGAGGTGCGCCATGCGCGGGCCGAAAACGCCGCCCGCTACTTTGCCGCGCATGCCGACGAGTGGAACGACATCCGATCGCGGCATGTGCCGGAGGCGCAAGTCGAGGCCGCTATCCGCGACGCCATAGGCGATGCGCCGATCCGGCAATTGCTCGATCTTGGCGCCGGAGCGGGCCGGATGCTGGAGCTTTTCGCGCCAAAGGCGCAACGCGCCATCGGCGTTGATCTCTCCTCGGCGATGCTTGCGGTCGCGCGCGGGCGACTGGAGGAAAGCGGCGTTCGCAACGTGCAATTGCGCCAGGGCGACATCTACGCGCTGCCGGTCGAACGCAATTCCTGCGATGTAGCGATCATGCATCAGGTGTTGCACTATCTCGACGATCCGGCCCGCGCCTTGCGCGAAGCGGCCCGCGCGCTCGCCCCGGGCGGCAGATTGATCGTCGTCGATTTCGCGCCCCATCAGGAGGAAGCGCTGCGCGAAAAACACGCCCACCGGCGGCTTGGTTTTTCGGCGAAGGAAATCTCCGATCTTCTGGCGCAGGCCGGCCTCGAAACCATTCTGCACCAGGATCTTGCTCCGCCTTCCAATGACGCCGCGAAACTTACCGTATCCTTGTGGCTCGCGCGCGATCCGCGCGTCAACGCCGACCTCATCCCCACCAAGAATTTCGAGACCGCCTGATGCTGAATGAGCCGCGTCATCCACTTTCCTCCAAGGGCGAATTCGTTATTTCCTACGAATTCTTTCCGCCCAAGACGCCGCAGATGGAAGCCCAGCTTTGGGAAACCATCAAGCGGCTGGAGCCGCTGCATCCGCGCTTCGTCTCCGTGACCTATGGCGCCGGAGGTTCCACGCGCGAGCGCACCCATGCGATCGTGGAGCGCATCGCACGGGAAACACAGATGAAGCCGGCGGCGCATCTGACTTGCGTGTCCGCGACGCGCGAGGAGGTCGACAATGTCATCCGTGGCTATCGCGACATTGGCGTGCGCCACATCGTCGCCCTGCGCGGCGATGCGCCGGGCGGCGTCGGCTCGCCCTTCATGCCGCATCCGCTCGGCTATCCGTCCTCCAGCCATCTGGTGCGCGGGATTCGCGCGATCGGCGATTTCGAGATTTCTGTTTCGACCTATCCCGAGGGCCATCCCGAGAGCGCCTCAATCGACAATGACATCGACGCGCTGAAATCGAAGATAGACGCCGGCGCCACGCGCGCCATTACCCAGTTCTTCTTCGACAACGACATCTATCTGCGCTTTCTTGAGCGCGCTCGCGCGAAAGGCATCAAAATCCCGATTGTTCCCGGCATCATGCCCGTGCGCAATTTCAGGCAGGTGGCGGGCTTCGCCGCCAAGGCTGGCGCGAGCGTGCCACAATGGCTCGCCGACCGCTTCGAGGGCCTGGAAAACGATCCTGAAACCCATGCGCTGGTCGCGGCGACCACCACGGCCGAACAGGTCATGGACCTCGTGAAATCGGGCGTGAACGAATTTCATTTCTACACCAACAACCGCGCCGATCTTGTTTTCGGCATATGCCATTTGCTGGGCGTGCGCCCGGCCCGCGAGAAAGCGACAGCATGACTTTCGACAAAGCCCACGGCCCGAAAATTCTCGAAACGCTCGACCGGCTGGCGCGCGAAAAAATCCTGATTCTCGATGGCGCCATGGGCACGATGATCCAGCGCCACAAATTCACGGAAGAGGATTTTCGCGGCGAGCGCTTCAAGGGCCATGCGAAGGATCTGCGCGGTAACAACGATCTGTTGATCCTGACCCAGCCCCGGGCCATCAAGGATATTCATATCCAGTATCTTGAGGCCGGCGCGGACATCATCGAGACGAACACGTTTTCGTCGACGACTATCGCCCAGGCCGATTATGGACTGGAGGAGCTGGCCTTCGAGCTCAACCTGGAAGGCGCGCGTCTCGCCCGGCAGGCCTGCGACGAAGTTGAAAAGAAGACTGGCGTTAAGCGTTTCGTTGCCGGCTCGATGGGCCCGACCAACCGCACGGCGTCGATATCTCCCGATGTCTCAAACCCCGGCTTTCGCGCGGTCACCTTCGACGATCTGCGCATCGCCTATCGCGAGGCGGCGCTTGGCCTGATCGAAGGCGGCGCGGATATTCTTCTGGTCGAGACGATCTTCGACACGCTGAACGCCAAGGCGGCGCTCTATGCTCTGGAAGACGCCTTCGACGAGGTCGGGACGGTTTTCCCGATCATGATCTCGGGCACGATCACCGATCTCTCCGGGCGCACTCTTTCCGGCCAGACCGCGCAGGCGTTCTGGAACTCGCTCGCCCACGCCAAGCCTTTTTCGATCGGCTTCAACTGCGCTCTAGGCGCACGCGAGATGCGCCAGCATATCGTTGAAATTGGCCGCGTGGCGGACACACGCGTCTGCGCCTTTCCCAACGCCGGACTGCCAAATGAATTCGGCCTCTATGACGAGAGCCCCGAATATATGGCGGAGCTGGTTGGTGAATTCGCCAGGGCTGGCCTCGTCAATGTTCTCGGCGGCTGCTGCGGCACGACGCCGCCACATATCAAGGCGATCGCCGAAGCGGTGAAGGGTCTGGCGCCGCGCAAAGTCCCTCAAATCGAGCCTATGTTGCGCCTGTCGGGCCTTGAGCCTTTCACGCTGACGAGGGACATTCCCTTCGTCAATGTCGGAGAGCGCACCAATGTCACCGGCTCCGCCAAATTCCGCAAGCTGATCACGGCGGGAGATTACGCCGCTGCGCTTGAAGTCGCGCGCGATCAGGTCGCCAATGGAGCGCAGGTGATCGACGTCAACATGGATGAGGGGCTGCTCGACTCCAAGCGCGCGATGGTCGAATTCCTAAATCTTGTCGCCGCCGAGCCAGACATCGCGCGCGTGCCGATCATGGTCGACAGTTCGAAATTCGAGGTGATCGAAGCCGGCCTGCAATGCCTGCAGGGCAAGGGCGTCGTCAATTCGATCTCGATGAAGGAAGGCGAGGACAAGTTTCGCGACGAGGCGCGCAAAGTCAAGCGCTACGGCGCCGCAGTCGTGGTGATGGCCTTCGACGAACAGGGCCAGGCCGACACATTCGAGCGCAAATTCTCGATAGCGAAACGCGCCTATAAGATCCTTGTCGAAGAGGTCGGCTTTCCGCCGCAGGACATTATCTTCGATCCAAATATTTTCGCGGTGGCGACAGGCATCGAGGAACATGAGAATTATGGCGTCGATTTCATCGAGGCCGCGCGCGCGATAAAGGCCGAGATGCCGCTGACCCATATTTCGGGCGGCGTTTCCAATCTTTCCTTCTCGTTTCGCGGCAATGAGCCGGTGCGCGAGGCGATGCATTCGGTGTTTCTCTATCACGCCATCGCCGCCGGCATGGACATGGGCATCGTCAACGCGGGCCAGCTCGCGGTTTACGAGAAGATCGACCCGGAGCTGCGCGAGGCCTGCGAAGACGTCGTGCTCAACCGCCGCAAGGATTCGACCGAGCGGCTCGTGACGCTCGCCGAGAAATTCAAGGGCGCCGGCGCCAGGACGCAGGAGAAGGACGCGGCCTGGCGCGAAGCCAGCGTCGACAAGCGGCTCGAATATGCGCTCGTCAATGGCGTCGCCGATTACATCGATGCGGATGTCGAGGAAGCGCGCCTGCGTTCAAATCGCCCGCTCGACGTGATCGAAGGCCCGCTGATGGCGGGCATGAATGTCGTCGGCGACCTATTTGGACAGGGCAAGATGTTCTTGCCGCAGGTGGTGAAATCCGCTCGCGTCATGAAACAGGCCGTGGCGCATCTGCTACCCTTCATGGAGCTGGACAAGAGCGAACGCTCCACCGCCGGAAAAATCCTGCTTGCGACGGTGAAGGGCGACGTTCACGACATCGGCAAGAACATTGTAGGCGTGGTGCTCGGCTGCAATAATTTCGAGGTCATCGATCTCGGCGTGATGACGCCAGCGGCGAAGATCATCGAGACGGCGAAGCGGGAAAATGTCGATATCATCGGCCTTTCCGGCCTCATCACGCCCTCGCTCGACGAGATGTGCTTCATCGCCGCCGAATTGGAGCGCGAGGGACTGAATACGCCCTTGCTGATCGGCGGGGCGACGACGAGCCGCGTGCATACGGCGGTGAAGATCAGCCCCAACTATCGGCGCGGCCAGGCGGTCTATGTGACCGACGCAAGCCGCGCGGTCGGCGTCGCACAATCCCTGCTTTCGAAGACGCGCGATGAATATGTCGCGCAGACCCGCAGGGAATATGAGAAGGTCGCGGACGCGCACGCAAAGGCGCAGCTGGACAAGCAGCGGGTGCCGCTCGAAAAGGCGCGCGCCAACGCGCTGAAAATCGACTGGAGCGCCTTTGCGCCGGCAAAGCCCAGTTTCACCGGCGTGCGCGGCTTTGGGACCTATGACGTCGCGGAACTCGTTCCCTACATCGACTGGACGCCCTTCTTCCAGACCTGGGAGTTCAAGGGGCGCTATCCGGCTCTGCTGGAAGACCCCGAGCGCGGCCCGGCGGCGAAGGCCCTGTTCGACGACGCTCAGGCGATGCTGAAGCGCATCGTCGAAGAGCGTTGGTTCACGCCCAAGGCAGTGATCGGCTTCTGGCCGGCGAATGCAATCGGCGACGACATCGCGCTGTTTGCCGGCGAGTCGCGCGAGGAGCGGCTGGCGACGCTGTTCACCCTGCGCCAGCAGCTGGCGCGGAGGGACGGCAAGCCCAATGTCGCGCTCGCCGATTTCATCGCGCCCAGGGAGAGTGGCAAGGCTGACTATGTCGGGGCCTTCGTCGTCACGGCGGGCGCTGAGGAAGAAAAAATTTCCGCGCGCTACGCCCAGGCCAATGACGATTATGGTTCGATCATGGTGAAGGCGCTCGCGGATCGTCTGGCCGAAGCCTTCGCCGAGCGTATGCATGAGCGTGTGCGGCGTGAGTTCTGGGGCTATGGAGCCGCGGAGAATTTTTCTCCCGCCGAGCTGCCGAATGAGCCCTATGACGGCATCCGCCCCGCTCCCGGCTATCCGGCGCAGCCCGACCACACGGAAAAGGCGACGCTGTTCCGCCTGCTCGACGCGGAAAAGCGCACCGGCGTGAAGCTGACGGAAAGCTTCGCCATGACGCCGGCCTCGACGGTGAGCGGGCTTTATCTCGCGCATAGCCAGGCGCATTATTTCGGGGTGGCCAAGGTCGAGCGCGATCAGGTCGAGGATTACGCCCGGCGCAAGGGCATGCCGGTCGCCGAGGTCGAGCGCTGGCTGGCGCCGATATTGAATTATGAACCGGCGGCGCAGGCGGCGGAGTGACGAAGGGGCAAGCTCAGGCTGGACGCGCTCCCGCGAGGGGAATATCTCTATCGACTTGATTGATAGCGCTAGCTCCCTCCGCTGCCGCTTTGCGGCGAGCGGAGTTCACCACGAGGTTGTCGTCGATGCCCGTCAAGCGCCTGCTCTCTCTCTTTCTCTGGGCCGCCATCGGCGCCACGGGCGTTTTCGCGCTGTTCACGCTCGCGACCGCGCGCGGGGAGTCCGTCAACGCGCTATGGCTCGTCACGGCGGCCATATGCGTCTATCTCATCGCCTATCGCTATTACGCGCTCTTTATCGCCCGTCGCGTGCTTGTGCTGGACGCCAGCCGACCTACCCCGGCCCATCGCCACAATGACGGGCTCGATTATGTCCCCACCGACAAAGTGGTTCTGTTCGGGCATCATTTTGCCGCCATCGCGGGCGCGGGGCCACTGGTGGGGCCGGTTCTGGCCGCGCAAATGGGCTATCTCCCCGGCGCGCTTTGGCTGATGATCGGCGTCGTTTTCGCCGGCGCCGTGCAGGATTTCCTCGTGCTGTTCATTTCGACGCGACGCGACGGGCGTTCGCTGGGCGATCTCATCAAGACGGAGATGGGGCCAGTGGCGGGCGTCATCGCCATGGTCGGCATTCTGGCGATCATGGTCATTCTGCTCGCCGTGCTGGGGCTCGTCGTGGTCAAGGCGCTGGCCGACAGTCCATGGGGGTCCTTCACGGTCTTCGCGACCTTGCCGATCGCGGTGTTCATGGGCGTTTACGGGCGCTATCTGCGGCCGGGGCGCATTCTTGAAATGTCCCTGATCGGTTTCGTGCTGCTCATCGCCAGCATCGCGCTCGGCCGAGTGGTCGCGCAAAGCGAGGTTCTCGCGCCGCTCTTTACCTTCAAGGGCGAGACGCTCGCCTTCATGCTGATCGGCTATGGCTTCGTCGCCTCGGTGCTGCCGGTTTGGCTGCTGCTGGCGCCGCGAGACTATCTCTCGACTTTTCTGAAGATCGGCACGATCCTCTCACTGGCGCTGGGAATATTCTTCGTCTGGCCAGAGCTCAAGATGCCGGCGATCAGCCGTTTTGTCGACGGCACGGGGCCGGTCTTCGCCGGGAGCCTGTTTCCCTTCCTCTTCATCACCATCGCCTGCGGCGCCGTGTCGGGATTTCACGCGCTGGTGTCGTCCGGCACCACGCCGAAGATGATCGGCGACGAGACGCAGATTCCCTTCATCGGCTATGGCGCGATGCTGATGGAGTCCTTTGTCGCGATCATGGCGCTCGTCGCCGCCTGCGTGCTGGAGCCCGGCGTCTATTTCGCCATGAACAGCGCGCCGGCGCTGATAGGCTCGACGCCGGAGGCTGTCGCCAATGTCGTGTCCGGCTGGGGCTTCGCGATCACGCCGCAAGCCTTGAACGACATCGCCGCGCAGGTCGGCGAAAAGACCATTCTCTCGCGCAGCGGCGGCGCGCCGACGCTCGCCGTCGGAATGGCGCAAATTCTGGCGTCGGCCATTGGCGGTTCTAGCGCCATGTCCTTCTGGTACCACTTCGCGATCCTGTTCGAGGCGCTGTTCATCCTGACCACGATCGACGCCGGCACCCGCGTCGCGCGTTTCATGATCCAGGATCTGGTGGGGAGTTTTGTGCCGGCTTTCCGCAGCACGCGCGCCCTCATTCCCAGCCTCGCCGCGACAGGGCTCGCGGTGACGGGCTGGGGCTGGTTTCTCTATCAGGGCGTCGTCGATCCTCTGGGCGGCATCAATTCGCTCTGGCCGCTGTTTGGCATCGCCAACCAGATGCTCGCGGCGATCGCGCTGACGCTCTGCGCAGTGGTGCTGTTCCGCATGAAGCGCGAGGCCTACGCCATCGTGGCGCTCGCGCCGATGATCTGGCTTTACGTGTGCACGCTGACGGCGGGTCTTGAGAAAATCTTTCACCCGGACGTTCGCATCGGCTTTCTTGCCCATGCGAAGCTTTACGCCGCCGCGCTCGGCAAGGATCAACTTTTGGCTCCCGCCAAAACGGCCGTGGAAATGCATCGAATCATATTCAACGATTATGTCGACGCTTCGCTCGCGGCATTGTTCATCGCGCTGGTCATATCCATGGCCGCATTCGGTCTGATCGCGATGCGCAACGCGCTGCGCAGCGAGGTCGCCACAACGAGGGAGGCGCAGGATGAATTGCCTGAACTGCGGACCGCTGCGGCTTGATCTCGCGCGCCTCGCGACAAAGCTGCGCGCGGGCGCCAGCCTGATGGTTGGTCAACCCGATTACGACGTCTACGCGAAACACCTGCGTGAAAACCATGCTGGCGAACCCGTCATGACGCGAGAAGAGTTTTTTCTTGAGCGGCAGGCGCGGCGCTTTGGCGAAGGCGGCGCGCGCGCGTTTCGCTGTTGTTGACCATGCCGGGAGAGGCTGCCACGGACGAGACGCGGGCGCTCATGGCGCTGCTCGATTATTATCGCGCCATTGGCGTCGATTGCGCACTCGACGAGACGCCGCATGACCGTTTCGCCGAGCGCTTGGCGCCGCCGGTTGTCGAAGAATCCCCGCCGCCGCAGGAGCCACAGCGGCGCGAAGCGCCCTCGGCGCCGATCCGCGCGCCATCCGCGGCTCCGGTGTTTCCGCAAGAGGCGATCCGCGACGCGGAAGCCATCGCGGCCTCTGCCCGGACGCTGCAAGAGTTGCAGGAAGGCCTGAAAGGCTTCGAGGGCGGGAGGGCCTCAAGGGCCCGGCATTTTCTGTTCTCCAGCGGGCAACCCGCCTCAATCATGGCGCTGGATTACGCGCCGGGCGAGGCCGAGGAGAGCAGCGGCGAGGCTTTCAGCGGCCCCGAAGCCCGATTGCTTGACGCCATGCTGGCGGCCATCGGCCAAAGCCAGAACGCCTATCGGGCCTATTTCTCGCCCTGGCGGCCAGCGGGCGGACAGCAGTTGACCGCGCATGTGGCTGCGGCGCTCACGCCCTTCGCGCGTCGCCATATTGAACTTGCCCGGCCCAGGGCGGTGCTCCTGCTGGGCGACACCGCCAAAATAATGCTGGGAGTGAGCGACGCGCCGACAAAACTATACGCGCGCCGGTTCGAACTTCAGCTTGGTGAGGCGAAAGTCGTCGCCATTCCCGCGCCCGGCCTCGCCGCAATGCTGAAGGCCTCTTCGCTCAAGCGGCAGGCCTGGCGGGCCTTGCGCGCGCTGGACGAAGCCCTGCGCGGCTGACCGCCTTACTCGGCCGCCTTGCCCGCGCCCTCGCCGCCGCCAAAGCGCCGCGCGACATAATCATCGACGATGCGGATGAACTCGTCGGCGATGCCTTCGCCGCGCAGAGTCATCGCCTTCTGGCCGTCGATGAACACGGGCGCCGCCGGGCTCTCGCCCGTGCCGGGCAGCGAGATGCCGATGTCGGCGTGTTTCGACTCGCCCGGCCCGTTCACGATGCAGCCCATCACTGCGACATTCAGCGTCTCGACGCCGTGATATTGCTGGCGCCAGACGATCATGCGCTCGCGGATATGGGACTGGATGTCGCGCGCGAGCTCCTGAAACACGGTCGAAGTCGTGCGTCCGCAGCCGGGGCAGGCCGCGACCAGCGGCACGAAGGTGCGAAAGCCCATGGTCTGCAAGATCTCTTGCGCCACCTGCACTTCCAGCGTGCGGTCGCCGCCGGGCTCCGGCGTCAGCGACACGCGGATCGTGTCGCCGAGCCCGTCCTGCAGCAACACGCCGAGCGCGGCCGCCGAGGCGACGACGCCCTTGGAGCCCATGCCGGCCTCGGTCAGCCCCAGATGCAGCGCGTAATCGCTGCGCTTGGCCAGCATGCGATAGACCGAAATCAGATCCTGCACCGCCGAGACCTTGGCGGAAATCACGATCTTGTTGCGCTTGAGGCCGATTTCCTCGGCGCGCTGGGCGGAGTAGATCGCCGAGCGCGCCATGGCCTCGCGCATTACCGCGCGCGCGTCGATGGGCGCCTTGGACGCGGCGTTGATGTCCATCAGATGCGTCAGCATCTCCTGGTCGAGCGAGCCCCAATTCGCGCCGATGCGCACGGCCTTGTCGTGCTTGATCGCCAGTTCGACGATGGAGCCGAACTGCTTGTCCTTCTTTTCCTTGAAGCCGACATTGCCCGGATTGATGCGGTATTTGGCGAGCGCCTCGCCGCAGGCCGGGTGATCGGCCAGAAGCTTGTGGCCGATGTAATGAAAATCGCCGATCAGCGGGACGTCGACGCCCATCCTGTCGAGCTTTTCGCGGATGTGCGGGACGGCGGCAGCCGCCTCGTCGCGGTCGACGGTGATCCGCACCAGCTCCGAGCCCGCCCGCGCCAGCGCGGCGACCTGCGCGACGGTGGCGTCGATGTCGGCGGTGTCGGTGTTGGTCATGGACTGAACGACGATCGGCGCGCCGCCGCCCACCGTCACGGCGCCCTTGCCACTTCCGATCGTTACGGCGCAGCTGCGATGTCGCGGCGCGGGTTCGGCGTCGATGGGTTGCGGGAGGAAGGTTTCGGCGTCTCTGGTCATGGATTTTCCGCTGGCTGCTTCGGAATCCGCTCTAGGTGAGCCGGATTGGCGGCGAGGTCAAGCTTGGTCGGAGCGCGGGCGCTAATCCCTCCCCGTTACGGGGAGGGATTAGCGCCCGCGCTCCGTGACGCTTCAAGCAGGGGCGCTGTCACTCCCGCGTTCGCGGGAATGACAGGTCATGGCGCCGCGCTCCCGCCCTTTTCCGGCAACAGCCCTAGCCGTTTCGCGATCAGCCGATCCAGAAACCGCGTCGGCAGCAGGCGGGGCAGGGTCCAGTCGAGGAGATAATTCGGCACCACCCTGATGCGGTCGGGCGGGCGGCGGGCGGTCAGCGCGCGCACCACGGCCTTGGCGACGAGCTCCACGGGCGCGCCCTTCTGGCCGCGCTCCGAGGCCCATTTCTGCAGGCGCCGCGCGCCGGGGCCATAGGCGGTGTTGTCATAGCGCGACAGATCGAGACGATCGGCCTTGTCCCAGATCGGCGTCCTGATCACGCCGGGCTCGATGACGATCACGTCGACGCCGAAGATCATCAGCTCGCGCCGCAGCGCATCGGACAAGCCTTCCAGCGCATGTTTGGAGGCGGCGTAGGCGCCAAGATAGGGCGCGGCCAGCGTGCCCGCGACCGAACTCATATTGACGATGCGCCCCGGCGCGCCCTCACCCTTGCCTGTCGCTCCGAGCAGGGGCGCGAAGGTCTGTATTACCTTGAGCTGGCCGAACAGATTGACCCCGAACTGCTGAAGAAATTCCCCGATCGACTGATGCAGCAGCGGACCCGGCAGCGCGACGCCGGCGTTGTTGACGAGGCCCGAAAGCCTGCGGCCGCAAAGGCGCGCCTCGACCAGCCCCACCGAAGCGGCGATGGCCCCGCCAGCGGTGACGTCGAAAAGCAGAGGCGTGAAATCGGCGCCGAAACGCTCTTGCAGCCTTGCGGCGTCGGTTTCCTTGCGCACCGAACCGAAAACAAAAAAACCGGCTTCGATCAGGGCGGCTACCGAGGCCTCACCAATGCCCGTGGAGGCGCCGGTGATGACAATCGCGGGCTTATCATTCGTGCGCATGAATTATTCCGTCAAAAAACTATTCCAAGCAAATTTTCAAGCGTCGCGAGCGTCGAGACGTCCGCGCGCCCGTCAATTTTTTCCGGCCGGAAATGGCGTTGAAACGCGGCCACGACCTTGGCCGTATCATCGTCGAAATTGCTGGTCTGCGCAATAGCGTAGCCGTAGCGGGCGAGCTGGTCTTGAAGCCTGCGGACCTTCTCGCCCGAGTTGCCGGGGCCAAGCCCTTCGTCTCCGAGAATCGACGCCGGCGCGACGTAATGGCCGACGCCCTCCCTCGCGAGAACGTCCCAGGGGAAAAACTCGCCCGGATCAATCTTGCGCGAGACGGCGATGTCGGAATGCGCCAGAACCCGCTGCGGCGCGATCGCATGCCGCCGGCAGATATCGCGGGACAGGGCTATGACCGAGGCGATCTGGCGCGCGGGAAAGGGGCGCGGATCGTCATGGCCGGGATGGACGATTTCGATGCCGATGGAGGCGGAGTTGAGATCGGTCTCGCCCGCCCAGAAACTCTTTCCCGCATGCCAGGCGCGCCGATCCTCGGGCACGAGCTGGAGAACCTCGCCATTCTCCTCGACGAAATAATGCGCCGAGACCTCGGCGGCGGGGCTTCGCAGCAAAGCCAGCGCGCTTTCGGACGTCGGCATGCCGGTATAATGCAGGATCAGCGCACTGATGGGCCGCAGTCTTTCGCCGTGATTTGGCGAAGCGACGACGCGGGCGGCGGGGTAATCGGGAGCGAAGGCCATGCGTCGTCAGTCGTTTCGCAGCTTGATGATACGGCAGGGGTCGCCGGCTTTCGCGGGCGGCGCGCCGATCTCGCGCAGCAGCAGCGCATGAGAGCGCACAAGCTCGGTCAGCAGCGAGGAGTCCTGCAAGGGCTCCGGCGTCGCGATCAGCCTTCCCTCCGCGTCCTTCGAGAGGGTCGCGCGCATAAAATCGCGGCGGGCCTTGTTGACGGGAAGATCGGCGCCCAGAAACGCGTCCTCCGACTTGTCCTCGCCCGCGTTCGGGTCGCCTTGCAAGGCGCGCAGAAGCGGCTCCAGAAACACCAGCGCGCAGACATAGGACGCCACCGGATTTCCGGGGAGGCCCAGCACGAAGGCCTCGCCGAGCCGCCCGAAGATCAGCGGCTTTCCGGGGCGCATGGCGATGCGCCAGAAGTCGAGCGTCATGCCTTCCTTCGCCAGTGCGGGCCGCAGCAGGTCGTGGTCGCCAACGGAGGCGCCGCCGAGCGTCACCAGCACGTCGGCGCGGGCCTCGCGCGCAAGCGCGAAGGCGCGTTGAAGATCGGCGAGATTGTCGCGGAAAATTCCCAGATCAATGGCTTCGCCGCCCGCGCCTTCAACGATCGCCGCGACCGCAATGTTGTTGCAACTGATGATCTGGGCCGGGCCGGCTTCCCTGCCGGACGCCACCAGCTCGTCGCCCGTGGCGACAATCGCGACGCGCGGCCGGCGGGCGACGCAAAGCTGCGCGTGATTGGTCGCGGCCGCAAGCGCGAGTTGCGCCGCGCCAAGCCGCGTCCCCGCGAACAGCGCCGGCGTGCCTTCCGCGAAATCCAGCCCGCGTGTGCGGATGTGGCGCCCTGCTTGATGAGACGCGCTGGCGCCGATCAAGCCATTATCGACGATGGCGTCTTCCTGCAGCAGAATCGAATCGGCGCCGGGCGGCACAGGCGCGCCGGTGAAAATCCGCACGCATTCGCCCTGCTTCATCGCGCTGTCAAAGCCGTGGCCGGCGGCGCTCTCGCCCACGAGCCGAAGGCGCATGCCGCGGTTAGCCAAATCCGCGGAATTCACCGCATAGCCGTCCATCGCCGAGACGTCGACCGGCGGCTGCGTGCGTCTGGAGACAAGATCGCGCGCCAGCGTGCGTCCGCGCGCTTGCGCCAGAGGCAGCGTCTCGGGCTCGCCGAGCGGGTGGGCGTTTTCCAGAATGCGGGCGAGCGCCTCGTTGACGCCGAGCAGCTTTTTGTCGCTCATCACTATTCTTTCTGGCGCCGCCACTCGCCGCTCTTGCCTCCGCGCTTTTCGACGAGTTCTACTCCTTCGATCCGCATGCCGCGATCAACGGCCTTCAGCATGTCGTAGATGGTCAGGCAGGCGACGGAAACCGCCGTCAGCGCCTCCATCTCGACGCCGGTCTTGCCCGTGAGGCTCGCTTCGGCGGTGACGCGCAGGCCCGGCAAAGCCTGGTCCGGCGCGATATCTACGCTGACTTTTGAGAGCGCGAGCGGATGGCAGAGCGGAATCAGTTCATGGGTCTTCTTTGCGGCCATGATTCCCGCGATGCGCGCCACGCCAAACACGTCGCCCTTCTTGGCGTCGCCCGCCAGCGCAAGTCGCAAGGTTTCGGGCGCCATCACGACGCGGCCTTCGGCGACGGCCGTGCGCTTCGTGTCGGATTTCTCCGACACATCGACCATATGCGCTTCGCCCTTTGGGCCGATATGCGTCAGTCCCGCCATTTACGCGCGCGCGCGGGCCGGCGCGCCGTGCAGCAATTCGCGCGTCGCGGCCTCGACGTCATGCTTGCGCATCAGGCTTTCGCCGACGAGGAAGGTGAAGATGTGCGATTTTTCGAGACGCAGGCAGTCTTCATGCGAAGCAATGCCGCTCTCGGAGACAAGGATCTTGTCCTTGGGCGCGAGCTCGGCCAGTCTCTCGCTGGTTTCAAGCGAGACCTTGAAGTCATGGAGATTGCGGTTGTTGAAGCCGATCAGCCGCGTCTCCAGCGCCAGCGCGCGATCGAGTTCGCGCTCGTCATGCACCTCGACCAGCACGTCCATGCGCAGGTCATGTGCGGTTGTGTTGATCGCCTTCGCCTCGGCGTCGGTGACGGCCGCCATGATGATCAGAACGCAGTCGGCGCCGAAGGCTCTCGCCTCGAACACCTGATAGGGATCGTAAAGGAAATCCTTGCGAAGCGCGGGAAGATGCGTCGCCTTGCGGGCGCTTTCCAGATATTCGAGCGAACCCTGGAACGAGGGGCCGTCGGTGAGCACCGAGAGGCACGCCGCGCCGCCCGCCTCATAGGCGCGGGCGAGTTCCGGCGGGTTGAAATCCGCCCGGATCACGCCCTTCGAGGGGCTGGCCTTCTTGACTTCCGCGATCAGCGCGAGGCGGCGCTCGGCCAGCTTCTGTTCGATGGCGTGCACGAAGCCGCGCGGCGGATCGTGATCGCGCACATTGCGCTCCAGAGTCGCAAGCGGCATGCGCACTTTCGCCTCGGCGATCTCGGTGCGCTTGTAGGATTCGATCTTGTGCAGGATGTCGGTCATTTTCTCAACCATGAGAAAGACGCTGTTCGAAGCGCCCTCTCTGCTTTCTTGACTGAATCAATGCTAGCACAAAAACTGGAGCGTGTGGGGGGGGGCTGTGTCGCGGAGCGAGACGCCCTTACGCTCGGGGCGAATTGGACACCCTCGCCAGCTGTTCCAGCTTTTCGCGCGCGCCGCCGCTGTCGAGCGCCGCCGCCGCGAGCCTCGCGCCTGAGCGTAAATCCCTTGCCTTGCCAGCCACGATCAGCGCGACAGCCGCGTTGAAAACAGCGATGTCGCGATAGGCGTTGCGGGCTCCCCCGAGAACCTCGCGCAAAGCGCGGGCGTTATGAGCGGGGTCGCCGCCCTTGAGGTCTTGCGCCGTCGCCAGTGGCAGGCCGGCGTCCTCGGGCGAGATTTCGAAGGAGCGAAGCGCGCCATCCTCCAGAGCGACGACAAAGGTTTTTCCGGTCGTCGTCGCCTCGTCGAGCCCGTCGCTTCCATGCAGCAGCCAGACATTTTGGGACCCGAGTTCGCGCAGCGCCATCGCCATGGGCTCCAGCCACTCCCTCGCGTAAACGCCCAGAATCTGGCGGGTTACGCCGGCGGGATTGCACATTGGCCCGAGCAGATTGAAAATCGTGCGCAGGCCCAGTTCCGAGCGGACAGGCGCCGCGTGGCGCAGCGCGGGATGGTGCGTCGGCGCGGCCATGAAGCAATTCCGGCTTCGCGGAGACAGGCTGCGGCGGCGGCGGGATCAAGGCCGACCCTGACGCCAAGCTCTCCCAGAACATCCGAGGCGCCGGAACGGGAAGACGCGGCCTTGCCGCCATGCTTGGCCACGGTCACGCCGCATGCCGCCGCGATAATCGCCGACAGGGTTGATATATTGTAAGTATTGGCGCCGTCGCCGCCAGTGCCCACAATATCCATGGCGTCGGCGGGCGCTTCCACCCGGATCATGGCGGCGCGCATCGCCTGCGCGGCGCCGATCAGTTCCTCCGGAGTTTCCCCGCGCTGGCGCAAAGCCATGAGAAAAGCGCCGAGCTGGGCCGGCGTCGCCTCCCCGCGCAGGATCGATGAAAACGCCTCTCGCGCGGCCTCGCGGAGAAAGCGTTTGACCCTCCGCCAGTCTGGCGAGAACGGTTTTGAACTCGCTCACGCGACCTTGGCTCGGCTTGGCCGCGAGTTCGTTCCACTCCCGCGCCAGATCGAGAAAATTGCGCAAGATCTTGTGGCCGTGCTGAGAGGTGATGCTCTCGGGATGGAACTGCACGCCGTGGACCGGGGAACTTCATGCGAGAGCGCCATGATCAGTCCGTCGGGCGTCGTGGCGGTGATCCGCAGGCAGGAGGGCAGAGTCTCGCGTTTAACGACAAGAGAGTGGTAGCGCGTGGCCTGGAACGGGCTGTCAATTCCGCGAAAAATCGTTTCGCCCTTGTGTTCTATCGTCGCCATCTTGCCGTGAATGGGCAGCGGCGCGCGCACCACCTCGCCGCCAAAGCTCTCCCCGATCGCCTGATGGCCAAGACAGACGCCGAAAATCGGCACGTCCCTGGCGGCGGCGGCGATAAGATCGAGGCAGATGCCCGCCTCATGCGGCGTGCAGGGGCCGGGCGACAGCACGATGGCGTCGGGCGCGGCAGGACAGGACTTCGGCGACGCTCACCTTGTCGTTGCGGCGCACGGTGACATTGGCCCCCAGCTCCCCGAAATAATGCACGAGATTAAAGGTGAAGCTGTCGTAATTGTCGATCAGCGTGACATTGGCCATGTTTTTGGTCCGGTTTCGCGGAGAGCCTCTTTAATTTGTCATTAGGCTGGCGCGAGCCGGGAGGCAACCATTCTTGTGCTCGACCGCTGTTGTTCCAATTCCGGGGTCGATGCGGACAGATCCTAATGTTTGGCATGCGCGGTGGAGCCGCAGGCGGGTTGGATGAAATTGATTTTCCAATGCATCGCAACAGCCTTGGCCGACGAGCCAAACAAAGTTATCTGGCCGGGTCCATTCTTGAATTAAATCTTGGCGTAGTTGCTGAAGATTTGAGTGCCGGCTTCAATATCGTCGATTTCGTGCCAAGGGATAAAAAGGTTGTTCAAGAAAGGGCGAAAGGCGATAAATTCACGTATTTCAATGCCTTCTGTCCCAACAACTATACAGTGCGCACTGCTGCTTAATTCCTGACCATGGGTTCCACAAGGACGCGCCGCGCCAACGCGAGAAATGTCCTCTTTGCATTAGAAATCGTTGACCATCCATCTTGCCTTTCCAGGGAAATCGCTTCTCCAGACCCGGCCAGCCGGAATATTGCCGGAGAAGAGTAAGAATTAACCCGAAAAAAATCGCCAAGGAGCCGG
Source organism: uncultured Alphaproteobacteria bacterium (assembly GCA_963841875.1). Lineage (GTDB taxonomy): Bacteria > Pseudomonadota > Alphaproteobacteria > Rhizobiales > Beijerinckiaceae > Methylocystis. Next base: position 49,267 of record CAWJEI010000003.1, on the reverse strand, counting down.
CAAGGCCTAACCATTCGAGCATTCCGACCGGATGTGCGGCATGTGGGCAATTGGAGGGTGAGGGTTGAGAGGAGGATTTACATGAAGCCAATGAAATGCCCCGTTTCGCGCAAAAGCGCCGGACGGCGGCCTCGATTTTCGAGACCGCCCATCCGGCGTGGAAGTTGGGGAGGAAGGACCAGACGGCTGATTACAGGCGGTAGCGGATCTGGTCGGTCCAGAAACGCTCCAGACGGTTCAGCGATGTGTTGAGAACCTTGAATTCGTCGGTCGTGACGCCGCCGATCTGCTCCACCGTCATGGCGTGCTTCTCGTAGAGATGCGCCACGATGTCATGCACTTCCTTGCCCTTGGGGGTCAGGCTGATGCGGACCGAGCGGCGGTCGACGCGCGAGCGGGCGTGATGGAGATAGCCCATTTCGACCAGCTTCTTGACGTTATAGGAGACGTTTGAGCCCAGATAATAGCCGCGCGTGCGCAGCTCGCTGGCGGTGAGCTCCTTGTCGCCGATGTTGTAAAGCAGCAGCGCCTGCACGGAGTTCACGTCGCCACGGTCGCGGCGGTCGAATTCGTCCTTGATCACGTCGAGCAGGCGGCGATGCAGACGCTCGACCAGCGTCAGCGCCTCCAGATAGACAGGACGGATTTCGCCGATGCGCTCGGCCCGAGCCTGCTGGGGGGCAACTTTCGTGGCAGTATTCATTGGTCCTCTCCGTCTTCTCGTTGGATGCCCGGAAGCATCGCTCGATTACCGTTCATGGAGAGAATTTAATCGGCTCGAATGAAGACCAGTTTAAGTAACAGCCTAAATCCGCCGTTTACCAGAAACGCTCGCATTGCGGTAAATCGAGCGTGAATTAAACCAGTAGTTTACGCTGAATTTCGCTTAACCTTTCGCCGCCCGCTCCGCTTCAAGCCTTGCCGGATTTACCGGGTTTTTGCTCGGGCGTCGCGGCGCTTTTGGGCGCGGGTTTGCCCTCGCCCGCGGTCGCCATCCACCGGGTTTCGCCTTTTGCCAGAGGGGCCGGCCCCGTTGGCTTGGCTGACGACCGGGCAAGGGTCTCTTTCGCGAGTCTTTCGGCTGCGGGAACCGCTGGTTTCGCGTCAGGGCCGCGCGAAATGCGCCGCGACAAATCCGGCGCGGGCGCCGGTTCGACGGTCGCGGTAGTAATGGCGGCTTTCCGCTTTCGGCGCCTATCGATGACGCTTTGCGCCTCGAAATCGCGTCCCGCTTCGAAGGTGAGCGCGAAATACAGCACGATCAGCACTAGATTGACGCCAATCAGCCAGTAACCGCCCACGAAAAAGCGGGGCATGCTCGCCGCCACGAAAATTTGCGCGCTGGCGATCAACAGCCACAATACGCCGCCCCAGGGCGTCGCCAGCCAGAGGCCGACCCCTGCTATCAGATCAAGAACGCTGAAGAAAATGATCGCCAGGGCGGCGTTCTGCGGCATCGTGTCGAAGATGGGCTTTTGCGCGGTCAGCACCGCCAGCCACTGCATCAGTCCTTGAAGCAGCCAGAATATGGCCATTAGGCGCATGAAGCGGGTCAGCAGATGACCCCACTTCGTCGCCTCGCCCGTCACCCCGGGATCGCCGACGCGTATGGCCCGGTAAGGGTCATCGGCGTCGTCATAATTCTTGGGGTCGGCCATGCACGCTCTCACTCGCTGTGTGTTTCGAGCCTCTCGCCCTGCGGGAAAACGGGAAAGGCCGGATTTCAACTCATCTTCAGCGTCGACTGAGCGGGAACACTATCGCGCTTCGTCGAAAATGAACAAAGCTACTGGCCGCGCCGGGCGCGCGCCGCAAACCGCACGGCCTCCTCGGCGGCGCGAAACAGGGCCATCGCCTTGTTCTCGCATTCACGCTGCTCGGAAGCGGGTTCGCTGTCATAGACGACGCCTGCGCCGGCCTGCACATGCATCTGGCCGTCCTTGACGATGGCGGTGCGCAATACGATGCATGTGTCCATCTGTCCGCCCGAACCGAAATAGCCGATGCAGCCGCCATAGATGCCGCGCTTGTCGGTCTCCAGTTCGTCGATGATCTCCATCGCCCGCACTTTGGGCGCGCCCGAAACCGTTCCGGCTGGAAAGCCCGCCGCCAGCGCGGCGATGCAGTCATGGACCGGATCGAGTTCGCCTTCGACATTCGAGACGATGTGCATGACATGGCTGTATCGTTCGATCACAAAGCTGTCCGTGACCTTCACTGTACCGGTGCGGGCGACGCGGCCGACGTCATTGCGCCCGAGATCAAGAAGCATCAAATGCTCGGCTCGCTCCTTTTCATCCGCGAGCAATTCGCGGGCGAGGCGCTCGTCCTCTTCCGTCTTCGCGCTACGCCAGCGCGTGCCGGCGATGGGCCGTATCGTGACCTTGCCATTGACGACGCGCACCAGAATTTCCGGGCTGGAGCAGACGATCTGAAAATCCGCGCAGTCCAGAAAGCACAGAAATGGAGCCGGGTTTATCCGGCGCAGGGCGCGATAAAGCGCCAGCGCCGGCAGCGCGAAGGGCGCCGTGAAGCGTTGCGAAAGCACGACCTGAAAAATATCCCCGGCGCGGATATATTCCTTGGCGCGCTCGACCATTTCGAGAAAGCGCGCCGGAGGCGTGTTGGATCCGGGCTTGTGAGCCAGCAGCAGCGGATCATGGTCGGATTCGCGATGGTCGAGCGGGGTTTCCAGCGTGACGGCTATTTTCTCCAGCCGGGCCAGCGCCGCTTCATGGGCGACACGCGCCGAAACGCCCGCGCGGGGGCGCACGGGGGTCACCACGCAAAGCTCGTCGCGCACGCTGTCAAACACCACCATGACGGTGGGGCGCAGCATGACGGCGTCGGGCGCGCCGATCTTGTCCTCCTTGGCGGGCGCCAGGCGCTCCATCTGGCGCACCATGTCATAGCCAAGGTAACCAAAGACCCCCGCAGCCATTGGAGGAAGGCCTTCGCGCTGCGGCGCCGCCAACTCGGCGATCAGCTCGCGCAGCGCCATCAGCGGGGGCTTGCCGCAGGGCTTGAAGGCCGTAGTGTCTTTCAGCGCGTCGCGGTTGATTTCGGCGGTCTCTCCCCTGACGCGGAAGATCACATCCGGATCGAGACCGATCATCGAATAGCGTCCGCGCGCCGCTCCCCCTCGACGGATTCGAGAAGAAAAGCGTTGCCTTTGCGGCCCCGCGACAATTTCAGATAGGCCGAGACCGGCGTTTCGAGGTCGCCCACGAGCCGGATCGACACGAGCGAGGGGCGTCCCTCTTCGTAATCGGCGGCGACTGTCTCGTAGGAAGGCTCGGACAACTCCGGGCTCACTTTTCGCTGTCCCCGCCGAGCGCGGCCTGGAGCGCCTTCTGATTGATTTCGACGTTCAGCGCCTTTTCGAGACCTCCGACATATTGCTCCAGAACGTCGTTCTGCAACGCTGGCCGCAATTGTTCCGCTATCGCCTGGACCTCCGTCGAGGCCGGATCGAATTTCGGGGTCGTCGCTTCCGTGACGACGAACAGAAGCTGTCCGCCTTCGACCGCCACCGACCCGGCGCCATGCAGCGGCACTTCGAAGAACTGGATGATCGTCGAGGGAGCGAAATCCGCCCTGTTGGCGCGCTTGAGGTCGGCGACGTGCTTGACCGGGATGCCCAGTTCGCCGGAGAGATTGTCAATCGGCTTGCCGCCGCGCAATTGCTCGACGAGTTCCTTCGCCTTGGCGCTCAAAGCCTTTTGCTCGGCCTCCTTGCGCATCGCGGCCTCGACCTGCGACTTTACCTCCTCATAGCTCTGCTGGCGGGCCTGTTCGACGTCGGTCACCTCGAACCAGACATAGCCGCCGTCCCGGGTCGTCACCGCCTCATTGTCAACGCCCTTGTCCGAAGCAAAGGCGGCCTTGAGCAGGTCCGGGCCTCCCGGCAGGTCCGCGACGGCGTTGCCGGCCTTGTCGCGCCCCATGTCGTCGATCGGTTCGATTGCGCGCGTCTCCAGCCCCACGGCCTTGGCGGAATTCAGCAAGGGTCTTTCCGGCGCTGCGTTGATCCTCGATCGCATCGTGAAGGCCGCGCACGTCAGGAGCCGCCTTGCGCGCTCCGATTTCCGCCCGCAATTCCTTTTCGGCCTGCTCAAAAGTCTTGGACAGGACGCCCGGCTGAATTTTGCGCACCTGGGAAACAACGAAACCGAAAGGAGTCGCCGCGATTTCCGCGTAACCGGCAGCCGATGGCGCAAAGACCGCCGCTCCGACCTTCGCGTCGCCGAAGTCGCTTTGAGCGACAAGGCCGAGATCCGCGTCCTTGGGATCGAGCTTGCGCTCCGCAACCAGCGCGTTGAAATCGAGACCGCCCTTCAGGCGAGCCAGCGCCTCCCTGGCCTCGGCCTCGGTCTTGAACACGATCTGGCTTACCTCGCGCTTTTCAGGGGTGCCAAAGCGCTGGCCCTTAACCTGGTCGAAGAGCTTGCGAACCTCTTCCATCGGAACGTCCGCTGGCTTGGCGAGGGTTGCGGGAGTAGCGGCCAGCACAGTCAATTTGCGGTATTCCCGGGCGCGGAAGCTCGCCTCGCGCTCCGCATAATATTTCTTAATCTCATCGTCGGTGGGCGCGGGGATCGCGCCGGCCGCGGACGGCGGCAGCAGTATGGTGTCGATAGCGCGGGTTTCGTTGCGGAAGCGATGGATCGCCTCCAGCATCGGGCGAGGCGGCTCAAGTCCGACGGTCACGCTGTCGGTGATCTCCTTGCGCAGATAGGCGCCTTTCTGATCCACGAGGAACGAGCGCTCCGTGAAGCCGGCGTCTCCGATGATCTGCTTGAAGCGCTCCGGATCAAATTGGCCGTTGACCCCCCGAAACGCCTTTTCCGCTTTCAGGAGACGCTGGGCCTCCTCGTCGCTGACCGAAAGGCCGAGGCTGTGAACTCTCTGGTCCAGAGCCACGTCGGTGATCAAGCGGTCGAGCACCTGCTGATCGAGGCCCGCCCGGCGGGCTTCTTCATTGGTGATGCCGCGCCGAAGCCGCTGTTGCAGCCGCCTGAGCTCGTTCTGATAGGTGGATCGGAAGGCTTCGACGCTGACCTCGCCGCCGCCGATCTTCACGAGGCGCTGCGAGGAAAAGCCGCGAAACACGTCGCCGATGCCCCAGATCGCGAAACTGATCACGATGACGGCCATGACGAGGCCCATTATCGTCCGGCCGATCCAATTTTGCGATGCGACGCGCAGCCCTTCGAGCATGATGTTGATTTCCTTGAGTCCGCCCTGACAAAGGCGCCTCGCGCCCTTTTGGCGCGGGACTATAGGGATGGCGCGCTAATGTTGCAATTGGCCGAAGGGGGCGAACAGTTCGCTTCGTCGGCCGGCTGCTTTCGTTTGCGGCGGTCGGCGAGAAATTGCGGTCCCTATTGCTGGCTCCGGGCGCTAGAGCCCAAGTTCGCTCAATCCCGGGTGATCGTCGGGCCTCCGGCCAAGCGGCCAATGAAATAGCCGCTCCTCGGGCTTGATCCGCAGATCGTTGATGCTGGCGATGCGGCGACGCATCAGCCCGCTGTCGGCGAACTCCCAAAGCTCATTGCCGTAGGAGCGAAACCAGTGGTCGCTGTCGTCGCGCCATTCGTAAGAAAAGCGCACGGCCATGCGATTTTCGCGAAATCCCCATAGTTCCTTAATCAGGCGGTAGTCGATTTCGCGCGCCCATTTGCGCTCCAGGAATTCTCTGATCGCCTCGCGTCCGGTCAGGAATTCGACCCTGTTCCGCCATATCGTGTCTTCCGTATAGACCTGCGCCACCCTGGCGGGATCGCGCGAATTCCAGGCGTCTTCGGCCAGACGCGTTTTTTGCGCGGCGGTCTCCACGGTGAAGGGCGGCACAGGCGGCTTGATTTCCATGGTGAAAGTCCTTTTTGGGCAGCATATGGGAGACCAGTAGACCGATCCTTCTATATCCACGCGCTATCCCAAGTGGACAGATCTGTCTATGCTCCCTCGATGCAACAAAAAGATCAACCGCGCCCGGGCCCCCAGACTTCCGCCCGAGACCGTATCCTGTTGACCGCTCATGATCTTTTTTATCGTGAAGGCATAAGGGCGACCGGCGTCGACAGGCTGATCCGCGACGCGGGCGTCACGAAGGTCACGTTTTATCGCCACTTCCCCTCCAAGGATGATCTGATTCTCGCCTTTCTCGCCTTTCGGCATGAGCGCTGGATCGCCTGGTTCAGCGACGCGCTCGCGCGTCATCAGGATCGGCAAAGCCCCTCGGAGCGTTCGGGCGGGCCCCTCGAACCCGTGATTGACGCATTGGAGGAGTGGTTTCGAGAGCCCGACTTTCGCGGTTGCGCCTTCATCAACGCCGTCGCGGAGGTCGGAAGCGCGCTGCCGGTCGCCCTGGATATCGCCTCCTCGCATAAACAGGATGTAGCCGCCGCCATTGCCTCGCTGCTCCCGGCGGGAGAAGACTCTGAAGTGACGGCGCAGGTCGCTGTCATGGCCGTGGACGGCGCCATTGTGCGCGCGCAGTCGGGAGCGGCGTCGAAGGCCATTGCGCTAGCGGGGTTGCGCGTTCTGCTGACGAGCCTGACCGGGCAGGATCCATTCCCGGGCGCGTCGATTTGCGCAGTTGCGCCGGGCGCCCAAAAACCTCAGACTCCCGCCCATTCATGTGGTGCGGCGCTTCTAGCGAAAGACGATCCAACGATGAGCGAGATAGTTGAAGGCGCTGCGGAACCCCTCGCTGTTGGAGAGCCAGCGGCCGCCTCCCAGCCTACGCCTTCTCCCCAGGCGCATCCCGAAGAGCGCAGGCATTCGCGGGCCGATTCGGAGACAATCCGCCACGCCTTCGAAAGCGGCGAGTTTCCCTATTCGACGCGCCTCACCGAAAAATTCTACCTGCAGCACATGCAGCCGCTGCAGGTGGAGCTGCTCAAGGCCCAGAGCTGGGTCAAGGAGACCGGGCAGCGCGTCGTCGTGCTGTTCGAGGGCCGGGACGCCGCTGGCAAGGGCGGCACCATCAAGCGCTTCATGGAGCATCTCAATCCGCGCGCGGCGCGAGTGGTCGCGCTGGAAAAGCCGTCCGAGCGGGAGCGGACGCAATGGTACTTTCAGCGCTACATCGAGCATCTTCCCGCGGCTGGCGAGATCGTGTTCTTCGACCGCTCCTGGTATAACCGGGCGGGCGTCGAGCGCGTGATGAACTTTTGCACGCCGAACGAATATCTCGACTTCATGCGTCAATGCCCCGAACTTGAGCGCATGTTCGTCAGCTCCGGCGTCCTGCTCTTCAAATACTGGTTTTCAGTGACGCGGGAGGAGCAGGTCCGGCGTTTCCGGTCCCGTCAGACCGACCCGTTGAAGCAGTGGAAGCTCTCGCCGATCGACCGGGCCTCGATCGACAAATGGGACGATTACACCGAAGCCAAGGAAGCAATGTTTTTCTTCACCGACACCGCCGATGCGCCCTGGGTGGTGATCAAATCCGACGACAAAAAGCGCGCCCGGTTGAATTGTATGCAGCACTTCCTGTCGTCGCTCGACTATCCCAATAAGGATCTGCACATCCTTCACGGGCCGGACCCCTTGATTGTCGGTTCAAGTGCCCATGTGATCGGTCGTGACAAGCATATCGTCGGAAAATCGCTCGACATCGACAAGAAGCGAAAGCGAAATCGCTAAGTCGCTGCTAGACTGGACCCCGAAATTGCGATTTTGGCTTTGACGTCAGCGGTCGCCGCGCCCTTGTCCATGGAGTATCGATGACCGTTCCCCGCCGCCCTCTGCTTGCCGGCAATTGGAAAATGAATGGGCTGCGCGCTTCGCTGGCGCAGATAGAGCTCATCGCGGCGGGCTTCGACGGGGCATTGCGAGAGAATCTCGATCTGCTCATCTGCCCTCCGGCGACGCTGCTGGCCAGCGCAGGCGCGATCGCCGCGTCCGCGCGGATCGCTTTGGGCGGCCAGGACTGCCATAGCAAGGCGAGCGGCGCGCACACTGGCGATATTTCGGCGCAAATGCTCGCCGACGCCGGAGCGGCTTACGTGATCGTCGGGCATAGCGAGCGGCGAGCGGACCATGGCGAAGGCGACGGACTAATTCAGGCCAAGGCGCGCGCGGCGCTGGCGGCTGGACTGACCCCGATAATCTGCGTTGGCGAGACCCGGGAGCAGCGCGAAGCTGGCGAGGCTGAAACCATTGTTGGCGCCCAGATCGCCGGCTCCGTGCCGCAGGACATCGCGCCGGAGCGTCTTGTGCTCGCCTATGAGCCCGTCTGGGCGATCGGCACGGGACTGACGCCAACGCCCTCGGACGTCGCCCAAATGCACGGGTTTGCGCGGGCGAGAGTCGACGCGCTGCTGGGCGCGGGTAAGGCCGGAAACGTGCGGATTCTTTATGGCGGCTCCGTAAAACCTTCCAACGCCACGGAGTTGATGCGCGTCGCTGACGTGGATGGCGCATTGGTTGGCGGCGCCAGCCTGCTGGCCTGCGATTTCCTTGGCATAGGCGCGGCATATCGATAAAATTGCATATCTTCGTTCGTTTGGAGGAACCATGGGCTTTTTCGAACGCTGGCGAAAGCGGCGCGCGATCAAAAACTATGCGCGGCGATTGCCGAGATTGCTGGCGAAGGATTACGGCCGTTCAAAAACATACACGCCGGCCCAGGTCAGAAGCAGCATTGAACGCCACGGGCTGAACACGGAATACTCCTGCTATGGCGTCGCCATGTTTTCGGACCGGGAAAGCTTTTATCAGTTTCACGCGGATATTGGCGAACCCTGCAATTACGACGACATGCGCCACGAAATCGCCCATGATTTCTTCGGCGGCGGCATGGACTTCACGCCGGGCGACGTTTTCTCCACGTCGGACTGGGAAGGCGGCCATCATTCGTCTGATTTTGGCGATGGCGGTGGACATGACGGAGGCCAAGGCTACTAAGCCTTGCCCATGTGCGAGGCGCCCGCTATAAGCGCGGCGCTCCAGATTTTCCTGAAACTCCAACGAATGAGACGGCGCGCCCATGGCGATCGAACGCACATTTTCCATTCTCAAGCCCGACGCGACGCGGCGCAACCTCACCGGCGCGGTTAACGCCCTGATCGAAAAGGCGGGCCTTCGCATCGTCGCGCAAAAGCGCGTGCATCTGACCCGCCAGCAGGCGGAAACCTTTTACGACGTGCACAAGGACCGCCCTTTCTTTGGCGAACTGGTCGAGCAGATGAGCGCGGCGCCGGTCGTCGTGCAGGTGCTGGAGGGCGAAAACGCCATTGCCCGCTATCGCGAAGTGATGGGCGCCACCAACCCCGCCAACGCCGCCCCCGGCACGGTCCGCAAGGAATTCGCGCTCAATGTTGGCGAGAACACGGTTCACGGCTCGGACGCGCCCGAAACCGCCGCGATTGAAATCGCGCAGTTCTTTTCGGGGAACGAGATCGTCGGCTAAATCCTTCGCCGCCCGTCCTTGCAAGGCGCCGCGACTGATTATAATTTCAGGGCTCGCTCGCAGCTTCGAGCGGGCCCTTTTCATTCACGCGTATTTGATTAGTTGCATCCATGAAGAAAAAAGCGTTGGCGCCCGAACAGCAGGGCCATATCGACGGCATGTGCGCCGTTTACGCCGTGGTGAACGGGTGCAAGCTGCTTTTCGATCACTCCGAAACGATGGACTTGCGGCTGTTCAAGGAACTCTGCCACGACAACGCCGATCTTTTTCCAAAAATCGTTTACGCTGGCGCGGAGACCCCCGGCCTGAAGCGATTCCTCCGGACGGCCGCGAACTGGTCGCTGCGCGTTCATCACAAGGAGCTTTCGTTCACCCGAATTTCGCAACACAAAAAATTCAGGAGCGTGGAGCCGTTTTTCGAAAATCTGCGCATGGCGATGGCGCCGAGGCCGGGTGAAAAAACCGTGGCGATCCTTGGAATCGACAAGCCCTGGGATCACTGGACGGTTGCGCGCAGCGTCGGCGTGCGGCGCGTTTCGTTTTTCGACAGCTGGGGCTTTCCCGCCTGGACGGCTTTCGACTATTTCACCTTCAATCCCGAATTCGCAGGTTCACGGGACGATCAGAAATCACTTCTCGCCTGGCGCCAGACATTCATTTTGCGCGCGCCTGTTTCGACCGACTTCAAGCGAAATCCGGAAAATACCGGCTCATGAGTCGCTCGCGATAGTCGACGAGATTGGGCTTGGCGGTCGCCGCGTCGCGTATTGGAGAGTCCCAGGACGGCGAAAGCACGCTCGCCACGAAGGCGAAAACCGTCGCGTCGGCGCCGCAAGGCTCGTTCCCAAAGAGAAACGGCTTGTCGCCAAGAAGCGTGGCCAGAGATTCGACATCCTTGACGCCAAGCTCGGCCGCCTCTTGCGCGCTGTGTCGACCGATGCCCTGCAAATGCAAGGATTTTGCGACCTTGCGGCGCACCAGCCATCCGATCAGCGGGCGGATGAATGCCGGCGCGCTCTCGAATAATTTCGCGGGTCCGCGCTTGAAATTTGCGTCGTCGAGCCAGCGTCCGCGAGCGATGAGCCAATAGAGGTGATCCTCGCACATTTTTTCAGTCGCCCAGGCGATTGCGCGCTGTTCCGCTGAAAGATGCGCGTCGAAATCGAAGCCCCTGGTCTTCTCGATATGCCAGCGGATGAAGGTCGAATCCGCGACGATGACTCCGTCGTCGTCGATATAGGGCAGCTTGCCTTTCGGCGCGCGCGCGTAACCCTTGCGATTTATCTCATATTCCAAACCCGCCAGCTTGAGCAGCGTCATCGCCTTCAGCACAAAAGGGCTGGCGTCGGGCAAGCCGGTGGTGGGACGGAAGCAATAGAGCGTGATCATCTGCGTTTTCCGGGCTGAAGCCTAAAAGCGGGACCAAGGCTTAGCGTTCCTCGCGCGCTTTTTCCAGTCAGCTCTAATTCTGAAGGAGAAACCGTCCGGGATTATCTGCGGAATATGGCGCTTAAATTAGTCAGGCCAGCCTCGAATTGTCCGCCCACCTTTTTGTCGCAACTCCCAAACAGATTCATTGCCTTGGAAAACAAATTATTGCGGCCCGACATGGTGCAGACGACATGGGTCCGATCTTGCGTTTCGGGCGTAAGCTGAAATCGGAGGTCATTCGCGCCCGAAACTGGCTTGCGCATCTCAAGCCTGATGTCGACACCTTCGAAAGGTCGGCTCTCCGTTATCGTCATGCGGCCCGCGCCCAGCTTTTTATCGCCCGACCACTCGAACGCCGCCCCCGCGCCGGAAGCGGGGCCGACATAACTGGTCCTGGCCTGCGGATCGAGCCTGGCCCACGGCGACCAGGCCTCCCAATTGCGCAATTCATTTATGTAGCGAAACACGTCTTCCGGCGCGGCGTCGATCACCGCGGAGCGCGTCACGACAAAGCGGTCAGGCTGGAGAATGACGAACGCCGCGAGCGCCGCGCCGCCGAAATAGACGAGCACAAGGATAAAGCCCAGCATATGAGGCTCTCCAATCCGATCTTGAATGCCCATCGTCGCAACTATCGCCGCGCGACATGCTTTCAAGGCTGGATCGCGTCCTCGTCACGTCCGCGCTCAATTGGCCTGGACCAAAGGCTCTGGAGCTGATCGCCCTCAATCCGATCCCACCAGTTTCTTCACAGCGCCGGTAACCGAGCCGAAGGCGCGTTGCGCACCCTGAAGGAATCCGTCGCCGGCCGGGGCGGCCGCGTGAGCTGGCGCCTGCTCGGCGGGCGAAGCGGTTTCCGTCTTGGCGACGTTAGGTTTGGCGGCGCGCTTCGCCACTTTCTTCTTGGGCGCTTTCTGGCCTTGCGGGTTTTGGCTGGACAAGTCCGACGAGGTTGCGGGAGGGGCGGCGCCGTCCGGCTGCGCGACCGGGGCCCCCGGCGTCGATCCAGCGACCCCCGGCGTGGCGAGGCGCGCGAAAGTCGAATCCTTGGAGATGGCGTCGGCGGGCGCGAGCGAGCCGTCCGGCATGATTGTCACGGTGGCGACGTCAGCAGCCACAGGGGCTGGTGCGGCGGCCGCCTGCGGTTGGGTGGAGAAATGTGTGCTGGAGGGCGCGGTTCCCTGGTCGCCCAGCCTCGCCGTCGCGGGCGGGGCTTGTCTGGAGTCCCTTCGCCGCCTCGACCGGCGGCGGCGCTGTTTCCGCCGTCACGGGCGTCAAAGACTGCGCCTCGGGAGCGGAAGCCACATCAGGAGAGGGCGAAACGGCTTTGGCTTCCCGGTCTGGCGCGGTCGCGTTTGGCGAATTAGCGGGGGCGTTCAAAAAGGTGAGCGCGACGCCCATCGCGCCAACGAACAGCAGCACGATCACGCCCGAGGCGGCGAGGATAAGCCGCCGTCGCCTTGTTGGATCGTCGGGATAATCGTCGTAATAGACGCCAGTCGCCCCCTGGTCATTGAACTGGTGGCGGTCACTGACATTTATCTCGGGAAATCCAATCCCCGGTTCGGGCGCGACGGGAGCTTCAGCCCCGCCGGTCCCCTCACCATTCAAGGAAGGAGACTGGCGCAGGCGCCTTTCGAGCTCTTCCACGCCCGCGATGAGCTGTTGTTGATCGAGCGGCAAGCTCATGCATCTGCCCTTCGTGTGCTAGCGCGCCAGCGCATTGGTGAATTGAACGGGTTCCGCATCGACATTTTCCGTCGCGGAGACCCCAAAGCGAAGTTTGACCAATCCGCCAAAGTCAAACTGGCGACGCTCAGTCGAAAACAATAGGAGTGAGTTGTTTCAAAATTGTTCGCCGAGTGAGCCATGATGAGCTAAACGCCAATTGTGGCTGATGTTTGCAATAGCTTGAGCTGATGGGTGAAGACGCCGACAGCCTTTTCGCATTTCATCCGCCGCTGAAGAGCTTTTCGAGAAAATTGCGGTTATCGCCCACGGGAGTGGTCTGCGGCGGCTTATGATCGGCGCGCTTTGCGCCGGGCGCGGGGATGTCCGCGGGCGGCAACAGCGACTCAAGGCCATGCACGGTGGGGCGCGCGCCCGGCGGCGGCGGCGCTGCGGGCGGCGAGGGCGCCGGATGGGGATGTTGTGGCGCCGCTGCGGGCCCGGCTCCGAAAATGCCAAGCATCGAATCCGCGACCTGCGCCGGCTCCGGCAAGGGCGCGGCCGAACGCCAGGTCCCGGACGGCAGCGCGGCCGTCGGCACGCCCTGATGCGCCGCTTTCATGAAGCGGCTCCATATTTCGACCGGCAGATTGCCGCCAGACGCCTTCTTCGTCGGCGAATTATCGTCGTTGCCGAGCCATACGCCAGCGACAAGGTGGCTCGTGTAGCCCACGAACCAGGCGTCGCGAAAATCCTGGCTGGTGCCGGTCTTGCCGGCGGCCTGCCAGCCCGGAAGCTCGGCCTTGTGCGCCGTGCCGGTGAGCAGCGTCTCTTCCATCATGGTGTTCATCATCGCCACGAATTGAGGCTCGATGACCCGCCCGTTGGAAGCCCCTTTCCTGGCGTAAAGCTGCTTTCCGTCGGCGGTGCGCACCCTCGTGATGATATGCGCCTGCACGCCGATGCCGCCATTGGCGAAGGGCGCGTAGGCTGTCACCATCTCCAGCGGCGTCACTTCCGATGTGCCCAGCGCCAGCGAGGCGTTGGGCTGCAATTCCGATGCGATGCCGAGCCGATGCGCCGTGTGAACCACAGCCTTGGGGCCGACCTCCATGCCGACGCGCACGGCTACTGTGTTGAGCGAAAGCGAGAGGGCCTTGGTCAGCGTGACGGGGCCAAAATATTCGCGGCTGTAGTTTTCCGGCTGCCATCCCTTGATGTTGAGCGGCCCATCCTCGCGGACCGTGTCAGGGGTCATGCCATGCTCAAGCCCGGTCAGATAGACGAAAGGCTTGAAGGACGAGCCCGGCTGGCGCTTGGCCGCCACGGCTCGGTTGAATTGGCTGTCGGAATAGTCTCGCCCGCCGACCAGCGCGCGGATCGCGCCATTGGGATCGAGCGCGACGATGGCGCCCTGGGAAACCTCGAATTTGCCGCCCTTCTTGTCCAGTTCCTCTGTCAGCGCCTTTTCGGCGGCGGTCTGGAGGCCGTGGCTCAGGGTCGTCGTGACGACAAGATCCTGGTCGATCGCGCCGATCGTGTCGTCGAGCACGTCCATTACGTAGTCGGCGGCGTAATTGATCGAGCCGGCGCCGTTGTCGCGATGGGTGTGAGCAGGATTGGCGAGCGCAAGCTTCGCCATAGCTTCCGTGATGTGGCCTTCCTGCGCCATCGCGGTGATGACTTGCGCCGCGCGCTCGCTCGCGCCTTCGGGGTTGCGGTCGGGCGCAAGCTTGCTCGGCGCCTTCATCAGACCGGCAAGAACGGCGGCTTCCGCCAGGGTCACATTTTTCGCGCTGTGCCCGTAATAACGCTCCGCCGCCGCTTCGACGCCATAGGCGCCGGAGCCAAAATAGACGCGGTTGAGATAAAGTTCGAGAATCTGGTCCTTGGAATATTTGTGCTCCAGCCAGAGCGCGAGAATGGCTTCCTGTATCTTTCGGGAGAGAGTCCGTTCCTGATTGAGAAACAGGTTCTTGGCGAGCTGCTGGGTCAGCGTCGAACCGCCCTGCATGCCGCCGCGCCCGAGGACGTTGCGCGCGAGCGCGCGGACGATGCCGACGGGATCGACGCCCCAATGCGAATAGAAGCGCCGGTCCTCGATCGCCACGAAAGCCTTTGGGAGATAGGGCGGCAGCTCCGACAGATGGATCGCCGCGCCGCCGGTGTCGCCCCGATTGGCCAACAGCTCGCCGTCCGCGGCGAGAATGGCGATGTTGGGCGGTCGCTTGGGGATCGCGAGCTTGTCGATGGGCGGCAACTGCGAGCCGTAATAGATGGCGAGTTCGCCGGCGCCGATGCCTCCCCACAGGCCCAGCACCATGGTCCAGTAGACCAGCCCGCCGAGCAAAGAGCCCGAGCGGCGCTTCTTGGCGGCGACGGGCTTCTTCCTGGCGCGCGGCGCGTCGTCGTCCTTCGCGATCTTCTTGTCCTTCTTTACGGATTTGTCGGCCTTTTCCCTCGGTTCCGCGCGCAGATCCTCTTCCTCGCCCTCATCGGGATTGGGGTCGCGGCCTTTGTCCTTGCGGGCCATCGAGGGTGCTTTCGCCGTTCGCGCGCCTTGGGCGGATCGCCCGCTTTGCCGGGTAATATGAATTTTATCGAAACTAGCAGCGTCGCTTTAAGGGTCGGTTAAGCGCGCGGGGAGGGCGTGGGCGGCGCGAACTTATGCACAGCTCCCGCTCCTCGCTGGGCCAGCGCCTCTTGCGCTGGAGCCCTCGCCGCGCCAAAGTCTCGCCCCCGGCGCTTAGCCAAGCCGCCGTTCCCTAGAGGCCAACGGAATTTCCTTGCATGAAGGTCACGATCGAGAGAGCGGCGCTGCTGCGGGCGCTCGGCCATGTTCACCGGGTGGTGGAGCGGCGCACGACCATACCGATTCTGGCCAATGTGCTCCTTGAGGCCGGCTCCGGCGAACTGCTGCTGAAAGCCACGGATCTCGATCTGGAGATCACGGAGAAGGCGCCCGCCGAGGCGTCGCAGCCGGGCGCGACCACGCTCCCCGCCCACACCCTCTACGACATCGTTCGCAAGCTGCCAGAGGGTGCGCAGGTCTCGCTGGAGGAGACCGGCGAACAAGGGCAATTGACGTTGCGATCGGGGCGCTCGCGTTTCAATCTGCAAACCCTGCCGCAGAGCGATTTCCCGGAAGTGACGTCCGGCGAGTTCAGCCACAAGTTCGCGCTGCCGCCGGCAGACCTCAAGCGTCTCATCGAAAAGACGCAATTCGCGATCTCCAGCGAGGAGACGCGCTACTATCTCAACGGCATCTACATGCATGTCGCCGAGGTCGAGGGCCGATCCCTCTTGCGCGCGGTGGCCACGGACGGAACATCGTCTCGCCCGTCTCGAACTGCCTGCGCCGGCCGGGTCCGTGGGCATGCCCGGCGTGATCGTGCCGCGCAAGGCGGTCGCCGAAATCCAGCGGCTGATCGAAGACGCGCAGGCTGATGTTTCGGTCGAGCTGTCGACCAACAAGATGCGCTTCGCCTTTGGAGAGGCGCTGCTGACGACCAAGCTCATCGACGGCACATTCCCCGATTACAGCCGGGTCATTCCCGCCGGCAACGACAAGCGGCTTACCGTGGAAAGGGACGCCTTTCGCAATGCGGTCGACCGCGTCTCGACCATTTCCTCGGAGCGCGGCCGCGCGGTCAAGCTCGCGCTTTCGGAAGGCAAGGTGATCCTCTCCGTCAACAATCCCGACCAGGGCTCGGCTGTCGAGGAGCTTGAGGCCGATTACGACGGACCGCCGCTCGATATCGGCTTCAGTTCGCGCTATCTGCTAGATATCGTAAATCAGCTCGATAGCGACACCGCGCTGTTCCTGCTCGCCGATCCGGGCTCCCCGACTCTGATTCAGGACCGCGACGGGGCCAACGCGCTTTATGTGCTGATGCCCATGCGCGTCTGATTGGCGCCTGCCGCCATTGATCCGGGGCGCCGTGAGGAAGCTCAGCGCGCTGTCGCCTTGCCAATGCCATATGGTTAAAGCATGTTTCCCATGGCCTGGGAGGGGCGCCTACGTTGAATAGCGGCTCGCTTTGATTGCGAGCGTAATTGAGGTTGCGCGTCGGTCCAGGGTGGGCGTCATGATTTATAGCCTTTCGCATTTCTGGTTCTGGCTGTTCACGATATTCGTCGTGGGGTTGACGACCTCGCTGCTCACGAAGCAAGCGGAAAAAAACGGGAAAATCTCGCCCTGGCTCATCTGGTGCGCGCTGGCCTTTTGCCTCGGCTTGCTGATGGCCTTGCTCAATGTGTTAGTCGGCCGGGGCGGCGTTTGGCTGGAAACGGGGCTTGCGTCTTTCGCGTGTTTCATGATCGGCGCGGGATTCGGCGTCCTCGCGCGCGGCGGTTCCTTGCGAGAGCATAGAAACTGGGCGCTTGGTCTGGCGCCATGCGTCTTGATCTGGTTAGCAGGAAATATTTTCGGACTTCGAGCGCATCGAGGACGGCCTCAAGCAAACCGTTGGCGAGGCGATCAAGAGCGCTGGCGGCGACCCGCAGAATTTTGAGGTGGATGGACGCGACATCCTGCTTCCCGATAGCATCTCGGCGGACAAGGAACTCGCCGCGACGATCGCCAAGATCGATGGCGTGCGCCTCGTTGCGGGCGCTGACAGGGAGTTCGGGGAGACCCCGGTCGAGGCGCCTCAGAGCGGCCAATCCGAGGCCGGGCATCCGGAAAAGAAGTCGGCCCACACTGATAACAAGGCGGACGCCGGCTGGGCGGACGCTGGGAAACGTGACTATGGCGTCTCTGAGCAAGCTCCTGAAGCCCCTAGAAAGACTGCGGAAAAGAAGCCACACGCCGAGGAAGGCGGAGCGCATCGAAACGCCGATGGATTGAGCAAGATCGTCGCTGGCGAGGCTCAATCCACAAAGCCGCCGCAGTCGCCGATGGAGAAGGCGAAAGCAGCGGCGGCCGTGCTTGGCCGCCTGCCGCCGAAAGGCCCGCTCGACATTTCAACGTGTCAGGCCGCGCTTGACGCGACGCAGGCGTTGGACAAGATCGAGTTTCGTTCAGGGAGCGCGTCCATCCACCGCGCTGCGGCCTATGTGCTCGACGGATTGGCCGCGCTCCTGCAACGCTGCCCGGACGCCGAGGTCGAGATCGCCGGCCATACCGACAATGTGGGCGACGAAGAGGATAACCGAGCGTTGTCGCAGCGCCGAGCGGACAGGGTAATGCAATATCTCGTCAATGAAGGCGTCGCCGCACGGCGCCTGACGGCAGTCGGTCATGGCGCGCAAAAGCCGATCGCTTCCAATGCCGATGAAGCCGGCCGTTCGGAAAATCGGCGCATAGAATTTATCCTGAAATAACGAGGCGGCGACGATGAAACGCTCTCTTTTTGGTTGGAACTGGAGCGAAAATCCCCTTCCAATTGATTCACCATCTTCGCAGTTACTGTTGCAATGCAACACTATAGCGCAGGAAAGCGCTAACCTCCCCGAATTATCAAACAGGTGTAAAGGGCGCCAAAGCGGCAGGGAATGCTCCGTTCGCGCCTCGCCCGATCCACAAGGATCGCCGATCCTGTTTTGAGAGAGAGCGCCGTGAGAATTATGGACCTTCCCCTTTCGCCATCCGCACCCGCGACATCCAATCTCGATCCCGTTGCGCGCGAGCTTCGCGACGACGTGCTTCGCCGTCTTGCCTACACGGTTGGGAAAGACAAAGCCTCCGCCAGTCCGCGCGACTGGTTTATCGCCGCCGCGCTGGCGACGCGCGACCGCATCGTTTCGCCCTGGCTTGAGTGCAACAAGCGCAACTATCAGCAGGACAGGCGCCGCGTCTATTATCTGTCGCTGGAGTTTCTGGTCGGGCGCCTTCTGATTGACGGGCTGACGAATCTCGGACTGACCGACGCGATGCGCGCCGCCCTCGCCGATGTTGGCGTCGACCTTGACGCGATGCGGGCGCTGGAGCCGGACGCCGCGCTGGGCAATGGCGGCCTTGGACGTCTCGCCGCCTGTTTCATGGACAGCATGGCGACATTGGAAATCGCCGCCGTCGGCTATGGCATCCGTTATGACCACGGCCTTTTCCGCCAGACGATCAAGGATGGCTGGCAGCACGAATATCCGGAAGACTGGTTGTCCTTCGGCAACCCATGGGAATTTCCGCGTCCCGAAATCATCTACGACATCAGCTTCGGCGGCCATGTCGAGGGCGCGCGCCTCACGGACGGAACCTTGGCGCATGTCTGGCGTCCCGGTGAAACCATCGAGGCGGTGGCCTATGACACGCCGGTCGTCGGCTGGCGCGGCAAACATGTGAATACGCTGCGCCTTTGGTCGGCGCGCGCCGCCGATCCGCTGCGGCTCGACGCCTTCAACGCTGGCGATTATCTCGGCGCGCAGGCGGATCAGATGCGCGCGGAATCAATCTCCAAGGTTCTGTATCCCAGCGACTCGACCCCGGCGGGACAGGAACTGCGGCTGCGTCAGGAATATTTCTTCGCCTCCGCCTCGTTGCAGGACTTGATCCGCCGTCACATGAAGCAGACCGGCGACATCAGAAAACTGGCCGACAAGGTCGCCATTCAGCTGAACGACACCCATCCCGCGATTGGCGTCGCCGAACTCATGCGGCTTCTAGTCGACGTTCACGGCGTCGAATGGAAGGAAGCCTGGAAAATCACGCAGGCGACCTTCTCCTACACGAACCATACACTGCTTCCCGAAGCGCTTGAGACCTGGCCGGTCGGCCTGATGGAGCGGCTGCTGCCGCGCCATATGCAGATCATCTATCTGATCAATGCGCTGCATCTCGATGAATTACGCGAGAAGGGCATCCATGACAGCGGAACGCTGTCGAATGTCTCGCTGATCGACGAGCACAACGGCCGCCATGTGCGCATGGGCAATCTCGCCTTTCTCGGCTCGCACAAGGTCAATGGCGTCTCGGGCCTGCACAGCGATCTGGTCAAGGAGACGGTGTTCCGCGACTATCACAAGCTTTATCCGACCCGCATCGTCAACAAGACCAATGGCGTCACCTTCCGCCGCTGGCTGCTCGAAGCCAATCCATCGCTGTCGAATCTCCTTGCCCAGACCATCGGGCCGGAGGTGTTCGACGATCCGACCCACCTCGCCGAGCTGGAGCAATTCGCGGATGACACCGCTTTCCAGCAGCGTTTTGGCGCGGCCAAGCGCGCCAATAAGGAACGTCTGGCGCAGCTCATCTACGAGCGCATCGACGTGAAGGTCGATCCGACCGCCCTGTTCGACGTCCAGATCAAGCGCATTCACGAATACAAGCGCCAGCTGCTCAACGTCCTGCACACCATCGCGCTCTATCAGGACATCAAGGCGCAGCCTTCTCGCGCCTTCGTGCCGCGCGTCAAGATCTTCGCCGGCAAGGCGGCGGCGAGCTATCATCAGGCCAAGCTGATCATCAAGCTCGCGAACGACGTCGCCAATGTCGTGAATTCGGACGAGGACATTCGTGGCCTGCTGAAAGTGGCGTTCCTGCCCAATTACAATGTCAGCCTCGCGGAGACGATCATTCCGGCGGCGGATCTGTCGGAGCAGATCTCCACCGCGGGCATGGAGGCCTCCGGCACCGGCAACATGAAATTCGCTCTCAACGGCGCCCTGACCATCGGCACGCTGGACGGCGCGAATGTGGAAATCAAGGAGCGCGTGGGCGACGACAATATTTTCATCTTCGGCCTGACGGCGGCCGAGGTGGACGCGAGCCGCGCCGCTGGCATAGACGCCCGCGAAGCCATCGCGGCAAGCTCGCGCCTGCGCGAGGCCTTGCAGGCCGTGGCGATGGGAGCGTTCTCGCCGGACGACCCCAACCGCTACGCCCAACTGGTCGATACGCTGACCTATTACGATCACTTCCTCATCTCGAAGGATTTCGACTCCTATTGGGATGCTCAGGAAGCGGTCGACGCCCGCTGGCGCGATCAGAAGGCTTGGCGCGCGCCACTATCCTCAACACGGCGCGCGTGGCCTGGTTCTCCTCGGATCGCACGATCCGGGAATATGCGGAGGATATCTGGAAGGTGCCAGTGTAACTGAACCGCGCCTCCAGTTCGTAAGATCATGCAGGAAGCCGCGCCGACCCGGGCGCGGCTTTTTTTATGCGCGAATAGCGGTCGTAATTCGCTTTGCCTTTTATCTCGCGCCGCGTTCTCGAATCTGGGCCGCGACAAGACGGCCAAGGCGCATGACAAACTGGAACAGTGTCTCGTCCCGCCTCTTGATGGGCATGATGGGGCGCAGCTGGTTGTCCGGTCCGCGATGACGATGCAGAGCTTTGGCCTTGGCGGCTTTCCTGTGCGCGGCGTCAAGATCATGCGCCGTTGAAGCGGCGGCCAGGATGGAGTTCATGGCAGGCCGGGAGGTCTGTCCAACGCGCGGTTTCTTGGTCGTCGCAATGGGTTTTGTCATTGGGATGATCCTTGGTTGCGGCCTTGCAGCCGGTTCCGCGCGGTCTAGGCCGGCGCGCAATGTGACCCCGGCGCGTCAGAAGCCAGGCGCGGGGCGATACATAAGGTCCGCTCAAAACGAGCAGCCCGTCGGCGAAACCCGTCTGCGATGAGTTTTTGCTCCGCAATCGGTTTCAGGACGCCGCGCAAGGCTGTTGCGCGAATCGCATCAATTCAAGTGGACAGCTTAACGGTGGCAATTTGGTGATAATCGGCGGATGTCCGCGCATTTGCGCCACTATTGGGCGCATGGCAGCTTTGGGTCTTCCGCATTCTGACGGCGCCGCGACAAAGGCGCTCTGGCGCCCGCGTCAGTTTTTCTTTATCTCCATTAGAGATGATTTAAGTCCGCAAATAGACGCGAGCCCCTGTGACCCAAATCGCCTGGCGTGCAGCGCAAGACGAAATAGATCTCGATATTGGCCGCCCGTTGCGGCGATCCTTTCGCTGTCCTGGGTCAGCACGAAACACCGGCCGGCATCGTTATCCGGGCCTTTGTTCCGGGAGCGACAGCCCTTCAGGCCAGATCGCCGGAAGGAAAGCGGATTGCCGATCTCGAGCGTGTTCACGCGGACGGCTTTTTCGAAGCGTTGATCCCTGAGGCCAGGGCGCGGTTTGCCTATAAATTATGCGCTCAAAACGCGGGCGGTTCATGGGAGCTCGTCGATCCTTACGCTTTCGGTCCGGCTCTGGGGCCGCTGGACGATTATCTTCTCGTCGAAGGGGAGCATCAGAAGCTCTATGAGCGGCTCGGGGCGCATATTCTCGAACATGAAGGCTCAAGCGGCGTGCTTTTCGCGGTCTGGGCTCCCAACGCTCGCCGCGTTTCAGTCGTTGGAGATTTCAATCAGTGGGATGGGCGGCGCTGCCAGATGCGCAAGCGCGTCGACAGCGGGATATGGGAAATATTCGTTCCCTGCGTCGGCGCTGGAACGCGCTACAAATATGAGATCGTGGGCGCCAGCGGCGCGTTGACGCCGCTGAAGGCGGACCCTTTCGGCCGTGCGGGCGAATTACGCCCCGCAACCGCGTCGATCGTCGTCGAGGACACGCTCTTTCCCTGGACCGACGGCGAATATATGGATCGGCGCCGGAGCAGGGATCCGCGCCGCGCGCCGATGTCGATTTATGAGGTGCATCTGCCGTCCTGGGCGCGTGGCCCTAACGGGCGATTCCTCTCCTATGACGAAATGGCGACCGAGTTGATTCCCTATGTCGCCGACCTTGGCTTCACGCATATCGAACTGCTGCCGATCAACGAGCATCCGCTCGACGCGTCATGGGGCTATCAGCCCATAGGCCTCTTCGCGCCCACCGCGCGGCATGGCGATCCCGATGGCTTCAAGCGCTTTGTCAACCGCGCGCATCGCGCCGGGCTCGGCGTCGTTCTCGATTGGGTGCCCGCGCATTTTCCGACCGACGCGCATGGGCTCGCCATGTTCGACGGTGGGCCGCTCTATGAGCATTCCGACCCGCGCCGGGGCTTTCATCCGGACTGGAACACGGCGATCTATGACTTTGGACGACGCGAGGTCGCCAACTTCCTGATCAGCAATGCGCTTTACTGGCTCGACCGCTTTCATATCGACGGGCTGCGCGTCGATGCGGTCGCGTCAATGCTCTATCTGGATTATTCGCGCAAAGCCGGGGAATGGGCGCCCAATCCAGACGGCTCCAACGACAATCGCGACGCGGTGCGCTTTCTCCAGCGCTTTAATGAACTTGTCTATGGATTGTTCCCCGGCGTGATCACGGTCGCGGAAGAATCCACCTCCTGGGCTGGCGTCTCCCGGCCGACGAACGCCGGCGGGCTGGGCTTCGGCTTCAAATGGAACATGGGCTGGATGAATGACACGCTCGCCTATATGTCCGCCGAATTCCATTTATCGCAAATGGCGCCATGACAGGCTGACCTTTGGCCTGCTTTACGCGTTTTCCGAGAATTTCGTCCTGCCGCTATCGCATGATGAGGTCGTGCATGGCAAAGGCTCGATCATCAGCAAGATGCCGGGCGACGAATGGCGCAGATTTGCGAACGCGCGCGCCTATTACGGCTTCATGTGGGGGCAGCCCGGCAAGAAGCTGCTATTCATGGGACAGGAATTCGGTCAGACGAGCGAATGGAATTTCGACCGGGCGCTGGAATGGTGGCTGCTCGATCACGCGCCGCATCAGGGGCTGCAAAAATTCATACGCGACCTCAATCGAATTTACCGCGAGCGGGAGGCCCTGCACGCCCGCGATTGCGAGAGCGAGGGCTTCCAATGGATCGTGGTGGAGGACCGGGATAATTCCGTGTTCGCCTTCGCCCGCTTTGGCGAGGACCGTTCACGGCCCGTCGTGGTCGTCGCCAATTTCACCCCCGTGCCGCGCGTGAACTACAGGCTTGGACTGCCGCGCGCGGGCCGGTGGCGCGAGATTCTCAATTCGGACGCGAAGGAATATGGCGGCTCCGGACAGGGAAATCTGGGGGAGGTTTTCGCCCCGCGGGGGAGTTTCGGAGAGTTCCCCGCCTCGGCTCAAATTCTTGTGCCGCCGCTAGCCACTATCTTCTTCGAATTTTCATCGGATGAGCTAGTGGTCCCCGTCATTGCTTTTGACGGCGAGTTGTGAATCTCTGTCGCTGCGGAGCAGCGATGGAGGTGATTCGTGGTTGGGAAAGATATAGCCGTCAAGAAATACGTTGTCCGGCTAAGCGCGGAGGAGCGCGAGCAACTTTGGGACTTCATCCACTCTGGAAAGCGCTCGGCGCAATTGCTGACGAAGGCGCGCATCCTGCTGAAGGCGGATGTTTCGGAAGCTGGCGAAGGCTGGAGCGACGGCAAGATTGCCGAGGCTCTCGACACCAGCGTCGCCAACGTCGAGCGGACGCGACGGCAATTGGTGGAGGAAGGGTTCGAGGCGGTGCTGACCCGGAAATACAATCCGAACTCCGCGCGGTCACGGATCTTCGACGGCGCAGCGGAAGCCAAGCTGATCGCGCTGGCCTGCGGGCCGGCTCCGGCGGGCTACGCCAGATGGACGCTGAGCCTGCTCGAAGAGAAAGTCGTCGAATTGAAGATTGTCGAAAAAGCCAGCGACAATACGATCGGACGCACGCTCAAAAAAACATTCTCAAGCCGCATCTCAAACAGCAATGGGTGATCGCGCCGCAGGCCAGCGCGGGCTTCGTCGCCAATATGGAAGACGTGCTGGAAGTCTATCAACGACCACATGATCCGTTGCGCCCGGTAGTATGTCTGGACGAGACCTCCAAGCAAATGATCGTCGAGACGCGCGCGCCCATTCCAGCCGCGCCCGGACGCAAGGCGCGTCACGACTACGAATACGAACGCAACGGCGTCGCCAATTTGTTCATGATGTTCGCGCCGCTGGAAGGCTGGCGCTGCGTCAAAGTCACCGACCGTCACGCAGCCGTCGATTACGCCCATACGCTCAAGGATTTGTCCGACACCCATTTTCCCGGCGCGGCGAAGATCGTGCTGGTGCAGGATAATCTCTCGACGCATACGCCGGCCTCGCTTTACGCGGCCTTCCCCGCCGCCGAAGCGCGACGGCTAACGGAACGGTTCGAGTGGCACTACACGCCAAAGCATGGAAGTTGGCTCGACATGGCGGAATCCGAACTCGCTGTTCTCGCAACCCAATGTCGGGATCGCCGCATTCCTGATAAGACGACGCTGACCCAGGAGGTCGCCGCTTGGCAGGACAATCGCAACAACCGTCACGTCAAGGCCGACTGGCAATTCACAACCCACGACGCCCGTATTAAACTAAAACGGCTATACCCGCAGTTCCAGTGACTCGGACCACTAGAATAATTTCGAATCGCGAGTTGGATCGATGACGCCCTCCCCAAACGCTCCCCTTGCCCGCCACGCCATGGCCTATGTGCTCGCTGGCGGGAGAGGCTCTCGGCTGATGGAGCTGACTGACCGGCGCGCGAAACCAGCCGTCTATTTTGGCGGCAAATCGCGGATCATCGATTTCGCACTCTCAAACGCGTTGAATTCCGGCATCCGGCGCATAGCCGTCGCGACTCAATACAAGGCGCACAGCCTGATACGGCATTTGCAGCGCGGCTGGAGTTTCTTTCGAACCGAACGCAACGAGAGCTTCGACATTCTACCGGCAAGCCAGCGTGTTTCCGAGGATCACTGGTATCTGGGCACGGCCGACGCCGTTTTCCAGAACATCGACATCATCGAGAGCTACGACCCGAAATACATCGTGCTGCTGGCCGGCGATCACATCTACAAGATGGATTACGAGCTGATGCTGCAACAGCATGTCGATCAAGGCGCCGATGTGACCATCGGCTGTCTGGAAGTTATGCGCAAGGAGGCTTCCGGTTTCGGCGTCATGGCCGTCGATGAAGAGAATGTGATCCATTCATTCCTCGAAAAGCCCAAGAATCCGCCGGCGATGCCGGGCCATCCCGACAAAGCCCTGTGCAGCATGGGCATCTATGTGTTCGAGGCGAAGTTCCTGTACGATCAGCTTCGCCGAGACGCCGAAGACCCCAACTCTTCCCATGATTTCGGCAATGACATCATTCCCCATATCGTGAAGCATGGGCGCGCCGTGGCGCATCACTTTTCGCGCTCATGCGTGCGCTCCGCCAATGAGCAGGAGGCCTATTGGCGCGACGTCGGCACTGTCGACGCCTATTGGGCCGCCAACATCGACCTCACCGACTTTACGCCGCAACTAGATCTCTACGACCGCGATTGGCCGATATGGACCTATGGCGAGATCACGCCGCCAGCGAAATTCGTGCATGACCAGGTTGGCAGGCGCGGACAGGCGCTTTCCTCGCTTGTGTCCGGCGGCTGCATCGTTTCGGGCGCAACCTTGCGGCGCACGCTGCTCTTCACGGGCGTGCGCGTGAATTCCTATGCGAGCGTCGAGAACGCCGTAATTCTCCCATATGTGGACGTGGGACGCTCGGCGCGGCTCACCAACGTCGTCGTCGACCGGGGCGTTCAAATTCCTCAAGGGCTTGTCGTTGGAGAAGACCCCGAGCTTGACGCGGCGAGATTCAGGCGCTCCGATCAGGGGGTCTGTCTCATCACACAGCCGATGATCGACCGGCTGAACCAATGACGCCAATCCGGGCGCTGGCCGTCGCTTCCGAAATCGCTCCGCTGGTCAAGACGGGAGGTCTCGCCGATGTCGTCGGAGCGTTGCCCGCCGCGCTCGAGGGAGAGGGAGTCGAGACCGTCACGCTCATTCCGGGCTATCCGGGCGTCTTGTCCGCTTTGCCCGAAGCGCGGAGCGTCTATGAATTCGCCGAGTATTTTGGCGGTCCGGCCCGCCTGCTCGCAGGCGCGGCGAACGGAATCAGCCTCCTGGCGCTGGACGCGCCGCATCTTTATAACCGCGAGGGCGGGCCCTACACCGGATCCGACGGGCTCGACTATCCTGACAATGCTCTGCGGTTCGCGGCGCTTGCGCGACTCGCAAGCAGCATCGCAGAAGGGCTGTTGCAAGACTATCGCCCGGACATTCTCCATGCGCATGACTGGCAGGCCGCGCTCGCGCCCGCATATTCGCACTACAGTGGGTCGGGGGAACGCCTGCCGCCGACGGTTCTCACGATCCACAACATCGCCTTCCAGGGAAAATTTCCGAAGAGCGTCTTGCCGTCGATCGGCTTGCCGCAGCATTCCTTCGCGATAGACGGGGTCGAATTCTACGGCAGCGTTGGTTTCCTCAAGGCTGGCCTCCAGTTCGCGGATAGGATCACCACCGTCTCGCCCAGCTACGCCGCCGAAATCACGACCTCGGAGTTTGGCATGGGGTTAGAG
Source organism: uncultured Alphaproteobacteria bacterium (assembly GCA_963841875.1). Taxonomy (GTDB): domain Bacteria; phylum Pseudomonadota; class Alphaproteobacteria; order Rhizobiales; family Beijerinckiaceae; genus Methylocystis. Next base: position 22,490 of record CAWJEI010000003.1, on the reverse strand, counting down.
GGGCTCCTGCGCGCCAGAGCCTCCGACGTGGTCGGGATTCTCAACGGCGTCGACGAGGATGTCTGGAATCCCAACAAGGACGCCCGGATTCCGGTGAACTACAATCAGGCTTGGGTGTCCTTGCGTCAACGCAACAAGGCTGCGTTGCAGAGGCGCGTCGGCTTGCAAGTTGATCCGCAGGCGTTGCTGATTGGCGTGGTCAGCCGTCTTTCCTGGCAGAAGGGTCTTGATCTGCTGCTCGACGCGCTCGCTGAAATTCTGATGAATGACGCACAGCTTGTCTTGCTTGGCGCGGGCGAAAAGAGTTTGGAGCAGGGCTTCATCGACGCCGCGCGCAAATATCCCGGACGAGTTGGCGTCAAGATTGGATATGACGAAGACGTGTCGCATCTGGTGCAGGCGGGCGCCGACGTCTTTCTGGTTCCTTCACGCTTCGAGCCCTGCGGACTTACTCAGCTTTATGCGTTGCGTTACGGCGCGGTGCCAGTCGTGGCCCGTGTCGGCGGACTTCAGGACACGATAATTGACGCAAATGAAATGGCGCTGAAAGCGGGCGTCGCGACCGGTCTGCAATTCTCGCCCGTGACGGAAGATGCGCTGATCTCCGTCATGCGTCGCGTGCGTAATATTTTTGCCGACAAGGCGCAGTGGCGTCAGATTCAGAACAATGGGATGAAGACCGACGTCTCCTGGCGCAACCCCGCCCGGCGTTATGCTGAGCTGTACCGTCGGCTGATCGAGACGCGCGGCCAGGAGGCGGCATGAGGCGAATTACACAGGGCGCGCCAGAGCCGCTTGGCCTGACGCTGACGCCTGAGGGAGCCAATATAGCGGTTTTTTCCGCGCATGCGCATGCGATCGATCTTTGTCTTTTTGACGCATCAGGCGTCGCCGAAGTCGAACGTGTCCGACTGTGCAACAGAACGGGCGACGTGTTTCATGCCCACGTCGAGGGAGTGCAGGCAGGGCATCGCTATGGCCTTCGCGCGCATGGGGCCTATGAGCCGGAACGCGGCCATCGCTTCAACGCCTCGAAGCTCCTCGTCGATCCCTATGCGCTTCAGCTCGACCGGCCGTTTTCCCTGCATGCTTCAATGTTCGCCTATCTTGCCGAAGACGGCGCGACCGATCTTTCCTTCAGCGCTGACGACAGCGCAGCTTTCACGCCAAAGAGCGTCGCCATGCGCCCGATGCGCGCCGACGCGTCACTGCGCCCCAGCTATTCATGGGAGGATACGATCCTCTATGAACTGCATGTCAAAGGCTTTACGAAGACGCATCCAGACGTGCCGCCCGCGTTGCGTGGAACCTTCAAGGGGCTCGCGCATGAGTCCTCAATCGCTCATATGACGCGCCTCGGCGTCACGGCTGTGGAGTTGATGCCTTGCGCGGCCTTCGTCGACGAGCGTCATCTTGTCCGCCTCGGGCTGACAAACTATTGGGGTTATAGTCCCATCGCGATGATGGCGCCCGATCCGCGGCTGGCTCCCGGCGGCTGGGACGAGGTGCGGGAAGCTGTCGCGGCGCTGCACCGCGCCGGGCTTGAAGTCATCGTCGACGTTGTCTTCAATCACACCGGCGAGGGTGACGAGCTTGGTCCCACGCTTTCGCTGCGCGGGCTCGACAACGCCAGCTATTATCGTCTGCGCCCGGACGCGCCGCGCTATTACGTGAATGACTCCGGCTGCGGCAATATTCTCGCGATGGACCGGGCGCCCTTGGTGCGTTATGCGCTCGACGCTCTGCGCGCCTGGGCGGAATATGGTGGAGTTGACGGCTTCCGTTTCGATCTCGCCACAACGCTCGCGCGCCGCCCGGACGGTTTTGACCCGAATGCTCCTTTCCTCGCCGCGATTGCGCAGGATCCTGTTCTGCGCGATTTGAAGCTCATCGCCGAACCTTGGGACATTGGCCCCGGCGGGTATCAGGTCGGAAAATTTCCTGGATTGTTTGGCGAGTGGAACGATCGCTTTCGCGATACGGCGCGGCGATTCTGGCGCGGCTATTCAATTGGCGTCGGAGAACTCGCGACGCGCGTGGCTGGCTCGCGCGATTTCTTCGAGCCGCATCATCGCCCCTCGCGCAGCGTCAATTTCATCACCGCGCATGACGGCTTCACCTTGCGCGATCTTGTCTCCTATTCGCACAAGCGCAACGCCGCCAATGGCGAAGACAACCGCGACGGAACCGACGAGAATTTTTCCTGGAACGATGGAGTTGAGGGCGAAACCGGCGACCCGGCCATTCTCGCGCGGCGAAGCCAGGACCAGCGCAATCTGCTGGCGACCCTTATGCTCTCTCGCGGGACGCCGATGCTCTCAATGGGCGCCGAGACAGGCCAGACGCAAGGCGGCAACAACAACGCCTATGCGCAGGACAATGAAACCGCCTGGCTCGACTGGGCGCAAGCCGACAAGGATCTGCTGGACTTCGCGGCGCAGCTCATTGCATTGCGCAAGGACTATCCGCGCTGACGCGCGACAGCTTTCTTCTCGGGGCCCCGCTTGACGATGCGCTCCTTCCCGATATCGATTGGCGCCGCGCGGATGGCGACCCCATGCGGGTGGAGGACTGGCGAGACGGCCACGCCTCGACGCTGATCGCCTGTCTTTATGCGCCGCAGGAACAGTCCCGCGGCGCTGATCGCGTCATGATTATCTGGCACAGGGGCGCAGGCGACATATCCGTAGTCACGCCGACATCGCGCGAGAATTTCGAGTGGCGAGTTGGTCTGGCGACTTCCGCTACGCAAATCGCCGGTGGGAGCGTGGCGGTTTCCGCGCGTTCCGTCGTCGTCCTGCGCGAGGAAGCGGCGCCGCAAAGCCCGCGCGCGTTCAGTGAAGCGCCGCCGGAATTGTTGCGGGAGCTCGCGCAGGCCGCCGGCGTCGCGCTCAACTGGCGCGACGTTGATGGGCAGGAACACGAAGTCCCGAAGCCCACCGTTGAAGCCCTGCTGGGGGCTCTCGATTTTCCCGCGCACGGGCTATCGCAGGCGCGGGACAGTCTCGCCCGGCTGGCGGAGCGCGAGGATCATCGCGCGCTGCCGCAAAGCGCTGTGTTTCGCGACGACGAAGAGATCTGGTTGCGCTTGCCCGCGCGTGGCGGTCGCGTGTCTCTGCAATTCTTGCTGAAACTCGAAGATGGCGAAGAGCGGCGCATCAATCTTGCCGCCAATGATCTGGAGCCGATCGGCTGGCGCGGGATCGACGGTCGATTCCTCGAAGGGTTTCGGGCGCGCCTGCCCTCTCTGCCTATCGGCCGTCACAAGCTTTCGCTTGAGGGAGCGGAGTGCAGCCTCGCAATAGCGCCGCGCCGTTGTTACGCGCCCGAACATTCTAATCGCGCCTTTGGTCTCGCCGCCCAGTTGTATTCTTTACGCCGCGAAGGCGATCAGGGCGTGGGCGACTTCACCACCTTGTCGCGACTGGCGACGCTTTCGGCGCAGCGTGGCGCCGCGATGCTGGCGCTCAATCCAATGCACGCGCTCTTCGCGCAGGATCGCGAACGCGCCAGCCCCTATTATCCCTCGGACCGGCTCTTTCTCGATCCCATCTATCTTGACCTGGAGCAGCTTTCCGACCTGCCGGCCGCGCCGCCGGAGAAGCTTGCGGAGCTTCGGGAAGCGCGCCATGTCGATTATCCCGGCGCGCATGCGCTAAAGCAGCAAGCTTTGACGCGGAGCTTCGTTGCATTCGACGAACTGCTGAAGCGCCAGCCCGGCGCAGATCAGGCGCTGGACTTTGCGCGTTTCCTCGAGGAGGGCGGTGACGCCCTGCTGCGTTTCGCCTGTTTCGAGACCATCAGCGAGCAGCGTCGCGGGGAAGACTGGCGTCGCTGGCCAGCGCCGCTGCGCGACGGCGAACCACTGGCGCTGCGGAGTTTCGCGGCTGAGAACGCCGATCGCATCCGCTATCATCAATATTTGCAATGGCTGTGCGACAGTCAGTTGCGCGACGCGGCGCGGACGGCGTCGGAAGCGGGCCTCTCGCTTGGCTTCTGCCGAGATCTCGCGGTCGGAGCGGCTCCGGACGGTTGCGAAAGCTGGCGCAATGCGGCGCAACTGGTGAAGGGATTCGCCGTCGGCGCTCCGCCCGATCCGTTCACGCGCGACGGTCAGGTCTGGGGCCTGCCGCCGCCCAATCCCTTGCAATGGAAAGCCGACGGCTGCGCCAGCTTTGGCGCGCTTGTTCGCGCGAATATGCGCCATGCCGGCGCGCTGCGGATTGATCATGTCATGGGTCTGGCGCGGCTCTTCGTCGTGCCGGACGGCGCCAAAGCCATGGAGGGCGCCTATCTTTCCTACCCGCTGAGTGACCTTCTCGGTCAGTTGGCTCTGGAGTCCGTCCGATCGAAATGCCTGGTGGTTGGCGAAGATCTCGGCACGCTGCCCTGGGGCTTCGGAGAGCGGCTGGCGGAAGCCGACGTGCTCAGTTACCGCGTTCTCTGGTTCGAGCGGTCAGGCTCCGAGTTCCTGCCTCCGGCGCATTACGCGCGTAGGGCGATGGCCTGCGTCTCGACGCATGATCTGCCAACACTGAAGGGATGGTGGGAGGGCGCCGACATTGAAGAAAAGGCCTCGCTTGGACTGTTGACCGAAGAAGCCGCGCGGAGCGAGCGGCTGGCGCGCCGCGCCGATCGTCTCCAGTTGCTGAACGCGCTCGTGCGCGAGGGATTGCTTGGGGATGGCGCCGCCGAGGGACCTTTCACGGCGGCTTTGGCCGCCGCCGCGCACGCCTACGCCGCGCGCACCCCCTCCTTCCTTGCGATGGCCCAAATCGACGATCTCGCTGGCGAGACTGTCGCGGTCAATTTGCCTGGCACGGATCGTGAGCGGCCAAATTGGCGCCGCAAGCTGGCCGGCGAGCTTTCGAATTTGCTGGAAAATGATTTCGCGCGAGCCATTCTCGAGTCGCTTCGCCGCAATGTGGACTAGATTTGGTCGGCATATCCTATGCGGGCGGCTTTAGATTGAAGAGCGGACAGAGGTCGATGCGCTTCGATGAAATGGATCAGGCGAGCCAGATTGCGTGATTAAGGCATTTCCGACAGAAATGGATTCCGCTTCCGAGGAAGAGCGCGCGACGAAGCGTTTGGCGGGGGTGGATGTTCGCCGCATTCGGATCGCGAAGAGATCACGAAAGCATGTCTGGCGCATTGGCCTTGCGTCGTCGCTGGCGCTGAGCCTGGCCTCGACTACCTTGCGAGGCGAACCCGCGATTGCTCCCGACGCGCAGACGTCGGATACGAAAACCACCGACCTGTCCGGCAAGCGGCTGGAGCTTCGCGGCGTCGAGGACACGCTGAGCGCTTCGGAGGAACAAAGGCGCAAGATCGACAGCGAAATAGAGAAGCTGCAGGCGGAGCGCGAACGTCTGAACAAGGCCCTGCTCGACGCCACCGCGCGATTGCGCGCGACGGAGGAGAGCGCGGAGGAGGTCGAGAAGAGGCTCGTGGAGTTGAAGGGCGGCGAGGAAGCAATTGTCCAGTCGCTAAAAAACCGGCGAGTTCTCATCGGCGAGGTTCTGATGGTGCTGCAGCGCATGGGTCGCCGTCCCCCCCCCGCGCTTCTTGCGCGTCCGGAAGATATTCTGGAGGCCATCCGGGCCTCCATGGCGATCGGCGCGGTCCTGCCGCAGATGCGCGCCGAGACTGCGGCGCTGCAGGCGGATCTCACGAAATTATTGGGCCTGCGCGACGACATTCGCGCGCAGCAGGCCAATCTTGAGCATGAAAGGGATGAGCTTAACGTCCAGCGCTCGAACCTGGCTCCAATGATCGAAGCACGGCAACTAGCGTTGCACGAAGCCGAGGCGGCCAAGGCGGCGCAGGGTGAGCGGGCGCGCGCGCTGGCCGCGCAGGCGACCAGTATCAAGGACCTGATCGCTCGCATGGAGGCAGAAAGCGAAGCGGCAAAGCGGGCGGCCCTCGCGGCGCGCGAAGCGGACGCCGCGAGGGAAGCAGCCGACGCCGCCCTGTCGCGCGAGCAGAGGGCTGCGGCGCTCGCCGCGCCGTTCCACGATCCGGCGCGACTTGCCCCCGCCGCCGCCTTTGTCGATCTCAAGGGCAGGCTGCCATTGCCGGCTTCAGGCCAGATTCTGCGCCGTTTCGGGACGCCCGACGGCTATGGCGGGAGCGAAAAAGGGCTGTCGATCGGCGCGCGGGACATGGGTGTGGTCATCGCTCCGGCAGACGGATGGGTAGCTTTTTCCGGGCCTTACAGAAGTTACGGACAACTCTTGATCATCAATGCCGGCGGCGGCTATTATATAGTCTTGGCCGGGATGGCTCGAATCAATGTAAATGTCGGGCAATTCGTGCTGGCGGGCGAGCCAGTGGCGAGCATGGGCGACGGCTCCGCGCAAACTGCCGCGACAATCGCGATAGGCGCAAAACAGCCCATATTATACGTCGAATTCCGCAAGGACGGAACTTCGATAGACCCCGGCCCATGGTGGGCGCGGTCGGACACGCGGAAGGTTGGCGGATGATGCGGAAAACTGCTCTGATCGTAACCGGCATCGCCATTGGCGCCGGATGTGTAGCGCTTGGACAAACGGCGCGCACGCTGGTGGGCGGTCCCGCTTTGGCCGCTCCCGCTGATACTTACAAAAGCCTGAGTCTCTTCGGCGACGTCTATGACAAGGTGCGCACGGATTACGTTGAGAAGCCGGACGAACAGAAAATGGTCGAGGCCGCCATCAACGGCATGCTGGCCTCGCTGGATCCGCATTCCAGCTACCTCGACGCCAAGGGCTTCAAGGACATGCGGACCCAGACCGAAGGCAAGTTCGGCGGTCTCGGCATCGAGGTCACGCAGGAAGACGGCTTCGTCAAGGTCGTGACGCCGATCGACGACACGCCCGCCTCGCGCGCCGGCATCATGTCGGGCGATCTGATCGCCGGCATTGACGACGAGAGCGTCCAGGGTCTGACCCTGAATCAGGCCGTCGAGAAAATGCGTGGCGCGATCGACACATCGGTCAAGCTGACGATCCTGCGCGGGAAGGACAAGCAGAAGGTTGAGGTCAAGCTCAAGCGCGCCGAAATTCACATCAAATCCGTGAAGTGGCACAAGCAGGACGAGGACATCGGCTATATCCGCATCTCCCAGTTCAACGAGGAGACGGCGGACGGCCTCAAGACCGCGATCCAGAAGTTCCAGCAGGACATCCCCGCAGACAAGTTCAAGGGTTATATCCTCGATCTGCGCAACAATCCGGGCGGTTTGCTCGACCAGTCGATTCAGGTGGTCAACGCCTTCATCGACCACGGCGAGATCGTGTCGACGCGCGGCCGCAACGCCGACGAGACGCAACGCTACAACGCCCGCCCTGGTGACCTCTCCAAGGGCAAGCCGGTGATCGTGCTGATCAATGGCGGCTCCGCATCCGCGTCGGAAATCGTCGCGGGCGCCTTGCAGGATCACAAGCGCGCGACGCTGATCGGCACGCGCTCCTTCGGCAAGGGCTCGGTGCAGACGATTATCCCGCTTGGCGGCGCCAATGGCGCGCTCCGTCTGACCACGGCGCGCTATTACACCCCGTCGGGACGCTCGATTCAGGCCAAGGGCATCGATCCGGATATCGTGCTGCTGCAGGACGTGCCGGACGAGCTCAAGGGCAAGGACGACACCAAGGGCGAAGCGTCGCTGAAGGGTCATCTGAAAAATGGCGATGACGAGAAAACGGGCTCGCAGGCCTATGTTCCGCCGGACGAGAAGAAGGACAAGCAGTTGACCGCCGCCGTGGAACTGCTGCACGGCAAGCCGCGTGCGCAAATCATCCAGTCGTTCGAAACCACTGCGAAGGATGCAACGGCCAAGGACGCCGCAGCCGGCAAGACGGAAAAGAACGCGAATTAACAGCGGCGCTTTTTGTGAAGGCTGCGCGGCGGAGGAAACATCTTCCCGGCGTTTCCTGGACCCCGCGAGGCGGGGTCCAGGGTGGCTCGGGCTCCTCCCCAACGTCGCCTTGCGCGGTAAATTCGCATGGCGTAGGGCTAAAGGCGCGACCCCCTAAGGAGCATCGGCGGCGTGGCCAGTTTCCTCGATTACATGAACCCGACGCGCTTCATGGCGCTCACAGACAAGGCGCTGCCCTGGCTGACGGGTGCGGCGGCGCTTTTGCTCGGCGTCGGACTTTTCGCCGCGTTTTTCCTCGTTCCGCCCGACTATCAGCAGGGCGAAACCGTGCGGATCATGTATATCCATGTGCCGGCCGCCTGGCTGGGAATGTTCGGCTATATCGTGATGAGCTCCGCCTCGCTCGGCGTGCTGGTGTGGCGTCATCCGCTCGCCGACGCCGCGCAAAAGACCGCCGCACCGCTCGGCGCCGCCTTCACCTTCGTCTGCCTCGTCACGGGATCGCTGTGGGGCAAGCCTATGTGGGGAACCTATTGGGTCTGGGACGCGCGGCTGACGTCATATCTCGTGCTGTTCCTGCTCTACCTCGGCATCATCGCCATACGCCAGACCATGGACGACAGCCCGCGCGGCGCGCGCATTGCTTCGATCATGACGCTGGTCGGGCTCATAGACATTCCCATCATCAAATATTCAGTAGACTGGTGGAACACGCTGCATCAGCCAGCGTCGGTCTTCCGCGCCGGGGGATCGACGATTTCCGGTTCGATGCTGTGGCCGTTGCTGGTGATGGCGCTCGGCGCCTCCGCGCTGTTCCTGACCTTGCATTTCATGGCGCTGCGCAACGAGATTTTGCGCCGCCGGATCGTCCGTATCACAATGGACCGCATCCGCGCGGGCGAGAGCGAAGCCTTTGAGACGGCTTCCTGAGGAAAGACAGTAATGAGCGACGACGCGCACTGGTCCTATATCGCGCTCGCCTATGGCGTGACTTTCGCGGTCGTCGGCGCGATGACATGGCGGATCATGCGCGAACATCGGCGCCTGCTGGCCGATCTAGCCAGACTGCGCAATGACGATGGAGATGACGCGTGAGCGAGGATCAGGCGCAGGACGCGCCGCCACAACGCTCGCTGATGCGGCTGCTTCCCCTTGGCGTCTTTGCTCTGCTGGCGGGGCTGTTCATGCTGCGGCTCTTCGCGGGCGACGCGTCGCGTCTGCCCTCGGCGCTGCTGGGGCGGCCCGCGCCGCCCTTCACTTTGCCGGCAGTCGAAGGCCTCTCGGGCGTGTCCGGATTCAGCGACGCGGAGTTGCGCCAGGGACATGTCAGTCTCGTCAATGTGTTCGCGTCCTGGTGCGCGCCCTGCCATCTGGAACATGCGACATTGATGGCGCTGGCGCGCGAGCCAGCATTCAAGGAAAAGGGGCTGCGTCTCTATGGCCTGTCCTACAAGGACGATCCGCCCAACGCCGTGAAATTCCTGACCGACGACGGCAATCCCTATTCGGCGGTCGGCGGCGACATCACGGGCCGTACGGCGATCGACTTTGGCGTCTATGGCGTGCCGGAGACATTCGTCATCAAGGGCGATGGAACCGTCGCATATAAATTCGTCGGTCCGCTGACGCCTCAGGCGCTGGAAACCACGCTGCTTCCAGAAATCGAAAAAGCGATGAAGTGAGTTTTTGCCCCTGCTTTTTGGGAAGCCGGACTAACTTTTGACCTTCCGCATCGCTATCCGCGCCACTGGCCAAAACATCCGCCCGGCGCGGGCCGGCATTTTCTTGACGGCCGTCTTGATCCTTTGCCTTGCGCCACTGCTCCAGGCATAGGCGAAGAGCTTTCCGGGGGGAGTGAAGCCAGCGATAAAATCCGCCACTGGCGCCGCGTCGTCCGCCCATTCGGCCTTATAGGCGTCGTAAGGCGCGAGCATGTCATATCGCTCCAATCGGCGCGCAAAGCAGCTTTTCATCACATGTTCGGCGAGCAGGACGCCCGCGCCCTGCTTGTCGCAGTCTGGATCATGCGCCAGCAAATGGCCGAATCCCGAACCCTTGCAGGCCAAAGTGACGCCGACCGAGACGGGCTCGCCATCGCGAAGGATCGCGTCGACCAGCGTCGTCACCTGATCTGGCGCGCGCGTCGCGAAATCGAGGAAGAAAGCCAGCATGGCGTCGCTTTCGATCGGCGCCGAATAAAGGCCCCGCCGCAAGAGCCAGTCGCGTTTCATCCTGAAGGCGGCGCGCAAAAGGCTTTGCGCGGATTGCGGATCGGCGCCGGTTTCGAAGGAAATGTCGCCGGTTTCCTGAAGCCGCCGCAAAAGACGTCGGCGCGAGGATTGCGCCTTGGGCGAACGTCGCGACAGCACCATTGCGAAATCCGTCTTGCCACGAAACTGGGCGAAGGGCGCCTCGGCGTGCTCGCAGGCAATCGCTTGAACGGCGAGCAACGCGCCTACATTGGAGTCGCCGCGCGTCTTTCTGAACAAGGCCACATCGGCGCCGAGCGCGCGCACCGCGCTCCAGCCCGCGACAAGCGTCTCATGCGCCAAAGGTCCCGGTTCAAGCAGCGCATCGCCATATTGGCTGACCGGCTCGCCCATCCATCCCAGCTGCGCCAGACCAAAGCAATTTGTCGTGATGATCAGCGGCCAGACCATTGCAAGACGGCCGTCGCGCCGGCCAATCACCAAGCGCAGCCGGCCGGGATCGTCGAGGAAATGATCCGCCCAGCAGTCGAGCCATTCGAAAGTCTGGAACAATTGCTCCGGGCGGCCCGCGCGCTCAAACAGCTCCTTCCATTCGGTCGCGAGAGATTCGAAGCCGGCGCGATCGCGGATGACGGCGATGTCGCATGAGCCACCGACTCGGCCAGTCATGGGCATGGTCTCGAACTGGTCCGGGGCGGCTCGCTCAAAAGCGGCGCGCGGCAGTGCCGCAGCCATGTCTCAAGCCTTTCGCATCGCCTGCTCCGCCAGCCGGCGAGGCCCGGCGAGCGGAAAATTATAGAGGTAGGATGGCGTAAGCAGAGGGTGGCGCATGACGAAGGCCGCGTCGGCGACGACCAGTGAACGGATCGCCACGAGCGGAATGGGCGCGCGCAGCGGACGGAAATCCTTGTTCCACAGACCGGGCTCCGGCGCATCGGCGTAGAACACGCCGATCATCCGTGCGCGCAGAAATGAGGTGAGGCGCAGGCTCTTTTGCGCGCGGGCGAGAGTCTTGACGCCTTCGTCGTCCGCGCAATTCGGAAAGGCGATCAATATGGCGCGATAGACGCCCATTTTTGCGGGATGCGGGATCTGATCGAACTGTTTGAACGCAGCCAGCAATTCACCCCGGACGCGATCATGGTCGCCGCCGTTTGCGTCGCTGACGCCAAAGCGAAGAGTATCGATGCGCGCGCCAAACGAGGTGAAAGGGCAGACATTGCCGTCGCGACCGAGTTGCGGATGATCGCTCATCAGGAAGTCCCGCGTCCACTGCTTGAGCGTCGCCAGCGCCTCGTCGCCGGGCCGCTCTTCCTTGAGTGTGACCAGGCTGAGTCCCCGCGCCGTTTCCTTGCTCATGTATGACCCCTCGCCTCTGGCGCGCTCGCGCGCGGCTCCGGGCAAGGGTGCGCAGCCGCGCCTTAATATCGGGTAAGCGCGGCTGCGCGGACAATGCGCGATGGTTTACGAGGCTTTGTAAAAGAGGCCGGCCGTCAACAGAACGCCGATCGTGACGACGAAAATTCGGAGATATTTCTCCTCTACATGGTGAAGCAATTTCGCCCCAAGAACACCGCCGATGATCGCGCCCGCCGAGGTCATCAGCGCCTGACGCCAGTGCAAATCCGGCGAAAACACGAAGATCGCCACGGCGGCGGCGTTCATGATTCCGGCGAGCACATTCTTGGTGGCGCTGGCGACGCGCACGTTTTGACCCGCGAGCGTCAGCGCCGCGACCATCAGGAAGCCGATGCCGCCGCCAAAATAGCCGCCATAGATCGAGATCAGGAACTGCATGAGAGCGGCGCCTTTGGCGCCAAGATGCCTTTCGGGACCGCCCGGTTTGCGGAAAAAACTGCCCCAGGCGAAAATCGACGTGGCGAAGAGCACCAGCCATGGCACGAGCTGGGCGAAGAATGCGGGCGGGGTGACCAGCAGGATCACCGCGCCGATGGCGCCGCCGACAATGCTGATTGCGAACAATATGCCGAGTGACAGGCCGTTGGCGCCGGATGCGAGCGCTCGGCCGGTCCAGCCGGTGGCGAGCTGCGCCGGGAACAGCGCGACGCATGAGGTGATGTTCGCCGCGCGCGCGTCCATGCCGGCGAACATCAATGTTGGCAGGATAAGGAAGGAGCCTCCGCCTGCCAGCGCATTTTGCGCGCCGGCCCAGGCCGCCACCAGAAAAAGCAGGAGATCGATCATGGCCTGCTATTTCAGGCTACGACGCTGCTGGCAAGAGGCGGAATTATTCGCCTCTTGTCATTCCACGAGACACGATATCAATAAAATCAGATAATTGACTCTCCAGCGTCGAGGCCGGGGTCGGCGCCAATTTTTCTTCGAGGCCAAGCAAAACAACGCCATGCACCGCTGAAAACAGGGTTCGCGCGCGCTGGCGCCGCAATGGAGACTCTTGCCGGGGCAGGAGCTCCGCCAATGGCGCCTCAAGCAGTCCGAACAATCGGTCCCGGTCCTGCGCATACCAGTGGGGAAGCGGTTTTTCTGGCGGAAGACGATGCTCGAACAAGGCCCGCCAACGCTGCTCATTTTCGCGCGCGTAGCGCAAATAGGCGAAGGCCAAACGGGCTAGTTCGCCTTTTTTCGCGCCTTCCGTCGGCGTCGCCAAAGACGTTTCGAGTTGCGCCAGAGTGCGGGAGTTCACCCGCAGGATGAGTTCGTCCAGATCCTCGAACGCGGTGTAGATGGCGCCCAGGGCGCATCCGGCCTGCGCGGCGATTTCGCGCGCCTTGAGACCAGAAAGTCCTCTTGCGGCGATGGCCGCTTCGGCGGCGTCGATGAGCCTTTCGCGCAGGAGATCGCGGCGAGTTGGCTTTGTTTTGGTTGAGGAATCGCTCACGAGTTTACCTTGTTCGACACACACATGAACGCCGTTCAAAAAACATCTTGAACAACGTTCAAAAGTGATCTAGCCTGCAATTATGAACAACGTTCATAGCAGGAGACGCCAAATGTTCAAAACAATTATCACGCTTATGCGCGGTCGGGCGTTCGACGCGGAGCAGCGCCTCAAGGACGACAACGCTCTCGCCTTGCTGGACCAGCAAATGCGCGACGCCGCTGGCGCCGTGGATCGCGCCCGCAAGGCGCTGGCGCTGGCCATGGCGCAGGATCGCCAGGAAGGCCAGCGACTGGAGCAGACGAAAGCGCGGATCGCTGAACTTGAGGCCCGCGCCGTCGCCGCCCTTCAGGGCGGGCGCGAGGATCTCGCGCAACAGGCCGCGCGGAAAATCGCCGAACTTGAGGCCGACGCCGCCAGCGCCGAGCGGGCGCAGGGTCTTTTCGCCGTCGAGATAGGGCGGCTGGAGACCCATATGCGCAAGCAGCAGGCGCGTCTCGCCGAACTGGAGCGGGGCCGCCGTGTCGCCCGCGCCGCGCAAGCGGTGCGCGTCGCCCGCCGCGGCCGGATCGAGGAGGCGCCGCTTTGTCGGAACACGCTTGCGGACGCCGAGGCGACCCTTGCGCGTCTTCGCGAACAACAGGCCGAAACGGAGGAGGCTGAAGCCGCGCTCGACGGAATGACCGAAGGGAAGGACTCGGAAAGCCTGGAAGAGGCGATGGAGCGCGAAGGCTTTGGCCCGGCGACCGGGCCTCGCGCCGAGGATGTGCTGGCGCGGCTGAGGGAAAGAGCCGCCGCCGTCGCGCTTTGACCGCAACCGCCACTCAAGCAAGCAACTGAAGCAAATCACAAAGGAGAGACTCACATGAACAACCAACCGATCCAACACTCTTCCGCCTGGGTGGCCTTCACCTATGCGACCTTTCTGCTCTCGCTCGCGATGATCGGCATAGGCGTCGCCTTCATGCCCATGGACGTCTGGATGAAGGGATTTCTCGCGATGGCTGTGATCCTGCTCGTGCAAAGCTGCATCACGATGACCAAAACCCTGCGCGACAATGAGGAAGCCGGCAAGCTCGTCAATCGCATCGAGGACGCCAAGACGGAGCGCCTGCTTCTGGACGTGGCGAAGACGCCTTGAGCTTGTTTCCCATTTTGCAAACCCCGGGCCGGGGATGCAACCGATCCTTAAAGCTAATCGGTCAAAACTCTCCGGCCCTCTGCCCGCATTTTGCGACGGATCACCTCAATGTCACAGCCGCTCATCGCTACGCGCCGTTTCGCGCCTCTGTTCTGGTGCCAGTTCTTCGCCGCCTTCAATGACAATTTTCTCAAGAATGCGCTGGTGCTGTTTATCCTGTTCAAGATCGGCGGCGAGCGGGGCGCATCGCTGGTGACGCTCGCGGGCGTCACGCTGATGGCTCCCCATTTCTTGCTTTCGGCGCTGGGCGGCCAGCTCGCGGACAAGTTCGACAAGTCCGTCGTCGCAAGGCGTCTCAAGCTCGTCGAGATTGGCGCGGCTGGCGTCGCCGTCGCGGGATTCTGGTTTGGTTCACTTGAACTGCTGTTCGCCGCGCTGTTTCTGTTTGGCGCGCTCGGCGCCCTGTTCGCGCCGGTCAAATACGGGATATTGCCCGATTGCCTGACGCGCGACGAACTGCCCGCCGGCAATGCGATGGTCGAAGGCGCAACCTTTCTCGCCATCCTCACCGGAACCATCGCCGGCGGTCTCGCGATGGAAGGCGGCGGCGACATTGCGCTGCTCGCTCTTGGCATGATGGGTTTCGCCATCGCCGCTTACGCCGCCGCCTGGTTCATTCCCGGCACCGCGCGCGCCGCGCCCGAGCTGCGCATCGATCCGAATATTCTGCGCTCGACGGGGAGGCTGCTCGCCGATCTGTGGCGCGACACGAAGCTGTGGCGGCTTGGCGTCGTCACCAGTATTTTCTGGCTGATCGGCGCGGTGGCGATGTCGCTGTTGCCGCCCCTCGTCACCCAGGCGCTGCATGGCTCCGACAAGGTCGTTACCATTCATCTCGCGGTTTTCGCGGTCGCCATCGCGATCGGCTCCGGCATCGCGGCGTTCCTGCTGCATGGCAAGATCGTGTTGCTGCCGGCCGCGATCGGCGCGGCCATCATCGCGCTTGTTTCCGGCGACATTGGTTTCATGCTGGCTCTGCGTCCCGTCTCGGAACAGGCCGTCATGCTGGCGCCGGCGGCCTATTTCGCGAGCCAGGCGCCTGGCGCGCCGCCATTGATTTGGCTTTGCTGTCGATGGCCGGAGGCCTGATGGTGGTGCCCTCCTTCGCGGCGATTCAGGCGTTTTCGGCGCCGGAAGGACGCGCCCGGATCATCGCGGCAGTGAATGTGCTCAACGCCGCCTTCATGGTCGCAGGCGGCATGATCGTCGCCGCGCTTCAGGATCAGGGGGCGCCGGTATGGTCCCTGTTTCTGGGTGTCGCGCGGTCGCGCTGCTGGGCGCCATCTGGATATTGAAGGCTGTCGTGGCGTCGCCCTTTCAGGATTTCCTGTCGATCTTCTTTCGCACGGTTCACCGGCTGGAGGTGAAGGGACTGGAGAATTTCGACAAGGCTGGCCCAAATCCGATCATCGCGCTCAACCATGTCAGTTTTCTCGACGCGGCGCTGGCGCTGGCGATCCTGCCAAAAAATCCGATCTTCGCCATCGACAGCGCCATTGCAAAAGCCTGGTGGGTGAAACCCTTCCTGCTGCTCACGCGCGCAATCCCGCTCGATACGACAAAGCCCATGGGTACGCGCACGCTGGTGAATGCGGTCAGAGCGGCGAGAGTTTGGTGATCTTTCCGGAAGGACGGCTGACTGTCACCGGAAGCCTGATGAAGGTCTATGACGGCGCCGGCCTCATCGCCGACAAATCCGGCGCGATGGTGGTGCCCATCAGAATTGAAGGACCGGAAGCGACGCTTCTCGCGGCTGTCCAAGTCGCAGGTGCGCCGCCGCTGGTTTCCGAAATTCACGCTGACGGTGCAGGAGCCGGTCCGACTGACCGTTGACGATGCATTGAAGGGCAAGGCGCGTCGCCAGGCCGCCGGCGCCGCGCTGTATGAAATCATGTCGGACCTCGTTTTCCGCACGACCAACACGCACCGCACGCTGTTTCAGGCGACGGCCGACGCGGCGAAGGAACATGGCTATTCCCGCGTTGCGCTGGAAGATCCGATTGGCGGCAAGCTGAGCTATCGCAAATTGCTGATTGGCGCGCGCGTGCTGGGCGCAAAGCTTTCGCAGCATGCGACGCCGGGCGAAGTCGTCGGCCTGATGATGCCGAACGCCAATGGCGCCGGCGTCGCCTTGCTGGCGCTGTCCTCGGCGGGCTGCGTGCCGGCGATGGTGAATTTCACCGCCGGCGCCGCGAATATTCTCGCTGGCCTGAAAGGCGCGCGGGCGCAAAGCGTAGTCACCTCGCGGGCCTTCATAGAGAAAGGCAAGCTGGAAAAGCTGATCGCCGCGCTCGGCGAAGAGGTGCGGCTGATCTATCTTGAGGATCTGCGCGACAGCATCACGATGGGGGACAAGCTGCGCGGCATGCTTGCGCATCGGCGTCCGCTTGCCCGGCACCACCCGATGAGCCGGCGGCGATTTTGTTCACTTCAGGTTCCGAAGGCGCGCCCAAGGGCGTCGTGCTCTCCATCGCAACATGCTCGCCAATGCGGCGCAGGCGGCGGCGCGCATCGATTTTGGCCGCAGCGACAAAGTGTTCAACGTGCTGCCGATCTTCCATTGCTTCGGCCTGACGGTGGGCTTTGTGCTGCCGGTGATCTCCGGCGTGCCGATCTATCTTTATCCATCGCCTCTGCATTACCGCATCGTGCCGGAACTGGTCTATGGCTCCAATGCGACGATATTGTTTGGCACCGACACCTTCCTCTCCGGCTATGCGCGACGGCCAACGCCTATGATTTCCGTTCGATCCGCTATGTCGTAGCAGGCGCGGAGCCGGTGAAGGAATCGACAAGAGCGACCTGGAGCGAGAAGTTCGGCGTGCGCATTCTGGAGGGCTATGGCGTCACCGAGAATGCGCCGGTGCTGGCGCTGAATACGCCGATGTTCAACAAATTCGGCACGGTCGGACGCCTAATGCCGGGAGTTGAAAGCAGGTTGGAGCCGGTGGCGGGCGTCGAAGGCGGCGGCAGGCTTTTCGTGCGTGGGCCGAATGTGATGCTGGGCTATCTCAAGGCCGAGAATCCCGGCGTGTGCAGGCTCCTGACGAGGGTTGGCACGACACGGGCGATATTGTCGCGATCGACGAGCATGGGTTTGTCTCTATCAAGGGCCGCGCCAAGCGCTTCGCGAAGATCGCAGGCGAGATGGTTTCACTGGCCGCGATTGAGACGCTGGCGGCGGAGCTTTCGCCGAAGGCGCTCTCGGCCGCCGCCACGGAAATCGATCCGCGCAAGGGCGAACGCATCGTGCTCGTCACGCAGGAGAAGGACGCAACGCGCGCGGATTTCAGATGTACGCCAAATCAAAGGGCGCAGCCGACTTGATGATCCCTGCGGAAGTGATGATCGTCGAGAGCATTCCGGTGCTCGGCTCGGGAAAGCTTGATTTTGCCGCAGTGACGAAAATGGTGCGCGATCGCGGCCGCTATATCCTTCCGACGCCACGGGTGCCCAATGGTCTGGGCGGATCAACGGGGACGGGGTGAGGACGGCGTGAGGGCCGATCGTTCCGGGTCGCGTCTTGAGAGGCACCAGCCGTCGCCATGCAGCCAGCAGCTTTCCTCCTCCGCATGGCGATCGCGCCGAAGCGAACAGACGCTCGCGCCTTCGTCCTGCGCGAAGCTTCGGCAAGCCGACGCGAGATATCGCTGTCGCGCGCGCCGACGAATTCGATGAAGCTGACGGAGCAAAGAAAACGCGCGGCGTAATCGGCGCCGTCCAAGCGGGTGACTAGCAGCATTGCTCCCCCGCCTCTGCGCGACGTCATTGGAAAAAGCAGGCGGCCGCCAGGCTTGAGCGCGTCGAGCCATTGCGGAGCCGGATGCGTGGCGCCCGCGCTGGCGAGGATCACGTCGGCGGGCTTAATTCGGATGTTCGCCGCGTCGTCGGCTATTACCCGAACTTGCGGCCATGGCTCCAGAGCGGCGCGGGCTCTTTCCGCCAGCTTGGGCAGGATTTCGACGGCTGTGACCTGTCCGGACGAACCGACCAGTTCGGCCAATATGGCGCTGTAATAGCCCGTCCCGGCGCCAAGATGCAGGATCGACTCGCCTTCGGCGAGATTCAACGGAGCGAAAAGGCCCGCGTACAGGCTGGGCTGGCCGTTGTTGACGCCGCCAATTCATCCAGCGCCACCAGCACGTCGCGGTAAATTCTCCTCGGGTCGTCGTCTTCCGTCGTCCGATAGCCCCAGCCGCCACCGGCGATGCGCCAGGGTCCAGGCCCGACGAAATCCTCGCGGGGAACCTTCGCGAAAGCGGCGACGATTTTCGGATCGTTCACGCAGGCCATCGCGCAAATGTCTTTTGCATAGGCTTTACGGGCGAGCGCGAGATCGTTCATCGAATGCCTCACGCCTATATATAGCGGCGGGAACGGCCTTAGACCGTTCCCGATTTCTGTGGCTGAAGTTCGGCTCGTTTGTTAGTGGTGAGCGCTCTCGGCAAAAGGCAGCGGCGTGGCGGATCCGCCGTCAAACGAAAGCGGTCCGCTCAGAGTGATGCGGAACGCGGGCGGATCGATCGGCTTGAAGACGCGTTCCGATATGCCGGCGCTGCCGCCCGTGTAGGTCGGGAACAGCGCAAAATCCTGCCTGCCGAACACATTCGCCTGATAGTCGATCATGTCGGAGCGGGAATTGGCGATATTGAAGCCGTCCAGCACAAGCTTCCAGCCATTGGTGAAGCGATAGCCGACGCGGGCGTTTAAGGTGCCCGTGGCGGGAGACTGGATTTGGCCGTCCTCGGTCAGCGGACGCGCGCCAAAATAGCGATAGCTCAGCCTGCCAAACCAGCCGGTTTTCTCGCCGACCTCACGCCGCCCGTGGCGACCCAGACTGGAGCGAGCGACAGATAATTGCCAGGTGAGCTGCCTTGAACGCCAAGGGTACAATGGATCGCTGGATCCCGCCGTGAGATTGTTCGCGTAAGCGACCGCCTGGATCGTGTCGAAGCCTCTGAAGCGCGCATGTGTGCCAGTAACTTCGCCGTCGAAATGCAGCCAGTTGGTGGGAGCGTAATTGCCTGTCCATTCGAAGCCGTAGCGACGGCCGGGGCGGCCGTAGACGCTGGTGCCGCTATCGGCGTTAAATGTCTGCTCCGCGTCCAGATCCTGCCAGAAGAAGGTCAGACTGGTGTCCAGTCCCTCGATCGCCTTGGTGCGGATGCCGGTTTCGGCGCCGCGGGTCTTGGTCAGGAACT
This sequence comes from uncultured Alphaproteobacteria bacterium, assembly GCA_963841875.1. Classification (GTDB taxonomy): domain Bacteria; phylum Pseudomonadota; class Alphaproteobacteria; order Rhizobiales; family Beijerinckiaceae; genus Methylocystis. The sequence continues at coordinate 3,157 of CAWJEI010000003.1, read as the reverse complement.
GCACGTTGGGGATATAGGTGTAGGGTTCCGTCGGTCGCAAAATGATTTTGAGTGCCGCGAATGTCCTCGGCGCGAAGCCCCTCGCCAAAGTTGAGGAAGAGCTCCGTGCTATTGAACGGACCCAGCACAAGGCCGAATTTGGGGCTGGTGAAGACGCGATCCAGCTGGCCGTTGTTGTAACTGCCTATGTAAAAGGGCGTCCCCGCACCAGGGGGATATGAACCCTGGGCCAGCAGCGGGTTCATTACATTATTCACGGAGCCAAACACATAATCGAGCCGGAAGCCTTCGGTCGTTCGGAACCAGGGCGTCCAGAATTGCGTCGAGTTGGTCCAGGGAGAAATGTAGGACTCTTTCAGATAGTTATCCGTGATCAGTTCATATTGCTGGCGCTGGAAAAAATCTCCATTGCCATTGTGGATGAAGTCGTTGAGCGTTTGCAGACCGACGCGGGTTTCGACCGGGACGTTGGCGAAACCATATTTCCAGCCATGCAAGGCGTTGAGCCCGAATTGCTGGCGATGGTCGAACTGATGCGACTGATCGCCGAGCCCGGTTCCCGTGCCGGCATAAAGGCCAGATATCGGGTTGGAAAGCTGGTAGGTGAAGTCGTCATAGAGATTGGTGTCATTGTGAATGAAATAGGCTTCGACGCGCGACCAGTCGTTCTTGTTGGTCTCGCTCCAGCGCATCGAGAGACTGTAGCGCGCCGAGTTGCCGCCGTCGGTCGGATCTTCCGTGCCCCAGCGCGACATCAATCCCAACGCGACGTCGGTATAGGGAATCTGGTCGGTTGCGAAATAATGGTTCGAATAGGCCATGCCAGTGACGGAGAGGCCGTTGTCTTGCGTGCCCATGCTCCAGCGCGCGACGCCGTTGACCTTGCGCTCCTCGTCCGGCCGCTCCCAGGGACCGTTGTAAATATTGCCTTCAAGAGCCAGCAACAATTCTCCCGGGCCGACGCCCCAGGATTTGGCGACCTTGGCGTCGCCATAGGCGAAACTGCCGCCGGAGAGTTGAACGAAACCTTCACGCAGCTTGTCGACATACTGCATATGCACCGCGCCCACCGCCGAGAAGATGCCTTCGTCGGCGAAATAGGGCCCCTTGCGCACCTCCATGTCGCTTAACAATTCCGGCATCAGGAAGTTGGCGTCGGCGTAGCCGTTGCTGTGAACATGCGACATCTGGTTGATGGGCATGCCGTCGAGCGTAAGGCCGATGTCGTAACCGTGGTCGAGCGCGAAGCCGCGCAGGAAATACTGGTTGGCCTTGCCGCTGCCGCTGTGCTGGGCGATGACGAGTCCCGGGACGATTTCGAGCGCCTCACCGGGCTGGGCGTAGATCCGGTCCGTGACCTGCTTCTCGGTGTAAACTCTCACGCTGGACGATTGGTCCTGCGTCTTTGGCTGGGTCAGAGGTTTCGGCTGTTGTTCGGCCACCGACTGGGCGGGCGCCGGCGCGGCGGGTTTAGGCTTGGCGCTGGCTGACGAGGCGGCAGGCCTGGGCTTTCCTTGCGCGCCAACCTCGATGGTCGGCAGTGTCTCTTGCGCGAACGCCGCGGTAGTCCCGAGCGCCAGAGTGAGAGCGGCTGCGCTGACGCCGGCAGCGACGGCGCGGGTGAGTTGGCGTGTGGACATGATAACGATCCTCTTGGTCCGCCGGGCGAGAGCGGAGTGCGGCTAGCCTGGTGAACCGGGCTCGCGCAGAAAATTCCAGGGTGATTTTTACGAGGGACGCTAGACCGGCTCAGCCGAAAAGTGGCGAGGCTCTGGCTTGATGCGCTCTCGCGACAATGTGGCGGCGGAGCGACGGCGGCGTGGCCAGGAATGCGCGGATGGTGACGGGCGGCGACAAGCGGAACAACGGCGCTAATGACGGCGCAACAACACCCGCCATATTGCAAATTTGGCAGAAGGTGCATCCGTCGCCATGCCGTTCATTGGCTGGCGGAACGTCGCCTTTCTGATTCTCGCAATGCGCGGAATGTCCGGCGGAAAGGCCGGACATCATAGCGACATGGCGCGCCTGTCCCTGTCCCGCGACGACAAGCGCGAAGACAAGTGAAATCAACAATAGGCATCGGCGCCAAGCTTGCATCGTCTCGGTTCGTTTAGTGGTTTACGGGACTAAATCTAAACAATTATCTAGCGAACATGGTTACGCAATGGTTACTCTTGATATTGAAATGCAACAATTATTATTGCCTAGGGAGTTGCGGATTTTCGATCACTGTGGCTGTTTCGCCACAGTTCTATCTGCGTTCGCAGAGGAGAAACCATCCCTGGTAGAAGCGCTTTAAGGGCAGGCGGATCAGCGCCAGAATGGCTTGAGTTTCCGCAGTCGCCTTTCCGCGAGTGAACCGCGCCGCCGGATTGACTGTCGGCGCGCGCGCGCCAGCCTTCGAGGAACCATGCCGCCCGCATCGTCTTCTGGGCGACGTCGGCTTCCGTGATTTCCTTCAGCAGGCGGGCTGCGGTCGCGCGATCATTCTCATCGCCGAGCTGGTCCTGAATTATGGCGAGGTCCCGCAAATAGGCGCGGGCGTCCTTCCCGGAGAAGAGACTTTCGAAGAATTCGGCGCCGTAGTGGGCCTTTTTTAGAGCGATGCGAGCCTCATGCCGGCGTTCGGGAGGAAAGGACGCGACGCCGTTGCATTTCTTGACCGCGCGTCGATGAACCGATTTAGAGCCTTGATCGCCAAGGCGCGAGCCGAGCCTTTCGCCCCCGTGTCCTTGCCGTGTTCGCGCCAGGGACGCCGCGCGATAATCTGGCGCAGTTCATTCACGAACCGATAGGTCTGCGGCGACGAGATGGCCGCCCGAGCGGCGTCTCGCGCCTGGTGACGGCGCAGTTCGATCTCGTCGAGCAAAGCATAAAAAGCCGGTTCATCGCCCAAAAACGAGCGCGGCCCCTTCTCCAGCCCCTCGCGAAGGACATCCCAGTCGCGCGTATCGCCGAGCGCGCCCGCTATGGCTTTCGCCTGAGCCGCTGTTGCGCTCAGGTCCAGGGTGGGCATGGCTTGTTTCAATAGGCCCAGAAAGGCCCGCAGCCGCCGTAGAGCGACCCGCGACTGATGCACCGCTTCGGGATCGCCGATCGCGCGGAGCGCCGGCGCATTGGCCGTAAAATGATCGAGGCAGTTCGACAAAATGCG
>CAWJEI010000002.1:0-631840 GCA_963841875.1 uncultured Alphaproteobacteria bacterium | reverse complement strand
ATGGGTGGCGTGAATCTGCGTGGGAAACAACTGCATGCCGTACATGAGCCAGATCGCCGCGTCGGAAGTCGCGCAGGATCCACTCGATCGCCGTCGCGATCTCGTCCAGCGTCGAGGCCCCCACGCTCAGGTCGATCCGCCGCCGCGTCCGCGCCGCGTACTTGACGATGTCCGGATTGGAGAGGTCGGAGGAGTGGAGCTTGTAGGCCGCAACGTCCAGCGATTCGCAGAAGTCGACCGTGTCATGGTTCTGGACGACGCCGATAATCTGCGTGCGGGGATACTGCTGGTGAACGTGTGCGGCCAACTCCCGCCAGGTGCAGATAAATCCGGCGCCGGTTCGCCATAAGTCGGGATGATGCGGAACCATGATATCCCGCACGCGCCAGATCTGGAACTGAATGGCGTCACCGCGCCGCCTGCCCCACGCCGTCGATAATCTTATGCCGCAGCCGCGGGTCGCCTTCGTGCGAACACGCCATGTCAGCAATCACGAACGTGGCGGCACGCTGGCCGGGCGAGGCATGACCACAAGTCTCCGCAGGGGTAATCATCGTCGTTTCTTCCATCATCGAATTCCCACTCACGCATCGAGGACTCCGACCGCCGCGCAGAAACGGTCGAACTTCCGCCGCACAAGCCCGCCGCACCCTTCGCCGGCGCGGATGCCACTTTTTCGGGCAGATCCGGTAGCAAAGTTCGTTTCGCCCGAGCAGGGTCAAGAGGCGTCCCGCAACGTCCCGCAGAACCCTGGCCGCGGGTTCTGCCTTCTTGGCCACGCAGGCTACGCACGCACCACCCCATCTGCGCGAACGACCTCGAAACCAGAGCGGGAGAGCAAGGCCGCGAGGGTGTCCTTCGTGAAATACCAGCAGTGTTCGTTTTGCAGATGAATGAGGAAATCGGGGCCGTAAGTTTCCGGCACGCGAAAAACGTCGCCCGCTTCAACGTAGAGCAGGCCGCCGTCGGACAGCAGGCCCCGGATGTCGTTGAGCATCTCGACGGGATCGACGACATTCTGAATGACATGATGAAGGAACACGAGGTCGAAGGCGAGTCCGCGGCGACCGTTTCGCGGCCGCCTTCCAAGAGACGCAGCCCGAGTCGTCGGCCCACGTCGAGCCATGCATTGTCGTAATCGCAGCCCCAGACGGGATAGCCCCGCACGTGCCAAGGCACAAGCATGCCGCCCGTGGCGCAGCCGCAGTCGAAGATCTTCGCGCCGCCGGGCAACAACTCATGGAGCTTGGCAAAGATCGTCTCGCCTTTTTGGATCTGCTCGGTTGCGTGTGCTCCCGCGTCCAGCGTGGATCGCGTATACAAGGCGAGGAAGTAATCGCGATAGAATCGGGCGAGGTACTCGTCGGTGTAATACGGATCGGTGCGGATCACCCCGGTCTGGCGGGAGAGAACCGTCCGCAGCGGAAAGCCGTAGCGATCGACCTCGGACAGCAAGAGGTCGTCGCCCTTCTGCAACAGCGACCCACGGGGGCGGGCCGTCCCGTCCAGCATGTGCTCCAGCACCACGTCGCGCACCGGCCAGCGTATCGTCCCGGACATACGGTGCCCGCGACGGCAAGGGAAAGGCGAGCCGCCCGAGCCAGGGTTTCTCGCCGTCCCGCAGCCAACCAGCCGCGACCGCACGCTGCCGCAATTGCCGCACGTCGAGAGGCAATGCTTGTTTCATCGGCCCGGGCCCAAAACGCTACGCACTTGACTCCTCGATGAGAACACTGCAAAAAGTGGGGACGGGTCCATTTTTCGGCCAATCAGCGGGACCTTCAGTACGGCGTGATCCGAAAACATGGACCTGTGCCCGTCCGCCCGCCCATCAAGCGTAAAACTCGGCGATCGAGCCGACCACATAGCCGCGCCTGTTGGTCGGATAGCTCGGGATAGATCGGCAGGGCGACCGTTTCGCGGGCCGCGCACTCGCTCTCGGGGAAATCGCCTTCGCGATGGCCCAGATAGGCGAAACATTTCTGCACGTGCAAGGGCACGGGATAGTAGACTTCGTTGCCGATCGTTTGCTCTTCAGATAGGCCTGCACTCGTCGCGGCGGGGTACGCGGATGACGAACTGGTTGTAGATATGGCGGCCGCCGGGGAATTCGTAAGGCAACCTGCACCCCCGGCCCCTCTCCCAATGGGCGAGGGGAGCGATTTGCCCTCACCCCCGGCCCCTCTCCCAATGGGCGAGGGGAGCGAGAGCATTGGGCCTCGAAGAGGCGGCGGTAGCGGGCGGCGTTGGCCTGGCGGCCGGCCGTCCAGCGGTCGAGATATCGAGTTTCACGGCGACGATGGCCGCCTGGAGGGCGTCGAAGCGGAAGTTGCCGCCGATCAGGGCGTGGTAGTATTTGGGCTTCGAGCCGTGGACCCGCAGCACCCGCAGTTTCTCGGCCAGGGCGTCGTCGCGGGTGGTGACCATTCCGCCGTCGCCGGCGGCGCCGAGGTTCTTCGAGGGGAAGAAGCTGAAGCAGCCGTAGCGGCCCATCGAACCGGCCCGCCGGCCCTTGTACTCCGACCCGATCGCCTGGGCGGCGTCTTCGATGACCACAAGCGTGGCGCTCGGCAATGGCCATGATGGGGTCCATGTCGGCGCACTGGCCGTAGAGATGGACGGGCATGATGGCCTTGGTCTTCTTGGTGATTTTCGGCCGCGATCGCGGCCGGGTCGATGTTGTAGGTCTCGGGGTCGATGTCGACGAACACCGGCTTGGCCCCCGTGCGGGCGATGGCCCCGGCGGTGGCGAAGAAAGTGTAGGGCGTGGTGATAACCTCGTCGCCCGGCCCGATCCCCTCGGCCATCAGGCTGACCAACAGGGCGTCGCTGCCGGAGGAAACGGTCATCGCGTGCGGGCAGCCGCATGCGGGCCAACTCGGTTTCACACTCGGACACCGTCGGGCCGAGAATGCACTGCTGGCTCTCCAGCACGGCGTCGACGGCCGGCCGGATTTCGTCGCGGATCGTGGCGTATTGGGCCTTCAGTCGAGACAGCGGAACGGTAATGGGCTGGGACGATTTCCTTATGAAGCGCTGTTTCAAGTTTCTGCACGGCTCGGTCATGGCCGTCTCCGAGGCGGTAGTGTCGGCCCCGCAGGCCGAACAGGCGGGCCGCGGCCGGCCGCGTCGAACTGGAGTCTCGCGCGCGGCGCAGCGGCACATCCAGCCGATCCGCCGGGCGGGCACGCCGGCCATCAGGGCGAAGTCCGGCACGTCCGAGGCGACCACCGCCCCGGCCGCGATAAAGGCGTAGCGGCCGACCGTATGCCCGCAAACGATCGTCGAGTTGGCCCCCGAGCGTGGCCCCGCTGCCGGATGAGCGTCGGCCGGTATTCGTTCTTGCGGACGATCTCGCTGCGGGGATTGATGACGTTGGTGAAGACCATCGACGGCCCGCAGAATACGCCGTCCTCGATGGTCACGGCGTCGTAGATTGAAATGTTGTTCTGGATTTTCACGCCGTTGCCGACGACGGCGGCCGAGCCGATGACGACGTTCTGGCCGACGGAGCAATTCTCGCCGATCCGGGCGCTCTTTCATGATATGGGAGAAATGCCAGATCTTGGTGCCCTTGCCGATGATGCAGGGTTGGTCGACGTAGGCGATTTCATGGGCGAAGTAGTCCTTGGCGGATTGGTACGGGCGCCAGATCGGGTGGCTGCATGCGGCACGCCGGCAGTGGCATCGGCCGGGCAAGCCGGCAGTTGCACCCGCCGGGCAAGCCGGCATGGCGCCCGGGGCGGCCTTCGAGCGACCGCTGGCAGGCGTCGAGCACCTTCAAGACGCGGAGCCCCTCGCGGCCGTCGCTGAGCGGCGCCTGGCGGTTGGCCACGCAGTCGAGGAAATGCCGGCACTCTTCGCGCAGCGGTTCGGCCTTCTCCAATTCGACGGCGACGGCCTCGGCCTTGACGGCCTTCGGCGTGCGGCTGGCCCAATCGACGCGGTGCGGATAGAGCAGCAGTTTCTTCTGCGGCCGTATCGTCGAAAACGGCCATCTGCTCGCGAGCCGACGACCACCAGCTCTGCTCCTTCGAGGGATGGAGCCAACTGACGAAGACGTGGCCGGTCACTCCGCTGCGGAACCGCAGCCGGCTGAGGGTCACGTCGACGACGCCGGGCGTCAGATAGCTCTGTCCTTCGGCTTCGGCCGCGATCGGCTCCTCGCCGAGCAGATGGAGCATCACCGAAATGTCGTGCGGCGCGAAAGCTCCAGAGGATGTTCTCCTCGGTGCGGATCAGGCCCATGTTCAGGCGATTGGAATAGCAGTACGAGGATGCGTCCCAGGGCGCCCTCGATGATCAATTGGCGGAGCTTCGTGACGGCCGGATGGTAGAGCAGGATGTGGCCGACCATCAGGATCCGCGACCGTTGCTTGGCCAGCGCGACCAATTGGCGCCCTTGTGCGGCGTTGAGGGCCAGGGGCTTTTCGACGAACACGTCCTTGCCGGCCTGGAGGCATTGTCGGACCACGGCGTAATGCGTTGCCGCCGGGGTGGCCACCGCAACGGCGCGAATCTCCGGCGTGTCCAAAACCTGCTTGTAGATTCTCGGTGAACGCGGGCGGCGTGCCGGGCAGCGTAAGCTTGCGGAACCGCTCCACGTCGGCATCACAGACGAGTCGCAAGACCCCCAATTCGGAGAAAACCCGGACGAGGTTCTTACCCCAGTAACCGCAGCCAATTACGGCAAGATTCTTATCCATGTTCAGCAGCCTGCGAGTGTTTCGGCGCACACTCCGTTCCCGTGGGTGGCACAAGCCCCCGTAAATCCGTCCCGCACAACCCCTAAGTCGTATTCTAGTTTACTGCGTCTGCCGCAGGGTGTCTATGCAAACCACCCCCTTTGCGTGAACGCATGTTCCGTGTCACGCGGCAATTTCTACAGTCTGGGGCGATTGAGATTATCAGGGCTTTGCTGCCATCGAAAGGCGACAAACCTCAGTGCAAGAGTAACTCTACAATCGCGTCTATTCCCAGGTACAGACGCCGTCGACAGGGTTGTGGGGCTGGCAAACGTTCTCGCAGCCGCATACCAACCGCGAAGCCGAGGAAAGCCAGGGCCCTCGCTTGGCTTCCGCTCTGAGTATGCCGCCTGAAACCCCCGCCAGGAAAACTCGTCGAACCCGCAGCCGCCCGCCGCTGCTACGTCAACACGAACGAGACGCTGGCCGCCACCAGACTGTTGAGCTTTCGCGCGGCCCGGTTGGGGGTTGCACACTCCCCGTCAGCGCCCGTCGACCGTCAGCGTGCCGGTCACTCCGTGGTTGTTGTGGACCCCAGGGGAAGAGTCGGGAACGATGACTGCGTGAGCAGCGGGAACGAAAGGAACACGGCGGGCGTGACTTGGAAGCTGCCCGCGGCGGCAAACTGGGCCGTCACAGTCCAAGGACCGGAAATGGCCGGTGGGCTGGTCGTCACCTCCAGAAGCTTCTGGCTGACCTGCTCGGTTTGCGAAAACGTCCCGGAGGTCAAGGCCGCCGCCTCCACGATCGTGCCCGTGGTGTGGTTCGTCGTCGTGGCAATCCAGAGCGGCAGCGCGGCCTGGGCCTGGCGACTGGTCGCCAGCGGCGTCATGGTCTGGGTATTGGTTGTGACCGTCGAAAACTCGAACGTGCTGGCCGAGCTATTCAACGGGTCCAACGGGATCGATGGGACAAACGAGCCGCAGGATTGGATGCTGTTGTCGCCGATCCAGACTTGGCCGTTGGGAATCGGGTTGCCGGACGGATCGAGCGGTGTCAGGGTCTCCGTTGCCGAGCCGCTAATGGCATAGGCGAAGCTTAGCGTAACGGGCCCGATCCCCGCGACCACGGTGGGCGAAAGCGCCGGTGGTTGAGTCGGCGTGGCCTTGAGATTGAAGACCACGCTGACCAACCAAGCGGTGGGCGTCCCTGCCGTGGCGCCCGGCGGAGGCGAGTCGTGCAACTGCTCGCTGAACTGGCCTTGCCACGCCAGCGGCGCGCTGCCGCTGGCCAACGAAATCAGGGGCTGCGGGCTGAATTGGATCACCGCATCCGGCGGCATGCCGCCCAGCGACGGTTGATCGAGCCAGGATCACCGACATCGGCAAGAGCGTTGCGGTGGTGAACATCGCGCGGCTTTCCAAGGTCTCGACTCGCAATCGTCGCGGCCGGACGGTCGCCCGCACCAGTTTCTTCCCGTGACGCAAGAACAAGAAGCCGTTCATCGTCCCACCCTCCTTTTGTTCCGGTGCCTGGGTAATTCTATGCATCGCGGGTCCCAAAGCGGAAACGGAAAACGCCATAACAGGAAGATACATGCCCGTCGATTTGCGTCCCATCGCCCGCGCCTTGCTCTCCGTTTCGGACAAGACTGGCCTGATCGAATTTGCCCGCGCACTCGTGGCGCAAGGGGTTGAACTGGTCTCGACTGGCGGCACGCGCAAGGCGCTTGGTGAAGCAGGACTGCCGGTAAGGGACGTCTCCGACCTCACCCACTTTCCTGAAATGATGGACGGTCGGTTGAAGTCCCTGCATCCCAAGGCGCATGGCGGGCTGCTGGCGATCCGCGAAAATCCAGAGCATGAAGCGGCCATGCTCGCGCATGACATCGGCCATCGACCTTCTGGTCGTCAATCTCTACCCCTTCGAGGCGACGTTGGCGAAGGGCGCGCCTTTCGAGGAATGTGTCGAGAATATCGACATCGGCGGCCCGGCGATGATCCGCGCCGCGTCAAAGAATCACAATGACGTCGCCGTCCTCGTCGACCCCGCCGACTACGCCGGTTTCGCCGCGGAAGTCGCCGCGAACGAGGGCGCGACGACGCTGGGGACGCGCAAGCGCCTCGCGCAAAAGGCCTTCGCGCGGACGGCGGCCTATGACGCCGCGATTTCAAACTGGCTCGCGAGCGCTCTTGGCGAGGATACGCCGCCCTGGCGGGCGATTGGCGGCAAGCTGGCGCAGCCGATGCGCTATGGCGAAAATCCGCATCAGTCCGCAGGCTTCTATCTGACTGGCGAACAGCGTCCCGGCGTCGCCACCGCGCGGCAGGCGCAGGGCAAGCACTCTCCTACAACAATGTCAACGACACCGACGCCGCCTTTGAATGCGTCTCGGAGTTCGATCCCGCGCGCACGGCGGCGGTCGCCATCATCAAGCACGCCAACCCATGCGGCGTCGGCGAAGGCGCGACTTTGGAGGAAGCCTATCTCAAGGCTCTGCGCTGCGACCCGGTTTCGGCCTTCGGTGGCATCGTCGCGCTCAACCGCCGCCTCGATGTCGCCAGCGCGCGCAAAATTGTCGAGGTGTTCACCGGGTCATCATTGCGCCGGACGCGGACGGGGAGGCCATCGCGCTTGTTGCGGCCAAGAAGAATCTCCGCCTTTGCTGACCGGCGGCCTGCCGGACCCGCGCGCGCCGGGGCTTACGCTACGCACCGTATCGGGCGGCTTTCTCGTTCAGGGCCGCGACAACGCCGTCGTCGATGACATGAAGCTTGACGTCGTGACGAAGCGCGCGCCGACGGCGCAGGAACTGGCCGATCTGAAATTTGCTTTCCGCGTCGCCAAGCATGTGAAGTCCAACGCCATCGTTTACGCCAGGGATGGCGCCACGGTCGGCATCGGGGCAGGGCAGATGTCGAGAGTCCACTCCTCGCGCATCGCCGCGCATAAGGCTGGCGAGGCCGCTCAGGCGGCCGGCCTCCCGGAAAGCCTCGCCAGGGGCTCGGTGGTCGCCTCTGACGCGTTCTTTCCGTTCCCGGACGGTCTGCTGGCGGCGGCGGCGGCAGGGGCCACGGCGGTGATTCAGCCAGGCGGCTCGATCAACGACAAGGACGTGATCGCGGCCGCCGACGAGGCGGGACTGGCGATGGTGTTCACGGGCGTGCGTCACTTCCGGCACTGATCGCACCCTTCATCCGCCGTTCAGATTGGCGGCGATAGCTTTTGCAACAGGGTCGACGCGACCCAATTTTCACGACGGGATCAAAACATGCGCTTCAATAACACCTTAGCAACGCTCGCCATCACCGGGATCATGGGTCTTGGCGCCGCCATGGCGCAGACGCCCGCGCCGGCGGCTCCGGTCACAGCTCCCGCGGCGACCGCGCCGGACGCCTCGGCGCCGGTCGATAAAAAGGCAATCTCGAAAGAATGTTCCGCTCAGGCGGACGCAAAGGGACTGCATGGCAAGGAGCGTCACAAGTTTGCCTCGATTGCCGCAAGAACGGCGGGAAAGCGTAACGTAAAGATAAACGCTTATCGCGAAAATCCGGAGAGGCCTTCTCCAGCAAGCGTTTAACCGGGGCCGGCGCCGAGCCGGCCCCTTTTTCGATTCTTCACTTGCCGCCCGATTAGTTGCAGACGCGAACGCGGCGGTAATAGACATTGCCATAAGGGTCGGCGACCGGCTGGCTGGCGAAATAGCAGTCGGAAGCGGCGACCGCGCCGACAGCGGCGAGGCCCAGCAATCCGGCGGCCACCGGCAGACCCCAGCCACGACCGTGATGATAGCCGCCCCAATGCGGGCCGCCCCAGTAGGGCTTCGCCTCGGCCGTCGTGGCGAACGATGCGGTCAATAGCATGGCGCCGGCGACGGCGGCGGTGATGATTTTCTTGGACATGACGCTCTCCTTCTTGATCTCTTGCATCCGCTCCATCAGCGAATGTGATGATCCTAGGAGGAGCTCGGCGCCTCGCCGTGCGCGAGCGCACATGTCGATCGTTCGCGGCGCTCAAAAGCGGTCAGCGCGGTAAGGCGCGGGGTCGGTGAAGGGCGTCTCGCCTGTCATCATTTCGGCGAGCAGCCGCCCGCAGACCGGACCGAGCGTGAAGCCGTGATGCTGATGGCCAAAGTCGAACCACAGTCCCTCGTGGCGCGGCGCCTTGCCGACGATCGGCAACATGTCCGGGAAGCACGGGCGGCATCCCATCCAGGGCCTTGAATCGAGCCGCTCTGCGAGTGGAAAAAGCCCGCGCGCGATCGGCTCGGTCTGTTCGATCTGCACGGGCGTTGGCGGAGATTCCCGGCGCGCGAATTGGCGCCTGTGGTGAGGCGTATGCCGCGCGTCATTGGCGCCAACACATAGCCATTGTCGGCGTCGAGCACCGGCCGCGTCAGAGAAGCGCCCTCGCGCGGCGCGTAATGCATGTGATAGCCGCGCTTGACCGCCAGCGGGAAATCATAGCCGAAGGCGCGAAACACAAGATCGGACCAAGGCCCGAGCGCGACAACGAGATCGCGGGCGATCAGATGTCCCTCATGCGTGGCGACGCTCCAGCGCCCGTCCGGCGCCTCCTGCAGGCCATGCGCGTCGCCGGTGATGAAACGCCCGCCGCGCGAGACGAAAAGATCGGCGTAGGCCTGCGCCAGACGGCTCGGGTCGTCGATCGAGGCCGGGTCAAGATAATGCACACCGCCCACCGCCCCCGACAGATGCGGCTCCCGGCGCGCGAGCTCCGTCTCATCCAGCGTATCGATGTTGAGACCGAAGGAGCGCAGCTTCTCGGCCTCAAGCGCACCGGCGTCCATCGTCTTCTGGCTGCGATAGAGCTTGATCCAGCCGGTCTTGCGCATGAGATCGCGCGCGCCAGCGGCGTCGATCAGCGCCTCGTGCTCGCTGAGGCTGTGCTCGATGAGGGGGCGCAGCCCGGCGCTGTTCCTGGCGACGCGATCGGGCGCGCTTTCCCTGTAATAGCGCCACAGCCAGGGAGCGACGCCGGGCAGGGCGGACAGATGATAATGTGCCTCGGGTAGGAGATTGAGAGCGTAGAGCGCCAGTTTCTTCGGATCGCGTGGAAAGAGATAGGGGAACATCGAGGCGCGCTCGATCAGCCCCGCATTGCCAAAGCTCGTCTCAAGCCCCGCCGCGCCGTGTCGGTCGATCAGCGCAACGTCGCGCCCGCGCGCCTGCAGATGCAGCGCGGCCGAAACCCCAACCATCCCCGCGCCGAGAATCGCGACATCCGCGCTATGCATTGACCACTCCTCGCAAAGGAAATTCATAACCTATATGGCGTTCGTCCTTGGGCCGCGCCATGCGGCGCGAACGGGCGTTTCGATCTTTCCGGCGCGATCGGCTATTCTTGCCGCAAAGGACGAGTCGCGGGCATGGACAAGCCGACATTCTACGAATTTTTCGCCGGAGGCGGGATGGCGCGGGCGGGGCTCGGCTCTTCATGGCATTGCCTGTTCGCCAATGATTTCGATCACAAGAAAGGCGAGACCTATCGCGCGAACTGGGGCTCCGACGCCCTGCACATCGGCGATGTGCGCTCGGTCAAGACAGAGCAATTACCGGGCCACGCCGATCTCGTCTGGGCGTCCTTTCCCTGTCAGGATCTTTCGCTCGCGGGCGCGGGCGCAGGTCTCGCTGGCGAGCGCAGCGGAACCTTCTGGCCCTTCTTCGACATCGTGAGAAGACTGCGCGCGGAAGGGCGCCAGCCGCCGCTGCTGGCGCTGGAGAATGTCTGCGGCGCGCTGACCTCGCATGGCGGCAAGGATTTCACCCGCATCTGCGAGGCGCTGACGGAGGAGGGCTACCGCTTCGGCGCGCTGGTGATCGACGCCGCGCTGTTCCTGCCGCAGTCGCGCCCGCGTCTTTTCATCATCGCCGTGAACAAGGACATCGCTCCGCCGCCTGAGTTGACAGGGCAGGACGCTTGCGAGCCATTTCATACACGCGCGCTTTGCACGGCGCTGGACCGCTTACCCGAGAAATTGCGCGAAAACTGGATTTGGTGGCGGCTGGTCGCGCCGGAAAAACGCAATACGACGCTCGCGGAGCTGATCGAGGACGAGCCGAAAGGCGTGTCCTGGCATTCGCGCAGCGAGACGCAGGCGCTGATCGACAAGATGAGCGAGGTCAATCTCGCCCGGATCGCGCAGGCGAAAAAAGCCGGCCGCAAAATGGTCGGCACGCTTTATCGCCGCACGCGCCACAATTCGACGGGTGAAAAAGTTCAGCGCGCTGAAGCGCGTTTCGATGGCGTCGCGGGCTGTCTGCGCACGCCGGCGGGCGGCTCCAGCCGGCAATTCGTCATCGTTGTGGAAAAGAACCGCGTCCGCTCGCGTCTGATTTCCGCGCGCGAGACGGCTCGGCTGATGGGACTGCCGGACGAGTATGTTCTGCCGGAAAAATACAATGAGGCCTATCATCTGACAGGCGATGGCGTTGTCGTTCCAGCCGTGAGGCACATTGCGGCGCATGTGCTGGAGCCCTTGCTGCGCGGCATTTTGCTGCGCGCGGCGGCGTGAGCGCCGAAGACCCCGCCAAACGCTCCGCCATCATGCGGGCGGTGAAATCGCGCGACACTTCGCCGGAGCTTGCCGTGCGAGCGCTGCTGCGGCGCTTCGCGCCTCATTACCGTCTGCATCGCAAGGATGTGCCGGGCAATCCCGACATCGCTTACATCGGCAAGAAGCGCGCGATCTTCGTGCATGGCTGTTTCTGGCACGGCCACGACTGCGCGCGCGGCGCGCGAATGCCAAAGGCCAACGCCGACTATTGGCGCGCCAAGATCGCCCGCAACCGCGCCCGCGACGAGGCGAACGCGTCAAGGCTCGCGGCGCTGGGGTGGCGTGCGATGATTGTTTGGGAGTGCGAGATCAGGGATGTGGAGGCACTGGAGAAGAGGCTGCGGGAGTTTTTGCGCTCGGACGTAGGGAAGTGGTAGTTACCGGAGCGAATACCGTCGTGGACGTGAAGGGGCGCGAAATGGCCGAGCTGTTGACGCTCGAACAACGAAAGCACGCCCGGCTGGCGGAAATCCGCGCCGGCGTCGAGCGTTTGCGCGAAGAGCTTTCGCAATATGGCGACGCGCGTGGCGGGCGTTTTTGGATTTACGGCTCGGCGGCGTCGGGAAGAATGCGTTTCGACAATGATGTCGATATTATCGTCGATTTCGAGGACGAGGCCGTCGCCGCCGCTCTCGATTTTGTCGAAAACGCCTGCGAGCGCCTGCATTTGAAGGTCGACGCGCAGCCAAGAGCGTGGTGCAAGCCGGCGTTTCTCGAGCGCATCGCAACCAGTGCGAAGATGCTGCCATGGGCGACGCTGATTTGCTCGACATTCGCCATACGATGGCCTCCAATTGTCTAACGGCAGGAAACTTACCTACGAAGGGCAAGGGAGCAACAGCTCCAAGCACCCCATGAGCCAAGCCGGTGAAACGCCTGTCATTCCGGCTTGCGCGCGAACGATAGCGGCCCTCTTATCGAATCGCTTTGAAAGGCCGGATCGCGCATACAGGTTGAAGCATTTATTAGCGAGGAGCCAATGAGCTTTCCAAGCCTAAAGAGGTATGTTGAAGTATATAAATACGCATGCATATTTCTTATGTTTCTAAATCCGTTAGTTGATTATATATTTTTTCCAAAAGGAGCCGCTCATGATTTTTACTACTCACATGCAATAGTGGCTGCGTGCAACATTGTAACATGGCTGCTTTATAAGTTGGGTAGATTTGGAGGATTAATCGAAACCACCGGATTTCTGGGTGAAAGAAGTTTATCATGTGGTCGGATTTTAATGTGTATTCTTGGTCCCGTCGGCTTTTTCCCGTATAGCCCTGTCTCGACCGTTATTTGGTTGCCTATAATAGCAACTGCGGCAAACTGGACGCTGCTTTCGTTGCTAGCGATACCTGTGCTTCTGGCGCTGGAAATAAAATATTTCATACTACTCAAAATCCCGTCGCATCGCCTTCGCAATGACGGAGAAATAAGCAAATAGCTTCTGCCTCGCAGGCGCATTCAGCCGAACGCCAACAGAAAATAATCATGCGATCGCAATTATAGTCTGCGGCTTGGGCGCCGCCCTCATCCGGCATGCTCCGAATGCCACCTTCTCCCACGAGTGGGAGAAGGGACACGCCGCATGGTAGGATCAATCCTTCGCGCGCTCGACATAGGCGCCGTCTTCCGTCTGCACCACGACGCGCGTACCCGGCTGGATATGCGGCGGCACCATGATGCGGGCGCCGTTGCTGAGCTTTGCCGGCTTGTAGGACGAAGACGCGGTCTGGCCTTTCATGGCCGGCTCGGTCTCGGTGATCTCCAGCGTCACGCGCGGCGGCAGCTGGATGGCCACGGCGACGCCGTTGAACATCGACAGGATGCAGATCATGTTCTCCTGCAGCCATTGCGCCTGATCGCCGAGGACGTCCTTGGAGACGGCCACCTGCTCGAAGTTTTCCTGGTTCATGAAGGTATAGCCGTCGTCGTCGGCATAGAGGAAGGTGTAGTCCTGGTCCTCGACGAAGGCGCGCTCGACCTGTTCCGTGGTCTTGTAGCGGTCGGTGGTCTTCACCCCGTCGGAGATGCGGCGCATGTCGATCTGCGTCGTCGGCGTGCCCTTGCCGGGGAAAAAGCTCTCCGCGCTCAGGACGACATAGAGCTGGCCGTCTTCTCTTTCGAGAATATTGCCCTTGCGGATGTTGCTGGCGATGACTTTCACGTTTTTTTCCTCGTAACGTAATGGGACGCGATCCATGCCGGACCGCTGTGGCGATTGCTGGCGCAAGCCCGTCTGGTCTATGAACGGGTTGAATTCTATGTGCGGTCTAAAACCACACTTCGCTCGCCCCGGCAAATCCTTGCCCCGGGTCTGCGCCCTTTGAAATTGGACGGCCCCTGAATGACGAGCGCTTCGCCCTGGTGGAACAGTCATGTTTATGCCGACCGCAAGCCGTTTCTCAAGGCTCGCGGGCGGATCGGAGCGGCGATTCGGCAATTTTTCGCCTCCGAGCGCTTCACCGAGGTCGAAACGGCCGCGCTTGCGATGTCTGGTGGCAATGAAGCCCATATTTCGGCCTTCGGGGTTGATCTGATCGGCTCGGGAGGCGAGAAAAGCCGGCTTTATCTGCACTCCTCGCCGGAATTCGCCTGCAAGAAGCTGCTGGCGGCGGGGGAGGAGAAGATTTTCACCTTCGCCCGCGTGTTCCGCAACCGAGAACGCTCGGCCCTGCACCATCCCGAATTCACCATGCTGGAATGGTATCGCGCCAATGAGCCGGTCTCGCGGCTGATGGAGGATTGCGCCGGTCTGCTCATGGTCGCGGCGAAAACGGTGGGGACGGACAGTTTCGTCTGGCGGGACAGGACCGCCAGCGCGTTCGAGGAGCCGGAAGTCGTCACTGTTTGCGAGGCCTTCGACCGCTACGCCAATATCGACCTCGCGGCGCTGCTGGGCGACCGCGACGGTCTCGCCAAAGCGGCGGCGCAGGATGGCGTCAGGGTGACGCCGGACGACAGCTGGTCCGACATTTTCAGCAAGATTCTGTCGGAGAAAATCGAGCACCGGCTCGGCTGCGGCCGCGCGACAATTCTTGCCGATTATCCGGTCAGCGAGGCCGCGTTGGCGCGCCCCAAGGCCGATGATCCGCGTTTCGCGGAGCGTTTCGAGCTTTACGTCTGCGGCGTCGAGATCGCCAATGGTTTTGGCGAATTGACCGACCCCGCCGAGCAGCGCCGTCGTTTTGTAGAGGAAAACGCGGTGCGCCAACGCCTTTACGGCGAGCCTTATCCGATAGACGAGGACTTTCTTGAAGCGCTGGCCGTGATGCCGCCAGCGAGCGGCATCGCGCTTGGTTTCGACAGGCTGGTGATGCTGGCCGCTGGAGCGACCAATATCGAACAAGTGTTGTGGACGCCGGTCCCCGAGCGAGGGACGCCGCTTTGATCGGCGCCGGGGCAACGCTGCCGCTAGGGATGGAGTTGGAAAAATGAAGATTGTCGTGATCGGGGCTTCCCGGGGCATTGGTCTCGAAGTCGTGAAACAGGCGCTGGAGCGCGGCCACGAGGTCACGGCGCTCTTGCGCGATCCCGCGAAATTGGAGCTCGATCACACGGGCTTGCATAAAGTCCGCGGCGATGTCGGCAAGGCGGCGGACGTGCAGGGCGCCATCGCCGGACAGGACGCGGTCTGCACTTGCGTCGGCATAAATCCGACCCGCAAGCCGGTCGAGCTGTTTTCTCGCGGCGCGCGCAATGTGCTGGCGGCGCTCCAGGACGCGCCGAATACGAAGTTCGTCGCCGTGACGGGAGTGGGCGCCGGCGACAGCAGGGGGCATGGCGGATTTTTCTACGACAGGATTTTCCAGCCGCTGCTGCTTGGAACGATCTACGCCGACAAGGACCGCGAGGAAGAGCTGATCAAAGCGTCCAGCGCCGATTGGTTGATCCTTCGCCCCGGCTTTCTGACCAATGGTCCGCGCACCGGAAAATATCGGGCGATCACGGATATTGCCGGCGTCACGGCGGGAAAGATTTCGCGCGCCGATGTCGCCGATTTTATCTTGAACCAGCTGGAGACGCCCAGCCTGTTCAAGCAAACGCCGCTGCTGACCTATTAAAGCGCGGCGCCGCCTCTCTTGTCGCGGCCCCGGCAATAAACTAAGCTAACCGGACTAGGTTTAGAGAGCGCCCATGCGCACCGTCAATATTCACGAAGCCAAAACGCAACTCTCGCGCCTTGTCGATCAGGCCGCGAAGGGCAAGTCCTTCATCATCGCCAAGGCCGGAAGGCCGCTGGTGAAGGTCACGCCGCTCGACGCCCCGACGGGAGCCGAGGTGCGGCGTCTCGGCTTCATGAGCGGCCAGATTTCGGTTCCCGACGATTTCGACCGCTTGGGCGCCGAGGAAATCGAGCGCCAGTTCGGCGACGCCGAGTGAAGCTGCTGCTGGATACGCATGTTCTGCTCTGGGCTGCGGGCGCTCCGGAAAGGCTCGCGTCCGATATTCGCACGCTGCTGGACGACCCCGATAATCAGCCGATCTTCAGCGCGGCAAGCCTGTGGGAGATCGCGATCAAGAAGTCTTTGGGCCGTGGCGACTTCATCGTCGACGCCCGCGCCTTGCGCCACGGGCTTCTCGACAATGGCTATTCTGAATTGGCCGTCAGCGGCGAACACGCCGTCGCCGTCGACGCGCTGCCACCGATCCATAAGGATCCGTTTGACCGGATTCTCGTCGCGCAGGCGATCGTCGAGAGCATCACGCTGCTGACCGCGGACGCGATTGTCGCGCAATATCCCGGACCGGTCCGCATGATATGAGTGGCGCGAACGACAGGACGCTAAATTCGCTGGACGACCTCGCCGGCGCCAGACTGCTGCAGCCGACGCAGGATTTGCTCGCGGTCGAGGAGCGTTACAGCATCGCCGTGACGGCGCAGATCGCCGCGCTGATCGACGCCGCCGACGCGCATGATCCCATCGCGCGGCAGTTTCTCCCAGACGTGCGCGAGCTTGTCGAAAGTCCGGCGGAACTCGCCGATCCCATCGGCGACGACGCGCATAGTCCGACGCCGGGGCTGGTGCATCGCTATCGCGACCGCGTGTTGCTGAAGCTGCTCAGCGTCTGCCCGGTCTATTGCCGCTTCTGTTTTCGCCGTGAGACGGTGGGGCGCGGGAAGGGCGGGGCGCTCGGCGAGGCGGAGCTTGCGTCAGCGCTGGAATATGTCGCCGCTCACCCCGAGATTTTCGAGGTGATCCTGACGGGCGGCGATCCGCTGGCGGCCTCGGCGCGACGGTTGCGCGCCGTCTCCGAACGGCTTGCGGGGATTCCCCATGTCGCCTTGCTGAGGGTGCATACGCGCGCGCCGACGGCGGCCTCCGATCTTGTCACGACGGCAAAGCTCGACGCCTTGCAGGCCAGCGGCAAGGCGCTGCATGTCGCGCTGCATGTCAATCATCCGCGCGAGCTTGACGCGCCCGAGGCGCGAGCGGCGATTGGGCGCCTGCATGACGCCGGCGCGTCACTCCTGTCGCAAACCGTGCTGCTCAGGGGCGTCAATGATGACGCCGACACGCTTGAAGCGCTGATGCGCGCGCTGGTGGCGCTCCGCATAAAGCCATATTATCTGCACCATCCCGACATGGCGAAGGGCACTGGCCATTTCAGGCTTTCGCTCGATCGCGGCCGTGAAATCCATGTGGAGCTGTCGCGAAGAGTTGCGGGACACGCGCTGCCCAGATATGTGCTCGATCTTCCCGGCGGCTTTGGCAAAGTCCCGGTCGAGGAGCCGCATGTTTCTCTTGGGCCGGACGGCGTATGGCGCGCCGTGGACCGTTTCGGCGGCGTGCATGAGTATCTGGACGGAGCATGAAAGGGGCAGTCAAAAGAAAGCCCGCATTCTCTGGCCCCATCGCAGCGCCCCCGTCTCGTGCGATAATTGGATTTGATTCCCTCCCAGCCGGATTGCTCTCCTTGCGCCTTCAGCCCTCTCGTCTGCTCCTGGTTCTGGCGCTCGTCGTCTTCGCGGTCGCGGCGCGGGCCGACCAGGCTTCCATCACCATCGATAAAGCCAACAAGACGCTGGATCGGGCGCGGGTCACGCTCGATGAGGTGGAGAAGTCGCTCGGCGAGCCGAACTCGAACGAACAAATACTGCGTCAGTTGCGCGAGCGCGTCGCAGCGCTGCCGGGCGACCTGCAGGATGTGATCGACCGTCTGACGCCGCGCCTGCAGGCGGTCGACGCGCGATTGAAGGAGTTGGGAACGCCATCGGGAGACGCCAAGCCAGCGGCTCCCGACGCTGCGGGTTCGCTCACACCACCGGCGCCCGCGCCTGCTCCTGCGCCGATCCACGCTTCGGCGCCCCCAAAAGCGGCCGCTCCCGCTGCTCCTGCGCCGGCAGCCAAGGCGCCGGCGTCGCCGGGGACGAAGGCTCCACCGCCAGCCGCGAGCCCGAAGGCGCCGGGCGCGTCGTCAAAGTCCCCGGAGCCCAACGCGGTCCCTGAAGCCAAGCCAAAGATGCCGGATACGACTCCCGCGGCGTCCGACTCCGCTTCCCTGGGCGTCAACGCCGAATGGGCGGATCAGCGCAAGCTCTATGACGACATCGACTCCACGCTGAAACGCGCCCGCGCGCTGCTGGTCGAGTCGCGGCAGGTTCTGGTGACTGTTGTCGCGCGTCAGCGGGCGCTTTTCGCGAAGACCCTGTTCCTGCGGACCAACGGGCTTTTTTCTCCCACCCTGTGGAAGGAGGCGGCGGCGGAGGCGCCGCGTGTCGTGGTCTCGTCAAAAGTCTATTTCGAGGAACGCGGCAATAATGTCGGAAGCCGGCTGAGTGACGGCGGCAGAGCGGAATTCATCGGGCTGGCGCTGCTGATCCTCATCGCCATTCCGCCATTGCTTCTTCTGGCGCGGCGCGTGCTCGCGCGCTCTGAGGAGGGCGCCAGGCCGACAAAGACGCAAAGAGCCGCCGCCGCCGCATGGACGGCGCTGGTTACGATCACCGTGCCTCTTGTCGCGACGCTGGCCCTGGGCGCCCTCATCGACAGCTATGATCTTGTGGACGCTTCGCTGGAACCGCTGCAACAACGCATCATTGAAGCCGTCGCGCGCGTGGCCGTCGCCTATGGCATTGCGCGGGCCTTGATGGCGCCGGATTACCCGCATTGGCGCCTTGTCGATCCGGGTGATCCGCTGGCCGGTCGGCTGACGCGGCTTTCGGCGGGCGTGGCGATGGTCCTGTCGGTCGCGCGGCTGCTGGAGCAGATCGAGGAGACGGTGCAATCTGGCCTCGCGGTCGTTATCGTGACGCGCGGCATGGGCGTGCTGATCTGCGTGGCGCTCACTGTCGCCACATTGTCCACCTTCCAGGGCGCCGCAGCCGACAAGCGCGCCGCGGGCCGGGACTGGCTCCTGCTGACGCAGGTGTTTGGCTATGCCGTGGTGGCCGTCGCGGTCGGCGCCTGCGCCGCAGGCTATGTCACTTTCGCGAATTTCTTCGTGTTGCAGATATGCTGGTCGTTAGTCGTCGCGGGGCTCCTTTATATCGCGCTGAAGCTGATGCGAGCGGGGATCGACAGGGCTTTCGCGCCCACGGGCCTTGTCGGACGGGCCGCATCCAACACGCTCGGCGTCGAGCGGCAATCGCTGGGGCCGTTCGCGGAACTTCTCGCGGGCGTCATGACGCTAGCGCTTTTTGGCGTCGCGGTGTTGCTGGTTCTGGCGCCCTTTGGGGTGGAGTTCGGGCGATTTTCTGTCGAATCTGCAATCGTCCTTTGTCGCGCTCAAAATCGGCGACGTCACAATCTCCCCGTCCAGCGCGCTTTCGTCGCTGGCCCTCTTCGGCGTCACGCTGGCCGCCGCGCATGGTTTGCAACGCTGGCTCGACGGCCGCTTCCTGCCGCTGACCCGCCTCGACATGGGGCTGCGCAACTCCATCGGCACGAGCGTCGGATATGCGGGATTCATCGTCGCGGCTTCCGTGGCTTTGTCGCATCTGGGCCTCGGCTTCGAGAAGCTGGCGATTGTCGCGGGCGCCCTTTCCGTCGGTATCGGTTTTGGACTTCAGTCCATCGTCAATAATTTCGTGTCGGGGCTGATCCTGCTTTGGGAGCGCGCGGTTCGTGTCGGCGATTGGGTCGTGATCGGCGACGAGCAGGGTTACGTGAAGCGCATCAATGTTCGCTCCACGGAAATCGAGACCTTCGACCGCGCCACGATGATCGTGCCCAATTCCAATCTGGTGACGGGGGTCGTCAAGAACTGGCTACGCGGCGACAAGGTTGGGCGCATC
Organism: uncultured Alphaproteobacteria bacterium; assembly: GCA_963841875.1. Taxonomy (GTDB): domain Bacteria; phylum Pseudomonadota; class Alphaproteobacteria; order Rhizobiales; family Beijerinckiaceae; genus Methylocystis. The sequence continues at coordinate 612,348 of CAWJEI010000002.1, read as the reverse complement.
AAGATCGCATTGGCGCCGAACTCGCGCGTCGATCCCGAGCAGATCCGCGACATACTTCTGGCGGTGGCGCGGGCGCAGGACGGCGTGTTGCGCATCCCGGCGCCGCAGGTGATGTTTCTCGCGATGGAGTCCAATATCTTCCGCTTCGAGCTATGGTGTTACGTCGAGGATGTGGAGCAGGCGACGCGGTTGAAGAGCGACTTGCATTTCGATCTCTATAAGCGGCTCGCGGACGCCGGCGTCACCATCTCGCCCGCGCCGACGCCGCCCACGGTGGTGCAATTCCCTGGGCTCGACAAATTCGCGGCCGCAGCCGCAGGAATTGTCGTAGACCAGAAGTTGCTGGACGACGAGGTTGCGAAAGTCATTGATCCAAATTCAAAAGCGGGTGAAGCGCCGGCGCAATGAAGGCCAGCGCTTCGACGAGAGTCGGCCAATCGCCGGCCGCCACGTTCACAATTTCTAAATTCAAACCGGGCACAACGAGGCGATGAAGTTGAACGCGTCCAAATCCTTATACGCATTGGTCATTTTCCTCGCGCTCGGCGCGTGCGGCGAACCGCCGGCGGAGCATGCGGCGGCTCCCTCCGCTGGAACGACAGAGCCGAGCATGTATCATTCGCTGGCGCAAAGCGGCGCGGTTGTCGATGCGGAGGCGGCGCGCGACATGATCTCGCAGTATCGTCGCAACAATGGTCTGGGCGGGCTGGAGCTCGACGAAAGATTGCAGGCCGTGGCGCAGTCGCAGGCTCAGGCGATGGCGCGGCATGGCTCTCTCGATCGGGCGGTGCGCGGTTCGCTCAAATCCCGCCTCGATGCGGCAGGCCTTCACGCCTCGGTGTCGGTTGAAAATGTGTCGGCAGGTACCAGACGCTGGCGGAAGCCTTTTCGGGCTGGCGGCAATCGGCGCCGCACAATGCTCGCATGCTTGAGGCGCATGCTCGGAGAATGGGTCTGGCCACGGCCTATGCGCCCGGGGCCAAATACAAAGTGTATTGGGCTCTAATATTGACGGATTGAAAGATGCGGATTTGCCATTTCCCGGTGCGTCAGCCGCGCGCGCGCCGCTTGCGTTTCCTGCCGCCCGCATTGTCGCCGCTGTTGCCCGTCGGCGAGTTGCTGGTCGGCGCCGAATACTCATCCATCCGCATGTAGCGCACGCCCAGAAAGAACAGGATTTGGGCGTCGCCTTGAACGGGCGGCGTAGGCCGAATGGGTCGCGCACGCGACTCCAAATAAATTATCTGTCCCATGTGTACGTTTCTCCCCAAAAGCGCGAACAAAATCTGAGTTGCCTCTATTTGGCTGATTAGGGAGCGGCGAGGGTTAATGTTCCGTCAACGACCGCCGCCTATAATGCTCTTATGTTTTGGCGTTGGTTGATGGAGTGCGTACACCATGCTTTCCGGAGGCAGGGGACGGCAGGGAAGCGATCGCGCGTTATTGAGGACCGTGGTCGAGCAGTTTGTGTTGAGAAACGGCTACAGGCCCAGCGAACTCCAGCAATTTGAGCGGTTGGCGGGCGGTCTCATCGACCTAATGGACTCCGAGTTCGTAGCGGAAGTGGCCGAACCGCTCTGTCGACATCCCGAGACCCCTGCTGAGCTGATTGCGCGCCTCTTCGATCGGGGCGGCGTTTGCGCGCGCATCGCATTTGAATTTTCTCCTCAGGCGCCAATGGCGGACGTTCTGGCGAACGCCGAACACGGCTCGGCGGAACTGGCCGCCGCCATCGCGCGGCGCGCCGAGTTGCCACGCGACGTTGTGGCCTCTCTCGCCGCCCGCAGCGAGGGCGCGGTGCTGCATGCCCTCGCGGGCAATCGTCGGCTATATCTCGATCCTTCAGCGGTGCGGGCGTTGATTTAAGTCGCCCGCGACGATCAAGACCTCGCCCGCTTGCTGCTCGACCGTGAGGATCTCGACATAGACCCCGAGCCGCTTTTTCTGGCCGCGACGGCCGCGGAGCGGGAAAAAATAATCCTTGCGGCATGTATGTCCGCGCTGTCGGTGGGCGGGGCGGACGTTCCGCCGCGTAGCGATCATGTTCTGGCCGCCGAGCTTCAAGCATTCGCGGTCGAGCGGAATCAGGACGCAACGATCGCGCGCATCGCTGACGCGCTCGACGCGCGCAAGAGTTGCGTGAGGAGAATTTTTCTCGACGAGGGCGGGGAGGCCTTCGCTCTGACCTTGGTCGCGTTGACGATCGACGTCGAGGCGGCAACCCGAATATTTCTCTGTCATGGCCAATACGTCGCGATGGACGCGGGAAAGCTGCGTTCGCTTCGCGCCTTGATGAGTTCAACGCCGATGCGCGCCGCCGCGCGGATCGTCGCCGCGATCAATGGCGTCGCCCGTCCGGATCGCGATCCGCCGCGCCGCTCATCCTGGCGTGAGGATTTGAACGTTCACGCCGGCGCATGGCGGCGCCTGGGAGGAGGGCGGCTTGGTCCGGGTGTATCGCAACCGCTCCGTCAGAACCAGTCGGCGTGACGGTCGGAGCAAGTGTTTGAATCCGCTCAGTCGATGGTGTCGATGAAGCACCGCCCGCGACGGTCCTCGATCTCGACGATCCATATGTCGGGATCGAAGGAGATTTCACGGCGCAGGCGCTCTTCAATATCCAGCGGATCACGCCATTGCTCAGGATGCAGTCGCGTAAACAGCCGCGCGACGCCCTCGGGAAGCCCTTCGCTTTGCGGCGCAGGGCCGAAGAGCGCCGCAGCGCCGTCCAGCCTGTCAATTTTCACGAAAATCGCTCCGGCTTCCGCGGCGCCGCGCCGTCGCAGCATTGCGGCGGCGCCTTGAGTCTCTGCCTGTCTTATGAGCGCCGAAACAAAAATATCCGAGCGCAAGCGCATGAAAGCCGCCTTGACGAAGAAGCCGGAGTCACTTGACGGCGATGCCCGCGCGCGAGCTGAGCAGATGACGAATTTTCGAAGAAAGCTCGCCTTTGACGGGCATGCCGTTGGCGCGCTCGAATTTTTCGATCGCCTGACGCGTCGTGCCGCCGAAGACTTCTGTCCTGATGCAGTGAATAGCCCAGTTTGGCGAGGGCGCGTTGGGCGGCCAGCACGGTCTTGTTCTTGTCGTTCGCTTCGGCTTTCTGCGTCGATCCGCCTTGCAACAGTGCGCTGATCGGGTCGCGCGCCTTTTGTGATGACTTGGAGACCTCCACTTTCGTCGCTTCAGCTAGCGCCGTCTCCGTCCTTGCAGCGCTTTGGGGCGTGGCGCGCTGCTTAGCGGGGTCTGCCGAGGGCATGGGGGCGTAAGCTGCCTGTCCGGCCGGAGGCTGCGCCAACAGGCTAGTCTGAAACATCGGCGCGGGATGACGGGCGTCCTGCAAATAAAGAGCGTTCAGGGGAACGCCGATCGCGACGACCGCTGCGAAGCCCATGAACAGCATCGCGCCGAGGCCGCGCTTGCCGCGCAGGCTGCGGCGCCAGCCGGCAGGACCCTTTGACTTTCCAGATTTGTCGCGCCGCCTCGAATTGGTGGCGCGCTCGTCGCGAGCGATATAATCATGGTTGGTTGCAGCGAGAGCTTCACGCAATTTTCTTCACCATTTCTTGTTCGTGGCTGATGTCTTGACCGGGAGATGCGAGGCCGTGGCGGGCGATAGCCTCGATCTTCGTCGACGCGTTGGCGTAATCGGGGTGGCCTCGGCCATCCAGCGGAAAGCGAACGGTTACGGTCGTTCCCGCTTTCAGGGCGCTTTCGACCGCGATCGCTCCGCCATGGAGGCCGACCAGCCCACGCACAACGGAGAGACCAAGACCAGTGCCTTCATAGGCGCGGTCATGCGACGAGCTAGCCTGGAAAAAGGCTTCGCCAAGGTGGGCGAGATCGTTGGGGGCGATGCCAATGCCATTGTCGGAAACCGAAAGATTGAGGGAATTGCCCTCCGGCCAGACGCGCACGGTGACGTTGCCGTTCGGGGGCGTGAATTTGACCGCGTTGGAAAGGAGGTTGATCAATATCTGCTTGCAGGCGCGCTTGTCGGCGACAAGCTCCTCCAGGTCCTCGGGATAATCGCGCGTCAAGGTGATCATGCCCTGGTCGGCCTTCAGCTGGATCATGTCGCAACACTGCTCGACCAGATCCGGCATGGCGAAAGGCTCGGGGAAAATCTGCATCAATCCCGACTCGATTTTCGACATGTCGAGGATGGAGTTCACGACCTCGTGCAAATGATGGCCGGAGTTGCTGATGATGCGTGCGTATTCCCGGCGTTTTTCAGGCTCCTGCGGCTCCAGTTCCACGTTTCCGAGCATTTCCGAGAAGCCGATGATCGCATTCAATGGCGTGCGCAATTCATGACTGACATTGGCCAGAAAACGCGTCTTTCCCGCCATCGCGAGTTCCGCCTCGCGGCGCGCGGCGGCGATTTCTTCCTCGGCCTGGTGAGCGGCAGTGACGTCACGCAGAATGCAAACGACCGGCGCTGACGGGTCGTATGCCTCACGGCGGCCCGTCTCGACATGGCAGATGCGCGCGTCGAAATAGTTGAACACTGGTTCGACATAGCCGCCTTCCAGGTTCACGGCGCCGCCGACCTGCAGGCGCAATACGGCGTTGGACGGCGCGCTCGTGGAGATGGCGTCCGACACCAGCTTGAGAAAGGCTGGCCGGTCGGCCACGTGAACGCGCTGAAAAAATCCGCGCGCCAGAAGGTCGCGCGTTTCCAGCCCATAGGTCCTGTGCGTGTCTCCGATGATCGAGGAGACCGCGCCCGTGCGATCGAAATGTGACCACGATATCGCCGAGCGCGTCGGAGAGAAGTCGAAGATCGCGAGCATTGCGGCGATCCCAGCGCGCCCGCGCATGTTCGACAAAGATGGCTCCGACGGATAGCGCGGCCATGTAGAGAAGAAGTGGCGCGACCGCACAAGCAAGGGCAACGCGGTCGGTTGCAGTCGCAGCGAGACTATGAGGGCAGGCTGACTTCGAAAAGAAGCAGTCCGAATGCGATTGAGACGATCCCGATCACCACCGAGACCTGCATCGTCAGCGCGCCTTCGATCATCGCGATAATGAGCAGCGAAATCATGATCGCTTCATGACCAAGCGTCGAAGCGCCCACGCTGATCGCAAGCGCCAACCAGCCGCAGATCGAAATGTTTTGAGCAAGACGGAAGTCGCCCGTGCTTTTGAGGACGGCGATTGACGCCAGCGGCGTCAGCGCAAGGATGAACTGCGCGACATGCTGAATGCTGGGCACGCCGAAAATGAACAGCCACATCGGCGCCGAGACGAGAGCGCTGAAGCCCGCCGCGAAACGGGCGGCGATGAAAAGCTTCTGCCTTGCGTCTTCAACAGGATCCTTGGCGGCGCCTTTCGGCGCCAGCATTTCCAGCCATTCCAGAACGATGGTTGGTAGAACGTCAATTGAATTACGCACAGTCACGCTCCCTATTACCCTCAGCTTTTCAAATCGGCGTTAAGTGACTGCTAAGCGCCGTGCGAAGATCAGCTTTCCAGTTCCTTTGCTGGGCGTGATTTCCAGTCATGGTTTGCAACTCGTTGCCAAGGCGGCTCATACGCGAGGGGCCTGGATTTATCGTTGCGAAAGGAAATAAAGGCAAAGCTCTTGCGGGCGCGCGGACCGCGGCGAAGCGATGGCGATAGGAAGCGTTCGCGCCAGCGTTCAGCGACGGAACGGAGCGTATGGTGGGTTTTCTCCTGAAATGCCTGTTTGTTATCGCGCTCGTATATTTCGCTGTAAACAAAGGCAGTCTGGGCTTGTCCGGAGCGCCCGCGCAGCAGGAAGTGCGAACTTCAGCCGAGCATCGCGCCGCCAGCGCGAAAACGGAGCCGCTCACCGCCCTGCAAAGGGCCGCTACGGCGAAGCTGGCCGGCGCGGCGCGCGAACATTGTCTTTCCAGCCCCGGCGATTGTCTTGCGATCTTGAAGGCCGTTGGCGCCCAGGCGGCGAAAAGCGACGGCAAATAGCGTTGATTTATTGGCGCTTCAGATGGAGGCGCCGAGTAAAACAGGCTTTCCGGGAGCAATGGCCAGTCGCAAAAGCGGCAAAAGTTTTTGTTGCCGAATTCGGCTAAACGATTGTGTATCATTTTTAGACAAACGCTCGACCTCGCATGCGGAAGATCGAGGTACGTTTTTCTTGTGCCCGCGCTCGCGCCGGCTTCACCATAGGAGGCAGCCCTGTCTGACGAACATGAGACCTCATCGGTCGAATCTCCGCCCGCGCCTGCGGTCGACGTCGAAGCATTGCAGGCGCAGTTGAAAAGCCTCACGGCCGATCGTGACCGCCAGGCTTTTGAAAAGTCGGAAATCATCGAAAGAGCCAATTCGATTTCACGCGAACGCGACGATTTCCGTCAGCGCCTCGAAGCCGCGACGGCGGAGCGCGCCAGTCTTGCCTCCGAGCGGGATCGGCTGGTCAACGAGGCCGCCGCCGCCTCGCGTGCGCTCGCCGACGCGACGAAGCGCGCCGAAGAGGCCGGCGCCGAAGTCGCGAGGCTGCGCGGCGCGCTGGAGGCGGGCCCGAACGCCGACCCGCTGCTGCTCTTGTGGGAGGTCGTCTCGCAGAAGACGAAAGCGGGCGTGGCTTTCCTGCGTTCGAAGATCCCTGAGAATCACCCCGCGCTTCCCTGGGTCGACACGATTGTCGAAACGGCGACCCGGCTTGGCTGTCTGGCCGTGAACGCCAGCGTCGCCTTCGCCAAATGGGCCGTGCCGCAGGTGAAAGTTCTGAGCGCCAAGCTTCTGAGCGAAGTCGAAGCGCGCCTCGCCAAGAAATAGGCTGCCGCCGGCTGCTCATATCCGTCGAAACAAGCGCGTTTCGGCGGATTTTTTGCGCCCGAGGCGCTTTTCTCAGGCAATCAGGGCTTTGCGCCGGCTGCGCTCTTCCCTTCATGGCGCGGCGCTGCTATCGGGTGCGACATGACCACCCACAGCTTAGACAATATCCGCAATTTCTCGATCGTCGCCCATATCGACCACGGCAAATCCACGCTTGCCGATCGCCTGATCCAGCAGACCGGAACGGTCGCCGCCCGCGACATGGTCGAGCAGGTGCTCGACTCCATGGATATCGAGCGCGAGCGCGGCATCACCATCAAGGCGCAGACCGTGCGTCTCGACTACAAGGCGAAGGATGGCAGGGATTACATCCTCAATCTGATGGATACGCCCGGCCATGTCGACTTCGCCTATGAGGTCTCGCGCTCCCTGCATGCCTGCGAGGGCTCGCTGCTGGTGGTGGACGCCAGCCAGGGCGTCGAGGCGCAGACGCTCGCCAATGTCTATCAGGCGCTCGACGCGGGGCATGAAATCGTGCCCGTGCTCAACAAGATCGACCTTCCCGCCGCCGAGCCGGACCGCATAAAGCAGCAGATCGAGGATGTGATTGGGCTCGACGCTTCGGAGGCGGTGCTGATTTCGGCCAAGACCGGCATCGGCATCGAGGACGTGCTGGAGGCCATCGTCGCGCGCCTGCCGGCGCCAAAGGGCGACGAGGCGGCGCCGCTCAAGGCGGGCCTCGTCGACAGCTGGTATGACGCCTATCTCGGCGTCGTCGTGCTCGTTCGCGTGTTCGACGGCGTGCTGAAAAAGGGCCAGAAGATCAAGATGATGGGCACGGACGCCCATTACGAGGTCGACAAGATCGGCGTGTTCAAGCCCAAGATGCAGGACGTCGCGCAGCTGGGGCCGGGCGAAATCGGCTTCATCACCGCTCAGATCAAGCAGGTCGCCGATACGCGCGTCGGCGACACCATCACCGACGACAAGAAGCCCTGCGCCGAGGCGCTGCCCGGCTACAAGCCCGCGCAGCCGGTCGTGTTCTGCGGCCTGTTTCCGGTCGACGCCGCCGATTTCGAGGATCTTCGCGCCGCGATCGGGAAACTCAGGCTCAACGACGCCAGCTTCTCCTTCGAGATGGAGTCCTCGGCGGCGCTGGGCTTCGGCTTCCGCTGCGGCTTCCTTGGCCTGCTGCATCTGGAGATCATTCAGGAGCGGTTGCGCCGCGAGTTCAATCTCGATCTCATCGCGACGGCGCCTTCCGTCGTCTACAAGATCAAGCTCACCAATGGCGAAGAGATCGAGCTGCACAATCCCGCCGACATGCCGGATGTGGTCAAGATCGAGGAGATTCAGGAGCCCTGGATCAGGGCCACGATCCTGACGCCGGACGACTATCTCGGCTCGGTGCTCAAGCTCTGCCAGGACCGGCGCGGCATTCAGGCCGATCTAAACTATGTCGGCAAGCGCGCCATGGCGATCTATGATCTGCCGCTCAATGAAGTCGTGTTCGACTTCTACGATCGCTTAAAGTCCATCTCCAAGGGCTATGCGAGCTTCGACTATCACATCACCGACTATCGCGCCGGCGACCTTGTTAAGATGAGCATTCTCGTCAACGCGGAGCCGGTGGACGCGCTGTCGATGCTGGTGCATCGCACTCGGGCCGAAGGGCGCGGAAGGCAGATGGTGGAGAAGCTGAAGGAGCTGATCCCGCCGCATATGTTCCAGGTGCCGATCCAGGCGGCCATCGGCGGCAAGATCATCGCGCGCGAGACGGTGCGCGCCTTCCGCAAGGACGTGACCGCCAAATGCTACGGCGGCGACGCCACGCGCAAGCGCAAGCTTCTGGAGAAGCAGAAGGAAGGCAAGAAGAAGATGCGCCAGTTCGGCCGCGTGGAAATCCCGCAGGAGGCGTTTATCGCGGCGCTGAAGATGGAGGAGTAGCTTTGCGCCGTTACGCACGGCGCTCTCCTGGGTTGATCCTCATAACGTTATACGGTATAGATTTTCATGATCCAGAGTTTCGGCGATCCTGAAACCGAGCTGATCTGGGCGGGCCGTCGCAGCCGCAGACTGCCGTTCGACATTCAGGCGGGGGCGTTGCGCAAGTTGCGTCTCATCAATCAAGCGCGGACGGTGGGCGATCTTCGCGCGCCGCCGGGCAACCGTCTTGAGGCGCTAAAGGGCGACCTGGGGGGACGGCATTCGATCAGGATCAACGATCAATGGCGCATTTGCTTCGTATGGAGCGAAGGAGGGCCGTCGCATGTCTCCATCGTCGACTACCATGACTGAGCTTCTCCCCAATCCGACGCCGGGCGAGATTCTCGTCGAGGAATTTCTGAAACCAATGGGCCTGAGCCAGAGCGCGCTCGCCCGCGCCCTTCACGTCCCGCCGCGCCGCATCAACGAGATCGTGCTGGGCAAGAGGGCGGTCACCGCCGACACGGATTTGCGGCTCGCGCGCTATTTCGGGATGTCCGAGGGATTTTTTCTCGGCTTGCAGGCGGACTTCGATCTGATGGCGCGTCGACGGGAGATCGCGGCGGAACTGGCCGCGATCGAACCGCGGGCGGCGTGAGGCGGAGGAAGGCGAGAAGAAGATGCGCCATTTCGGTCGTGTGGAAATCCCGCAGGAGGCGTTTATCGCGGCGCTGAAGATGGAGGAGTAGGGGGCTCAATTGAAGCGAGGCTTCTGGTTTTGGTTCGAATAAGATATATTTTTGACTATGATCAAAACCCTCAGCTATCCCCTCACCATCGAACATTGCCCGGAAGACGGCGGCTATCTCGCTGTTTTTCCTACTTTGCCGGGCTGCCAGACTTGGGGTGAGACTTACGAAGCGGCCGTGCGCAACGCCGAGGAAGTCCTCGCAGTGTTCATAGAAACGCTCGCCGCAAATGGCGATCCGATCCCGGAACCGACAATCCTGATCACGCGAGATCAGGGCAAGCCTCCCGCCGTCTTGATGTCGGCGGAGCATTTCGCATCCTTCGATCAGACAGCCTATTTGCTGCAAAATCCGCGAAACGCCAAACGCATCAGGGAAGCTGTCGCCGAGCTTCAAGGCGGCGACGACCCTCCCCCTAACGCCCCACGCCCGGCGCCGTAGCCGGTCCGCCGGCTGGCGCGGGCGTCGTGGTCTTGCCGCCGATGGCTGCGGGGGCGGGGGCCGGTCCCGGCGCGTGGATCGGCTTTGGCGTCGGCTTGCCGCCGACAGCGGCCATGTTCGGCGGGATCACCTTCATGCTGTTGACGGTCGCCCCCGGCTTCGTTTTCACGCCAGACACACCCGGCTCGATGGCCAGCGCGGGCGCGCAAAAGGCGAGCAAAAAGGCGACAAGGGCGATCCGGCTTTTCATTCTTTTCTCCGCTGGCGGCGTTGCGCCCGGTTGCCTGGCCATAGTGGTCGGGCCTCCCGCGCCTGTCAACGCGCTCGCCGCAAATGAAAACGGCGCCCGTTTTGGCGGGCGCCGCTGGAATCTCGGGCGATAGGCGCGCGCCTTACGCCAGATACTGTCCGCCGTTGATCGTCAGGGTCGAGCCGGTGATGAAACCAGCGTCGTCGGCGGCGAGGAACACCACGGCCCGCGCGATTTCCTCCGGCTCGCCGAGGCGGCCGACCGCGATGAAGGGGATGATGTGCTTGTCCAGCACGTCCTGCGGCACGGCCTTCACCATTTCCGTGGCGATATAGCCCGGCGCGATGGCGTTGACGGTGATGCCCTTCGACGCGCTTTCCTGCGCCAGCGCCTTGACGAAGCCGATGTCGCCGGCCTTGGAGGCGGAGTAGTTGGTCTGGCCGGCCTGGCCCTTCTGGCCGTTGATCGAGGAGATCACGATGATGCGGCCAAAGCCCCGGTCGCGCATGCCGTTGATGACCGGGCGGGTGACGTTAAAGAGCGAGTTCAGATTGGTGCCGATCACGGCGTTCCACTGCGCCAGCTCCATCTTGTGGAACAGGCGGTCCTTGGTGATGCCGGCGTTGTTGACGAGGATCTCGACCGGGCCGAGGTCTTTCTCGATCGCGGCGACGCCAGCGGCGCAGGCGTCGTAGTCGGAAACGTCGAACTTGTAGACGTTGATGCCGGTCTCGGCCTTGAACTTGTTGGCGGCCTCGTCATTGCCGGCATAGGTCGCGGCGACCTTGTAGCCGGCGGCCTTCAAGGCCTTGGAAATTGCTTCGCCGATGCCGCGCGTGCCGCCGGTCACAACAGCCACTCTCGCCATTTTTCTACTCCCTTGGTTGAATTTTTTTTGTGATTGGGCAGTCGGGAGGTCGGCAATCGATTTTCCGATTGCCTGTCGCCGACTGCCTTTAGCCTTTTCTAGCGCTCGACCGTCATGGCGATGCCCATGCCGCCGCCGATGCACAGCGTGGCGAGGCCCTTGCCGCCGCCGCGACGGGCCAGCTCATGCAGCAGGGTCGTCAGGATGCGGGCGCCCGAGGCGCCGATCGGATGGCCGATGGCGATGGCGCCGCCGTTCACGTTCACGATCGACGGATCCCAGCCCATGTCCTTGTTGACGGCGAGAGCCTGCGCGGCGAAGGCCTCATTGGCCTCGATGAGGTTGAGGTCGGAGACCTTCCAGCCCGCCTTTTCGAGCGCCTTGCGCGAGGCCGGGATCGGGCCCGAGCCCATCACGGACGGATCGACGCCGGCGGTCGCCCAGGAGACGATGCGCGCCAGCGGGGTCAGGCCGCGCTTCTTGGCCTCATCCGCGCTCATCACTACCAGCGCGGCGGCGCCGTCATTGATGCCCGAGGCGTTGGCGGCGGTGACCGTGCCGTCCTTGGTGAAGGCGGGGCGCAGTTTGGTGACCCCCTCCAGAGTGACGCCATGCTTGATATATTCGTCCTGGTCGACGGTGACGTCGCCCTTCTTGCCGGCGATGACATAGGGGACGATCTCGTCCTTGAACTTGCCGCCCTTCTGCGCCGCCTCGGCCTTGTTCTGCGAGGCGACCGCGAAGGCGTCCTGATCGGCGCGGCTGATCTGCCACTTCGCGGCGACGTTCTCGGCGGTGATGCCCATGTGGTAATTGTTGAAGGCGTCGGTGAGGCCGTCTACGATCATCGTGTCGGTGAATTTGACGTCGCCCATCTTGGTGCCGGAGCGCAGATGCGCGGCGTGGGTGGACAGAGACATGCTCTCCTGGCCGCCCGCGACGACGATCCGAGCGTCGCCCGCCTGAATCTGCTGGGCGGCGAGAGCCACGGCGCGCAGGCCCGAGCCGCAAACCTGATTGATGCCGAAAGCGGTCGCGGAATCCGGAATGCCCGCCTTGATAGCGGCCTGACGGGCGGGGTTCTGGCCATGGCCGGCGCCGAGCACCTGGCCGAGGATCACTTCGCAAACGTCGGCGGGGGCGACCTTGGCGCGCTCCAGCGCGGCCTTCAGGGCGACCGCGCCGAGGTCATGGGCGGGAACGCCGCCGAGAGCTCCATTGAACGATCCAACGGCGGTCCTCGCCGCGGACACGATCACGATTTCGGTCGTCATATCGATCTCCCTAAATGCTCCAGCCGGGTGGGGCGCGCCTGCGCCTCGGGCGAAAATGTTGCGCGCCATGCGTCAAACCGCTTCATGCGCCAGCGTCGTTTTGCACGGTTTGGCGCGAAGCGAAAGCCGTCCGTGACGAAAATATTGCCGCAGGGGCGGTTTTGAGACTATCGTCGCAGTGCGGGATAGGTTGTTTTACCGGGAGCGTCGGCGCTCCAACCGCCAGGGGGAGGCATAGCGTCGCGCATCATGGCAAACGAAAAAAAACCCACGACGATCAAGAAATACGCCAACCGCCGACTGTACGACACCGGGACGAGCACCTATGTGACGCTGGAGGATCTGGCCACCATGGTCAAGCGCGGCGAGGATTTTCTCGTCTGCGACGCCAAGAGCGGGGAGGACATCACCCGGCCCGTGTTGACACAGATCATATTCGAGCAGGAGGGCAAGGACGGCCAGAGCCTGCTTCCGGTCTCTTTCCTGCGCCAATTGATCCGCTTTTACGGCGATTCAATGCAGATGCTGGTCCCCAGCTATCTGGAATTCTCCATCGACAAGCTCACCCGCGACCAGCAGAAATTCCGCGACCAGTTCACCTCGGCGCTGGGGGCCACGCCCTTCGGGCAGCCTACCCGCGCGGCTTTCGAGGCCATGGAGGAGCAGGCGCGCAAGAATATGGTGGTCTTCCGCCAGGCGCTGAGCATGTTCAACCCCTTCGGCGGCGCGGGTGAGGGGACCGTGCCCGTTCCGGGAGATGACGTAGAGGGCGCAGCCGCAAAGCAGCATTCCGACGTCGACGATTTGAAGCGCCAGCTTGAAGAACTCAACAAGCGGATCGACAAGATCTCCGGCGGAAGCTGACGCCGCGTCGAACCTATATGCGCGTTAATGTCCGGACGCGATCTGGGTTGGCAGAGTGAACGGCTGGGCCGATCCGGGGCCGGCGCTGCCGAAGAGGGAGCCCTGGAAGAAATCCACTCCCCACTCTCGAAGGATGCTTGCGGTTTCAGCGTCCTCGACCCATTCCGCGACGATCTTGAGTTCGAGGTGATGCGCCAGGTCGATCAGCGTGCGCACAAAAAACCGGTCGTCCGCCGAATTGACGATGTTCTGTACGAAGACGCCGTCAATTTTGACGAGGTCAAATGCAAGGGCGCGCAAGTTGCGGAACGAGGTATGGCCGGCGCCAAAGTCGTCCATCGCCACCTTTATGCCGAGCCTTTTGCATGAGGCGATCACATGGCTTGTGGTCTCTATGTCCTCGATCATGCTGGTTTCGGTGATTTCGACGGTCAGTCGTTCGGCCACTCCCGAATGGGCGAGAACGCCGGAGGCCAGCCGGTCAGGCCATTCGGGGTCCAGAATGGAAGCCAGCGAAGCATTGATCGACAATCGCAGCGAGGGGTTTTCGGCCAGACACACAAGCGCGAGCTCCATCACCCGCTGATCCAGCAGTCTCACCAATCCGGCCTTTTCGGCCACGGGGAGAATTGACCCGGGCGACACCATCGAGCCGTCGTTGAGTTCGCACGCGCAAGAGCGCTTCGTAGAAAGCGGTCTGACCGTCCTTGGCCTGAACGATCGGCTGAAAGGCGAGTTCGACACGCCTCTCGTTCAGCGCCGAGACGATGTTGTCGGCGACCTGCAAGGCGCGAAGTCTCGCGTCCTCGCGGGCAAGGGAGGCTGTGTAGGCAATGTAGCGCGCGCCGTTGCGCTGGCGGGCGACGTCGAGAGCTTCCTCCGCGTGCTGGAACAGCACCTGGGTGGTGCGCCCCTCGCGCGGACCGACCACGCCGCCGATGCGGATTGTCGCCGGAATTGCGCCCGCCGCCGTTTCAAATGGCGTGGCGGTGACGACTTCGATCATCCTGAGAGCGACCAGCTTGGTCTGCTCGGTGTCGCACTCCGGCAGGACCAGCGCGAATTTGTTTCCGGCGTGTCGCGCCACCAGATCGTTGACCCGAAGATTCTCCGTCAGCCGCGTCGCGAGCCTGCGGATCACTTCGTCCCCGGCGTCGTAGCCATAGGTGCGGTTAAGCGCGAAAAGATTCTCCAGCGCCACCAGCAAGACGGCGAAGGGCTTTCTCGTGCGTTCGGCTGCGTCAAGAATCCGCTGCACGTGCTCCGTGAGATGCGCCCGGTTGAATGCGCCGGTCAGCGGGTCGAATTGCGACTGGAGCGCCAGATGCCGCTCCTTTTGGTGTTGTTCGGTGACCACCCGAATGACGCCATGCGCGCGGGCCGGGCGGTCATCGGGACCCTTGAACCAGCGGCCGACATCCTCCACCCAGATCACGCTTGGGTTGCCCGCTTCGCGCGGCGCGCTCAATGCGTACACGACCTGATATGGCGCGCCGGCCCCCTCGTCCTTGCGCTCCGATTTGACGATCGCATCGTAACGGGACGTCGCGCTTTCCGCTGCGAGCCGGTCTCCAAACGCCATTCCGCTAGACAAATCCACGCCCTTGAGCGGCGCGAGCACCTGATCGAGATTGGCGCCCATTGGAGCCTGTCGGTGATGAGATCCCAATCGTAAATCAATTCGCCGATCGAGTTCATTACGAGGGCGGCGTCAAGGCCGCCGACGGTTTGATCGATGGCGGGAGTCTGGACGGTCGCGATAGCCGGCGCGGAGTTGGTCTTTTCGGTGACCGGCGTGGCGTTATTCCGCGCCGAAAGGTATCGCAATTGCATGAGCGCATCCAGGTCAGGAAGGCGAATTACTTACCGGGGCAAATTGCCAACAAGAAGTAAATTCGACGTTAGTGCTGGCGCAATATTATCCGACCACTTGAACAATATCAGGCGCCGCCATGCGAAAATCCGACTCTGCTCGGAGAATGGCTCTATTTGTGTCTCGGGTCGAAATGCGGCGGCGCGAGTTCGAATGTCGCGAAGTCGAAGCCTGGCGCCACCGTGCAGCTCACGAGCGTCCAATCGCCCAGGCTCCTGGCGGCCTGCCAGAAATGCGCCGGAACCAAGCATTGTGGGCGTTCGTCCGCCAGAAGATCCGTGCCGAGCCTGAAGGTTGTCGCCTCTTCGCCATTTTCTGAAAGCGACAGAAGCAGAGGCGCGCCGGCGTGGAAGAGCCAGATTTCGGCGGAATCGACCCTGTGCCAGGCCGAAACCTGTCCGCCGCACAGCAAAAAATAAATTGCGGTCGACGCCGCGCGGCCCGAAGCGACCCGACGGGCGTCGCGAAAGGTCTCTCGATAAAAGCCGCCTTCGGGGTGCGGAGCTAGGCCGAGCAGCTCGATGACCTCCTTCGCGTTGAGGCGATCAGGGATCAGGCCGGTCATCCGCGAAAATCGTTCTTGCGCTCGCGCATTCTTGCGAACACTTCCACCGGATCGTCGTCGGACATGCCCATCGCGGTTTGCACCAGCTGATCTTCAGCACGCAAGAACGGATTGGTCGCCCGCTCCAGCGCTATTGTCGTCGGAAGCGTATATTTGCCGGCGGACCGCAGCTCATCCACTTCGCGCGCCCGCTCCGCCAGCATCGGATTTTCAGGGTCGACGGTGAGAGCGAAGCGCGCATTGGCCTGCGTATATTCATGGCCGCAGTAGACCCGGGTTTCATCGGGCAGTTCAGCCAGCTTTTCGAGGGAGTTATACATCGTCTCCATCGTCCCTTCGAACACGCGTCCGCATCCGAGGGAAAACAGCGTGTCGCCGACGAACACCGCTTCATCCTCAAGAAAATAATAGGCGAGATGTCCGGTGGTGTGGCCGGGCGTTTCGAGGACGCGCGCCAGCGTGGGCCCGATGGCGACGACATCTCCTTCGCCGACAAGAACATCGACCCCATTCAGGCGATGCGCGTCCTTGTGGGCGCCGACGACGACGAGGCCTGGAAAGGCGCTCCGCAACGCCGGGACGCCCTGGATGTGGTCGAGATGATGATGGGTCAGCAGCACATGGGTCAGCCGCCATCCGAGGCGCTTTGCCTCCGCTGCGATGGCTTCGCCATCCGGCGCATCGATCGAGGCGGTTTCGCCGCTGTGATCGTCATGAAGAAGCAGTCCGAAATTATCTTCAAGGCAAATGAATTGATGGATTTCGAGCCCCATTCAGTTTCTCCCTAGGCCAGGTTCGCATGATCACAGGCGATTTTCGCGCCAATGGCGTCGGCGAGAACCCGCTTCCATCACCTTGAGGCGGAGCCTCGCGGAAAACATAACCGCCGCCTCCGACGCCACGACGTACACGCCTTGCATTGAATGGGTTTTAAGCCAATTATCGCGTCATGTCGCTGGATGTCGTGGATCTTCGGGCTTTTTACAATTCGCCGCTGGGTGGGGTCGCCCAGCGGCTGGTTTCGAGGGTCGTTCGGGCCCGATGGGAGGGCCAGACCGCCGGTTTGGGCGTTCTCGGGGTCGGCTACGCAACGCCCTACCTGGCCGGAATGCAGGCGCAGCGCGTTCTGGCGTTCATGCCAGCGGCGCAGGGCGTGGTGCACTGGCCCAATAATGGTCGCTCGGCTTCCGCTCTGGTCGATCCAACCATGATGCCGCTGCCGGACGCCTGCATTGATCGCATCCTGGTGGTCCATGCGCTGGAGACAGGCGAACATCCGCGTGACCTGCTCGAGGAAATTTGGCGCATCCTGGCGCCGGGCGGGCGGGTTATCATCGTGGCGCCGAGCCGCACGGGCCTTTGGGCGCGGGTTGACACGACGCCATTTGGCAACGGCCACCCCTATTCGCGGGGTCAGCTGCACGACCTGCTGCAGGAGACGATGTTCCTGCCGGTGTTCTGGGGCGAGGCGCTTTATGTGCCGCCTTTCGGCAGTCCTTCGCTGCTTCGCTCGGCGCCCGCCTTCGAGCGCATCGCCGGGCGTTTCTCCCTGCCGGGCGGCGGCGTCCATGTCGTTGAGGCGACCAAGCAGCTGTTTCGCCCGATTGGCCTGCGTCGCGCCGTGCGCCGCGCCGCCGTGGTGCTTGAGCCGGAGATGGAGCCCGTCGGCGCCTAGCGCCCGCCAGCAGCGGCGCGCGGGCCAAAATCCACCGGAACGCCGAAGCTCTGGGCGAGGAACAGCGCTCCGTGAACAAGGCCGGCGTTGTCGATGCTGTGCTCCAGTCCCGGAGAGAGGTGCCACTGCGCCGAAAGTCCAATTTCAGCAAGCGCATTGGTCGAGAGGAACAGCGCCTCCACGGGAATTAGGGGATCCAGCTCGCCATGCACCAGCAGGATGGCGGGCGGCGTTCCCGTGGCGGGAAGCTCCTCGCCCGGCGCTTCCGGTCCTGCGACGAGCACGCCGGAATAGCCGAGAATCGCGCGCGGCGCGATTTTACGGCGCAGCCCGGTGTGTAGCGCCATCATCGTGCCCTGGCTGAAGCCGACCAGCGCCAGCGCTCGTTCATCGAGCCCGCGTTTGGCGAGTTCCGCGTCGATGAAGGCGTCGAGCGTTGGCCGGGCGGCCACCACGCCGCGCCATCTTTCGTCAGGGTCGCGCATGGTCAGCGGAAACCACTGCCGGCCGCCTCCCGACATTGTGCATCGCTCCGGCGCATGAGGCGACACGAAATCCGCGTCCGGCAAAAACCCGCGCCATTGCCTGCCAATCTCGATCAGGTCATTTCCATCGGCGCCATATCCGTGCAGAAAAATGACCAGCTGCTTCGCGGCGCCTGATTTCGCGGGGAGTCTGGGACCGTCGATGGGCGCCGCCATGTGCCTAGCCTTCTGGTTTTTCTGATGCGCGGATGGTTTTGAAGGTTTCGCGGGAAAGGTCAAGGGGCGGGCGGATGATCCGCCGCGGCCGAGGCGCAAGGCGGTCTTGATCTGCGGGGAGAACGCTCCCCTCAGTTCCGCTCGCGTCTGGTCCACCACAAAAAAGCCAGGAAAAATCCCTTAGACAGGGGAAGGATAAGCAGAACGAGCGCGATTGTCGCCAGAACGACGATCATCAGCTCCGCAGGGTAGGAAAGGGACGCGTCCCGCTCCAGAAATATCAGCAAGGGAATCACGATATGCGCGGCGACGCCGATCGTCAGCCAGGCCGGCCCGTCGTCGGCGTCAAGACCGGCAAAAAACTCGCCGCAATTATCGCAGGCGTCTCTTCTCTTGAGATAGCTGGAGAACAGCTTCCCCACGCCGCAGTGCGGGCAGCGAAGCCTTACGCCGCTTTCCAGGGTCCTGAACAATGTCGGCGCGATGGTCATGGGCCTCGCTATACGCGTGGCGCCATCGGAATGAAACCTCTCTTGTCCGTTCGGGAGGCCACTTCAGTTTTGTCCCGTTAGCAATTTGCAAATCACATTCCTCTATCGGTCATTAACCATCACAAAGGGACGAACGATGAGCGAATCCGCCGAAAAGTCGCAAGACGACGCGAAGGTCAATGCGGAAAACGCAGCCAAGCCGGGATTGATCGCCAGGGTTAGCGCGATCATCGGGCACGGCGCCGGCGTATTCGAACGGCTGCGCCATCTCACGATCAATACGGCGGTGCTGTTCGGAGTCATTGCGGGCGGCGCCGCGGTCTACAAGCTCGCCGCCAAAACGAGTTTCGTCGTGAAGGACATTTCGGTCCCGTCGGCGCTCCAGGAGCAGGGCGTGACAGGCAATGTCATCGCTCAGCAGATCCTCGACCATATCACCGAAATCAACTCGGTCGCCGGATCGAAAAAGCAGAAGGCGGAGATTTCCGGCTTCGATCTGGACAGCACGATGCCGTCGATCAATCTGCCGGTGGGAGGTTTCAACCTCACGGCTCTTGTTTCGGAGCTGCGGCAATTGCTCGGCTATACCGAAACGATCATCACCGGCGAGGTTTTTGTCGATGGAGCAAGCAAGGGCGACAAGGACGGGCCCGTCAAATACGGACTGCGCCTCAGAATCACGGGGCAGGGGCCGATCTACAAGTCGGACCATCCTGAGGCGGAAATTGAGCATCTGATATCGGCCGCCGCCGAGAAAATCATGTACAAGTTCGATCCGATCAATCTCGGATATTACTATTATCGCCGCAAGGACTTCGAAAAGGCCGACGAAACGGCTGACGCCGCGCTCGCGGGCGATGTCCGCGAGAACTATCCCTGGGCCTATACGATGCGGGGTCTGATCGCCCGCGATCAGGGCAAGTTCGCGGAGGCGGCGGAGAATTTCCGTCAGGTTATCGAGTTCGATCCCAAGTTTGGCATGGGATACGTGAATCTATCCGGGATGTTGCGGCTGGACGGCAAAATGGACGAGGCCGAGACTGCAGCGCGTAAGGCCGTTGATTTGATGCCGACGCAACAGGATGGCTACGCCGCGCTCGCTGTGGTTCTGATGGATCGTGGCGATCGCGAGCAAGCCCTCGCGGAAATGAAGAAGAGCGTCGCGATGAACCCCAAGGACCCTGAGAGCCATCTGGCGCTGGGCAAATTGCAGCACCAGCTCGAGCAATACGAAGCCGCGATCGACTCCTTCAAGACGTCCGCCAAGCTTGCGCCCTCGGCGGCGCCGCTCATAAGCGCCGCAAGCGCCTCCCTGCAGCTTCACCGGCAGGATGACGCTTCGGCCTTCCTGCGCAAGGCGACGAGCGCGGAGCCAAAGAACTCCGAAGTTTGGATGGCCTATGGAGCCGCAGCCCTGCAGCGGCATGACGTCAGGAAGGCGGAAAAGGCCTTTGAAAAGGCTTTGATGCTGGCTCCGAACGCCTCCGCGCCGCTCATCCAGCTGTCAAATATTTATGTCAGCCAGAAACGCTTCCCCGCCGCCGATGCAGTGTTTGCAAAGCATGCCCACAACTTCGGGCATGATCCAGAATTCCTGATCGGATGGTCGCACTTGCTGACCGAGGAAGGAAAGAAGGCCGAAGCCGGCGCCAAATTGCAGGAGGCGCAGGTCGCGGCTCAGTCCAACGCCGTCGCGATGGAAAGCGTGGCCCGCGATTTCGAGTCGCGCGGAGAAATTCCGGAAGCCATCGCCGCCTATGAGAAAGTCGTCGCCGCCGATCCCAAGATGGTGGACGTCATAACGCCCTATATCCAGAAGCTGTCCGCCCGCCTCCCGGTGGCGAAGAAGGCAGTCGTGGATCGCGCCCCCACCGGGTCGATAAAGCCCTCGACGGCCGCCCAGCATTGACCGTTGCGGAGCGCCCCTCCGTGAGCGGGCGCTCCAGCTGGCCTAGAGCAGGGCGATAGCGCGGTCGGCGGCGCGAAGGCGTCGAGCGATGGCGCGGAAATTCAATCGTTCGAGGAGATCTGGATTGGCGCATCGGTAGCGGCATGGGTCACTTTGATCCCCGCCTTTACGACGGCCGCTTCGTCGGGATACCAGGTCGATTCGTGGTCGAGCCCACCATATTTGTTGAACACCATCACATATTTCGCCTTGTAATCCACTTCGCAGCGCAAACCTTTCCCTGGCTGGTCTATCGGACGCAGCTTTCCGTCCCAATCGATGAAATAGCCCGTTGGCGTCGCGGTTGCTTCAGACATTGCATGTTCCCTTTTCGACAAAAGCCCCTTTGACCGCTCAAAAAGCAGCTTCCGGGCCACTCTCGGAGCTGGGGACTCTTCATCGATTTTGGGAGCCCGAAAGAGGGGCCGGTTGAACCTAGCGCCATTCCTGGAAGCCCTGGCCCATTGGTCAGGCGCGACCCTGCCGCGAATTCGGGACGCCGCTGGTTGGCGCGGGCGCCCTCGGAGCAGTCTGGCTTGAGTTGAATTAGGTTCGCCCGTGTTTTGCTTTCTTTAAAGAAGCAATCTTGGCTCGATCCAACCTCTTCAGGAGATCGAGAAACCGAGCCGGGACGGGCTCGGCTATGAGTTCGGCGTAAAGATCCCGTAACTCCTTGCCAATCTGCTCGGTTACCTCATTAGACGGTCGGCCCATGGCTGCACTCCTCGTTGCGACATTCGCTTCATCTAGCGATTGCGCTTGCCTGCTGCGTATTCCGGAATTTTATGCCGTGGTCAGACAATCGCCGCTTTCGGGCTCGAAATCTCTGCTTTCGCCCTCGGCGACCAGGCTCCAATATTGCGCGAAGCCCTCCGGGACAAAATTCTCCGCTTTGTCGCTCCAGGGGAGGCGATGCAGGTCGCAACGGCATTCTTCGATGAATTTCTGCCAAGCGGGGCATTTGCTGCCCGGGGCGACGGCATGATTATAGCTCTCCATCCTACGCGTCAGCGCGATGAGCGTGGTCATGTTCCCCTCCACTTTTGCGGATGGAAGAGTAACGACTTTCGATGATTGATGGTTGCATCACCGGGCCGAGTCGCATTGTCGCACCCCGACAAGACGCAAACTCCGCGTCAGGTCGGCGCTTTTCGGCGGGGCGCTATCTTCGTGCCGCACCTGGATCGAGCGGTGCAGCGTTGTTTGCCGCTGCCCTGATTTTTTGGGTTGACTGCCGGAAGCTCCTGGACTTGTGCTCTTGCTAGTCCAGCGTGATCTCAACCGTGTTAGCGCGGCAGATTAAAAAATGCGGCGATAACGACAAATATCACCGCGAAAATTGCGAGTCCGGCCGCAACCTTGATGAGATCGCCCGTGTCTTGACGCGTCTGCAATTCACTCTCCACGACCAATGCCCCGACCCGCGCACCATAGAGGAATTCAGGGGCGGTCTGTTTGACGGACGACAAGAGCCGATCGCGTCAAGACGTCGCTCGGAAACTACTTACGCGTTGAGCTGGAGCGCTTCGGTGAAACTTGCTTTTTTTACGCGTCGTCGGAGTATCCCGACGACTTCGAAGCCGAGGCTAAAGGCAACCAGGGCGCCTCATCGCAATAGGAAGGCCAATAATATTTTTTGATTGGTGGAGCGCCTTAATCCCGAACGAATCAAATTGTATCGGTGAGGAGGCATTACCGAAAGCAGGGTCGCCAGGAAAGGTCAGCGATGCGTTTTCCTCGAGTTTGGCCAACAGACGCCGTGTCGCCTGTGAAATGCAAGGACGCCTCGTCGTGTGACCCATATGCTGAGCGCGAAGGCGTTTTCAGCGTTCTTGAACGCACGGCGCGGCAGAACGGGATTTTCGCCATTTCCGAAATTAGCAAGGGGCTCGTAATTCTTGTAACCGGCGACATGGTGACCGCAAATTCATTCGGGGAGTTCATCGGAGTCATGGAACAGGTTCCGCACTCAGTGAAAGGCCTCGGACACCTCGCGTGGGTTCCGGCCAAGTCCGTTTTCTTACTTGTTGGGAGAGTTCAAATCAGCGCCGCCAGTCTGCGAGGCATAGCGGCCCGAGCGCGGATTTAGCGACGGGCCGTTTTGCGTTGATGCAAGGCGATGAGGCTTATTGCAAGTGCGCAATCGTCGATAGCCCACCATACAAATCATTCGCGTTACCATTGATGGCGTTGTCGCCATAGCTGTAGGCGACGCCGTTGTTATACACCCCATATCCATTGCCCGTCGCTGTTGTGCGCGTGAGATAAAGGCTGGCCTCATATACGTTAAATCCAGAGCCGACGTTTTCGCTCGCGTTGACTTGATTTGCGGTAATCGTCAATTTTCCGTTGGTTGCGCCGCCGCTCACGTACAAGCCATTCTCGTTCCTGCTCACCTCGACGCGCGTGATCGTCCCGTTCACGGAGGCGGTCGCTCCGGATGCGTTATTGGCGAGCGATGGAAAGACAGAAACCCCGCAATAGGAATTCCCCGAGATGACCGTATCGGAGATTGTGAGATCTCACATTGCCCGAAGACGGGTTCACCAGAACGCCGATAACATTGCCCGACAAGACCGTATCCGAAATGCCGAAACTGGCCTTGGCCGAAGATGTTTTTATCCAAATGGCGTTGCCGATGTTGCCGGTCCCGTTATTGATTGAGAAGCCCTTTATCGTGCAATTGGCCACGGTCAGACTGCCGGCAGAAGTCAGATTTATGCCATTGTTCGCCGTTCCCAACCCGTCGATATGCAGGCCTTTGAGGAAAACCGCGTCGGTTGGTCCGGCCTGGATGTCGATGGCGTCGCCCGAGGCGACGGCTATTCCCGCAAGGCCGCCGTCGTCGACGATAGAGATGGCGTTGCGGATCACAAGCGGGCCGTAATCGGACAAGTCGAGCACGGCGATCAGGCCGCCAGCGGCGACAACATTGTCATGCGTATATTGAAGGGTCAGGCAGGGGTTTGTCAGCGAGCCGCAGCCGGCGGTGTTGGTTCCATGTCCCGAGACCCATGCAGCCTTCGACGACCCGGCGGCGAGAGCCGCGCCCGGAGCGAAAGACGAAAATGCAAGAGCGGCGGCGATGGCGAGCGAAGACGCGTGTTTCATAATCAGGGCCTCCAAAAAGGCGGTCGCCGAAATGCGCCCGCGCAGGCCACAATAACCGGAAGCACAGCAAAATCATTGCGCTTGCGCCAAGCGCATTTCTGCCCGCTCGCGCCACTCTGGGATTGCCGTCAGCGATTATGGGCGGGGCTGGCTTGGTGCGATAATGTCGCGCTATGGAGCGGCGAAACCGCGCCGATTGGCGCCCTGGGATTTGCTCGAACGAAATACCGCCAATTATGCGTATCCAAAATAAAGGTGTAACATCTTGATTTAAATGGCGGTCCCGAAGGGATTCGAACCCCTGACCTTCGGTTTAGGAAACCGCTGCTCTATCCTGCTGAGCTACGGGACCAGCCGCCCATCTGTAGCTGAGAGGGGCGTTTTTGCAAACTCCTCCGCGCGATATTTTGCCGCTGCGGCTTTGGATTGGAGAGATGGCCATGTTCGATTCCGTGAACTTGCCGCACCGGCTGGACAAGTCGGAATTCGAGGAGATTACCCAGCGCTTGCGCGAAAGGCTGCTGGACGCCCAGTTCGAACTCGCGCAGCGCAAGGACAAGTCAATCCTGCTGCTCATCAATGGTTCCGACGGGGCAGGCAAGGGGGAGGTTCTCAACCGCCTCTATGAATGGCTCGACGATCATTTTCTCGAAACACTATCTTACGGCAAGCCGACCGAGGAGGAACGCCTGCGTCCTCTCGAATGGCGCTACTGGAGGGATATGCCGGCGAAGGGCCGCATCGGCCTCATGCTGGGCTCCTGGCATCATCGCATCCTTCAGGAGAGGGTCCTGGGCAAGACGGACCGCGACGCATTCAATACCGCCCTGGAAGAGATCAATCGGGCGGAGGAAATGCTCTTCAAGGAAGGGGTCGTCGTCGTAAAGGCATGGCTGCATATGGCGGAGGAGAAGGCGCACAAACGCCTCGCGCAATTGCGCGAAGCGAATGGCGTCATGCGGCGCGCGACGGTGATTGAATGGGGGGAAATCAAAGGCGGTAAACAGCGTGCGCGCTTGAACGAAGCGGCGCTCGATCTCGTGGAAAAGACCTCAACCGGCTATGCTCCCTGGGCTGTCATCGCGGCGGACGACGCGCATTATCGCGACGCCGCCGTCGCTGAACTCCTCTTGCGCACGCTCGAGCGCGCTAATACGGAAAATTCGCCGCCGCGTTCGCCAAAAGCGGCTGCGCCATCCGTCGACATCGGCTTGCCGCGCGCCAGCCTTGTATCCTCGCTTGATCTCGCCCAGCGCATTGACGCCGAGAGCTACACGAAGGGGTTGATAGAAGCGCAGCGGCGCATCAGCGAGCTCACCACGGGCAAGAAGTTTCAGGAGCGCGGCCTTGTCATCGCCTTCGAGGGCAATGACGCGGCAGGGAAGGGCGGAGCCATCCGTCGCGTGCGTGCGGCGCTCGATCCGCGCCGTTTTCGCGTCCACGGCGTCGCCGCGCCGACCGACGAGGAACATGCGCGTCCTTATTTGTGGCGCTTCTGGCGAAACATTCCCCGCCTTGGCCACATCGCCATTTTTGATCGCAGCTGGTACGGTCGCGTGCTGGTCGAGCGCGTCGAAGGATTATGTTCGCAAGACGACTGGATGCGCGCCTATCAGGAGATCATCGACTTCGAGCATCAGCTCGAACGCGCACGCTTGACCGTGATAAAATTCTGGCTCGCCATCAGTCCCGAGGAGCAGCTGGCGCGGCTGGAGGATCGCGAAGCGAAGCCGACAAAGCGATACAAGATCACGCCCGAGGACTGGAGAAACCGCGAGAAATGGCCGCTCTACGAAGGCGCGGCGAACGAGATGATCGACCGCACCAGCGCGCGCCACGCGCCCTGGACGCTGGTCGAGGCGAACGACAAGAAGTTCGCGCGGCTAAAGGTGCTGCGAACAATCGTTCAGCGTCTTGAGGAGGACCTCTAAATCCTTTTGCCGGCAGCATCAATCGTGATGGTGGCTTGCGCCTCACGCCGCCGCGGCGGTGACCCGATTGCGGCCGGCGCTCTTTGAGTTGTAGAGCGCCTTGTCCGCTCGCCGCATCAGCGCATCGGGATTGGCGTCGGCGCCGCGCTCGGCGAGACCGATCGATATGGTGACGGGAAGGGCGCGTCCACTTGCATCGATTTTGAATTGCTCCGCTTGCACGGCGGCGCGCACGCGCTCCGCGATCTTCGCAGCCACCGTAAGAGAAGTATCCGGCATGACGATCACGAATTCCTCGCCGCCGAGACGGCAGACGAGATCAGCTCCGCGCACGACGCGTCGAATCCGTTGCGCGAGGCCCTTCAACACTTCATCGCCCGCGTCGTGGCCGCAGGTGTCGTTGACCGACTTGAAGTGGTCCACATCGAGGATCATCAGCGACAGCGGGCGTCCCATGTGAGCGGCCTGATCCAGCGCGCTTGCCAGATGCGTTTCCATGAAGCGCCGGTTGTTCAGCCCGGTCAGCGCGTCGACGACGGCGAGTTCGAACGCCGCCTGCACATTGTCGCGCAAAGTGTCGGCGTAGCGCTTGCGGCGCAACTGCGTGCGCACGCGGGCGACCAGTTCGTTGCGGTCGATCGGGCGCAGGATATAATCGTTCACGCCGAGATCGAGGCCGCGCAGAATTCTCGGCCTTTCTTCAGAATCGGCGAGAAGCAGGATCGGCAGCGAGCGGGTGCGCTCCAGCGATCGCAACTGACTGCAAAGGCGCAGCGCGTCGAAATTGGCGAGGTTCAATCCGACGACAACCATGTCGAAATCGCCCTCGGCGGCGCGGAACAGCGCATCTTGCGGAACGCCTTCGACCACGACCGTGTGAAGGTCGCGCAACGCGGCGACGATGCGGTCGGCCGAACTCGCGCGGTCCTCGACGAGCAGGATGCGGCCATTGTCGCCCGCGTTGGAGCGAACCAGGTCGGCGGCGTCCTTCAAACCAAGATTGGCTGAAGTCACGACGCGGGCGCGCAATTCGTCGAGCATGACCTTCAGCCGCGACAGCGAACGCACTCTGGCGATGAGTGCAATTTCGTCGACTGGCTTGGTCAAAAAGTCGTCCGCGCCGGCTTCCAGCCCCCTCACGCGATCGGCCGGCTGATCCAGCGCGGTCACCATCACCACCGGAAGATGCAGGGTCGCCGGATCGGCCTTCAGGCGTCGGCAGACTTCGAACCCGTCCATTCCCGGCATCATGACGTCGAGCAGAACGATGTCGCAACGCCCGTCGCGGCAAAGTTCGAGGGCTTCAAAACCGTTGGTGGCGGATATTACGTCGAAATATTCGGCGGTCAGTCGCGCTTCCAGCAATTTGATGTTGGGGAGCAAATCGTCGACGATGAGCACGCGCGCGGTCATGGGATTGAATCCTCTTATTTTTCTGCGAGAAATGTGTTTACGGTTTCAAGAAATTTTGCAACGGAAATTGGTTTGGACAGATAGGCCTCGCATCCGCCCTGCCTGATTTTCTCTTCGTCGCCTTTCATGGCGAAGGCGGTGATTGCTATGACAGGAATCATGCGCAAGTTTTCGTCGTCCTTGATCCAGCGCGTCACTTCCAGGCCCGAAACTTCAGGCAACTGGATGTCCATCAGGATGAGATCGGGGTGGTGTTCGCGGGCAAGCGCGATAGCTTCCACGCCGCTCTTCGTGCGCAGGGTATTATGGCCGTTTCTCTCCAATAAGTCATTGAAGAGCTTCATGTTCAGCTCATTATCCTCGACGATGAGGATTGTTTTGGCCATGGCGAGCGACTCTTTTCTCGAACTACAATACACACCTCGCCAACAGGGCCCGTTGACGACGCCTGTTTGACGCTTTCCTATTGGTTCTAATTCAGGAAGATTGATGAAATGAGAATAACCAAGGGGACGCCGCCCGTGCGGGGCGCTGGTAGAACGAATAGCTTCACCCGAGAGGAGGCAGAGTCGCTTGGTTTGCGGGCGCTTACGTTTCTGGCCTCGGAAGATGAAAGAATCCAGAGGTTTCTTCAATTGACCGGGCTGGACCCACGGGATTTGCCTGATCTAGCGCCGCGTAGTGATTTTTTGCTCGCTGTCCTCGACCATATCGCCAGCGACGAGCCCCTGCTTATGGAATGCTCGCGGGAGTTGCAACTTCGGCCCGAGGAGTTCTCCATCGCGAGGCGCGCTCTCGGCGGCGGCGACATGGGCTAATATCGCCTGCATGGCGGCCGCATCGGGAAAAGGGCGACGTAATTTTCCTTTGAGGGTCGAGGCGCCATTATGCCTTCAAGGCCCGAGGCAGTTTTTGACTGTTCTAGCCGCCGAGTTTGCGCCTCAACTGGTTACCCCTGCTTCAGCGTCCTTCCAATCGAAAGTGACCACCTTGCCGTTTTCCACGGCCAAAGCCAAGCGGCCACGCTTGAGCTCGATGGCCTTGTCTCCAAAAATCAAGCGGCGCCAGCCACGCAGAGCGCTCACGTCGGCGGAGTTGTCGTTCGCGATCGCCTCAAGATCGTCGACGGTGGCGATCATCTTCGCTGCAACGCCCGTTTCCTCCGCCACCTGCCGCAGCAGAACCTTGAGAAGTTCGACCGTCGCCCCGTTATTGTTGCGGCGCTCGCGCTCAATGCGGGGCAGGCTTGCGGGATCGCGCGCCAGACCCCGTTCGATCGCCGCGACAATGTTGGCGCCAGCGCGCGAGCGCTCCATGCCCCTCGGGAATGCTCGCAGGTTTGACAGTGCGTCCAGATTGCGCGGCGCGGCCTGCGCGATCTCAATCAGAACGTCATCCTTGAGCACGCGCGAGCGCGGCACGTCGCGCCCCTGCGCCTCCGTTTCCCGCCAGGCGGCGAGCTCCATCAGCACCGCGAGATCACGGGGCTTTCGTGCCCGGTGGCGCAGGCGCTCCCAAGCGTCTTCCGGGTTTTGTTCGTATGTCGCCGGAGAGGTCAGCGTCTGCATTTCGTCGACGAGCCAGTCGAGCCGCTTCGAGCGCTCCAGTCTGGAGCGCAGATGCAGATAAATGTCTCGCAGATGGGTGACATCGGCGATCGCATAGCTGATCTGCGCCTCCGAGAGGGGGCGGCGAGACCAGTCGGTAAAGCGCGAGGATTTATCGAGATTGACGCGGGTGATTCCTTTTACCAGCTCAACATAGGACACCTGTTCGCCGAATCCGCAGACCATCGCCGCGACCTGGGTGTCGAAAAGGGGCTTGGGGATCAAGCGCGCCAGCCGCCACACGATCTCCACGTCCTGACGCGCCGCGTGAAACACCTTGACTACCGATTTATCGGCCATCAGAGAAAAGAAGGCTGATAAATCAATCTCTTCCGCGAGGGCGTCGATGGCCACGGCCTCGTCTGGCGAGGCGAGTTGGATCACGCAGACCTTCGGCCAAAAAGTCGTTTCCCGTAAAAACTCGGTGTCGACTGTCACAAACGGGTGGTTTGCGAGGCGTCCGCATACAGCGTTGAGTTCTTCTGTGGTTGTTACGAGGCTCATTGAAATTATTGTAGATCATTTTTTAGCGGCTCTAAAGTCCCTTCGCGCCGCCGCCCACGAGAATCCGCCGGTTTGAGGGCGAATTGCGCTGGCGCGAAGTCGCGAAGGCCAAACGGGCTTCGCCTTCATCGGGCACATGAAGACGTTCCAGGCGCCGACGCCAGCTTAAGGCCGCTCAAAGCGGTTCTCGCCGCGGATTTTCATCGCCGGCCTATTTGTCACATTTTGGGATCGGTAGCAGCGTCAGTTGGCTCATTTCGCCCGCGAGGACGAAGTTGCCGTAATCCAGCTTCAGGGCGCGCGACACGCCATTCTCGTATAGATCGAAGGAAAGGGCATAGGCGGGCAGCCCGTCTTTCTTCCCAGCCTCGAAATAAGATATCGACACCGGCCATCGGCGCATGTTCTTGAGCGCGTCGATCTGCGCTGACTTTTCATTGGCGGGCGTTGCGATGGGCTTGCCGATGATGGTCATCGTGTCGAAAGGCTTCGCGCCATCGCCCGAGCCGTCAAATACCTGGGCCTCGAGGATTTGCTCCTGCGCCCGCGCGCTGGTCAGAATATCGCGCAAATGCTCGGTCGGAAAAAGGATCGGTCCGGCAATATCCCGCTTGTCGCGCTTTGGCCTCGCCAGTTCGATCGAGATTTTCTTGTCCTTTTCCTTTTGCGCCGAGCCGTCAATGTCGTCGACGGCTCCGTTGTCGACCTTGGTGGTGATCTTGAATCTATAGGTGCGACCGTCTCCAGCCTCGAAAGTGGCCGAGTGAAGTTCGGAGACTTCTCGTGTCTCCCTCCTCGGGCTGGAGCTCCGTGATCTGGCGGAAGTTCTGGACGTAACCTTCGCAGGCGGAGCCCGTGAAATCGAACGCGATTTGGCCGCGCGCCAGCATGGGCGCCTTGGCGCCCGAACCTTTCAAGAGCGAAAGATCATAAACGGCCCGGTGCGGCGCGAGCGGCATGACGGGTTCGGCGCTGGAGCGATTGCAGACAATCAGGGAAAAAAATAACAGCAACAGGGCGGGGACATACAGCGAGCGGGACAAAGCCATTGATAATGGGCCTTCAAGTTCGACGCGGCGCCGCCTGGAGCTTTAAGGCCGCATGGCCCGCGATTGCGTCGCGGCGCGGATGAAACTACGGTCTCTTCATCGAAGGCGCAAATCAAAAGAAACGGAAAGCAAGCAATCCATGACTGGCGCAATGCTTAATTCGCCCCTCGCGCGGCTTGAGGCTCTTGGGCTGTCCTTGCCCGTTGCGGCGGCTCCCGTCGCCAATTACACCCCTTTCTCGCGCGCGGGGAACCTGCTGTTCATTTCAGGCCAACTGCCCGTCTCGGGCGGCGCCGTCGATCCCGCTCATCAGGGCAAGCTCGGGGCCGGCGTTTCCCTGGAGGCGGGGCAATCCGCCGCGCGTCAGGCGGCGCTGAATGTGCTTGCCCAGGCCAACGCCGCCGTGGGCGACCTCGCGAAACTGCGCGCCGTGCGTCTTGGCGGCTATGTGAACAGCGCGCCCGATTTCGGGCAGTTGCCGCAGGTGGTCAACGGCGCTTCCGATCTCGTCGCGGCGGTTCTCGGCGACAATGGAAAGCACGCGCGCTTCGCTGTCGGCGTCGCGCAATTGCCGCTGAACGCCGCTGTCGAAGTCGAGGGAATTTTCGAGATTCTGGAGTAATCGCCCGTCATGCGCCGCGATCTGAGCTGGCTCGTTGCAAGGCCGATTGCGCATCGCGGCCTGCATGACGAGGCGAGGGGCGTCGTGGAAAACTCCCTTGCATCCGCGCGCGCCGCCATCTCGAAAAATTACGCCATCGAATGCGACGTGCAGTTGAGCCGCGATGGCGAAGCGGTCGTTTTCCACGACGATGATCTCTCGCGCCTGACTGACGCGCAGGGGCGGCTCGACGCAAGAACCGCACAGGAGCTCACGCGGCTCCAACTGCGCAGCTGCGACGAAACACTGCCGCTGTTCTCACAGTTGCTTGACGCTGTTGCCGGACGCACGCCGCTGGTGGTGGAACTAAAGAGCCGCTTTGACGGCGATCTCTCCCTGGCGCGCCGCATCGCCGGGCTCGTGTCTGGTTACGACGGTCCACTTGTGCTGGAGAGCTTTGATCCAGACCCTATAGCCTTCCTTCGGGCGCATGCCGCCGCGTTGGGGATAGCTCACATTCCCTTGGGAATAGTGGCGCAGGCGCGCTACGAGGCCGACGAATGGCCGGGCCTCTCCGCCGCACGGCGCGCCGAGCTTACGCACTGGCTGCATTTCTCCCGCAGCCAGCCGGAGTTTGTATCCTTCAATGTCGATGATCTGCCAAACGCGGCGCCTCTATTGTTACGGGAGGGGCTGAAGCTTCCCGTGACGGTCTGGACGGTGCGAAGGCCCGATCAGGCGGCGACGGCGGCCCTGTGGGCGGACCAGATCGTCTTTGAGGGATACTCGCCCTGACGTCGCTGGGCGATTTCGCCGTTCCGCAATCAGGCGAAGCTCTCGTTGCCTCCACCATCGAAAATTCGCTTTGCGGAACAGCATGGTCTATAGGCGTGCGATGCAAAAAGACGTCGCCTGCGGACTTGCCGAGGCGAGCGATCAAACACCGGGCTTCCCTCCATGCTTCCGGGCGTTGGAGCGTCGGGGAGCAGGCCTTTGGAGTAAATGATGGTTGGTTTTTCTCGCGCGGAGGATGATGCGGCGCTCGTTCCGGGCGCGCGAATCCTCGTCGTCGCGGCAAAATTCAATGACAACATCGTTGCTTTGCTGCGCGAGGGCGCGCTCGCGGCACTGAAGCGCATGGGCGCCGAGGCGACCTTGATCGAGGTTCCGGGCGCGCTGGAGATAGCGCCAGCCGCGTCGATCGCAATACATATCGCGCATGAAGCCGGCGCGCCTTACGACGGCGTCGTAGCGCTGGGTTGCGTCATTCGCGGCGAGACTTATCATTTCGAAATCGTGGCCAATGAGAGCGCGCGCGCGCTCACGGATCTCTCCGTCTCGAAGCGCTTGCCGCTGGGCAATGGAATCCTCACCGTGGAAAACGAGCAGCAGGCGATTGTGCGCGCCGATCCGAAACAGGGCGACAAGGGCGCGGACGCGGCGCTTGCGGCGCTCGCGCTGGTGCGCATCGCGCGTCAAATCGGGGCGCGGGCATGAGCGTCGAGCATCGTTCCAACGCCCGTCTGGCGGTTGTGCAGGCGCTCTATCAGATGGAAGTCGCGGGCAAGGGGCTCAACGACGTTTTCGCGGAATTTGAGACCCACTGGATGGGGCGCGAGATCGAGGGCGATCAATACAAGCCGGCCGAAGTCGGGTTTTTCCGCGAGATTTTGCAGGGCGTGCTCGACGAACAGACGGCCATTGATCGGGAGATCGACGCCGCCCTGCAGGGCGGCTGGCCGCTGGCGCGGATCGAGGCGGTGATGCGAGCCATCCTGCGCGCCGGAGCCTACGAACTGCGCAAGCGCAAGGACGTTCCGATGCGCGTCGTCATCAAGGAATATGTCGACGTCGCCGGCGCCTTTTTCGGACCCGTCGAGTCCGGCATGATCAACGCCGTGCTGGATCGCCTCGCGCGCGAATTGCGGCCCGGGGAAATGGCCAAAAGCTGACTATTCGCGGGGCGGGAATGGCGCATCGTTTCACCGAGGACGAACTGATCGCCCGTCTGTTCGCGCCCCTCGCCGGACCCGCGGCGCTCGGCCTCGCTGATGACGCGGCGCTCCTGCCCGTGAGCCTCGCCCCGATGGTCGCCACGGCGGATGCGCTCGTCGCCGGCGTGCATTTTTTCGCCGAAGACCCGCCAGGAATGATCGCGAGGAAAGCCTTGCGGGTCAATCTCTCGGACCTTGCCGCAAAAGGCGCCGAGCCCTTGGGCTTTTTGCTGACCATTGCGTTGCCGCCTGACTGGACCAATGACTGGCTCGCCGGTTTCGCGGAAGGGCTGGGCGACGACGCGCGCGCTTATGGCTGTCCGCTGCTCGGCGGAGACACTGTGGCGACGCCGGGGCCGTTGACCCTCTCCATCACCGCGCTGGGCAAGGCGCTGGAGGGCCGTTTCGTCGCGCGTACTACGGCGCGGCCCGGCGACGCGATCTATGTCAGCGGGACCATCGGCGATGCGGCGCTTGGACTGCGTTTGCGCCGTGACGAGGCGCTGGCGGCGCGCCTGTCGCCGAAAGCGCGGGATTATCTGCTGGGGCGCTATCTGCTCCCGCTCCCGCGCCTCGCGCTCGGGCCGGCCTTGCGCGCCCATGCCAGCGCCGCGATGGACATTTCGGACGGGCTTGCAGGCGATCTCTCCAAACTCGCTCGCGCGTCGGGGGTTGGCGCTCGCGTCAGGTTGGAAGAGGTTCCACTGTCCGAGGCCGCGAGAGAGGCGATGGCCCTCGATCCGGGCCTGTTCGAGCGCGCGCTTACCGGGGGCGACGATTACGAAGTGCTCTCCTGTGTTGGAGACGGCGCGATTGACTTTGAGCAAATGGCGCGGGAGGCGGGAGCGCCCTGCGCGCGGATTGGCGAAATCATTGCAGGAGAATACGAGCCGATCTTTCTCGATAGCCAGAAAAACATCATAAAATTCAATAGATTGTCATTTAGTCATTTCTGAGACACGAAAGCCGCCGCCATTGCCGGGGCGGGGCATTTCTGGCAAAGAGGCTCGCCTAAATTCGCAGCAGCCACGATTCGATTCGGGTCGCGGTCGTGCGTAACTTTGCTGCGCAGCGCCTTTCCCGCTTGTCGCGGTCCCGAATGCCTATCGACCGTCTCCAGCGGTCCAGAATTAAGAGGGCGAATCCACCATGGTATTGTTTCTGACCATTGTCTTTGGACTTCTGTCCATCGTCTACGGGGTGAAGACCTCGCAGGAACTGCTTGCGACAGATCCTGGCTCGCAGAAGATGCAGGACATTTCGGACGCTATCGCCGAGGGCGCGCAGGCCTATCTGAAGCGCCAATACACGACCATCGGCTATGTCGGCGGCGGCATTTTCGTGATCCTCGTCGTGTTGCTCGGCTGGTGGGTGGCTTTCGGCTTCCTCCTCGGGGCGTTGCTATCCGGCGCCGCTGGCTTCATCGGCATGAACGTCTCCGTGCGCGCCAATGTCCGCACGGCGCAAGCGGCGACGAAGTCGCTGGCCGCGGGCCTCGACATCGCCTTCAAGGCGGGCGCCATCACCGGCTTGCTGGTGGCCGGCCTCGCGCTGCTGGGCGTAGCGATTTACTACGCCATCCTCACCTGGTTCGCGGGCTATACCGCGGCCGACCGCACGGTAGTTGACGCGCTGGTGGGCCTTGGCTTTGGCGCTTCGCTGATTTCGATCTTCGCGCGTCTTGGCGGCGGCATCTTCACCAAGGGCGCCGACGTCGGCGCCGATCTGGTCGGCAAGGTCGAGGCGGGCATTCCAGAAGATGATCCGCGCAACCCAGCGACCATTGCCGACAACGTCGGCGACAATGTCGGCGACTGCGCCGGCATGGCGGCGGACCTGTTCGAGACCTATGCGGTGACCATTGTCGCCACCATGGTTCTGGCCTCGATCTTCTTCTCTGGTCAGGAAGGCCTGTCCTCGGCCGTGATCTATCCGCTGGCCATCGGCGGCCTCTCCATCGTCGCGTCGATCGCGGGCACCTATTTCGTCAAGCTCGGCAATGACGACTCCGAAATCAGCAAGCGCTTCGGTCCCTGGTTCACCAAGATCGGCATCGACGATTCGATCATGGGCGCGCTCTACAAGGGCCTGATCGCCGCAGGCGTGCTGTCGATCGGGGGCCTGTTCCTCGCCACCACCTTCACGGTCGGCTGGGGCGAGATAGGCAAGGTCAATGGCGAGGCGATCCACGGCTATGGCCTGTTCGTCTCCGGCCTCCTCGGCCTGGTCGTGACGGGCGCGATCGTCTACATCACCGAATATTACACCGCGACCGGCAAGCGGCCGGTCGTCTCCATCGCTCAGGCCTCCGTGACGGGGCATGGCACCAACGTCATCCAGGGTCTCGCGATCTCGCTGGAGTCGACGGCGGCGCCGGCGCTGGTGATCGTGCTTGGCATCTTGCTGACCTATAATTTCGGCGGTCTCTATGGCACGGCGATCGCCGTGACCACGATGCTGGGACTCGCCGGCATGATCGTCGCGCTCGACGCTTTCGGTCCTGTGACCGATAACGCCGGCGGCATCGCCGAAATGGCGGGCCTGCCCAAGGAAGTGCGCCAGTCGACCGATGCGCTTGACGCCGTGGGCAACACCACCAAGGCTGTGACCAAGGGCTACGCCATCGGTTCGGCGGGCCTCGGCGCTCTGGTGCTGTTCGCCGCCTATACCAACGACCTGAAGCACTTCGTCGACACAGGCGTGCCGTTCTTCAAGGGAATCGGCAAGGTCGACTTCGACCTCTCCAACCCTTACGTCGTCGCGGGCCTGATCTTTGGCGGCCTCATCCCCTATCTCTTCGGCGGCATCGCCATGACGGCGGTGGGCCGCGCGGCGGGTTCGGTGGTCGAGGAAGTGCGCCGCCAGTTCAAGGAGAAGCCCGGCATCATGGCGGGAACGGAGCGTCCCGACTATGGCCGCGCGGTCGACATGCTGACGCAGGCGGCGATCAAGGAAATGATCATTCCCTCGCTGCTGCCGGTGCTGGCGCCGATCGTCGCCTTCCTCGTTGGCTGGATACTGGGCGGCAAGGCCAACGCCTTCGCGATGCTGGGCGCCTTGCTGCTGGGCGTGATCGTCAACGGCCTGTTCGTCGCTATCTCCATGACCTCTGGCGGCGGCGCCTGGGACAACGCCAAGAAGTCATTTGAAGACGGCTTCGTCGACAAGGACGGCGTGACGCATCTGAAGGGCGGCGATGCGCACAAGGCGTCGGTGACCGGCAACACCGTCGGCGACCCCTACAAGGACACTGCAGGGCCGGCCGTGAACCCGGCCATCAAGATCACCAACATCGTCGCGCTGCTGCTGCTGGCCGTGCTGGCGCACTGAAGGCGGCGCAATCCATCAGGAAAGGGCGGGGGAAACCCCGCCTTTTTTCATTTTAGAGATGCTGTCGGTTTTTTTCTCCAATACAAATATACTCTCTCTATGACCCACCCCTTCTACTCCCTCCATACACATGGCTTCCTGCGCGTCGCGGTCGGCGCGCCGCATGTCGCTGTCGCTGACCCGGCCGACAACGCCGCGCGCACGATAGAGATGGCGCGGCAGGCCGCTGAGCAGGGCGCGTCGCTGGTCCTTTTCCCGGAGCTCGGCGTCAGCGGCTACGCCATCGACGATCTGTTGCAGCAGGAGGCGCTGCTCATCGCCGTGGGGAATGCGCTCGGCGCAATTTGCGAAGCCTCCCGCAAGCTCGCGCCCTTGATCGTCGTCGGCGCGCCGCTTCGTCATTCCGGGCGGCTTTATAATTGCGCGGTTTTCATCCTGCGCGGCGACATTCTGGCGGTAACGCCCAAGACCTATCTGCCCAATTACCGCGAGTTCTATGAGCGCCGTCATTTCGCCTCGGGCGCCTTTGTCGCGGGCGAGGAAATCGCGGTCGCGGGCCATGTCGCGCCATTCGGCTCGGATATTTTGCTTGACGCTCAAGACACACCCAATCTCACGCTGCACGCCGAAATCTGCGAAGACCTCTGGGTTCCGATCCCGCCCTCGACCCGCGCGGCGCTGGCCGGGGCGACCGTTCTGCTCAACCTTTCCGCCAGCAACGCGATCGTCGGCAAATCGGATCATCGCCAGACGCTTTGCGCCGCGCATTCCTCGCGTTGTCTTTCGGCATATCTCTATTCCGCCGCGGGGCAGGGGGAATCGACCACCGATCTCGCCTGGGACGGCGAGGCGATGATCTATGAAATGGGCGCCGAGCTGGCCAAGGCCCCGCGTTTCGCGCGCGAGCCGCAACTCGTCGTCACCGACATCGATCTTGGCCGCCTCGCCGCCGAGCGCCTGCGCCAGGGAACCTTCGGCGATTGCGCCGATATCGAGCAGGGCGCGACGCAATATCGCCGCGTCGACTTCTCGCTGGAGGCGCAGCGGGGCGATCTGGGCCTGCTGCGCGCCGTGCCGCGTTTTCCTTTCGTGCCAGATGACGAGGCGCGGCTGGAGGAACGCTGCTTCGAGGCGTTCTACATTCAGGCGCATGGGCTGCAACAAAGATTGCGCGCGTCGAAGATCGAGAAGCTCGTAATCGGCGTTTCGGGCGGCCTCAATTCAACGCACGCCCTGCTTGTCGCCGTGACGGCGATGGACGCGCTTGATCTGCCGCGAAAAAACATTCTCGCCTTCACGCTGCC
Source organism: uncultured Alphaproteobacteria bacterium (assembly GCA_963841875.1). Taxonomy (GTDB): domain Bacteria; phylum Pseudomonadota; class Alphaproteobacteria; order Rhizobiales; family Beijerinckiaceae; genus Methylocystis. Next base: position 575,117 of record CAWJEI010000002.1, on the reverse strand, counting down.
GGCTTTCGCGACGACCGACCGCACCAGGTCAAACGCCTGGGCCTTGATGAAGGCCTTGGGCGTGAGCGCGCGTGAAATCGACGTCACGCCGGCATGCAGGCAAATGCTCAGCGACATTGGCCATCCGGCCGCGCGCGGCGAGGCTCTCTACGACGCGACTTTCGAAAATGTGCAGGCGGGCGCGCGCACTTCGTTGCTGTTTCGCCTCGCCAACCATCATGATGCGCTTGTGCTTGGGACCGGCGATCTATCGGAGCTGGCGCTGGGCTGGTGCACTTATGGCGTCGGCGATCAGATGTCGCATTACAACGTCAACGCCTCCGTGCCGAAGACGCTGATCCAGCATCTCATCCGCTGGTGCGCGCGCGACGCGCGATTTGGCGCCGATACGGTGTCAGTGCTGGATGATATTCTCTCAACGGAAATTTCGCCTGAGCTCGTGCCAGGCGCGTCGGCGCAGCGCACGGAGGATTTTGTCGGTCCCTACGCCCTGCAGGATTTCAATCTCTACTACACGACCCGCTACGGCTTCTCGCCCTCGAAGATCGCCTTCCTCGCGATGCACGCTTGGCGCGACGTCGACGCGGGCGCCTGGCCTTCCGTCGTGCCGCAGGACAATCGCGTCGCATATGACCTGCACTCCATCAAGCATTGGCTCGGCGTTTTCCTGCGTCGCTTCTTCGAGACCAGCCAGTTCAAGCGCACGGCTATGCCGAATGGTCCCAAGGTGAGTTCGGGCGGTTCGCTTTCGCCTCGCGGCGACTGGCGCGCGCCGAGCAACTCTTCGGCAAGCGCATGGCTCGCCGATCTCGAAAGAATTCCATGAGCGCGCGATCGCGCCAATTTGCTCTGAATGGCGTGGCAGAGGGCCTGGTGTTGATCGCACATCCAGGACCCCCGCGGCTTCAAGCGGATTCGATCGCTTCTTCGTCGCAGACGACCCTGGAGTTGGTCTCGGCTTCCGCGTGGATGTCGATTGTCAGGCCCTCGGCTGCGCTGCGTGAAGTCGGAGCCCGCTCTGTGAGGTGGTCGAAGAAGATGCGCATCGTCTGGTCGATGCCGAATGACGTGATCCTGCGCGTGTCATCCCTGTAGAACCGGCCGACATTGGGCGACACCGTCGCAAGATCGTAGGACGGAAAATAGGCGATGTCGGGCCGTGAGCGTTTTATTTCGTCGGCCGCCGCACGCAGGATCGCCTTGACGGCGGAGTTGGACTCTATGACATGCCGATCTTCATATGTGGCGATGATGCCGACCGGCGACACGCTGATCACGATGCGCACCTTCGGGTTGATTGCGCGTATCTTGTCGATCGCGGCGAGGAAGTCGCGAATGACCTCGGTGACGGTCATGTTATAGAATTCATAAACGTCCGGATCCCACTCGCCGCCAGCGACGCCGGGCGCAAGCTGGAGAATGGCCCCGTCCTTCTTGTGGCGCCAGGTTTCCGTATGGCCGAAAGTGAAGACGAAGACATCCATCGTCTCGATCATATGGCGCACGGCCGCGAGATGTTTCTCGCGGTCGGCCCGCATGTCCTCGACGGTGGCGTATCCGTCGGGTTCTATCCTTGGCCGGAAGGGATCGACGAAGCGGCCGTCCTCCGCGCGAATCCAGAAATCCAGCTCGGGCGTGAAATGGCCATAAGCGCGGTCGATCAGCTGCAGGAATTGGATGGTGGTGTAGAGATTACCGTAGCGGCATGAATACATTGAGTAATTGCGGCGTTCAGCTTCCATCGCCGACATGCCTTGTGGCGGCTGCTCCGCAAGGTAATAATGAAAGCCGCTTGACTGCAGGCGATGGGCGATCTCCTGCGCGAAGCAGCTGCCAGCCGTCGCAACCTTGTCTTCTCGCGCGATCCTGAAGGGCGTCGCTATGACTGGATCAAGCGCGAAGGGGGGAATGGCGGTCACGGCTTTGCGCCAGAACCGATGATCGGGCAAGGAACTGTATGGATTCCCGTTCATGAGCTATTTCTCCACCTGATCTGTTTGCCTCCATGCCGCAAAATTATTATTGCTTTAGCTCTGGACATCATCGTCGCCCCGTGGCGTCTCGTCCATGGGCGCAACCGGCCGAATGCCGCCGTTGAAACACACCCCTCTATGGCAAAGCGCAAATGTTTTCGCAAATCGACAAGCAAATCATACGCTCGTGGCATCGCAAACTGGTCGCGCCGCATCTCGCCAGATTGCTGAGGGCGCCTCAGCTTCAAACCGGGCCGCGCATCGCCGTCATCGGAAACTGCCAGAGCTATGGCGTGGCCTATGCGATGAAGCTGCTCGATCCCAGCGCGACGGTCGATCATTTTTCGGCGATTGGAAAGTCATTCGGCACGATCGAGTTTTTCGCGAAGACCCTCGGGAATTATGATTACGTTTTTTCGCATGAATTTCCGCCCGGCCATCTCAAGAACGGGGGCATCAACGAACTGCGCGCGCTTTTCGACAGGCTGATCATGTTTCCGGCCATAACATTTCAGGCCTTCCATCCCGACCTTATCTATCTGCTCGACGAGACCGCTAATTATGCGCAGTTGCAGGGACCGCTTGGTCCTTATCAATCGGCCTTGGGCGTTTTCGCCTACCACAAGGGCCTCTCGCTGGAAGAAGCCAATGCCTTGTTCAATCAAAATGTCTTTGAAGCCGTCGGCTATCTGAACATGTGGGACAGCGCCGCGCATGAACTCGTCAATTACGCCAAGCTGAATTTCGACATGGATCTGAGCTTCGAGCTGCTGACATGGGCGCGGCGCGGCGTCTTCATGTATAGCACCGTGCATCCGAAGGGTTATGTGCTATTCGATATCGCCAGAAGACTTTTCGCAAAGGTTGGATTGCAAGCGCGCGAACTCGACTACGAATATTACGCGATCCACGATCTCGCGCGCAGCGAGATTTTCCCGATCTATCCGCCGATCGCCGAACGCCTCGGCGTGCCGGGAAGTTATCTTTTCAAATTGCAGAACCACCATCTTTCCGCAGGCGTCGGCGGCTTCCTGAACCTGCCGCAATATCTTGCGGCCTGTTACAAGATTTACCAGCGCAGTTCGCCATCAAAGATGAGGCATCCGCGCGTCGACGGATGGCTGTCGGATCAGGCGACGAGCGAAATGCTTGTGAAGCTTGCGCGGGAGAATCTTCGCATGGCGAGAGTGCCGACGTTGTGACGCCTTGACTCCGCCGGCTTGACGGGAGTGCGAGCCCGATGAGGGGCGCGCTTCCGAGGCGCCGGCGTCAATCCGTGTCTGGCGCCAACAACGGAGCGCTTGCCCGCGTGGCCGCGCCGAGCACCCTGTTGCCTTCGACGCGGACCGCGCCAGAGGCCACAAGCCTCAGCGCGAGCGGATAAATCCTGTGTTCCTGCTCCAGCACGCGTTCGCCCAGGCTCTCCGGGGTGTCTTCGTCGAGCACGGGCACGGCGGCCTGTGCGACGATCGGGCCTTCGTCCATCTGCGGCACGACGAAATGCACGGTGCAGCCGTGAATCTTCACCCCGTCCTCCAGCGCGCGCTCATGGGTGTGCAACCCGCGATAGGACGGCAGCAGGGCAGGGTGGATGTTCAGCATCCTGCCGCTCCAGGCGCCAATGAACCAGGGCGTCAGCAGGCGCATGAAACCCGCAAGACAGATGAAATCGACACGGTAGGTCTCCAGCAGAATCTGCATGGAGCGCTCGAACTCTTCGCGTCCCGCGTAAATCTTGTGGTCCACGGCGGCCGTCGCGAGCCCCATGGCTTTCGCGCGGGCCAGCCCCGGCGCATCGGGACGGTTCGAGAGCACGAGCGCGATCTCGGCGGGAAACTCCGGGCTACGCGCCGCCTCGATGAGCGCATCCATATTGGAGCCGCGTCCGGAAATGAGGATGGCGGTGCGCAGCCGTCTCACAGCCCCAGCGGTCCTTGCATGACGACGCGCTCTTCGCGGGTCGTGCTCAATGATCTCGCCAATGCGGATCGGACTTTCGCCAGCGGCGCGCAGCGCTGCCTCCGCTTCGCTTGCGCCATTCTTCGAGGCGACGACGACCATGCCGATCCCGCAATTGAAGGTTCGCAGCATCTCGGCCTGCGCGACGCCACCCGCTTGCGCGAGCCAGCGAAACACGGAAGGGACCGGAATCGCGGGAAGATCGAGCGCGACACCAAGCCCCTTTGGCAGAACGCGCGGGAGGTTATCGGGAAATCCGCCGCCGGTGATATGGGCCAGCGCGACAATTTTGTCCGTGGCCCTCAGCGCCGCGAGCAGCGGCTTTACGTAAATGCGGGTAGGTTCGAGCAGCGCTTGCGCGAGATCGCGCTGTGGCTCGAAGGGCGCGGCTGCGTTCCAGGCGAGTCCGGTGCGCTCGACGATGCGGCGCACCAGCGAAAAGCCGTTGGAATGCACGCCCGATGACGGCAGGCCGAACATGACGTCGCCCGCCGCGACGGCCTTCGGCAAAAGCCCTGCGCGCTCGACGGCGCCGACAGCGAAACCCGCGAGGTCGTAGTCGCCCTTGGCGTAAAGGCCCGGCATTTCCGCAGTCTCGCCGCCAAGCAGGGCGCAGCCCGCGATGACGCAGCCGTCGGCTATGCCTTTCACCACCGAGGCCGCCGCGGCAGGCTCCAGCTTGCCTGTCGCGTAATAATCAAGAAAAAATAACGGCTCCGCGCCCTGAACGACGAGATCATTGACGCACATGGCGACAAGATCGACGCCAATGGTCTCGTGGCGCCCGGAGTCCATCGCGATTTTCACCTTGGTGCCGACGCCATCATTGGCCGCGACGAGCAATGGATCTACGAAACCGGCGGCCTTCAGATCGAAAACGCCGCCAAAGCCACCGATTTCGCCGTCCGCGCCGCGCCGGCGCGTCGCGCGCACGGCCGGTCGGATCAGGTCCACGAGCCGGTTTCCGGCATCGATGTCGACGCCAGCCTGGGCATAGGTGAGACCGTCGGCTTTATCCTGCATTGTTGACGTTCCGCGTGCGTTGGGACACAGGCAGGGAGCATCCCGCCGCATTAAAGGTAATGAGCGAAAGGGGTGGCGGGTGTCAAATTCCGGTGCGCCCGGCAAATATGGACAATTGCGCGCGCCGGGGCCATTGACCATGATTTGATCACGAAACTTGCCGATGTTCGGCGCAAAGCGGCTCGACGGCCTGCACCTTCGGCGCCGCGCCATTGAAAGGGATTTGTTCATGTCCGTTCCGCCGGTTGGCGCAATCGATCTGCGCGAGGCGCTGAAGGCAGGCGTGATCGACGCGGAGACTTACGAACGCCTCGTCGACTTCTACGCCGTGGCGCAGCCTGTTGACGTCGACGAGAGAACTCCGCCTCGCTTCGATTTTGTGAATCTGCTCTGGTACCTGGGAGCGCTGATCGTGATCGGCGCGATGGGGCTGTTTTCGACAACTGCCTTCGGGCGTTGGGGCGCGAAGGCGTTGCTCGCCACTTCCGTGGGTTACGCCGCCGCCTTTTTGCTCGCGGGCGGCTATCTTTGGAGCCGGCGCGGATTGCGCACGCCGGGTGGGTTGTTGATCGCCTGCGCGGTCGGAATGGCTCCGCTTTGCGTCTTCGCGCTGCAATCGTTGGCAGGTTTCGACCCGAGCCAAACCGTCGCTTACCGCGACTTTTACGTCTGGATCAAATCGAGCTGGTTGCCCATGGAACTGGGAACCATCGCCGCCGCCCTGCTGGCGCTGAGGTTTTTTCCATTCCCCTTTCTTGTCATGCCGATCGCCTTCGCGCTCTGGTTCATGTCCATGGATCTGACGCCCTGGTTGACCGGCGTAGACAATTTCACCTGGGATGAACGCGCCAAGGTCAGCATGGTTTTTGGCGCGTTCATCCTGCTCGTCGCATGGGCCGTGGATTTGCGCAGATGGCGCGGCGGCGACTTCGCCTACTGGCTGCACCTCTTCGGCCTCATGGCCTTCTGGGGCGGCTTGACCGAGCAGCATAGCGGCGACGCCTTCAGCAAGGCGGTCTATTGCGGCGTGAATGTCGCGCTGATCTTTCTGTCCCTCTATTTGATGCGACGGGCTTACGCCGTGTTTGGCGGAATTGGGGTCACTTTGTATCTCGGCTATCTCGCGGACGAGGTTTCAAGAACTCGATCATGTTTCCCTTCGCGCTTTCAGTAATTGGCGTGATGATCATAGGAGCAGGGCTGTTCTTTCATCGTTACGGAGACCGCATAGCCGGTGCTCTGGGCAGTCTGTTGCCGCCATTCTTGCGCGAAATCCGTCCCGCGCACACCCGGGATCTGCAATAGTCGCGAAAGAGTCCTACCTACTCGATTCGTGGACTCGGGGGATAAATCGTTGCATTTTAGGCTGCAGCGCGCTAAGAGGCCCGCATCCCCCGCATGGATGGAGTTACTGGTTACGCCCGCGCCGGACGGGGTGCGCCCTGTTTCTCATGCCAGCGACGACACTTGAGGAGTATTTCAATGAGCAACGCACCGCTGATGCCCAAGGCGACCGCCGTCTGGCTCGTGGAAAACACGTCGCTCACCTTCGATCAGATCGCTGATTTTTGTAAACTGCATCCACTCGAGGTCAAGGGCATCGCCGACGGCGAAGTGGCGGCCGGAATTCGCGGCCACGACCCCATAACCTCCGGCCAGCTCTCGCGCGAGGAAATCGCCAAAGGCGAAGCCAGCCCCGCTTACCGGCTCAACCTTTACGTCTCCAAGGTGCAGCTGCCGGAGATCAAGCGCCAGCGCGGCCCTCGTTACACGCCGCTTTCGCGCCGCCAGGATCGCCCCAACGCGATCTTGTGGCTCGTGCGCAATCATCCCGAGCTTAAAGACGCGCAGATCATGCGTCTTGTGGGCACCACCAAGGCCACATTGAAGGCCATCCGCGAGCGCACGCACTGGAATTCCAGCGCGCTGACGCCGATGGATCCCGTGACGCTTGGCCTTTGCTCGCAGATCGACCTCGATTTCGAAGTCACTCGCGCCGCCAAGGATCGTCCCACCCAGCTTGAGGATCACGGCCAGACGCTCGCGCCCGCCGAGGCCACGACCCAGCCGAGCTATACCCCGCCCGCTACCGAGGAGGACGTATTCGGCAAGCGCGCGCCTGTCGCTCCCGTCGAAGACGACCACTTCGACGCCGACCGGGTGTTCGGGCGTTTGAAAGACGTCGACTTCGGCCAGTAAACCGGCAATATTTCCAGTCAATTTTAGTCCGGCTCGCCCGCCGCTCCAAAAGCGGACGAGGCGAGCCGAAAATCTAGGCGGAAATTGGAAAAAAGCCGCACCGATTTTCGGGCGGTTCCTGCTACATCAGACTGTCAAGTTGAGCGACGGGCGATTGGCCTAGACCGCGCGCGTCGCCTCGCCCGAGGAGACGCGCATTGAATTTTTCGGCCTATGACCGCGATCTCGACCGGAATCCGGCGAATTTCCAGCCCCTGACGCCGCTAGTGTTTCTGGCGCGCGCGGCTGAGGTGTTTCCCTCGCGCGTTGCGATAATCCACGGCGATCTGCGCCGGAGCTACGCGGATTTTTATGCCCGCAGCCGTCGCCTCGCGAGCGCGCTGGCCAAGCGGGGCATAGGCCGCGGCGACACGGTTTCAGTCATGCTCGCCAACACGCCAGCCATGCTGGAGTGTCATTATGGCGTGCCGATGACTGGCGCCGTGCTCAATACGCTGAACACGCGTCTCGACGCTGGCGCCCTGGCTTTCCAGCTTGATCACGCCGAAGCCAGGATACTTATCGTGGACCGGGAGTTTTCCGCGTTGATAAAGTCGGCGCTGTCGCTCACCGCTGCGGCGAAGCCGTTGATCATCGACTATGACGATCCGGTTTATCAGGGTCCGGGCGACGCTCTTGGAGAGATCGACTACGAAGATTTCGTGGCTCACGGCGACGCCGATTACGCCTATGCGGCGCCTTCCGATGAATGGGACGCGATTTCGCTGAACTACACATCCGGCACAACTGGAGATCCAAAGGGGGTAGTCTACCACCATCGCGGCGCCCATCTGCTCTCGCTTGGCAATGTGCTCACGGGCGACATGGGACGCCATCCGGTCTATCTGTGGACCCTGCCGATGTTCCACTGCAACGGCTGGTGCTTTCCCTGGGCGCTGTCGGTGGTGGCGGGAACCCATGTTTGTCTGCGCCAGGTGCGCGCCGGCCATATGTACGAATTGATGGCCGAACACGGGGTCACACATTTGTGCGGCGCGCCGATCGTGATGTCGACGCTGCTTTCGGCTTCGCCCGCGGAGCAGCGCCCTTTGAAGGCAAAGGTCCGCTTCTTCACCGCCGCCGCGCCGCCTCCGCAGGCGGTGCTGGCGGCCATGAAGGAGGCGGGCTTCGAGGTCACGCATCTCTACGGTCTCACGGAGACCTATGGTCCGGCCGCCGTCAACGAATGGCAGCAGGAATGGGATGATCTTGACCCTGCCGCCCAAGCGGAAAAGAAGGCGCGCCAGGGCGTGCGCTACATCGTCCTGGATGGACTCGATGTGATCGACCCGGAAACCATGCAGCCGGTTCCCCCCGACGGGGAGACCATGGGCGAGGTCATGTTTCGCGGCAATCTGGTGATGAAAGGCTATCTCAAGAACAAGAAGTCCTCGGACGAGGCGTTCCATGGCGGCTGGTTTCATTCAGGCGATCTGGGAGTAATGCACGCCGACGGCTACATTCAGCTCAAGGATCGCTCCAAGGACATCATTATCTCGGGCGGCGAGAACATTTCATCCATCGAGGTCGAAGACGCTCTTTTCAAGCATCCCAAGGTGCGCGCGGCGGCCGTCGTCGCCGCGCCGGACGACAAGTGGGGAGAGACGCCATGCGCCTTCGTGGAGCTCAGGGAAGGGGCGGAAGCGACCGCGGAAGAGCTGATTGGCTGGTGCCGCGACAATTTGGCGCATTTCAAATGCCCCCGGCGTGTGGTTTTTGGAGAACTACCGAAGACGTCGACGGGCAAGATTAAGAAGTTCGTTCTAAGGGAGTTGGCGCGACAGCTCTAAAGGAATGAAGCCTGCGGTGACGGTTGGCGGCGTTTGAGCCTGCTGATAAAGGCGAAACGCCAGCAGTTGCTGTAACAACCGCTGGCGATCAATATAGTGTGACTCTCGCGTTGTAGACGCTAGGACACGGGCCCGGAAAGTTGGGTTTAGAAGAACAGGCCGAGGCAGCCGCCGGCGAGAGCGCCGACTACGCCAGCAGAGATCGTGTTGGCGACGCCGCCGAGACCAAAAGCGCCGAGGCCGCCGAGAATCAGCGCGCCCACGCCGGCGAAGATGTAGGTGTTCGTGGTGATTTCGAATTCCTTGGAAGCCATTTTATCTCTCCTCTTTGTTGTGTTTCCAGAGCGTTGCGCCTTATCGTTTTGAACGTGGCGCATTTAACTCTCGCCCCCCAGAGGGCTGTCTTGCGACGGGCAGAAGGTTAGCATAACCATGCCGCCTGTCTAGACGTCAGCGCCGCGTGGCCCGACGGAACCCTCATCGCGCTGTATGAGACAAAATTCCAATGATTTCCGTGGTTGGAACCGTTCCAAGACGGTTTCGAGCTGATTTGGCGCAAATTTTTTTTTGAATTTTCGCGCTAAATTATGAGACGGCCTCCCGAATTTATACCGTTTTCAGTCGTCCGGGTGTCGCCTGAAGCGCATTTGGGCGTTATAGCCACTTCCATGACAGATAATGGCAATCCCGAATCGCGCCGGCGCTTTGGCGCCACACTGGCCCCGCTGCGCCCGCTGCTCCCCTATGTCCTGCGCCACTACAAGATCATCGTGCTGGCGCTGATCGCCCTGTCGGTGGCCGCTGGAGCTACCCTCACGCTGCCGGTCGCCGTGCGCGGCATGATCGACCACGGCTTTTCGAAGGATAGCGCCGGCGGCGTCAACGCCGGTTTCGGCGCATTGATCGGCGTGGTGACAGTGTTGGCGCTGGCCTCGGCCGCCCGCTACTATCTTGTCACGATCCTTGGAGAGCGCTTCGTCGCGGATTTGCGGTCGGATCTGTTCCGTCATCTCTCGGAGCTTGACGCGAGCTTCTACGACAGCGCGAAGACTGGTGAGCTATTATCGCGCCTGACTGCCGACACCACGCAACTGAAATCAACTTTCGGCTCCTCAGCCTCGGTCGCCTTGCGGAACCTTTTCATGTTCCTCGGGGCGATTGTCATGATGATCATATCCAGTCCCAAGCTGTCCGGCGTCGCGCTCGCCGCGATTCCCTTGATTGTCGCGCCCCTGATCTTGTCGGGCCGCGCGGTGCGCGCCCGGTCCCGCAAGGCTCAGGACGCTCTTGCCGGCGCGTCGGCCTATGCGGCGGAGAACCTCGCGGCCGTCCGGACGATGCAGGCTTGCGGAGCGCAATCCTCCGTGGTCGCCCGCTTCAGGGACGCCGCCGAAGGGGCATTTGACGCCGCCCGCGAGGCGACGCGCCTGCGCGCCTATCTCACCGCTGGCGCGATTTTTCTGATCTTCTCCAGCGTGGTCGCGGTGTTGTGGCTCGGGGCGCAGGATGTGCTGGCGAACCGCATGACTGCAGGCTTGTTGTCGCAGTTCGTCCTTTACGCGGTGCTCGGCGCAAGTTCCCTGGGAGAGCTGTCGCAGGTTTGGAGCGAGGCGTCCGCAGCCGCCGGCGCCGCTGGCCGAATCGGGGAAATTCTCGCGATCAAACCCAGGATCGCGGCTCCAGAGAGGCCAAAAACCTTGAAGGAGCCTGTCGCGGGACGGATCGCCTTCGACGGTGTGAGTTTCAGCTACGCCGGCGATGGCGGAGCGCTCGCCATCGATCGGCTGGACCTCGTGATAGAGCCAGGTGAGCGGGTCGCTCTGGTCGGGCCATCAGGCGCCGGCAAATCGACGCTGTTCCAGCTCCTGCTGCGCTTCTACGACGTGAACGCGGGGCGGATATCGATTGACGGAGTGGATGTACGCGAACTCGATCCGGCGGCTTTGCGCCGGACCATCGCTCTCGCGCCGCAAGATCCGGTGATCTTTGGAGTGAGCATCGCGCAAAACATCGCCTATGGGCGGGAAGGCGCGCCGCGCCGTGAGATTGAAGCCGCCGCAAGGCGAGCGCAGGCCCATGAGTTCATCGACGCTCTGCCCGAGGGCTACGACACGCAGCTGGGCGAACGCGGCGTCACCTTGTCAGGCGGACAGCGCCAAAGACTGGCCATTGCGCGCGCGATCCTCGCCGACGCGCCGGTGCTGTTGCTCGACGAGGCGACTTCCGCGCTTGACGCGCAGAATGAAGCGCTGGTGCAGGCGGCGCTGGAAGATGTGATGGCGGGCCGCACGAGCCTCGTCATCGCTCATCGTCTCGCCACGGTGCTGGAAGCCGATCGCATCATCGTGCTTGAAGCAGGCCGCATCGTCGAGCATGGGACGCACGCGGAGCTTATCGCGCAAGGGGGGCTCTATTCGCGGCTCGCTCGTCTTCAGTTCGGCGAATAACGGGACGAAGAGAGCGCGCGCTCGCTTGGCATGGCATGGTCTTCAAATTGAAAACCCCGGAGGGAATCTCGCTCCCTCCGGGGTGTTTTTTAGATCAGTCTCGCCGCGCCATGGTACTATCTGGTCAAATGGAGCGGCGCTGCAGTCGCTGCAGTCGCGATGGAGCCGAAAGCCGTGTTGAGGCTTGAGGCGTCCGACGCTTCGATGGCGCCCGCTGGCGTGCTGGCGCATTTCTGCAGAATGGCCTGCGAATGCGCCGCTTGCGTCGCCGTGATATTGGCCGAGAACAGGACCGTGTAGACGGTGATGCCTTCAGCCTTGGCGTTGGCGCAGGCCGCCAGCAACCGGTTGTCAAAGAAGGTAGTCAGATCAGTCGGAGGCGAGGACGGCGACGCCACGGGACCATATTGGTTGATGCCATTGACTTGGCCGAGCCGGAAATCGCCGAGATAGCCATAGGCGGAATAGTCCGAGATATTGGCGCTCGACGAGCCGGAACTGTTCGAATTGCCATTGTCCGCGAGGCCGTTCACGCCGTCGGTCATCAGCACGATCACCTTTTTCGTGTTGGAGCTATAGGCCGCTGGGGGCGTCGACAGGTTCCAGAAGTTCGTGGTCGGCGAAAGCGTCCGCCACGCCCACATGAAGCCCTCCGAGATGATCGTGCCTCCATTATACCAGTAGGTGAGATCCTGGATCTTAGTGTCGACCGTGGACTGAACGCTGGTCAGCGGCAACACCGGGTCCGGGCAGGAGGCGTTGGGACCGGCTGTCGTCGCGCCTGATTCGCTGATCGCGGCGGCATGCGTGGTCCCGTCATATTTGAGGATATACTGCCCGGCGCTCCAGGCGCTGTTCAGCGTCCACCCCCAACTCGTGGGAAGCGTGGCGGTCGTGCTGCCGGTGGCGTAGGTCGCGTCCGCCAAGTAGTTGTTGTGGAATCCCCCCGAGCCGTCAACATAGGCCCCTGGCGCCTGATAGGCCCAGCTGGTCATGTTGTAGTCGGGTTCATCCGGCCAGAAATAGGGCACGAACAGGGATAGCGGGTCGGACGCGGACGGGGCCGTGTCGGTCACGTCATAATCCGTGGTCGCCGCGAGGCCGGCGCCCCAATTGTTGTTCATCCATGTCTGTTCGACCTTGGTCGGCCGCGCCTCGACGCAACCCTTCCAGGCGACGGACTGGCCGCTCGTATTCAGAACGCGCGGGAACAGGTCATATTGGCTGACCGTGCCGGGATTGGACAACCAGTCACAACCGCCGGCGTCATAGCCTGCCGTGGAGTTGCCGCTCATGTTCGTGAGATAATCTCCGAAACCGGCCGGGAGCTGATATGTATTCAAACGGCCCTTGGTCTTGAGCTTGCTTGAAGTCAGCGTCGAGGTCGAGATCGGCGGGATTGTGTTGGGGGTGACGCCGAGATTGATCGAGCCGGCATAAGCGTTCGACACTCCGAACAGCTCCTGCGCCATATGCCGGATCGGCTGAAGTATATCCAAAATGTCGCGGGCGTCGCCCGAGTCGCCAGTCGAACTGCCGCCCGGGCCGCTGGAGCCGCCACCGCCGCCGCCGCTGCCCCAGTTCTGATTGCAGCCCGTGTTATAGGCGATCCAGTTCCCAGCATACCAGCGGCCGTTAAACAGCCAGGACTGGGCCGTCGTATCGATCATGGCGAGGTTCGGCAGGCCAGGATTGACCGCCGCCACATAGGGCACGACGCTGACGCGCACGACGCCGCTGGTCCCGCCAGCGTTCATCACCGTGTCGGCGAGCGTTTGCGCGGCCGTTCGAAGCGCCTGGATGTTGTTGGCCATCGAGCCGGTGTTGTCGAGCGCAAGAGCGACTTCGAGCGGATGTCCGGCGCTCACGCCAATCGATTGAGCCTGCGAAGTGGCGTTGAGGTTGAGATTCGAAATTCTCGCAAGCTGCATCACCGCGGTGTTGACCTGCGCAGTAACGGTGACGTTCCAGGTTCCGGGGCTCTCGCTTTCGCTTACGGTGATGTTGCTGAGCGTTTTCGTGGGCGCGAGCGTCAGGCAGCTGCTGAGGCTTCCTCCGCAGCCCGAACTTCCCTGGACCGCCGGGTTAACGGAAGTTCCGAAATTGCCGGCGACGCGATTGGCCGCCAGCAACAAACGTTGGGCCTGAGTCGCATTTGGCTGCGAGCCCGCAGCGAGAACGGCGGCGTCCGAGGCCTCCTGAAGGCGGGATTTGGCGCTCGTGGCGCGAGAAAAATCGACGGCGACGCCCATGACAAGGAGCAATGGAACGATCGCCAGCCCGAATATCATTGCAACGGCGCCCGATGAGTTCCTGCCTGAGTCGCCGGACCTCTTGGGATAGCGGGAGACCATTTTTTGAGAAAGCCGGTTCATTTTTCATGGCGCTAATCTCTGAATTTAATGTTGGCTACCCCTTCTCATATCAATCAACTGCAAAATAGCCGTTAACCCGGATGCGGTGGAAATATTAAAAACCGTTTATATTTTTTCCGTCGGTTTTTATATTCGCCCGGAGCCCGGGCTAGCTCGAAAGCGCAATTGTTGTTTCAAGAAAAGCGGATAGCAACATGCGTATCCGGCGCGGATCTTGGTGAATGAAGTGTTACGAGAGTCCGGATGCGCCGCGCTGCCGACAAATTCGAAAAATTTTTATCAAAGCGGAGGCGCGTCCGGCTGGTCCGATGTGGAACAGGCGCTCCCGCAGCCTCCCGGCGAGGATTTTTGGTTTGCCTCGAACTGTTAAGGTGCTAAGAGCACGCGCCAACCTTGATCGCCGGTGAGGCTCTTCCGCAATGGCCTCCGCCGCGCGACTTTTCCCAACGTGGCCGTCGATGGCGATTGCATCGGTCCGCCCCGCGAGCGCCCTGAGGAGTTGGCTTTATGGTCTCCAAGTTCACGCCCGCGGTCGGCGAAGCGCTCACATTTGACGATGTGCTGCTGCGTCCCGGGCACTCCACCGTGGCTCCGTCCATGGTCGACGTCTCGACCCGGCTGACCCGCGACATCGTGCTGCATCTGCCCCTGATTTCCGCCGCCATGGACACAGTGACCGAGGCGCGTCTCGCTATTGCGATGGCGCAGGCGGGCGGCATTGGCGTTATCCACCAGAATCTTTCCGCGGACGAACAGGCGGCGGAAGTTCGCAAGGTGAAGCGCTACGAAAGCGGCATGGTGGTCGATCCGATCACAATTCACCCTGATGAAACGCTCGCCGACGCGCTGGCGCTGATGGCCCGCCATGGAATCTCCGGCATTCCGGTCGTTGAGCGCGGGCAGGGGGAAAAGAAGGGCAAGCTGGTCGGCATATTGACCAACCGTGACGTGCGCTTCGCGCAGGACAAGCGTCAGCCGATCTTCGAACTCATGACGAAGACGCTCATCACGGTCCGCGAGGGCGTGAACCAGGACGAGGCGCAGCGCTTGCTGCACCAGCACCGCATCGAAAAGCTGCTCGTCGTGGACGAGAATTTCTGCTGCGTCGGACTCGTCACGGTCAAGGACATCGAAAAAGCCACTCAACACCCCGACGCCTGCAAGGACGCCGAAGGGCGCCTGCGTGTCGCGGCCGCCTCCACGGTTGGCGATCACGGCTATGAGCGCGCGCTGCGCCTGATCGACGCCGGGGTGGATTGCCTCGTCATCGACACCGCGCATGGCCATTCCCAGGCCGTGCTTGATCAGGTTGCGCGTGTGAAAAAGGCGCACGGCAACGTCGCTGTGATCGCCGGCAACGTCGCCACGGCGGACGGCGCCAAGGCGTTGATCGACGCGGGCGCGGATACGGTGAAGGTCGGCATTGGCCCCGGTTCGATCTGCACGACGCGCATCGTGGCGGGCGTCGGGGTGCCGCAGCTCACCGCCATTCTCGAAGCAGCTGAAGAAGCGCACAAGGCCGGCGTGCCGGTCATCGCCGACGGCGGAGTGAAATATTCCGGCGATCTCGCCAAGGCCGTCGCGGCTGGCGCGAATGTGGTGATGATCGGATCGCTGCTCGCCGGCACCGAGGAATCCCCCGGCGAGGTGTTCTTGTACCAGGGACGCTCCTTCAAGGCCTATCGCGGCATGGGGTCGGTCGGGGCCATGGCCGCCGGCTCGGCGACGCGCTATTTCCAGGGCGACGTCAAGGACCAGCTGAAACTCGTGCCGGAAGGCGTCGAAGGACAGGTGCCCTATCGCGGGCCCGTCGCGCCGATCCTCTACCAGCTTGCGGGCGGCCTGCGCGCCGCGATGGGCTATGTCGGAGCCGCGACAATTCCCGACTATCAGAAAAAGTCGACCTTCGTTCGCATCACCAATGCAGGATTGCGCGAAAGCCATGTCCATGACGTGACGATAACGAGAGAAAGCCCGAATTATCCAACTGGCGGATAAGAACGCGGCGACAGACTTCTATCCGTTCGAGCAGGAGCCTTTCTTCTGCAGAAACTGCTTTCTGTTCTCCGTGTTGATGTAGCGGATGCTTATATCGCCACTGTCCCGGTCGATGTTCCAGTCCCACTGCACATGGGTGTCGGACCAGGTTTGTTTGAATGCGATATGGCTGTCCTTGATCGA
This sequence comes from uncultured Alphaproteobacteria bacterium, assembly GCA_963841875.1. Classification (GTDB taxonomy): domain Bacteria; phylum Pseudomonadota; class Alphaproteobacteria; order Rhizobiales; family Beijerinckiaceae; genus Methylocystis. The sequence continues at coordinate 559,131 of CAWJEI010000002.1, read as the reverse complement.
CAGGGAGCCCTTGTCGATCGTCTCGACGTCGACCAGGCTCGCCATCGTCGAGCCATAGGCGATCCTGCCGTTGCTTACTTTAATAATCAGGTCCTGCCTTGGCAGATCCGGTGAAGACAAGACGCAGGACAACAGTATTTCTTCCGCCTTCGCCTGACTGACGAGAGCAGTCAATATGAGTGCGGCGGACAAGGCCGTTGCTGGCTTCATGTTTTTCTCCCTGCGAAAATTCTATCATTCAATGCGCGCTCGCCACAACCGCCGCGCTTCCTTGGGCAAGCGCGCGGCGCCTAATGCATCGTTCCCTTGCTTCTGGGTTCCGGCGCCACGACCGCCAGAGGGCTCGCCTGATGATGCACAAGCAACCAGCCTTCTTCGGTGCGCCTGAACCAGTTGGTGGCGACCAGCGCCGCCCCGCCTACGCTCTCAATGCAGAACACACGGCCTTCGCCCCGCTCCAGCAGGACTGTTTCATTGCGGCGCTGAATTGCTTCCTGGCGTGGGTTGCGGAAAATGTCGCCATATGATGACAGCACCGCCAGTCGCCCGATCAACGGCGGCCAGCCGGGGTGAATGCAGGAGACTCCATCCGGCGCCCAGAGCGCCGCCATGGATTCAATGTCGCGGGCGGAAAAAGCTTCGTAATAAGCTGCGTTTGCGGCGAGCAGGGCTGTCTCTTCGGTCATGACCGGAGATTTGCGCGTTTTTGCCCCCCGGGCAATGGCGGCGCAAAGTTTCGTCGGTATTGCAGCGCATCCATGCTAGAATGACCTCTTGCAGCGCCGGCCTTGAACCGGCTTTGGCAGCGAGAGATCAGATGTTTATCCAGACCGAATCCACTCCCAATCCCGCCACCTTGAAATTTCTCCCCGGCCAGACCGTGCTTGCGCAAGGCGCGCTCGAATATCGCTCGGTCGAAAGCGCCGAGGGCGCTCCCCTTGCGGCGGCTCTCCTGTCCCTTCCCGGCGTTCAGTCGGTGATGTTCGGACAGGACTTCGTTTCCGTGACCAAGGGTGAAGTCGACTGGGCGCATCTTAAGCCCGCCCTGCTTGGGATCATCATGGAGCATTTTACGTCCCAGGCGCCTCTGCTGGTGGGCGAGGCCGCCCCTCAGGGCGCAGGCGCCGAATTTTTTGATCCCGCCGACGCCGAGGCAGTCGCGACGATCAAGGAGTTGATCGAAACCCGCGTTAGGCCTGCTGTTGCGGGAGATGGCGGCGACATTGTGTTTCGCGGCTTCAAGGATGGCGTCGTCTATCTGACGATGAAGGGCGCCTGCTCGGGCTGTCCGTCATCCTCGGCGACCCTAAAGAATGGAATCGAAAATCTGCTGCGCCATTTCCTTCCGCAGATTCGCAGCGTTCAGCAGGCTTGAGCGGAGCGGCGGGACGGTTGTTTTGGGCTTCTCATTGCTCCTTCTGGTAAAACCGTCATAATCGGAAACATGAGAATCCTTGCCCTCGACACCGCTCTCCCCGCCGTTTCCGCCGGCGTGCTCGATTCCAGCGACGCCGAGCCTCTGGCTCATGAGACCATCGCGATGGAGCGAGGCCACGCCGAGGCGCTCTTGCCGCTCGTTGAGCGCGTCATGGGCGCGGTTCCCGGCGGATTCGCCTCCATCGACAGGGTAGCCGTGACCGCGGGGCCGGGATCCTTCACTGGAATCCGCATCGGCCTTGCCTGCGCGCAAGCCATCGGCCTTGCCCGCAAGATCGACATCGTCGGCGTGTCGACGCTGGCGGCTCTGGCGGCCCCGGTGATATTGGAGCCTTTCGAGGGCGTTGTCGCCGCGGCGATCGATGCGCGGCACGGCCAGGTTTATGTGACGGCCTATGGTCCGGACGGCCGCACAATATTGTCGGCGCGTCGGGTGGGAGCGCATGAGGCGCTGCGCGCGCTGGGAGACGGGCCGCTGCAACTGGTGGGCTCGGGCGCGGCCATGCTGGAGGCGGAGGCGCGGGCAAGCGGGGTCGTCGCAAATATCGTCAATTCCGCTGCCGCGCCGGACATCGCCTTTGTGGCGCGGCTTGGGCTCGCGGCCAATCCCGCCGACGCACCGGCGCGTCCCCTTTATCTCAAGGCGCCGGACGCCAAACCGCTTGAGCCGCAGGGCGTTCAAGCTCCCGCTGTCGCGTGAGCGCCCCATGTCGCTGATCAGAGAGTTTTTCTCCAAACCGACTTTTTCCGTGCAGCCGATTGGCGCGGACCGAGCGGAAGAGTGTGAACGTCTGCACGCCGCGTCTTTTGCTTTTCCTTGGTCGAGTTCGGATTTTGAGAGCTACCTGACCGACCATTCCATTATTTCAGACGGCGCCGTGAACGACATTACGTCCAAAGGGCCGCTCGGTGGCTTTATCATGTCTCGATTGGCCCCCCCGGACGCAGAACTGCTGACTTTCGCCGTCGATCCCGCCCGGCGCGGCACGGGACTTGGGCGGGCGTTGCTTTCGCGCCATTTGCTGAATCTTGAACGTGGCGGCGCGCGGCTCGTCTTTCTGGAGGTCGCCGACGATAATGCGGCGGCCCTGCTGCTATATGAGCGTTCGGGTTTCAAGACCATCGGCCGGCGGGAGAATTATTACCAGCGCGCCAATGGCGAGCGCAGGGCCGCGCTGACAATGCGGCTGGAGCTATAGAGGGTCGGTGAGGAAGCGGGCAGCGCCTCTCCAATAGCGCCGCCCTGCGCTGGTCGCTTTCGCAAAAAGTCAAAAGCGCCAGAATAGCCGCCCTTACGAGGAACACTTCCAATGAGTCAGAAAGATCAAACCCAGTTCGGTGAAATTTTTCAAAATATTTTAAATCTACGGAACATTGCGGATCACAATCCGCACGACGCTCGGTCGCAGTTTCTTACTTTTTGCGCCAACAACCAGGGCATGTCGAAATCGCAGTTGTTTCAAGATTTGCTAGTGCTTTTTTTAACAAAATCCAAGCGGAACGGAACGTTTGTCGAAGTCGGCGCTGGCGACGGCATATTTCTGAGCAACTCCTACTTGCTGGAAACAACGTTCGGTTGGAGCGGGATTTTGGCAGAGCCTGCTGAGCGGTGGCGCCAAGACCTGGAAAGAAATAGAGCTTGCAAGATCGACCATCGCTGTGTGTGGAAAGAGACAGATGCGCTAATCGAATTCAATGAAACAAATCAGCCGGAATTTTCCACGATAAACTGTTTCTCCAACCGTGACGTGCATGGAAGCATGCGCGACAACGGCAAAATATACGCCGTGAAGACGGTAACCCTTAATGATCTGCTTGCTCAGCAAAATTGCCCCAAACAAATTGACTATTTGTCAATTGACACCGAGGGCGCGGAGCTTTCGATCCTTGAGGCGTTCAGTTTCAACGATTACAATATATCCATAATCACGGTCGAGCATAACGGCATTGAGTCAGATCGCTCAAGAATTGAAGACATACTTTCATCGCGTCATTTTTCCCGGGTCTTCCCTAAGTTTTCCTATTTTGATGATTGGTATGTGCATTCAAGTCTCCTTGGTTTGATTTAGATTTGATTGGCCCAAATCGGCAGGGCCCGGGTCGCCCGTCACAATGCTGTCGCGCGGCGGGGCCACTCACAGGACATGCCTTATTTCCGCGCGGTCGCCTTCGTGCTGGCCATGGCCTTCTTCGTGATGCTCGTCGCCCCGGTTCAAGCTCTGGCGCGGTGGCGGGATTGGCGATTACAGCACGCGATTCAGAAGTTTTTCTGCCGGACCATGTGCCGCGTCATCGGCGTCGAAGTGATTCCTTCGGGACGCCTTCCTGGCGCCGCGCCGCGATTCGTGGTGGCCAATCACGTCTCCTGGACCGATATTCTCGCCATCGCCAGCCTCTATCCCCTGGTTTTTCTCGCCAAGTCCGAGGTCGCGAAATGGCCGGTGCTGGGATTTCTCGCCCGCCTTCAGGGCACGATCTTCGTGGATCGTGGACGCCGGCAGGCGATCCCAAAGGTCAATGCGGAACTGGCGGAAGTGCTGCGTCAGGGACAAGACGTCGTTGTTTTCGCTGAGGGAACGTCCAGCGATGGGGGCAGAGTGCTCAAGTTCAACGCGTCGCATTTCGCGATGCTGAGCGACCTTGCGCGAGAGAAGCCCGCAAATTCGGCGATGGTGGCGCCAGCGGCCTTCCTATATACCGCGCGTAGGCCAGAACACGCTGAGAACACAAGCGGTTTCGATGTCGGCTGGTATGGCGAGATGAGTTTCGTTCCGCATCTTTGGAGCCTGATGCGGCGTGGCGGCGCGACGTGCCATATATATTTTGGCGCGGCGATTGATCCCGCCGCTTACCCCGACCGCAAGGAGCTTGCGACGGCGACGCAAAATAGCGTGAAGGGATTGTTGGATGTCGGCTTTCGCGACGGCTGTCACGGCGCTATGATTAACAAGTGAGTCTGAAAGGGCCGAGAAGGAGCGAACCAGATTACCGAGATCGACCTGACCCTGACCGAGAACGGCGCCCGCGAGCGCGCCGCGCCGGGAGGTCCGCCGGAAGCCGCCGCAGGCGGGAAAGTTCTGGTGAAATCCTACGGTTGCCAGATGAACGTCTATGACGCTACGCGCATGACGGATCTTCTCGCAAAGCAGGGCTATGGCGAGGCTTCGCTCGAGGAAGACGCCGACCTCGTTATCCTCAACACCTGCCACATTCGCGAAAAGGCTGCCGATAAAGTCTATTCGGAGTTGGGGAAGCTGGCGATGCTGAAACGCGAGCGGGCGCAGGCCGGACGCGATTTCAGGATCGTCGTCGCCGGCTGCGTCGCCCAGGCAGAAGGCGCCGAAGTTCTGCGCCGGCAAAAGGCGGTCGATCTCGTCGTCGGCCCGCAGAGCTATCACCATCTGCCGGAACTCCTGCAACAGGCGGCGCGGGGCGAGCGTCTGACCGACACTGATTTCGCGGTGGAAGAGAAATTCCGCCGGCTCCCCAATCCTTCAAGCGCGCAAATCCGCGCTCGCGGCGTGTCGGCTTTCGTCACGGTGCAGGAAGGCTGCGACAAGTTCTGTTCGTTCTGCGTCGTGCCCTATACGCGCGGCGCCGAAATCTCGCGCGGCGTAGCCGAAATTGTCGCCGAGACGCAGCGCCTCGTCGACGCGGGCGTGCGCGAGATCACGCTGATTGGCCAAAACGTCAACGCCTATCGCGGCGAGGGCGCCGACGGAAAAGTCTGGCCGCTGGAGCGCCTTTTCGAGCATCTTTCCGCCATGTCGGGCGTGGAGCGGCTGCGCTATACGACCAGCCATCCGGTGGACATGACGCAAGGGCTGATCGACGCGCATGGCGCCTTGCCCAAGCTCATGCCTTTCGTTCATCTGCCCGTGCAGTCCGGCTCGGACCGAGTGCTGAAAGCGATGAACCGCCGACACAAGGCGGAAGATTATCTCGACATCGTTAGGCGCCTTCGCGCCGTGCGTCCGGACGTCGCGCTCTCGTCCGATTTCATCGTCGGCTTTCCCGGCGAGACGATTGCTGATTTCGAGGAGACGCTCGCGCTTATTCGCGAGGTGAATTTCGCTTCCACCTTCTCGTTCAAATATTCGCCGCGTCCCGGCACGCCCGGCGCCGAGCGCGAGGACCAGATCGACGAGGACGTCATGCGTGAGCGGCTCGCCGCGCTGCAGGCGTTGGTTGAGGCCCAGCGCCAGGCTTTCAACGCCGCCACGGTCGGACGCACGGTTGAGGTGATGTTCGAGAAGCCGGGCCGTCACGAGGGCCAGATTGCAGGCAAGAGTCCCTATATGCAGCCGGTGCATGTCCAAGGCGTCCAAGATCTGATCGGGCGCGTCATGCCGGTGAGAATCGTGGCCGCCGGGTCGAATTCATTGTCCGGCGAAATCGTGGAGGGCAAGGAGTGAGGATGACCGACGAGGCGCGACTTACTCGCGAAAGACGCTCCCCCGAGACGGAGAAAGACGCGGAAATCACACTCGCCTTCGACGACAACCGTCACGCCTCGCAGGTGTTCGGCCAGTTCGACCAGAACCTCGTCAAGCTGGAGCGGCGGCTGCGCATAGGCTGCGTCGCCAGCGGCAATCACGTCACATTGAAAGGCAATGTCGACGCTTGCGAACATGCGCGCCGCGCCCTTGAGATTCTCTATGGCCGCGTGCAACTGGGCCAGGACATCGGCCTTGGCGACGTCGACGGCGCCGTCGAGGAAAGCACAAGGCAAAGAAGCCTCTTTTCCGACGCCGAAACCGGGCGCGGTCCGTTCGAGCAGATCGGCACGCGCAAGCGTGGCCCGGTGCGCGCGCGCAACCTTGCGCAGGATCTCTATTTGCGCGCGCTGAAGCGCCATGAGCTGGTTTTCGCCGAAGGTCCGGCTGGCACAGGCAAGACCTGGCTCGCGGTCGGTCATGCGGTGTCTTTGCTGGAGCAGGGCGTGGTGGAGCGCCTGATCCTGTCGCGCCCGGCCGTGGAAGCTGGCGAGCGCCTTGGCTTTCTGCCCGGCGACATGCGCGAAAAGGTCGATCCCTATCTGCGCCCGATCTATGACGGGCTGCATGACTTCATGGACGCACGCATGGTCGAGCGTGGGATGCAGACCGGCATGATTGAAGTGGCGCCGCTCGCCTTCATGCGCGGGCGCACGCTCACCAAATCATGCGTTCTGCTCGACGAGGCGCAAAACGCCAGCTCGATGCAGATGAAGATGTTCCTCACCCGCCTTGGCGAAGGTTCGCGCATGATCGTCACTGGCGATCCCTCGCAAACCGACCTGCCTCCGGGGCAGAAGTCCGGCCTCGCCGAAGCCATCGGCCTGCTTTCGGGGCTTGAAGACATAGGCCATGTGAAATTCGCCGAAGGCAACGTCGTCCGCCACGATCTCGTGCGCAAAATCGTCGGCGCCTATGAAAGGGCGGCTCGCGAGAGAAACCCGCGCGGCGACTGAAAATGAGCTTGAGCGTCGATATTGTCGTCAACGCGCCCGCCTGGGAAGCGGTGCCTGAGCTTGAGGCGCTTGCGGGGCGCGTCGTGGCGGAGGCCAAGGCTCGGAGCGGCGTCAGGCTTGCGAAGGACTGCGAGCTTTGCATCAGTTTTTGCGACGACGCCGAAATCCGCGCGCTGAACGCGCAATGGCGCGGGCAGGACAAGCCGACCAATGTCCTGTCCTTTCCGACGCCCGGCCCGCTGGCGAAAAAGCCGCTGCTTGGCGACATCGTAATCGCTTTTGAAACAGTGGCTAGCGAGGCCCGGGAGCAGGACAAGAGCCTGGCCGACCACGCCGCCCATATGATCATTCATGGATTTTTGCACCTGATAGGCTATGATCACGAGACCACCGACGAAGCCGAGATCATGGAAGCGTTGGAGCGGCGCGTGGCGAAAGCGCTTGGAATGAACGACCCCTTCGAAGGCGGCCAGCTGATCGACAGCGGCGAGGCGGTCACGGGATCAAGCAAGAGCTATGTCGACGAAGAGTGAGAGCAGCGTGACGGAGACAATATCGGCGCGCGCGAGCGATGCGCCGAAGGTAAATCTTCTAGAGCGCTTGCGCGCGCTGCTCGGAATGACGCCGGCCTCGCTGCGCGAGGGCATAGAAGACGCGCTTGAAGAGACCGCCGGCGACGTCACGCCTCAGGAACGCGCGCTGATCAAGAACGTCCTCGGACTGCACGAGCTGCGCGTCGCCGACGCGATGATCCCGCGCGCGGACATCATCGCCGTGCCGCAGGACGCGACGCTGCGGGAAGTGCTGGCGGTGTTTCGTAGCGAGGGCCATTCGCGGCTGCCGGTCTATGGCGAAACGCTCGACGATCCGCGCGGCATGGTGCATATCCGCGATTTCGTGAATTATCTCGCGCGATGCGCCGAGACTTCGCGGCTCGATGAAAAGGGCGAGAAAAACAGCCTTTCCGTCGCGTCAATCGACTTTGGCGCGCAGCTGATGGACGCCAATATTCTTCGCCCCGTTCTCTATGTGCCGCGCTCCATGCCCGCGCTCGATCTGCTCGTGCGCATGCAGGCGACGCGCACGCATATGGCGCTGGTGATCGACGAATATGGCGGCGCCGACGGCCTCGTTTCGATTGAGGACATTGTCGAGATGATCGTCGGCGACATCGAGGACGAGCATGACGTCACCGAGGGGCCGATGATCGAGCGCCTAGCCAATGGCGACTTTCTGGTCAACGCCAAGGCCGACCTCGACGAGGCCGCGCAGGAGATCGGCGTCGATTTCCGCGAAGAGGACACGCCGCAGGAAGTCACGACCTTCGGAGGCCTCGTCGCCTTCCTCGCCGGCCGCGTGCCGATACGCGGCGAGATCGTGCCGGCGCCGATCGAGGGCCATGAGTTCGAGATTCCTGAGGCGGACCCAAGGCGCGTGGGCAAGCTGAAAGTGCGCAAGGTGGCGAAGAAGGATGGGGAGAAGGCGGCGGGTTGAGGGACTGACCTTTGGCAGCAATTTGCTCCCATGAACATGGACTCGCATCGCTATGTATCGAGCAATTGCTTGCTCAACTCCGTCCGCCACGCGGCAGGATTTGGGCTTGCGTCGGGGCCAATGACATAACACTCCCAGAGGCCCTCCAGAGTCTTGTATCCTGCAGCGTCGATCGCGGCCATGAATTCGCCCCAGGCCGCGCCCAGGCCTTCGTAGCCCCCATGATAAGTTGTTCGAGCGACCTTCATCGCTTGCCATTGCCCTGGCTTCATCCGGTTCGCTGGCGCAACCGGAGTGGCGACCGGCAGGCATATTTCGAAATCGAAGATCTCACCCGGATTCCGCAGATGATGCGTGAACCACGGCCCAGCGACCTCGATTTTTTGGGCGGCGACCGCAGCCTTAAGTTCGACGAGGCCGGGGCCCATGACATTGCGGACGTCGCTTCGCGCAACATTGAATGGGATAAACGCAGTGAGTTGAGGCGTCGTTCGTATGATGCGCAGCGGTTCGATCATGGGGAGTCTCCAAAAAAGACAATTAGAGCGGGGCGTCCGCCTATACCCTCACAAATTCCTCAGCTCCGGCCCGGGTTTTTTCGCCAGCACGCGCCAGGTTCCGGCGACGCCGAGAAGCACCGTCACGACGAGCGCGGCGAGGGCCGTCGCGAGCACGGTTCCCGGCAGGAAGACGAAGCCCATCTTCATGAGGCCTTCGACAATGCCGAAGGCCGCCGCGCCGCCCGCGAGCAGCGCGAAGAGGCAGGCGACGGCGCCGAGCATCGCGAATTCCATCACATAGGCCGCGATGAGCCAGGGGCGCGTCGCGCCCAGCGTCTTCAGCACCACCGCGTCATGCTGGCGCGCGCGCTGGCCCGCCGCTATGGCGCTGCCGAGCGCGAGCAATGCGGTGACGATGGCGATCCCGGCCGCGGAGCGCGCGGCGAGCGCCAATTGCCCGGCGATCTTGTCGACGGCCTCCAGCGCGTCCTTGACGCGGATCGCGGCGGCCATCGGAAAGCGCTTCGAGGTTTCGCGCGCGATGCGCCCGTCGATGCGCTCGGCGTCGGGCGCGTCATAGGCGATGGTGAACATCTCGGAATAGGGCGCGCCCTTAAAGCTGTCGGGCGAAAAAACCATCACGAAATTTATGCCATAGCTGCGCCAGTCGACGCGGCGCAGATTGGCGATGCGCGCCGTGATCTCGCGGCCGAGCACATTGACGGTGATCTCGTCGCCGAGCGCCAGCCCAAGGCCGCTCGCGACCTTGGCCTCCATCGAGACCAGCGGTCCCTTGGCGTCCGCGTCCCACCACGCGCCCTCGACGATCTTCGCGCCTTGCGGCGGCGTGGCGGAGAAGGTGATGCCGCGATCGCCGTCGAGCGCCCAGGCGGCGTCGTCGCCGACATGCAGCGTCTCCGCGCGCGCGCCCTTCACCGCGACGATGCGTCCGCGCATCATCGGCACATGTTCTATGCGCGCGCCGGGAATTTCCCCGTTGAGGAAATTCTCGAAATTCGCCAACTCGTCCTGCGGCACGTCGATGAAATAGAAGCGCGGAATTTCGCCCGTGCCGGAGCGCGCGAGTTCGCCATGTATCGCGCCTTCGACAAGCGCCAGCGCAACGAGCAGCGTGACGGTCACGCCAATGGAGAGCACCAGCGCTGGCGCGAGGCTGCCGGGACGGCCAATGTTGCTTTGCGCGAGGCGCAGCCTTGCGTCGCGCGCGCGGGGCAGGGAACGCGCGGCGCGCATGACCAGCGCCGCCACGCCGCGCAGCAGCAGATAGGCCGCGAGCACGCTGGCGATGAAGACGCCCGCGAGCTTCTTGTCGCTGGCCGAGAAGAACACTGTCGCGACAAGCGCGAGCATCGCGCATGCGGCGGCGATGCGATAGCGCAGCGGGCCCGCGCGAGACAACTCCGTGTCGCCGCGCAGCAAGGCCGCGACGGGGATTTCATGCGCGCGGCCCAGCGGCCCCAGCGAAAACACCAGCGTCACCAGCAGACCATAAAGCGCGCCGAGCGCGAGGCCGCCAAAGTCGGCCTGCGCGTTGACGGGCAGTTCTATCGCGCGGCGCAGCGCCTCGCCGGCGACATAGGGAATCGCGGCGCCCAACAGAAGGCCGAGAAAGATCGCGAGCGTCGCCATCAGCAGCACCTGCGTCAGCGCAATGGAGAAGACGCGCGAGGCCGGCGCGCCGAGCGCCTTCAAAATCGCGAAGGCCGCGCGCTTGCGGTCGATCAGCCCCTGCACCGCATTGGCGACGCCGGCGCCGCCAGCGACCAGCGCCGTCAGCGCGACAAGCGTCAGCAGTTGCGAGAAGCGTTCGAGGTTGCGAGTGAACTGCGGCGAGACGGCGTCGCGCCTGCGTATGTCCCAGCCCGCTTGCGGAAAGGCGGCGCCGGCGGCGTCGACGAAGCGCGCAACGTCGTCGTCGCTTGGGCGCCCGGGCAGCGCGAGCCGCGCGATATAGCGCACGATGGTTCCGGGTTGCACGAGTCCCGTGGCCTTGAGCGCGTCGAAGGAGACAAGCACGCGCGAGCCAAAGCCGACGCCGCCCGCGAGCTTGTCGGGCTCCGCTCGCAGCACGGCGCGAATTTCAAATCGCGCGGCGCCGATGTCGAGATGGTCGCCCGTTTTCGCTTCAAGGCGCGCCATCAGCATCGGATCGGCGATAAGGCCATAGACGCCGTTCTGTTCTGCGAGAATTTGCGCCGCGCCTTGTTGCGGCTCCGTCTCCAGCGCGCCGAAGGAGGGATAGACAGCCGGATCGACCGCCTTGATCTCGACCAGCGCGGGGACGGCTTCCTCGGGCGAGGACGCGTTTTCGGGTTTCGCCATTGCGCGCATCAAAGCGATTTCGTCGATGCGGCCATGTTGCTCCAGCCAGGCGCGTTCTTTTGGCTCCAGCTCGCGATGGGCGAGATTGAACGAGACATCGCCGCCGAGTATCGCGCGCCCTTCGCGCGCCAGGCCCTGCGACAGCGCGCGCGAAAGTCCGTTCACGCCAGAGATCGCGGCGACGCCGATCACGATGCAGGCGATGAACACGCCAAAGCCTTTGCGATCGCCGATCAGATCGCGCAGGGCGAAGCGCAGGGCGAGGGGCAATTTGTCAAGCGGGCCGCGTCGCGCGACAGTCATGTTGCGTTCCTAGCCTTGGACGTCGATTCGGCCGGAGCGCAGCCGCACAACCCGGTCGCAGCGCGCGGCCAGAGTAGCGTCATGCGTGACCAGCACCAGCGTTGCATTGCGGCGGTTTCTCTGCTCGAAAATAAGGTCGATAATGGAGGCGCCCGTGTCCGAATCGAGATTGCCGGTGGGCTCGTCCGCCGCCAGAATGAGAGGGTCAGGGGCCAGGGCGCGCGCGAGGGCGACGCGCTGCTGTTCGCCGCCTGAAAGCTGGCGCGGATAATGCGAGAGGCGCTCGCCAAGGCCGACCGCCGCGAGTTCTTCGGCGGCGCGTGAGAAAGCGTCGCGGCGTCCCGCAAGCTCCAGGGGCGCGGCTACATTTTCAAGCGCGGTCATGGTGGGGATGAGCTGGAAGGACTGGAACACGATGCCTATGTTCTCGCCACGGAACCGCGCCAGCGCATCTTCGTCGAGCTTGGTGATGTCGCGTCCGTCGAGGATGACCGCGCCTCCGTCAGGACGCTCCAAGCCGGCGAGGGTCATCAAAAGTGTGGATTTCCCCGAACCGGAGGGGCCGACAAGTCCAATTGTTTCCCCACGCGCTATGTTCAGGCTAAGTTTCTTGAGAACATGGACCCGGGCCGCGCCGGCGCCGAGAGTGAGGTCGATGTCGATGAGTTCGATCAAGGATTGCGGCACGAAGCTGGCCTCGCCTGAAACGCCCCGATGGGCGAATGTGTTCGGGCGCTCTTATCGCGCGTTCCGGCTTCGCTTCCAAGCGTCCTCTATCGGGATGATCCTCGCCTTGTGCTTTAGCCAATTCACCGCCGCGGGCGCGGAGCCTTTGCGCGTCGTGGCCTTTGGGGACAGTCTTTCGGCGGGTTATCTCCTGCCCGCCGACGCCGCCTTTCCCAATCAGCTGGAGCGCAGGCTCCGCGCCGACGGTTTCGACGCGAAGATCGTCAACGCTGGCGTCTCGGGCGACACGACGGCGGGCGGGCTCGCGAGGGTTGGTTTCGCGCTGGGCGACGGCGCCGATCTCGTCATTCTCGAACTTGGCGCCAATGACATGCTGCGCGGGGTCGATCCCGCCATCACCCAGGCGAATCTCGAAAAGATCATCGCGCAGGTCGAGGCTAGGGGCACGGGCATCCTCCTCGCGGGGATGCGCGCCAGCGGCAATTTTGGACCCGACTACAAGGCGCGGTTCGACGCGATTTTCCCTGAGCTTTCGAAGAATCATCGGGCGCCGCTCTATCCGTTCTTCCTTGCCGGCGTCGCCGGCGACAAGACGCTCGTGCTCGCCGACGGGTTGCATCCCAACGCCGACGGCGTGGCGCGAATCGTGACGGGAATCGCTCCCGTGGTCGAGGAAAGTCTAGCGCGCTTGCAGAGCGCGAAGGCGGCGCGCGCCGTGCGGTGACGCTCGGCGGATGTTGCGCGCCATAGGAGGGAGGACCAAATGCCCAGACTGTTTACGGCCCTCGAAATTCCCTTTTCCGTTTCGCAAAATCTCGCCAGCCTGCGTGGAGGATTGAGCGGCGCGCGCTGGATCGACTCCGAGAATTATCATGTCACCTTGCGCTTCATCGGCGACGTCGACGAACGTGTCGCGCATGACGTCGCCCACGCCCTGGACGGCATCCGCCGTTCCGCCTTCACGGTGACGCTCGACCAGCTTGCATCTTTTGGCGGCGACAAGCCGCGCGCCATTGTCGCGCGCGCGCGGCCCGAGCCCGCGTTGCTTGAGCTTCAGGCCGAGCAGGAACGGCTGCTGCGGCGGCTGGGCGCGCCGCCAGAGCCGCGCAAATATATTCCGCATGTCACGCTGGCGCGTCTGCGCGGCTCGGCGCCGTCGGCGGTCGCCGCCTATCTCGGCGCGCGCGGTTATTTCCCGCCGCTGAGATTCGAGGCGGCGCGCTTCGTGCTCTATTCGTCGCGCGATTCCGTTGGCGGCGGACCTTATGTCCTGGAGGCGGAATATCCGCTTGAGCGGCTCAAGGCCGTGGCGGGCGCCGGCGGTTCACGCTTTTGACGCCGCTTTCGCTTTCGAGGGCAGTTTTCGATTCGCCTCGACAATAGGCGCGAGAGGGATCTCGCGCCACGGCCTCGTCGATGAGCTTGTTGCCGGCTGTTTCCATCCGCAGTTGCAATTCATTGAAGAATTCGCGCCCGCCGAGGCCGGGCTCGATCGCGGGCAGGAATTCGATCACCACGGTGCCAGGGCGGATCAGGAAAGCGCGTCGCGCCCAGAACAGGCCGGAGTTGAGCGCGACCGGAATGACGGATGTGTTGGTTTCGCGATAGATTTGCGCAAACTCCGAACTTGTATTCGGGCGGGGCGCCCGCAGGGCGCCTCGTTCCTTCAGGGAATATGAAAAGTTGCCGGCCCTGGGCGAAAATACCCTTCGCCTTGCGCACGAGCTGGGGCAAAAGCTTGCCGCCCTTTGCGCGGTCGATCGCGATCTGTTCGGCGGAGAGAAGGTACCAGCCGAAAAACGGGATGAAGATCAGTTCTCGCTTCAGAATGAAGGAAAAATCGGGAAATAGCAGCGGCAGGACAAAGGTTTCCCAAACCGACTGATGTTTGCAGGCCACGATGACCGGTCCACCGGAAATATTCTCCCTGCCGCGAAATTCATGTTTGAGGCCGCAGATTATTTCGAGCCACCAGAGCGAAGTCCGGCCCCATTGCCGCCCCAGCTCCAGCGTCACCTGGCGAGGCAGCACAAGCGCGGGCAACCAGAGAACCATCCAGAAGGCCAGATTGAGATAATAGACGATCTGGAAGACGAAAGAGCGCAGGAAGAGCATGTCGACGGGCCTGTTGGGCTGAGAAGCTCGCTCTTTTACAGTGCTGAGCGGGGCGGGAACAAGACGGAGCGCGGGATTTCTCGCCCACGCGCTTCAGAATAAAAACCGCCGCTTCTGGGTCAAGTCTTCCGTCGCGCCAATCGCATATTCCCATCTCGTGCGGATGATCGCGCGCAGATATTTGAGATATTCGCGCGCCACGAGATGCAGCACCCGCGTGTCGCTGGACCAATCGGCGACATTCACATGCTCGCTGACGACGGGATAGGGGTAGAGCGTCATGCCGGGCATGGCCGCCGAAAGCTCCACCAGCGCGCGAGGCATGTGGTAATTCGAGGTCACGACAATCAGGGGGCCGTTGATGCCGCGCGCCTTTGCCCAGTCGGTGAGTCTCGCGGGCGTTGCCCGCCGTATCAAGCGCCTGGTAGCCGAGGTCGACGCAGCATGTGAAAAGGTCTTTCGAAACCGGCAAGATCTTGGCGAGGTCGGCCCCATGGGTGGCGCGATTGACGCCGGTGATCAACAGGCGGCGGGCTTGCCCACGAGCCAGAAGCTCAGCGGCTTCCAGAACGCGATCCGAGCCGCCGGTGAGGGCGACGACGCCCTCCGCCTCGACGACCAGCGTCGTCTCGTTCCGCTCCAGCGTGGAGGCGAAACCAACAAAACCGGCGATGAGCGCGGATCCGAGAAAGGCGCAAACGCATGTCGCCGTGAGCGCCAGGATTCGCCACGCGCGGGGCTTGCGCGGCTGCGAAATCTCACCCTCATCCGTCACGTAGAACCACTCCCCGATGCGCTCCCGCGATCGCGTCCTCCGGAGACGAAGGCCGGCAATGGCCTAAATAGCGCGGGCGGCGCGCGAATTAGCCTAGTTCCTTGAGTCGACGCAGAACGATCATTCGTGACATGTAGCCCGTGAGAACGGCGACCGTCACGGACAAGACGAGAATTACGATAAAGCCGCGCGCGTCCAGCGTCATGCCGCCGAACATGGCTTCGATCTGGTCTCCGCCGGGCGTCGCGGTCCACTGCCGGGCCAGAAAGCCCGCTATAGCGAAAAACGCCGCCGCCGCACCGCCTCCGAGAAGGCCGCCGCGCAGCCCGAGTTCAAGAAACCGGCGCTGGAACTCTCGCGCGATAAACTCGTCCGCCGCGCCGACGATATGCAGCACCTCAACGATCTCGCGGTTCGTCGCCACCGCCGCGCGGGTGGCCGAGGCAACAGCCACGGCCATCGCCGCGACGATCAGGGCGAATATTAGCGCCGCAATCGCGACAACCGTGCCGGCCATCGCGTTGAGGCGCTCCACCCAAAGACGGTGATCGTCGAGCGTCGCGAAAGGCGCGGAGGCGGCGAGATCGTCCTTGAGCTTCGCAAGATCGACATTTTTGCCAGTCTCAAGCTTGACCACGATCATGCGCGGCGTCGGCAACTCCGTAAGGTCAAGTCCTTGTCCTAGCCAGGGAGCGAGCAGCGCCTCCGATTCCGCTTTTGTATAGATGCGAACCTCGCGAACGCCGGGCGCCGCCTCGACGATCTTCGCGGCGGCGCGCACGTCGGCGTCGATGTCGCGGCCGGGCGCCGAGCGCACCTGCACGCTCGCCTCGCGCGCCACGTCCTTGCGCCAGTCCATGCTGGCGTCGGCGACGAGTAGAGCCGCGCCCGCCGCAAGCGCCGCAAGAAAGGTCATGATGGCGATAACGATGACCACGGAACGCCCGGCGATGAAGTCCGTTGGAGCCAGTGGCTGCTCGCGTGGCGGGGCGTCGTCGCCGGAAGACTCCAGCGGCTCCAGGATTCGTCCATGAAAAAGCCTTGCGTAGCGGAACTCGCGTCATGAGTTGGTCACTCGAATACATGCAGGCGTCCGTCCGCGAGGACGAGACGGCGGGCGTTGTCGAATTGATCCATCAGATTGAGATCATGGGTGGCGATCACCACCGATGTGCCGGACTTGTGCAATTCCACGAAGAGGCGGAGGAGGCGGCGCGCCAGAGTTGGATCCACGTTGCCGGTCGGCTCGTCGGCGAGCAGCAATTCGGGGCGGGCGATAAGCGCCCTCGCTATGGCGGCTCGCTGCTTTTCACCGCCCGAGAGCACGCTGGGCAGGCTGTATTTGCGTTCGAACAGCCCCACCCATCGCAGGAGCTCGAACACTTCCGCTCGATAGGTCGCTTCCTCGCGTCCAAGAACGCGCAGCGGCAGCGCGACGTTTTCGTAGAGCGTCAAGTGATCCAGCAGGCGGAAGTCCTGAAACACGACCCCGATGCGTCGCCGGATCGCGGTGATCTCATCCTTGTCGAGCGAGTCCGCGTCATTTCCGAAAAGGGTTATTCTGCCTCGCGTCGGCTTTAAGGACAGCAAAAACAGCTTCAGCAGGCTCGTCTTCCCCGCGCCGGAGGGGCCGGTGAGAAACTGAAAGGAGTTCGGCTCTATGGAGAAGGTCAAGTCGCGGAGCGTTTCGGGCCCAGGCCCAACCCCATAGCGCAGGCCGACATTCTCGAAGCTCAACACCTTGGAACTCCCTCGCGTCATTAAGGCGGGAACGCCGTCATCGGCCCGTTGGTCGGCTTTCAAAGGGAATCACCGGCCGCCGTAGTTGCGGAGCTTAAAACATTGTTGACGCCCGGAGGAAACCGAAGCATGTCGCATCGCCTGCCTGACGAGGGATAAATCTCCCAAGTATCTGTTATATAGAGATTCATGCGGGCAAATGTGATCGTCCCGATTCTGCTTTCGGGGCGGCGTCGGTCACGCTTCGTTAACCATGATGATGGTTAATGCTTTGTCTCTTTCTCGTTCCCCGAGCACCAACCGCCCATGCGCGCTGAATCGGATGACCACTTCTTCGACGAGGCCGGCGGCTCTGCTCCTATATCAGCGGAGGCCACGAGCGAGCTCGTCCGCTCGCCTTCCTACGACGAGCTTTGGCGCGATCCTCGTCGTGTCGCCAAGAGACCTCAGGCGACGCAAAGACACACCAGCCGGACGTCGTTCATCGTCACGGCTATCGCGACGCTCATCGGCGTCATGGCTCTGATCGGCTTGCGTGAAAAGGTCGTCAGCATCTCGCCGCCGGCCGCGGCGATCTACGCCGCTTTCGGTTTGCCGGTTAATCTGGCGGGCCTGGAGTTGCGGGGCGTGCATTCGCGCATCGTGATGGAGGGCGAGCGCAAGGTGCTCGCCATCGAAGGCGAGATCGTCAATCTTCGCCGTGAGGCCAATCAAGTTCCGCCCGTCGCATTGACCGTGCGCGCGGAGAACGGACTGGGGAAATACGCCTGGACGACACGCGCTCCCAAGTCTCGCCTTGAGCCGGGCGAGACTATGGCCTTCCGGGCCCGCCTCGCTTCGCCTCCTGAGGGCGGCGCGGATGTTCTCGTCCGCTTCGCCGGCGTGGAAGAGACCATGCGGTCAAAGCCCGCCCCCTCCCTGTCGCGATAGTCCGCTCCCCCTCAGACGCCAATCCGGGCGCAGCCTAACGACAAGCTTGCACGAGGCTGAAGGCGAAGCGCTTGGCGCCCGGCTTTGCATCAAAATCCTGTCGCTTTCACATCCGCCAAATGGAATGGTTGACGCAGTCGGATTGCCATATCCGATCGCGTCAGGGCCGCCAAGAAACGCTGCCGCGCGGGATCAGCGGAAACAAATGACTTTGCCCGAGCCAAAGAAAGAAGCGGTTGCTTTCTCGAAACGCCATTCACCACTCGGCCTGGCTGCGATTGCTCGAATGGCTTTCGAGAGGCAGGATCTTGCCCCCTTGAAGGCGGGCCTTGTCGCGGACTGTGCAATGACGCAGATGACGCTCACTCCTGGTATGATCTCTCGATCATCGAACATATGGGCGGCGATCGCGAGACGGGACTTGCCTTGCAGGCGCTGGCCCTGCGGCGTCAACGATGCTTCCGATCGCCTCCCGCGAATGACGCCAAGCCTCTACGGTTGCTCGCACTGTCGGCTCCTGGCGATTTCATGGCCAACACGCCGCTGGAGTTTCTGGTCGAGAGAAGCGGCGTGGAGCTCCAGACGTTCTACATCATGCCCGACGAGGACTTTCCCAGCGAAATCCCCGACCATGACGTCGCCTTTGTCGCTGTCGCGGAGATGGACGCCAACCGCGCCATCTTGCACAAGATCGCGTGGGCGACGTCCTTCTGGGCGCATCCGTTAATCAATCGGCCCCATTATATCGCGCGCTTGACCCGTGACGGCGCATGGAGGCTGCTCCATGACGTGGCAGGAGTTGTTTTCCCGGTTAATCTTCGGATCAAGCGAGACCGGCTGTCAGACATAGCGTGCGGCGCCGCGCCGCTTCCCCAGATGCTGCGACGTGGCGGGTTTCCGATCATCGCGCGACCCGCAGGCTCTCATGCGGGCGAAGGGTTGGCCAGGATTGACGATCGCGCCGCGCTGGCAAATTTCCTGCGCGGGCAGCTAGCTTCCGACTTTTATATCGCCGCGTTTGTCGACTACCGAAGCGAAGATGGGCTATTCCGCAAATGCCGCATCGCGTTGATCGACGCCGTTCCCTACGCCGTGCATATGGCGATTTCGAAAAATTGGATGGTTCACTATCTCAACGCCGACATGATCGACAATGAAGGGAATCGAGCTGAGGAAGCGCGCTTCATGGAAGAATTCCAGGAAAATTTCGCGGCTCGTCACGCGGGCGCTCTCAAGGAAATTTCCTGGCGGTCCGGGCTGGATTACATGCTTCTCGATTGCGCTGAAACGCGTCAGGGAGAACTACTGATTTTCGAAACCGGCACGGCGATGATCGTGCATTCGCTCGATTCCGCCGGGGTCTTTTCCTATAAGCGTCCGCACATGCTAACGATCTTCGACGCCTTCGAGCGCTTGCTGCAGAGCAGGGCGCAACGAGGGGATTGAGCATTCGCGTTCAAAGTTCAAGCAGCCAACCGCTTGCGTCAGTGTTGCGGTTTTTCCGCGAGCCTGTCCCACTTGTCGAAAACGAGGTCCAGGTCCTGCTCTATCGGGCGCAATGCGCCTTGCAATGAATTCCGCTCACCTATCCGCGCGGCGATCGCAGTGACAATTGGCATGCTCAGACATATGCGCAGCGCGGAACCGCCTGCGCTGGCGACCGGTTGTCCAACGTGACAGACACGCGACGAAGTCTCCAGTTCCTCGCAGCGCCCTATATATTTGATGCGTGCGCTCCAGCTCTCCGTCGCTCGTGACGATGGGGAAAATAGTGCGTATTCTCTTGCCGCCATCCAACTCGGGAGCATCGAGAAAGCGCAAATGTGATCGCGACCGCACTCGCGATTCCACGAGCGTCGTGAAGGCCGATGCGATGTCCTGGCGTCGAGAGGCGTCGACCTTGAGGTAAGCCTCAAGCTCGGAAAGCGCCGCCTCCCAGCGCAATCCCAAACCGATGTTAACCGGCGCGAAGCGCTCCGCGAGCATGGCCGGGCGTAAGGAGAGCGGCCAGTCGAAGCGAGCGGAATAACAGGCCAGTCCGGGAGGGACACGCATGCCGGAAAGAGCCGCGAGGCGCGCGGGGGGAACCAGCAAGGCGCCGCAGAATGGCGGCCCAGCGACGAATTTCGAACCGGTGATCATCACCAGAAAGCCGGCCCCGAGATCGGCTCTTATGTCCGCGATCGAGCAGCGCAACTGGCATGCGTCCACGACGACGATGACACGGTCCGACGCCGCGCATGCGATGGCTCTTGCAAGTTCGCGGCTTGGTCCCCCTTGCCCGGTCTTGGACGTGTCCAGCACATGGAGCACGACATCGCGTCCAGCGGCGAGAGCCTCGTCCACGCATGCAAAGGCGTCAGCGTCGATTTCGGCGCGAGTCCGCATGAGCCCGGCGCCGTTGCGAATTTCCAGCGCGAGTGTTTCTGTAGGCGCGCCTTCCCAGCCTTCGAGTCTCTCGCCCTTTTTGACAACGCCTTGGACCGCCGCTAACTCGTCGAAATGCTTTCCGGCCGCGGCGGCCATTACCCTCGAGCCGGTTTCATTTGGCGCGACGACAATATTGGTTATGGGGCGCCGCAGAATCGATCTTGCAAGGGTCAGCGCGAGAATTTCTGATTCTGTCCCAGAAGCTGAGAGAATTGCCTGTGTTCCCCGGACGCCCACGCAGGCGACGATCCGATCGCGCAAGCTGTCGCACCAGGCTGAGGCGCCGGATTGATGTATGTTCGAGTCGCCCATCCATTTGTCGAACGCGAATCTGGCGGCGGCGTAGCCGCGACGCGAGATCGCCGTAGCCGTTGATGACGAAAACCAGATTTCGCCATTTGTTGGCGAAACTGGAGTTCCATAGCGATTGCGGCCGGTGAATGGATCAAGACGGATGCGGCTGTCGCCGCCGCTTGCTAGAAACATTTCGAACTGCGCTCGTGATGGGATCGCGAATTGTTCTGGAGCAGTCGTGGAATGCATGATTCCCTTTGCCGCAACTTTGGCGATTGAGCGGCCAATATCCGGATTATCTATCTTGGAAAGTAGAGAGGCTCCGCCTTACGCCTGGCTTGCGTCCACATGCGTCGGCGTCGCCAGATTCCCTCGCCGCCTGAGCAAGCCATGCTGCAAACAGAATGAACCCGGCGGATGGGCGACATCCGCCGGGCTTTGAACTTTCCCGTCCATGCCTGGACGTTCAGCGCCGACTATCGATCGAAGTTGAACATGTCCAACATGTCGCCAATCGCCGGCGAGTTGACGGGGATATATGGATTCCCCTCCGTAAGCGGATTGGGCAGATTATCCCTGCTTCGGTTGCTAATCGGACCAAGGCCCCAGTTGGCTTCGACAAACTTCGCAACCGAAACGTGATCCGTGTAGCTGTGCGAAATATGGCCGCCCGTGCTGTATTTGGACACGACGATCATGGGAACGCGGGTGCCGTCGCCAAAGAAGTCCAGCGGTTGGACATAGCCCGAGTCCCAATAGCCGCCGCCTTCGTCAAAGGTGACGAAAATCGCGGTATCGGACCACAGTTTTGGATTGGCCCTTACGGAGTCGACAATCTTCTTCACGAAGCCTTCGAACAGGATGAGCTTGGATGACGACGGGTGTCCATCCACCAGTCCGCTCGGCTTCACATAGGATACCGCCGGCAGTTCGCCGTTTTGGATGCCGGCATACAAATCAGCGGTGTCTTTCAGGTGAGCCGCGCGTTGGGCGGGATTGGTCATGATCGAGGTGGAATACTGCGCCCAGTTGCAGATATTGCAATATGCGTCGGCGGCGTTCGTTTGGTATTTGTCCGTGAGATAGAGATTCCACTGGTCGCCATAATAGGCCCAGGAGACCCTTTTCTCGTTCATCAGATCGCCGATATGGCGCACGCTGGTGGGGGGAATGGTGAACACGTAATTGGCCGGGTTCGTGTCGGTATAGGCGTTCGAGCCGTCGCCGAAGTAGCCGGGATTGTAGTTGTTGAGCAGATAATAATGCCCATTCTGGCAGCGCGAGGCGACCGGATTGGGAAGCGCGTTCAGATAGTTCAATATAGCTGAAACGCCAGGCTGGCCCGGGTCTGAGCAATCGACGTAAGAACCGCCGCCATAGCTCGCGCCGGGCGCGCCGCCGCCGCCATAGCCGTCCTCAATGTAGTAATTGTTCGTGCCGGGCTGCGGATTTGGATTTTCAATTTCATTCAGCGCGTTCGCATTGCCGGGATTATTCGGCGGAACTTCCGCGTTGCCTTTTCCATCGCTGAACCAGATCGCGTCGGCGTAGCCAAGCATCACGTGGTTGGCGCCGGTGCCGCCATTCGCCGCCTGATGGTAGTTGTCACTCATGGTATAGCTGTCCGCGAGTTCTTTCAGATAGGGCGCGTCGCCTTGCTGAACGTTGAAAAAGCCCATCGAGGTCGAGCCTTCGCCGGTCGTTGTATTGGTGAAGGGCGAAGGCTGCGGCGCGCCATTGGAGCCCGCGCCCACCGAGACTTCCACCCAGGGGAACAGGTCGGAAGCGCAGCCCCAACCGTTGGCGCGATCGGCGGCTGCGGCGTCGCAGTCGAGCTGCTGCCACATCTGGAAGAAGCGATGGACTGGGCTCGCCGCATAGGCGTCGTAGGGGTAAGTCTTCGGGTTCGTGAGCTGATAGGGTCCGGGCTTCAGATTGCTGGCGTCTCGCTTGTCGTATGCGATGCGCGCGTCTGGAACCTTGCTGGCCTGGCCGGTGCCGCCAGTCAGAAGGTACTGGTAGTAGTCGGCGGCAAGACCGTTTTCGAGGCCTTCCGCAATTTGCAGATTGGCCGTGCTGACGCATGACGTGCCAGTTGCAATGCCCACGGCCTGACAAACATAAGGCGTCGCCGGTCCGCCTGTCAGCGCTGGAGGCAGTTTCGAATAGGCCTCCTTGAATGGGCTGAGCTGATAGGAGCTGGTGTCGAGGCCCTGGTATTGCAGCGCCGCGCCGTAGTTCGGTCCAGGAGTCCCGTCATCGTTGACGATGCGCTTCGACAGCAGGTTGAGAACTCTGTCTGAGGAGTTCACCGGCTTGTAGGTGGCGAACACATGATCGAAGCTTCGGTTCTCGCCGATGATCACGATCACGTGTTTGATCGGCGTACGGGTCGGCGCAACGTTATGTTCGGCGGCCAAGGCAACGGCCGCGTTATTGCAAAGAATCGCGCCAAGTGCGGCGATTGAGGAGAATTTATGTAATTGCTTTTTGAAGTTGGCTGCTCTTGTAACCATGGAATCCCCCAAGCTTTACGGAGGAGTTACCTCCGCATTGATGTCGGAACGCTGCAGCGGGAGGACCATGGCGCGATCCGATGATCGTTCGATGACGCTTTGACAACTTGCTGGCGATTACTGCTGCAAGGGCGCCTGTCAGCGAGGTTATCCCCATACCTGGCCTCGGAAAAAATTGGGGCGTGAAGACAATTTATTTGAGGAGAAAAAACAAAGGTACATTAAAGCCTTGCAGGCCTCGCGCCCCGACGCCCCTCTGGTCTGGCGCGACTATTAAATTTGTTTCAATGTTTTACGCAGAACGTGAACCTCTATGTACACTAATTTTGAGTGCGAACAGCGCTTACGCCGGGTAAAGACTTCCATGGTCGAAATGATTAAGATGAAAAATCCCGAGCCCGCGACGCACACGAGCTCGGCTGTGCGGGTCAATCTCCGGGGAAGATATATGTCCGCGTCGCTCGGCGAACATCCCTGCGAAGTCGTCGAAATGTCGACTGAGGAAATGTTTCTGGCCACCGACGCGGAGCCCAGGATCGGCGAGAAAGTCGTGGTCTACGTTACCGAGCTTGGAAGGTTCGAGGGCGAAGTCGTGCGAAAGACGCCGACGGGTTTTGCGATAGGGATGGCGCTTCCAAAGCTCAAGCATCAGAAGCTCGCCGAGCAACTGGTCTGGTACGGCAACCGTGACAGTCTGAATTTGCCTGAAAATCGAAGCATCGACCGTGTCGCTCCATTGATGCAGAGGGCCGTCCTGTCCTTGTCCAATGGCAAGGAGCGGATCGTGAAGATCAACGACATTTCGCTCACCGGCGCCAGCATTGAGACCAATGTCATACTGGTCCAGGGCGGCAGGGTTGTCGTCGGCAAGACGCCGATGGTCGTGGCCCGCGTGTTTGAAGGCGGCTTTTTTGGGGAGTTCCTTACGCCATTGCCGCCCGACGAGCTCAACGAATTCACGAAGTTGTGAGCCAGCTTTTCAACAGGCCATACCGTTTCCGCTTCCTGCTTCCGGAAAGTCCGGATTGCTGCGTATCTTCAGAGGGCTAGCTGGCGCCATGCCGAATGCGCTTGATCGGCCTCAGCGCCTCGTCCCTCTGTTTGGCGATCTGTTTCCGAGCTTCGACGGCGTTTTGATCCGCGCCGTCCGCTGAACGAATTCCATATTCCAGAAGTAGCTGGAGGACATGATCGCCACTGCGCAACGCGACCGTCATTGGCTCCACGCTGGCTACCTGCCATCCATCGAAAGTATCGCCGACATCCAGCCATTTGCCTTCGGCGAGCGCAGTGCTGATCATGAAGATGCGAGTCCGGGAGCGTCCGAGCTTGATGATCGCCTTCACGGCCAACCCCGGAGGCAAGTTATGCCCGTCCATATTTGACAGAGATTCCTTGCCGGCTTTCGCCACGAAAGGCCGACGCGTTTTCATGAACGGGGGACGCGTCAGCGTTTCGAAGTCGATGAACTGCGCTTTAATTTCAGGCGCCGGAGTCGTGGCAAGCGACGGCGGGCGCCATATGCCACTGACTTCAATGGACGCTGCCGTTGGTTCAGAAAATGCGAAAATGAGTAACGCGCCCGCTGCGGCGTCGAAGGCGACGAGGCCGAAGATGGCGAGGAGATCCAGCCGGGATCGCGAGGTCATCCAAGGGGGGCGGCTCATGCGTCTCGTGGAATGGTTTGAGGCCGCAGCCTGCGTTGCGTCATTTCAAGCGCCATAATCACAGGATTTTTTGACATTGGGACGACGCGAGGCCGAGGCCTGTTTCCTCGGCTCGTCAAATGGCCTAAGCAAAGCCTCATGAATTTATTGCCCGCTTCCATGTCCGACGTTCCGCCGCTTGTCCTCGTCAACGCCCGCCTTGTCGATCCGGCCGCCGGGACCGAGACGCGGGGCGGCCTGCTCATTCGCGATGGCCGCATCGCCGATCTCGGCGGTGAAGTCACCGCCGCCAACGCGCCCAACCGCGCCCGCGTCATAGATTGCCGGGGAGACGTCGTCAGTCCTGGGCTGATCGACATGCAGGCCTTTGTCGGCGAGCCGGGCGCTGAGCATCGCGAGACCATCGCCACCGCGACCGCCGCGGCCGCCGCTGGTGGCGTCACCACTATTCTCGCCACGCCCGCGACCTCGCCCGCAGTCGACGATCCGGCGGTGGTGGATTTCGTTCTGCGACGCGCGCGCGACACGGGCAGGGTGCGGGTGCTGCCGATGGCCGCGCTGACCAAAGGCTGCGAGGGACGAGAGATCGCCGAGTTGGGTCTGCTTGGGCAGGCGGGCGCGGTGGCTTTCACGGACGGCGCCCATTCCGTGAAAAGCGCGCTGGTGATGCGCCGCGCGCTCACCTATGCCCGGGATTTTGGCGCCCTTGTCGTGCATTTTCCGCAGGACCGCGACCTTGCCGGCGAAGGGGTGATGAACGAGGGCGAGATGGCGCTGCGGCTCGGTCTTGCGGGCGTGCCCGCCGAGGCCGAAACAATCGTGCTTGATCGCGACCTGCGCCTCGTGGCGCTCACCGGCGCGCGCTATCACGCGAGCATTGTCGCGGCGCCACTGTCGCTTGAGGCGCTGAGGGCCGCCAAGGCGGCGGGTCTCCCCGTCACCTGCGGAACCTCGATCAACCACCTCACGCTCAACGAAAACGACATCGGCGACTATCGCAGCTTTTTGAAGTTGCGCCCGCCGCTGCGGCGCGAGCCCGACCGGCTCCTTCTGACGCAGGCGCTGGCCGAGGGGCTGATCGACGTGATCGTCTCCGACCATGATCCGCAGGACGTCGAGACCAAGCGCCTGCCTTTCGCAACCTCGGAATTTGGCGCCATAGGGCTGGAGACCATGCTGGCTGCCGGGCTGCGGCTCGTGCATTCCGGCGACGTGCCGCTGACGCGGCTGCTCGCTGCGATGTCCACCAAGCCCGCCGAGATTTTGGGGCTGGAGCAGGGACGGCTGGAGATCGGCGCACCCGCCGACATCATCCGCTTCGATCCCGACGAGCCCTTTGTCGTCGATCCCACAAAACTGCACTCGCGCTGCCGCAACACGCCCTTCGACGAGGCGCTGTTGCAGGGCGTTGTGAAGCTGACCGTGGTCGGCGGCGAGGTGGCGTGGGAGGGAGATGCCAGTTAGGCTGTCTGCCACGGGGCATGCGCGGATGAGATCGGACGAAATGTCTGGGCGCGGCCATGCTGTCATCGCCATAGCCTTTGCGCAGGCGCGATTGTGCCCCCGTCTCAGCCGTGGAAAGGCCTGCCGGTGCGGCAATGCTCTTGGTGAAGAGACATTAATACGTCAGTAAGCTTGCGATCAGCCGTCCAAAATGCATGCGCGGTAAATACAGGCCGGAATATAGGAATCACGAAAATAGCTTCTTCACCATCGTCAATAATCCAAGCATATATTTGCGGTCTGAAATCTATTTCAAATATATTCGCCCCGAAATAAACTTGCTTGGATACATCAGATGAAAGAAGCGGAAAAATACTAGCGAACTGATCGAACGAGATACCTGATTTATCATACTCATTACCTCCAAAGCGCTCGATGAATGATTTTAATTTTGAGCTGAAATCGAACGCCGGATCAAGTTTTATCTTTTCCCAATTATCTTTTTGAGGGCGGAATTGTTCTTCAATGAAAGCTCTTTGAATCTTCTCATTCGGAAATACAATGCGAACATCTATCTTTCGCTTTGGGCTCAAGACTTGCTCAATTGCGCCTTTATAGGTTCGCCAAGCCTCTGGTTCGGTGAAAATACATGTTGTTGGGATTATATATGATATTAAAATATTCCTTTTAGCTCGGAGGAGCAGCGAGTCAACTCTAGGCATATAATGTGGAAACTCACTGAGATACTCTGTGGATAAACTATCCTTGATACCCTCCATTGTTCCCGTCATTGCTTCAAGTTTACCTGTCATCGTGTTTAGTTTCGTTGTTGCCTCCGAATTCTGTTTCGTCTGCCACGCCGTAAGTGCTAGGCCGCTAACTGTAAGCAACAACCCAATCGTATTGATGTTCAGAAAATCCAAAAAGCTTACTGTATTGCTCATAATCTATATCTCTTATTTCTGTTTCTATTAGACAACTAGAGTTCAATAGACCTCTAAGCTCGGGCTATTCAGTTATTAAGTATGTCTTCGCGTTTCGCTCTCTCTGCGGAGGTCGCCTGCCGACTTAGACATGTTTTCGTCCCTAACTGAGACGCTGCCATGAGAGTGATCCTTTGGCAAGTTCGGAACGGTGCGACATGGAGATGTAGGCTTTGGGCACTTCTGGCGGCGAGAGCACGTCCCTGTCTTCAGGGGCGCCGTGTCACCGCATTAGTCGAGTGGACCTCGAAGGTCTGGGCCCGGGGCCGCTTCACTTCCCCCTTGAACTCTCCGCGCATTCCGCCTAAACCCTCGCCGCGCGCGGCCATGTGGCCCCGGCGAGCTAATTTTTGGGATTGGACCTGCGACGATGGCCAAGGAAAAGTTCTCACGCAACAAGCCGCATTGCAATATCGGGACGATTGGTCACGTCGACCATGGCAAGACGTCCTTGACGGCTGCGATCACGAAGGTTCTGGCCGAGTTGGGCGGGGCCACGTTCACGGCCTATGACCAGATCGACAAGGCTCCCGAGGAGCGCGCGCGCGGCATCACCATTTCGACGGCTCACGTCGAATATGAGACGAAGAACCGCCATTATGCCCACGTCGACTGCCCCGGCCACGCTGACTATGTGAAGAACATGATCACCGGCGCGGCGCAGATGGACGGCGCGATCCTGGTGGTTTCGGCCGCCGACGGCCCGATGCCGCAGACCAGAGAGCATATTCTTCTGGCGCGCCAGGTCGGCGTTCCGGCGCTGGTGGTGTTCCTGAACAAGGTCGACATGGTCGACGATCCGGAGCTTCTGGAGCTGGTCGAGCTGGAAGTGCGCGAGCTGCTTTCGAAGTATGAGTTTCCGGGCGACGACATTCCGATCACCAAGGGTTCGGCGCTGTGCGCGCTGGAGAACAAGAACCCCGAGATCGGCCATGACGCGATCCTGAAGCTGATGGAGACGGTCGACGCCTACATCCCGCAGCCTGAGCGTCCGAAGGATCAGCCCTTCCTGATGCCGGTCGAGGACGTGTTCTCGATTTCGGGCCGCGGCACGGTTGTGACGGGCCGCATCGAGCGCGGCATCATCAAGGTCGGCGAGGAAGTCGAGATCGTCGGGATCAAGCCGACGGTGAAGTCGACGGTGACCGGCGTTGAAATGTTCCGCAAGCTGCTGGATCAGGGCGAGGCGGGCGACAATGTGGGCTGCCTGCTGCGCGGCACGAAGCGCGAGGACGTGGAGCGCGGCCAGGTGCTGTGCAAGCCCGGCTCCGTCAAGCCGCACACGAAGTTCAAGGCCGAGGCCTATATTCTGACGAAGGAAGAGGGCGGCCGTCATACGCCGTTCTTCACCAACTATCGTCCGCAGTTCTACTTCCGCACGACGGACGTGACCGGCATCGTGACGCTGCCCGAGGGCGTGGAGATGGTGATGCCGGGCGACAATGTGGCGATGGAAGTGGCGCTGATCGTTCCGATCGCCATGGAGGAGAAGCTGCGCTTCGCCATCCGCGAAGGCGGCCGCACGGTCGGAGCCGGCGTCGTCGCCAGCATCATCGAGTAATCGACGCGCGGCGGCCCCAAAATAGGGGCCGCCCAAGCGCTCTGCTTCCAATGAATAAATTCAGTAATTCTCAAGTTTGCCAGATTCATTTCTACGGACGCGGGTCGTAGAGCCATCTGAGTGTTCCATTGTAGCCGATATAATGTCATCCTCGGTAATTTTTTGGACTTCTGATTCCAGTTCAATGCATTCTTCTATCGCCTGAGAAATTCTCAGGAGCGTCAGAAAGCTTTCGTGACAGAAGTTCAAAGCATCAATGTGCCTTTCCAATTGCATAAATCTCATCGCATCTTCCTTCTCGGCGGACGAATTTGGGTCCCATAGCGACTCACCTTTTTCTAACCTTTTCAAGCTTTCTACATTATCGTATAATGGATAGACTATGTAGGGAATTCTCCAGCCCTTTCCAGACCATTCACGAAAGCAATAGCTTTGCCCCAGTGGCCCAAAATTCGGGCCGACATAATGAAAAAACACGTTTCTGTATAAAGACATCAATGCAAGCTTACCTATTGGAGCTTGCTGCCGAATGTGAGGAATTATCACATCCGCAAGTCCGAACTTGTCATTATTCTGCAAGAAGTTTTCGGCCTTTGATAAGCGAATACTTTCTCCATATAAATCATCGAAAAGAAAATAAAATATAAAGTCTCTCAATCCAAAGAGCTCATTGAGGCAAGACTGTGTTCTATATCCTATGTCCATCGCATATTTATTAGAATAGAAATTAAACGTTCCACAGGAAAAATCACAAATTTGGGATTCGCGTAGCTGCGAGATCATAGTGTTTTTGTAGGCGTAGACCAATTTGTGTAAGGTGTTTGTAGCGAAAATTATTTGCGCGCCAATGCGCTCCGCTCGCGTCGCTTTCTTCCCATCGCCCCTGTTACGATATGCGAGCGCCAAACCCTTCCATCTCTGAGCTTGTGCGACGTCCAACGCTTGATCGTCACCTGAACGCGCCGAAAGACAGACGTTAGATATAGGGTCGTTTAGGTCCTCGATATTAGAAAAGTAGCTTTCTGTAATGGGTTGTAGCGGGCCAAGTTCCAAGATTTCATATGGTACGCGCAATCCAGAAATGTCAGACCATACCAACATATCTTCGGTCGGCACTAGTAGCCAACAAGCGCTGTTTTCTGCAGACAAACAACCAACGCCACCGCCGAGATTGAATATTCGGAAAGGAGGTTGGAATGACAATCCTTCGTTTGGAATTTCCATAGTTTCTCGCACGGAATAAAAAGAGCTGCAGGGCCGCCTTCATCACGAAGGCGGCCTTTTTTTCAAGGATCGCACGCGAATTTGCGCCCGCGCAGATGGCAGCGCGCCAGCGGCTGGCCATGCGTGTCGAAATCGGTGAGCTGCCATTCCGCCTCGCGGCGGTCCAGCATCGCGAAGCCGAACACATTGGTCAGGCCGACGCCGTGGTCCACCTTCGCGTCGCCCATCGCGAGTCCGTCCAGCTTTTGAGGCGCGAAGGCGTCGAGAACGACGCCGCCATGCCCCGCGACGATCTGCGCGGGATGATCGCCGTCGTAGCTCATCGCCTGGAACGTATGAATGTGGCCGGACAGGAGAAGCTGCGTATTCGGCCCGATCGCGCCGCGCGTGGCGGCGACCAGCGTCTTGTTGTCGCCCTCGTTCACGCCGTCCTTGATCCGGACGGAGGCGTAAATCGGCTTGTGCATGGCTATCCAGAGCGGGCCTTCGACCTTCGCCAGGTCCGCGAACTGCCGCCTCAATGCGGCAGCCACGGCGTCGTCGACGGCGCGGTCCTCCGCGCGCGTCACGTCCAGGACGGCGAGCGTCAGTCCGCCAAGATCGATCGCATAGGGCGGTTCCTGCGGCGTGCAGGCGCCTTCCGTGAAAGCGAGCGGGCTGACGAGGCGTCCCCAGCCTCCGCCCGCGCGGTCGCAGATTTCGTGATTGCCGCGCACG
This sequence comes from uncultured Alphaproteobacteria bacterium, assembly GCA_963841875.1. Lineage (GTDB taxonomy): Bacteria > Pseudomonadota > Alphaproteobacteria > Rhizobiales > Beijerinckiaceae > Methylocystis. Next base: position 528,520 of record CAWJEI010000002.1, on the reverse strand, counting down.
AAAACCCAGGGCGCGGCGCCGAGCAGCGCCTGCGCGGGCTCGAAGACGTCCGCCTTCCAGCTTTCCCAGTTGTCGCCGTAAGGCGAGCCAGCGCAGCCCTTGCTCGACTCCGGGCAGGGTCGCTCGCGATAAACGAGGTCGCCCACATGAACGACGAGGTCCGGCTCCATCTCCGCCGCCACATCGGCGTCAAGACGAAACGGCCAGCTTTTGATGGAATTGCAGCCCTGCAAGATCATGGCCTTGAGCCGGCATCCGGTGTCGCCGATCAGCGCAATCCTGTTTGCGCGCGGCGGCGCCAAAGCCAATGGCCGGCCGTTGACGCTTGCCGCGCCAGCGCCCTTGGGAATCGCAAGCGTGCAGACGAGAACCGGAAAGGCTTCGTTGGGTGTTGCTCTGACCCGCATTGGCGTTTCGCGCCCGTCGAGCGTCGCTTTGGGACAGGAGGCGTCGCTCGTCGCCGCGCGCGCTTCCAGTCCCGAAGACGTGAACTGGGTCCAGGCGTAGCTTTCGGCCGCGCGCGCCGGAGCGCAGGCGAGGAGCGCCAGGGCGGCGATAATGAGCAAACCCGCAAAAACCCCGGTTTGTGCGCGCGGGCGGTAGTCTTTCATAGGATTTTGGGTCACGGCTGAGCGGCTCGCTGGCGTGGGGGCGCCTGATTTCGGACGATCAATTATACCGCAATATCTCGTCGGAGGCCTCGCCCGTGAGCGTTGGAGCCTCGACGGTCGCCAGCACGATTTCGGGCGGCCGCATGAAGCGCGCGGGAATGATAGATTCTCCCAATCCGCCCGAGATGATCAGATGGCGGTCGTCTTCCTCGATATGTCCGTAAATATGTTTCGACTTGAAGCGAAGTTCCGCAAAGATCGGACCGGCGAAGGGCAGGTTGATCTGGCCGCCATGCGTATGCCCGGACAAGGTGAGCGCGATGCGTTTCGGGACGTGCGAAAAGACAAATGGCTCATGCGCAAGCAGGATCGCCGGAGCGTGATCGGAGATCTTGTTCAATGTTCCCGGTAGGTCGTCATGTCCGCGCCAGCGGCCGGGCCCCTCCTGAATGGACATCTGATCGCCGAGGCCTAGCAGCCAGAATGGCTCGCCGTTCTTTTCAAGGCGCACAGCGTCGTTTTCCATCAGATTGGCGCCCATTGCGCGCAATGCTCGCCGAACGCCCTCGGCTCCGTCGCCTGGGGTCTGGGGCAGGGCGCCGTGCCACCAGTCGTGATTGCCAAGAATGGCGTGCACGCCAAGCGGCGCGCGCAGGCTGGAGAGCGCCTCGCCCCATTGCTCCGGCATGACAGCCGACGCCAATATCGTGCCTCCGGAAAAATCCCCCAGCAACGCGACCAGATCGGGCGCGAGCGCGTTCGCGACCGCCGCGATCTGACGAATGCGCGAGACAGGCATCCAGGGTTCGCAGGCGTGAAGATCGGAGATCACGGCGATGCGCAAGCGCAGGCCAGGAGGCCAGCCGACGGGCCTAACGGCGTATTTTGTGACGTCGATAATGAAATTGGGTTCTATCGCGACGCTATAACCGGCCAGCCCCGCGCCAGCTAGCAGCAGGGCGCCGCCTCGGGTCATCAGGGCTCGTCTGGTGATCATCTACGTACCATATGCGCCGCGGGCGTCGTGGCGCAAGGCAAGCTTCAGGCCGCCAGGCTGTCTTCTTGCAGGAACGCCGGGATTTGACGCTGATCGACCGGGGCGACCGTCGTCGCAGGCGACGGCATGTCCATGACTTCGAGCGCAGCGGCCACGGCCGAGAGGCCGATTTCGCGATAAAGCCGCGCCATCATATCGTGCTCGGGGCTCTGGTCGGGCAGCTGCTGAAACTCGGCGACGAACTGTTGCGACATGACGCTACTCGCTTGATGGTTTGGTAAAACTGCGATGCATTCTTGGCGTCAATTTGTCCTTATCGAGTTAAATCCGCGTTAAGGCTGGGCGTCTCGCGCTCCGTACGGGATCGCGATGTGGCGCTTTACGGGGCGCCATCCGCCGCGATAATGCTGGGAAGTCGCGTTTTCGAGTCTCCTTGACGCGGCGGTTCCTCAACCGGAAAAATTCGCCTGATGCGTCGCCACCTTCCTCCTGAACCCGTATCTCGGGCCGCGATCTGGAGTAGACGCCTCGGGCTGTTCGCGGCGCTTGTCGCGGCGCTAGCCGTCGGGCTCGCGCGCGCTCACAAGCTGGAGGCGCAGCCGGCCTTAATCGCGCTCGGCGCGTCGGTGGCGCTGGCGTTGACAGCCGTTTTGATGTTCTGCGCCGCTTGCGTCGGCATTTGGCGCTGGGGCGGTCGTGGCGTGGGCGCGGCGGTCGCCGGCATGTTCCTGGCGACCGCGACGCTCGCCTATCCCGCGTATCTCTCATTCGAGGCGGTCCGGCTGCCAGTGCTCGCGGATATTTCCACCGACATCCAGGATCCACCGGATTTCTCCCGCTCGCTCGTGGCTCTCAAGGCGAGAGGCGGATTTACGCCTTCCAGCCCGCCCAACGCGGAGCGCGCGCAGCAGCGCGCGGCTTATCCCGACGTGGCGCCCATCCTTCTGGATCTCGATCTGGACGAAGCTTCGGCGGTCGCGCTGAAAGCGGCCACCGCACGCGGCTGGCGCCTGGTCGATCAGCGACCCGCTAGCGCGCGCTCCGGCGACGCCCATATGGATTTCATGGATCGCACGACCTTGATGGGATTGGACGAAGATGTGACCGTCCGGCTGCGGCCGCTGGCGGGCCAGACGCGCATCGACATCCGCGCCGCCTCGCGCCACGGCCGGCATGATTTCGGCTCCAACGCGCGGCGTATAGCCCGCTTCGCCGAGGAACTGCAGGCGCAGGTCGATCAGCGTTAGGAGACACGCCGGCAACCGGTCCGAATCTTCCGTGCGCGGCAATTGTCAGGACGCTCGTTTTCAGCTGCGTTTTAGGTTATTCTTCGCATCGACGCTTTGGGAGTGCGGATATGACGGAAAATGTCGAAACACCTGCCCAGAACGCGTCGCCGCCGCTCGCCTTCACTCTGGAGGAAGAACGCACGGCCTATCGCGACATGTTGCTCATTCGCCGCTTTGAAGAGAAGGCCGGCCAGATGTACGGCATGGGCCTGATCGCCGGTTTTTGCCATCTTTACATCGGGCAGGAAGCGGTTGTCGTCGGCGTGAGAATGGCGTCGCGCCCCGACGATCAATTCGTCACTAGCTATCGCGATCACGGCCATATGCTCGCCTGCGGCATGGACCCCAAGGGCGTCATGGCGGAGCTGACAGGTCGGCGTGGCGGCTTTTCCAAGGGCAAGGGCGGCTCGATGCACATGTTTTCGCGGGAGAAGAATTTCTTCGGCGGTCATGGCATCGTGGGCGCGCCGGCTCCCATAGGCGCGGGACTGGCCTTCGCCAATAATTATCGTCATGAGGACCGCGTCTCCCTGACGTTCTTTGGCGACGGGGCCGCAAATCAGGGGCAGGTCTACGAGAGTTTCAACATGGCCGAGCTGTGGCGGCTCCCGGTCGTGTTCATCGTAGAGAACAATCACTACGCGATGGGCACGTCGGTCGAGCGCTCGTCGGCGCAGGGGGATTTCGCCAAGCGCGGCGCGGCCTTCAACATACCCGGCGCGCAGGTCGACGGCATGGACGTGCGCGCCGTGCGAGCCGCCGCTGAATTCGCCATCGACTGGTGCCGCAAGGGAAACGGACCCTATCTCATCGAGGCGCAGACCTATCGCTATCGCGGCCATTCCATGTCGGACCCGGCCAAATACCGTCCAAAGGAAGAAGTGGCGCGCATGCGCGAGGAGCACGATCCGATCGAGCAGGTGCGACAGCGGCTGCTCGCGAGCGGCGCCAGCGAGGAAGAGCTGAAAAAAATCGACGCGCAAACGCGCAAGATCGTGGCGGAAGCGGCCGATTTCGCCACCCAGGATAAGGAGCCTGACGCGAGCGAATTGTGGACGGATGTGGTGGCTTAAGTGGCGCATGAACGAAATCGGGCCGTCGGTGAATTTATGCACGCTACGGGGTTGAGACGATGACCGTCAATGTTCTGATGCCCGCGCTGTCGCCGACGATGGAGCACGGCAAGATCACCAAATGGCTCAAGGCCGAGGGCGACAGCGTAAAATCCGGCGATGTCGTCGCCGAGATCGAGACCGACAAGGCCACAATGGAGGTCGAGGTTATCGACGAGGGCGTGCTGGCGCGCATTCTCGTCCCGGCGGGAACGGAAAATGTGCCGGTCAATTCGCCTATCGCGGTGATTGCGGCCGAGGGCGAGGACGCTTCAGCCATCCCCCCCCGGCGGCCGTCGCCGCGCCGTCGCCGACTCCCTTCGCCGAGCCGACCGTTCCCGTTTCGGTGACTCAGCAGGTGGAGGCGGAGCCCGAAATTCCCGCCGGAACCACCATGATGGCCATGACCATGCGCGAAGCGCTGCGCGACGCCATGGCCGAGGAAATGCGCCGCGATCCCGATGTGTTCATTCTTGGCGAGGAGGTCGCCGAATATCAGGGCGCCTATAAGGTCACGCAGGGGCTGTTGCAGGAGTTTGGCGCGCGCCGCGTGGTCGACGCGCCGATCACCGAATATGGGTTCACGGGACTGGGCGTCGGCGCGGCCTTCGCCGGCCTGCGGCCTATCGTAGAATTCATGACCTTCAATTTCTCGATGCAGGCGATCGACCATATCGTCAACTCCGCCGCCAAGACGCTATACATGTCCGGCGGGCAGATCCATTGCCCGATCGTGTTTCGCGGAACCAATGGCGCGGCCGCGCGGGTGGGCGCGCAGCACAGCCAGGATTACGCGGCCTGGTATTCGCAGGTGCCCGGGCTGAAGGTCGTGGCGCCCTCCAACGCCGCCGACGCCAAGGGCCTGCTGAAGAGCGCCATTCGCGACAACAATCCAGTGGTGTTTCTGGAAAACGAAATTCTCTACGGCAAGACCGGCGACGTGCCGGCGATCGACGATTTTCTGGTGCCGATAGGCAAGGCGCGCATCGCGCGGGTAGGCCGCGACGTGACGCTGGTGTCCTTCTCCATCGGCATGACCTATGCGCTGGCTGCGGCGGAGGAACTCGCAAAGGAAGGCGTCGACGCCGAAGTGATCGACCTGCGCACGCTGCGGCCGATGGACGTTCCGGCGATCATCGAGTTCGTCAAGAAGACGCACCGCTGCGTCGCGATCGAGGAGGGCTGGCCGCAATGCGGCGTTACCGCCGACATCGCCGCGCGCGTGCAGGAGGAGGCGTTCGACTGGCTCGACGCGCCCGTGTTGCGCGTGACCGGCAAGGACGTGCCAATGCCCTATGCCGCCGATCTTGAGAAGCTGGCGCTGCCGTCCGTCGCCGAGGTGATCGCGGCGGCAAAGGCTGTGATGTATCGGTAGAGGAGGTCGCTACATGACGCCCGAGCGCCGAAATGTCCTCTTGCTCGCCGCCACGCTGACCGCTGCGCTTTTGACGGCGGTCTACGCCTTCTCGCGCGACAGCGAACTGGCGGGCGATCTCATCAAGGCGCTGTTCGGGCTCTCCGGCGGCACGACGGCGGGCGGGTGAACGGGTTGATACGGGGAAGGCGACAATGAGCACCGCTACGCTGGCGACGCAGGATTTCATCAAGCCGCGTCTTTGCCTCGCCGCTCGCGCGCAGGCTTGCGAAGGAAGCGGGGCTGGACCTTGGCGCGATTGCGGGCTCCGGCCCTCACGGCCGCGTCGTCGAGCGCGACGTGCAGGCGGCTGTCTCCTCTGGCGCGGCGCGGGCGAGCGCGCCGCTCGCCTTCGCCTCGCCCCCCTCGATCGTGGAAACGCGCAAGTTCTACGCGCTCGACACCTATGAGGAAATCCCGCACGACTCGATGCGCAAGGCCATTGCGCGGCGCCTGACGGAAGCGGCGCAAAGCATTCCGCATTTCTATCTCACCTGCGACTGCGACATCGACGCGCTCTTGCGGCTGCGCGAGGATTTCAACTCCGCCGCGCCTGGCGCGACCGAGGGCAAGCCCGCGTGGAAACTCTCGGTCAATGACTTCATCGTGAAGGCGCTGGCGCTGGCGCTGCAAGAGGTTCCGGACGCCAATGTGACCTATACGCCAGAAGCCATGCTGCGCCACAAGGCCAGCGACATCGGCGTGGCCGTGTCTATCCCCGGCGGTCTGGTGACGCCGATCATCCGCAATGCGCAGGCCAAGAGCGTTCGCGAGATTTCGGGTGAGATCAAGGAGCTTTCCGCTCGGGCGAAGGATCGAAAACTAAAGCCCGTGGAGTATGAAGGCGGCGTCAGCGCCGTCTCTAATCTCGGCATGTTCGGCGTGAGGAATTTCACCGCGGTGATCAATCCGCCCCAATCGACGATCCTCGCGGTCGGCGCGGGCGAACAGCGCATCCTTGCGAAAAACGGCGCGCCCGCCGTCGCGACGATGATGACTGTCACTTTGTCCTGCGATCACCGCGCGGTCGACGGCGCTCTCGGCGCCAATCTGCTTTCGGCTTTCAAGCGCTTCATCGAGCACCCAGCGGCGATGCTGGCCTAATTCATTCGAGCAGCAGCGGCGCCTCAATGGCGCCCTTGTCCGTGACGATGGTGAGCGTCGCCGCAACGGGCCCGGATGGCTTGGCGGCGCCATTTGTGTCCAGCGTGAGATCAAAGCCGTCGCCATCCGCCGCGCGGGCGCTGTCCAGAAACAGCGGGGCGGGCGCCTCGGCGAAGAGGTCGAGCGCCTTGCCCTGGCCATGATAGGTCAGGCGCCAGGAAAACGGCTTGTCTTGCCGCCGCGACAGACTGAACAGGTCTTTTGCTTGTGCGGGAGCTATTTTCCTGGGTGTTTGCGCCAGCGCCTCGGCTATCTCCGGCGCATAGGGAGACGCCCCGGCGCGGGGAAGCAGTAGCGAGAGCTTCGCGCGCGCCGGCAGGCAGATCCTGCCGCAAGCCGCGTAATCCAGCGAGAGGTTGAGCGTTACGGGCGCCTTCGCGTCGCGGGGCGTGACGCGCAGCGGGAACGTGACCTTGGCGTCATAGCCGGCGACCAGACTGCCAGCTTCCTCGATATGCTTTGGCGCCGGGTAGAGCATCTCGACGGCGGCGACATTTTCGGAGCGCGAGAAATCGAAGACGGGGGCCACGCCAGCGTCGCCGGGTTGGCGCCAATAGGTGATGGTTTTCGGGGCGAGCTCGATTTGCAGCCCGGCGGTGTAGCCAATGTCCTTGGGCGGCTCCCCCGCCAGCAGCCTCGCGCTGGAGGTTTGAGCTTTTGCTGGCGCCGAGGCGAATGCGGCATCCTCGTTGGCTATGCCAACTCCCTGCGCAGAAAGGAGAAATGCGACAAAGGCCAAGCCACGGACACATCTGGTGTTCATTCGGGAAACCATTGAAAGGCCATGATTAAATTTTAGTTAGGTAAGTGACCACACGACGGGAACTCTTGTCGCCAGCGGTGGGCAGGCGTAGCATGAACCTATGAGCGAGACCGCAAAGACGCAAGAATTCCTCGGCCAAGCGCAAGGGCAAGAACGCCGCGCGAAAAAGCCCCTTTCTTGAAGGCCAGATGCTTGTCGCCATGCCCGGCATGGAAGACGAGCGTTTCGCCCGGTCGGTGGTCTATGTCTGCGCTCATTCCGCTGACGGCGCCATGGGAATCATGCTCAATCGGGCCGCGCGGGTGCGCGATTTCCCTGATCTGCTTGAGCAGTTGAAGGTGATTGATCCCAAGGAGCGGATCAGCCTTCCCGCGGCCGCCAAGGACGTTCAGGTTCTGTCCGGCGGCCCGGTCCAGACGGATCGAGGCTTCGTGTTGCATTCGGCGGATTTTTTCATCGACAACTCGACCCTGCCGATCGACGATGGCGTTTCCCTGACGGCGACCGTCGACATTCTGCGCGCGATAGCCGCGGGGCAGGGGCCGGACCGCGCGGTGCTGGCGCTCGGCTACGCCTGCTGGGACGCAGGGCAGCTCGAAAACGAAATCCAGCACAATGGCTGGCTACATTGCCCCGCTGACCCGGCGATATTGTTCGACCACGATCTCGACAGCAAATATCTGCGCGCGCTGCGCTCGATCGGCATCGATCTCGCCAGCCTGTCCGCGACCGCCGGTCATGCCTAAGCGAATTCAGGCGACCAGGAAATAAGATCCATTGACAGAACCCAATGGCTTCCGCGCCTCTTCACGGCGCCGGATTGCTGTGGACTTCATGGATGGCGTCGATGCGCGCCTCGATCTCCGGGGTGATCTTCACATTGACGGAATCGATGTCGGTCTTCAGCTGCGCCATTGTGGTCGCGCCGATGATGTTGGATGTGACGAATTTCCGGGAGGTTACGAAAGCGATGGCGAATTGCGCGGGGTCGAGGCCAAGTTCGCGCGCAAGCGAAAGATATGCGTCGATCGCTGCCTCCGAGCCCGGGGTCTCATATCTCTGGCCGCGCTCGAACAGCGTCGTTCGGGCGGCCGGCGGTCGCGCGCCCTTCTGATATTTGCCGGTCAGATAGCCCTGCGCGAGCGGCGAATAGGCGAGCAGCCCCACTTTCTCGCGCCAGGCGAATTCGGCGAGGCCCATCTCGAAAGTTCGGTTGAGGAAGTGATAGGCGTTCTGGATGGAGACGACGCGCGGGCCGAAGCCCAGTTCCGACGCGCGCAGAAATTGCGCGACGCCCCAAGGCGTCTCGTTCGACAATCCCACATGGCGGACCTTGCCGGCCTTCACCAGTTCGTCCAGCGCCGATAGCGTTTCCTCGATGCCGACCTCCGGGCGCGGAGATGGCCGACGCCACACCGTGCCGCCCGCGCCAAACAATGGCACGGAGCGATCCGGCCAATGCAGTTGGTACAGGTCGACATAATCCGTTTGCAAACGCTTCAGCGAAGCATCGATTGCGAAAGCGATGTTTTTCCTGTCCAGCCGCGTCGGCACGTTGTTCTCGCGCAGCCAGTTCATTTCCCCGCGCCCGGCCACCTTGGTGGCCACGATCACCTTGTCCCGATTTTTGCGGGCTTTGAGCCAGGAGCCGACAATCCGTTCGGTCGATCCTTGCGTCTCCGGGCGAGGAGGAATCGAGTAGATTTCGGCGGTGTCGATAAAATTGATCCCGCGCTCAAGAGCATAGTCGAGCTGTGCGTGGCCCTCGGCCTCCGTGTTCTGCTGGCCAAAGGTCATGGTCCCGAGGCAAAGCGCGGAAACGGACAGGTCGGTGCGTCCCAGTTGGCGATATTCCATGATGCTTCCTGTCGCTCGGCTTCGCTATTGGCGAGGCTGAGGGGTTATTGCAAATAGGCGCTGGACTCGAGCCTCTGGCGGAGTTCGAAGCTCTGAAATTGCGTGAAGACCGGGCCAATCCATGCTTTCAAGGCCGCGCGCACGACAATGGACATGTCCATTGGCGGGTCGCGCAAGAACGTCGCCAGTGACAGGTTTGGATCGTCAAGAACCTTCGCCACCGGGGCAGGCAAGGGCGCGACAACAAAATTGCCCTGCGCGGGGTAATTTCTCAGCAATTCGAGCTCCTGCGCCTCCAGCGGGCTCGCGCCTTCGTTGTGGACCAGCATCATCGTCACGCCGGGCCACTGCTCATGCAGAGCCAGCGCGCCTTCAAGGGCGATCTTGCTCGCGTCGGCGTGGTACAGGATGACCGGCTCAATTCCCAGGCGTTCCGCCTCCTCGATGAAACCGATGTCCCGCACGGTTTCAAAAAAGCGCGGAAAGGAGCGATGCCAGACGTCTACGATCTTTGTAGTGTCGTCCGGGGCGAGCAGACTGTCGAAGAGCGTGATCTGGCCCTTGATGTCAGAGACGTCGATCACCTGCACATAGTCGGGGAAAAAGGCCGCGAACCGGGGTTCGTGCGGATCGGTTTCAAACCCGATGACAGGAGCATTGGTGAAGATGTGATAGTCGGTCAGAAGGCGAGCGGTCGTGGAAACGCCAACCCTTGCGGAGGGCGAGCAGACGAAAAAGACGTTGGCTCGCCGCTTCATCTCTCTCGCCGTCGACGCCCTCTGAAATGGTTGTGTCTGAAATCTGATATTTACTTGCCAGCTTTTCCGGACTTGGCGTTGTTGCGCGGCGCGACGAGGCCAAGCAGATCCACCCGATCAAATTCGTCGGCGATCTTGTTCAGCCATGTGCGAACATAGCCGCGCAGAACAAAGGATTGACGGGCCGGGTGGCCTTCCGCTGTCTTGTCCGCGACAAAGGTGGAGTAGGGCACCCCTGCGATTTCCACCTGCTCATAGGACATTTCATTGAGCTTGGGGATGGTCAGTTCGCCGGTGGTTACGACTTTCTCAAAATATTTTCCGTGGGTTATCGGATCCCACTCGAAGAAGGTCGTATCGTTGACGTGGTTCTTCACGAGGAAATAATGTCCGTCCTCGACATAAGGCGCGATCTCCTCGATCTCGTCGAGAGAGGCGATCGAGGAACCGAGCACGTGGAATATCAGAAAGTTGAATTCGCCCTCATGCACGGCGTCAAGGAAACCGGTGTCTTCCAGCGCGTGAAGCGCGAGAGTGAGGCCGCCGGCGCGCACGTCGATGACTGTCACCTTGACGTCTTCGGTGTTCAACGTATCGAGAATCCGCATCTGGTCCGACGTGGCGGTCAGATCGACGACGCTTGTCAGGTCGGGATGGAAGCGATGCAGCGTGCCGCGCGGAAACTCCGTATCGAAGGCGCGCGTAACAACGTTGTTGGAGGCGAGGTAATCCAGGACAGCGCGGGCAATCGTGGTTTTACCGACGCCGCCCTTGTCTGCGCCGACTAGGATTACTGATGGTTTCATTTCCGGTCTCACTCCCTGCGCCGGCGCAATTTCGGCCAGCGGCTTGCGCGCCTCCTCGGCGTTTTTTGAAGTTACTTGTTTTCTCTTGTCTATCGCTTTCTTCGCCATGAGAAGACCCTATAGCATTGGATGATGTGGAGCGCACCAATGATTGACGCAAACTTACCAAAGATGGTGAACGCCGAAAGCTTCACGTCTTGTTCGCAATCGCCAAGGAAAACAACGTAATTAATTTGTAGTATAATCCTAATCCGCGTCAAAACAAAGTGAATTGACTTTCCTGCTGCTATCAGTATGTAACGGTCAACGAACTGGATCATTTCCGTTCGCGCCCGTCACGCCGGAATGCGAGGCTGCAACACCCAGGCTTCGGCGTGCGGCGAATTTTCCGGCGCCGATGGAAAGGAAATCAGCACGTTCGGGAGACGTCTGATGTTGCGCCGTGATTGGCGGCCGTTGGCCTGAATGTTGATTGAAGCGGGAGGGGAGCGGGCTGATGCGGAATGCTGAAGCAAGCTTGGACAGACCAACGAATTTGATCCGTGTCGAGGATCGGGAAGGCGTGATCCACGAGATCGAGCCCGTCGAAGGCTGGCGATTGATGGAAATTCTTCGCGATTACGGAATGGGCATGGACAACACTTGCGGGGGCGCTTTGGCCTGCGCCGAATGTCACGTTTTGATCGACCCCGAATGGGTCGCCAGGCTTCCCGCGCCGCAAGAAGACGAACTCGACAAGCTCGACGATTTGCCGCTGATCTTCGAGAACTCCCGTCTTTCTTGCCAGATCATCTGGTCGGACGAGTTTGACGGCCTCCGGTTGACAATCGCCAAGGCGCTCTGATGGCAGTCCTGAAAAATCCGCAAATCCTTTTCGCCAACGATCTTCGTGACGGCGAAGTGCTGTTCCTTGGCGCCGACGGCTGGACGCGCGACCACCACGCCGCGGTCGTCGCCAGTGACAGCGCCGCGGCTGCGGCCCTGGAGGCTAGAGGCAAGGCCGACGTCGCCGCCAATCGCGTTGTCGACGTCTATCTCGCCGATGTCGCGGTGGATGCGGACGGGGCGCCAGAGCCGCTGCATTATCGCGAGAAGATGCGGATCAAGGGGCCAAGCGTGAGGCTCGATCTTGGCAAGCAGTCCCGCGCCGAGCGGGCGGGAGACGCAGCATGACCGCGCATGATCCGTTGCAGGCCGCGCGCCCCAACACGCCCGCCACGACTTATCTCTATGATAATTATGACACCGCCTTCGTGCGGGAGCGCGTCGCCGAGTTTCGTGAGCAGGTTCGCCGCCGCCTCGCGGGCGCTTCGACCGAGGACGAGTTTCGGCCCTTCCGCCTGATGAACGGGCTCTATCTTCAATTGCACGCCTATATGCTGCGCGTCGCCATCCCCTATGGCACGCTCACGGCGCGGCAGATGCGCCGCCTCGCCGACATCGCCGACAAATGGGACAAGGGCTACGGTCATTTCACGACGCGGCAGAACCTGCAATACAACTGGCCCAAGCTGGTCGATGTGCCTGACATTCTGGAGGCTCTCGCGGACGTCGAGATGCACGCGATCCAGACCTCCGGCAATTGCATCCGCAATGTGACCGCCGACCATTTCGCTGGCGTCGCCGCCGACGAATATGAAGACCCGCGCCCCACGGCCGAATTTCTGCGGCAATGGTCCAGCCTGCATCCGGAATTCAGCTTCCTGCCGCGCAAGTTCAAGATCGCGGTGAGCGGCGCCGCGGATGATCGCGCGGCCATCAAGGTGCATGACATCGGCCTGCGCGTGATCGCGGGCGAGAATGGCGAAGCAGGCTACGAGGTCATTGTCGGCGGCGGGTTGGGCCGCTCGCCATTCGTGGGCAAGCTGGTGCGCGAGTTTCTGCCGCGCGAGGATTTGCTCGCCTATCTCGAAGCGATCCTGCGCGTCTACAACCGCTACGGCCGGCGCGATAACAAATACAAGGCGCGCATCAAGATATTGGTGCATGAGACCGGCCTCGACCAGATCAGGGCGGAGATAGAGAGCGAGTTCGCCTCCATGGATCGCGCGCCTTTCGCGCATGACGACAGCGAGTTCGCGCGCATCGCCAGCTATTTCGCCCCGCCGCCCTACGAAGCCCTGCCAGCCCGGTCGTCCCGGCTGGAAGCCGCCAAGAAAGAGAATCCTGCCTTCGCCTTCTTTGAGGAGGTGAATGTCTCCCCGCACAAGATCGACGGCTATGCGATCGTCACTGTTTCCTTGAAGCCGATCGGCGGGATTCCCGGCGACGCGACTTCCGAGCAGATGCGTGTGCTTGCGGAAGCCAGCGAGAAATTTGGCTTTGGCGAATTGCGCGTCAGTCATGAGCAGAACATCATCCTTCCGCATGTGAAGAAGGACGATCTCTTCGCGCTATGGAGGATGCTGGACGCGGCCGGGCTGGCCACCGCCAACGCCGGGCTGCTGACGGACATCATCTCCTGTCCCGGACTCGATTATTGCGCGCTGGCGACGGCGCGCTCCATTCCCATCGCGCAGGCAATTGCGCGGCGCTTCAAGGATCCGGAGCGCCAGCGCCTCATCGGCAAGCTGGGGATCAAGATCTCTGGATGCATCAACGCCTGCGGCCATCACCATGTCGGGGCCATCGGCATTCTGGGCCTCGAAAAAAAGGGCCAGGAATCCTACCAGATCACGCTGGGAGGCGATCCGACGCTTTCCGCCTCCATCGGCGAACTGGTTGGCCCAGGCGTCACCGCCGATCAGGTGCCGGATGTGATCGAACATATTGTCGATTTCTATCTCTCGGAGCGGCTCGCGGGAGAGAGCTTCATCGACACATGGCGGCGACTGGGCCACGCCCGCTTCAAGGACGCAGTGCGGCGGGAGGGCGAAGATGGCGCTGATATCTGACGGGAAATTCGTCGAGGACGATTGGCGGCGCCTATCCGATGAAGAGGATCTGCCCAGAGCCGGAAAGATCATCGTCTCGCAAATACGGCTCGACGAGGCGCTGGCGGCATCAGTCCCCGGCGTGCAACTCGGCGTGTTGGTCGCCAACAACGTAGAGCCAGCGGCGCTGGCGCCCGATTTCTCGCGCCTCGCCTTGATCGCCATCGCGTTTCCGGCCTTCACCGACGGCCGCGGCTTTTCGCTGGCGCGTCTGCTGCGCAGGGCGGGGTATGCCGGAGAATTGCGGGCCAGCGGACGCGTCGTCGCCGATCAGATCGTCCATGCGCGCCAGTGCGGATTCGACACGATCGAAATTCCCCATGACCTCGCCGTTCGCCAGGACGAGGCGCAATGGACCAGGGCGCTCGCCGCTTATAGCGAGACCTATCAACAAGGCTACGGAACGCGTGGTTCGATTCTCGACCGGCGCCGAAAGGCTGCATCATGAAGCCATCGCTGATGGACGTTCTGGAGCCGCGTCTGGCTCCCCTCGATCTCGATCATCGCTTGCAGCTTGTCCGAGAATTCGTTCCCGGACGCATCGTCTTCACGACGAGTTTCGGCATCGAGGATCAGTGGATCACGCATTCGATCTTCACGCAGGGGCTCGACATCGAAGTCGCGACGCTGGACACTGGCCGCCTGTTTCCGCAAACCTATGATCTCTGGGAGCGCACCGAAGCGCGCTACGCCCGCCGCATCACGGCCGTCTATCCTCAGGCAGAGCCCTTGCAGCAATGGGTGGCCGAACAGGGCGTGAATGGATTCTACAAGTCGGTCGAGAACCGCAAGGCCTGCTGCCATCTGCGCAAGGTGGAGCCGTTGAGCCGGCTGCTGGCGGGCGCCTCCGCCTGGATCACCGGGCTTCGCGCGGATCAATCCGCCGCGCGCGCCGACATCGCATACGCCGAGTTCGACGCCGCGCATAAGCTGCTGAAGGTCAACCCCCTGCTGGACTACAGCAGAGAAGTTATCGTGGCCGAGACCGAAAAATTCAGCGTGCCAGTGAATGAACTGCACGCGCAGGGATTTCTCTCCATCGGCTGCGCGCCCTGCACGCGCGCGGTGTCGCCGGGCGAGAGCGAACGCGCCGGCCGCTGGTGGTGGGAAGAAGATGCGAAGAAGGAATGCGGCTTGCATGTTGACGAGAACGGCGTGCTGCGTCGTGGTCCGGCTGCGCAAAGCGAGGCGGCGCAATGAACACTCTCGCAATTCGCAAACTGGGCCATCTCGACCGGCTGGAGGCCGAGAGCATCCACATCATGCGCGAGGTCGTCGCCGAATGCGAACGGCCGGTGATGCTCTACTCCATCGGCAAGGATTCAGCGGTAATGCTGCATCTTGCGATGAAGGCCTTTTATCCCTCGAAGCCGCCGTTCCCCTTGCTCCATGTCGACACGACCTGGAAATTTCGCGAAATGATCGAGTTCCGAGACCGACGCGCGAAGGAGCTCGGGATCGACTTGCTGGTCTATTCCAATCCACAAGGGATTGAGATGGGCATCAGTCCCTTCGTGCATGGATCGAAGCTGCACACGGAGATCATGAAGACCGAAGCGCTGAAACAGGCGCTCGACAAATGGCGTTTTGACGCGGCATTCGGCGGCGCGAGGCGCGACGAGGAAAAATCGCGCGCCAAGGAGCGCGTGTTGTCGTTCCGCACGGCGCAGCATCGCTGGGATCCCAAGAACCAGCGGCCCGAGTTCTGGCGTCTCTACAACGCACGCAAGGGGCCAGGCGAAAGCCTGCGCGTGTTCCCGCTGTCCAACTGGACCGAGGCTGACGTGTGGGACTATATCGCGCGCGAGGATATTCCCGTCGTGCCGCTATACTTCGCCAAGGAGCGCCCCGTCGTTCGGCGTGACGGAACGCTGATCATGGTCGACGACGACCGCATGAAGCTTCAACCCGGCGAAGTCGTGGAGCAGAAGATGGTGCGTTTCCGCACGCTCGGTTGTTATCCGCTGACTGGCGCGATCGAGAGCTCGGCAGACAATCTCGACGCGATCATCGACGAGATGCGCAACAGCCGTTCTTCGGAGCGGCAAGGACGCCTGATCGACCATGACGGCTCCACCTCGATGGAGCAGAAGAAACAAGAGGGATATTTTTAAATGCACGGCGTGTCCGCAAATACGCCGCCGGAGGCGACCTCCCATCGCTCCGTCGCCGAGAAGCCGCTGCTGCGTTTCATCACCTGCGGCTCGGTGGACGACGGCAAGTCGACGCTGATCGGGCGCATGCTCTATGACGCCGGTCTCGCGCAGGACGATCTGCTGGAGACGCTGGAGAAGGATTCCAAGAAACACGGCACGCAGGGCGACGAACTGGACTTCGCGCTGCTGGTCGACGGACTCGCCGCCGAGCGCGAGCAGGGCATCACGATCGACGTCGCCTATCGCTATTTCGCCACCGACAAGCGCAAGTTCATCGTCGCCGACACGCCGGGCCATGAGCAATACACGCGCAACATGGCGACCGGCGCCTCGACCGCCGATCTCGCCGTGCTTCTCGTCGACGCGCGCAAGGGCATCCTCAGCCAGACGCAGCGCCACAGCGTGATCGTGTCAATGCTCGGCGTGCGGCATGTCGTCGTCGCGGTCAACAAGATGGACCTCGTTGACTATAGCGAGGACGTGTTTCGCAAGATCGAGCGGGACTTCGCCGAATTCGCGCGGCATTTGCGCTTCCTGTCGATCTATGTCGTTCCGCTGGTCG
Organism: uncultured Alphaproteobacteria bacterium; assembly: GCA_963841875.1. Lineage (GTDB taxonomy): Bacteria > Pseudomonadota > Alphaproteobacteria > Rhizobiales > Beijerinckiaceae > Methylocystis. The sequence continues at coordinate 512,098 of CAWJEI010000002.1, read as the reverse complement.
CCAAGGACGGCGACAATCTCGTCAGGCCCGGCGCGAAAATGGCGTGGCACAAGGGGCCGCCGCTGCTGACCTATCTGGAAGGCGTCGCGATCGAGGACGGCTCGATCATCGCGCCCTTCCGCTATCCGGTGCAGTGGGTCAATCGCCCCAGCCATGATTTCCGCGGCTTCTCCGGCTTCATCTGCGGCGGCAACATTCGGCCCGGCGACATCGTGCGCATATTGCCGCTTGGCCGCGACACTCAGATAGCCCGCATCGTCACTTATGACGGCGATCTCGACAGCGCGTTCTCCGGGCAGTCGGTCACGCTGACGCTGACCGAAGAAATCGACATTTCGCGCGGCGATCTTCTGTGCTCGCCGGTCTCGCCGGCCAAGGTCGGCGATCGGCTCAAAGCGAAGCTGCTGTGGCTGGTGCGCGAGCCGCTGACGCTCGGCAAGAGCTATCTGTTGAAGATCGGCGCCAAGACGACGCCCGCGACCGTGAAGGCGGTGACGGCCCGCATCGAGATCGAGAGCGGCCTTGCGGCGCCGCTGCGTGAAGAAGGCGAAACGCTGGCCTTCAACGCCATCGGCGAAGCGGAGCTGACGCTCGACTCCGTCGTCGTCTGCGACCCCTATCTTGAGAACCGCGAGACTGGCGGCTTCATCCTCATCGACCGCATCACCAATGAGACGGTCGCCGTCGGTATGGTGGAAAGCGCGACAGCTTCCGAGCGCGGCGCGCCCGCGCTGCTGGAGGCGAGCTATGCCTCGATGGAGGGCCTGCCGACGCCGCCCATATCCTTGCAGACGCGGCGGCGCAGTCTCGTGAAGGCTTTGTCATGGCGCGTGCTGGGCAGCATTCTGACCTTCGCCGTCGTCTTCGGCTTTACCGAAAATCTGGGCCTCTCCGCCGCCATCACCGCGACCGAGGCGCTGATAAAGATCGCCGCCTATTATCTGCATGAGCGAGTCTGGTCGCGCAGCAAATATGGCATCAATGGAGCGGATGAAGAGCCGTCGCGCCCGCCGGACGATGTGGGGCTGTGAGGGGGGGTAGCTCTTCAGCCGCTTGTCATTCCCGCGCAAGCGGGAATCCAAGGCAACGAGATAAAGCCCGCCCTTGATTCTCAGATTCCCGCTTGCGCGGGAATGACGCTCTCGGAAGGATGCAAATATCCGGCCGCCCCCCTCAATGCGCCTCGTCCCAGTTCTTCGCCGCCCTTGCGTCGACCTGCAGCGGCACGGAGAGCTGCACGGCGGGATGCGGGGCGTCGACCATCACGCGCCTGACCACTTCGATCGTCGCATCGGCCTGATCGGCCGGCGCTTCGAACACAAGTTCGTCATGCACCTGCAGCAGCATTTGCGCGGCGAGGCCCGTCTGTAGCAGCGCCGCGTCCATGAGCACCATCGCCCTGCGGATGATGTCGGCGGCGGCGCCCTGTATCGGCGCATTGATCGCCGCGCGTTCGAAGAAAGCGCGTTCGGAGGCGTTTGACGACGCGATCTTCGGAAAGTGGCATTTGCGCCCGAAGATCGTCGTCACGACGCCATGTTCGCGCACGGTCTTGCGCGTCGCGTCCATATAGTCGCGTATGCCCGGGAAACGCTCGAAATATTTCTTGATATAGGCGCCGGCCTCCTCGCGCGGGATGCCGAGCTGATTGGCGAGACCGAAGGCCGAGATGCCGTAGATGATGCCGAAGTTGATCGCCTTGGCCCTGCGGCGCACCTCGGAGGGCATGTCCTTCACCGGCACGCCGAACATTTCGCTCGCGGTCATGGCGTGAATGTCGACGCCCTCTGCGAACGCTTTCTTGAGCTGCGGAATGTCGGCGACATGCGCCAGCAGGCGGAGCTCGATCTGCGAATAATCCGCCGAGATCAGCACTCGGCCGGGATCGGCGACGAAGGCCGTGCGTATCTTGCGGCCCATCTCGTTGCGCACGGGAATGTTTTGCAAATTCGGCTCGGACGAGGAGAGGCGCCCCGTCGTCGTCGCGGCGAGCGCATAGGACGTGTGCACCCGATGCGTTTGCGGATTGACGAAGCCGGGCAGGGCGTCGGTATAGGTCGATTTGAGCTTGGAAAGCTGGCGCCATTCCAGAATCAGCGCGGCGAAGCTGTTGCCGCCCTCGGCGAGTTCGTCGAGCACGCTCGCGGATGTGGACCAGGCGCCGGTCGCGGTCTTCTTGGCTCCGGGCAGTCCCATCTTGCCAAAGAGGATGTCGCCGAGCTGCTTGGGCGAGCCGAGGTTGAACCGCTCGCCTGCGGCTTCAAAGATGTCGTTCTCCAGCCGCGCCATGGCCTGCGCGAATTCGCCCGAAAGCCGCGAGAGTATCGCTCGGTCGATCGAAACGCCGCGCCGCTCCATCGCGGCAAGAGTGGCGACCATCGGCCGCTCCAGCGTCTCGTAAACGGTAGTCATGCCCTCCGCGACAAGGCGCGGTTTCAGCGCGCGCCAAAGGCGCAGGCAGACGTCCGCATCCTCGGCGGCGTATTCCGTCGCCCTGTCCAGCGCCACGCGCGCGAAGCCAATGAAGTTCTTGCCCGTCCCCGCGACCTCGCCAAAGCTGATGTTCTTGTGGCCGAGATGCTTGAGCGCGAGTTCGTCGAGGCCATGATTGTTGCGGCCCGTGTCGAGCGAATAGGAAATCAGCATCGTATCTTCGATCGGCGCGACCTTGACGCCATAGCGCGAGAGCACCTGAAGATCATATTTCATGTTGTGCGCGATCTTGAGGACGGAGGCGTCTTCGAGCATCGGCTTGAGAAGATCCAGCGCCTCGCGCAGCGGGATTTGGCCCGGCGCCAGCTCCGCGCCGACGAAAAGGTCGTTCGCGCCCTCCGAGCGATGCCCCAGCGGAATGTAACAGGCGCGCTCGGGCGTCAGGGCGAGCGACACGCCGACGAGATCGCAGCTCATGGAATTGAGCGATGTCGTCTCGGTGTCGAAGGCGACGAAGCCGAGATCAAGCGCCTCCGCGATCCATTGGGCGAGACGCTCCACAGTGCCGACCGTTTCATATTTGGACCGATCAATCGGGGTCGCCAGCGCCTCCTTCGCGCGCTGCGCGGCATGGGCCTGAGGCGTCGGAGCGTTCGCATTGATGACGGGCGCGATAGCGTCGGGGGAGGGCGGTTCGGCCGCGCGTTCGGCGACGTCGCCATTGCGTCCGCGCCACCCGCCTGGCCCGACGAAATCGGGGTCCGGCTCGATCTGTTGCGGGTCCACGTCATAGGTTTCGGCGACGCGCCTCGTGATGGTCGTGAACTCCATCGCCTGCAGAAAGGAGACGAGTTTTTTGGCGTCCGGCTCATGCAGCGCGAGGTCTTCGAGCGGCGTTGCGATGTCCACGTCGCGCACGAGCTCCACAAGCTTCTTCGAAGTGAGGATAAGCTTCACGCTCTCGGGATCAGTGAGCGCCTCGCGGCGCTTGGGCTGCTTTATCTCGCTCGCCTTCGCCAGCAGCGTGTCGAGGTCGCCATATTCATTGATGAGCTGCGCGGCGGTCTTGACGCCAATGCCTTTCGCGCCCGGCACATTGTCCGTACTGTCGCCGGCCAGCGCCTGCACGTCGACGACCTTTGATGGCGGCACGCCGAAATAATCCACGACTTCCTGCTCGCCAATGAAACGCTCGGCGCGCGCGCCGAACTTGCCTTGCTCGCCGGATGCCGGGTCATACATGGCGACGCCGTCGCCGATGAGCTGCATCAGATCCTTGTCGGCGGAGATGATCAGAACATCCGCGCCTTTTTCGCGCGCCTGGCGCGCATAGGTGGCGATGAGGTCGTCCGCCTCATAGCGATCCTGCTCGATGGGCGTGAGGCCGAAAGCCCGCACCGCCGCGCGCATCAAGGGAAATTGCGGGACGAGGTCTTCTGGAGGATCGGGGCGGTGCGCCTTGTATTCTGGATAAATCTCCTTGCGAAACGAGTTTTCGGATTTGTCGAAGATGATCGCGAGATGCGTGGGCGTGATGCCCGCCGCGCCCTCGCGCACGAATTGCAGCAGCTTCGTGCAGAATAGCCGCACCGCGCCGGTCGGAAGGCGGTCGGAGCGGTAATTATATTTCGCGTCCTGCCGGATCGACTGGAAATAGGCGCGAAACACAAAGGAAGAGCCGTCGACGAGAAAGACGTGGCTCCCCGGCCCGAGAGATTTTTGCTTGGCGGTCATTCGAGCCTTTTAACAGCTTCCCGCGCGGCCCGCGATTGGCGCGCCGCGAATTATTCGGCCGTGAACCTTCACAGCCCCGCGATAAACTCGTCGACGGCGGCGAAGAAGTCTCCGCTCTCGCTTCCGCCCATGCGCTGGATCCGGGCCAACGCCTGCGCGCGCGCGGGCGACTCCGGCGCGGCGAAGGCCTCGACGGCGCTCAGCCAGCCCAGCCCATCCAGCGGATCAAGATACACGGGCGCATCGCCGCCGAACTCCTGAAAAACCTCAAGGTTGGAGGCGATGACGGGAACTTTCGCCGCCAGCGCCTCGGCGACCGGCAGGCCGAAACCTTCCGCGAAGGAAGGCATGAGCAAGGCCTTTGCGCCGGCGAGCAGTCGTCTTAGCGCGGGGGTGGAGAGGCCCGACGCTTCGATGACGCTTGCGCGCAGGGCAGGGCTTCTGCTCATCAGGTCAGTCACATTCTCATTGAGCCAGCCACGCTTGCCGACGACGACCAGCTTCGGCGTCGCCGGGCCAAGCCGTTCGGCGAGCCGGCGCCAGACATTCAGCAGCGTCATGTGGTTCTTGCGCGGCTCTATCGTGCCGCAAACAACGAAATAGTTCTTGTCCCTCAGGCGAGGGTCGGGTTCCGCGGGCTGCGCGAAGACCGGCGCCACCGGAAGGCGCGCCACGCCGATGGGAAGCTCCGCGCGACCCTGGCTGGCCGCGAAGGCGCGCAATCGCCTCTCCAGCGCATGCGAGGCGACGATCACGCCCGCGCCCAGCCTGACGATGGCGCGCAGCCGGCGTGGACCCTTTTTCGCCTCGTCGCGCCAGAAAAATTCCGGATTGTCGATGGTCAGAAGATCATGCACGAAAAATACCGGCTTTACGTCAGTCCGCGCTGCCAGCCAGTTCGTGAACCATGGCTTGTCGAGCAGAAATTGGCTGGCGTTGACGTAGGCGGCGCCGTGCGGAATTTCCGAAAGCGGGGCGCCGGGATTTAACGCCCAGCGTCGCATGTCGCGCCAGCTCTGGTTCGCGCGATCAAAACGCGAGCGGGCGATGCGCGGCGCGTTCGCGTCCGGATGCGCGTCGAAGGCCGCAATCAGCCGAGAAAATGAGGGATCGGTGTCAGGCTCGATAAATTCGTTCCAGCAGGATTCGATCTCGTCGATGGCCTGCGCCGCCAAGGCTGCTGGAGCGACGCGCGGCCCCAGCAGTGAGCAGAAGAGTGCGCTGTTAGCGCCGCCATCTTGAGCGAGAAAATGACGCGCCAGCGCGAAATCGACGCGATCAATGCCGTTGGGATTCGGATTCAGGGCGCGCGTGACCAGCCGCGAGATGTCGTAGACAACGGGCCGCTTCGATGCGGGCGATATCGTCATTTGCGACATTTACCCACCGCCTTCCTGCATTTCCAGCGGTCGATCACGTCGTTCGATTCGCGGATGGCGCGCTCCATCTCAAATGTCAGACATTCCCGGTAATGGAACACCGTCTCGATGTAGATTTTGAGTTCTTCATCGCAGGCGGCGTTGGCCCTCCCCTTGGGCGCATTATCGACGCACGGCGGCGCGTAGGGCGGGACACAGAGGGTGAAACCGGGAATGCGTTCATCCTGAGCGGGCGCTTGCTCCTGATCCAGCTCGGGCTTCTGCGCGTGATCCAGGGCGGTCGCCATACCCGAACCCATTAGGAAATAGAGAAAGCACGCGGTTGCGTATTGTGTCCGAAGCGGCTTGGAGCGCTTGGACGATCCCCTTGCGCCCGCGAAGGTGGCGCGGGAAGCGCGAGAGCCAGAATTGAGGAAACAGTTCAAGAGCGCAATCCAGTTTGATCTCGGGCGGCGCAAAGTGGCCCGGCTGGCGGCTTTTATCAAACGGACGCGGCAGGGCGCCAATCATTAGAAAAGCGGGCTTTCAAAATTCTCGCTTAAGGTGCAATCTACCGTTGACCGTGAAATTTGCGCCTCTTTCCGCGACGAATGCTGAAACTCCCGCTGGCGAGTTGTTTAGAATCGGAAAGGCGGGATAACGGCGCGACATAAAACGAGCCCGATTACGTGCGCAACATGCGTATGGCGACGAATAATCAATATAAATCAATTGGATACAAATAATTTGAAAATGCGCAATTCGCCGCATTGCCAATGCTTTCGTTTCGAGCTACGCTGCTGGCGATGCGGCAAGCATTCTAGTGTTTTTGGTCAAAGAACAAACAACAGGGGGAAAACATGGCCAGTGTTCACAGCAGCGCGGAAATCGGCAAGACGCTCATGTACGTTGCGGCAATCGTCGCCTTCGTTATCGTCATGCTGACTTGGGTTCCGGATTGGATCTCGCCGGAAGGCACCAATGGGACAGGCAACCGCACCGATGGCGGCGGCGTTGGCCGCACCACCCGCATGATCCAGTAAAACGGATGAAAGCCGTCACGTCGGGAGCGATCGCTCCGGCGTGACGCCTTTTTTGGAGCGGGGCTTCCGACAGTTTTCAGTTGGAACCCGCGACAACGGAAAAACCGGCTTCTCCTGGACTAATCGAGGAGAAGCCGGTTTTCGTTTTTGGGCGATGATGTAACGAGCATCTTCCCTGAAGCGCATGCCGTCCAACAGACCCTGTTAGCTCAGTTGCCGGATGCGCGGCGGTCCTGTTGCGGATCGATGTCCAGCGCCTCTTCATCGCACATGAGCTTTAGCATCTCGGCGACGGACCTGGCCTCAGGGTCGGCCTGGTCGGCGGACGAGGTGTGCAATAACTGCAAAGCGAGGCGAATCGCTGCCTTTTCCGGGGTATTGTCGATGAAATGCCGCTCGAACACGGACATGACATGCGCCACGCCCTCGTCGGTGACGCTGCGCTTGTCGGCGGCGAAATAGTTCTTCGATGCGAAGCCGCCAGCGATAATCTCGTACGAGGGAAAATAGGCGACGTCCTTCAATCGCTTTGTCAAAATTTCGCAAGCGACGCGCAAGACCGATTTCGAGTAGACAGAGGACACCAATACATGGCGAGGCTCGGCCGTCGCCACCAGCGGAACGGGCGACACTGTCAGAATAACGCGAGCTGCCGGATTGACTTCGCGCAGGCGTCGCACGAAGGCGGTCATGTCGCTGACGACTTCGTCCACGCCGAGGTTCAGCAACTCATGTGTTTCGGGCGAAAAAACGCCGCCAACGACGCCCGGACACACGGGATAAACAGCGCCATCGGCGCGCGAGCGCCAGGTTTCCGTCAACCCGAGCGTAAAGATGAAAACGTCGAGGGTCTCGAATGCGTCCCTCACCGCCTTGAAGTGCCGTTCCCGGTCAATTTCATATTCCCGGATCGAGTTGAAGCCAGCGGGTTGGATATTGGGCCGGAACGGATCAAGAAATATACCCTCGCCTTCCTGCCAGATGTCTTCATGCGGAGCGAAGCGGCCGTAGGCGCGCTCGATCAATTGCAGCAATTGCCGACTGGTGTAGATATTTCCGTATCGCGCGGTATAGACGCCGTAATTTAGCGACGTCCGCGCCTTTGGTCCGACAATCGAATGCGCGGGCTCTGTCACCAGATAGCAGTAGCCGCCGCTTTTTAAGAACCGTCCGATATGCTGCGCGAAGCAACTGCCCGCCGCCATCACCCTGGAACTGGCGTCAAAGCGAAATGGCGCTTCAACCACAGGATCAAGCTCGCCTGGCGCCACGCGGGTTACTGCGCGCCGCCAGTTCGCATAGTCGGGCAGTTTGCTATATGGATTCGATCCCATTCCATCAGCCGCCTGGTTGGAGCCGCGTCGCGAGCAGCGACAAGGCGTCGAGAATCATGTGCTCTCCAAATTGGGGATTCGCGTGGGTGGCGTCTTTTCCCCATGCGAAAGGCGCCAATGTGCCGTCCTCCGCGAAGAAGTCTTTGGGAATGGGCGCATAGAAGACGTCCAGACGCTCGCAGATTTCACGATAAAGCTTCGCCTGCGTGCGCCACATTTTATATCGCAGGCAGTTGGACGACACTCGGGTCGAATCGATGACTGTGTGGAAAAATTCGCCTGGATGATCAAGCACCCTCTCGCGCGGCAGAGGCGGCGGCGGTTCGATATGTATGATCGGAAGCGAGACTGCATCGCGAAACGCCCGAAGCGTGGCGGAGACTTCTTCCATCGTCTCTCGCAATGTCTCTCGAATAACCGCCTCCGGCAGGATGGTCGCGTCGGGGTCGAGCGGAAGATCTGGCGCTTCACCCAGGATGAAGTCGAAACGCTCCTGGCGCTGCACGACGGAAAGCGCGCTATGTTCATTGCCCCCCAATGAAAGTATTATGAACTGCGCCCCAGCCTCGGATATTTTCTCAATAATGTTGGGATTGAGTTTGCCCTCGATTATCGGGGGAGTCAGCGTTTCGCCGTAGAGATAGTGAAAATGCCCTTCGAAAGCCTGGTCGCCGAAGCGCTCGCCGCGCCCCGCAAGATCATAGCATCCCTGCGCGAGCGCAACGATATGGCTATGGCCAAAGCCTGCGAAACGGATCATTTTATGCCGGGCCGCCAGCGGGTTCGGAGCCGCCCGCCTGGCTTGGTTTGCTGGTTGGGCGGACTTCCAGGCCGATGGGCTCGCCCTTGTGGATCTTGCCGCTGATCTGCCGAGAAATTCCCAGAACCTCATAGTGGTCGCCATTTATGGCGACTTCACGGCCCAGGATTTCGGGCGTCTCTCCGGACATGGCGAAGGGCGCAGCGATGGCGATCATATTCCGACCCTTGTATCCATAGGCGTAAAAAGCGTCGAGCGCGGGGATCGGATCGTCCGGCATGTGGCGTTCTCATGTTCGAGGGAAACTAGACTTTTTATCCACTTTGGAAAAGCCCCTCCCAACTCCGTCAGCTCAACCGGCGCCTTGAAATCCCACGAAGCTTGCGGCATGTCTTTCAGCCGTCTCACGGATCAGGGCGATGACTTCAAGGCGTCTTTCGCCTTTGATCGAGCCCGCGATGGCGACCAACTCGTCGACGGTCGCGGCGAGATCCGCGCCGAGTGGAAATCGCCGACACACTCCGACGGTCTCGGCGCAAATAGAGAAGAAACTCATTGGAGGAGCGAAAAGATAACTGGAATTGGACAGAAGCATGATGTCGACGATCGCCTGCTGATTTTCAGTGCCGGCGAAAATCTCGCGGCTGGAATGCAAATTTTCTCGCCCGAATGCGGAAATGAGCGAGTCGTCCATGCCCGTCACGTCGGAGCATACAATTATCGGTTCGTCGCGGCGTAGCCGCCCTATTGAGGCTATGATTTCCTTCATGGACACAAAGCGTTGAAAAATCATCACCATGCCCTCGTCTTTCAGCATTTGGACGTCGCCTTCGACGAGCATGCGCAGAATATCTCCGCGACGAATATGCACTGCAAAATAGGCGCGCCGTCCAAGGTCGGCGTAAAATTTCCGCGAGAACTCGCGAATTCGCTCATTCCAGCGGATGAGCGCCCAATATTTCCGAGCAAGGGATTTAATGTCCATCTCAAAACGCATGAAATTCGTTACGGGCTTGGGGAGTTCCCAAATTAGCGCGTCATATTGCTGCGCAACCGCGCAAAGCTTATTGCGATCCCAACGAGCGACGCCTTCTTTTTCGTCTAGCAGGCGCAACACGCGCAGTCCGCTCGGGAGCTCGCAGGAAACGATGTCGCCCCTTTCGCCGGGCGGCAGATCGAAAATATGGCTATCAGCGAAAATCTCCCCGACGAGGTTGGGGTCCAGCAACTGCTTATTGTCATAGAATTGCGAGTTCGAGCGCGGGCCACATGACCTTGAACTCGCAGCCTAGTTCCTGCGCCAGAATTTTTGCATGGAGGATAGTGAGAAGGCGAGTGCCCACCCCGTCGTTTCTCAACGCATATATCGTTGCTCGTGGCGCTCCTGCCGGGATGGAGACGGGTTCGGGAATCTTGTATATGCGTCCTTCGCCCCTGCCGAACTCCACATAATGGAGCAAATACTCCCAGTCAAAGATAAGGAATCCGCGCAGGTCTTTGTTTAAATTCATGTAGTTGGAAAGGTCGAAATCGCCTGGGAGCGGCGGAAATTTTTTGCTCGCGTTGAGCTGAGCCTGTTTGAGATTGATCACTCGGCCTTCGGCGGCTCCATGCTCGGCATAGTGGCGCAGCAAGGACATTCGGTTTTTCACGGCGCGCAGGTCTCTGTGGAAGTGACCATAAAATTCAGCGTCAAACCGATCAAACAGCGCGACGCGCGCCATTTTCAGCCACGTGGACAGCGTTCCAGACATTTTGAAAGCTCGGCCTAATACTGCGGTGAGGCCTGAAGCAGCAGGCGCGGCAACGGGTCGGTCGACATTGTTCACGGCCCACCCCAAAACTCGGGCCACGCCTGCGACAGTCTCCCTCCCAGCCGCACCGGAGCGATTTTTCGCGATAGCCCGTCGACGCCGATCTCGACCGCGACGCCGCACAGGGTCGCTTCTCCCTGGGCGGGCTCGAACCGCGCCCCGGGCGTCTTGCGCGTGAAGCGGCGCAAGGGTTCTTCCTTGTCCATGCCGATCACCGAATCATAGTCGCCGGTCATGCCCGCGTCGGAGATGTAGCCGGTGCCGTGCAGCAGAATCTGGCTGTCGGCGGTGGGGACATGGGTATGGGTGCCCGCGACCAACGAGGCCCGCCCGTCGACGAAATGCGCCATGGCCATTTTTTCGCTGGTGGTTTCGGCGTGCATGTCGATCATGATCGCATCGCTGACGAGGCCAATCGGGCAGGCGGCCAGCTCGCGCTCGATCGCGGCGAAGGGGTCGTCCAGCTGATCCATGAAGACCCGGCCCTGCACATTGACGACTAGCACCTGCTGGCCACGCGCGGCGGTATAGAGATTCGCGCCGCGCCCCGGCGTGCCGGGAGGATAATTGACCGGCCGCAGCAGGCGAGGCTGGCGTTCGATGAAGACAAGCGCCTCCCGCTGGTCGAAGGCGTGGTTGCCCAAGGTCACGCAATCCGCGCCTGCTTGCAGCAGTTCGTCGCAGATAGCCTCGGTGATGCCGAAGCCGCCGGCCGCGTTCTCGCCGTTGACGATGACGAAATCCAGCTTCCAGGCTTCGCGCAGTTGCGGCAGTCGCGCCAGCACGGCGGCCCGGCCAGAGCGGCCAATCACGTCGCCGATAAACAGCAGGCGCAGCGGGGCGGAGGCGTCTTCGTTCATGAATTCTCCAAAAATGGTCTCTCCAAGCCCATAAGGCGCCGCCGCCATCGGAGCAATTCGGCCGCGTTCAGCGGCTATGGCCGGAGGGGGATTGCTCATCGCCCGATCATTCCTTAGGTGGAAGCGATCGCCAATCTCCAAAGGCCAAATATGAGCGCCGCCCGTTGATGACTAACGCCGCCGACCATCCTGGCCAAATTGCCCAGAAATCGGGCGCCTCGACTGAGCGTCCTTTCGTCTTGTTCGAGGACGCTCGCGATGGCGGCCGGGCCATGCTGTTCGACGCCCCGGAGGAAATCATTGTCGCGCGCGAGGCCAGCGAGGTCGACGAGGCTTTCGCGCGCATGGAGGCCGCCTCCCGTCGCGGCCTGCATCTCGCCGGTTACGCCGGCTATGAGCTTGGCTACGCTCTCGAGGGGAAATTCGCGGCGCAGCATACGCCTTCGTCGCCCACGCCGTTGCTCTTGTTTGGCGCCTTTGCGAATCCGCGCCCCTTCGTTTCGGCGCGGGATGAGGCGGAGACCCGCATCGCTCTGACGCCTGCCTGGAGCCAGGAGGAATACGCCGGGCGATTCCAGAAATGCCGCGACTATATTTTTGCGGGCGACGTCTACCAGATCAATCTGACCTTTCCGCTTTACGGGCGTTATGAGGGCGATCCGCTGGCGCTTTATGGCGCTTTGCGCAAGCGCCAGCCGGTCGCTTACGGCGGCGTGGTGGCGCTCGGCGAAGAAACGGTCGTGTCCCTTTCGCCGGAGGTCTTTTTCCAGGCCCATGGGCGCGACATACGCGCGCGTCCGATGAAGGGCACGGCGCAACGCGGCTTCATGCCGCTGGAAGACATGGCTCGCGCCAAATATCTCGTCGAGGACGAGAAGTCCCGCGCCGAAAATCTCATGATCGTCGATCTGCTGCGCAACGATCTGTCCCGGCTGGCGGAGGTCGGATCAGTCAAGGTCGCGGACCTCTTCACGGTGCAGACCTACCCGACGCTGCACCAGATGACTTCCGGCATTGAGGCCCGATTGCGGGAGGGCGTGACGCTGAAGGATCTCTTCACCGGGCTGTTCCCCTGCGGATCAGTGACGGGCGCTCCAAAAATTCGGGCGATGGAGATCATCCGCGATCTCGAATGCGCCGCGCGCGGCGTCTATTGCGGTTCATTGGGGGTGATCTCGCCCGATGGCGACATCCGTTTCAATGTCGCGATCCGCACGCTGACAATTTTCCCCGATCATCACCTGGTCTGCAATGTGGGCTCCGCCATCGTGGCGGATTCAAGGGCGCGCGAAGAGTATGAGGAATGTCTGATAAAGGCGAGATTCCTGACAGGCGGCTGAGTGATTTCGGGCTGATCGAGACGCTTCTGTGGACGCGAGGGGAGGGCTTTTTTCTCCTTGCCCTGCACCTGGAGCGCTTGCAAGGATCGGCCGCGCAACTTGGCTTCCGTTGCGACGCGGAGCGCGCGGCGAGCGCGCTGACGCGCGCCGTCGAGGATTATTGCGGCAACGATCCGGGCAGGCCGCCACGGCTACGCGTCCGTCTCGTGCTTGGGGCTGATGGCGCGGTCGTCACCAGTGTCGCCGCGCTGGAGCCGGTCGCGCCCGAACCGGTCTGGGCGGTGGCCATTGCGAAAACGCGGTTCGACTCCGCCGCGCCCTTGCTGCGCCACAAGACCACGCGCCGCGATCTATACGAGAATGAACTCGCGGCCTCCGGCGCCGACGAAGTGCTGTTTCTCAACGAGCGCGACGAGGTTTGCGAGGGCGCCCGCTCAAATGTGTTTCTGGCGCGGGAAGGGAAACTGCTGACGCCGCCATTGTCCAGCGGACTCCTGCCCGGAACCCTGCGCGCGCAGCTGCTGCGGGAGGGAAGGGCGCAGGAAGCGCTGCTGCGCCTTTCGGACTTCGAGGGCGCGGAGTTTTACATGGGAAATTCCGTGCGCGGGCTGGTGCGGGGGAAGGCGGGATAGAGCGGAGTTGTTCGCGTAATTCGCAGACTCAAGGCTGGCGCCAAGCGGACGCGGCTGTCACGCGGACGGTTACGCCAACGGGCCGAATTGTGAGCAACAGGTTTCTTTCGACGGGTATTGCTTTGTGCAATTCCTTTTTCTCTAGGTTCAGGCGCCGAAAGAAGGATTGCAGGACCAGGACGGTTTCGACGGTGGCCAAGGGGCGTCCAGGACAGCTTTGCGGTCCCAGGCCAAAAGGGTTGAAATTCCTGTTTTGCTCCAATGTCAAAGGCGCGGCGAAACGGCTGGGGCGAAAACGAAAGGGCTCGTTCCAGATGCTGCGCCGAAGATTGCCCTGCATTGGCAAATATCGCAGCACCGAGTGACCGATGATCGTGACCTTCTCTTCGCAATTCGTTCCCCGCCTGTTGCCGCGAAGTTCGATTTGGCCTTCCGCTTCACGCAGCATGGTCGGGACAATCGTATGTCGTCGCAAAGTCTCCTGAACGACGCCGTGGATATATGGAAACTGGATCATCGGCGCGTCGGCGCCGGGACAGTCGTTTTCTTTCCTCCGAGCTTCCTCGACGACGTGATCATGCACTGACGAGTCGCTGGCTGTTTCGGCGATGGCGAAGGTCAGCGTCGCCGCAGTCGTCTCTATCCCGGCGATGAACATCATCACGCATTCAGCAGAGATGCAGCGCCTTTGGCGAGCTGGCGGGAGATGGTCAAATCTTGTCCCAAGGCTTTCGATCATCGGCCGTTTCGCGCCAGCTTCGTTGCCTTGGTCAATCTTCGCGCCGATCCATTCGATCAGTCCTTCGACAGCCAGTCTTTGGGCGCGTGGATAAAGGAAGGGCTGATGCTGAGGGATCCGCAATAGTTGCAGCGCAGCGCCGGAGACCCGGTTCAGCGCGGCAGCCAAGCCATCGCGGACCATCCGCGTAGAGTCGTTCATCGCTCCTTCCAGATATTCCGCGTCTTCGACGGAAAGGGTTTTCCCGAACATTACGTGTCCCATCACCCTGGAAACCACTATCCGCATGAGCCTCTCGACATCGACGTCGAGAGGTTGCGGCGTTGGTCCCGCGCCAGCCGACCGCGCCGCGAGATGGTTGAAGGTTTCATCCGCCATCGCGCAGATTACCGGAGCGTAGTCGCGGGAGACGACAGACGCCTGCAGGTGCGGGATAATTGCGTCGTGAGTGCGCCGCCATTCTTCGCCATCGGCGACAATCATCACCGAATGTCGCAACGCTCGGCGCACAGCGACGGTTAGCGGTCTGTAGCGCAATTGCGTCTTCTTGAGAAACAGGCTCCTTGCTGCGTTGACGGAGGTTACGTTGACTTCACAGCCTGAAATTGATCGATGAACGGTGAAGCCTGAATAGTGACGGGTGTCACCAGCCATGAACGCGACTCCCTGGTTGAGTTCAGACGCATCAAATCGCCTTGTCGGCGCGAAACTGGTTAGCCCGCAGTCAGCGCGGAGTTGACCGCGGGCCATTTTTCTTTACTGGGCTTTCGAATTGCGTGCCGCCCTCATCAACCCGCGAAGAATAAAATTCATGAGGACTTATCTCTGGACGAAGTTGGCTGGAGATTGTTAAAGCAAGTGTCGGGCCATTCGGTTGATTGCGCGCGCTCCACGCGGCGATATCCATCCTCGTGATTTTGCAATGGCGCGAAATCGCTTAGCGCTGGCGGAAACGCGCGGTTCAATGCGAGCTCGCCGCGGAGTTGGAGGTTGACTTGTCCCCAAAGCTGATCAGGTCGTTCATCAATTTCTGGCCGCCGCTGCTGTTTTCGGGAATTCGCGTTAAAGTCATCGCGAAGGACTGGCGCTACATCGAGGTGGAACTGCGGCTAAGATGGTGGAATAGAAACGCCGTTGGCACAATGTTCGGCGGCAGCCTCTACGCGATGACTGATCCCTTTTATCCGCTCATGCTTCAGCAAAATCTTGGGCCAGGCTATCTGGTGTGGGATAAATCCGCACAGATCGAATTCATCTCTCCGGGTCGGGACATCGCCAGGGCGACTTTTGAGTTGTCAGCTGAAAAGATCGAGGAAATACGTGCGACTGCCGAGAACGGGAGAAGTTGCAGGCCGGCGTTTCAGGTGACAATCGTTGATCGAAAGGGAAAGCCGATCGCCGAACTAACCAAAGTTGTCTACGTGCGACGGCAACGAACCGCGTAAGATCTTGCATTCGCTTTGGAGCCCGGAGAAACAGGGCGGACATGGAATTTCCGCAAGCCGCCAAATATCGGCTGCAGGTCTTTCGTCTATCGGCAACCGCTGCCGCATGAGCAGGAAAGGGCGGTGGTCGGCTGCGCCCTGTGATCGCATCCCTCGCCCCGCCACTGGCGCAATCGCGCCCAACGCTTTATGCCATCACCCATGCCCGGCGCGCACAGACCCCATGCGGATTTTCATTCCCCCTTGCATCTCAAGGTTGAGGGGCTCTGCGTCGAGCGTGGCGGCCGGATGGTTCTCGAAAATATCGGCTTTGCGCTCGCTGGCGGCGACGCTCTTGTCGTCACCGGCCACAATGGCGTGGGCAAATCGACGCTTCTGCGCACGCTCGCAGGCCTCCTTCCGCGCGTTTCCGGCTCCGTTGCGCTTGAGGGGGCGGGCGAGGAGGAGCTTTCCGCGCAGAGTCATTATCTCGCCCATTCCGACGGCCTGAAAACGCCGCTCACCGCCATGGAAAATCTCGAATTCTGGGCGTCCTATCTCGCGGCGGGCCATCCCGCGCTCAGCCTCACGCCTGCGGCGGCGCTTGCGAATGTCGGTCTGACCCATGTTGCTGATGCGCCGGTGGGCATACTTTCCGCCGGGCAGAAGCGCCGCGTGGCGCTGGCGCGGCTGATGGTCGCCCACCGCCCGCTCTGGCTACTCGACGAGCCAATGACCGCGCTCGACGCCGCCTCGCGCGCACGCTTCGCAAACGCCATGCGCGATCATTGCGCTCTCGGCGGCATGATAGTCGCCGCCACCCATGAGCCTCTTGGCGTCGAGGAAGCGCGCGAACTGCCGCTGGGAGCAGCGTCATGAGGTCCGCCTTCGCCGCCATCTACATGCGCGAAATCCGCGTGGCCGGGCGCATCGGCGGCTCGGGCTCGATGGGCGTGGTGTTTTTCCTCACGCTGGTGACGATCACGCCTTTCGCGGTGGGGCCGGACCCAAATCTTCTGGCCCGCATCGGTCCCGCGATGCTCTGGATTTCCGCGCTGCTCGCCAGCCTGCTCGGCCTCGACCGGCTGTTTCAGGCCGACGCCGAAGACGGCTCGCTCGATCAGTTCCATCTTTCACACACGCCGCTGGAACTGGCGGTGCTCGCCAAATGCGCCGCGCATTGGACGACGGCGGGATTGCCGCTGGTGCTTGCGGCGCCGGTGCTAGGCCTGATACTGCAACAGGACGGCATGGCGCTCGCGGGCGTGGTGGCGAGTTTGCTGGTCGGCTCGCCGGCCTTGACGTTCATCGGCGCCATCGGCGCGGCGGCGACCGTGACCGTGCGGCGCGGCGGCCTGTTGATGGCGCTGCTGGTCCTGCCGCTCACCATCCCCGTTTTGATTTTTGGCGTGTCGGCTGCGAATGCCGCCGCGGGCGGAACCGTGCCCTTTCTCGCGCCCTTTTCCATACTTTGCGCTATCAGCCTGGTTTCGCTTGCGCTTTGCCCCTTTGCCGCTGCGGCGGCGCTAAGACAGCTTTGATCGATGAAGTCGACGGCAGCTTTTGTTCACACATTGTTCTTGCTCGCGGAAAAAGTCGGGGTTAAGTTTCCGTGGAGGTTTTCAATAGCGGAATTTGGAGCGCGTCATGGTCGTCCGGGTCGCAACCGTTGCTTTCGAAGGCATCGAGGCTAGGCCCGTCGATGTGCAGGTGCAGATTTCCAGCGGAAATGTCGTGTTCACCTTGGTGGGGCTGGCCGACAAGGCGGTAGGGGAATCGCGCGAGCGGGTTCGCTCGGCTTTGGTCGCCTCGGGTCTGGCCCTCCCGGCCAAGCGCATCACCGTCAATCTCGCGCCCGCCGACATGCCAAAGGAAGGCAGCCATTACGACCTGCCCATCGCGCTTGGCGTCATGGCCGCGATCGGCGCCATTCCTTCCGATGCGCTCGACGGCTTCACCGTGCTGGGGGAGTTGGCGCTCGACGGCACATTGACGCCGGTCGCGGGCGTTCTGCCGGCGGCCGTGGCCGCCAACATGCGCGGGCACGGGCTGATCTGTCCGGCGCAATGCGGCTCCGAGGCGGCCTGGGCCTCTCGCGACATAGAGGTGATCGCGCCGCGCTCCCTGATCCAGCTGGCAAATCATCTCAAGGGAACGCAGGTTCTCTCTCGCCCGGTCCCGGCGGTGCGGGCGCCGGCGCTCGATCTGCCGGACCTAGCCGATGTCAAGGGGCAGGAGAGCGCCAAGCGCGCGCTGGAGATCGCGGCGGCGGGCGGCCACAATCTCTTGATGAACGGGCCGCCGGGCGCCGGCAAATCCATGCTGGCGGCCCGGCTGCCGTCGATTTTGCCCTCGCTCTCCCCACGCGAACTGCTCGAAGTCTCGATGATCCATTCCGTCGCCGGACAGCTTGCGGGCGGCGAACTCACCGATCGGCGACCGTTCCGCGCCCCGCACCACTCCGCTTCGATGCCGGCGCTGGTCGGTGGGGGCGCCCACGCGAAGCCCGGCGAAATTTCCCTCGCCCACAATGGCGTGCTGTTTCTGGACGAATTGCCGGAGTTCAACTCGCAGGCGCTCGACAGCTTGCGCCAGCCGCTGGAAACCGGCGAGGTGGCGATCGTGCGCGCCAATCACCGCGCGGTCTATCCGGCGCGCTTCCAGCTTATCGCCGCCATGAATCCCTGCCGCTGCGGCCATGCGCTCGATCCGGGCTTCGCCTGCAAGCGCCAGCCCAACGAGCGCTGCGCCGCTCAATATCAGGGAAGGCTCTCGGGGCCGCTGCTCGACCGCTTCGATCTTCAGATCGAGGTTCCGGCGATCACCGCGGCCGAACCTGGTCCTGCCGCCGCCCACTGAGGGATCGCGCGAAGTCGCGGCGCGGGTGGCGGCGGCGCGCGAGATGCAGCGGGCCCGTTATGCGGCGCTGGGGCGGGAGAATGTCGCGACCAACGCCGCCGCGCCAGCCAATCTGATCGAGAGCGTGGTCAGTCTGGACGGCAGCGGAACCGCGTTGATCCGCGACGCGTCGGAGCGTTTCGCATTGTCGGCCCGAGGTTTCCACCGCGTGCTGAAGCTCGCGCGCACAATCGCCGATCTCGAAGGCGCCGAGAGCGTCTCGCGCCGCCATCTGGCGGAAGCCCTCTCATATCGCTCGGGGCTGACCGGGATGAGACACGCCGCTTAGGCTCGCAGGGTTTTTTAACGCCGTCCGCGTAAAAGCCTTTCTTTCGATGCGCGAGGTTTGTGGGGCATGGAGTCGAGCGGATTTCAAATCGCGCTTCTGGCGCTCGTGCTCGGCTTCTTCGCGGCCGGACTCGGCGCGACGCTCTATTTCGTGCGCGCCCGCAATCACGCCGCCGCCGAGGCCGAAATCGAGGCTTTGCGCGACGAAATCTGGGAGCTGCGCGCCGCTGCCGCCGCCCGCGACAAGGCGGAAGCCGCCAGTCAGGCGAAGTCGCGCTTCCTCGCCACGGTGAGCCACGAGATCCGTACTCCGCTGAACGGCATACTCGGCCTTGCTCAATTGCTCGCAATGACGCGGCTGGAGGCCGAACAGGCGAGCTATGTGGAGGCGATAGGCGACTGCTCGCGCTCGCTGGCGAGGCTCATCGACGACATTCTGGATTTTTCCAAGATCGAGGCTGGCAAGCTGGAGCTGCGCTCCGAGCCCTTCGCTCTGGCTCCCCTCGTCGAAAGCGTGGTGGAGTTGCTTGCGCCTCGCGCACAGGGGAAGGCGCTGGAGATCGCCAGTCACATTGCGGCGAACGCGCCTGCGCGCATTGTCGGCGATCCGGCGCGCCTTCGGCAGGTGCTGATCAATCTCGTCGGCAATGCGATGAACTTCACCGAAAGGGGCGGGGTTGGCGTGCGCGTCGCCTGCTGCGAGCCGGGTGTCTTGCGCTTTGAGATCGAGGACACCGGCCCCGGAGTTCCGCTCGCGGCGCGCGACGCGATTTTCGAGGAATTCGAGCAGGCGGATGGCTCGTCCACGCGGCGCCAGGGCGGGACGGGACTTGGAACTCGCGATTTCACGACGTCTCGTCGCGCAGATGGGCGGCAAGCTGGAGATCGCCGCTACGTCGCCTCTAGGGACCACTTTCGCCTTTACATTGCCGGTGGCGCTGGCGCCTGGCGAGCTTGCTCAGGGGAGGGCAGGGCCTCTGCTCGGGCGGCGCGCGCTAATCGTCGCGAGGAGCTGCTTTGAAGCGCCCTTTCTCGCGAATTATCTGCAGGATGCGGGCGCGGATACACGGATCGCGAAAGGCGAGGAGGAGGGGCTGGTGTGTCTGCGCGGCGACCAGGCGCCGCCTTTTGACGCCGTGATCGTCGATTGCGCGCTTGGCGAATCCGCGACGAAGTTCTCTGGCGCAAGCCGCGCGAAGCGCGCAGGCAGCGCAGGTCTTTCTGCTTTTCTCGCCGCTGGAAAGACGGGCCTTCGGAGAGGCGGCGCTCAGCGAGTTTGATGGCTGGCTGGTGAAGCCGGTTCGCGCCGCGTCATTGATCGAGAGACTTGCGCCCGTTTCGCGCGGCGTGACGCAGCCGCGACCCGCGGCGCCAGAGCCGAGCCTCGCCGGCCTTCAGGTTCTCGTCGCCGAAGACAATGACATCAACGCGCTTATCGTGACGCGCCATCTAGGCGCGCTCGGAGCGGTGACAACGCGCGCGGAGAATGGCGCGCGAGTCGTCGAGATCGCCTCTGCGGCGATTGACGGAGACCTGGCGCCATTCGGGGTCATTTTGATGGATCTGTTCATGCCGGAGGTCGACGGTCTTGAGGCTACAAGACGTATCCGGCTCGCGGAGGCCAGAGCGGGCGCGCGCCGAACGCCTATTCTCGCGCTCACGGCGAGCGCTCATGAAGACGACGCCCTTGCCGCCAAGGCGGCGGGCGTCGATGAACTGCTGACCAAGCCCGTCGAATTCGCCGCGCTGGCCGCGACGATTCGGGCTTTGCGGGACGCGCCCCCGAGAGTTGAAAGACGCGGCGTTCTGAACGCCGCCGGTTAGGCCGTGCCGCGCCGCCGTCACAAAAGTTTTGCCGCAAGGTGATCTATCCGTCGCGCCGATGCATTCATGCCGGCGCCCGTGCGGAGAACCTTGAACCATGTGGGCCATCAATCTGGATGCGGGACGAAATATCGTCGCCGGCGCCTTTCCCGCCCTGACGTTCAAACCAAAAAAGGATCGCAAGAAGCTCGACGGCGCCATTGCCCGCATCGGAGAGCTTGAGGTCCGGTTGGCGGCGACAAAAAGGGACGTCCGCAAAGCCCAGCGGTTGCGGTTCAAAGTGTTTTTCGAGGAAGGCGGCGCGTTAGCCGGACCCAAGGCCTCGCTTACCCGGCGCGATGCGGATCGTTTCGATAAATTCTGCGATCACCTGATCGTGGTCGATCACTCGGCGCGCAACCGATTCGGCAAGCTCAAGCCCAGGGTCGTCGGCGCATACCGGCTGCTTCGCAGCGAGGTCGCGCGCGAGAAGAAATGCGGCTTCTACTCGGCGGATGAATATGACATCTCGGGTCTGATTGAGCGCCATCAAGAAAAGCGCTTCCTGGAGCTTGGCCGATCCTGCGTGCTTGCCGACTATCGCGGCAAGCGCACGATCGACCTCCTTTGGCGCGGCATTCTCGCCTATGTGCGTTGTTACGACATCGACGTCATGATCGGCTGCGCCAGTTTCGAAGGCGCCAATGCGCTGGTGCATGCGGCGCCCTTGAGCTATCTCGCCCATCATGCGCTCGCGGAGGGCGAATGGCGGGTCCGGGCGCGAGAGAACCGCCATACGCCGATGGAGATGCTTGGCCCCGACGCCGTCGACGGGCGCAGGGCGCTCGCGAGCCTGCCGCCGTTGATCAAGGGCTATCTGCGACTGGGCGCGCTATTTGGCGACGGCGCCGTCGTCGACCGCAAATTCAACACGGTGGACGTCTTCGTCGTGATGCCGGTGGAGCGCATGGACGCGCGATATATCGAGCACTTCGGGGGCGGGGCCGAGAAGCCGCGGCAAGCAGCGTAGTCCTGTTGCCGAGACATTAACCGCTTGCTTTTATCATCACGCCAGGGTTACGCGCGACCCAAACTCGATTTCCGCGCCCGGACCGTTTGGCGACATGGAACACATACTGGCCCTGGTGAAGAGCGGCGGCTGGCTGACGCCAGAGCGCATGCGCGCCTATTGCCTCATGCTCCTGGCGGTTTCCGTGCTGGCGATCTGCGCGATGCTCGCCATGACGCATGGCCGCATGGGGCCGGACCACAACCAGCTGGGAACGGATTTCTCGCAGGTGTGGGTGGCTGGACAGGAGGCGCTGCGCGGCCATCCCGAGGAGCCCTTCGACATCAGGCGCCATGTCGCGGAGCAGCGCGCGGAATTTGGAGCCGAAAGCGCGGTCTATGGCTGGCATTATCCGCCCTATTTTCTTGGCGTGGCTGCGCTGCTGGCGCATCTTCCTTATCTTCAGGCGCTCCTTGTCTGGCAGTTCGGGACTCTCCTTTTGTATCTGGCGACGACGGCCGCCATCGCTCGCCGCTACGGCCTGGATCAGAGGCAATTGCTGCTCGCGGCGCTCGCCTTTCCCGCCGTGCTCGTCAATCTGGGCCACGGCCAGAACGGCTTTCTGACCGCGGCGCTGCTTGGCGGCGGGTTCTTGCTGCTGGAAAGGCGTCCGCTCGTCGCGGGCGTGTTGTTCGCTCTGCTGGCCTACAAGCCGCAATTCGCATTGGTTTTGCCGGTTGCGCTGATATTGGATCGCCGGTGGCGGACGCTCGCGGCGGCGAGCGCGACGCTTGCGTTGATGACGCTCATAAGCGTCATGGCGTTTGGCCTCGCGAGCTGGCGGGCCTTCTTCGACAGTCTGGATTTCACTCGCAAGGTTGTCGTCGAGCAGGGCGCGGCGGGGTTTGAGAAACTGCAAAGCATATTCGCCGCCGTCCGGCTGATCGGGGGCGATATTGTCACCGCATACGCGATGCAGACAATCGTGACTGTCGCGGTGCTGGGCGCGCTCGTCTGGCTATGGAGGTCGAACGCCGACGCGCGCGTAAAGGCTGCGGCGACATTGAACGCGACGCTGCTCACGACGCCCTATTGCCTCGACTACGACATGATGGCGCTCGCGCCGGCTCTTGCCCTGCTGCTGGCGCATGGTCGCGAAAAAGGCTTCGGGCCTTTCGAGAAATCCATATTGGCGCTGGCCTTCGTCACGCCGCTCATCGCACGGCCCGTAGCCTCGACGGTCTCGTTGCCATTCGGCGCGCTGGCGATGGGGCTCCTGTTCGCCTCAATCGTTTGGCGGGCATGGCGACAGCATGAGACCGCAGCCTCTGTTTCAGCCATCGCCGCGTGATCCGGCCACCCGCCGCTTCGTCGGCGCTCTCGTTGCCGACCGCTATTAATGCATTCCCGGCGTCAGCTTCATGCCGCGCCGCTCATAGGTGATGTAAGAGACGATGGCCGTCATTTTGGGATCGTCGGCTGCGAGCGGCTTGCCTTCCAGCGGATTACGGATGCACCAGTTCACCATTTCGAAGAGCTGCGCGACCTTGCCCAATTGCTTCTGGAACTTGGGATAAGTCTCGGGATGCGTGTTGGCGGCGTTGGGATGGCATTGCGCGCAGGCGACGCCATTGGTCCCTAGCGCGCCGCTCGTCCATAGCGAGCGGCCGTCGGTCACGACGGTTTGATATTCCTTTTGCCAGCGATCGGTATCCGTCTTGGTGAATTCGTCGGCGCGCGCCGAAACCGTGGCGAGCGTAAGTCCAATGGCGAGGGCGGCGAAGGTGAAGCGCATCGTCGGCTCCTGATCAATAATGGTTTTGCGCGGGACGGCGGTGGGTCGGCTCCTGAAAGGCGAGATCGACCGGACGTCCCTGTTTGTGATCGAAAGCCACGGTGCGCGGCTCATTGTCCCAGAGCTGATAGCGGGCGGCGACGCGTCCCGAATTCACGTCGATCAGCTGCCAGCCTGTCGCGTCGCGCTCGAAGAAGGGGTCGCCGCGATTCATCGGCACGGTGAGCACCGGGAGATGACTCTCCACCTGCGCATAGCTTTGCGGATAGGGCCAGGGCCAGGCCGTCGCCATCACGGAATTGAATGAGATGTTGCCGATCTGATTGTATTGAATCTGATGCACATGGCCGTAAATCACATTGACGGATTTGAACGGTTGCAGCAGCGCCTGCACTTCCTCGGCGTCGTCGGTCCAGAAATTCCAGCCCTTGTAAATTTTCTGCAGAGGAGAATGCGAGAACACCACGATCGGCGTGTCGTGCTGGATCTTGGAGAGGTCTTCCTTGAGCCAGGCGCGCTGCTTTTCGCCGACCATGAACGGCGAGCTGTTCGGATTGTCGAGACCGGCCATTTCCTGCATGCGCTGCTCATCGGAAGGCCAGCGATGGAACGTCCATTCGTCGGTGGTCAGGATCGAGTTGAGCACGACGAAATGCACGCCCTTGTGGTCGAAGCTGTAATATTGCGGGCCGTAGAGCTTGCTCCAATATTCGCCAAGGTCGAGATAATAGTCGTGTTCGCCCATCACCGTATGGAGCTTTGGAGATAGATGGGAGAGAATCTCGGCGCCGTGGTCGAGTTCATCCTTCTTGCCGAGCTGCGCGAGGTCGCCGCCGAAAATCACGAAATCGGATTCCGGCTTGACCAGATTGGCTTCAGCCACCGCGCGCCGCAGACCCTGGTCCCAGTTGCGAACGAAGGTCGAGCCCTTGATCTGCTGAATATGGGCGTCGGAAATATAGGTGAAGGTGAAGTCGTCGCGCGTTCCGCCAAAGGCCAGCCGCACCATGCTGATGGGCAGCGTCGTCAGCGTTCCGACGGCGCCCGCCGCGCCAGCGGCCATCACGCTTCGTCTCGTGATCAGCTTGCTCATGGTTTCGATCCTCCGGCGCTGGCGTTCACATAAGCAGGGCTCGTCAACGTCTCCATGAAGGCGACGAGATCGTCCATTTGCTGATCGCTGAGATTGAGCGGACGAATGCCTCCCGATAGATAGGGGTTGATTGAGGGATCGCCCTCGCTCTTGCCGCCCTGATTGTAATGCTTGACCACATCGCGCAGCGTCTTGAGCGAGCCGTCGTGCATATAGGGGCCTGTCACCGCGATGTTGCGCAATGTCGAGGTCTTGAAGGCGCCGATCTCGTCGAAATGCGTGGTGACAGCGAAGCGGCCGAGATCCGAGGTCTTTGGGTCCGAGAGAACCGATTTGTCGACTGATGCGCCCGCGGCTTTGGCGATCAGGAACTCCGCGGCCAGCCTTGGCGTCTCCGGCTGGATGCGGTTGATCCCGACGCCGATGTTGTGAAAGCGGTTGTCGGTGAACAAAGCCTGCGTCTGTTCGATGACATGACAGGAGACGCAACGCCCCTGACCGACAAATACATCGAAGCCCCGTTTAGCCGGTTCGCTGATCGCGGCGGAGTTGTGGTGGAAATACCAGCGGTCGAAAGGCGAGTCGCCGGAAATCAGCGTGCGTTCGTAACTGGCGATCGCCTTCTTGACGTGCTCCATCGAGATTCCGGCGCCGCTCGCGCCAAAGACTTTCTTGAACGCATCCGAATAGGCGGGATCGTCGCGAACGATCTTGAGGATCGGTTCATGAGAGGGGAGGCCCATTTCGATGGGATTGAGGAACGGGTTTTGCGATTGGTCCTCCAGCGAGGAGGCGCGGCCGTCCCAAAACAGCGTGTGGAAATAAGCGGCGTTGATCACCGTCGGCGCGTTTCGCGTGCCTGCATGTCCGCCAATGCCATGCGAGGTTTTCAGCGGGCTGTCGGTGAAGGCCTTGTCATTGGCGTGGCAGGTGCTGCAACTGATCGTGCCGTCGCCGGAAAAGCGGGAGTCGTGAAACAGCTTGTCGCCAAGAGAGATTTTCTCGGGCGTTTGTGGATTGTCGGCTGGAATGGGGACCGGCGGCAGGCCAAGCGGCTCCGCCTGACAGCGCGTCCCGCTTCCGATGGTGAAGCCCAACAGCGCAAAAACTAGCGCTCCGGATCGCATGCGCATGGCCATTTTTGCCCCTCCGCTTCAGATCGAACGGATTTCTCCGCTTCTCGTTCTTGCGACGTTCATTCTTCGCCTTGGCGGTTATCCTGACCTGCAAAGGGATATGTGGCAAGCATTGTTCAAGGCAATATCTTCGGATGAAGAACTTTTACACAGAGTTCCTGCACTAAATGCTGCGATGCAGCATGGAAATGAGTTAAGACGGCAAGATATATTTTAAAAATCAACGGCTCTGCTTAGGGTGGAAAGCTAAGTCGCTGACATTTATTATCACCCATCAATGTCAGGCTTATGTTGCTCGCGCGTGTAGCGTCAATGATTTTATTGCATTAAAGCCTATGCTTGGCTTTGCCGCCGGGCGCCTCTTATGTTACGGGAGCGCTGCGGGAGTGCGTTGCGAGACGCATGCGCGGAAAAATCAACAAATCACGTCGGCGCACCATCTCAAGGAGCAACAGATGTCACGTTCATGGATCGCCTCGCTGAGCGCGATTTTATTCTTCCCTCTCGCCGCTTCGGCGGGCGAACTGAAACAAGACGCGGCGGCCGTGTTCCAGCCGATCGACGCGGCATTGGTCGCCAAGCTCGTTAAGGGCAATGAAATCACGCCCGCCAAGATCGAATTGGGACGGGAGCTGTTTTTCGATCCGCGCCTTTCCAAAAGCCAGCTCATCAGCTGCGCGACCTGCCACAATCTGAGCACGGGCGGCGTCGACGCCGGCCCGACGTCTGTCGGCCACGGGTGGCAGAAGGGACCGCGCCGCGCTCCCAGCGTGCTTAACGCCGTGTTCAACGTCGCCCAGTTCTGGGATGGACGCGCTGAAGACCTGAAAGCCCAGGCCAAGGGGCCGGTGCAGGCGGGCGTCGAGATGAACAACACGCCGGCCGCCGTGGAGGCGACGCTGCGCAGCATGCCGGCCTATGTGTCCGCGTTCCAGAAGGCGTTCCCGACGGAACCTAGTCCGGTGTCCTTCGACAACATGGCCAGGGCGATCGAGGCCTTCGAGTCGACTCTCGTCACGCCGAACTCGCGCTTCGACAAATTCCTGAAGGGCGACGCCGCCGCGCTTAACGACGAGGAAAAGAAGGGTCTCCGGCTCTTCATCGACAAGGGCTGCGCCGGTTGCCACAGCGGCGTCAATGTGGGCGGCGAGGGCTATTTCCCCTTCGGCGTCGCGGAGAAGCCGAGTGAGGAAATACGTCCCTCCGCCGACAAGGGCCGCAGCGCGGTCACGAAGAGCGGCTCGGATGATTTCTCGTTCCGCGCGGCGCCCTTGCGCAACGTCGCGTTGCGCGCGCCCTATTTCCACACCGGAAAGGTCTGGACGCTCGAGGAAGCGGTCAATCTGATGGCGAAATATCAGCTGAACGAGACCTTGCAGGCGGAGGACACCGCTGCGATCGTCGCATTCCTCGGCACGCTCACGGGCGATCAGCCGAAGGTCGAATATCCGGTGCTTCCTGCGCGCAGCAAGGAAACGCCGCATCCGCAATATTGACGGCGCGATTTGGGTCCGCTCGCGTCGGGGCCTTGCGGCCTCGATGGAGCGCGCCGATAGCTGACGTCAGCAAGCGCGTCCCGGACATACGGGGCGCGCTTCTACACTTTCGACATCTCCGTGGCGCTTGCGGCGAAGCGCAATTATTCAGGATCGATAAAATCCATCGCTTTTTCAGGACACATCCATGACGTCGGCGCTTTCCAGGATCGCAATCGCGCTGCTTTCGACCAGCCTGTGTTTTGCAACCGGCGCACGGGCCGAGCAGCGAAATCCCTTCGCCCGGATCGGCCACATCGTGGTGATCTATACGGAGAACCGCAGCTTCGATCACATCTTTGGACTCTTCCCCGGCGCGGAAGGGCTGAACTCGAAGAAGAATCGTTTCCTTCAGGTCGGGGCCGACGGCGCGCCCTTGCAGAAACTGCCCAAACCGCCCAAAGACGATCGCTTTCCGGCGACACTGCCGAACGCGCCCTTCGCGCTGGAGCCTTACGTCGGCCTCGACGCCGAGACGAAGGACGATCCAGTGCATGATTTCTACATCGAGCAGGAACAGATCGACGGCGGCAGAATGGATCGCTTTGTCGAGGCCAGCAACGCCGGCGCCCTCGTCATGGGGCATTACGATGGTTCGAAGCTCAAGCAATGGGCGCTGGCGAAGGAGTTCACGCTGGCCGACCACTTCTTTCATGCGGCCTTCGGCGGCTCCTTCCTCAATCATTTCTATCTGGTCTGCGCCTGCGCCCCGCATTTTCCCGATGCGCCTGCGCGCTTGATCGCCAAACTCGATGAGAGCGGCGCGCGACTGGCGCGCGCGCCGGATTCGCCTGCGGATGTGCTCGCGGGGCCGCCGCGCTGGATCAATTCGGGCAAGGTGACGCCGGATTTTCATGCTTACGGCACTTTGCAACCGGTCTTGCCGGCTGGGCCCAGGGCCGCCCCGCCTAACGACGAGTCCCTGCCGACGCAGACAGCCCCGACGATTGGCGACAGGCTGTCCGAGAAGGGTGTGTCATGGGCCTGGTACGCAGGCGGCTGGGATGAAGTCCAGAGCGGCAAGCGCACCCCCGCCGCCTCGGGCGGAGGCTTCATCGCGCATCATCTGCCCTTCCTTTATTTTGCCGCCTATGGTCCGGGAACCAACGGACGCGCCGAGCACATCAAGGACGCCGCAAGCTTTCTCGCCGCTGCGGACGCCGGGACGTTGCCGAAGGTTTCCTTCTACAAGCCGATAGGCGAACGGGATGGGCATTCCGCGTATTCCACCGTGGCGGCGGGCGATGAGGAAATTGCGGAGGTTGTAGACCACCTGCGAAAAAGCCCCAATTGGTCCGACATGCTGATCATAGTCACGGCGGACGAAAATGGCGGCTACTGGGATCATGTGCCGCCGCCAAGGATCGATCGTTTCGGTCCCGGGACGAGGGCGCCGACGCTCATCATCTCCCCGCTGGCCAGAAAGGGTTACATAGATCACACGGTGTATGACACCACCTCGATCCTGCGCACGATCGAAGTCCGCTTCGACCTGTCGCCTCTCGCATCGCGCGACGCGGCGGCGGCGGATCTGCGCAATTCCCTTGAGCGGCGGCCTTCACGCTAAGCCATGGTTTTTGATGCAGCAACCAGTGTTGCATATCTTTGAGATCGCGTGGCGTCATTAGCTATGCCTTGGCATTCCGTCTCGACTTCAGAACGAAATCCGCGGCTGCCTGATTAGTGCGGTGCAGCACGGAATGTCGCAGCCCAAGGGGCTGGCCTTTTTTTGGGGTTGATTTTGGGTTTTCGATTTGGGGCGCTGTTTCACAAGGGATTGATATTTTGGTGTGATGTTTGTTCATGGGGCTTCGAGGGAATTTTTTGTGGGCGCTCTGGTCTCACAGTTAGGGTAGGCTGTTACCTGCCCGAATAGGTCTATAGACCCCTTCAATAGATTGTCTTGAGCTATCCTATTGAGTATTGTTTTTAGGTGCGCGAACATAAATTGTTACGCCACGCTAAGCGGGTTCCGCAGCGGTCCTTTCTGGATCGGTGGGGGGGTCGACTTAGGCGGCGACATCGGTGTTCGTCCGATAAAAAACAGCGGCGTGGGAAGGCTATGGCCTTGTTCAAAGCCGCGGGGAGACAAGGGCGGTTGGGCGCATGGAGCGTCGCAAGCGTTTCTAACGACAAGGACGAGCAAGTTCCGTTCTGGGAGGCGGAGCGTTACCGATCGCGCGCAAATCCCTGGGAGCACTTAGGAGGATAAAGCATGAGTTCGACCACCGACACAGCTGCGGGCGCAGCTGCTGGCACAGACACAGTTGTCGATCTGAGGGGCATGTGGATCGGCCTTGCCGTTCTGAACACGTTCTATCTGATCGTTCGCATTTACGAGCAGATCTTTGGCTGGCGCGCGGGTCTCGACTCCTTCGCCCCGGAGTTCCAGACGTATTGGCTGTCGATCCTGTGGACGGAAATTCCGCTTGAGCTGGTTTCGGGCCTCGGCCTGGCCGGCTATCTTTGGAAGACCCGCGACCGCAACGTCGACGCTGTGGCGCCGCGTGAAGAGATGCGCCGCCTTGTAGTCCTGGTTCAATGGCTGACGGTTTACGGCGTCGCCATTTACTGGGGCGCTTCGTTCTTCACGGAGCAGGACGGCACCTGGCACATGACGGTGATTCGCGACACGGACTTTACGCCGTCGCACATCATCGAGTTCTACATGAGCTACCCGATCTACTCGATCATCGCGGTTGGCGCGTTCTTCTATGCGAAGACCCGCATTCCGTATTTTGCTCATGGCTACTCACTGGCGTTCCTGATCGTGGCGATTGGCCCGTTCATGATCATCCCGAACGTCGGCCTGAATGAATGGGGCCACACCTTCTGGTTCATGGAAGAACTGTTCGTTGCTCCTCTGCATTGGGGCTTCGTGTTCTTCGGCTGGATGGCTCTTGGCGTGTTCGGCGTGGTTCTCCAGATCCTCGCCCGCATCCACGCCCTGGTCGGCAAGGAAGGCGTCGCCCTTCTGACCTGAGGCCTTTCGAATGTCGCCCGCGCTGCAATGGCGCGGGCGATCGTTCCGGCGGCCTGAACGACAAACAGGAATTTCTGGCATCAACAGGCGCGGTTTTTTCGCGAGACGCTTGAACTATGTCCGAAATGTTCTGGCTCCCCTGGGGGAGGGTCCGCAAGGGTCTTGTGTTTGAGCGGCGCGGAACGTCTACCGAAATCCGGCGAGGAAAAGCCGGGAAGAGATTTTAAAGACACCAAGGAGAAGAAAAATGTCGACATCGAAGAGCGGGGGGGCGGTCGGTCCGTTCCATTCCGTCGCCGAGGCGGCGGGATGCGTTCAAACCACCGACTGGTTGCTTCTGACACTGTTGTTTTTCGCCGTTCTCGGCGGCTATCACGTCCACTTCATGCTGACGGCGGGCGACTGGGACTTCTGGGTTGACTGGAAGGATCGTCGTATGTGGCCGACGGTCGTCCCGATCCTGGGCGTGACCTTCGCGGCTGCTTCGCAGGCGTTCTTCTGGGTGAACTTCCGCCTTCCGTTTGGCGCGGTGTTCGCGGCTCTCGGCCTCCTGATCGGCGAGTGGATCAACCGCTACGTCAACTTCTGGGGCTGGACCTACTTCCCGATTTCGCTGGTGTTCCCGTCCGCTTTGATCGTTCCGGCGATCTGGCTCGACGTGATCCTGCTTCTTTCGGGCAGCTACGTGATCACGGCCGTTGTCGGCGCTCTGGGCTGGGGCCTGCTGTTCTACCCGAACAACTGGCCGGCGATCGCCGCCTTCCACCAGGCGACGGAACAGCATGGTCAGCTTATGACCCTCGCCGACCTTATCGGCCTGCACTTCGTCCGCACCTCGATGCCGGAATATATCCGCATGGTCGAGCGCGGCACGCTGCGCACCTTCGGCAAGGACGTCGTTCCGGTCGCGGCCTTCTTCTCGGGCTTCGTCTCGATGATGGTCTACTTCCTGTGGTGGTTCATGGGCCGTTGGTATTCGACGACCAAGGTCATCGACAAGATCTGATTGATCTTGTGGGAATGGGGAGCCGTTTCTGGACGGCTCCCTGCTGAAGACAACGATAAGGGGCGGCCTTCATGTTCCCGCGAGGGCGGGGCCGCTCCAGGAAGAGACGAGCCGCGGTTGCGTCATGGGACAAAGTTCCGGCGCGGACCGTTTAGAGGAAACTGGGAGGTTTATTCATGAAAAACCTAGTGAAGCTTGCCGCCATTGGCGCGGCGGCTGTTGTTGCGACGCTTGGAGCGGTTGCTCCCGCGGCGGCGCACGGCGAGAAGTCGCAGCAGGCGTTCCTTCGCATGCGCACTTTGAACTGGTATGACGTGCAGTGGTCGAAGACGACGGTGAACGTCAACGAAGAAATGGTGCTTTCGGGCAAGGTGCACGTGTTCTCGGCGTGGCCGCAGGCCGTCGCCAACCCGCGCGTTTCGTTCCTGAACGCCGGCGAGCCGGGTCCGGTTCTGGTTCGCACGGCGCAGTTCATCGGCGAGCAGTTCGCTCCTCGCTCGGTGTCGCTGGTTCCCGGCAACGACTATGCGTTCTCGCTCAACCTGAAGGGTCGTCGCGCCGGTCGCTGGCACGTTCACGCCCAGATCAACGTCGAAGGCGGCGGCCCGATCATCGGCCCCGGCCAGTGGATCGAGATCAAGGGCGACATGAAGGACTTCACCGATCCGGTGACGCTCCTTGACGGCACCACGGTTGACCTCGAGCACTATGGCATTGACCGCATTTATGCGTGGCATATGCCCTGGCTTGCGGTTGGCGCCGCCTGGATCTTCTTCTGGTTCGTCCGGAAGGGCATCATCTCGTCCTATCTGAAGGTCGCCGAAGGCAAGGCCGACGAGGCCATCACGGACGAGGACCGCCGCATTGGCGCGATTGTCCTGGCTCTGACGATCCTTGCGACGATCATCGGCTACGCCGTGACCAACAGCACCTTCCCGCGCACGATCCCGCTTCAGGCCGGCTTGCAGAAGCCTCTGACCCCGATCGTCACGGAAGGCACCGCTGGCGTCGGCAAGGAGCAGGTGAAGGCCGAGCTTCAGGGTGGCGTCTACAAGGTTCCGGGTCGCGAGCTGACGGTCAACGTCAAGGTCACGAACGGCACTTCGGAGCCGATCCGTCTTGGCGAATACACCACGGCTGGCCTGCGCTTCCTGAACCCCGACGTGTTCACGACGAAGCCTGAGTTCCCCGACTATCTGTTGGCGGACCGCGGCCTTTCGACCGACGCGACCCCGATCGCGCCCGGCGAGACCAAGGAAATCGTGGTCAAGGTCCAGGACGCGCGTTGGGACATCGAGCGTCTGTCGGATCTGGCTTACGACACCGACAGCCAGGTGGGTGGCCTGTTCCTGTTCTTCACCCCGAGCGGAAAGCGCTTCGCGGCTGAAATCGGCGGACCGGTCATTCCGAAGTTCGTCGCTGGCGACATGCCCTGATCGAAAAGATCAGATAGCCTGATAAATCACCCGGCCGGACAAATGTCCGGCCGGGTTTTTTGTCGCCGCCGCACGACCATCATCCCGCGTCAGATCCGGTTCGGTCCATACAACAAGCAAAGATCCGCAGCGGA
This sequence comes from uncultured Alphaproteobacteria bacterium, assembly GCA_963841875.1. GTDB lineage: Bacteria > Pseudomonadota > Alphaproteobacteria > Rhizobiales > Beijerinckiaceae > Methylocystis. Next base: position 479,511 of record CAWJEI010000002.1, on the reverse strand, counting down.
AGGCCTTGCGGAGGAGTTGAGAACTGGAGCGGGCGTCAAACGTCGCCGCATCGGTTGCGAGCCGCCTATTTCGGCGCTGCGAAGCGAGATGATCGGCGCCGTGCAAATATTATTCTGACGCGCGGCTATTCGTCGCAAACTCCTCTTTCGCTTTTTCCTCGAAACTGTATTTGTTTTGGGCAAGAGTGATTGAGACTCCCGATCTCGCGCGGATTACACGCGCCAATATATCGGCCGGGATGCCCGAGACGGCGCAGCCCGATGTGGCCGGCAGGCAAGCTAAGGAAATGCGAAAAATGAAATGGCGTAACATTGGGGTGTCGGTCTTCGGCGCGATGATGCTGCTTGTCGCTCATTCGTCGGCCAAGGCCGAAGGCGGAGCCGGTCCCGAGGCGATGAGCATGGGCAACATGTGCATGGTCATGTTCGGCTATGACATGATCCACATCACCTCCTATCTGCCTGGCAAATCCCGCAGCGAATATTGCGAGGAGATTCCCGCGACGGGCAAGGTCATCATGGTTTTCGACATCGAGAACCCCAAGTTTCGCGACATGCCGATCGAGATCAGGATCATTCGCGATCCCTTGACGCCGATCGATCTCAACTCGGACCTCGATCCTTTGACCGAGGTGCATTTTCCAGCGAAACTTTACAAGACCGGCACTTTGAGTTTCGAGCATGATTATCCGAAGGACGGGCACTTTCTGGGCCTGGTCACGCTCACGAAGGACAATGGCGAAAAGGAAACCCAGACGTTCAAGTTTTCGGTCGGCGCGACCTTCATGCAGTGGGTGCCGTTCATTCTGGGAGGCGTGCTGATCGGTCTGATGGTGCTGGCCTACTGGAAGCATAGCCACCCGACGAAGCCGGTCGTCGCCGAAACGACGACCTAGCGTGGGGCGGAAGTAAGCGCGACAACAAGAAAAATGTTTCAAGGGAGCGAGCGGAAATGAGCAATATCGACAATCGTATTGTTTCGAAGCTTTCGGCGAAAGCCCTGATCGGATTGGCGTTCTCAGCGTCGCTATTCTCGACGGCGCCGGCCTGTGCGCATTCATTTCTCGTGGATGCGACGCCTTCATCCAAGGACCATGTGGCTGCCTCGCCGCAATCGGTGAAGCTTCGCTTTGGCGGGGGCGTGGAGCCGGCCTATTCCAAGCTGACGATCGAGACGCCGGACGGAAAAGTGCTGGCGCAGGGCGCGGTCGGAAAGCCGGACAGTCCCCGGGATTTGAGTTTGGACGCGCCGAACCTTTCCCCGGGGCGCTATATCGTGAGATATCGCGTGCTCTCGACAGACGGTCACATCGTCGAGGGGAATTACGAATTCACGGTTGACGGGAAGTAGCGTCAGGGAGCCTCGCTCCTTGCCGCGAGGCGTAGCTGCGGTCCTCAGCCTCGGATAGAGGGTCGGGCGACGCAGGGCTTTGAAAGAATCGCAATTGGCGAAGAGGCGCCGGGCTGCGGCGGCCCCGCGCTTTCGCCAAGAGGCGCCAACATTGGAAGTTCAGCGAAATGGAACTGGCGTTTCTCCGCTTTTTCGAGAGCCTGCCGGCGGCTCTCGCGGTCGGCTTGCTGCTTTTGCCGCGCCTGATTGACGAGGACGGCGCCCGCTTCAAGCTGGCGATCGCGTTGTTTGCATCCCTGCGCGCGGTTCTGGGCTTTTTCCTCATCGCAGCCATCGCGCGGGAGATCATTCCCGCCGAGCGGCCGGTCGATTACGAGACGCTGGTCACTTTCTGCACCTCCACCGTTGTCGGAAAGGCCTGGGTGGCGACGCAGCTCATCGCGCTTGCCTTCGCGGCGCTGACGATTGCGCGCCTCGTGGTGAAGTCGGATCTGCTCGACAAGACGGCGCTTGGGGCAGGCGGGTTGGTCCTGGCGGTCACCTCGGTGACTGGCCACGCCATCGACGACAGTTTCACGCTGTTCACGCAGGCGAGCTTTCTCCTGCACACGCTCGCTGGCCTGATCTGGATAGGCGGCCTGCTTGGACTCGTCTGGTGGATGCTCACCGGCCGCGGCAAGTCCCCCGAGGTCGCCGCGAGGCTGGCCGAACGCTGGTCCCTGATCGCAAAAATCGCGGTTGTCGTGGTGATCGCGAGCGGGTTGGCGATAGCCTGGGAGAATGTGGGTAGCTTCGCCAATCTGCTGGCGACGCCCTATGGCCGCTGGCTCACCGTGAAACTCGCGCTATTCTGCGCCGCGATGCTCGCGGCCCTGGCGCTTGCGCTTTACATCAATCGTCAGCCGGCAACGGACTTCGACCTCAACTGGTATGGCCGCGTCGGCGCGGGCGAGGCGGTCGCTGCTGTCGGGCTCCTGTTCATCGCGGGTTATATCTCGGTCAGCACGCCCGCCTCGCATGAGACAGACCTATACTGGCCATTGCCATTCCGACTCTCCTGGGCCGCGACATGGGGCTATATTGGAATGAAGCTCCCCTGGATTGACGTGCCCAACTGGTATCTGGCTCCGGCGTGGTCAGGGGTTGCCGCGCTCGTTTTCGCCGCACTGGCCGTGGCGGCGTGGCTGGCGCCTCGCGCGCGGCCCTGGCGGCGCATGGCTACCCCTGTCATGGCGGCCCTGGCGGCGCTCGGCGTCGCCTCCTCCTTCACGACACTGGCCTATACCGACACTTTCAACGACCCCGCTGTCGATTACACGGCCGAGTCGGTTACGCGTGGACAAAAGGTCTTCGAGGAGAACTGCGTCGCCTGCCACGGCGACAGCGGCAATGGAAATGGGGAGATGGCCAAGGGCCTGAAGGTCCCGCCCGCTGATCTCACCGCGCCGCATGTCGGCAATCACACGATCGGCGACATCTTCCACTGGATCTCATATGGCGGCACGAGCGGCGTCATGCCAGGCTTCAAGGACTCCCTGGACACCGACGACCGCTGGGACGTGATCAATTACTTGCTCATGCTGTCGTACACCATCCGGGCCCGCGACACGCTCAGGCCGCAGCCGCCCATCATGCAATGGCTGATCGCCCCGGACTTTCAGCTCATCGATCCGGAGAACAAGGTCACGACCTTCTTCGGGCTGCGCGGCGCTTCGACCCTCGTTTCCTTTGCGCGCTGCAATGCGAGCGGGGTCGACGAGAAGGCGCTGGAGTCCAGCCTCGAACTCGCGCATGAGACCGCGAAATCAGTAGGCGCCAATCACGTGACCGTCTATCAGGGCGGCTGTCCCGACAAGCTTCTGGCGCGCGTTCCATCGCACCCTAAGGCTGTCGAAGCCGCTTTTTCCGTCATCAACCGCTACCCGAACGAAACGCCCTCCAGCGAAATCAGCGAGGCGCATTTCCTGATCGACCCTTCCGGGTTTCTGCGCGCCAGATATCGCCACTTCTCCGTAGACGACGGCAGCGCGGGGCTGATGCGCAATCAGGTTTCCGTGTTGGCGAAAGAGCCGTTTGTCGTGATCAGCCTGCATTCGCACTGACATTCCCGCGTCTAGCGCGGCGTGGCGGCGAAACAGAAAGCCTATCGTTCAAGCTGGCAGCATCGCCGGCGCAAAAAGGGAGAAGACTGAGATGATCAAGCGGCGTGATCTGTTGTTGTCTGGCGGCGCCTTGCTTTGCGGCGCCGCTGCCGGCGGCCTCTTCGGCTCGAAACAGGCGAAAGCGCATGAATATGAGATCGGGAAGCTGATCGTCGAGCACCCTTGGGTGCGGGCTCCCGCCGACGGCGACAGCAAGGCCTATTTCTATGCCTTCATTCACAATAATGGCGACGCTCCGGATCGGCTTGTCGGCATAAAGGCGGAAAAATTCGGGAAGATCGAGTTTCACGCCGATGCAAGGGACGACGCAAAGTCAGGCGGCGTTCTGATCCCGGCGAAACAATCCACCACTCTGGCGCCTGGCGGCGCCTATGTCCTGCTGTCCGACTTCAAGAAGCATATTGAGGTCGGCTGGGGGCTGGAGATGACCCTTGTCTTCGAGAAGGCGGGTGAAGTAGTGATAGACGCGGCCATCGAGGCTCCCGACGCCATGCATGCCCACGATGCCGACGCTCAGGCTCGGTGGGAAAAGGCTCACAACAAGGACACGTCCGGACCTGCCGCAGCTCCTGCGGAGCACCACCATGATCACGACCATCATCACCATGATGAGCCAGCGCCGGCGAAGCCGTGAAAACACTTCGCGCCGGGTTTTATCCCGGCGCGTTACGCATTAGAAGGACAGGAACTCGTTCGCGCGCTTTCGGCGAGCGGCACGCACTCAACGCGCTTCAAAGGAAACAAGCCGTCCCGAAAAACCGGAGTCTGTCCCTGTCGCCGTCTGTTTTGCCGGGACTTGCCCGGTCAGCGGCTGCGAGAAGCCAAGAACGAAAGCTGCTAAGCCCATGGCCGCGACCAGCATCAAGGAAACTCTGAACTGCCGTCGAGCGCTTTCACGGTCGAAACTACGGGTGAATGCTGGTTCAATCTGGTCGTCAAATTTATCGGCGAGTGACATGTGTTCCCCCTGCTGATTCTTCGAGCCGATCGTTCGGCGTTTAAACGCCCCCCGCTACGACGCAACCCATTACGCGATTGCCGAAACGCCGGCTTCTTGACTTGATAAACATTCTTCGCTTCCAAAGGTTGCATCGAAAATCCAAAATTTTCGTCGTTATTAATTTTTTTTTAACGAACTGTCATAGTTGACGACCCGTTTCTTCTCCCCGCTGATTCTTTTGAAGAAGCGGATTCCCGCTCGGGCGCCTGTGTTCAGAAGGCGGGTTGCTGCGCCGCAATAACGAAAAACTGAAGAGCGCCACAAACGATAAGGGCGGCCGAAGTCCGGTCCAATCGCGCGCGGTGGCCTCGAGTCTCGGCCAAAACGATCTGTCGAAACTTCAGGATTTTCATTGCTCCCGGCAAGATCGGCTTTTATGTTCGGGACAGCCTGTGTGCGGCGCACACAGGCGCTCTAGCCGGCCCGGTTCGCAGCTTCACCTCCGCCAAGGACAAGGATCTCCAGAATGACTTTCCTCGCCAATGCCCTGTCGCGCGTAAAGCCTTCCGCCACGATCGCCGTGACGCAAAAGGCGCGCGATCTGAAAGCGCAGGGCAGGGAGGTGATCAGCCTTTCCGTGGGCGAACCGGACTTTGATACGCCGGCCCATATCTGCGCCGCCGCCAAGGCTGCGATCGATCGAGGCGAAACCCGCTACACGCCCGTCCTCGGCATCCCGGAACTGCGCGCCGCGGTCGCGAAAAAGTTCAAGCGTGAAAATGGCCTCGACTACAAGGCGTCCGACACGATCGTCGGCACCGGCGGCAAGCACATTCTGTTCAACGCATTTCTGGCCACGCTCAACCCCGGCGACGAAGTGATCGTGCCGGCGCCCTACTGGGTCAGCTATCCTGAAATGGTGGCCATCTGCGGCGGCGCCGCAGTGACAGTCGACACCCACATGAAATACGGGTTCAAGCTCCAGCCGGAAGATCTGGAGCGGGCGATCACGCCAAAAACCAAGTGGCTGGTGCTCAATTCACCATCTAACCCTTCCGGCGCAGCCTATAGTTTCGATGAAATGAAAAAAGTCACCGACGTGTTGCTGCGGCATCCGCAGGTTCATGTTCTGACAGACGATATCTATGAACATCTCGTCTATGGAGACTTCAAATTCGTCACGCCGGCGCAGGTGGAGCCAAATCTATTCGATCGCACCCTGACGATGAATGGCGTCTCCAAAGCCTACGCCATGACCGGCTGGCGCATCGGCTATGCGGCGGGACCGAGCGCGCTCATCAAGGCGATGGACCTGCTGCAGGGCCAGCAGACGTCGGGCGCCTGCTCGATCGCGCAATGGGCGGCGGTGGAGGCGCTGGAAGGTCCGCAGGATCATCTGCTGACGTTCCGCAAGGCGTTCGAGGAAAGGCGCGATCTGGTCGTGTCCATGCTGAACCAGGCCAAATTCCTCGATTGCCCGACGCCGGAGGGCGCCTTCTATGTGTTCCCCTCCTGCGCCGAAGCGATCGGCCGCAAGACGGTTGACGGCAAGGTGATCGAAACGGACGCCGATTTCGTCACCGCGCTGCTGGAGGCGGAGGGCGTCGCGGTCGTGCAGGGATCGGCCTTCGGCACGGCTCCGAACTTCCGCGTGTCCTACGCCGCGTCCAACAAATTGCTTGAGGACGCCTGCGGCAAGATCCAGCGTTTCTGCGCCAGCTTGAACTAAGCCTTTCCGCATTGCCGGCGCCGGAGCGTTGCTCTCCGGCGCGGGCGGTAATGCGGACTTAATGATTTCGCAGCCAAATTGATTTCCTGGAATCATTTGGAAGAACCCTCTCTCGCGTGTGCCCGGCGTGGCGTCCTCGGCTGAGGTTCCGGGGCGTGAGTCTCGCGCGCCGGCGCGAAGGCGGTTCCAAACACTCCTGCATCGAATTGCGCGCGAAGGGCTTTCCGGAATGACTTTCGAAGCAAGTTCAAGCGCGCGAGACGCTGTGAACCTCCCGGCTCCGCCAAAGCGGGGCCAGGCCCTCTTTGCTGCCTTCTCAAGGCTATTCGAGGAGCGTCGCTTTAGCGCGGCTATGGGGCTTGTCGGTCTCGCCGGGCTCTGGTTCCTGCGACGCCCATATAACGGCGTCGTGCATGACGCCCGAATCTACATGGGGCGGGGCCTTGCCGACCTCGACCCGCAAGGCCTCGGGTCTGACCTTGTTTTTCGCTTCGACGGGCAATCGTCCTTTAGCGTCTTTCCAAGGATCGTCGACGCCCTGATTCCGGCGCTCGGCTTCGCCAATGCGGCGGCGGTTCTGACCGCGATCGGCTTGTCGCTCTGGCTCGCGGCGCTGTTCGTTCTCGCCGGGCGGTTGGCCGAAGGACGAGGAAAGTGGGCGATTGCCGTAGCCGTCGCCGCTTCCAGCGGCGCCTATGGCGCATTCCATCTTTTGCATTACGCGGAGGCTTTCGCGACGCCGCGTCCCTTCGCCGAGGCGGGCGTTCTCGCCGCGCTCGCGGCCCTGCTCGCGGGATCGAAGCTTCGCGCCGCCGCGTTTTTGACTTTGGCGGCGCTGTTTCATCCGATCATGGCGCTCGCGGGCGTGGGGGCCTTCTTCGTCTATCTCTGCCTTGAAGACCGCCGCTGGATTTACACGGGCCTGGTTGGCGCCGCGTGCATCCTGATCGCGGCGATGCTGGGCGCGCCGCTGCTTTCTCGCCTGGTTGAGCCCGTCGACCAGAACTGGCTGGCGCTGTTGCGCTTGCGCAGCACTTATCTGTTTCCGCTGCTTTGGGATGAGACCGCCTGGGCGCAGATCGCCATCTACGCCGCGACGCTGGGCTTCGTCGCCGTGGGCGCGAGTGGCGCCGCCGCGCGCCTGTTCTGGTCGGTGCTGATCGCCTGCCTTGGCGGGTTGTCGCTCGCAACGATTTTCGGCGATCTGCATCCTGAGCTGCTTTTCGTGCAGGCGCAGCTCTGGCGAGCGACGTGGCTGCTGGCGCTGTTCGGGACAATCGCCATCTGCATCTGCGCCTTGCGGTTATGGCGGGAGGGGCCGGCGAGCCGCTTGACGCTCGCCTTGTTCGCGCTCGCGTGGCTCGGACTCGGCGGAACCGATAGCGTCGCGCTCTGCTGCATCGCCATCGCGCATTACCGCTTCCGGCGCGCGTTGTCCGACCGGATCACATTGATAGCCGGCTATTGCTGCTGGGCCGTGGTCGCAATCGCCGCGCTGGGGGAAATCGGCGCGCATCTTTACAGCGTCGTGAAGGCCTGGCGCGAGGCGCCGGACGGCGTCTTCAACCTGTTTCAGCTTCTCACATCCAGCGATTTGCCGCGCATGCCCGTGACCACGCTGGTCCTGATCTGGGCCGCGTCGAACTATTCAGTTCCCCGGCGCCTGTTTCTTGGCTGCGCTTTCGCACTTGGCGCGCTCGCGCTTGCGACGTGGAACGGCGGCTCGGAGTTCAACCGAGCGCTGGCGTCAAACAGGCATCCGGCGGAGCTGGAGCGCATCGTCGCCGCTCACCCCGGCGAAGTGCTTTGGCTCGGCGAAAACGACGCGCCCTGGGTCTGGCTTGGCCGCGCCAATTGGGCCTCGGTCGTGCAGGGCGGCGGCATATTGTTTTCGCATCCGCTCATGGAGAGCTGGAGCGATCGCATGCTGGCTCTGCTGGACGTCGGCTGGATTGATCTCAGCGTCTTCGAGCCCTGGAGACACAGGGCGACGGCAACGCCCTTCACGGACTTCGCCATCGAGAAAATCCTGAGGATTTGCAGGCGTCCAGACGCGCCCGCATGGATTATAGGCGCGGTGAAATCGCCTGCCGATTTGCCTGAAGGCTTCGTGGGGCAAGTCTGGCGTTCGCCGGGCAAATTCGTTCAGAGACAGGACGGCCGCGCCTTGGAGTGGGAGCATATCCAGGACTTCGCGGTGATTGATTGCGCGCGCTACGCAGGCGCCGCAGCGCGCTAGGTCCTCTCGACAAAGCTCTCCAGCACCATCTTGCGGCCGGCCTTGTCGAAGTCGACGGTCAGCTTGGCGCCGTCGGCGCTCGCCACCGTTCCGGGACCAAACTTCATGTGCATGACGCGCGCGCCGGGCGAAAAGCGCGCCGTCGCGCTCGATCTCCCCAGTATCTCGCCTTCGATCACCGTCGGCTGCCGGGTCGGCCTAGCGCCGCTAGCGCGCGCATTGCGAGACGCGGTTTCCTTCTGCGCCGTCTGCGCGCGCTTCCAGCCCGGCGTCGTATAGCCCGAGCCATAGCTGTCGAGATTGGCGAAGCGCGAGACGCCATAGGCGCCATATTGCGAGGCTCCGGCGGACTCCACCACCTCGACATGCGCGGTAGGCAGATTGTCGATGAAGCGCGAGGGCATGGTGCTCTGCCAAAGGCCGTGGATGCGCCTGTTCGTGGCGAAGAAAATCTTGGCGCGGCGTTTCGCGCGCGTGATGCCGACATAGGCGAGGCGGCGCTCTTCCTCCAGCCCGGCGCGGCCATTGTCGTCGAGCGAGCGCTGATGCGGAAACAGCCCTTCCTCCCAGCCGGGAAGAAACACGGTCTCGAACTCCAGCCCCTTGGCGCCATGCAGCGTCATGATCGACACGCGCTGCACATTGGCGGCCTCGTCCGCCTCCATCACCAGCGACACATGCTCCAGGAATCCCGCAAGGTCTGGGAAGGGCTCCATCGCGCGGACGAGCTCCTTCAGGTTTTCAAGCCGTCCAGCGGCGTCCGGCGTCTTGTCCTGCCGCCACATTTCCGTATAGCCGGATTCGTCCAGCACCAGCTCGGCGAGTTCGTGATGCGGCTTTTCGTCGATCAGCGAGCGCCAGCGCTCGAAATCCTCCAGCAGCGCGCGCAATGTAGCGCGCGGCTTGGGCCTGATCTCTTCGCTCTCGACAAGGATGCGCGCGGCCTGCATCAAGGGCATGCTCTCGCGCCGCCCGAATTCATGCAGCATCTGCAGCGTCGCGTCGCCGAGCCCGCGCTTGGGCGTGTTGACGATGCGTTCGAAGGCGAGGTCGTCGGCGGGCTGCGCCATGCAGCGCAGATAGGCGAGTGCGTCGCGGATTTCCGCGCGCTCATAGAAGCGCGGTCCGCCGATGACGCGATAGGGCAGGCCGAGCGTGATGAAGCGCTCCTCGAATTCGCGCATCTGGAAAGAGGCGCGCACGAGAATGGCGATCTCTTCGAGATTATGTCCGCGCCGCTGCAACTGCTCGATCTCCTCGCCGACCGCGCGCGCTTCCTCCTCGCTGTCCCAGACGCCGGTCACGGTGGGCTTTTCACCCTCTGCGCCGTCGGTGAACAGCGTCTTGCCGAGGCGGCCCTCATTGTGACTGATGAGATGCGATGCGGCGGCGAGAATATGCCCGGTGGAGCGGTAATTGCGCTCCAGCCGCACAATCTTGGCGCCGGGAAAATCCTTCTCGAAACGCAGGATGTTTTCCACCTCCGCGCCGCGCCAGCCATAGACGCTCTGATCGTCGTCGCCGACGCAGCAGACATTCTGGCGGCCTTGCGCCATCAGCCGCAGCCACAAATATTGCGCGGTGTTGGTGTCCTGATATTCGTCGACCAGAATATATTTGAAGCGGCGCTGAAAATCGGCGAGGACGTCGGGGTTTTCACGAAACAGCCGCAACGCCTCTAGCAGGAGATCGCCGAAGTCGACGGCGTTGAGAATCTTCAGCCGCTCCTGATACAGCGCATAAAGCGTCTGGCCCTTGCCGTCGGCGAAGCTCTGCGCTTCGCCCGCCGAAACCTGGCTGGCGGTGAGGCCGCGATTTTTCCAGCCGTCGATGCGGGAGGCGAGCGCGCGCGCGGGCCAGCGCTTGTCGTCGATGTTCTCGGCCTTCAATACCTGCTTGAGCAGGCGGATCTGGTCGTCCGTGTCGAGAATGGTGAAGTTGGATTTCAGCCCGACAAGCTCGGCGTGACGGCGCAGGATTTTCGCGGATATGGCGTGGAAGGTGCCGAGCCATTGCATCGCTTCGGCGCCCTGGCCGACGAGAGTCTCGACGCGCTCGCGCATTTCGCGCGCGGCCTTGTTGGTGAAGGTGACCGCGAGGATTTCATAAGCGCGGGCGCGCCCGGTCGCCAGAATATGCGCGATGCGCGTGGTGAGCACCCGCGTCTTGCCGGTGCCGGCGCCGGCGAGCACCAGAACCGGGCCGTCGAGCGTCTCCACGGCGGCGCGCTGCTCGGGATTGAGCACGTCGAGATAGCGCACGCCGCGCGCCATGGCGCTGGCCTTGGCGGCAAGGCCGCCGGGCGCGGGCTCAAAGGCGGGCAAAGGCGCGGACAATGGCGAACTCCTTGTGATTCCGGGGCAGTATATCGGAGAACGGAAGGAGAATCACATTTTGGCGTCGCCGCGCCCGAGCGCTGATGTTTTCGACCCGGAACACCGCTCCAGAGCAAACACCCTCAGCGCCGACGATAAATTCGCCTCGCCGCGCGCCGCATCCACCTGCGCGACCAATGCCGCCAGAGAAATCCCGTCCGACGCGGCGATGCGCTTGAGGGCGGCCCAAAAAGCTTCTTCCATGGAAACGCTGGTGCGGTGTCCGGCGATGACGATGGAGCGCTTGACGACTTTGGGGGAGCCCACGGCGCCCGGCTCGTCCACCCCGCTCACTCTTCGTCCTTAGGCGCGGTCTCCAGCCGATGCGCCTCGTGGCGCTCGCGCTCCAGCTTCGTTTCAGCCTCGGTCAGAGTGCGCTCGGACTTGGCGCGGCCGAAGGCGACGCGGTTGGCCTGCGCGGTATCTTCGCGGGAGCGTTTTTCCCGGTCCTTGCGCGCGCGGCGGAGATTTATGACCTCGCCCATGCGACGCGCTCAGGTTTTTTTGCGGAAGGCGTCGATGGAGACGATCTTGTCGCTGTCGTTCTTTTCCGCCGGAGCCTCGGGCTCGGGGGAGACGGCGTCTGCCTTCGCCTGCGCCGGTTCGGGCGCAGGGGGCGCTGGAGCGGGCTGCGGCTCGAAGGTCTGGTCGGGCCGCACTAGGCTGGGGCCTGACCGCTTTGCCGGCGCCTCCTCGGCCTCCTCCTCGTCGCTGCCGTCTTCGAGATTGAACTTGAAGCCGAACTCGACCGAAGGATCGGAGAACACCGTCACCGAGGCGTAGGGAATGTAAAGCGTCTCGGGGATCGAGCGGAAGGAGAGCGTGACGCCGAAACCCGTCTCGTCGACGAATAGATTGGAATATTGGTGCTGCAGGATGATGGTCATCTCCTGCGGCCATTGCTGCTGGAGTTTGCGCGAAATCTTCACGCCTGCCGCGTCGGTGCGAAAGCTGATGGTGAAGTGATGTTCGCCGGGCAGTCCGCCCATGTCCACGACTTCGCCCAGAACCTTGCGCATCACTCCGCGCATGGCTTCCTGAACAATGAGATCATATCGAATGAGATCGGTTGCCATGTCGCGAACTGATACTTCTTTGCTGGCCTCGCTTCACGTTCAAGCGGGCCCCCTCGGGATAAAGTGGAGGCTTCTGTTGCCAGGCGCCTCCGGGCCCCGCCTAGAAGTGCAAACCCCTAGGACTTTGATCCCAGTACCGGGCGCCGCATTACGCGGCGACAGCCACCGGAGCATAGTTGTCATTGGCAACTATAAGGTTTGACCCGATAACGGCGGTATCATGCCGAGCGAAAAAGCACCCTTTACGCCCTCGTCAATCCTATTTCGCCCCCGCCCCAAGCCACGCTTTTCAATCATGGCCTCGGGTGGAGGCGCCGGGTACCGCCCCCGGGTCCGATAGGTTTATTACGGAGTTCGTTTATCGCCATAGCCGCCGCAAGCGACGGCAAAACGAATATACGCGCTCCAACGTCAAACCGAAAGGGGCGGTGGGGCTGACAATCGCAAAAACAAAATAAAGCTGTCGGGGGCTATTACGGCTTGCCCGCGCAGGCGGGCTCGGTTTGCACGCAGGCGGCGCCGGCGGTCGAGCACGCGACGGCGCCGTCCGCCTGCCTCTTGCAGATAACGCAGCCGTCCGTCCATTGCAGGCAATCCGGTTTGTCGTCTCCGAAAGCGGACACGGATTTTGCGGCTTTCTCCGGGACCGTGGGAGCAGGCGTCGGCGCAGGCGCCTGCGCGCTGGCCGGGCAGGCAAGCAGGCAAAGGGAGGCGGCGAGAGCCCGCGCCTTCATTTTTCCCCCGGTCTTTTCACCTGGTCGAAGCCGGCGGCGTCCAGAGCGAGATGCACCTTGTTCTGCAGCCCCGCGTCGTCGCCAGAGACGAGCATCGCCGCATTGTCGGCGAGCGCGTCGCACACGTTTTCGACCCAGGGCTCCTCGGCCTTGGCGAAATCGCTGAGGACATAGCCATGCACCAGCGCCTTGTCGCCCGGATGGCCGATGCCGAGCCTAACGCGCTTGTAGTCATTGCCCATATGCGCGGTGATCGAGCGCAAGCCATTGTGGCCGGCGTTGCCGCCGCCGATCTTGATCCGCAGCTTCGCGGGCGCAAGATCGAGTTCGTCGTGGAAAACGATGATGTCGCCGAGGCCGATCTTGTGGAAGCGGGCAGCCTCGCCGACGGAGCGGCCGGATTCGTTCATGTAGGTCTGCGGCTGCAGCAGGATTACGCGCTCTCCGCCGATCGTTCCCTCGCGGGCGAGCCCCTGGAATTTCGCGCGGGGCGCGGGGAATCCGTGGCGCCGGGCGATGGCGTCGAGCGCCATGAAGCCGATGTTGTGGCGGTTTCTGGCGTATTCGCGGCCGGGATTGCCGAGCCCGACGAAAAGCAGCATGGGGACAACTCCGGGCGACCCCAGGCGGAAACACGGGAAAAACCCGGGGTGGAGCGGCGGGCCGCGAGCAGGCGGCGAAAGGGGAGAAAACCCCTCTCCCGCAAAGGCGGGAGAGGGTAGGCTTGATTACTTCTTGGGCGCGGCCTTCGCGGCAGGCGCCTTCGCGGCCGGAGCGGCGGCGGCGGCCGCAGCCGCCGGTTCTTCCGCGACGACCGCAGGCGGGGTGATGCTGGCGACCGTGAAATTCTTGTCCGGATTGGTCGGCTTGCAGCCCGGGGGCAAGGGGATCGCCGTGATATGCAGCGAGTCGTTGAAGTCATAGCCGGTCAGATCGGCGGTGATCGCGTCCGGAATTTCGTCCGCCGGAACCCACATTTCGACCGAGTGATAGACGATGTTCAACGCGCCGCCGCGCTTGATGCCGGGAGCGGCTTCATGATTGATGAAATGCACCGGCACTTCGAGGCGCAGGCGCGAACCCGGCTTGAGGCGCAGGAAATCGACATGCAGCGGGTGGTCCTTGACCACGTCGAGCTGATAGTCGCGCGGGATGGCGCGCTCGGTCTTGCCCTCGACGTCGAGTTCGAAGATCGTCGTCAGAAAGTGACCCGCGAAGATCAGCTTCGTCACGGTGCGCGTGTCGAGCGAGAGCGGGGTGGGCGCCTCGCCGCCGCCGTAGAGAACTGCGGGTGTGCGGCCATCACGGCGTGTGCTGCGGGCGGCCCCCTTGCCTGTCCCGCTGCGAACCGTGGCCGCGAGCTTTTTGGTCTCGGCCATGTGTTTCGTCCTTTACAAAAGAAAAGCGCGCCATTCGCCTCCAGGGGTGTCGGAAACACGGCGCGCCGGGCAGTGTATAGGCGAGGGGGGCCGGGGAGGCAAGACGAGGGGGCATGGAGACTTGGGCCGCAGGGCGGAATTTGGCGGCCCGCTCAGGGCAGGCCGCGGTGCGGGCGCTATCGCCGGGTATCTATCCAGAGATGATTCGCGAAATGGCCATTATGGAACGCGAAGCCGCAATTGTGGCTTATTGTGCGAAGTGGTTCGTGATGGCAAATCATGGGAGTCAGGGCGATGAAGGAGCTTCCTAAAACAGTGCTGGTCAAAAGAGGTAGCACAATTGATCTCGAATGCTGTGGAATGTTCAAACTCGAAAAAGGCCGGACTTACTACAATGACGGCACGACGGTCTTTGACGCGTACATTTCAAGCGGCATTGCAGACGGGTCGCTCGTAGAAGCGAAGCGAGATCGCGACACGATCACTGTAAGCGCAAAAACCCTAATGAGGTGAAAGCCTCGAAATCGTGCTGCGTGAAACATTGAACCGCCGCGCCAAATCTGCCTGCGTCGCCTTGCCCTTGGCAAGGTCGCGCAAGGCTTCCTCGCGCTGATGGCGGGTGAGGGCAGGGGGGCGCCCCATGTGGACGCCGCGCGCCTTGGCGCGCTCGCGTCCCTCGCCGGTGCGGGCGCGTATCAGGTCGCGCTCAAACTCGGCCAAGCCGCCCAAGACGGTGAGCATAAGCCGCCCGTGCGCGGTTGTCGTGTCCGCCCATGCGTCGGCAAGGGAGCGGAAGCCCGCGCCTTTGTCCGCGATCTGCGCCAGCGTGTTCAACAGGTCGCGCGTCGAGCGCGCCAGCCGGTCGAGGCGCGTCACCAAGAGGGTGTCGCCTTCACCAAGGGCGGCAATCGCCCGCCGAAGCTGGGCGCGGTCTGTCTTCGCGCCGCTGGCCGTCTCCCTGAAAATCTTCTCGGCTCCGGCGGCGCGCAAAGCCTTCACCTGCGCGTCAAGGCTCTGGCCGTCGGTCGAGACTCGTGCATAGCAGTACATCATGGGGTATCGTCGAGCGCCGCGATTTCAGCCGCAATCGCGACCATCAACGGCGCAAGATGCGCCTGCACGGTTTCCCAGACATAGGATTCCGTTACGTTGTCGTATTCGTGCCGGTAAAAATTCCCGACGTCCCGGATAGCGCGCCAGGGCAAATGCGGGTGACGTTCGCGAAGCTCGTCCGGCAAGCGGCGGCTCGCCTCTGAAATGATTTCGAGCGCCCGCGTCACCGCGTAAAAATGCAGGCGCGAGTTTTGAAACTGCTCGGAGGTAAGCCCTTTGGCGAATTCCCGCGCGAAAAGGATGTTGTCGCGGATCGTATAGAGAATGAAAGAGAGTTGTTCAGAAGGCATAAATTGCGTCGCGCTCGGCGCTCGGTCGAACATGGGGCTTTTGCGCGTCGCGGTTCGAAACGTCGACGCGGGCGGGAAACAGGTCTTCGATCATGTGGACGATGCCGATATAGCGAAACACGTCCATGCGGGCTTCAGGCGCGATTTCGACCATAATGTCGATGTCGCTGCCGGGGCGGTCGTCACCGCGCGCGACCGAACCGAACAGGGCGGCATGCGCGACGCCACGCGCCCGCAATTCCGCCTCGCACTCCCTTAGTTTCTCTATGATATCGTCGCGTTTCATAGTGATATCATAGACCAAGCGACGTCAAAAAACACGCCCTGTTTATGCACGTCATTTCCGCACGAAAAAACGCCTTTTGCGTCAATGGGGTGGGTTTTGTGCATAGATCTTGATTATCCACTTGGCGCCGCACCCTTTGCGGCTTCGCTTCCGGGGGGGTGAGAATTCCAATCGCCCCAAAAACCCGTTCTCGCCCTCACCCGCGCAGCTCCCGTTCCATTCCGTCGACGCCATCGGAAATGGCGCTCCTGACCAGCCCCGCCACTTCGTCTCGCTTTGCAGGCTCCACTTCAAATTGCACCGTCCAGGTCAGGACGCATGACGCGCCGTCGCCCCTGATTTCGACCGCGCCCCGATAGTCGCTGACGGGAAAGGGCAGGTGCGGGCGCTCGTATCGGAGCCTTCTCGCGGCGTCGGAGATTTCGACGATGCGGTCGCGCATTTCGCCGCCGCCGCCCGCGAGCGTCAGCACCCGAAGCGCGCCAACGCCTTCGCCTTCGACCCTGCAGGCCGAGATGATCGGAAACCAGCGGTCGAGGCCGCCGATGGCGCGGATCGCCGCCCACGCCTTGTTGGCGCCGACGGCGAGCTTCTTTTCTATCACCATGGTCTCATGCATGCGACTTGCTCCCGAAATATGCCGCCGCCTCATTCGCCAGGGGCGCGCGCTTTCATCTTTTCGACGACAAAGGCCTCCGCGCGTCTCCACGCCTCGTCGGAATCGCCGCGAAAGCTCAGAAAACGGTCGTCGAGCAGCCGGTTCGCCTCGATGTCGACCAGCTCCACGCTGGCCCATTGCACCAGAGTGCTCATCTTGTGCACGCCGCCATAGAGAATGAGCTTCGCCCCGGCGCGCTTCGCCGCCGCGACGACCTCGTCCGGCGCGAGACTCTTCGCTGTGCAGGGCGGCGCCGGACATTCTATCGACACCACCCGATATTGCGGGGCAGCGGCGAGATCCTCGCGCAGGCGGCGCGCGAAATCCTGCGTCCGCGCCTGATGTTCCCGCGTCTGATCGCGCGCCTCGCCGGAGCTGTCGGAATAGTCGAAGTCGAAGACAGCGATCGGGGTCGGCTGGCTCGGCGCAGTTTCGCCGTGCGCGTTCGGCGCGCAGGTCAAGGCCAGCAGCGCTGTCGCGGCTTTCAAGATTTCTCCGGCGGTTATCGGTTGGCGGGAATGAGGGGCGACGGTCAAGTCATTCACCCCCGAGCGCGACCGGCGCCGACTTTGGCCTCGCCTTCCACGCCGCGACGACGATGATGACGACGAGGGCCAGAAAACCAATGGTCGTGGCCGAAAATGTGACGATGGCGGGAACCGGAAAATGCGGCTCGATCGCGAGCGCCGGGTCCGGCTTTGGCGTCAGGCCTCTTGCGAGAAAGCCCAGCGGATTGGCGAATGCGCCGAAGCAACTGGCGGCCACGGCCCAGATCGGAGGTTCGACCGAATATTGCCGCAGCAGCAGGAAGAAAATGAACAGAAACTGCGACATCATCAGATAGTCGATATGCGCTCTAACGATATCGGCGCGCACGACGATATGGCTGGCCAAAAAGCCGTTGGGGTAAAATAGCGTTACGCCCAGAACCCATGCGAGCGCCAGCGCGATCGCGAAATAGAGCCCGGCGAAGCCCAGCAGCGCGAAACTCCTCATCTTTTCCGGTCCTTTACAAATATCATTGCGGGCATGCGCCCTTGTGGCGCCGCGTCGCCCGCAAATCTGCGCCAGCGAGGGGACGCCTACAAAGGCGCCAGGACCGAAACCGGTCGGGCAATTTGCCCGATGTTGCTTCCGGCGAGGGAATTGAGGCCATTCGCGCCCGTCTTCGCATTGGCTGCGTCCGCAAAAGCTGTTTAGATCGCGAGCCTCGCCTGTTTCTGGGAGCAGCTGAATGCGTTTGTTGGCTCACCTCGTTCTGCGGCTCGCGGGCGTCGCCCTCGTCTGTCTCGCCATCACGATCGCCTGGGTCGTGCGGGACGCTCGAACGTCGATAGAGACGGAAACCTCGGCGTCCGCCGAGCGAGCCGCGCGCAATCTGGAGAATCTCTACTGGCGTGAACTGCTGTGGCGGGGAAGCATGCGCAGGGAGCTGATCTTGCCGGTTCCCGACTGGGAGTCGCTTGATACTCTGAAGGTCATTGCGCCGGGTGTCTGCGTCACCTTCGCGCCCGGCGGCGAGACTCCGCGCCAGCTCTGCAGCCAGATCGAAGGCGTCGGAGCGCCAGCGCCCGAATGGTTCGCGCGGACCTTCGAATATTGGTTTGGCGCACCGCCGTCGGCTTCGCGATTCCTGACGATCAGACAACAGGATACGGGCGTGATCGTCGCGGAGGCCGACCCGGCCGCCGCGGTGCGCCAGGCGTGGCGTCAGATCTCCATCGTGGTCAATGTCGCGGCGCTGATGGTTTGTGGAATTTGTCTTTTCGGGGCCGTCGTGATCGGCCACCTTCTGGCGCCTACAAGAACCATTGTCGCCGGTCTTCGACGCCTCGAAAAAGGCGATTACAGCGTGCGCCTGCCGAGGTGCAATACGGCGGAGTTCGGCCATATCGCCCGCGCGCTGAACGATCTGACGGAGCGCCTCGCGCTCACGACCGCCGAGCGCGTCGCCTTGACCAAGAGATTGTTTGAGGTGCAGGAGGAGGAACGCCGCGCACTCGCCCGCGATCTTCATGATGAGTTTGGTCAATGTCTGACGGCGACGATGGCGTTCTCCGCTTCGATCGAAGCCGGAGCCGCGTCGGATCGGCCTGATCTGGCGCAGGACGCTCGTTCGATCACGCGCGTCGCGAGGCGGATGATGGCGACCTTGCGGGAAACGCTGGCCCGCCTGCGGTCGCAGGATCTGGACGAGTTGGGCCTTGAGGCCAGTCTGACGCAACTGGTCGCGGGCTGGAATGTGTCGAGCGCGCCCAAGGCGATCTTTCATCTCGATGTGGTTGGTGATCTCTCCAGCATGCCTTCGACAATCGCGATGAGCATTTATCGCGTCGCGCAGGAATGTCTCACCAACGCCGCGCGCCACGGCAAGCCGAGCGACGTGTATTTGCGGGTGGAGCGCGTGGCTTCGGACGGCGGCGCCGTTGCTCTGACGGTCGAGGATGACGGCGGCGGCGACGCCGCACGGATCGGCGCGGCGTCGGGGCGCGGGATTCTGGGCATTCGCGAGCGGATCGCGGCCTGCGGCGGCAGTCTTTCGATCAGCCGGGCGGCGCGGGGCGTTCGCATCGCGGCGATCATCCCATTGATGTCATCGGGCCGAGAGCGCGTGCTTCCGGCGGTTTAGGCGTGGCCGGGGTTTCCATTCTTCTGGTTGACGATCATCCTGTCGTTCGGGAGGGATACCGCCGCCTGCTCGAACGTCAGCCGGGATATATCGTGGTCGCGGAAGCTGGCGACGCGGCCGGAGCCTATCGCGCCTATCGAGAGACGAAGCCGGATCTCGTCATCATGGACCTGTCGCTTCCCGGAGCCGGCGGTCTCGAAGCCGTGCGGCATATCCGGCAATGGGACCGTCGCGCGCGCATCCTCGTCTTCACCATGCACTCCAGCGCGGCCTTCGCGCTGAAGGCTTTCGAGACCGGCGCTTCGGGCTATGTGACGAAGGGCAGCGACGCCGCCCAACTCCTTCGCGCCGTCGCCAGCGTCGCGAGCGGGCGCAGATCGATCAGTGATGACGTAGCTCGTGAAATCGCCGCCGAGCGGCTTGGCGGCGGGCGGTCTCTTGTCGACGAACTCGGCTCCCGCGAAACCGAGATTTTGCGGCTGGTGGCGCTGGGCTTGACGACGGAGGAGATCGCAAACGCGCTCTGTCTGAGCCCCAAGACGGTCCAGAACTACACCTATCAGATAAAGTCCAAGATCGGCGCCCGGACCGACGCGCATCTGGTCTGGCTCGCCATCGGCGCAGGTCTGGTCAAGGGGGACGGTTCGGCTTGAGGCGGCCGGCGCGGAAAGGGGCGTCTTGCCACCCGCGCCCCAACCGCCTAGGAAGCGCCAGACGCTACAGGATAGGCGGCGGCGATGGGCGAAGCTGACGACAAATCTAACCCGGCTAAAGCTGAGCCGGACCGCCGGGCGCCCGCGCGCGCCCCCAAAAAAGACACGACGGCGCTCTCCAATGCGCTGAGGGCGAATCTGCAGCGGCGCAAACAGGCCTTGCGGGCGCGAAAGCAGGATGGCGAAACGCCCGGGAGCGGGCTGGCGGCGGAAGACGAGGCGACATGGACAAGATAAAAATCACCGGCGGCAACGAGCTTAACGGCGTGATCCCGATCTCCGGCGCCAAAAACGCCGCTCTGCCGCTGATGATCGCCTCAATGCTGACCAAGGAGACGCTGACGCTCGACAATATGCCGCTGCTGGCGGACGTGGTTCAGCTTGAGCGCATCCTCTCCAATCATGGCGTCGATTACACCATCGCCGGCAAGCGCGCGGGCGCGACCGGCGACGAGGGCCGCACGGTTCACTTCACCGCGCGCGAGATCGTCGACACGACCGCGCCTTACGAGCTCGTGTCGCGCATGCGCGCGAGCTTCTGGGTGCTGGCGCCCTTACTGGCGCGCATGCGCGAGGCGCGGGTGTCGCTGCCGGGCGGCTGCGCCATCGGCACGCGGCCGGTCGATCTGCTGCTGATGGCGATGGAGAAGCTGGGCGCCAGGATCAGCATCGAAAACGGCTATGTCGTCGCCTCCGCCAAGGACGGGCTGCGCGGCGCGGAAGTCGATTTCGCCAAGGTAACGGTCGGCGGCACGCATATGGCGCTGATGGCGGCCTCGATGGCGCGGGGCAGGACGGTGCTGCGCAACGCCGCGCGCGAGCCGGAGATCGTCGATCTCGCCGACTGTCTCATCAAAATGGGCGCGCGTATTCACGGGGCGGGCCAGTCGACGGTGGAGATCGAAGGCGTCGATGCGCTGCATGGCGCGCGCCATGCGGTTCTCCCGGACCGCATCGAGGCTGGAACCTATGCGATGGCGGTGGCGATGACCGGCGGCGACGTGCTGCTCGCCGGCGCAAGGGCCGATCTGCTACAGGCCGCGCTCGACGCGCTGACGCAGGCCGGCGCGCATATCGAGGAAACCAACGAAGGCGTGCGCGTGAGGCGCAACGGCTCGGGGATCGCGCCGGTCGACGTGACGACCGCGCCGTTCCCCGAATTTCCGACCGACCTGCAGGCGCAGTTCATGGCGCTGATGACGCGCGCAAAGGGCGTCTCGCGCATCACCGAGACGATCTTCGAGAACCGCTTCATGCATGTGCAGGAGCTGGCCCGCCTTGGCGCCCATATCAGGCTCGACGGCGACAGCGCCATCGTCACCGGCGCCGATCACCTGGAAGGAGCGCAAGTGATGGCGACAGATCTGCGCGCCTCCGTCTCGCTGGTGATCGCGGCGCTCGCCGCGAAAGGCGAAACCACGATCAACCGCGTCTATCACCTCGATCGCGGCTTCGAACGGCTGGAGCACAAGCTGCGCGGCTGCGGCGCCGTGATCGAGCGCGTGAGCGGGCAGGGGTGAACGGGACTGAGAAGCTAGACGTTTTGCATTCGCGAATGCCTCCGTCGCTCAAGGCGCAGTATAAGTGTGGCCCAGGCAATGCGAAATCGAGGCCGTCCATCGGCTTAGAGCGCGTCCCGCTCGCACGGAATCGTGCGAGCGACAAGGACTCACTCAAAATCAATACCTTAGAGCATGTCCTGATCGAAAAGTCGCTCGCACCTTTTCGGGACATGCTCTAGCATTTTGCTGGCGGACGTTCCGCCTCGATTGAAACATTCGTGATCATCAAATATCGAGACGGCTTCAATATCGCCAGCCTTGTCGAGCAACATCGACGGGTTGTTCGTCGGCGCCGCTACTGACGGCGCCGACTTCTCTCCTCTGCGACGTATCGCTTTTGCCTCGCTTGCCCTTCAGAAGTTCACCTTGATCGTTCCTGAAACCGTGAAAGGCGCGCCGGGATAGATCGAGTAGCGCGGGTTGGCGTTTGTGTTGATGTCGGTCGACTCGAAATACCGCGTGTTGGCGAGGTTCTTGAGGTTGAGCTGCGCCGTCACCTTCTTGCCCCAGGCCCACCAGCTGTAGGCTGCCATCGCGTCGAGGCGGACATAGCCGGGGAGCTGGAACGTGCTGATGTAGTCGCCCTCGCGGTTGCCGACGACATTGACGCCGAAGCCGAGGCTCAGGCCTCTCAGTTGCTCGAATTCCGTAACGTCCCACTTCGCCCAGACGCTGCCCTGATAGCGCGGAATATTCTGCAGCCTGTGTCCAAGCATTGTGTAATAGCGGCCAAATATGTCAGTGGCGATCGTCGTGTCCTTGACCGTCCGTGCGTCCATATAGGTAAAGCTACTGATCAAGCTCACGTTGTCGCGGATTTTTCCATTGTTCTCGAACTCCAGGCCCTTGCTCCGCTGCTCGCCGACGGTGGTCTGCGCGCCCGAAATCGGCGAGCTGTAATCTGGAACCGCCACATTCTTCTTTTCGATGTTGAAGAGCGCGAAAGTCGTCGTCAGCTTTTTGTTAAAGGACTCCATTTTTGCGCCGACTTCGACCTGCTCGGCCGTTTCCGGCGTAAGCGGTCGGCCGGCCGAGTTGTAGCCTTGGTTCAGCCCGAACGACGTCGTCCAGTTTCCGTACACGCTCGCCCAGGGAACCGGCATATAGACGAGTCCGGCGCGCGGGCTGAAGGCCTCCGCGTGCAGCCAGCCGGGCGCAGTAGGCGGCAACAGATTGTAGTTCGACCCGAGAGCCGCGTCGGCAATGAGAAACGACGGACCTCTCGCCGAACCTTCATCGGCCCAGTCATATCTTCCGCCGCCGACGATGTGCACCTTGTCGTCTAGAAGCGAGATGTGATCCTGAAAATAGACGCCGGTCTGGTCCGACATCGTTGACAGGTGGTTTTGGGACCCGCCGCCCAGCGCTTGCGCGTAATTATACCACGAAGGGGAGACGTTGTAATTCGGCCAAGGATAAAAGATGTTGATGTTGAACGCGGGATTCGCTGTCGAGAAAGCTTGATTGAAATAGTAATGGTTGGGGTTGTTGAGATAATCGACCCCGACCAGCGTGTCGTGATGCATGTAGGGCGTGTTGAAATGCCCGAGCAGCTCAAAGTTAGTGGAGTAGACCTCGGCGCGGTTCCCTTCCGCGAAAACCTTCCGCTGCAGCTCTCCATTGGACTGCAGGGGTATGCCGAAGAAGGGCGTCGGATCCAGGAACTCGGACTGAAAGCCGAGACTGGTGGCCAGGAACCGATTCTTGAACTCGAACATCTCGTTGAAGCGATGGCTGATCTCCAGCGCGGCGTTCGCGTTCCGGACCTCTGTCGGCGGCGTGGTCGGATCCTGGAAGTTGGTCGAGATCGGGATATTTGCCGGGCGATTACCGATGGTCGCGGGGATGCCGAGAGAGGGTTGGAAGTTCTCCCAGAAATACTGCACGTCGACAGTGATTTTCGTATCCTGGTCCGGTTTCCAGGTCACTGTCGGATTGATATTGAACTTTTCTCTGTGGGTGAAGTCGACGAAGGTGTCGGTGTTGGTGTAGCCGCCAGAGACGCGATAGAGCACGGACTTGTCTGGAGTCAGCGCTTCGTTGTAATCGAATCTGGTCGTGTATTCGTTATATTTGCCGAAAGTCTGGGAGATCTCGTGGATTGGGTCGTCCTGGGGGCGCTTGGTTATGATGTTGATTAGACCGCCCGGTTCGCTGCGACCGTAAAGCACTGAGGCAGGCCCCTTCAGCACTTCGATACGCTCGACATTCGACGTGTCGAGGTCTGTAAAATACACCGTCGAAGTCGAGATGAGGTCGTCGCGATAGATTTTACCCTTGTCCAAAAAACCTCTTACATAGAAGAATGAGCCTGAGCCCAGCGTCTGCGCGGGCTGCACGCTGCTTACATTTTCGAGCGCGGTCTTGACGCTGCCCGCGGCCTGATCTTGGATCACTTGCCCCGGCACGGTGCTCACCGAAGCCGGGAGTTCGAGATTTGGAATATCCATCTTCGTCGCAGTGGACGTCTCCCTGACGACATAGCTGTCTTTGGGCTCCGGCTTTGACGAAGATTGGGCGGCGGACGCCGCTTGTGAGGCCGCCGGTGGCGTTACACCGGCCGAGCCGCCCAGAGCCGTTCCGATGTCAATCGCGGGCAGCGCCTCTTGCGCGACGGCAGTCGACGACCAGAAACCAAGGGCGAGCGCGCCGGCGGAAACGCCGCGCAATAGAGAATTGATGGACATGGAAAGCCCTCTCACGCGGCGCCTGCGCCGCTAGTTGAATTGGAACAAAAATGGAAGATTGCGGGCCGTCGAAAGCCGCGCTCTGATCAGGAGAATGAAGGGGGCGCGCGCGCCGACCAATTATTGGCGCAACCCTTGGCCTGTGGATTGAGGCCATTCGCAATGCGATGCGCGACGACAATACTCGTCACGGGTTTGAAAAAATACGCCTCGCTCGAAGGGGCGTCCGTGAAAAGCGACGGGCCGCGCCCGGCGGCATTGCAGAAAACACAGCATTGAGCAGGATCGTGGCGCCGATGCGCCGGGCGCCTCGGTCGCCGCTCCACGCGTCGCAAATCGCCACGCCCGCGATCAGACCGCTTTCAAGGGCCATGGTCCGCATGGTCGCCGCTTCCGCGCGCGGGCTCGCAACCAAGGAAAACGTGATGGCCACGACTTGAAGACAAGCAATGAGAAGGCGACGAGCCGACACTCCCGCGAAAAAGAGATGGAGCGAGCGCGTCAAGAAGGGATCTCCATCAAGCGGGTCACCGAGCTTTGGTACGCCGCCCCACGAAACGACGAAGCGCTGGCGTCGGAGCGGATCCCCCAATTTCGGAATGCTGTTTGTATCGTCACGCTATTCATTCGGGGCGCCGACGCCGGTTGCGGATCAATATTTCGAAACCGTTAATAGCCAAGGTAACCTTTCAGCAGCCTGTCATTGAAGGCTGCGCTGGTAATTGTTGACGACTGTGGCATTCTAGCCACAGGCGCGATATCGTTGAAACGCGGAGAACTCCGTCGACGGGATCGGGGATCGTCCGAACTCCCATCGAAGACGTAACGCCAGGTCAACGTAGCCAGGGTCAGTGATTGCTCCCACCCGTGCGCCCGTCCCCCAGTTTGGATCGCCACGCGCCGAGGAGTGCTCAATAGACTGGGGCGTGCGACGCATGGAGCCGTTTAACATGAGGATTTTGCTTGTAGAAGACGAGAAGGAAATGGCGCGCCTCGTATCGTCGCTAATTTCTCATTGCGGGTTCAGTGTCGATGTCGCTCCATCCATCGGCGGCGCGCTGGGCGCCATTCGCGAGAATCCATATGACCTGCTTATATTGGACAGGAGGCTACCCGATGGCGACGGCGCGTCGATTCTGAAGACCGCGCGGGAGCTGCGGCCCGGCATTCGCGCGATCATGCTAACGGCGCTGGATGCGTTGAACGACAAAGTATCCGGCCTCAACGCGGGGGCCGATGATTATCTGACCAAGCCGTTCCAAGGCGAGGAGTTTATTGCTCGCGTTCGAGCATGCTTGCGGCGACCCGGCGGCGAGTCTCGTCCACCCATCGTCGTAGGGTTATTGTCGTATGACCTCCAGACCGACGACGTGGTGTTCAATGGCTCGACGATCAGCCTTTCCCGCCGAGAGTTGATGCTCCTGAGAGCGCTCATGCAAAGAGTCAACAGGGTAACGTCGAGGAAGTCGTTACTGACTGAAATTTACGGATTTGAAGACGACGTCATGGCGAGCTCCCTTGATACGATCGTTTGCCGGCTTCGCCGGAGGCTATGCGAACTCGAGGCGCCCGTGGCGATTCATACGGTGCGTGGGCGAGGTTACATGCTCGCGGAGACGGGCCTATGAAGCCGCTTGCGCTACGCGTCGCCGGATATCTCGTAGCCGCGCAACTCATCGCTTTTTTTTGTGGGTGGATTCTCTCGACTGCTCTGGGATTGGCTGGAGTAGGCAACTACGTCACTTCGTGGGACTCGTTCGCGATGTTGCGTGCGGAGAGGCAGGTGATCGGCTCGCTTGCGTCTGATGGGGAAGGAGGCGTCCGGATCGAGCCGACCGAAAATCTTCTTGCGGAGCTTCGTCGGGCCCCTCACATGAGTTTCGCTGTGTTCGACGGCGGGAAGCAGGCGTTGCCCGGCTCCGACCCAGAATTGGCATCCTTTCTACTGCCCTTCGTCGGCATTAGTCCAACGCACACCCATTTCGCATTGCCGGGGGACGATGGTTTTGCGCCAGAGGGTTACATGGAGCCGATCCACACGCGATTCGGGCGACTGCATGTCGCGGTGCATGGGCAAAAGTTTCGCTGGAGCGACATTTATGACGTCTGGGCGTTCCATTTTCAGCGACTTGCCGCCTTTCTTGTAATGGCGATCGTGCTTTCCGCTACAGCTGCCTGGTTTGCGGTGCGCAACGGTTTGATGCCACTGCGTCGGGTTGCGCAGGAAGCGGCTCTCATCGATATGGATACTCTGGGAAATCGATTGACTATGAGCGCAGTTCCTAGGGAGGCGATGCCGCTGGTGCGCGCGATAAATCAAGCGCTCGAAAGGTTAGATGTTGGGGCGAGGCGGCAACGACTTTTTACCGCCAACGCCGCCCATGAATTGCGGACGCCCGTCGCGATCCTCGCCGCGCGCCTCAGCAGTCCGCGGGAAGCGAACTTCGAAAATATGCTCAAGCGAGACGTGTGGCGTATCTCGCATATCATTCAGCAACTACTGGCCGATGCGCGTGCCGACGAAACAACGCTGCCTGTCGATGAGATGATTGACCTCGCGGAGCTGGCGCAGGCGATTGTCGACGACGCTGCGCTACTCGCGGTTCGTGACGGCCGAGAAATCGAGTATTTGGGCCCGTCCGATGGAGTTTTTGTTCGCAGCAACAAGGGCGCGATCGAAGCGGTCATCGCCAACCTCATAGACAATGCGCTCAGAGCCGAGCCGGAAGGTGGTGCGGTGGCGATTGTTGTCGACGAAGATGCGACAATCGCCGTGATAGACCACGGCCCCGGCGTCGCCGAAGCTGATCGGCTGACAATTTTCGAGCCCTTCTGGCGCAAGAACGAAGGCGCAACAGGCGCCGGGCTGGGCCTGGCGATCGCAAAAGAGTTGGTCGCCAAGCTCAAGGGAAAGATATGGGTTGAGGATACGCCCGGCGGGGGCGCTACTTTCAAATTATCGCTGCCACCCGTCGCTACGCGAGACAGCCCGTTGATCGAAGGTCAACGCGGAGCGGAGGCCCAGCCAGCGGCTCATCCGGGGGTTGAAACGGCGGATGCATAACTCTGTAACCAGCACCAGCACGAGCGAAACGCCGAGTGTCGGCAGGAAGAGGCCGAGAAGCGAGATCAGCCCAATGACGAAGGGGGCGAGTTTGCGGCTGCGGCGCATAGGCGGGCGGCGCCCCGAGCGCGCCACGAGGACGACGGCGCCACCACATCACAGCAGCCGAGACCACGAGCATGAGATAGCCGATGGCCGTCAAAAGCCCGAGCAGCTTGTCAAATCAGCCGAATAATTGGCGTTCATGGGCTGAAATGGCGATGCCGAAGCCGTGATCGAGCGCGTGAGCGGGCAGGGGTGAGAGCGATCCAATGGGGCTGTAATTTGTCCTGAAGGAGGCCGCCACTTTGGTTATTTGCCAGAGTCCGCCAACGCCGCCGTCTCATGCCTTAACAACGTCGCGACCGCCGCCCGCGCCAGGTCGTGGGCGTGTTTTTCGGTTCCGCTGACGACGCCCTTCTTTACGGGCAGGTTCTTGCCAGCGGCGAAAATCTCCCATTGCCACATGGCGCCGCGTCCGGCGCCGCCGCGCGAGCGCAGGGCGATCGAATATTTGTTCTCGGTGTCTGTGCTGTTTGTCATTCGAGGCTTATCGCACGCGCGGGGCGATAACGCCATCGACGCGGATTTGCGCGCCTCTGGTTCATCCTCTGGTCAAACTCGCCATGCTTATCTGGGCGCTGGAACATAATTGATGGCAACGAGAGGCATATGATGGCTGTCGGACCCGACCCATTCGCCGCCGTAACGGCGTTCAACCGCTTTGGCCTTGGCGCCCGGCCCGGCGACCTTGCTCTTGCGGCCAACGATCCGCGCGGTTTTCTTCTTGAGGAACTTCGCGCGCCGGGCGCGGGAAGCATCGAGTCGGGCGATCTGCCATCCTCGGCGCAGGCGCTGCAGATGTTTTTCGCCGACCAGCAACAACAGCGCATGGCGCGCGAGATGGCGGCGGCGGCCGCCGCGACCCCCATGGTCGCGAGCGCCGCCCCCGCCGACGCGAAGCCAATGGACCCGGCGATGGCCGCCGCCAAGCCCGCAGACCAAAACGCCATGGAGGCGAAGCCGAAACCCGCCGAGCCGCCGGTGGAGCAAAGGCTTTTCCGCGCCGAGGCGATGGCCCGCTTCAACGCGCAGCTGAAAGCGCAGGCCGGCTTTGTCGAAAAACTCGTCGCCTTCTGGTCCAATCACTTCGCGGTGTCCGTGGCCAAGGGACAGTTTCTGCGCGTGACCGCCGGTCCCTTCGAACGCGAGGCGATCCGCCCGCATGTGCTCGGCAAATTCTCGCAATTGCTGATCGCGGCGGAATCCCATCCGGCCATGATCTTCTATCTCGACAATCAGCGCTCCAGCGGCCCGGGCTCCAAGGCCGGTCGTTTCGAACTCCAAGGGACTCAACGAAAATCTCGCGCGCGAAATTCTCGAACTTCACACGCTCGGCGTCGACGGCGGCTACACGCAGGCCGACGTCACTTCGCTGGCGCGCATAATCACGGGATGGAGCTTCGCGGAAGCTGGAAGCGAACTGGGCGAGCCCGGCTCCTTCCTGTTCAAGACCAACTGGCATGAACCCGGCGCGCAGACGCTGCTCGGCAAGAGCTATGCGCAGTTTGGCCGCGCGCAGGGCGAAGCCGCCTTGCTCGATCTCGCGCGCCATCCTTCGACAGCGCGCCATGTCGCGACAAAGCTCGCGCGGCATTTCGTGGCGGACGAGCCGCCGCAGGACCTTGTCGATGCGCTTGCGAAGGTGTTTCGCGACAGCGACGGCGATCTGGCGCTGGTCAGCGCGGCGCTGATCGAAAACGATCGCGCCTGGAGCACGCCCGCGACCAAAATTCGCAACCCGAGCGAGTTTGTGCTCGCGGCGAAGCGCGCGATCGGAAACGTGCCGAACGATCCTGGCCAAATTCTCGGCGTCGTGAACGCGCTCGGAATGCCCTTGTGGCAGCCCGCCGGGCCGAACGGCTACGCCGACGCCGCCGCTGTCTGGGCCTCGCCGGAGCAGATGAAGCTGCGGCTCGACGTCTCCTGGCAGATGGCGCAGGGCGCCCGCGATTTCGGCGCGCCGCTCGGCGTGCTGGACTCGGTTTGCGGCGTCGCCGCGTCACGCGACACGCGCGAAGCCATCCTGCACGCGGAATCGCGTCCACAGGCGCTGGCGTTGCTTTACATGTCGCCTGAATTCCAGAGGAGATGAAGATGAAGTTGCCCATCCTCTCGCGCCGTGCGGCGCTTCAAGGCCTGTCCGTCTCCTTCGCCGCCGCCTTCACGCCCCAGCGGCTCAGCGCCGCGGGAGCGCGAGACCCGCGCGTCGTCGTCATCATTCTGCGCGGCGCGCTTGACGGACTGACGGCGATAGCGCCTGTCGGCGATCCAGATTATGCGCTGCTGCATGGCGCATTGGCGCTTCCCGCGACCGGCGACCGCGCGGGCCTTCCGCTCGATGGCTTCTTCGCGCTGAATCCGGCGATGCCCACGTTCGCGCGGCTCTATCAGGAGAAGCGCGCGCTCGCGGTGCACGCCGTTGCGACCAGCTACCGCGACCGTTCGCATTTCGACGGGCAGGATGTGCTGGAGAGTGGTTATCCGGGACCGAACCGCACCGACAGCGGCTGGCTGAACCGCGCCATCGCCTCCCTTCCCGCCACAGGCGGCGCCCGCGTGCGGGGGCTTGGCGTTGGCGTCACGGCGCCGCTGGTGATGCGCGGCCCCGCGCCCGTGCTCGGCTGGGCGCCGCAGGGGCTTCCCAATGCTGGCGACAGTCTCGCCACGCGCGCGCTCGATCTCTACCGGCATCGAGATCCCTCGCTTGCGGCGGCGCTGCAAGCTGGCCTCGACACAGAGAAAATGGCGACGCAGGGCGGCATGAGCGACGACGCCAAGAAGAACAAGGGCGGCATGGATCAGCCCGGCGGCATGCGTCAGGCGGCGGCCGGCGCGGCGAGGCTGCTGGCGGCGCCGGACGGCCCGCGTGTCGCCGCGCTGGCTTTCGACGGTTGGGACACGCATCAGAACGAGGGGGCCGGAACCGGCCAGCTGGCGACGCGCCTTTCGGGACTAGACGGCGCCTTCGAGGAACTGGAGAAAGGCCTCGGCGAAAGCTGGAAAGACACGACTGTCATAGCAATCACGGAGTTCGGCCGCACCGCGCGCATAAATGGCACCAATGGCACCGATCACGGAACGGGAACCGTGGCGTTCCTCGCGGGCGGCGCCGTCGCGGGCGGTCGTGTGATCGCCAATTGGCCGGGGCTGAAATCCAACCAGCTCTATCAAGGCCGCGACCTTGCTCCCACCACGGATTTGCGCGGCGTGCTGAAGGGCGTGCTGGCGGATCAACTCGGGGTTTCAGCGCAGGCTCTTGCGGATAAAGTGTTCCCCGAATCCGCGCAAGTTCCGCCGATGCGAGGGCTAGCGCAGGCGTAAAAATCGGGTAGTGTCTCAGTTTGAATTTTTCCGCCGTTGACAAGCATTGCGTCAGGGACAGTGAACGCCTAATATTTGTCGTATGAACCTCTTCACGAAGCGCCATTTGGCCTTGATCGCTCCGGTAGCGATCAATTCGGCAATTGCTGCGATATGGTGCATGCCGGTCGGGAGCTTGGGTCTAACGCGGTTTAGGCTCCTCACGGCTGCCGTTTGGGCGATAGTGGCGTTTGGTTACGCGTGGCGAGCCAAGGCACAGTGGAACAAGCCCGATGCCTAACGCCCCTGTGGAGAGAAGCGCCCCGGTGACGTCATTGGCGCCGCCACCATGGCCGCCAACATTGCGATGGGCCTGGTGGGAACTCGGCTGAGCGTGGTTCGGCCTCACGCTGCTTTTGCGTCAGCCCCCAAATTCAAACTGAGACACTACCAAAAATCGGCTGCGCTTTGCATTTGAGACCACCCGGAATAATCTGAGAACAAAATCGGACGTTAGCGGGGGCCCTGCACATGTTGACCTATGCCTTGCTTCTTCTGCTCGGCCTTCTTGGCGGCGTGATCGCGGTCGCTTCATTGCGGCCCGAGGCTTTTCGCGTCTCTCGCAGCGCGATTGTCGGCGCGCCTGCCGAGGCGGTATTTGAAGAGATCGCCGATTTTCGCAAATGGGAGTCGTGGTCGCCCTGGGCCAAGCTCGATCCGAATGTGAAGAACTCTTTCGACGGTTCGCCGGGCGCGGTCGGCTCAAGCTTCGAATGGTCCGGCAACTCCAAGGTAGGCGCGGGCAAGATGACGCTGCTTGAATGCGTCAAGGAAGAAATGCTGCGCATAAGGCTGAATTTCGAGCGGCCGATGAAGGCCGAGAATCTCGTGACATTCGCTCTTAGCGCCGCTGGCGAAAGCACGAAGGTCACATGGTCCATGTCCGGCAAGAACAATTTTATCGCAAAGCTGTTCGGCCTGTTCATGAATGTCGAAAAGATGTGCGGCAATGATTTCGAAAAGGGGCTAGCCAATCTCAAGACGCTGTTGGAAGAGCGGCCTTAGGAGATGACGACGCTCCTTCAGCCCTATCTCTTTTTCGGCGGGCGCGCCGACGAGGCCATTGATTTCTATCAGCGCGCGCTGGGTGCGAAGCTCGTGATGCGCATGCGCTTCAAGGACAATCCCGACGGGACGTCGCCGGTGGCTCTGGCGGACAAAGTGATGCATGCGCGGCTCGACATCGGTGGCGCGACGCTTCTGCTTTCGGACGGACACAATCAGGACGGGCCGAACTTCGCCGGCTTTTCGCTGACGCTTTCGGTCGCGAGCGACGCGGAGGTCGATCGTTTCATTGAAGCGCTGGGCGAGGACGGCGCTGTCGTGCAGGCGCCACAGAAGACCTTCTTCTCGTCGCGCTTCGCGATGGTGAAGGACAGGTTCGGCGTGTTGTGGATATTGCTGGTTGAAGCGGCAGCCGGGCAGAATTAGCCGGCTCCTCGCGCCAAAAATATCTTGGCCGGGACGAGCCCGGCCAAGATGAATTCGGAAAAGATCGCTTGTCCCCTTACTTCGTCGCCGCCTCGAGCATCTCCTCGACATGGCCCCAATTCACAATATGTTCGAGGAACGCCTTGAGGTAATCGGCGCGGCGGTTGCGGTAGTCGATGTAATAGGAATGCTCCCAGACGTCGGCGACGAGGATCGGCTTGGCGCCGAAGATCAGCGGATTTTCGGCGTTGGCGGTCTTGCGCACGGCGAGCTTGCCGTCCTTGACCTCAAGCCAGACCCAGCCCGAGCCGAACTGGCCGAGGCCCTGGGCCTGGAACTCTTCCTTGAACTTGTCGACCGAGCCGAAGAAGTCGACGATCGCCTTCTCGACCTTGCCGGGGATGGCGCCGCCGCCATTGGGCTTCAGCCAATGCCAGTAATGGTGATGATTGTAGTGCTGCGCGACATTGTTGAAGATTGGCACGTTCTTGCCGTGCGAGGAGACGATGATCTCCTCGATCGGCTTGCCTTCGAACTCCGTGCCCTTGATCAGATTATTGGCGTTGGCCACATAGGTCGCGTGGTGCTTGTCGTGATGATATTCGAAGGATTCCTTCGAGAGATAAGGCTGAAGGGCGTCATAGGCGTAGGGAAGAGCTTCGAGCGTAAACGTCATATCACCTCTCCTGAAGGGTTATTCCAAAGCTATTTGCGCTGCGCGCCGGCGCTATTGTTCTTCCTAGTGCGGCAGGGCGTCGCACGCAATATCGCCTTTCCGCGACGATCGTGCAAAATCCATGCTTGGGCTCATCCGGGAAAGGCTGAATTTTCGCGGACTTCGCTGGCTGCGCAGTCTTGGGCGCGAGGTCCTGATCATGGTTCGTCGGGCGCGGACAGGCCGGATGCTTCAGGCATTTGGCGCGGACGTCGAGGAATGCAAGGGTCGATTATGGCGTGATGTTGGCGAGATCCCTCGCGACGCGGCAGGCCAGATCCAGGCTCGTGATCATTTTCGCGGCTGGGACCGCCTGCGCGGCGGCGACAGAACTCCGCGTATAATTCGCGACAATCGGATCACGCACCCTGATGTCCCGGAGCGAACAATCCGCACATGAGGCTTGGCGACGTGGTTGGCGACACCGAGATTGGGTTGGCCGAAAGCGCGCCGGCGGGCGGACATTCGCCGGAACTCCCGCAGCTCTCCGGTTCTGTTTGAGCCATAGGCGGCGAAGATATTCTTCTAGCGCCGCGCGTGAATTAATTCTTGGAGGCGCATCGCCAAATTGCTGGCGCCTTTCGGGCTTTAGGGTAAGAAAAGGGCGTTTGGAAAACCAAAGGGATGCCTTCGACGATGTGGCGACGTTTTTCGAGATGGGCGGTGACCTTGCTTGGCCTCGCGCTGGCTGGCGGAGGGGCCGCCGCGATCGCAAACGGCTGGGGCATGATCCAGATCGAACGCGGCTGGAGCCTGTTCATCGGCGGCGCCGCCGCGCTCGCAGGGGGAGCGGTCGTCCTGGGGATTGGCCAGGTCTTGTTGCGTCTTGATGAGCTTGTCGTCGCGGCGCAGGGCGGGGTTGCGGAGAGAGCCTCTGCGCCATTGGTCGCAAGAAGCGCGGCCAGAAAGCCGGAGTCTCGCCCGATCGACGCGCGGCCCCAATTGCAACCGCAGACGCCGCCGCCCGCGAACAATTCTCCTCCTCCGGCTCCGAAGGCATTGGAGCAAGGCGTCGACGAATCAACCGAAGTCGATCGCTATACCTCCGGCGACATCACTTACGTGATGTATTCCGACGGCGCCGTGGAAGTTCGCACTCCAGGAGGATCGCAGCGCTATGCGTCTCTCGCGGAATTGCGCGCGCAGGCGGCCCAGCAATATTAGGCCCGCTAAACGCCCCAGATCAGAACAAGCGCCGCGTCGCCGGGAATCCCGTCGGGAAAGCTGACAATCTGCGCCGCGAGACCGAAACCTCCCGGTTCCAGTTCGTTCCGCCAGCGGTCGAAAACATCGCGTGCCTCGCCCCGCAGCGAGTCGGGCCAGCTCCGATCAGGGGCGTTGATCGCGCGACCGCCATCCCGGCAAAGCTGGGAGGGGAAGCGCAACAGGACATATTCCTTGAGTCCGGCCGCCGCCGCGCTTCTGGCCCCGCCGACCATTTCCGCCCAATCTCGATCGCTTAGCCGGCGCTGCGCCAGCTCCTCGATCAATTTCTTTCGCGCCTCCTCGTTGGCCTGCCGAGCCTTCTCGCGTTGTCGCCGTTCGAGAGCTTCACGACCGGACGCCAGCTCCCTGAAGCTTTTGGCCGTGAAGCCGGCCGCCGCCGACCGGTAGTTCGCTTTGGGTTCTTCCCGTATCGCCCGCAAAATGTCCGCACGGCGGAGCATTCCAATCAGCCCATTGTCGTTCACGACGGGGAGGCGCTTCAGGCGCTTGCTTTCGATGAGGGGGAGCACCTCCAGCAATTGCGCCACGTCTGGAACATAGACAGCAGGCGCGGTCATTACCTCGCTCAAGGGTCTGACGGTTGAGCGAATGTTTACGAGCGTCCGCGGGCGTTTGATCAGCCATTGCGGAATGGGCGGCGCGTCGTCGCGGATTTCAGCGCGCTCGATATCGCTGCGAGTCACCATGCCGATTGGTCGCCGCGCCGCATCCACCACGACAATCGCGCCCGCCGTCGCCGAGATAAGCCGGCGCGCCACGTCCCTGACGTCGGCGTCGAGCGTGACAAAGGCCACCTCGTCCATCATCACGTCGCGTGCAAGCATTCGGCTTCACTATGTGGTTTTTGTGACCCGAGTTTGCGCGCCGTTCACAGCGCCAATTCTATGGTCACGGGCACATGGTCGGAAGGACGCTCCCAGCCGCGCGCCTCGCG
The DNA here is from genome assembly GCA_963841875.1 of uncultured Alphaproteobacteria bacterium. Lineage (GTDB taxonomy): Bacteria > Pseudomonadota > Alphaproteobacteria > Rhizobiales > Beijerinckiaceae > Methylocystis. Next base: position 444,755 of record CAWJEI010000002.1, on the reverse strand, counting down.
TGCGACCTGGAGGCTGGCGAGCGCTCCGCCCAAAGCCTTGCTGACCAGAACATGATCCAGCCTGCGACCGCGATCGGAGGCGGCCCAATCCGCCGCGCGATAGCTCCACCAGGTATAGAGTTTTTCATCGGCCGGCACGAAGCGGCGCATTGAATCGATCCATTCGCCCGCCTCGAAAACCTTGTTGAGCTTTTCGACTTCAATGGGCGTGTGGCTGACGACTTTCAGCAGCGCCTTATGGCTCCAGACATCATGTTCGAGCGGCGCGATGTTGAGATCGCCGACAAGGATGGCGCGGCCTTTCGCGACGCCCTTGGTCTTGATCCACTCGGTCATTTCGTCGAGAAAGCCCAGCTTGTGAGCGAATTTCGGATTGATCGTCTCGTCCGGCTCGTCGCCGCCCGCGGGCACGTAGAAATTATGAAGCGTCAGCGGCGCGCCGCCTGCGTCCAGCTCCACGGCGATGTGACGCGCATGGCCCGCATCGCAAAAGTCCAGCTTGTCGATGAGCCGCAACGGTAGCTTCGAGGCGATGGCGACGCCGTGATAGCCCTTCTGGCCGTTAATCTCGACATGATTGTAGCCGAGCGAGCGAAAGTCCGCCGAAGGAAACTCAGCGTCGCGACATTTGGTTTCCTGAAGGCAGATGACGTCTGGCGCGTGGGTCTTGAGAAAATGCGCGACGAGCGGCATGCGCAGCCGCACCGAATTGATATTCCAGGTGGTGATTTTCATATGGCGTTCTTCACGCGGAGGGCTCCTGAGGTCAGGTTTTGGTCTTGTCGCCGAACAAGAACGGCGCCACCTCGGCGACGCCGGGCTGTTTCTCCGCGCAGAAAGGCATGGGTCGGCACACCGCCATGGCGGAAAGTCCGACCCGCGCCGTCAGCAGGCCGTTGAGCACGCCTTCGCCCAACCGCGCGGATAGTTTCGCCGCGATGCCATGCCCGACCAGTTGTTGCAGGATCGAGTCGCCGACCGCGAGGCCGCCGGTTATCGCAAGATGAGCCCCGACGGAGCGCGCCAGCTTGAAAAAGCCGAGAAGGCCCGGCCGCCCGCCGTAGATTTCGGCGATCCGGCGCATCAGCGCGATAGCCTGTCCCGCAACGAAAATCACGTCGATGAGCGCACGCGGGCTCACGGTGGTGACGACGGAAACCCGCTTCGAGGCGCTGGCGATTTCGCGTCGCGCCAATGCGTCGAGCGGCAAGACCAGCGTGCGTTCGGCGAGGTCGATCAGATCCCGCCCGTCGATGATCTGGCGCGAAAGCTCCAGAACGCGCGCCCGCGCTTTGCCGGTGTCGGGGCGCTTTTCGTAGATATTGCACAATTCCACGAGACTCGATCGCGCAGCGGCGCCGTCGTCATTGGCGCGGGCTTCCGCCAGGGCGATATGCAGCTTGGCGATTTTGTTCTGGCGCATCATCATGCGGATTTCGCGGCCAAATAGAACTACCGCCGCGATCCCGAGCGCTCCCGCGAGCGCAAGGCCTATCGTGCCGAGTATGGCGGAATGAGTGAATAAATCCTCGACCAGCCTGGTCAGCCACATGGTGACTGCCAGCGACACAAGCCCGGTGAGCGCCGTCCAGAAAAGTCCGCCCCAGGACAAGATGAAACGGCGCAGCAGTCCGCTGACCTGCGCGTCTTCGATCGCCTTTTCGTCCGCGTCCAGTCCCGATTCGCCGCCCAGAAGACGATTGGCGAAAACGTCCTCCTCCGGTTCTATGACCTTGGTGGCGAAGGGGCGGGCTTCGTCCTGACCCTGCGGCGTGGTTCTTGGCGGAACGACATTGTCTCCGTCAAGGCGAAAGGCTCTGGGACGGGGCTTGCGTTCGGGTTCGGTCATAAGCGCCTCTGGATGTGCGCCTCTCCTTTACCCCTTTGCAGGGGAAAACGGGAGCCCCCGCGAAAAGATGCCGCGCCGGCGGCGTCAGGCGGCCATTTTGAGACTTTTCTGGTCGATCCTGGCTTGGTTGCGGGGAAGGGAAGCGTCGGCTAGCATCCGTCCGCTATTTCCATCATGGTCGCCGGCAACTTTGTCATGGCGGCCCCTCACTTCGAAGCGTGCCGCTCCCGCTCATGTCCTCACTTTCTCCCATCGCCGCCGACGCCCTGGCGTTCGCGCTCGCCTATCTCCTTGGTTCAATTCCTTTCGGCCTGCTTATTACGCGCGGCGCCGGCGCCGGCGACATCCGCTCGATCGGCTCTGGAAACATTGGCGCGACCAATGTGTTGCGCACGGGCCGCAAGGATCTCGCGGCCGCGACGCTTCTGCTGGACGCGCTCAAGGGGACCGCCGCCGTGCTGCTTGGCGCATGGTTTTCCCCGGACGCGGCCACCCTTGCCGCTCTCGGGGCCTTTCTGGGGCATATTGCGCCGGTCTGGCTCCAGTTTCGCGGCGGCAAGGGCGTGGCGACCTTTCTTGGCTCGCTGCTCGCGCTGCATTGGCCGACAGGATTGATCTTCTGCGCGGTCTGGCTCACCGCCGCCAAAATCTGGCGGTTTTCCTCGCTGTCGGCCTTGCTGGCTTCGCTCGCGGCCCCGATCGCCCTCTGGAGCTTTGGGCGCGGGGAACAGGGGCTGGTCATCGCTTTGATGTCCGCCATCCTGTGGTGGAAACATCGCGAGAATATTTCGCGGCTGCTCGCCGGCGAAGAAAGCCGCATAGGACAGAAGTCTTGACGGAGCGCGGCGAAACATCAACCGTGCTCTCCGATGAGCAATTGCTCGACTGGCTTCGCCTCATCCGCAGCGAAAACGTCGGTCCGCGCACCTTCCGACAATTGATCAACCGCTACGGCGGCGCGTCGGCGGCGCTTGAGGCGCTACCCGAGCTTGTCGCACGCTCCCTCACGGGGCGCACGATACGAATCGCCGACCGCGACGAAGCCATGCGCGAGATCGACGCTTCCCGCGCAATGGGGATTCGTTTCCTCGTCATGAGCGATCCCGAATATCCCCCATTGCTGCGCGCAATTGACAGTGCGCCGCCTTTGCTTGCCGCGCGCGGCAATCTCTCCGTATTGAAACGTGCCTGCGTGGCGATTGTCGGAGCGCGCAACGCCTCTGCGTCGGGGCTTGCCTTCACTGAACGACTGGTTCGGGGGCTGGCGCGCGACGACTTTGCAATCGTGTCGGGCCTTGCGCGCGGCATCGACACGGTAGCTCACCGCATATCGGTCGAAACAGGAACGATCGCCGTGCTCGCGGGCGGACATGCCCGCCCATACCCTTCCGAGAACTTGCCGCTTCTGGAAAAAATCGTGTCGTCAGGCGGCGTCGCCATTTCCGAGATGCCGCTGGAATGGGAGCCGCGCGGGCGAGACTTTCCGCGCCGCAACCGCATCGTATCCGGTCTCAGTCTCGGCGCGGTGGTCATCGAGGCGGCGCGCCGGTCAGGCTCCCTGATAACGGCGCGTTTCGCCGCCGAACAGGGGCGCGAAGTATTCGCGGTTCCAGGTTCGCCGCTTGATCCGCGCGCGGAAGGAACCAACGACCTGTTGCGCGAAGGCGCTATCCTTTGCGCCGGCGTGGAAGACGTGACGCGCGCGCTGTCGGCGCGTTCCGCAGGTCCGGCGCCGGGAGCGGATCTGTTCAGCGAAGCGACGCCTGTGATTGACGAAGAGCCGCTGTTCGACGAACTGGATCTGTTTTCCTTTCGCGAGGAATCGCCGAAGCGGACACAGCCCGCGCCTGCCGCCCTGACCCCAATGCGAGGCCCTGAACCCGACGTCCCGCGCGGTGATCCAGCGGACGCGCGCGAACTAGTTCTGGCGCTGCTCTCGCCCGCGCCGGTTCCGCTGGATCAGCTCATTCGCGCCGCGGGTCTGCCGGCATGGCAGGTGCAAAGCGTGCTGCTCGATCTTGATCTTGAAGGGCGCATAGAGCGGCATGGCGGCGCTCTCGTCTCATTGATGGCGCGCGGCAATTCTGGGCATTGAGCGTCAGCGGTCTCGGCTGATCTCCTGGCAGCCGTTTTCTCTCACATAGATCTGCGCCTCGACTCGCGCGAGATTGAGAAAATACGCCAGCATGGGAAGATTGCCGCGACCGGCGAGCGTCGCCAATTCGCCAGTGATCTCCGCAATATAGGCCGCGATGGAGGCGCTAGCCGCATCTTCGTCGCCTTTCGCCTGGAGCCGCCGCTCGTCGGTTTGAACATATTTACGCTTCATTTCGGACCGGGCGCGGTTGGCCATGGATTTCCCCTTGCCGCATGTTCCGGGGACTCATGCGACACAATCAAAAGTTGTATAATCATCACATCAACCCGTTAAGGTTGTCAATCTGTAAAAACAAGATCATAGCTGCGCTGTGGATGAAATAAACAATACGCCTATTTACATAAATGCTAGTCATTTTGGAAAGGGGCTGCGAAACTGCGGCAGGCGAAAGGGGGGCTAAAAAATGGCGATGCTCAACAAATTGACGCTTGCCGCCGCGTTTGTTGTCGCGGCGTCGACGCAGGCGCTGGGGCAGGTTGGCCCCTATCCCGTTCCCATGCGCGATCTCCCTGGAGACGCGGAGATAGAGGCTGTGGTCCCACCTCCGCCGCCTCCGCCAGCGCGCGCACATCGCATCCATCATTACGGGCGGCGCCACCACTTCGAACACACCTCGGCCGTCAGATACAATTATTATTACCCCGGCTATATCTGGGCGGGCAATGTGTATCAGGGCTGGCAATATCCCTATTACGGCTATCCCAATTGCGGCTATCCGTTCGAGCCGAGCTGCACGCGCTGAGCTTGCGGGTTTAACTCGCCGCCATTCGCGCGAGCCTGTCCAGCGCGCCCTGCAATATATAGGCGGCGGCCATGCGGTCGACGACCTCCGCGCGCTTTGCTCGTGAAGCGTCCTGCGCGATCAGTTCGCGCGTGACGGCGGCGGTTGAAAGCCGCTCGTCCCAATAGACATGCGGCAGCGGCGTCATCTTGCCAAGATTGCGCATGAAGGCGCGCGTCGCCTGCACGCGCGGGCCGTCGGAGCCGTCCATGTTGAGCGGCAGGCCGACGACGAAAGCGCAAATCTCGAATTCCTTCGCGCGCTTCAACAGGCTTTCCGCGTCGAGCGAAAATTTCACTCGGCGGATCGTGTCGAGCGGCGACGCGAGGCGCCGCTCCACGTCCGACAGCGCAAGGCCGATGGTCTTGGTGCCGAGGTCCAGCCCCATGAGCCGGCCTCTTCTGGGAAGCTCGGGCGCAAGCTCCTCAAGCGTCGTCTGTCCATTTATCATCGCCCAGCGCTATCATGCGTCAACAGCGAAGCAAACCCGCCGCGCGAGAGGATGACGCAATGAAAATCACATGGCTCGGCCATTCCGCATTCCGCGTGGAGATCGGCGCTAGCGTCATCCTGATCGACCCATTCCTTACGGAAAATCCGCGCTTTACCGGGGATTTCGAGGCCGCGACGCAAGGCGCGACGCATGTCGTTCTCACGCATGGCCACGACGACCACATCGGCGACGCGCTGCGCATCGTGCAGGAAACCGGCGCGCAGATCGTCGCCAATTACGAATTGTGCAGCTGGCTGGAGGCGCAGGGCGGGGCTGATGTAAATCCCGGCAACACCGGCGGCCGCATCCCCTGCGGCGAATTTTCCGTCAGCCTCACCGACGCGCGTCATTCCGCCAGCATGATTGTCGACGGCGCTCCGGTGTATCTTGGCCCCGCCAATGGAATCGTCATCGAGAGCCCCGGCGCGCCGACGCTCTATCACATGGGCGACACCGGCATATTCGGCGACATGGCGCTGATCGCGGAACTTTACGCGCCAGGGATCGGCATTGTTCCCGTCGGCGGCCGCTTCACCATGGACGGCGCGCAGGCGGCGCTGGCGGCAAGAAAATTCTTCGCCTTCGACACGGTGATTCCCTGCCACTACGGCACATTCGATATCATAGCCCCCGACGCCAGCGCCTTCATCGCGGCGATGCAGGGCGCGAAGACGCGCGTGTGGGCGGGCGGGGTAGGGGAGGCGCTGGAGATTTGAGGGGGCGACTCCCTCTCCCCCTCTTATGGGGAGAGGGCGGGGGTGAGGGGCCGGGGTCTTTATCCACCGAGATATTCGCGCGAACGAAACAGCGTCGCCGGACCGCGCCGATTCATTCCCCACGCCCCTCACCCTGACCGTCTCCTCGCAGGCGGGGAGAGGGAATGGCGCCCGCTGGTGGGGAGAGGGCGCCCCCGCATTGCGCCGCGAAACCGCCGGATGCTATAGCGCCGGGAAGGATCAATAGAGCGGAGCGCAAAATGTCGGTCGATTCAGCGGTGGTTCGCCGTATCGCGCATCTTTCCCGTATCGCGGTGGAGGACGCCGAGGTCGAGCGCCTTCGCGGCGAACTCAACGCCATTCTGGCCTTCGTCGAGGAGTTGAACGCGGTCGACGTCTCCGGCGTCGAGCCCTTGACCTCCGTCCTGCCCATGAACATGAAAAAGCGCGCCGATGTCGTCAACGACGGCGGCATCGCCGATGCGGTGCTCGCCAATGCGCCCGAGCGAGAGGACCACTTCTTCGTCGTGCCCAAGGTGATCGAGTAAGCGCGCCGCTCCGCTGGCGCCGCGAAGGATCGAGAAAGCATAAATGTCCGAGCCCACGCATCTCACATTAGCCCAGGCGCGCGACGCGCTGAAAGCCAGGACGCTCAGCGCGAGCGAGCTCACGCAGGCGCATGTCGACGCCATCGAGCGCGCGGGCGAGCTCAACTGCTTCATTACAAAGACGCCGGAGCTCGCGCTCAAGGCGGCGAAGGAAAGCGACGCCCGATTCTCGCGCGGCGAGGCTGGTCCCCTGGAGGGCCTGCCGCTCGGCATCAAGGATCTCTATTGCACCAAGGGCGTGCGCACGACGGCGGCGAGCCGCATCCTCGACGACTTCACGCCGCCCTATGAATCCACCGTCAGCGGCAATCTCTTTCGCGACGGCGCGGTCATGCTGGGCAAGCTCAACCTCGATGAATTCGCGATGGGCTCTTCGAACGAGACCAGCGCCTTCGGTCCGGTGATATCGCCCTGGCGGCGCAAGGGCGCGAATGGAATCGACAACGCGAAGATCGTTCCCGGCGGCTCTTCCGGCGGCTCCTCATCGGCGGTCGCCGCGCGGCTGTGCCTGGGGGCCACGGCGACGGACACAGGCGGCTCCATCCGCCAGCCGGCGGCCTTCACCGGCACGGTCGGCATCAAGCCGACCTATGGCCGCTGCTCGCGCTGGGGCATCGTCGCCTTCGCCTCTTCGCTCGATCAGGCGGGGCCGATCACGCGCACGGTGCGCGACGCCGCTATCATGCTGCGCTCGATGGCGGGCCATGATCCCAAGGACACGACCAGCGTCGATGCGCCCGTGCCGGATTACGAGGCGTCGATCGGCGCCTCGGTCAAGGGCAAGCGCATCGGCATCCCGAAGGAATATAGACTCGACGGGCTTTCTCCCGAGATCGCCGCGCTATGGGATCAGGGCGTCGCCTGGCTGAAGGACGCGGGCGCCGAGATCGTCGAGATTTCTCTGCCGCATACGCGCTATGCGCTGCCCGCTTATTATATCATCGCGCCGGCGGAAGCCTCGTCCAACCTCGCGCGTTACGACGGCGTGCGTTACGGCCTGCGCGAAAAGGGCCGCGACATCACCGACATGTATGAAAAGACCCGTGCGAAGGGCTTTGGCGCGGAAGTGCGCCGGCGCGTGATGATCGGCACCTATGTGCTCTCTGCCGGCTATTACGACGCATATTATGTACGTGCGCAGAAGATCCGCAGCCTGATCAAGCGCGACTTCGATCTCGCTTTCGCGGCCGGCGTCGACGCGGTGCTGACGCCCGCGACGCCTTCTCCGGCCTTCGCGCTGGGAGAAAAAGGCTCGACCGATCCCGTCGAGATGTATCTCAACGACGTCTTCACCGTGACCGTCAACATGGCGGGGCTTCCCGGCCTTGCGCTTCCCGCCGGACTCTCGGGCAATGGCCTGCCGCTCGCGCTTCAGCTGATCGGCCGGCCGTTCGACGAAGAGACATTGTTCGCGCTCGCGAGCGCGATCGAACAGGCGGCGCCGAAGATCAACCCACCCGATCCGTGGTGGCGAGACGGCGCAACGAGGCCCTAGATGAACACTTCCATCAAGGCCGAGGGCGCGGGCGAAATGTCGCCGCTGGAGGAAATGGCCGATGTGCGCAAGGTCATCGACGCGCTTGACGACGAGATCGTCGAGCTGTTCGCCAAGCGCCAGCGTCAGATCGAAAGAGCGGCGCGGGTCAAGCCGCTCATCGACATGCCCGCGCTGGTGCAGGAGCGCGTCGACGAGGTTCTGGCGCGGGTGCTGGGCGCCGCGCATCGCGAAGGGCTCTCGAAGCAGCTCGCCATGACGATCTGGACCGCCGCCATCGAGTGGTCGATCGAATACGAAGAGAGACTGATGGGCGCGCGGGCGCCCAAAAGTGCGAACGTGGCGGAAGACGGCGGTTGAATCCTGCACGGCGCCTGCGTGGAGCTGACAGCTCTCGCCGCGCCGACCTAAACCAATCGAGGGTGTAGACGATGACAGCACATGCCACCCCATCCAAACTCATCAAAGGCGCGACTGGCGATTGGGAAATTGTCATCGGCATGGAAATCCATGCTCAGGTGACGAGCAACGCCAAGCTGTTCTCGGGCGCCAGCGCCGAATATGGCGGCGAGCCGAACGATCATGTCTCTCTCGTCGACGCCGCCATGCCCGGCATGCTGCCCGTCATCAACGAGGAATGCGTCGCGCAGGCCATCCGCACCGGTCTCGGCCTTGAGGCCCAGATCAACCTTCGCTCCGTGTTCGACCGCAAGAATTATTTTTATCCCGATCTGCCGCAGGGCTATCAGATCTCGCAGTACAAATATCCGATCGTCGGCGAGGGCGAGGTGATCGTCGACGTGTCGCCGACCGAACGCATCAAAGTGGGAATTGAACGGCTGCACCTTGAGCAGGACGCCGGCAAGTCGCTGCATGAATTGTCCGCGACGGAGAGCCATGTGGATCTCAACCGCTCGGGCGTGGCGCTGATGGAGATCGTTTCGAAGCCGGACATGCGTTCTGCGGAGGAAGCGCGCGCCTATGTCACCAAGCTGCGCACCATCCTGCGCTACATAGGCTCCTGCGACGGCAATATGGAGCAGGGGTCGCTCAGGGCGGATGTCAACGTCTCCGTGCGCAAGCCCGGCGCGCCGCTTGGCACTCGCTGCGAGATCAAGAACGTCAACTCGATCCGCTTCATCGGTCAGGCCATCGAGGTGGAGGCGCGGCGCCAGATCGCGATCCTTGAGGACGGCGGCGCCATCGCGCAGGAGACGCGCCTGTTCGATCCGGGCAAGGGCGAGACGCGCTCGATGCGCTCCAAGGAGGAGGCGCATGACTATCGCTATTTCCCCGACCCGGATCTTCTGCCGCTCGAATTCGAACAAGCCTATGTCGACGCACTGGCGAAGGAATTGCCGGAGCTGCCGGACGCCAAGCGCGCGCGCTTCGTTGAGCAGTACAGCCTTCCCGCCTATGACGCGGGCGTTCTGGTGATGGAGCGCGCCAGCGCGGATTACTTCGAGGAGGCGGCCAAGGGCCGCGACGCCAAGCTGATCGCCAATTGGGTGATCAATGAATTGTTCGGGCGTCTCAACAAGGAAGGCCTCGACGTCACCCGCTCGCCCGTGTCGGCGCAGGCGCTTGGCGCGATCGTCGACTTGATCTCGAAAGGCGTGATTTCCGGCAAGATCGCCAAGGACTTGTTTGAAATCGTCTGGAGCGAGGGCGGCGATCCGGAAAAGATCGTCGAAGCGCGCGGGATGAAGCAGGTGACGGATACGGGGGCCATCGAAGCCGCTGTCGACGCCGTGATCGCGGCCAATCCCGACAAGGTGGCGCAAGCGCTCGCCAAGCCGACTATGCTCGGCTGGTTCGTCGGTCAGGTGATGAAGACGACAGGCGGCAAGGCCAATCCGCAAGCGGTCAACGACCTTCTGAAAGCGAAGCTCGGCATCTGATTTCGGCCCGCGACGAGCCTGAAAGCGAATCACTTTTCATGCACGCTGCGCGATTCTCGCGTCAGCGGCGTGTAAGCGATCGCGGATTCAATGGCGCAAACGCGTCGTCGACAGATTTTTTTTTGTCGCTCCGTTCGGGCTTCCGCAGAAGCCGAACATGTCGCGGAAATTTGCGCCCGACCGCGCATCGACGCGTCGAATGCGTTTCCCGATCTCAAGCAACGTTTCATGCGCAAATTGCGTCGCGAGAATTTGCGGCCATTGTAGAAAGCGACATTCGCTCGTCGCGCACGGATTTGCGTAGCCGAAGAAAATCAATGAATTGAATTTCACTTGCAATGCGCATTGGCAAGACGCGCAAGCACTAGAGAAGTCATTCGCCGTCGCGCGCGGCGTGATTGAATGCGTCTTTCGCGGCGTGTTTTTCGTCGCGTTTCGTTGCGCACGGATCGGCTTCGTTGGTCCATCCGTTTGTCGTTATCCGCGTCGCCGACGCTCCTCCGGCAGACAGTGAGCGACGCATTTGCAGGCTTCGATTGCACGAATCCGCGATGCGCCACTTGAACCGACAATTAACCACGTTACGCTATCGACACCTGTTGTCGGCGGAACAGTGCTCCGACAACATGGACCAAGGGGACTTAATATGGCGAAACCAACAACCAAGCGTAAGCCGGCCAAGAAGGCGGCCGCCAAGAAGGGTACGCGTAAGACAGCGACTAAGAAGTCAGCTACGAAGAAGGCCGCCGCGAAGAAGACCACGCGCAAGGCTACTCGTAAGACCGCCACGAAGAAGGTCGCTCGCAAAACGACCGCTCGCAAGACGGCCGTGAAGAAGCGCGGAACGGCGAAGAAGGCCACTGCGAAGAAGGCCACGCGGAAGACCGCTGTGAAGAAGACCACGCGCAAGGCCGCTGTGAAGAAGCGCTCGGCCCCGCGCAAGCCGAAAGAAACTCCGCCGGCCCCAGCGTCTTCAGAGTCCAACTGAAGCCGTTGCGTTGACGCCTTCGGCAGGCGTTTTGCCGCGCCGAACGGCGCTGCCGCCGCCGAAAGATGCGATCATCACCCGAACATGCCTATGCGCATGGTTCGGGTGATTCTTTTTTGAGAGGGGCCGAAAACGCCTCAGCGCTTAAGGCATTTATTGGCGAAGTCCCGCCACATAGGCAGTGGACCACGCGTTTCCATTTTCAGCTTCGCCCATTCTTCCGCGCATTCGTGCATTTTCTCCCGGGAGGCTTGCGGCAGCAGCGGCGGCGGCTTGGATGTGTCCGGGGGCGGCAAGGCGGATGGACGTGATTTTCCGGCGGCCGCGTCTCCCTGTCTTTCCGCTGGCGAATTCGGGGAAACACGCGGGCGCGACTGCGCGCCGGTGAGCGGCTTGGATGGCTTTATGGCTTCGGTCGTAGCTTTGCCCTTGCGTGTCTGCTTGCGGGCCTTTTCCCCGGACGCATCCGCTTTTGCCCTCGGCGGCTTGCTTTCATCCGTTTTTGGCGCCGCGCCCGCTAACGATAGAAAGCTTAGCGCAAGGGACAGGGCGCCCGACAATAAGACAAGGCTGAAGCCGCGCTTTGACCGGCCAGTTCCCCTGCGTCCGTTTGGACGCTGCTCTGGCGCTCCGGAATTTACAGGCGCGGTCAGGCCGAAAAACCGTGTCATTCAGTAATTCGCCCGCGCTGTCTCTCGTCGCCCTAACGAGGATGCGGACCTCCCGCGAAGGCGACAATAAAACCGATAATGATCTTCAATCATACAGGCCTTGACGACGCAGCCGCAACCGGCGCGCTTTTACATAGGCCTGCCGCGTGCTAGAGCGCCTCGACAGTGACTTGACGCATCGGCTTGGCGGACGAGCGCGCGGCGTGAACGCCAAATCCGACGACGGCTCAATCACTAAAAGGAGAGGGCAATGGATGGAGAAGCAAAGGTAGGGAGTCTCGCGGATCGTCTCAGCCTGCTTCAGCGCCCGCGCCGCAATCGCAAGAGCGATTGGGCCCGCCGTCTCGTGCGGGAGCATCGGCTCGACGTCGCCGATCTCATCTGGCCGCTCTTCCTGATCGACGGATCGGGGCGCAGGGAGGCTATCGCTTCAATGCCCGGCGTGTTTCGCTATTCCGTGGATCTGGCGACCGAAGCGGTCGCGCATGCGTATTCGCTTGGAATTCCGGCGGTCGCGCTCTTTCCAAATATAGATCCGGAGCTGCGCGACGAGCATGGAAGCAATTCGCGGCATCCCGAAAATCTCGTTTGCAACGCGTGCCGAGCGATCAAGGCCACGGTCCCGGACATAGGCCTGATTACCGACGTTGCGCTTGATCCTTACACAAGTCACGGGCATGACGGGCTTTTGACGGGCGACGAGATCGTCAACGACGCCACCGTCGGGGCGCTTGTCGGGCAGGCGCTGAACCAGGCGCGGGCGGGCGCGGATGTCATTGCGCCCTCCGACATGATGGACGGGCGCGTGGGCGCAATAAGAACGGCGCTGGACGAAGCCGGTTTTGAGAACGTTCAGATCATGAGCTATGCCGCGAAATACGCCTCGGCTTTTTATGGTCCCTTCCGTGACGCGATCGGCACGAGCAAGACGCTTCGCGGCGACAAGCGCAGCTATCAGATGGATCCAGCCAATTCCAACGAGGCGCTGCGCGAAGTTGCGCTCGATCTTGAGCAGGGCGCCGACATGGTGATGGTAAAGCCCGGAATGCCCTATCTCGACATCGTGCGCCGCGTCGCGGACACCTTCGGCGCGCCGACATTCGCCTATCAGGTCTCCGGCGAATATGCGATGCTGACGGCGGCCGCGCAGAATGGTTGGCTGGACGGAGATCGCGCGATGATGGAGAGCCTGCTTGCGTTCAAGAGGGCGGGAGCGAGCGGCGTGCTGACCTATTTCGCAATCAGGGCCGCCGAAGTGCTGAGAACGGAGCCCCGCGCCTGAGTCGGAAAGGGCGGCCGTCACGCGTGGCGGTCTGACAAATGCACGTTACATCAATCACAAAAGGAGAGAAGGCCCATTGTCGCCCCTAATGAGTTCCAGGCGCCGGGCTGGACAAAGCCTGCATCACGTGGTTTGGCTTACGCTCGCTTTCCGTTCCCCCGACTCCCTCACGCCATGATCCGTCGCGTCATTCTGCCTGTCATGCTCCTGTCCTGCGTTTGCGGTATAGGCTCCGCGCGCGCGGATTTCCGACTGTGCAACAATACCGGCGGGCGAGTCAGCGTGGCGATGGCCTATACCGATGGCCGCACCTGGCTTTCGGAGGGTTGGTGGAACCTGCGTCCCGCCGCCTGCGAGACGTTGTTGAGAGGCCCTCTGGCGGCCCAGTTTTATTATGTATATGCAATGGATGAACGCGGCGGCGAATGGAAAGGCAAGTCGTTCATGTGCACCCGCGACCGGGAGTTCAGGATCGACGGGCGCGAGGACTGTTTCGCGCGCGGCTTTGATCGGACCGGCTTCTTCGAGATCGACACTGGCCGGGACGCCCGGAACTGGACGGTGCAGCTCACCGACCCAGCCGCAGCGGCGGCGCAATAACGGATACGAGCTGGCAAAGCTCGCGACAAGGATTTGGGTTGAATATGAGAAGGATGCGGCGCGTCAAGATCATCGCGACACTCGGACCCGCGAGCGTGGACAAGGCGGTCGTCGCCGGTCTCGCACAGGCTGGCGCGGATATTTTTCGCATCAACATGAGCCATACCGATCATCCGGGGCTCGCGAATTATGTGCGCATGATCCGCGAGATCGAGGACGAGCTTGGTCGCGCGATCGGCATTCTGGCCGATCTTCAGGGGCCCAAGCTGCGCATCGGCGCCTTCGCCGAAGGCTCCGCGCATCTGCGCAAGGGCGACAGCTTCCTCCTTGATTCCGACCCGGCTCCGGGCGACGCGAACCGCGTGCGCCTGCCGCATCCAGAAATTCTCGCTGCTCTCAAGGTAAATGACACGGTGCTGATCGACGACGGCAAGGTCCGCATGCATGTCGTGGAGGCGACGCCGGAATGGTCGCGCGCCGTGGTCGATGTCGCGGGACGCATCTCCAACCGCAAGGGCGTCAGCCTCCCTGACACCGAGATTCCCATCACCTCGATGACGAGCAAGGACCGCGCCGATCTCGAGGCCGCGCTCGCCGAAGGCGTTGATTGGGTGGCGATCTCCTTCGTGCAGCGGCCAGAGGATGTGATCGAGGTCAAGAAGCTCACGCAGGGCAGGGCTCTGGTGATGGCGAAGATCGAGAAGCCGCAGGCGATCGCCCGTCTTGACGACGTGATCGAGGTCTCGGACGCGTTGATGGTGGCGCGCGGCGATCTTGGCGTCGAAGTGCCATTGGAAAAAGTGCCGGGCCTACAAAAGCGCATCAACCGTTCCGCGCGCAGATTGGGCAAGCCCGTCGTCGTCGCCACCCAGATGCTGGAGTCGATGATCCTGTCTCCGGTGCCGACGCGCGCGGAGGTCTCCGACGTGGCGACCGCCGTGTTCGAAGGCGCGGACGCCATTATGCTTTCGGCTGAAAGCGCGGCTGGACAATATCCGCAAGAGGCCGTGGCGACGATGAGCCGGATCGCGCAGGAAGTCGAGACTGACACGGTCTATCGCGGCATTATCAACGCGCAACGCGCGGATGCGCCCAATCCCACGCCCGCTGACGCCATCGCGGCTGCGGCGCGCGACGTCGCGCAAACTCTCGGCGCAAAAGCGATCTGCGCCTGGACGGATTCCGGCTCCACGGCGTTGCGCATCGCCCGCGAGCGGCCCGCCGCGCCCATTCTGGCTCTGTCGCCCAAGCGCGACACAGCGCGCAGGCTGGCTCTGGTGTGGGGCGTTCACGCGGTGGAGACGCGCGACGCCAGCGGCGTGGAGGACATGGTCCAGCGCGCCTGCGCCCATGCGGAAAGCGAAGGCTTCGGCGAGGAGGGAGATCGCATTGTCATTGTCGCGGGGATGCCTTTTGGATCGCCCGGGGCCACGAACATGATCCGCATAGCGTCCGTGCGCGAAAAGCAATAAGGCTGCGCCAGACGTCCGTTTTCATGTGCCGCTATTGTGAAGTTCCGACTCCCGCCGGGATGGCGCGTCAGATGTTCCTGATGCGCTTGGGCAAAGGAAAATCAGGGCTGTCGTATAGCGGCTGAATGGCCTTGCCGATATAGGTTTCCTCGGCGACCTCGATCGAACATCCCAGCAGCGCATTGGGCGGAATGTCTTCCATGACGTAGCGGATAGCCTCCGCCACACGCTCGAAACGTCGATATTTAAGGGCTTTTTGCCGGAATCTCGTGCTGGAGCCGGAATAAAGTTCGGCCGGCGTGTCGTAGTCGAAAGCGCCCATTGTCCTTCTCCTCTTCGGCTTTTCGCGGTCCGAATGGCGATGATGACGACCGAACCCGTTATTCAGATGCGCTCCAGATTGGCCTCGGTGACGATGCGCTCCTGCCCATCATGATCTGCCTTGATGCGGTATTGAAAACCATCGCCGCCATCTGGCATCTGCCGGGTGATCTTGAAGCGGGACTTTTCAGTCTTCCCGCCAATTCCGTATAGAACAGCCGCGCCGACAGCATATCGATGCGTTAAGACGGTTCTATTGCGCGGCGCCTGCTGGCGGGTGAGCTTCGTGCGAGATTCGCTCATTGGTTCGTTCCGTTCCTTTGGAAACCGACAGCGCGACGAGCGTGGTCGCTCGCAGGACCCATGTCACTTCTTCCTGCCGCCAGCGTCCTTGCCTTGAATCTTCTCGATTGTCGTCCATGCCGCGGCGCTGCCAGCGGTTGCCCCAACGGGAGTCTTGGCCTTGTCCTTTTTCGGCTTCTTGGGCTCGCGATTGGAGCGTTGCTGACCTTTGGACATGACAGTTCTCCATTGCGTGCGGCGCTCGGCGCCGCTCGACCAGACTGAAAAAATCAATCAATCAAAATATGCCCACACCGTGAGCGAAGACTCGCGCCGCCGCCAGGGCGGGGCGCGAGCCAAGGATTGCGTTTAGGCCGCAACCTGCAACTGATCAGCGGAGGATTTGCCGCTGCGATTGTCGACCACGATCTCGTAGGAGATCTTCTGGCCTTCGGCGAGGCCGCGAAGGCCAGCGCGCTCGACCGCGCTGATATGCACGAAAATATCGGATCCGCCGGAATCCGGCTGAATGAAACCAAAGCCTTTTTGCGCGTTGAACCACTTAACGATACCGGTCTGCATGACGTGTCCCTTTCGAAAGAACAAGTTGTGGCGAAGCGCGATCGCGCCTTCGCCGGATTGATCGATGTTCTGGGAAGGAAGTCACGTGCAGGCGCGCCTAAAGGCGAGTAAGCAGAGTCGTTCAGCCGAAACTCGATTTTGTTAATATGGGGCGCCAGCGAGAAAATGACAATGCTGCGCCAAATATTATTGCCGCATTAGCAGTGGCTTTGCAAAGAAATACTGTCATTTATCTGGCGTTCTCGCAGAGAAGCGCTCGCGTTCACGCTAATTCTATTTTGGCGGCTGCGGGAAGGGCGCGGGCCACTCCAGCACGACGGTTGGCCGCCCCGACTGACTTAGCGCACCTTCGCCAACCTGCACGAAGCCCTCGCGATTATAGAAGCGTATGGCGCGAAGATTGTCCGCGTTGACGTCCAGGCGGATTTTCGCTGGCGAAATCCGCCGCGCGGCGTCGATCAGCGCTTCCGCCGCGCCCGCGCCGAACTGGTCCGGATGCACGCAGATCTGGTCGAGCCAACCGGTTCGGGGATCGATGACGACAAACCCCTTGATGAGGGGCGGCGCGCCGATCCGCAGGCACAATGTGCTGGCGCCATTTGCTTCCAGGGTCGCAAGGCGGTCGACAAACCAGCCGCGTCGCGCGTCGAAGTCGATGTCGGCGTATGTCGCCCGCCAGGACGCGATCCAAAGCTCCAGCAAGGCGTCCAGGTCTTCGGGCGCGCGCTCTTCAACGATCTGGGGAGGGGGCTTGTCCTGCGCTGCGAGGCTCATGCCTTCCTCAACAGGTCTAGCAGCAACCGGTGAATCGTCTCATTGCCCGTGCAGATTTCGGATTTCGTCATCATGTCCGATCCGCCAGAGAGGTCGGTGACGAAACCGCCCGCCTCACGCACGAGAATTATGCCGGCGGCGATGTCCCAAGGCTTTATGCCGCGCTCCCAATAGCCGTCGCAACGTCCGGATGCGACCATTGCGAGGTCGATCGCGGCCGCGCCGAGGCGGCGAATATTGCCGATTTTCGCCATGGCGGCGGCAAGCTCCGTCTGAAACCGCGCATGATGCGCGATGCCCGCAAGCGGGGGGATGCCGCAGGCGACCATCGACTCGGCCAGCGTACGGCGCGCCGCGACCCGCATCCGGCGGTTATTGTGGAAGGCTCCCTGGCCTTTTTCGGCGACATACATATCGTCGGTCGCGGGATTATAGACCACTCCGGCGACAATCTGGCCGTCACGCTCCAGCGCCAGCGAGACGGCGAAAATTGGAATCCCGTGCAGGAAATTCGAGGTGCCGTCGAGCGGATCGATATGCCAGACATGGCTTTTGTCGGAGCCCTCGACCACGCCGCCTTCCTCCATCAGGAAGCCATAGCCGGGCCGCGCGCGCGACAATTCCTCGAACAGGGTCTTTTCCGCGCGCTGGTCGGCGGCGGTGACAAAATCGCCGGGGCCCTTCACGGAAACCTGCAGGTTCTCGACCTCGCCATAATCACGCTTCAGCCCGCGCCCGGCCTTGATGGCGGCGGTTGTCATGACATTCATCAGCGCGGAGCGAATCATACAAACCTCTGGATAAAAAGCGCGCTTCCCAATGCCCATGCGCGCCGGGTCTCGTCAAGCTTGGGGCCCAGCCGCCACCTGTTCTCTCAAGGCGGGGGCTATCCTCAAAGATCGGTTTGCGCCAGCAGCTTGGTCTGGTGGTCGCGCAACAGCGCGTCGATGATTTCGTCCAGCGCTTCGCCTTCCATCACCTTGTCGAGCATGTAGAGCGTCAGATTGACGCGATGATCGGTGACGCGTCCTTGCGGAAAATTATAGGTGCGGATTCGCTCCGAGCGATCCCCCGAGCCCACCTGCTGGCGCCTGTCCGCCGAACGCTCGCTGTCGAGGCGCGCGCGTTCCTGATCGTAGAGGCGCGACCGCAGCACGGCCATGGCCTTGGCTCTGTTGCGATGCTGCGAGCGTTCCTCCTGCATCATCACCACGATGCCGCTGGGAATATGCGTGATGCGGATCGCGGACTTCGGTCTTGTTGACGTGCTGTCCGCCGGCGCCCTGCGAGCGCATCGTGTCGATCTGCAGGTCCTTGTCGTCAATGACGAGATCGACGTCTTCGACCTGCGGCAAAACGGCGACCGTTGCAGCGGAAGTGTGGATGCGTCCCTGCGTTTCGGTCGCGGGCACCCGCTGCACGCGATGCACGCCCGACTCGAATTTGAGCCGTCCATAGACCCCGCGCCCCTGGATTTCGGCGATGATTTCCTTGTAGCCGCCGAGCGCTCCCTCGCTGGCGGAGACGATCTCCACGCTCCAGCCCTTGAGCGCCGCGTATTTCTGATAGGCGCGGAAAAGGTCGCCAGCGAAGAGCGAGGCTTCGTCGCCTCCGGTGCCCGCGCGAACTTCCAGGATTACGCCCTTTTCGTCGGCGGCGTCCTTGGGCAGAAGCGCGATTTTCAAGGCCTCGGTCGCATCTTCAAGCGTGCGCTCTGCGATTTCGACTTCGCCGAGAGCCAGCGCGCGCATTTCGTCGTCCGTCGAAGTGTCCGCGAGCAGTTCGCGCAGGCCCGCAACCTCTTCCTGCGCGGCCCGATATGCGCGTATCGCGGATGTCACCTCATCAAGAGCCGCGAGCTCCCGCGAAAGCGCGACGAAGGTCTGAGAGTCTGGTCCGCTTGCGAGCTTTTCGCCGATCTCCTCGTGCCTGCGTAGGATGAGATTCAGTTTGTCTTGCGCGAACATCGGATTTCCATGGCTGCGAAAGGGGCCGGCGACGAAGCCTGGCCCGGAAGGGCGCCTCTCAAGGCGCCGCTGCTGGCGGGAACAGCGAGCGTCGCTACACGGCGACCCCTTGCGCATTGGCGAATTGGCGGAGATTTTCGCGCAACGAGGGTTTTCCGTCGTTGTTGGCCATGACCGCCGCGAGAAACTGCTGCGCCTGACCCAGATCAAGGCTGAGGATCATCGCCTTGACGGGACCGATGGAGGCCGGCGACATTGACAATGAGCGATAGCCCAGCGCCAGCAAAGCCATGGCCTCAAGAGGCCGGCCGCCCATTTCGCCGCACAGCGTCACGGGCTTCTGCGCCTGCACGCCCGCGTCGACGATGCATTTGAGCGCTCGCAGGACGGGGTTGGAGAGATTGTCGTAGCGCTTGGAAACGCGCGTATTGTCGCGATCGGCGGCGTAGAGATATTGCACGAGATCATTGGAGCCGACCGAGAGGAAATCCGCCCTTTCGGCGATTTGATCCATCTCCCAGAGCAGCGCCGGAACCTCCACCATGGCGCCGAGTTCGAGCTTGGCGGGCGGCGTATGGCCGTGACGTCGAATAAGCTCAAGTTCGCGGAGGGTTATGGCTTTCGCCAGATCGAATTCGGCGACATTGGCGATCATGGGGAACATAATGCGCAAATCCCGATCGGCGCCGGCCTTCAGCATTGCGCGCAGCTGCATGCGCAGCAGCCCGGGACGGTCGAGTCCAATGCGGATCGCGCGCCAGCCGAGGGCGGGATTCTCTTCCTCGATCGTCGCCATATAGGGGAGTATCTTGTCGGAGCCGATGTCCAGCGTGCGGAAGGTGACGGGCCTGTCTGGCACGGCGTCGAGCACACCCTTGTATAACCTGTATTGCTCCGCCATGCGCGGAAATCTTTGCGCGAGCATGAACTGAAGCTCGGTGCGGAAAAGACCAATCGAGCGAGCGCCCGTATCGTGCAAGAAGGGCACGTCGACGGTCAGACCGGCGTTCATGTGCAACGCGATTTCAACGCCGTCCCTGGTGATGGAGGGCACGTCGCGCAGCGCCGCATATTGCTCTTGCCGGCGCGCCCGCAGACGCGCTTTTTCGCCATAGGCGCTGCGCACGTCGGGCTGAGGCCGCACGTGAACGTCGCCGGTGGAGCCGTCAATGATGATTGGATCATTCGGTTCGACTAGGCCGGTGATATTGGGGACGAGCCCGACTGTCGCAACGCCAAGCGCACGGGCGACGATGGCCACATGGCTCGTCGGTCCGCCCTCTTCGAGGACGAGTCCGCGTATTTTCGAGCGGTCGTAGTCGAGTAGCGCCGCTGGCCCCATGTTGCGGGCGACGATTATGGCGTTTTCCGGCACGCTGTTCTGGTCGGCTACATAGCTTTGGCCGGTTAGTTGATGCAGTAGGCGGTTGGCGAGATCGTCGAGATCGTGCAGGCGGTCGCGCAAATAAGGATCGGTCTGGCGCTGCATGCGGGCGCGGGCGTCGTTCTGAACGCGTTCGACGGCGGCCTCGGCGGTGAGGCCGGTCATCACGGCCTCGCGCAGGCGGCGCATCCAGCCGCGATCATTGGCGACCATGCGCACGGCTTCGAGCACTTCCCTATGTTCGCCGGCGCCCATGCGGTCCCCATGCGCGACAAGCTCGTCGATAGATACCCGCATGGCCTCGATCGCCGTGTCGAGCCGCTGCAACTCGCCGGGGATATCCTCCGCCAGCAGGCTTTTGATCACGACGCGAGGCTCGTGCAGCAGAACATGGCCAAGACCAACGCCGTCGGCGACTGGGGCGCCCTTGATCGACACCGGGCCGTTGAGGGCGAGAAGTTCGGTCGACTTGGCGATCGACTGAAGCTCGCCCGAGGCGATCATTTCGGCGAGCAGCATCGCCGTCGTCTGCAGGGCCTCTACTTCCTCCTCGGAATAGCTGCGCCGCACCTTGTTCTGAACGACGAGAACGCCGACGGTATTGCCGCCGCGCAGGATCGGGACGCCCAGGAAGGAGTGGTAGACCTCTTCGCCCGTCTCCGGCCTGTAGGCGAAGGCCGGGTGCTCATGCGCCTCGGAAAGCGCCAGGGGTTCGGCGCTCTGGGCGATCAGGCCGACGAGGCCTTCGCCGGACTTCATGGTGGTGAGATGCACCGCCTCGCGGTTGAGGCCCTCCGTGGCGTAGAGTTCGAGCCTCTGGTCCGCTCTCAGGACATAAACAGAACAGACTTCGGCGACCATATTGGCCGCGATCTGCACAACGATCTTGTCGAGCCGCGTCTGCGCATTCACCGGCTCCGCGCTGATTTCGCGCAGCCGGCGCAGCAGCAGGCGGGGTCCGCCGAGAACGCTACGCATCAAGTGTTTTCCTGTTCAAACGCCGTCTGGCGGGCTCGCCTGACGCCGTAAATTTGAATATCATGCCTTGCAGCAGCAGATCGCCGCCGGTCTAAGGTCAGCGTATATTGCCGCGCTCCCTGCTCCGCAAGGTTGGCGAGCCTCGGGAATCGCCTGCAACGAGCATACCGGTTGATCAGCGGTCGAGCTAATCGGCTTGCGGGAGGAGCCTTAAGTCTCTACCAGTCTGGACACAGGGAACAGTTCGCCGGTTTTTTTGCAAGGAAGCTGTTCGCCCAGAGGCGTCGGCCCTTCGTGCTTGAGAAGTGACTTCGTGGGTTTAAAAAGCTATCTGATCGGGCTTCTGCTCTTCATCGCCTTCGCACCTGCCGCGTGGGCCATTGATAGCGTTCGCATCCCTCACGACGCCCAAGCTATCGACCTCACCAACGCCGTAGAAAAACACGCTTCGCAAAGCGATCGCCTGCAGGTCTCCACAGCACCAGGCTCCGACGGCATCGTCCGCCGCATCGAAGTCGGCGCCAAGGAACCCGGCACTCGTCCCAGCTGGATCGTCTTCGCGCTCACCAACGACACTGACGAGCAGATCGAACGGCTGATCGTCGCCCCGCATTTTCGGATGCAAGGATCGGGCCTGATATGGCCGGATCTGGGCGCAAGCCGCATTTCCGCCATCACCGCCAGCCAGGGATTCCCGCCCGAACGCGAGGACAGTTCGGACGCCGACGTGTTCCGGCTCACCCTCGATCCCGGCACGACAGTCACCTATGTGGCGGAATTGCGCACGCCCAACCTGCCTCAGCTCTACCTCTGGGAGCCGGACGCCTACAAGGACAAGGTCACCAGTCTTACGCTTTACAAAGGCATTGTCATTGGCATCGCCGGGCTGCTGGCCCTCTTCCTGACCATCGTTTTCGTGGTCAAGGGCGCCGTGATTTTTCCGGCCGCTGCGGCGCTGGCCTGGGCCGTGCTGGCCTATGTGTGCATTGATTTTGGCTTTTGGGACAAAATATTCGGCTCCGATCCCGCTACGGACCGAATCTGGCGTGCAGGGGCGGAGACGGTGCTCTCGGCGACGCTGGTCGTCTTTCTTTTCGCATACCTCAATCTGAACCGCTGGCATGTGCGCGCCTGGCATATCGCCGCTGTCTGGCTGCTGATTCTGGCCGATCTCGTGGGGCTCGCCGTTTTCGATGCGCCGGTGGCGGCCGGGGTGGCGCGCATTTCCCTCGGCACCGTCGCCATTGTCGGCTTTGTGCTGATCCTATACTTGGCCTCGCATGGCTTTGATCGCGCTATCATGTTGATACCAACATGGTTTCTGCTTGTCCTTTGGGTTTGTGCGGCGGGGTTCACGGTTTTTGGCTGGCTGACCAACGATCTTGTTTCGCCGGCGCTGGTTGGCGGTCTGGTGCTGATCGTCATGCTGATCGGCTTCACGGTGATGCAAAACGCCTTTGCCGGCGGCGGCCTTGCGCAAGGGGCGATTTCCGACGTCGAACGCAAGGCGCTCGCCCTGACCGGGGCCAGCGAAATCGTGTTCGACTGGGACGTCCCTTCCGACCACATTTTCGTCAGTCCCGAGGCCGAGGCGCAGCTGGGGCTGGATCGCGGCGGGCTGGAGGGAGCCGCCGCCTCCTGGCTCGACCTGCTGCATCCCTTCGAACAGGATCGCTACCGGGCCTGCCTTGACGCCATATTGGAGCAGCGCCGCGGCCGTATCGACCAGGAGTTCCGCCTGCGGGCCTCCGACGGCCATTATCTCTGCTTCCGGCTTCGGGCCCGTCCTGTCGTCGGCCCCGATGGCGAAGTCATCCGCGTCGTCGGCACGCTCACCGACGTGACGGAGGAGCGCAACGCCCAGGAGCGGCTGCTTCACGACGCTGTCCACGACAATCTCACCGGCCTGCCGAACCGCGAGCTGTTCTTCGACCGGCTGGAGGCGGCGTTGATCTTCGCCCGCATGCAGAAGGAGATGCGCCCCACGGTGATGTGCGTCGACATCGACAGGTTCAAGCAGATCAACGAACAGGTCGGAGTCGCCACCGGCGACAGCATTCTGCTCACGATCGCGCATCGCCTGACCCGACTGTTGCAGCCGCAGGATACGCTGGCGCGCCTTTCGGGCGACACTTTCGCGATCATCCTCGTCTCCGAGGCGAATCCCGACAATGTCATGGCGCTGGCGGATTCCGTGCGCCGCGCGCTGGCGACCCCCGTGCGTTTCACCGACCGCGAAATCAGCCTTTTCGCCTCCATCGGGGTGGCCTTGTTCGATCCCTCGGTGCATCCCGGCGCGGACGACATGCTGGACGACGCGGAAATCGCCATGCGCAACGCCAAGCGCGCGGGCGGCAACTGCATCGAAGTGTTCCGCCCCGCCATGCGCGGGCAGCGTTCGGATCGCCTGACTCTGGAAGCGGATCTGCGCCGCGCTCTGGAGCGGAGCGAAGTGAAGGTGTTTTTCCAGCCGATCGTCCGCTTGGAGGATCGCACCATCGCCGGTTTTGAAACGCTGTTGCGCTGGGACCATCCCAAGCTCGGGCGGCTCGACGGGGCGGAATTCCTGCCCATTGCTGAACAGACCGGGCTCATTGTCGACTTCGGCCTTCTGGCGCTGGAGCGCACCGCGCGCGAGCTCGCCGCCTGGCAGCGGGCGCTGGCGGTCGATCCGCCGATTTTCGCTTCCGTAAACGTCTCCTCGCCGCAACTGCTGCGTCACGACCTGCTGCGCGACGTGAAAAGCGTATTGATGCGCAATGAAATCGTGAAGGGCAGCCTCAAGCTCGAACTGACCGAAAGTCTGGTCATGGAGAATCCGGAGTTCACGGCGCAGATGCTCGCGCGGATCAAGGAGCTTGGCGCGGGCCTTTCACTCGATGATTTCGGCACCGGCTATTCCTCGCTTTCCTATCTCCAGCGTTTCCCGTTCGACTCCATCAAGATAGACCGCGCCTTCGTCAAGCAGACGGGAATGCCCTCGCGCGCGGCGATCCTGCGCTCGATCATTTCGCTGGCGAAGGATCTTGGGATGGACGTGATCGCGGAGGGAGCCGAGACGGAATCCGACGCCATTGAGCTCTATCAGCTCGGTTGCGGTTATGCGCAGGGTTACGCCTTTGGCAGGCCGATCAGTTCGCAGGAAGCGCGCCGTCTGGTTGGCGCGGCGCCCGAGGCCGCGTAACGATGGGCGACCCGCCCGTCGAGACTCTGACGCCGCTCGAAGCCCGTGCCGAACATGCGCGGCTGGCCGAAGAGATCACCGCGCACGACCGCCGCTATTATCAGGACGACGCCCCCACCGTTTCCGACGCCGAATATGACGCGCTGCGCCGCCGCTACGAGGCGCTGGAGGCGGGCTTTCCCGAACTCGCGACATCTGAATCGCTGACCCGCAAGGTGGGCGCCGCGCCGGCGGAGAAATTCGCCAAGGTGAAGCACGCCGTGCCGATGCTCTCGCTCGGCAACGTGTTTTCCGATGAAGAGGTTCACGAGTTTGTCGCGCGCGTGCGGCGCTTTCTGGGGCTCTCCGACGATGCGCCGCTGGCCTTCACGGCGGAGCCGAAAATCGACGGGCTTTCCTGCTCGCTGCGCTATGAAAATGGCCGCCTTGTCAGCGCGGCGACGCGCGGCGACGGCTTTGAGGGCGAGGATGTCACGGCGAATATTCGCACGCTGCGCGAGGTTCCGCACAATCTTGCGGGCGATCCGCCCGACGTGCTTGAGGCGCGGGGCGAAGTCTATATGTCGCACAGGGATTTCGCGCTGCTCAACGCAAGGCAGGCCGCGGCGCAAAAGCCGCCCTTCGCCAATCCGCGCAACGCCGCGGCGGGTTCCTTGCGCCAGCTCGACGCGAGCATAACGGCGGAGCGGCCCTTGCGCTTTTTCGCCTATGCCTGGGGCGAGGCGAGCGAATTGCCCGCGAAGACGCAACTGGAAGTCATCAAGGCTTTCGCGGGCTTCGGCCTGCCGGTCAATCCGCTGACGAAACTCTGCTCTGGCGCGGAAGACATGCTGGCGCATTACCGAGCCATTGAAGCCCAACGCGCCACGCTCGGCTATGACATCGACGGCGTCGTCTACAAGGTCGACGACATCGCCTTGCAGACAAGGCTCGGCTTCGTCTCGCGCGCGCCGCGCTGGGCCGTGGCGCACAAGTTTCCGGCCGAGCGCGCTACGACGATTTTGCGCGACATAGAGATTCAGGTTGGTCGCACCGGCGTGCTGACGCCCGTGGCGCGGCTGGAGCCCGTGACGGTCGGCGGCGTCGTCGTCTCCAACGCAACGCTGCACAATGAAGACGAAATCGCCCGCAAGGACATCCGCATCGGCGACACAGTGGTCGTGCAGCGCGCGGGCGACGTCATTCCGCAGATTGTCGAGGTTGTGCACGAAAAGCGCCCGCATGGCGCGAAGCCTTATGAGTTTCCGCATGTATGCCCGGTTTGCGGATCGGCGGCGCTGCGTGAGATCGACGATAAGACTGGCGAGGCGGATGTTGCGCGGCGCTGCACCGGCTCGCTGATCTGTCCCGCGCAGGCGGTCGAGCGGCTCAAGCATTTCGCCTCGCGCAACGCGATGGACATTGAAGGGCTCGGCGACAAGCAGATCGAATATTTTTATCAAGAAGGGCTGATAAAGACCGCCAGCGACATTTTCACGCTCGAACAGCGCGACGCGGCGAGCCTCACCAAGCTGAAAAACCGCGAAGGCTTTGGCGAAACCTCGGTGAAAAATCTCTTCGCCGCCATTGATGCGCGACGGCGCGTCGAGATCAATCGCTTCATCTACGCTCTTGGCATTCGCCATGTCGGCGAGACCAACGCTCGCCGCCTCGCCCGGCATTTCCCGAATTTCGAGCAATTGCGCGCCGCAGCGAGCGCGGCCGCGCCCGGCAGCGAGGCCTATGCGGCTTTCGACGCCATCGACGGGCTTGGCCCTGTCGTGGTCGAGGCCTTGCATGATTTCTTCGCCGAGCCGCACAATGAGCGCGAGATCGACGCGCTGCTGAAGCATGTGACGCTTGAGCCGATGCCGGCGATCGAGTCTTCGTCTCCGGTCGCCGGCAAGACGGTGGTCTTCACCGGCAGCCTTGAGCGCCTCACGCGTGACGAGGCCAAGGCTCAGGCCGAACGCTTCGGCGCGAAGATCTCCAGTTCCGTGTCGAAGAAGACCGATCTCGTCGTCGCGGGGCCGGGCGCCGGCTCAAAGCTCACCAAGGCGCGCGAATTGGGGATCGAAGTGATTTCAGAGGATGAATGGTTCGCCCGCACGGGGCAGGGGTGAGCGCGCATCCTTCTCCCGTAAACGGGAGAAGGAGATCCTCGCCCGTCACACCGCCTTCGCGCCCGGCGTGTCGCCCTTCTGATAGGCCGTGCCGAACGCATAATCCCACCAGATTGCGTGCACGCCAAAGCCCTTGGTCGCGTCGCGGAAGTGATGCAGCATGTGCAGGCGGCGCACGAGACGCCCAAGTTCGGATTTCGGCTGGCCGTGATGCGTCCAGAAATGCACACAGTCATAGACCACATAGCCGGCGATGAATCCCGCCAGCACCGGCCAGCAAAATGTCGCGCCAAACAGCGGGCGGATGATCGCCAGCGCGATCAGCATGATCGGCGCGGAGAGCAGCGGCGGCATCACGAGGCGCAGCGGATCGCTGGGGTAGATGTGATGTACGCCGTGGATGAGGAACTGGAAGCGCGGCCCGAGTCCCAGGGGCAGCGGAAACACCGTGTGGAACAGGAAGCGATGGCCGAAATATTCGGTCAGCGTCCAGGCGAGATAGCCAATCAGGACGCCGAAGAAGACTGCTCCGAAATCCTGCACCGTCATCGCATAAACCAGCAGCCCGCTGATGATCGGCAAATAGATGATCACCGGCGTCAGATGATGCACGCGCGAGAGCTTGTCGAGCAGGTCGCTCTCGAAAAGGCGCGGCGAGGCACTCAGAGTATCCGCCATCTGGGCGTCCGTGTTGTTTGCTTCATAGGTCATGGACTTACTCCGCCGGCACGGCGACGGCGTCCGTCGCGTGAGCCGCGTGTTCGACATTCTCCGAACGTGTGTTCAGCGAATATCTCGGGTCGAAGATGAAGGTGACGAGCAGCGCCACCCAGGAGCGGTGACAGCCTAGATTGTCGTAGAATTCCGGCGCCATCGCCTTGAGCTGCGGCAGGCGATTCCAGGGAATCTCGTGAAAATCGTGATGCTCGTTGTGATAGCCGATGTTGAGGGCGAGCGTGTTGAGCGGGCCGTAATAGTCGAAAGTGCCTTGATCGGGGGCGAAGGCGAAATGCTCCTGCAGCCAGCGCGCGCTCAAGGGATGCAGGCCGCCGACGGAAAACCAGAAGGACAGGAACAGATAGAGCAGGGCGTTGGGGCCAAAGGCCCAGAGCACGAAGAGATCGAAGACGACGATGATGGCGATGTTGATATAGGTCCATTTGCCCATGATCGGCACCGAGCCCTTCAGCCGCGACAGGCGCGCCAGCTGAATCGCCGGAAAGAAGAACAGCCATACCGCCTTGCGCCATGCGCTGTTTCCGACCCATTCCACCTCCCAGTGGCTCGGCACGTCGGCGTCATAGTCATAGGCGGAGAGATGCGAGTGATGCTTGATGTGGTAGCAGCGGAAGCCCATCGCGGTCGGAAAGCCGTTTGAAAGATCCGCGAGAATGGCGTTCAGCTTGTTCAGCAGATTGCTCTCGAACACGCAATTGTGGATCGAATCGTGGATGATGACGAAATTGGCGTGATTGGCGAAGGCGCCGACGCAGATCGCCAGCAGCAGCGTCAGCGGCCAATAGGAAAGCCCCAGCCATCCGAGAATGGCCGCGATGACCAACTGGCCGGCGAAGATCGCGACGGTGATCTTGAAGGTCGTCTCGTCGCGGCCGAAGAGGTCGCGCACCTGCGGATATTTCTCCAGGATCGCCTTGCGCCGTTCGACATGCGAGCGGTCCGCGCCAGTGCTGGTGACCGAAATCGTCATTTGTCTGCGTCCTTTTAGTGTCGGGCCCGCTTACAGGCGCTTCTCATATATGCGGTGAATTTTGTCGATTTTGCCGCCGAACATTTCAATCGGGCGGCGCATGGCCGCATTGTCCTCAAGAACCCAGCCCGCCTCAATGTGCTCCAGATTTCTTTTGGAGCCGCGGCGACGCATCTCGTCGACGATCCCAAGAAGAATGGCGCCGCCCGTGGCGCTGTTCTGCAGCTCCTTGCGCGTGCCGAGCAGCAGGACTCTGCCCGTCTTGTATTGGTGCTTGCGAAAGCGCGGGATGAGGCGCGCAAGGCCGAAGGGCAGGAGGCGGCCGTCGAGATCGTCGATGATTTCAAACAGATTCGGCAGCGCGACGGCGAAGGATTTTGGCTCTCCGTCGAGTTCTACGACCATGGTGTATTCAGGCGGCGTGGCGAAGGCGAGCGCGTCGGCGATCGAATCGAATTCCGCCTTGGTGAAGGGAACGAAGCCCCAATTGTCGCGCCAGCCGTCGTTGAACAGGTCCGACATCAGCTGCGTCTCGCCTTGCTTTAGGCGCTTGAAGTCGAGCTCCCGGATTTTCAGCCGGTCTTTCCATTCGGCGCGGTCCAGGATCCGCGAAGGCTTGTTCAGCTCCTCGGGGGTGAGGTCGATCATGTAAGAGACGAGATCTTTCGCCTTTTCATAGCCGAGCGCCTCTATGTGACGGCTCAGGTAAGGCGGATGCCAGGGCGTGAGGAACATCGGCGTCGATTCAAAGCCCTGGATGAGCATCCCGCATTCGCCGTTGATGGTCGGAGAGAAGGGGCCGTTGATTCGATCGGCGCCGCGCGCCTTGAGCCATCCTTCGGCCGCGAGCGTCAATGCGCGCACGACCTCGATGTCGTCCACCGCGTCGAGCGAGCCGAACTGGTAGCGCGACGCGCCCACGGGCGTAACCTCAGGCTTGTATACCTGCGCGAAAATGCGCCCAACCCACTGCCCGTCCCGCTTCGCCAGAAACTCCTGCGCCTCGACGAGCTTGAAATGCGGATTTAGAAAATGGCCGTGCAGGGTCCAGCGTTCGACGTCAAGCGGCGGAGCGAAGCCCTTCGCGCCCGCGTACAAAAGACGGGGAAGCTTGTTGTAGGTAAGAAATCCCGAGAGGCCTTTGGCCGGGGCCACGTCGATCTGCGCCATGTTGAAAGCCCTAATGGTGTTCGCTTGCCGACAAAAGCGTCATAATGACGCGGTGTGCTACTCAAGTCGCATCATTGCGCGCAGGACAATTGATTTGACAAGGCCAGCCCGAGCGGATCTAGCGCGCGCGAGCGTCAAGCTCCCGCCATCGCCGCCGCGACGATCTTGTGCGCTTCCTCGGAAACGGGCGGCATGTTCCTCAATGCGTCGATCACGCCGCGAATCTCCGCTTCGGTGTGATTGGCGGAGATGAAGAAGCGCAATCTCGGCTGATCCTTCGGCACGCCGATCTGCACGATCGGCGGGACGTAGTAGCCCTGCTCAAGAAGATGTTGCGAGGCCCACATGGTCTCGACGCTGTTCTGAAACAGGATCGGCACGACGCCGCGACCGATGGCCGGGCCGGTGGAGAGCCCCGCCGCATGCGCGGTGTCGCGAAAATACTCCGCGTTCTTCGCAAGCTTGCCGATGCGCCAGGTTTCTTCCTGCATGAGCTTGAGCGCGGTCCTCGCCGCGGTCAGAATCACGGGAGACAGTCCGACGCTGTAGACAAAGCCCGGCAGCGTGTAGCGGAACCAGTCGATCACCGGTTTTCGCCCGCAGACATAGCCGCCGCAGGAGGCGAGCGTCTTCGACATGGTGCCGACCACGAGATCGAGTCGGGCCGGATCGACGCCCTGATGCTCCGGCAGCCCGCGTCCGGTTTCGCCCAGAACCCCGAGCGAATGGGCTTCGTCGAGCATCAGCCAGATCTGATGCTTGTCCTTGATCTCCAGCAGGCGCGGCAGGTCGGCAGTGTCGCCGTCCATGCTGTAGATTCCCTCGACCACGACGAGGACATGACGGAAGTCCTCGCGCCGCTTGTGCAGCAGATGTTCGAGATGGTCGTAGTCATTGTGCCGGAATTTGATGACTTCCGCGTCCGAGCCGTCGGCGCCGGCGACGATGCTGTTATGCGCGAGCTCGTCGATGAAGATCGCGTCGCGCTTGCCCATCAGCCAGGCGATGGTGGTGACGTTGGCGAGATAGCCCGAGACGAGGGTCAGGGCGCTCTCGAGGCCCAGGAACTTCGCTATCTCGGCCTCGAAAGCCTTGTGCGTTGTGCGCTCGCCGCCAACCAGCCGCGAGGCCAGCGCGCCGACGCCGAGATCATCCAGTTCGCGCTTGGCCTCCCCAATGATGCGGGGATGATTTGCGAGGCCAAGATAATCGTAATTGGCGAAGCTGACGAAGTGCTTGCCCGATGTCTCCAGCTCGTTCTGGAGCTTGTCGATCTGCGCGAAGAATGGATCGGAGAATTCGAGCAAGGCATTGCCCGCAAAGCGGAACCTGCGCGCGGCATAGTCCGAGAGGCTTCTGTGTTTTGTCACTTAGTCCATCGCCCTTGGGATATCGGCGCGCATTGGCGCCGTCAGGCCAGAGATAGTGGGCGCCATTTAAACGGGCGCCCAGAGAATGATCGGGTTCATTAACATTCTTATGCGACCGCGCGCCAGTGCGGCGCTTCGGCGCGCGCGAGGCATTAAGACCGCGACACAAAAAACGCGCAACGCACTTGCGGGCGGCGAACGGCTCCACTATACAGCGGCCATCCCGGCAGGCAGCGCCGTCGGGGGCCGAACTTGTCCCAAAAAGTCGGCAATGCCTAAAGTGGGGCCATAGCTCAGTTGGGAGAGCGCTTCAATGGCATTGAAGAGGTCGTCGGTTCGATTCCGTCTGGCTCCACCAGCTCCAGATCCCACAAAAGTCGCCAAGTAGCGGGTCTCGCGTCAAATATGGCGTAGCCCCTGTGATTTCGCGCCAAATCCATCGGCGAGGCTTGCTCCCTGGGCGAACTCGGCTTAAAAGCTGCTTGCGCCGACGGGGGAGCCCCTGCCAGGGCGCTTTTTTCGCTTGCGCGCCCCTTTGGCCGCATCGCCCTTGAGCCAAGAGACCGGAACACTTCCGCCGTGCCCGACAGAAGCGTCTTCACCTGGACCAATATCGCGATTTCGGTCTGCGGCGGGCTGGCGGCGGCGGCTGTCTTCGCGGTGCTGAGCAAGGGCACGACGGCGGGGCTTTTCCTGGCCCAACTCGCGCCGCTACCCATCATGATCATCGCGCTGGGGCTTGGCGTTCGCAATGGCGCCACGGCGGCGATCATTGGGACCGTCGCCTTGACGATATGGCCCAACCCCCTGTTCGGCATGGCCTATGGCTTGCTCGTGGCGCTGCCCGCCTGGCTTGCCTGCTACGCCGTCGCGGGCGCGCCTTGGGGCCGCCGCGATCTGCTGACCAAAAACCTCTCCGCCTGGGCGGTTACGGCGATTTGCGCGACGCTGATCAGCGGGGTCATTTTCTTCCTTGGCCTGACGGCTTTCTCTCACGGCGCGATCGACGAGCCGCTGTCCTATGTTCAGGGCAAGCTTTACTTCGAAATCGACGGGGCGATGAAAGAGCATCAACTCGGCGAGGTTCTCACGACCGAAGAGCTGACGCGCTTCGTGCAGTTCTTTCTGCCAGCCATCTTCGTGACCTATGGGCTGCTGCTGCACACCTTCAATCTCTGGGCGGCTGGGAGGCTCACGCAGATTTCGGGCATGTTGAAGCTTCCCTGGCCCGACATTGCCGCCGATTTCGCGCTGCCGCGCGCGATCGCGGTTATCTTCCCGCTTGCGGCTGGGCTTTCCCTTCTCAACGGCTTCGCTGGCGTTTCGGCGCTGGTCGTCGCGGCGGCCCTTGGCATGGCGCTCGGCTTTCAGGGCCTGGCGGTCATGCATTTCTGGGTGCGCGGCTCGAAGTCCAGCGTGCTGACGCTTTCGATCCTGTATTTCTTCCTCGGCGCGCTCGGCGTGCCGATGATCCTGCTCACCCTGCTTGGCATGGCCGATGCTGCGCTGCATTTTCGCGAGCGAAAATCGGCGGCGGCCGCCACGCAGGTCGACACCCCAAAAACCCATCCCTGAATATAAAAGAAAACACTCGGAGAAGAACAATGGAAGTCATTCTGCTCGAACGCGTGGCCAAGCTCGGCCAGATGGGCGAAACCGTGCGCGTGCGCGACGGCTACGCCCGCAATTTCCTCCTCGCCCGCAAGAAGGCCCTGCGTGCGACCGAAGGCAACAAGAAGCATTTCGAGACGCAGCGCGCCCAGATCGAGGCGAATAACCTCACCTTGAAGAAGGAGGCCGAGGCCGTCGCCGAGACGCTCAATGGCCAGACCTTCACCGTGATCCGTCAGGCGGGCGAGAGCGGCCATCTCTACGGCTCGGTCGCCACCCGCGACATCGCCGAAGCGGCGACGGCCGGCGGCTTCACGCTGAACCGCAACCAGATCGTGCTGATTCACCCGATCAAGGCGCTGGGCCTGCACAATGTGCCGGTGCATCTGCATCCGGAAGTCGACGTCAAGATCGTGATCAATGTCGCGCGCTCCGCCGAGGAAGCCGAGCGTCAGGCGCGCGGCGAATTGACGATCGAGTCGCGCGAGGAAACCTCGATGGACGACCTCGGCCTTGAGGTCGGCGCGGCCCTGGCTGAAGCCGGCGACGTCGAACTCTAAAGAATCGCTTCCTTTTTCTGCGCTGAAAAATCCCGGCGGCCCGAAAGGTCCGCCGGGATTTTTGCGTGCGGTCGCGGCGCATTGTGCAGCGCCGTTCGCGCGCTGATTCTCGCTCCCGGCGCAAGTGCCATTCTTCCTTTTCTAATGCGTTATTTGTTGTGCATGTGAATAAGAACTCATAAGGCAGCGTTCGCGCCGCCCGGCGGGCTGAATGTCAATTTCGTCATTGCCGCCGCGCCCCCGGTCATGCCACATTCGATCGTTCCCGGACGGTCTCCGCGTCGCGTCAGCAGGCCTTAGGGACGGACACTTTTAAAACCTCGAGAACCGATGCCAGCAATCGAACCATTGCCGGGCCGGCGCCTTTATCAGGTCGCCGAGCTCAAGGAACCCGCCGTGCGCGTTCCCCCCCACAATATCGAGGCCGAGCAGGCGCTGCTCGGCGCGCTTCTAATCAACAATGACGCCTTCGACCGCGTCTCGGATTTTTTGCGCCCCGAGCATTTCTCCGAGGAGCTGCATCGACGGATCTATGAGGTCTGCGCGCAGCTCATCCGCGCGGGAAAGCTGGCCACCGTCGTCACGCTCAAGACCTATCTCGGCGCGATAGAATTGCCCGAGGGCGTGACCGTGCAGGCCTATCTGGCGCGGCTGGCCGCTGAAGCGACGACAATCATCAACGCCGAGGATTACGGCCGCACCATCCACGATCTCGCGGTGCGGCGCGATCTCATCAACATCGGCGAGGAGGTGGTCAACACCGCCTTCGATTCGCCGATCGACTCCTCGCCGCGTCAGCAGATCGAGGAGGCGGAGCGCAAGCTCTACGCCATCGCCGAGACGGGCCGCTACGATGGCGGCTTTCAGCGCTTTTCCGACGCGCTGACCATCGCCATCGACATGGCCAACAGCGCCTATCAGCGTGATGGGCATCTTTCCGGCACGGCGACGGGATTGATCGATCTCGACGAGAAAATGGGCGGGCTGCAAAAGTCCGATCTGATCATCGTCGCCGGCCGGCCCGGCATGGGCAAGACGGCGCTCGCGACCAATATCGCCTTCAACATCGCCAAGGCCTATCAGTTCGAGGTCGAGCCTGACGGCTCGCACAAGACCGTCAATGGCGGCATTGTCGGCTTCTTCTCGCTGGAAATGTCGGCAGAGCAATTGGCGACGCGCGTGATCGCCGAGCAGTCGGGCGTCCCCAGCTACAAGATCCGGCGCGGCGACATCAATGAGGACGACTTTCGCCGCATCACCGACGCCGCGCGCGAGATGCAGAGCATTCCTTTCTACATCGACCAGAGTGGCGGCATTTCCATCGCGCAGCTCACCGCGCGCGCGCGGCGGCTGAAACGCCAGAAGGGGCTCGATCTGCTGGTGGTCGACTATTTGCAGCTCTTGTCCGGCTCCAAATCGCGCTCGGAAAATCGCGTGCAGGAATTGACCGAGATCACCACGGGATTGAAGGCGCTGGCGAAGGAGCTCGCAGTGCCGATCATGGCGCTGTCGCAGCTCTCGCGTCAGGTCGAAAGCCGCGACGACAAGCGCCCACAGCTATCCGATCTGCGCGAATCCGGCTCCATCGAACAGGACGCCGACGTGGTGATGTTCGTCTATCGCGAGGAATATTACCTCAAGAACCGCGAGCCGCGAGAAGGCACGGAAGAGCATATCGCCTGGATGGCGGAAATGGAGCGCGCGCACGGCCGCGCCGAGGCCATCCTTGGCAAGCAGCGCCACGGCCCCACCGGAACCGTGCCGCTCGCCTTCGAGGCCGAAATCACGCGCTTTTCGAATCTCGCCGACGAGGACAAGCTGCCGGTGCGTTACGGGGAGTGACGCGGGGGGCTTTGTGGGCCTAGAGGCGTTCAGGCCCGAGCGGTCCGTGACCGACCCATTTGGCGGCTTCAGTCAACACGTCCCTGTCGAACTGCGGTGGATCATAAAAATAATCGTCTCTACTGCAAAAAGCGAGGACGCCGAGCCGGCTAACGACGCGCCAGCTTGGGTCTTTTGAATCGATTTTCAATTGAACCTCAAAAATCTTCCGGGCGCCATCATCGGTGGAAATCTCGGCGGCTACTATTCTTTCGCATATATTTACGACATAGCGGCGCAGCGCCTCTTCGATTGTAATTGGGGCGCACCGCTGCTCGGCCAGAACCTCCAGGAAGAGCGCGTGCGCGTCGTCCTGCAGTTTCGGCTCGCATGTGGCGAGGAGGACAAGTTTTTCGCCCTCGCAATTGTCGCAAAGCGCTTCCATCGCGATGGCGGGCAATTCGTCAGGCAAAAGCGTGTCGAGGATGTCGCGCGCCACCAACAATTTTAGGCGGCGGCGCCAGCGGAGGGCTTTGCGGAAATTCTCGCGCAAGCGTCAGCTCACCTCGGCAGCACAGCCCAGTAATCCAGATCAAGCAGCACCGCCGTGTCCGGCTTGCCGTCGGCGCCGTTCAGCGGAAATTCGGCGCAGGGCTTGTCCTTGGTCGCGACTAGGCGCAGGCGCAGCGCGCCGATGTCGCTTCTGCCGGGAATCTCCGCCTTGTCGAGCACTTCGCTCCAGGCGAACACGGTGCCGCCGGCGAAGAGCGGATTTACGTGCCGCCCACCGTTCACGGCGGCGATGTGGAAGACATTCTCCAGCCCGTTGAAAGACAGCGCGCGCGCCAGCGAGATCACATGGCCGCCATAGATGATGCGCTTTCCGAAACGGCCCTGCGCTTCGTAATACTGGTTGAAATGCACCTTCGAATTGTTCTGGTAGAGGCGCGTGGCGAGCTGATGCTCCGCCTCCTCGACGGTCATCCCGTCTATATGGTCGATCTTCTCGCCCTTTTCGTAATCGCCCCAGAAATAGGGCGAGCCCGCGAGAACCTTGTCATAGGCGGCGACGTCGATCCTGGGGACCCCCTTGCCGAGATCGGCCGGCGCCACGGATTTTGGCAGGGCAGGGACCACTTCCGGCCCGACGGGCGTGTTCTTGTCGCGCTTCTTCACCATCACCCAGCGCGCGTAGTCGAGCACGACCTCGCCGCGCTGGTTCTTGCCGGTCGAGCGCACATAGACGACGCCGGTCTCCTTGTTGGAGTTCTCCTTCAGGCCGATGACTTCCGAGGTCGCGGTCAAGGTGTCGCCGGGATAGACCGGGGCCATGAATTTGAAGTCGGCGTAGCCGAGATTGGCTATGGCGTTCAGCGACACGTCCGGCACGGTCTTGCCGAGCACGAAATGGAACACCAGAATGTCGTCGATGGGCGCGTCGGCGTAGCCGATGGCTTGCGCGAAAGCCTTGGACGACTGCACGGCGAAGCGCGGCAGATAAAGCGCGGTGTAAAGCGCGACTTCGCCCGAGGTCACCGTGCGCGGCGCGGCGTGGCGGATCACCTGGCCGAGAGAAAAATCCTCGAAGAAATTGCCGATGTTCGATTTGGTCTTCGTCATGACACCCGCCATTGCTCGTCTAGTTGTTCTTTGGCTCCAGCCTGGCGGCCAGGGCCTGCGAGAGACGGGCCGGATCGCCCGCGATGAAAAGCTTCTTGACGCGGCTCGCATGGCCCGCCGCTATTGAAACCGCGCTTTTGGGCGTTCCCAGCGTCTTGGCCACCAGCTCCACCAGGGCCGCGTTCGCGCGCCCATCCTCTGGCGCCGCGCGCACCCGCGCCTTCAAGACGCTGCGCCCGTCCGCCAGCGCCTCCACGCCCTCCAGTGCGTCGCGCCCACCCTTTGGCGTCAGCCGCAGCCAGAGCGCCAGCCCGCCGGCCTCCTCGAGCCAGGCGGAGGCCGCCGGTTCAGCCAACGGCGAAGCTGTGCGTGATAGCGTTGCTGAGGAACTGGAGGCCGAGGATCACCACCATCGGAGAGAAATCCAGCCCGCCGAAGCTCGGCAGCACGCGGCGGATCGGCTCGTAGACCGGCTCGGTCAAGGCGGCGAGCGCGCGCCGGACCGAGTAGACCGCCTGCGAGCGGGTGTTGATGACGTCGAAGGCGATCAGCCAGGAAATCACGAAGGAGGCGATCACGATCCACCAGTATATGTCGATGACTGTGAGAAGCAGGTTGACGATGGCGTAGGACATTGCGCGGTTCCGATCCTTGACGGTTTGGAGACGTGTCTATCCCCAAGCCGCCCGCGCCGCAATCCTTGGCCGGCGCGGCGCTTCGCCACCGGAGCTCAGGGGAGCGGGCAGGGGGTGACGCACGCTAAGCCTGAGAAGCAATTGACAGGACTCGGTGCGCCGTGTAGTCACCGCCTCGGACCGGGGCTGTAGCTCAGATGGGAGAGCGCTGCAATCGCACTGCAGAGGTCCGGGGTTCGATTCCCCGCAGCTCCACCAGGGCCGCCGTAAACCCTTGGGAAACTTGGTCTTTAACTAAATCAACAGCTTAGCGTTCCCTGGTGTCACACACACGTGATACACCGAGGGGATGAAACAGGTGCCCGACACCCACCATATCATCAAGCGTGAGACCGTCTGGTATTACCGACGGCGCGTTCCCAAACGTCTCGTCGAAGCTATCGGCAAGGACGTCATTCAGCTCTCCCTCGGCACGCCTCACAAGAAAATTGCTATAAAAAAGCGTGAGGTGCTTGACGTTGAATGGAGCGCGAGATTCGAGGCGGAGGAGAACGCCATAAGCGGAAGCGCCGCAACGGGCGCGGAAGCCTCAGCCACACCGGCGCGGCTTCTGACCGAACCGCTCGCCATTCATCTGATCCAGGAATATGTCGAACGAACTGACCAGCGGCGTCAGATTAACCGCGAGGCCGATCCGCCTGCAGATAGGGAAGAGCTCGACGAACGCACGATGAATGCGGAAATCGAACTGCAAGCTCTTAGGGACCCTGACAATCCGAACGGCGTTCAATGGATTTCAGGCGTTGCGGATCGGCTGTTGCAAGAGAGTAATGCAGCCATCGGGGACCCGTCCTTGCCATATTCCGCCTTTGCGTCGCGGGTGCGTCGGGCTCTAATCGAAATCACGCGCCGGGAGATCGCACATCTCAAGGACGACCATAGTCGAGGTTTCTTCGATGATCTTTTCAATAGCTCCAGGCCGTCGCTAACCACCGTGCGGGAGCTGGCGGAACAATTCCTCGCTCTAAAAGAGGAGGAAGGGTCTGCGGCGGGTGTTCAAAGAAAGTCTCTGGACAAGGTGCGGGCGAACGTCACGCTAATCCGAGAAATTCTTGGTGACGCAACACTGGTCCATGATCTGAACTGGGACGCATGCCGCCGCGCCGTCAGTCGGCTGGCCCAGGTGCCTAAGAACCGAACGAAAATCTATAAAGACTTCAGTTTGGAAGAAGCGATCACCCTCTCCAAAGGTCACGTAAATTCTGGTCTATCAGCTATTTCACAACAACAATATCTCGCCACACTGAAAGAGATGCTCGACCTCGCGGTCAACAAGGAACTTATTCGAACCAACTACGCCACCAAACTTCGACCACTAAGGCAGGATGATCTATCTCCCGGGGAGAAGACGATCGGCTTTGACGCTGACCAGCTCCAAGCATTTTTCCACAGCGAGTTTTATCACGCCTGTGCGTCTGATGTGAGTGCGCCTTACAGGAACAGTAAGGACAAGGACTGGCGGTTCTGGCTTCCGCTCCTTTGCCTCTTCATGGGAATGAGGCCGAGGGAAGCCTGCCAAATGCATGTCAGCGACCTCCATAGAACCGCGAAAGGCACTTGGTTTGTCGAAATCTCGGAAACAGATGATGATGACGAGAGCGACCCCAAGTTCAAGAAGACCACGAAGACTTTAAACAGCAAACGCCAAATCCCTCTGCATCCCGAGTTGATCGCCGCCGGCTTTGTCGCATTCGTTGACGACCAGCGCCAAGCCTCGTCAACGGACGTTCGCCTCTTCCGCGACATCGCATACAACAAGTATGATGATCCTGCCCATTACGCTCTCCGACGGTTTCGGGAGACGTTTCTGCCGAAGGCGATTGTGATGAAGCCACGACAGACTTTCTATAGCTTTCGGCATACCTGGCGCGACGCGATGCGCTTGATCGACGCGCCACCTGATGCGCTAAAAGCGCTTGGCGCATGGAGCCAAGGAACCCTGGTCAGCGACAATTACGGAACGAAATCGCACCCGGACCATCAGGTTCAATTCATCAAAAAGATCGCATATGAGGGGCTTGACCTTAGCCATTTGCACTTGAAGTAGTAACTGCATCCGTCCGGTCGGCCCCAACGTCTGCGCATCGCGGCGAGAGCGAACTCTTAACTTCCTCTTGGTAGCCTTCGCTATGCGCGGGGTCGCGAACTCTAGTTTGCCCTCATCCACAATGACCGAGCCATCGAGGAGGGCAGGTGGCGCTAAAGTTCAACTATCCGGCGGACACGGGTTCTAACAAGCCCGAAAATGTTGAGGTGAATATATCTGCGCGAGCCTATTACCACATACGCCCCACGAAATTTCACGTCAGCGTTCTAAAGCCGAAGATCGACCGACTGTCCGTCACGCTCGCCGTGGACAACCCGGCAGCTAGCAAGAAAATTCGAAAGCACCTGAGCGAACTCGCCACCAGCGCCACTCCCATACTCACGGCATGGAAGAAGCGAAAAGGCTGGGGGTCGGGAAAATACGATCTGTCATTCGACATGACGCTGGGCGGGGATAAGCATGTGCTGGTGCAATGCGCCAACGCCAAGTCACCCGTCAGTCTCCTGCGATTTGAATTCAATCCCGACGCTATCGGACCGGCGGGGGTCAAGCAGTTCCGCACCCAGCTCCCCGAGATCACAGGCGGGCTCGTAAGCTATGACCAGCTCGCTCACGCTGGGAAAGTCACCCGGTTGGACCTCGCCATCGATCTCGTCAACATCGACATTGAAGACCTGTTGATCAGCACGCCCAAGCCCGGTGTGAGCAACGCTTACTTCGGGCTGACAGGCAAGGCCGAGACGAAATATCTGAACGTCAACAAGAGGGGCAGTGATCTTTACGTCTATGATCGCAAGACCCATCTCCAAAAGCTACAGGCAGACGGCGTGGGCGCTGGTTCCGAATTCGGTCAGGCGAAATACACTCGTGTGGAAGTGCGAGCCATCCCCAACAAGCCGATAGTTCAGCTTGAGAAGCTCCATAATCGACTTAAGAGAATAGGCTTGCTCGACATCGAAGCAGCTGAGCCTCCCGAGCAGCCGCATCATTGGAGGCTGTTTCAGGATGCATGCCGGTATCGTGGGCTGGCGGGCGCTCTGGCCTTATTGCCGGATGGAGTGCGAGGACAATACGAAGACGCCGTCACGGAAATTGAAGCCAGTCTCTGGCGACCCGAGCTGATATGGAGCAAGTGGCCGGAAGCATTGGTGAAGATCGGCCTGCTCCCCGTAGCGAACGCAAAGGCAAGTAGCGATTAGTAGCGATTTGCGAGCATCTTATCCGAACAAAAAAAGCGAGAATTCAACCGTCGCCATGCCTCGCGACCGGGTCTTGACCGGGTTCACGATCTGGAAGCGCACAGAGACACAATAGCGACAAAAAGCGAGGACAAATCCCCCCCGGGAGGCTCTTTTTGGAATAGTGGGGATTAACCCCCTGACCCCCCGGTCGACCAACGCAACGTAATTTCACGAAGCCAAATGATTTCAAATGAATAGAACGCACCCCCGTCCGAAATCAACTTCACGAAGAAAACTCCTCTGTTGATGGTGAGATGAGCTGGTTCTCAGCTGGGGATCAGAAAACCATCCGTGCCCTTCGTTCCGAACGAAAATTCACGTGCAGAAACTCGACGGGATCGTCCTGTGCGTGTCAATGAAACTTGGGGGGATGATCGATACGCAGAGAGGAATAGCAGAGACGATACCCCGCAGAGAACGATGACGCCGTAGTAGGGAACGCAGTCGCCCCCAGGAGATCGCGGGATCGCAGTTACCACCGCCGTGTCCACCTGGTTCCGGCGACGCACATTTGTGGGCGGCCCCCGCCTGCCACGAACGGCTCAGAGCGTAATCAATCGTGACGTTCCTGAAGACCCTGCAGGATTTGGAATGCCGTGAGGTCAGTGGAGCGTTGGCTTCGAGGCGGGCAACGTAGCCAGCAGTTGCCCACGGGCACGCTTGCAAGCCAAGACGACAACGTGCATCTCGTCCTCCGAAATCCTCGTCATCTCACGCATGTTCTTTAGCGTGGTTTGAAGGGCCGCGCTGGTCGCTGGTTTGGTCTCATCGTGCGACAAATCGAGCACTGCCGCCATCAGTGCCCGCATCTCGCTTAGGGCGTCGAGACCTCGGGTGGCTTTTTCTGGAAGGTCGATTGCTGTCTCGTGCCCAAAGAGCCCGTCGATAAAGCCGTCGAGTTCCTGACGCCGCATCAGCGCCAACATGGCAAGGCCCTCTCGGGTGGCGGGGACATCGAGGCGGGTCAGACGGAAGGGATTACCCCGTTCCTGATGCCGTGTGAGGCGGTTCCACAGGCCCATAACCAGCGCGCCGATCAGTTCATTAGCGGCTTCGATACTTTCGAACTCCGGCAGCTCGCCGCCCCAAAGCTTTTCGACCTCCTTCATCGGTGACGCTCCCATGATCGGGGACGCGATATTCCCGAGGAAGCGGGTCCGAACCTCATGAAAGGGCGCGGGGCAGCGGTAGCGTTCAAGCAGGGCGCGGACCTGTTCGTCGGTCGCAGTCGGAGGAGTTGGTCGTTTAGCCACGGGCATCTGACTTTTGGTGAGGAGTGACGGACGATGCCGCCCTTGCCACAGCCTGTCCAGTGCTTTCAGCCCTGAGGCGTTGGCACCATGATTACCCTCATTCGCATCAGTGCAATTTTCCAAGAGCTTAATTTTGGGACGAAGTTGTTGAGACCGCACGGCGGGGCCTAATGTCGGCTATCCGTGTAACTGCGGGCGAGGCGCGCGACAGGGCGTCATCGTCTGCCCGCGACTCTCAGCGGGCGCGCCAGGGCACGCCGCTTCGTCAGGTCGGCGCGCAGCTCCAGGCGCATCGACGTGTCGCCGGACTGGCGGGGCATAGAGGGGCTATTGGTGGAAGTAAGACGGAAGAGTTCGAGGCGTTATCCGAGGTCGCAAGCGCTTGCGATGCTTTCGCGGGTTCCGAGCATCTGATAATTCATCACGCCGGTCGGCGTCGAGATAAAGAAGGTACCCACACCTCCGCACGTCAGAAACGAACGGCGTAAGCGTCCGAGTATCCCAACTTCTTAGCCTGCTGAATAAGTGAACGCGCCTCATCTAGCCCCACTCCTTCTCCAATATAGACACCCCAATACGTCGAATGTCCAGGAGCCAATGCCTTGGCGCTCAGATTCGAGTGTACACCCTTGAAGTGATCATTCGCCTGTTTGGCGGCGACTTCCGCACTTGACTGATCAGTTGTTGACTGTATTACTACATTGTAATTTCCTTGTAATATCTTCTGCGCTTCATCCCGCACCTCCGCAATAGTAGATTTTACTGCTTCTTTTATCATAGATTCCGGAGCATTGTTCGCCACAACCGCCTGCACATGCTCGCGTTCTTCCTTCGTTGGGGCCTTAGTTCCCGCAATCATCATAGTTTCCCATGCTCTCGTGATTACTTTTTTCAAATAAGGATCATCATTGTCCCCAAAAACCTCGTCGAATGTCTTCAAATATGCAACCTGGTCAGGGCCGTTTTTTGTCACCTCCATAACCTTAAACATCCAATCAATTCGCTTTTCCTGGATTTCCCTTGCATGACTGCTCTCGCTTAAAACGTAACCCGCGTATGCAATCGCAATTGGAACGAGTATTCCACCGATATTACCTAGTATCTTGCTAGCTGTCTCGATGCTTTCCAAAAAACTCTTCTTTTCTGTGCCTGCCTCGCCGGCCATTGCAAACCTCTATAATTCCTGCCGTTATAAACTGGGATTCGCCCGATAGGCCCCGCTTCGGATGCCACTTTCCTAGAATTTGCCGACTTTAACAAGGCCGAGCAGTCGCAGAGATCCGGCCGACAAATGACCGCTCGTGGCGCTTGGCGGAATAAAAACGCTCCTGCCGAACCGTTCCAACATCGTCCGCTTTCAAACGTATCGCTGCCTTGCCGAATGGCATTGCATTCGCGAGAAGATAGCCAACATGGAGAACTCTTAACTATCAAATGTTTAACTCGACATAATCCTTTCCCTGTCACGCCATTGGGCTATCGTTATAGCGGGTAAGACGTTTCACGGCCCCCTTCAACTCCAGGGAGAGCCAAGTGAACGGACCCGAAGTCATTTCTCATTTTCGAAACCAGCTTGCCTGCAGCATCGCCAAGCGCGACGGCATCCCACACATTGCG
Organism: uncultured Alphaproteobacteria bacterium; assembly: GCA_963841875.1. Classification (GTDB taxonomy): domain Bacteria; phylum Pseudomonadota; class Alphaproteobacteria; order Rhizobiales; family Beijerinckiaceae; genus Methylocystis. The sequence continues at coordinate 401,454 of CAWJEI010000002.1, read as the reverse complement.
CCCATCGATGCGTCGCCGTGGGTGGGCATGAGCCTACTGCAAAAAGCTATACGCAGGGGACGGGAAGGCCTTGCCTCACACGCGGGGGCAACGCTGTTCTTGAACGATCCTGAAAAACTATGGCGACGCATCGGCGGGATCGCATTCGAAGACATCGGCCTTGCCGACATCGACACGGTGGGGCTCGTCACTGCCGCTCTCGCCGGTAAGCGTGTCCGCGCCACACTCGGTGGGGAATGGGCAGTCGCCAGCTTCGTAATCAATCGCATGGCGCAAGCCCACAAATGCCGGGCTGCGGACGACTTGCTCATGAACGCTGAACTAAATCCAGCCTTCGCCTCGGTGCGACGTGAATGTGCCCGACTACCAACCCGCGAGTTATTGGACATCGCTACCGGATCGTCACCCATCATCGAACGTGCATTAGCTTTGTGGTTCGCCATCGGCACGGACCGCCGACCCTCCAAGTATCTGCCACCCAGACGAGGCGAGCCCCAAGCCGCTTTTGATTATCTATGCGAGGCGGGGTTTCCCCATACCGTTGTCGAGATCGCACGCGAGGGGTTCAAAAAGACAGGCGAGGTCTTGGCTCCCCTTGTCGCTCTCTTGTCCCGTGAGACACGTGACGACACGAACATAGCCAGCGACGAATTCCCACCCGAAACCTTGATTGGTGAAGTCCCGAGCTGGTGCCTGGACGTTTACACACGAGAGGGCAGAGGAGCCTTCACACGATTTCTCAAGACCGATGCCGAAGCCGCACGTTGGGTTCGCAGTCACGTCCCGCCAGGACGCAGCGTCGAATTCCTCGGGGGCATCGTTTTCCGATGCGAGGGTGGCGCTCTCCATGATCGAGTGGGCTGGCCGCTGGGTGACGAGCTACGACGTCAATACGAGATCGGATGTGCGGGGCCAGAGTGTAACGACGCCAGCGAGATCATCGCACTCATGCGAGCCGACATTTCGGCGCTCAACGACATGCGCGCCGATCTGTTTGGAGGGCGGGATCATGCATGAACACGTGTTCACTCGTCATAATGTTCTCTTACAGGGACTTACAATGGCCCCTGAGGACGGCAGAAATGAAGTCATACGCACTCATGAAATCGAGCCAAGGGTCGCCGAACTCATTCGTCTCAGCGTTTCGGACAATACGCGCATCGCTTACCGATCCGACCTTGATCACTTCATGCGCTGGGGCGGAGCAATCCCGACGAGCCCGGAGATGGTCGCGCAATATCTGGCAGAGTTCTCCGAGACGCTTAGCGTAGCGACATTGCAACGCCGCATCGCTGCAATCTCCGTGGCGCATGACGCAGGGAGTTTCCCAAATCCCTGCAAGTCGATACTGGTCCGATCGACACTGAATGGCATCAAGCGACTTCGGGGCGTGGCGCAAAAGGAAGCAAAACCATTACTCAAGGAGGACTTGTTTGCTATTCTCGACGTTATGGGCGACAGCGTGAAGGACGCCCGAGATCGCGCGTTGCTGCTCGTCGGCTTCGCGGGGGCGTTCAGACGCTCTGAGCTGGTGGGGCTCGATGTTTCAGACGTGGAACGGGTCAGGCAGGGGGTGATCCTCCACCTGCGAAAGTCAAAAACCGATCCGCTCGGCAAGGGAAGAAAAATTGGCATCCCCTACGCCCGGGGGCGTCATTGTCCGGTCGCAGCGATTGATGCCTGGCTCGAACGCTCCGGTATCGTCGAGGGTGCGGTGTTTCGTAACATAAATCGTCACGGTCATATTGCAGACAGCTGTCTTTCAGGTGAAGGCGTGGCTATCGTGATCCGGAAGCGCCTCAGGGCGGCGGGTATTGACCCCGACGGCTTCTCCGGTCATTCCCTCCGTGCGGGGTTCGCCACATCCGCATCGCAAGCGGGCGTCTTGTCGCTGAAAATCAGACAGCAGACCGGTCATGCCTCGGACGCCATGCTCGCGCGATATGTCCGAAACGGTGAGCTCTTCACCGACAATGCGTGTGGGATGTTATTATGATAAAAGCAGTCCCGACATAGGTTTACGTTTTGGATTTTAAGACATGGCAAGAAATTCTGGTGGCAGATGGTGCTTACACGCACGCAGACTTTTTTGAGTTATCCACAGGGCTCTGAAATTATTGTTTTCGGCTGTCTTGAAAAGCAAAATTCAATGATCGTATCCTTAAGCTTAGGAGAACCTAAATTTCAGCAAATAGATCAGCAAGCAAAAATATGATCATATTTCATCGCTTTAGCTGGATATGTGCTCGATTTTGTTCTTCGACGAAGACGTTAACACCAACAGATTATTGCCGGGGATTGCGATGCGGAATGTTGAGAAAAAATCCAATTGGCGCAATACTTTCTGCAATCCGCAATTTCTCTGCTCCATCCTTGTTTTGTTCGCGGTAAGCGCGTCCGAGCCTGTGCGCGCCCAGCAGGTCGGGCAAGGGGTCGGCGGATGGTCAACAGTGCAGGCTGTGGGGCCGAGCCTCGTTCTTGGCTCGCCTGACGCGGCTTGTCGGGCGCAATGGCAATCCTATAACCCCGGCGCTGCTTATTACGGAGCGTTCTCGACTGGCAATCCTTCCGTTTATGGGTGCAGTTTCGGGTCGCTGGATTTTGGCTGCGGGGCCGGCAGCACGGGGTGCGGATCGGCTAATCCGAGCATCGTCTGGTTTACGTGTCAGGCCGGCTATCAGGCGAACGGCTACCAGAATTGCACGCCCGTCAATGAGGTGACGCCGGCCAATAATTATTGCCCGAAAGTCGGTGACCCCATCGTGCTGTCCGACGGAGCCAAGATCGAGAGCGTGCTTGATTACGCCACTGGCGACGGCCAGTTTTTCATCCGCCGCTATTACCGCAGCCTGCCTCAGATTTACAATCTGCAATCTTACAACGGGATATTCGGAAGCGCGGCCGGCGGCTGGCGCTTCGGCTTCAACATGGAGCTGCATCTGTACGGGACCAGCGGAGATTATCCGACGCTCTATCTCCCCAATGGGCTCGCCTATGATTTTACCCGCAGCGGAAACAATTTCGCTTTCACAATTCCCTTAAATCAAAGGACCCATTATTCCCTTTCCTATGTCGGAACGCCGCCGGCCAATTGGGAAAGCATCACTGGAGCTGCGACTCAGTGGAAGGTCATGGACGCGGACAACCGTGTCTGGATTTTGCAGACCTTCTCCCAGCCCAATTCCGGCGCATACAATGTCGCGCGCCCGATCAGCGTGACCATGCCGGGGGGCTACGCCTGGAATTTCAGCTATGACGCTTATGGCGCGGTGACGAAGATTGCCGACAGCTATGGCAGAAGCTTCGGACTCACCTGGAACTACCAGTATTTCAAAGGGTTGGTCGTGCCGGGCACGCAATCGACGCCCTTCATGCCCGTGCCGGAATCGGTCGCGTCGATTACGTTGCCCGGCGGGGGCCTGCTTCGATACAGCTATAATCCGCCGCTCGACATTTATGGCTCCCAGCCGTCTCCGGTGATCCAACTATTGGAAGCCGATCAGCTGAATTCCGCCGGGACGTTGATCAACTCCACTAAATATCAATACGGAAACGCGACCTTTCAGGAGTTTTTGACCGGAGAGACCGATGCGCGCGGCGTGGTTTATTCCACCACCGCTTATGACGCTGTAGGTCGCGCCTCTTCGACAACGCTGGGGGGCGGCGTCGATCAATATTCGGTGGCGTATATTGCGCCGACCACGGCGCCGCCAAACCAGCTGGTCCGCAACGTCACCAATCCGCTCGGCAAGGTGACGGAGTATCATTACAGCCATACTGCCGACGGCAACGCAACGCTGCTCACCAATGTCATTGGCGACGCCAGCGCCAATTGTCCGGCGAGCGCAGCCGCCATCACCTATGACGCGAATAATTATCCCGCCACAAAAACCGACGAGGAAGGCCGCGTCACGGCTTTCGTCAACGATATACAGGGTCGTCCTACCTCGATCACGCGGGGCTCCGGGACCGCGCAGGCAGCGACGACCACGATTTCCTGGAATGCAAGCTTCAATCTCCCGAACCAGATCGTCGAACCAAATCTGACGACGACATTGACGATCGGCTCCACCGGCCTCGTTACGCAAATTCAGAAGCTCGACACGACCACGCAGACTGTCCCCTACGCCACCAAAGGCCAGACGCGGACCTGGGGCTATGGCTATAACTCCACGGGACGGCTCACTTCGGTCGCCGGCCCGCTTTCCGGAGCCGTCGTCGGCTATGCCTATAATGCGTCGGGCAATATCCAGACGATCACCGACGAACTCGGCCATGTCACGACGGCGACCGCCTGGAACGGGCGCGGCCAGCCAACCTCCGTCACCGACCCCAATGGCGTTGTCACCAATCTGACTTACGAGCCGGTGCAGGGCCTGCTGAGCGGGGTGGTCGTTGACGCCACGGGTTCGCCCGCGACGACGACGATCGCTTACGATCTGGTCGGAGACGTCACCAAGATCACGCTGCCAAATGGCGTCTACGAGAGCTATGCCTATGACGCGGCCCGGCGGTTGACGACGATTGTAAATTCTGCGGGCGAAACCGTCTCTTACGTGCGCGACGCTAATGGCGACATCACCTCGACGACCATCACGCTCGCGGGTGGAGCGACCGCCTATACCGTCACGCGGGCTTTCGATCAGCTCGGCCGTCTGATCAAATCGATTGGCGCTTTGTCTCAGACCTACAACTTCGGCTATGACCGCACCGACAATCTCACATCGGTGACCGACCCGCGCTCCAATGTCTTCTCCTATGGCTTTGATCCGCTCAACCGCCTGATCAAGGAAACGGACGAGGTTGGCGCGGTCGTCAACCTTTCGCGCGACGGACGGGACAACATCACCGGTTATCAGGACCCGCGCAGCATCGTCAGCGCCTATGTCCGCAACGGCTTCGGCGAGGCAGTCCAGGAAGTCTCGCCCGACCGCGGAACGAGCGTCTATGTGCGCGACGCGCTCGGCCATGTGACGCAAAAGACCGATCCGCGCGGCGTCGTGACCAATTACACCTACGATCTTGCGGGCCGGCTAACGGCCAAGACCTATGCCGGGCAGACGCAATATTGGCAGAGCTTCAATTGGGACGCGACCGCGTTGAACAACAAGGGCATTGGCCAACTGGTCGGCGTCTATAGCGAGACTGGCCTGAACTGGCGGGCTTTCGACGCACAGGGCCGCATCTGGGTGGATTATCGCACCAATAATCCTGCTCCGGCGCTCGCCACTTTTTATTATTATGACGCCGCCGGCAATATCACCGGCATGACCTATCCATCCGGGCGCTATGTCGGCTTCGCGCGCGACGCCATGGGGCGGATCAGCTCCATCGTCACGCAGCAGAACTCGGGGGCCAGCGTCCAGACCATTGCCTCGTCGATCGCATGGAATCCTTACGGTCCAATCACAAGCCTGACCTTCGGCAACGGCCTGATCAGCAAATACACGCTTGATACGAGCTATCGCGTCACGCGCGTGCAAACGGGAACAGCCAGCGCGCCAGGTTCGACGCTTGACCGCAGCCTGTCGTGGACCGGCGACATTGTGAATTCGATCATCGACAACGACAATCCCGGAACCACGCCGCCCTTCACCTATGGCGCGCAGTCGCAGAGCTTCACCTATACGCCAGCGCGGCGGCTCGCCACTGCCTCGGGTTATTACGGGGCGCTGTCCTTCACCTATGACGGCGTCGGCAATCGCCTCAGCGAGACGACCAATGGGGTCTTGTCGAGCTATGCCTATCCCACGACCTCGAACAGGTTGTCCTCGGTCGCGACTTCGACGAGCACGCGCGCTTTCACCTATGACGCCGCCGGCGATATCCTGACCGACAGCCGCGTCGGCGCGCTAGGCATGACCTTTCAATATGACGTCGAGGGACGGCTCTCCAAGGCCTGGCAGACGGCGGCGCCGGCCAATGGCGGGGTCTATGGCTATGACGCGCTGAACCGTCTCGCCTCGCGCACGGTAACGTCTCCGGCCAGCGCGACGACGCTCTATGTCCACGACATCAACAATCACATCATCGCCGAGACCAACACCGCCGGGCAGACGCTGCGCGAATATATCTGGCTGAACGATCTTCCCGTCGCCGTGGTGGACAATGTGAACACCGCTTCGCCCACGGTCTATTACGTGCACAGCGATCATCTGGGCCGTCCCGCGCGCATGACGGCGCAGAATCAGAGCTGGGCCTGGGACGTGATTTACGATCCCTTTGGCAATGTCTCCTACAGCTGGTCCAACCCGGAGGTGATGAACATCCGTTTCCCTGGCCAGTGGTTCCAGCTGGAGACGGGCTTGGCCTATAACTGGCATCGCCATTATGATGCGACGCTCGGCAGATATGTGCAGCCCGATCCGCTGGGGCTGAAAGCGCTGATGAGCGACGGGCCGAGCGGGTATGGGTATGTCGGCGGGAATCCGCTGGCGTATGTGGATCCGGATGGCTTAAATTGGCAGATAAACGTAGGGCTTTCGGGAACAGCTGCTTTGTGGTTCTTAGGAGCGAGCGGTTCAACTACCGTTGGATTGTCAATCCCCGATAATCCTCTGGAGTTTGACTGTTATCAACTGTTTGGACAATTGCAGGCCAACGGTATGGTTGGAGCCGGCGCATATGCGGGATTTGGCGCTACTGCAGGCGTTTCTCATTCGGATGGTCCCCTGCCTCCTGGCTTTCAGTATTCTCTGGGCTGGTATTTCGAAGGAGATATTGGTGCCGGACCGTCGTGGGGTTGGGGTGTTCAAGGCGACAACAACGGAATATCTGGCGGTAGTATCAGCCCTTTGTCTCGAATCGGTGTTGGTATTGGACTGTGGACTGGTGGAGGCGGGTTTGCCAGCGTCACTCGGGCAACATCTGTTCCAGCCCATTGCGCGTGCAAGAAGAGTTAGTTGCTAAAGGCCGAACCGCCCCGCACCCGAGTCTCTTCCTCGGCGTGGGGGCTGTCGTCGGTGTGACGCCAGAACGGGTCTCGTGTTAAAACTTCAGCCCGGACATCTTGGAGAAGAGGACAGACGTGGAAGACTGCAGAAGTTGGCGCGTCTTTAGAGCTTTCGAACGTCATCGCCCACTTTCTTGAATTGTCCGAAATTGAAGTCATTCGCGGAGGCAAGCATTTGTCGTCGGCTCTGAAAACCCAACCTCAGCTCACAGTGGTTGAAACCGCGAAAAAATATTGGCGGAATTTCTTGCCTATTTGGCTTTTCCCGTTCTGGTTTATATGTTTCGGCTTTCTGCTTGCGTTAGCAAATGGTTATGCTTTTATCCAATACGCTCTCATGGGTGTAACGATGTTATATTTTTACGCCGCCGGCTATTACGCTCAACGGTGTATGGAGGAAACAGATGTTAGCGTGAGAAGCTACTCGATCCTTGCCGTATTTGCGCCTGTTGCAATATGGGTCACGCTTTGTTTGGTCATATTTGGCCTCATCTCACTGTTCGCGACTTGCGGCGGCGATTGTTTCGGGCACTGCGAAATTCGGAATTCGCGGTTCGCGCCAGCTTCACGCTCGATACGAGCTATCGCGTCACCCGGCTGCAAACGGGCTGGTCCGGCAGTCCCGGCGGCAATCTCGACCGCAGCCTGTCCTGGACCGGCGACATTGTGAATTCGATCGTCGACAACGACAATCCGGGAACCACGCCGCCCTTCAGCTATGGCGCGCAGTCGCAGAGCTTCACCTATACGCCAGCGCGGCGGCTCGCCACGGCCTCGGGCTATTACGGCGCGCTGTCCTTCACCTATGACGGCGTCGGCAACCGCCTCAGCGAGACGGCCAATGGCGTCTTGTCGAGCTATGCCTATCCTTTGAGCTCGAACCGGCTGTCCTCCGTCGCAACCTCGACGAGCACGCGCGCTTTCACCTATGACGCCGCTGGCGACATCCTGACCGACAGCCGCGTCGGCGCGCTAGGCATGACCTTTCAATATGACGTCGAGGGACGGCTCTCCAAGGCCTGGCAGACGGCGGCGCCGGCCAATGGCGGCGTCTATGGCTATGACGCGCTGAACCGTCTCGCCTCGCGCACGGTAACGTCTCCGGCCAGCGCGACGACGCTCTATGTCCACGACATCAACAATCACATCATCGCCGAGACCAACACCGCCGGGCAGACGCTGCGCGAATATATCTGGCTGAACGATCTTCCCGTCGCCGTGGTGGACGATGTGAACACCGCTTCGCCCACGGTCTATTACGTGCACAGCGATCATCTGGGCCGTCCCGCGCGCATGACGGCGCAGAACCAGAGCTGGGCCTGGGACGTGATCTATGATCCCTTCGGCAATGTCTCCTACAGCTGGTCAAACCCGGAGGTGATGAACATCCGTTTTCCGGGGCAGTGGTTCCAGCTGGAGACGGGCCTCGCCTATAACTGGCATCGCCATTATGATGCGACGCTGGGGAGATATGTGCAGCCGGACCCGCTGGGGTTGGATGCGCTGATGAGCGATGGGCCGAGCGCATTTGGGTATGTCGGCGGGAACCCGTTGGCTTTGGTGGACCCTGCAGGACTGGCCACCTACCTTGCAAATCGTGACATCGGTGGATCAGGCGAGGTCAGTGGAGCCGATTGCACTTGTCCTGCATCGGCTGATAGCATTCCGACACATACTTTCATTTTTTCGACAAATCCAGATGGCTCAATTGCTCACACTTACAGTTGGGGCAACAAGGAGAATACCAGGGGATGGAATCTTGATACTGCACTCGATATGTCTGCGGCCGAAGAATCTATGCGCGACAAACTCGCCCACTTCATCGGCCCGGATTGGATAGATCCTTATTTTAGGCAGGCCTTCGACCAACTCAAGAAACCCGAAAATGAGCATGTGAATGGATGGGTTACTAACAATTGCAAGTCCGAGGCAAACAAATTAAGGGAACTGGCTTGGCAGAAGTGGCAAAGTAACCGGTGATGAGAATCCATAGTGCATCGATGCTTGTTATAGCACTATTGGCTTCAATACTGAGCGGATCTGTTTTTGCCTTTTTGCATATCGTTGTGCTCAAATACGGCATTAAGCTACCCGCCCTGCATTTCTTATGTAGTTGGAGCGCGCGTATTTGTATCTATTCTTATCCTGTCGCCGGTATTTTTCTGGCAGCAGTTGTCGTGGGGTATATTGGGTGGAAGCGATTGCAGCAAGAGAATAACTGGCGGAGGATATTTAAAGCAACGAGTTATGCGTTATTAACAGCATACCTCACAATGAGCTTGTGGGGTTTTATTTTCGTTAACATGTATGGAAGCTGATGTATCTGGCTACGGAGGGACAGACTAGAACACCACTTCGCCGGCGCTCTATTTTGTGCACAGCGATCATCTGGGCCGTCCCGCGCGCATGACGGCGCAGAACCAGAGCTGGGCCTGGGACGTGATTTATGATCCCTTTGGCAATGTCTCCTACAGCTGGTCCAACCCGGAGGTGATGAACATCCGTTTTCCTGGCCAGTGGTTCCAGCTGGAGACGGGCTTGGCCTATAACTGGCATCGCCATTATGATGCGACGCTCGGCAGATATGTGCAGCCCGACCCGCTGGGGTTGGATGCGCTGATGAGCGATGGGCCGAGCGCCTATGGGTATGTTGGCGGCAATCCGCTGGCGCATACTGATCCCTCAGGTAATCAAGCAGTTGGAGTTTGTGTTCTCGGTGGAGTCGCCAACCCGCTTTGTGACGTAGCTATTGCTCAGATGGCTATTGAAGCAGCGGCTAGTCTTTATGGTTTCTGCTCAAATAATACAGACTGCTCGAAGGCCACTCCCTGGCAAATAAAAATTATATTGGCGAAAGCTGGCGTGATAGACGAGCATGCCTACAAAGACGAGTATGGGGCGGTACCTAACTCTTCTTTCGATATTTGCGCGTGTAAAGACGGCTCCGTCGTAATCAAAAATGTGGGCGGATGCGGTAGACCTGGACCTGCAATCCCGACCTATGAGCGGTGGAAATGAACCATTTTCATATATATATAAGGATCACAGGGACGAGTTTCGATGCAGAGAAATTTCGGGCTCTAATTGACCATAACTCCAAAGGGATGGTTAAACAGACCAAGGTCACTCCAATTCATAATTACTGGGTTTCAGAGACCGTCAGCGTAAGTGGATATCATCCAGAGAATGCGGTCATTTCATTAATAAATATGTATCGCAATTCTTTGTTGCGTGCTTCCGAGTGTTTTGCGGGTGAGAAATCTATTGTAATAGGTGCGCACTTTCATTCAACATCTACATTAAGCGGGTATTATTTCTCGTTGGTGGCGATTGAGGCTTTGCATCAGACAGGGCTATCAGTCGATATCGATCAATATTTCGACGCATAATTTGCCGGATTGCGAGAGGGCGGTAAGTTGACTGGGATCGTGACCAAGCCTTACAATATGACGTGGAGGGGCAGCTGTCGAAGGCTTGGCAGACCAACGCTTCGACCAATGGCGGGGTCTATGGCTATGACGCGCTGAACCGTCTTGCCTCGCGCACGGTAACGTCTCCGGCCAGCGCGACGACGCTCTATGTCCACGACATCAACAATCACATCATCGCCGAAACCAACACCGCCGGACAGACGCTGCGCGAATATGTCTGGCTGAACGATCTTCCCGTCGCCGTGGTGGACAATGTGAACACCGTGACGCCGTAACTGGGGGTCATTTCGGCTTAGTCGCTCAAGTATACGAGACCCAGTAAACCGCACAATGTGGAGAGCAGTCAGGCAGTTCAAGAGTGGACCCTAGCTCCTGTCCGCCCTCACGTCCCTGCCACCGGGCGATGAACGCCTTGATGTCCGGCTCCTGGCTGGAAGGTCCGCTGGCCTTGTTGTTCTTGGTTGCCGCCATGGGCGCCAACATAATGCCCAGCCCGCGTCAGCAATCAGGGGCGGTAAGAGGACTGCCGGGGGACGTCCACGCCTCTCGTCATGCCCTAACGCGCCATTGGGGCCGTCCCAAGGGGCTGGGCAGGGCGTCAGTCCATCCCTGCTGCTGCCGAGCAATATCCTCTATCCTCACGCTGATACGCCATCCTGAGACGTCTAGGCCCGGGGTAAGCTGCGTCATCGCTCGCACCCTCAGTTCGGTTGGCGAATTTTCCGGCCTCTCGAAGATTGGAAACCGGACTTTTCGCTCTAACCGCAGAAAATTGATGGCGAATTTTTGCCGCACGGTTCCGCCCCCACCCGGACAAGTCGAAGTCGCGGCGCTCAGCGGCTCGCCCATTGGCTATCTCATGCGCCGGGACCATCCCCTCTGAATGGCCGGACAGCGAAGTGAACCAGGAATTACGACCGAGCTTTTCGCCAGGCCACAGCCGCCATGGCCAGTCGCCTCTTGGTGCATGCACGAGTAGACCGGCCAAAACTCCGACAACATGGTGGCCCGATAGATGGGGGGCAGCTCTTCTTCTCCTTAAGGCAAGATCAAAATAACGCCGCTGCAACCAAGAGCTGATAGCAGCCGCGAAGGTAGGCAAAAGTAGCGGTTTCGACAATTGCTATTCGGAACTCTTTAGACACCTTCAACCGTAGCCCGTGCACCCGCGCCTTTCCATGCTGCGCCCCGACATAGAACTTCAGCCCCTCCAATTCCTTGGTCAAAGCCGCGTCGGACGCAGAGACGTTGACCCCTTGCTCCTTCGCCCAAAGCTTAATTGCAACACGAAGGTCCCGGAGATATTCGCGGCCGTCAGGATCGCGTTCACATTCCGCGTCAAGGAAACCGACAAGCGGATTGGCGCTGGCCAAAAAATCCTCGGCCGCTCGCTTGCAGTCTACCGGAAGCTGGAAAGCACCGCGCTCGCAGAGCCGCTGCAGTCCCTCCAACGCCCTGTTGAGAACGCCGGGCATTTCGGCTTCCCAAATTTTCTGGAACAACTCGGCGTCAACCTCGTCATCCTCGAAAACTTTATCAAAGGGAATAACCATTGCTCGCCGGCGCAGGCCATATGAATTATCGGCCGTATACGGGAAGCTGTTGCCCGCCAAAACCGGCAACGTAAGGCAACGAAATCTGAACTTCTTCCTCCCGTATGCGTTCCGGGCCGACATCTCCTTGGCCTCGCTAATCTTCTTGAGAAGGCCATCGTCGAGGCGCGTGTCTTTAGCCATATCATCGTCGATGAAGAGCGCCTTACCCCGCAACGCGGCGACGTTGAAACGATCCCGCTGAAACGTGTCGATCCGATCATTCAACACAGCATCTGGCCCAGCTAGTCGTTGCATAGTCGTCAACAGACTGGTCTTGCCGTTGCGCCCATGACCGATCAGCATCCAGAAGCAGGCGATATGACGACGCGGCTGAACGGCGTAACCAAGAAATTCGTTCCAGTGGCGAACCAAATCAGTGGGATCTGTCGCCTTACCGAAAATCTCAGCCAGTGCGGCATCATACATCATGCAAGTCGCCGCCGGGTCATAGGCGATAGGCAAGCAATACGTGAGCCTGCTCTCGGGGCGATGGTCGCGCAGCTCGGGCTTGCCGTCCTTGCCGATCCAAAGCTCGCCGTTCTTGCAGTTGATGACGGGGCTCGGATCGTCACAAAACCCCATCACATCCACGTTCGTTGACATCATCTTATCAAGGAGCCCCTTCGCTTGGCTGATGAAGGCGTTCAAATTCGACGAGGCGCGCGGACCAGTCGTGGCTTCTTGCAAAAGCAAATAACTCAGACTGTCGTCTGAAATCTCCTGCCAATGGGTGACGATGAATTCCCAGAAGGAGCCATCTACGCAACGCAGGAGATGCGCGCCACCCTTGAAGTGTTTACGCCGGACCTCTGTCGCCAACCTATGGGCGGGGTCGCTGAACGCGATCCCCAACACCTGCTCCGCCTGCGCGAGCTGTTGACGCAGAGGTTTGATACGGAGACCTGTGCGATCACGGATACTTGACAGGAGTTTGTCCTTTGCGAGCGGGTTGAGCTCCGCTCGCGCTGTTTCACGAAGTATGTGTTCGACCTGCTCCATCGAGCTTTGCTTATCCAGCTTCGTCGCCAGTGCGGCTAGCTGCACAACAGTGAGCTTAGTTGGCGCCTGGGTATTCTTCTTTATCAGTAGCTTTGTCATAGCTCCGCCTTCCCGGGAAAACGGGGTAAACCCGCCCGACCCTTGGTCAAAAAAAAGAGTGTGGTGGTCGCCGAGAGCAGCTGCTGTCTTGCCGCCGAGTTCCGTCGATCAACCAGTATCAGCCTGGAATTGATCGCTCAGAGTCACAAGAAAAATTGCATCGAAGCTCTTGCTTTGTGAGGCGCCGGGGTGATACACACGATGTGACTAGGGTCGCTACAACGTGTTGTTTTATAAAGATTAAGCTCAAGCGCGGCGAGCCTCCCCGCAGCTCCACCAATGAAACCCATGAAATTAAAGCATAATTGTTGAGCGCCAATTCCGCGGCCGCCGGCGACATCCTGACCGACGCGCGCAACGGCGCTCTGGGCATGACCTTTCAATATGACGTGGAGGGGCGGCTGTCGAAGGCCTGGCAGACGGCGGCGCCGGCCAATGGCGGGGTCTATGGCTATGACGCGCTGAACCGTCTCGCCTCGCGCACGGTAACGTCCCCGTCCAGCGCGACGACGCTCTATGTCCACGACATCAACAATCACATCATCGCCGAGACCAACACCGCCGGACAGACGCTGCGCGAATATATCTGGCTGAACGATCTTCCTGTCGCCGTGGTGGACAATGTGAACACGGCCTCGCCGGCGGTCTATTACGTTCACAGCGATCATCTGGGCCGTCCCGCGCGGATGACGGCGCAGAACCAGAGCTGGGCCTGGGACGTGATCTACGATCCCTTCGGCAATGTCTCTTACAGCTGGTCGAACCCGGAGGTGATGAACATCCGTTTTCCGGGGCAGTGGTTCCAGCTGGAGACGGGCCTGGCCTACAACTGGCATCGCCATTACGACGCCACGCTGGGGAGATATGTGCAGCCCGATCCGATTGGACTGGCGGGCGGCAAAAGCCTTTATGGCTATGTCGGCGGGAGTCCGTTGGTTTGGGCTGACCCGCTGGGGCTATGCCCGTCCTACGCGCCAGACTGCATTGAGCCAGTTTATCCGGATTATTGGGCCATTGGCGCTCTATTGGGACCATCATTTACCAGGACTTTTTTTCAGTTTGGAGCTAATGCGTTCCAAAATGATCCGACGGGTTTGCCGCCGCCCGGCATAGCTCCGCCGGTCAAGAATCCCGACCTTTGCGTGGCGGGTCCGGCGTCTCGTCGAGGAAGCGGCGGACAGAGCCTTTATGATGAATCCGGCGGTGAGTGGCGCTATTTCGAAGGAGACAATTACCACAGTCCACATTGGGACTACAATCCATGGAACAATTGGAACTCTCAGTGGCAGAATGTTTCAATTAACGGACTGCCGCCAAGAAAGCTACCATAGAAAGGGCAATGATTAATGTACTTAGGATATTACGAGAAGTTTAAAGGCGCGCCCACAATTTTGCTGGCAGGGAGCAAGACAAGTATCGTAAATCTAATGAGTATATTTTCTGCAGCGCGAAACAATAATATAGATCTGTTGGATATGTTATCTAAACAAGAAGAAATTCGTGTTTTATCTATCTTATCATTTCATATTATTAATAACTATTATGATAAATTATCATACAGTGATGGTTGTGTTACGTGGCATGTGTCAAGTTCGTTAAGAGATCAGATAATTGGGATGCTCAGTGGGCTTATCGAAACATCTGATCCCGGCCATCAGTATTTGAACTCAGATAAAATACAAATTATTTGCTCAAAAGATGAGTACGATTTCTAGTCAAGTGGTTTATAGTGCGACAACCAATGGCGGGGTCTATGGCTATGACGCGATGAATCGGCGGGCGTCGCGCACTGTAACGTCTCCGGCCAGCGCGACGACGCTCTATGTCCACGACATCAGCAATCACATCATCGCCGAGACCAACACCGCCGGGCAGACGCTGCGCGAATATATCTGGCTGAACGATCTGCCCGTCGCCGTGGTGGACAATGTGAACACCGCTTCGCCGGCGCTCTATTACGTTCACAGCGATCATCTGGGCCGTCCCGCGCGGATGACGGCGCAGAACCAGAGCTGGGCCTGGGACGTGATCTACGATCCCTTCGGTAATGTCTCCTACAGCTGGTCCAACCCGGAGGTGATGAACATCCGTTTCCCCGGCCAGTGGTTCCAGCTGGAGACGGGCCTCGCCTACAACTGGCATCGCCATTATGACGCCACGCTGGGGAGGTATGTGCAGCCTGATCCGCTGGGGCTGAAGGCGCTGATGAGCGATGGGCCGAGCGCCTATGGCTACGTCGGCGGCAATCCGTTGGCTTACGATGACCCATTCGGGCTCTATGGCACCAAGTCTTGTGCATTCTATTTGCAGTCATGCCAGCAATATGGCGGCGACTATGAATGTAACACTGGACTAACGGCATGTACCTTTTTCAATAATTTTAAAGGCAAGTGGGGAAGTTGCGTCAGGCAGTGTCTCCAAGAGAGAAGCAAACAAAGACGCCCCACTTGCCCAGAAAACATTTCTGATCATTATGACTGTTTTACTGGATGCGCCATGAACTCAGAAAACCCGTATAGCGCGAATGGGCCAGATTTGCCCGATGATAATATAAATTTGCCGTGAGTGAGGCGCCAATGAATATCCTATCTATAAATGGATACAATGATATATATAAATATGTTTATATATTACTTATGCTTGTAAACCTGCTAATAGAGCCGATTATGTTTCCGAGGGGGCCTTGGCGTGAGTTTTATTTGTATCATACCGGTTTGATTGTAGTTAATATTGTAGCGTGGTGTCTGTATAAAAGCGGGAGAGCTGAAAGTTTAAGCAAAACAGCTGGATTTTTAGGCGAAAGAGTTTTGTCATTTGGAAGAATTTTAATGTGTTTTCTTGCGCCCATCGGATTTTTCCCATACAGCCCAGTCTCAGGAGTGCTGTGGTTCCCCATAATAGAAGTGGCTACTAGCTGGAATTTTTTCTTATTTCTAGTGATTCCCGTATCATTGTTGGCAGAAATAAAGTATTTATGGGTTTGGACAGCTAGTAATTATGCACGGGAATTACGATGATATGATACCAATTTCATAATTATCCCGAATCGCAGCGGCGCGCTGGGCATGACGTTCCAATATGACGTGGAGGGACGGCTCTCCAAGGCCTATCAGACCAACGCCCCGACCAATGGCGGGGTCTATGGCTATGACGCGCTGAACCGTCTCGCCTCGCGCACGGTAACGTCCCCGTCCAGCGCGACGACGCTCTATGTCCACGACATCAACAATCACATCATCGCCGAGACCAACACCGCCGGACAGACGCTGCGCGAATATATCTGGCTGAACGATCTTCCTGTCGCCGTGGTGGACAATGTGAACACGGCCTCGCCCACGGTCTATTACGTGCACACGGACCATCTGGGCCATCCCGCGCGGATGACGGCGCTTTTTTGCCTGTTCCACATTTGCGATTACGTCGGACCGCGAAAGCCAATCTCAAAACACGCGAGGCTCCGCCCTTGTTAAGCAGCCCACGCGCATTAATTCAGAAAATGAACCGTCCGTGGCGCGCCGCGCATCATGGCGCGTCGGTGGTCCGGGAATACGCAAATGTCTGACCGCGCGCACCAAAAAGATGGAATCGCAACGCCGCTTATCGCCGTGATTGTCGGCGTGCTCTTCGCCCTGATCCTGTTCTACAAATTCGTCGACTGGGTTGGTCCTTACTCTGGCGGCTTGAGCTCGCAGGAGGTCGGCAAAGGTTCGGTGGCGGGACGCTGAGCCCTAAAGTCAGCGAAGCCCCGGATTCCGCATGTTCCATTGCGAGCGGCGATGGTGAAATCCGGACGCGGGAGAAGAGGTGCGGCCATGTCGCGTCAGCAGGCCGTCCCTAGCAGAACTCCGGCGGCGCAGGCGAAGACCAGAAGACAGATGGCGTACATTTTACTCTCCCCTTTTGCTGCGCGCGGCTGGCGCGCCAGGTGACCTGCGGCCTCATCCGCCGTGTTCGGTGAGTGAAGGAAACACGGCGGCGTTAGCCGGGAAGCTGACTTCGGCGGCCAGGATGATGGTCAGCGACAGGGCGGCGATGGCGATGAGAAGCCGGCGAATGATAGCGATGGTCAGCATGTCGAAAACTCCTTTGGCGATGCCCTGGCGGCATGAGGATCATCAAACCGCGAATGCTTTCCCGGGGCTGTGCGGCGGCGCACAGGGCGCGAGGGCGGCGGAAACTTCGCCGCCGCCAAGGAAAGCGCCTCCCGCATTCTCGCGAAAAAACAGAGGCCGCCTCGCGGCGGCCTCCTGATCACGCAGAACTTTGACTGGCGTTATTCTTCGTCATATTCGTCATATCTCTCCCCGGGGGGAAGCGGTTGCGGATTGAGCGCCACGCGATCATTGATCGAGACCGGCTTTGAAATCCGCGCGGCGCGCTCGCCGACCAGAATCGAACGCATCTGGCAGGACACGGGAGCCGTGATCTGGGCCTTGCTGCTGTCGTCGATGTTGCGGGCCGAAGCCTCGACGGCGGCGCCCGAGATCGCGATGGCGGCGCTAAAGGCGAAAAGCGCAATTTTCCTGGCGTTCATGATGTTCGTCCTCTGTTTGAGCGGCGGCTGACCACCGCTTTACACAGGGAGATTGACGCGCGGCGGCCACGAGCGCTGTGCGTCCGCGCACAGGGCGTGATTTACTCCACCATCACCTTCACCTTCCGCGAGGCGCCGGGCTGCAGCGCAAGCCGCGCCTGGATTTGATGCGCGCCGGGCCGCAGCGGCCAATAGACGGTCTGGTCCGCCTCCGCTGTCTGAAAAGGCTCGCCGTCGACATACCAGACGATCTGCGCGCCTTGCGGTCCCGGCGCCAGTTTCAGCGCGAGCCTGTTGAGGGAGGCGGGTTGCTCGGGATTGCGCCAGATATGCGTATTGTGCTCCGGCGTCGCGATGGCGAGCCGCGGCTCTTCGCTCTCACGCAGGATCGTGGCGGGCGCGGCGACGGGCGTCTCGCCAGGCTTCACCCATTCGCGCAGCGTTTGCGAACAGCCGATGGCGTCGCCGCCGCCAAGGCACACGTCCACCGGCGTGCGGTCTCGTGGCGACGGGAAGCCTTCGCCGTCGATCTCGCCGCGCTCGCCGCCATGCAATTGCGTCAGCAGCGCATGGGCGAGCCTTGCGCTCGACGCCGCGCCGCCGAGTTCCTTCATCGTTCCCGCGTCCGCGCGTCCGAGCCACACGCCAATGACGTATTTTTTCGAGAAAGCGAGAGTCCAGGCGTCGCGATAGCCCTGGCTGGTGCCGGTCTTCACCGCGACGGCGAAGGGATATTCGAGCGGCCCATAGCGCGGGAAGGTTGGCAGGCGCGCCTGCGGGTCGGCGAGAATGGAGGTGACGAGCCGCGCCGTATCCTCCGACATCACGCGTCTAGACGCGGCGCGCTTTTGCTCCCGCGCATAGACGAGTTCGGACAGGATCCCGTCGTCGGCAAGAGCGGCATAGGCGCGCAGCAGTCGCTCCAGCTTCGTGGGCAGCGAGCCGATCGCCATGGAGATGCCGAAGGATTCCGCCGGCGCTTCGAGATCATGCAGGCCGAGATCATGCAGGAAGTGGAAATTCGCCTCCACTCCAACGCGGCGCAGAAGATTGGCGGCCGGCACATTGCGCGAATTCGCCAGCGCCTGACGCGGCGGCATCGGCCCCAGAAAGATCCCGTCGGCGTTGTTTACGCCCGACGCACCCTCTGGAACATCGCCGAGCAGGTCCGTGGCTTTCAGCGCGCCGCGCTCGAATGCCAGCGCGTAGACGAAGGGCTTTAGCGTCGACCCCGGCGAGCGCGTCACGCGGGTGAAATCAAACGCGCCGCCGATGTTTCGAGCGGCGCTGCCTAAAGTTGCGCCGCCGATGTTGCGAGCGGCGCTGTCTGAAGTTGCGCCAGCGGTGGCGCCATCGAACCGCGCCGAGCCGACTTCGGCGAGAATGGCGTTGGAGTTCGCGGAGGCTCCCCCGCGCTCCGCGACCATGACGGCGACCTGCCTTGCGCCGGCGCCGCGAAAACTGTTGAGATAGCGGCGCGCCAGCCGCGTGACTTGCTCCTGCAGCCCAAGGTCGACGCTGGCGTGAATGCGGGGATCGAAGTCCGAGGCGGCCCTGACTTTGCCCTCGCGCACAAGCCGCTCATAGCGCAGGGCGAGGTGCAGCGCCTCGGGACGGCGCGGCGTGGCGAAAGGCTTCATCGCGGCGAGCTGGTCTTTCGCTAGCGCCGCTTGCGCGATGTCGATGACGCCCTCGCGCCGCAATTCGTCGAGCGCCTTTCGCGCGCGCAGCGCGGCGCGATGCAGCCCGCTCTCGCGCGAGAGATTCATGCGGCCGGGCGACTGCGGAACGGCCACGAGAAGCGCCGTCTCGGCCCAGGAAAGATCCTCCAGCGGCTTGTCGAAATAAAAGCGCGCGGCCTGCGCGGCGCCGTGGCTTCCCGCGCCATAGGGCGCGAGCCGCAGATAATGCGCGAGCACAGCGTCATGTCCGTGGCGCCAGACCATTGCGACGCCAGTCGCCGCCTCCATGATCTTGCTGGTGAGGCCGCGTGGCGCGGGGTTCTGCATGCGCGCGACCTGCATCGCTATGGTGGAGGCGCCCTCGCGCGCGCCGCGCCCTGCGACGTTCTTCCACGCAGCGCGCATGATCGCCAGAACATCGACGCCGTTATGCGAATAGAAGCGCCGGTCCTCCAGCGCTAAAGTCGCCTGTGCGAGACGTTGAGGGACTTTCGCCAGCGGCCAATAGCCATAGCCATCAACGCCGGGATGCGCGATCTGGGTGAGAAAGGCGCCATGCCGGTCGTAGACGATCTCGGTCGCTCGCGGCGCGACAAGTTCCGCGCGTGAAAGGGCCTCGCGCGTCAGCCACGCTCCCGCGCCGAGCGCCGCGCCCGCCGCGATAATGATGGCGGCGAAGCGCCGTCTCATTTGCCGATCTCGATGCGCGCGCCCGCACTCGCGCCCTGCACGCCCTTTTTGTACATCGTCTCCACGAGGCCCTGCGGCTGGGTGAAGGAGCCCGCCGTCTGAGCCTTGGCGCGGAAGGCGAAGCGGTAATTTCCCTTTGGCAGGACGTCATAGGCGTAGAAGACGCGATCGTCGCCAAAGGAGGTCCAGCTCGGAGGCAGCGTAGGCGGCGCGGAGGGCTGCGCCTCGCGCGGGGCAGTGGCGATGTTCGGATTCAGCGGTTCGAATCCCGCCGGCAGCGGCAGTGAAATCGCCACATGGGTGCGGTCCTGCGGATTGACGATCTCCGCCGTCTCCTCGATCACGTCGCCTTGCTTGAGCTCGATCGCGCCGCTCGCCGCCGGCTCCAGCTTCTCCATCGGCGCGTCGCCGGCGAGTACGCGCAAGAGCGAGCGAGTCAATGCGAATCCCTCGCTGCTCGCCGGCGCCTTGGCGCGCCGGCTCCGTCGGCTCGTAACTCGTCTCCACCAGCGCGATCACGGGCGCGTTGGAGCCATTGGCGATGACGAGCGGCGTATTCTCGGCGTTT
Source organism: uncultured Alphaproteobacteria bacterium (assembly GCA_963841875.1). Classification (GTDB taxonomy): domain Bacteria; phylum Pseudomonadota; class Alphaproteobacteria; order Rhizobiales; family Beijerinckiaceae; genus Methylocystis. Next base: position 380,904 of record CAWJEI010000002.1, on the reverse strand, counting down.
GCGACGCGCAGCGCCGGCGTATTCGCGTCGAGAGTTTGCGACTGCGGCGCATTGGCGCCTTGCGTCACGGTGAGGGCGATGGGCGAGGTCGGGCGGCGCCAGCCTTCCGCAAGCGCATTGATCGCGGCGGCGGTGGCGTTGGTCGTGCCCCAGCCGTCGCCTTCGCCAAGCCGCAGCAGCGCGCTTCGCAGCACGGGCGTGCGCGGATCGCCGGGCGCCGCGAGCGCCGTCGCGCGCACCATTTCGGCGAGCGAGCGCGTCTCGGAAGGCAGGATGATCGGACTTCCGCCATCGGACGCCTGTCCGCCATAGACTTGTGCGCCATTGCGTTGCAGAAATTTCACCCGCGACCACAATGCGTCTAGCAGCGAGGCGACGACGCGCTGGTCGCCGCTGGCGCTCGCGACAGCGCTGGTCATCTCGGCGACGCTGGCGGTGGGCAGGAAATCCGCCTGCCGCGCAAATTCGGCGACATAGGAATCGTCGAGCTTGCCGCCTTCCGCCAGCGCGCTGAGCGCCTCGACGCGCTCGCGCAATTCGTCGCCGGTGATGAGGCGCGGATAGTCCGAGCGCAGCGAGGCCTTCAGCGCATTGCCGAGACGATCGACGAGCGTCTTGTCGATGGCTTCACCGGCCTTCTGTGCCCTTGCGAGAAAGCTGTAGGACCAGGCGGTGAGCGAAACATTGCCCTGCGTGCGCGGCCAGAAGGCGACGAGTCCGTCCGGGTCGACGGCCTGTTCGATCGCCTGCGCCGTCGTCCGCACACTTGCGTCGACTCGCCCTTCAAGCCCCGCCGCCGCGAGGATCGGCGCGAAGCCTTTCAGCGCCAGCGCCGAGCTCGCGAGCGAAAGTCTTTGCTCGGTGCAGCCATAGGGATATTCGACCAGCGCATTGAGCCCCGCGATCAGCTTCACCAATGCGGGATCGCCCGCGAGCACGACGCGCCGCGAGAATGTCTCCGGCCGCAACCCCTCCGTTACTGACGGAAGCGTCACGCTCTGGCCAGCCGCGATGTCGACCACCTCATCGCGCCGCACCGGATCGCGGTCTGGCCTTACCGGCAGGTCGATCTCAACTGCGTCTCTTGCGTGATCCGCGTCGCGCTCGATCCTGAAATTCAGCCTGACGCTGTCGGCGCCCGCCTTCTGGTTGGGAACGCTCGCGCGCACGTCGATACGAACGGGCTTGTTCTGCGCCCAGTCGATTTTTTGGCTCGCCGCCCCCTCAAGCTTCAGCCCCTGCGCCGACAGGCTCGCCGAGCCCGTGCCGCCCGGACCTTCGACGACGCGCGCGACGAGACCAAGTTCCAGCGCATCGCCGGGCCGCACGAAACGGGGCAGGGCGGGCTGCGCCACCAGTTCCTGCCGGATCAGCATCTCGCCGCCGGCATAGCCGAAACGGTCGGCGCCGCTCACCGCCTTGGCGCGCAGCTTGAACACGGTCAGCGTGTCCGGCAGCTTCACCTTGAGCTTCGCGACGCCATCAGCGCCAATCTTCACGCTGGGCAGATAGATCGGCACGGGCGTGAAATTCTTGCGCACGGAGATGTTGTTCTCCGCGCCCCATTCCTCCAGCGCGCCGTCGCCGCCGGGAACTTCCTCCAGCGGTATGACTCCGAAGGCCATGTTGCGCGTGTCGCGCGCGGCCATCTTCGTTTCGCGCGGCACGATGAAATTGGGCAGCGGATCGAGCGGCTGCTCCTTGGCGAGAGAGAGCACCGCCTGATCCACCATCCAGAAGGTCGCCTCGCCCGCGAGCGGCTTGCCGGCGTCGTCGGTGAGCTTCAGGGTCGCCTCGACCTCCTCGCCGGGGCGCGCCTTCGCTGGCGCCTCGATCTTCACGGTGACGATGTTCTTGACCGGCGTCACCTCGATCCATTTGGTCGCGGCGATGGTGACAGGCTTGCCCTGGTCGAAATTCGCGGCTGCGACCGGCGCGCTGTCCTTCAGACGCCCGCGAATAATTAGAAAATGCACCGCGAGCTTTGGAACCTGCTCCTTCTTCAAGGTCAGCGCATAGCGTCCGAAGCCATTGGCGATGTCGAAGAACTGATAATCGTAGACGCCGCCCGGCTGCTCGACGATCGCCAGCGCGCGGGCGTTCTGGAAGGGCGATTGAACCAGCAGCGTCGCGGTTTCGCCGGGCGCGTATTTTTCCTTGTCGGGCGTGATCGTCGCGGTCGAGGACGGCGCGCGCTGGAAGGTCACGGGCGTATCGCCGCCGACGAAGAAGTCGACGCTCACCTGCTGGCGTCGGCCGATGCGGTCATAGGCTTCGAGCTGCACGACATAGACGCCCGCGTCCTTCGCTTCAAGTTGGACCTTCTGCGCCTCCTTCAGGCTTGCGACCTTTCGCTCCGACAGGGTTTCATCGACGACCTGCGTCACATATTTCGCGGCGCCCTGAGCGAAGTCGGAGGCCTGCAGCGTCGAAATCCAGTTGCGCTTGATGAAGCGCAGCGTCATCTCCAGCCCTTCGACCGGCTCGCCCTTGCCGTTGATGGCGATGAGCTCCGGCGTGATGGCGCCGGGTTTTTCGACATAGCGCGGCGTCTTGACGCCCAGCACGAAGGGCGGCACGGCGATCACATTCTGCACGTTCCGCACTTCAATGCCATCGTCGCCGGTGACAGTCGCCTCGATCGAGTAGCGGCGCGGCTGCGCGGTCGGCTCGATCGTCGTATCGAAACTCATGCGCGCTGCGCCGCCAGCGTCGGTGCGCTGGTCGCGCTCCAGCACGGCGGTGGACTTGAACTTGCCTTCGCCGGAAAAACGCGCGTCGGTCGAGAACAGAAAACCCTCGCGGCCGGGCGGCGTGAACACATAGGGAAATTGCGCGGCGCGCCATTTGACGGGACGATCCGCCGCGAGTCCGCCCGCGAAATAGCGTGCGAGCAGATCGACGCTGAACTCGCCGTCGAGCGGAACCATTTGCGGCGCGTTCAGCACCACCTCGAAAGTCGGCAGGCGATAGGCCTCCTTTTTGAACGGAAAGGTTCCGCAGGAGAGATCCTCGGGCGCGGCGGCCTGCGCGGCGTCGGCTTCTTCCTCTCCGCCTTCCGCCTGCTCGTCGTTCTTCGCAGCTTCCTTGGCCGCATCCCTGTCGGCGTCGCTTGCGGGCTTTGCGTCGGCGTCCTTCGCTGGTTCTTTCGGTTTTGGCTTCGCGCCCGCTGGTTCGTATTTGATGGAGTAATCGCCCGTCGCCGCCGTCTGCGCGTCGAATTTGTGATAGAACCCGCCGCTCCCGTCGGGCTTCACCGGAATGCGCCATTCCTGATTGCCGGGGCCAGTGACGACAAGCGTTCCGCCCGTCTTGGGCAGGCTCAGCACGCCGCCACGATAGCTGCGCACATAGCCCTTGATATGCACGGGCTCCTCGGGACGGTAGATCGGACGCTCCGTGAAGAGATGGCAGAGCGTGCGCGGCTTCTGCACGCGCTGCTGCTCGGGGTCGGTCGTCCAGGATAGCCATGCTTCCTCGGGCTTCGACCAGTTTTCCTTGGAATATTCGGACGGCGCGCTGTCGGGATCGACGACGAGCGTGTCCATCCCCTTGACGACGACGACGCGGCGCAGATCGGCCTCGGCTCTCTTGGCGAGGCTCCAGGTGAAAAAGCCAAAGGCGTCAGTCGTCCCTTGCGCCAGCGTGACGAATTTATCGTCCTTGACGCCGTCGATGCGTATCTGCGCGCCGCCGACGGGCTGCGCCGTCGAAAGCGACGTCACCGCGAAGCGGACGCGCCCAGGCTCCTCGATGGCGCTCAGGCTCAGATCGGTGATGGTGACGCGCAGCCAGTGGCGCGCGCCCTGATCCGGCGCGCGCAGGCCAACAAGATAAGAGCCGGGCTGCTCCTTGCCGGCGATGCGGGCGAAATCCGCGCCGAGATCGAGACCGAATTTGGCGTCGGCGCCGCCGCGCCGCAGAGGCAGTTCGGCCAGTCTCGAAACGGCGGGCGAGCCCAGCGCCTTGATGCGCTCCTTGATCGCGTCGGCCTCGATGTCGGCGTTGTCGCTCCAATGTTTGGGCTCATTGCCGGAAAGAGCCGGCGCGCCGGAGTCCTCGGTATCGACGCCGCTGGAGGGGAAGGGCCAGAAGTCGCGTGACAGCGGGTCTATGGCGTGGATGCGAATGTCCGCGCGTTCATAGCCGCGTCCTCGCAGGGGCAATAACTGCGGGCCATAGCGCTCGACAAGGCCAAAGCCCCTGTCCCATTGCAGCGCGGGCGGATCGCGTATGAAGGCGAACCGCTTGTTGAAAGCGGATGCCAGCGTCCGCTTGCGCGAGTTGCGCAGGGAGCCGGGCGCTATCGCGAGTTCGTAGATTTGATCGGACAGGAACTTGCCGGCGATCTTCAGGCGTTGATGGTCGACCTCGACGGAAAGATCGTCGACGGGCGGCGTGATGCGCAGCGCCTCGCGCGCGCCAAGTATGTCGATCCCGGCGGGCTCGGCGGAAAATTTCAGCGCGAGGCCGCGCTTGCTGGCGGGCGCATAAGAGGAAGCGTTGTCTTCCTCGCCGCTTTCCGGCGCGGCGGAGGAGCCGCCACCATTGCTGGCGCAGCGCAGCACATTGTCGATCGCATCGTCGCTCCAGCCGTGGCCGCAACTCATCTCCGTGACGGCGAAGGGCGTCGCGGTGCGCACGCGCAGCTCGAAGATTTCTTCTTCGAAGCCGGGCTCGTCCGCCAGCTTGAGACGCAGGATCGCGACGCGGCCATCGGCGATCGCATTGCGGAGTTTTACGACGTAAGTCTGCGCGTCCGCGCGCGCGGCCCGCTCCAGCGGGAGAATCTCATAATCGGAGGCGGTGAGCGTTTGGGCGCCCAGCGGGGAGATTCCGGGAGCCGGACGCAATTCGATCGTCAGCAGCCGCGCGAGCGCCTTTGCGTCGACGGGCGAGGGAAAGGTAAGCGCAATCTGCGAGAGTTCGGCTATGGGTTCGGCGCCGTCGGCGGGCGCTGTGGAACTTGGCGTGGGCAGAAGCGCGAAAAGGCGGGTTTCGGCGGCGCCCGATTTAACGGTCACGCGCTGCAATGGCGCCCAGGGTTCGGCGGGGCGGAACTGCAAGGCGCGGGCGCCAAGCCAGCGCCATTCGCCGGCGCGCTCGGGCGTGATCGTCGCGAATTTCTCATGCGCGTCGGCGGGGCCGCCCGCTCTCGGGCCGGTGTCGGCGTCAAAGAAAATCGTGATCGGGTCCCAGTCGCGCAGGAATTTCTCCGGCACGAAGCGGGCGCCGTCGATGCGCTGAAGCCGATCGAAACCCGGCGTGGTCTCCGCTCGAAGTTCGGGCGCAAGCGAAAAAAGCAGAGCCGCCGCAAACAAGGCAGGGAATAGTCGTTTCATTGTAACGCCTCTGACTCTTTATCGCGTTTTCGCTTTTTTCAGGCCGGCCTTGTCGAGATATTCAGCCACGACTTCCTCGGGCGGTCCCGCCGGTGGCGGCGACAGTCCAAGAATGGCGAGGCGCACCACGCTCATCGGCGCGTCGGCGGGAACGCGCGCCTCGACGAAATACCGCCCGGCTGGAAGCTTGCGGGACAGTTCGACGCCTTCGCCGAGCAGCTTTCCGCCGGCGCCCAGCAGCCGCATTGCGGCGCGGTCCGGCTCCGCGCGAAGCCCGAGGCCAATCTCGCTTTCGCGCTGCGTTTCGAAGACGAATAATGCGGTCGCGCCCGGCGCAAGCGTCACTGCGTCATTGACGCCGTCATGCACGGGAAGGGCGGGCGTTGTGAAAACATCCAGCGCGCCGGTGAGCGTTTCGCCTGCCGCATAAATTTCAAGCGTTGCGTCTCCGCTGGCGATGTAATGACGAAATTCGACGGCCGCCGGAAAGGCTTCCAGATCGCGTTGGCCGTTCTGCGAGAAGGCGACGATCGCAGGCGCGCCGCCGCGCAGGGTGAGGAGAGCCGGCTCGCCTTGATGCAAGGCGAAGCTGACGGACTCTCCTTGAAGCGCGACGCGCTGCGGCGTGGTCAGCGGTCTGGCGACTTGAGGCTTATGTTCCCCACTCTCAAGCCACAAAGCGGCGAGCCCCGGCGGATGGTCAAAGATGATCGCGCCAGCGTCATGAATGGGAAGCCTAGCCAGATTCCCTGGCGCGCCAACCGCACTGACGCTTTGCGAAACGTGTCCGTCTTTCGAGACGAAGCGCGCCGCGCCGCCGACCACGAACAGCGTGGCGTCGCCGGAATTGGCGACCGGGAGCACAATTCGTCCGGCGGCGCCGAAAGAGCTTTTCAGCGCATGGCTTGCCGTCAGCGTTTCGCGCGGGCCGGGCGCGGGCGCCGCGGAGACCGGGGCGGGGGCGCTGGTCAGATTGACGAGCCACAGCGCCGCGTCCTTGCCCGTCGCGCCGTGCCATGTCGCGGACACCGGCTCGGCGCCGCCATAGACGGTGAGGCCGCCCGCATCCCGCGGCGGCGAGAAGGCCGCGACTCCGGCGGGCAGTTCAAGAGACAGCGGCGCTTCGCCTAATGCGAGCGTTAATGGCTGTACGGTCATTGGCGCGATTACGCCGCGATAGAGCGCGCCGCCCTGAACTTGCGGCGCCATTTCCACGTCGATCGCGCGCAATGTGACGCGCGTTGCGCGGCCGCTCGCCGCCTCCCACACGCGCAGCGGCCTGTCGCCGCCCAATGCGAGCGTGGCGTCGCCAGCGACGGCCATGCTATTCCCGGCGTCGAGCGCGGCAAATCCTTCGCTCGCACGCGCGAGCCAAAGCCGCGCCTTGCCCTTGGGCGGCCCGAGCGGGGGAAGCTCCGCGCTTTCGCCAGCGCCAAGATCGAGCCTGATCTCCTCGCCGCGCCATTCGGCGGTTTTCACGGCGAACTCGCTCTTGCAGTCTCCCGGCGCCGCGAACCACAGCCGCTCCGATTGCGGCGCGAGAACGCCGGCGCGCGCGCCTTGCAGCAGGCGGCCAGGCGCGGAGCCCGCTTCAAGACCCGCTGGCGGCGCCGCAATCTCGACGGCGGATGGCGTGGTGAGCTGCGCCAGTCCCGCGCAGATGGGCGCGGGCATGCCTTCGATCGGCTCCAGCGCAAGGCCGCCATGCGCGCGCCGCTCCACAACACGCGCGGCGATGGCGATGGGCGCGCCGCCGGCGCCGACGCTCCAGACGACGACGCGCCACGCGCTCTTGTCGGCAGGCGCGGGCCACGCGGCGAAGGGCGCAAGGCCGCGCCGCGATCCCATGACGCGCCAATCGCCGTCCGCGTCGCGGCGTTCGATTGACAAGGCGACTTCGCTCGAGGATTGCGCCGACACGAGCACAAGGCTTCCCTCGCGCGCGTCGGGCAAAGCAAGCGCATGCGCGCCTGCGCCCGTGAGCGTCCTGACGCCCGTCACGGCGAGCGCGCCTTCGTCCATCTCGGCGGGCAGCGCAAGGCGCAACTCGACCCCGTTCTCCTGGCTGTCGGCGTCGGCGGCGACCTCCTGCGCGGCGGCGTCGTCGGCGCTTTCTTCTTCCTCGGCGCTGTCCTGATTGTCGGCGGCGGCTTGCGGTTCGGCGCCGAGCGTCGTCAGCTCCAGCGTATAGGCGCCCGCTGGAAGGCGTCGCGCAAGCGCGACATTCCAGTCGTCGGCGCCGCCGGTCATGCTCTCGATCACAGCGCCATTAGCGTCTTTCAGCACGCCAAGCGCCGCCTTGTCGCCAAAGCCTGAGAGATCGACCGCCGCGGCTTGCGCGAGGGCGAAAAACACAGTCGCGGGCAGGTCGACGGAGCGCGCCGCGCCGGGCTGCAACTGCGTCGAGGAAAGCGAAATTTCGTAATCGAGCCGATCGTCGCGCGCGAGGGCGCGCGCCTCGACGCGGTAGTCTCCAGCCGTCAGCCTTCCCTTGAAGTCACGGCCTTCGGCCGCCTTGCCGACGCTGTCTTTTTCGCGGAATATTTCGCCGATCATGCCGTCGCCGATCGAGAGTGTGACGTCGGCGTCGCCCTTTAGCGAAAATGTCCAGATATCGGGATCGCGCGCCGCGCCCGGCGTTTGCGGTTCGCGCCATTGCAGCTTTTGCGCGGTCTCGAAGGGCAGGGGATGCGGGCCGTGGCCGGTCAGCTCCTGCGGCGGCGGCGTCATGCGCAAGCGCGCGACGAGCCGCGCCTCGACGTCTTCCGGCGTCACAACGAGCCGGTAGGCGCCGTTCTCGAATTTGCGCGTCAATCGCGTGAGTTCGCCGGGCTTCGTCAGCGGCCAGCCTTCGGAGTCTTCCAGCCTTGCGCGCCAATGGCGGCCGACGCCGAGGAGGTCGATGCGGTAAACACCGGCCTGTGCGATTTCGATCGGCACGACCGCGCCCTTGCCCGGCCCAAGCGTCGCGCGCACGCTGCCTGCCTCGACAAGTTTTGGCGTCGCGACTAATGCGGCGGGCGTCGCGGAGAAGCCGACGCGGCCCGACGACTCCTTCGCGGTCACGGCGGCGCGGTAATAGCCCGCGCGCAGATAGGTCGTCGCGAGGCCGTTATGTCCCGGCCCGTTGTTCTCGCCGGAGGCGAGATTCGTAGCGATCGCCGCACCGATCTTCACCGCTGTCTGCAGGCGCCCGAGCGTCTCGACGCGGTAAAGTCCGCCTTGCGTCACATTGAAGCGCAGTTCCTGCGTCTCGTCGCGGCCAAGATCGAAAAAGACCGGATGTCCCTGCGCGGCGTTGATCGGCGCGCGGCCCGGAGAGGGCTTGCGCGGCGCAACTCTGGCCTTTTCTTCTTCATTCGCGGGCGCGGGCGCGGCTACATGGACGAGCGCGAGCGCGCGCTCCTTGCCGCCCGGCGCGATCGTCGCCGTGACGACGGGAATATCATTCTGCGTCGTCTCGGCGCTCAAGCTCAGCGCAACATCGGCGCCCTTGCTGTCTTTGACGACGATCTTGCCGTTTTTTGGCGCGCGCAGGGCGATTTCGATTTTCTCATTGGCGCCCTGCCAGAGGGGCAGGGGTTCATTGGCGAGATCGGCGGGCAAGGCGACAATGCGAGGACCGATCAGAAGCTGCGGCGCCATATTGCCGATGATGTGATAGGAGCCGGAGGTCTCCAGCTGCTGCTGACCGAAGGAGATCGCCATTCTTTCCGGCGCGGGCGTTGGCGCGGGCGCCGTGACGCCGGGCGTTCCGAGCGTGAGGTCGATGACGCCCGCCGAGTCGCCCTGCGGCTCCAGGACAAGCGTGTAGAAGCCCGCCTGCAGATCGTAGCGCGTGGCGTCCTTGCCGTCGGCGCGCGGCGCCTGCGCGCCAAGGGTGGGTTCGATCGTCGCCCGCAGCTTCAAGCCCTTGGCGGCTATGGCGACAGGGCCGGAGTCCTTTGTTTCAAACAGCAGCGTCGTGCGGCCACGCAGATTGAACTTGCCGCGCCACGGACGCCCTGTCGCGATGCGCGGCATGTCTGAGGCGAGCACGCGAATCTTGCCGTCCTTCTCGACCCGCGCGAACAAGACGCTCGCGGGAATTTCGTCGCCGCCGTCGCCGGCGAGGTCGACGCCGACGAGATGCGGACCCGACGCCTCGAAATTGAGATGCGTGTTCTGCCGCACGGCGCGCAGCGTGAAGGCCTGTCCCTCGAAGCCGGAGACCTCGATCCGCGCCGGCTCCTTCTCGTCGCCGGGCGAATAGAGCGTGACGCCGGGCTCCCTGTTATTGACCCCAATCTGCGCGAAAGCGCCGGCGCCCTTGGCGCGGCTAATGTTCAGGCTCGCCGGCGCCTGTTGCGGCAGTTCGAGCCGGAAGGAGTTGTATTCGCCGAGAGCCGCGAAGCTTGTGGAGCCAAAGGGGCCGATAATTCCTTCGGCGACGCCTGCGTCGAGCGATAATGGCGTCTGCAGCCGCAGCATGAAGGGTTGCGCCGTTGCGGCGTCGGACCAGACCAGCGGCGGGGCGCCATAGGCCGTCACCAGATAACGGCCTGGCGCGACCGCGCCTTCGAGCCTGATGCGCGTCATGAAATGACCGGGCTTTGGCTGCGCGACGCTCTTGTCGAAGGCGACGTCGACGAGTTCGCCGCTCGCGTTCCACAGGCGCATGTCCTGCAAGGCGCGGCCAATCGCTTCAAGCGCCACGCGCCCTTCCGCGCCGACCTCGACCCCATAGGAGCGCTGCTGCATGTCGCCAAGTTCGCCGCTTTCCATCCGCCCAGCGATGAGCGCGGGTCGGCTTGCGCCGATCTCGGTGAAAGCTTCGGCTGAAAGACGCACTTTTTCGGTCGCGCCCTTGGCGTTCGTGATCCGGATTTTATAGGCGCCCTTGTCGAGCAGCGCGTCGATGCGGCCGTCGCGCTGGCCGGGTGCGCCCGATGCCTCTCCCGGCCCTTCGATCATGTCGACGATTTCGATCCGCGCGCCCGAGGCGCTTTTCGCGCGAATGCTGTAGCGGCCGGCTGCTGGCGTTGTCAGTATCGCGTCGCTGTCACGGTCGGCGGGAAGGTCGTTGGCGGAAAACTGTCCCGGGGCGGCTTTGGGCGCGCTTTCGGCCCAACCGCGGCTGGCCGTCAACGGCGCGACCAGGCTCGCGACGCAGGCAACAGCAACGAAGAAAAGCGCCCGGGGACGGAAAAACGCCGGCTTCATGCTTTCTCCAAAATCAAATGGCGACAGGCGAATTCTCGAATGTTTCTGGCCCAAGCATAGTTCAGTTTTGTCGGGAAAGGCGAGCCTTTACTTAATGAGGCGCGCTCCAGCATTTCTCCGCGCTGCACGGCTTGCGCGCAGTAGGGTTCGGTCGCGGCTTAAGTCCTGAGGCGCCCTGATGCAATGTCGTCCCGCGCGGAACAGCGCACCCTGAAAACATGAAAGGTCATGCAATGCGGCGTCTGGCGAGGGCGATTGGTTTCGTTGCATGCCTGGCGGCGGCGTTTTGCGCGCCGCCATTTGAAGTCCAGGCAGAGGTTCTTGAGCAGACCGCGAATCTGCGCGTGCGGCCGGCGGCCAATTCGCGAAATCATTGACGTCCTTCCGGCCGGCGCCGAAGTCGTCGTCGTGCGCGCGAATCGCCGCTGGCTTCTCGTGTCGTCGGGCGATTTGCGCGGCTATGTGGCGCGCTCCGCTCTGGCCTCATCGCGAAACGGCGAGACCGAGGTTTTCGCGGCAGAAAATCCCAATTGCGATCAGGGCTATCCCTATTCCGACAGCAGCCCGTATTTTTCGGGCCTCACCGAATTGCGTCATTCCGAACCGCTAGGCGCGCTATTCGGCTATCACGTCTACAGGCCCTGCTGAAAGTGCGCGACCGCTGATTCCACTCCTCCTTAGGCCCGAACATTCCCGGGCCTAAGGAGGCAAAGCGCCTGCGGCAAATTCGCGCGACAACGCATATTTGAACATCCTAATAGACAGATCGTCCATATGCGATCGAGCAAAAAGTGGCGCGGGATCGGGCGAATGGCGATGGCTGCGCCTTATAGATGTGACACTTGCGCGCATCGCCGCTCAGAATGATTTTTCATTGATCTTCGTCAAGCAATTCGTTCGTTGTGCAGCGTAGCATTAATATGCGCTTCGACGAGCCGGACTTTGGGATTCGGTCGTAATTCCAGCATCATCCTCATCTCGCGTGCGCGCAGCGAAATAATCTGCGAGGACAGAACATCATGGAGCGGCTGCCTTTAATTCCGAAACGGCGGACCTTCGGCGAAATATCGCTCACGGCGATATTTCTGGCGCTTGCCGTCGCCACGGCCTTCATCGCGTCGCGGGCCTATACGCCCGCCTACGCCTTCCACATGGCGCTGTTCTCCCTCGGCTCCGTTCTGGCTGTCGTGGGAATCCAGCTGCGCTACAACGCCCGGCCGATCGCGCCGGCGCCTTTGATCATCGACGGGAAGCCGAACTATAACTACGGCCCCGTGAAGTTCACTTCGCTGGCGGCCTTGTTCTGGGGCACGGCCGGCTTCCTGGTCGGGCTGTATCTGGCGCTCGAACTCTCCTTTCCCGTGCTCAACCTCGATCTGCCCTGGATCAACTTCGGGCGCCTGCGGCCGCTGCACACATCGGCGGTGATCTTCGCCTTCGGCGGCAATGTGCTGCTGGCGACGTCCTTCTATGTAATGCAACGCACCAGCCGGGCGCGCATAGCGGGCGAACTCGCCCCATGGTTCGTGGTGCTGGGATACAATTTCTTCATTTTGATCGCGGGCACGGGTTATCTGCTCGGCGTCACGCGCGGCCATGAATATGCCGAGCCCGAGTGGTACGCGATCCTCTGGCTGGTGGTCGTCTGGGTTGTTTATCTCCTCGTCTATCTCTTCACATTGGCGAGACGGACGGAGCCGCACATCTACGTCGCCAACTGGTTCTATCTCGCCTTCATTCTGACAGTGGCCGTGCTGGTGCTCGGCAACAACGCCGAAATTCCGGTTTCGGTGTTTTCGCCGCAGTCTGTGATCGTCTGGGCGGGCGTGCAGGACGCCATGATCCAGTGGTGGTACGCGCATAACGCCGTGGGCTTCTTCCTGACCGCGGGCTTCCTCGGCATCGTCTACTACTTCATACCCAAGCGCGCCCAGCGGCCGATCTACTCCTATCGCCTCTCCATCGTGCATTTCTGGGCGCTGATCTTCCTCTATATCTGGGCGGGTCCGCATCACCTTCACTACACGGCTCTGCCCGACTGGGCGCAAACTCTCGGCATGGTGTTCTCGGTCGTGCTGTGGATGCCGTCCTGGGGCGGAATGATCAACGGCCTGATCATCTCTCTGGCGCGTGGGACAAGCTGCGCACCGATCCGGTTTTGCGCATGCTGGTCGTGTCGGTGGCCTTCTATGGCATGTCGACCTTCGAAGGCCCGCTAATGTCGGTGAAGGCGGTCAATTCGCTCAGCCATTACACCGACTGGGGCATTGGCCATGTTCATTCGGGCAGCCTCGGCTGGGTCGGCTTCGTCTCCTTCGGCGCGCTCTACTGCCTGATCCCCTGGATCTGGAACCGCAGGCTCTACTCGCTGAAGCTGGTCAACTGGCATTTCTGGATTTCGACCATCGGGATCGTCTTCTACATTTCGGCGATGTGGGTGGCGGGCATCATGCAGGGCCTGATGTGGCGCGCATACACTCCGCAGGGCTTCCTTGAATATTCCTTCGTCGAGACCACGGAAGCGCTGCATCCGGAATATCTCATCCGCGCCGCAGGCGGCGGTCTCTTCGTGGTCGGAATGCTGATCATGCTGGTCAATATCTACAAGACCATCACATCGCCTCGATCCGAAGAAGCCCTTGATGCGATTCCTGCGCCCCTACCGGCTGAGTGAGGACGAGACACATGTCGAATACGACCCAACACACTCCCGGCTCGGGACTGCACAAGCTGTTCGAGACAAATTCGATCATCTTGCTGCTCGGCATCTTGCTCCTCGTCTCCGTGGGCGGCATCGTCGAGATCGTTCCCCTGTTCTATCTCAAGAACACGATCGAGCAGGTCGAGGGCGTGCGGCCATACACGCCGCTCGAACTCGCCGGCTACAACATCTATGTGCGCGAGGGCTGCTACACCTGCCATTCGCAGATGATCCGCCCCCTGCGCGACGAGGTTGAGCGCTACGGCCACTACTCGCTGGCGGCGGAAAGCATGTACGACCATCCGTTCCAGTGGGGCTCGAAGCGCAACGGCCCCGATCTCGCGCGCGTCGGCGGAAAATATTCCAACGACTGGCAGCGGGACCATCTGCGCAATCCGCGGTCGGTGGTGCCGTCGTCGATCATGCCGGGCTACGCCTTCCTGTCGAACGTGCCGCTCAACATCGGCCATATCGCCGAGCAGATGAAGGTTCTGCGGATTGTCGGCGTTCCCTACAGCGACGATCATATCGACAGCGCCGAGGCGGATCTGGCGGCGCAGGCCGCGTCGGAATTCCCCGGGCGCAGCCGACCTGCAAAAACGCTATCCGAACGCTGTGCTCGGAGACGTCACGGGCAAGACCAGCCTCACCGAGGAAGACGCGCTGATAGCCTATCTGCAGCATCTGGGCGTCTCGGTAGACTTCAAGCTCTACGACGACAAGGCCAATATCCGCTGATCGCGAGAGGGCGTCCGGTCGGGCGCCGTCTCAAGGAGGAAGAATGAACACGGCAGACGTCTCCACTTTCGAAGCGTGGCGCGAGTTCGCGGCGAGCTGGGGCACCGCCTATTTCGGCCTGATCTTTATCGCAGCGCTCGCCTATGCGTTGCGGCCTTCCCGCCGCAAGCATTTCGATGAAGCCTCTAAAATTCCCCTGCGGGAGGACTGAGAATGTCCGTTGATAAACTGAACGAGACCAAGGTTCGCATTGATGAGCACAGCGGCGTGCCCACGACCGGACATGAATGGGACGGCATCGAGGAGCTGAACACGCCGCTGCCGCGCTGGTGGGTCTGGACCTTCGCCGCCACGGTCGTGTGGGGCATCGCCTATTGCGTCGTCTACCCGGCGTGGCCGCTCCTCCATGGCGCTACGGAAGGCGTCCTTGGCTGGCACTCCCGCGCCGCGGTGGTGCAGGACATCGCCGACCTGCAGACGACGCGCGCGCCCATTCTGGCCAAGATCAAAGACGCGCCGATCGGGTCGATCGAGAAAAATCCCGAGCTGCTCGCTGCGGCCCGGACTGTCGGCCGCGTCGCCTTCCTCAACAACTGCGCGGCATGCCACGGCGCCGGCGCGCAGGGCGCCAGGGGCTATCCCAATCTGAACGACGACAACTGGGTCTGGGGCGGCAAGCTCCGCGACATTCAGACCACGATAGAACATGGCGTACGCTTGGGATGCGGACAAGGATACAAGGGCGGGGGCCATGCCGGCCTTCGGGCGCGACGGCATCCTCACGCCGCAGCAGATTTCCGACGTCGCCGACTATGTGCGCACCATGGCCGATCTTCCCGACGCGCTGGCGCCCGAGTCTGCTGGCGAAAAGCTCTATGAAGAGAACTGCGCCGCCTGTCACGGCTCCGAAGGCAAGGGCAACCCCGACGTCGGCGCGCCAAGTCTGTTCGACGCGATCTGGCTCTACGGTTCCGACAAGCCGACCATCGTCAATCGCATCAATCAGGGTGGCGGCGGCGTGATGCCAGCCTGGAAGGGCCGTCTCGACGAGACCACAATCAAGGCGTTGACTGTCTACGTGCATTCGCTGGGTGGCGGTCAGTGACAATCTTGCGCGCCAGCCTCCTAAAGCGCGGCTGGCGCGCTAGAAATGCAACAGCGAAAAACCAAGGGAAGGGGCGTTAAGTTGTCCACTTCAGAGTTTGCTCCCGAAAGCGGCGAATATGAGCCGCTCGTGGCGCCAGCGCATAAAGTCTACCCCAAGAAAGTCGACGGCGAGTTCCGCCGCATCAAATGGGGCATCCAGCTCCTAACCCTCGCGATCTACTATCTGCTGCCCTTCGTGCGCTGGCACCGGGCGACCAACGAACCCACGCAAGCCGTCCTGCTCGACCTGCCGCACCGCCGCTTTTATTTCTTCTTCATCGAGATCTGGCCGCAGGAAGTCTATTACATCACCGGCCTGCTGATCATCGCCGCGCTGACGCTGTTCCTCATGAACGCCGTGGCCGGCCGCATCTGGTGCGGCTACATGTGCCCGCAGACGGTCTGGACCGACCTGTATCTGATGACCGAGCGCTGGATCGAAGGCGACGCGCGCGACCGCATCCGCAAGGACGCGGGCCCCTGGACCGCGCAGAAGATCCGCGAGAAGTCCGCGAAATATCTGCTCTGGCTCTTGATCGCCTGGTGGACCGGCGGCGCCTGGGTCCTCTATTTCGCCGACGCGCCGACGCTGGTGCATAACCTCGTCACATTCGCGCCAGGCTCCGGCGAAGCCTATATGTGGATCGGCATTTTCACCTTCACGACTTTCGTGTTCGCGGGGGTGATGCGCGAGGGCGTCTGCCTGCACATGTGCCCGTGGCCCCGCATTCAGGCGGCGCTTACCGACGAATACGCCCTGAACGTCACCTATCGTTTCGACCGGGGCGAGCCGCGCGAGTCCTTCAAGCACGCAACCGCATTGCGCGCCAAGGGTCTCCCCGCCGGCGACTGCGTTGACTGCGGCCAATGCGTCGCGGTCTGCCCAACTGGCGTCGACATCCGCCAGGGCGCTTCGCTCGGCTGCATCCAATGTGGCCTCTGCATCGACGCTTGCGACTCCGTCATGGAGAAGGTCGGCCGCGCGCCGCGACTGATCGCCTATGACACTGAGATGAACATCAAGGCGCGCTCCTGCGGCCAGCCTTCCGTCTACAAGCCAATCCGCGTGCGCACTGTTTTCTACGCCGTGCTGATCCTGGCGATCGGCGGCTTCATGATCTACACGCTGGCGACGCGCGACAATCTGCATCTCAACGTCCTGCACGACCGCAACCCGCTGACGGTCAGGCTGAGCGACGGCGGCGTGCGCAACGCCTACACGATCCGCATTTCCAACATGAAGCCGGAGACGCGGCGTTTCGCGCTCGACATCGCCGGCGCGCAAGGCGCGCAGGTCGAGGTGGTGGGCGCCGACAAGGACGCACAAGGCCGCTTCATCGTGGAGGTCGGCGCCGACCAGACGCGCGAGGCTCGCGTACTATTGACGATGCACGGGGTCCACGCCGACAAGGCTCCGCTCGCCGTTGACTTCACCGCGCATGAAATCGATACGGACAAGAGCATATCCTCAAGGGATGTGTTCCTGTGGCCATAACGGTCATCAAGGAGTACGCGCATGTCGTCCCATGATCTCGTTCCCGACGACGAAGCCGCCAGCGAAGGCAAGAGGCTGACGGGCTGGAAGGTGCTGGCGATCCTCGTCGGCTTCTTTGGCGTCATCTTCAGCGTGAACGGCTACATGGCCTATTCCGCGATCTCGACCTTCAGCGGTGAGGTCGATGCACACCCCTATGAGCACGGGATCGCCTATAACCACGACATCGCCAACGCGCGCGAACAGGCCTCGCGCGGCTGGAAGGTGGAGGTGTCGCTGGAGCGACTTGCTTCCGGCGAGACAAGGATTCTGGTTCTCGCGCGTGACGCCGGGGGCGTCGACATATCAGGCGCCGACGCTCGCGGCCAGTCTCGCCTCTCCCGTGGACAAGAAGCAGGATGTGGCGGCGAAGCTGCAGGAGACCGCGCCTGGGCGTTACGAGGCCCGTGTCCTGCTCGCGCCGGGCGTGCGTGATCTGCATCTGACGGCGGAGCTGGGCGGACGCGAAGTGTTCCGCTCCCACAGCCGCCTGCAAGTGGACTAGCCGCGCCATGAGCCTGCCCGCTCTCGACTATGACGCTCTGGTCACGCGCGGCAAGGATGGCGCGCTGCGTTTCGAGGCGGCTATTGACGGCATGACCTGCGCCGCCTGCATCGGCGAAATCGAATCCGCACTGCGCAATCTCCCCGGAATGCCCGCCGCGCGCGTCAACTATACCAACCGGCGGCTTTCGCTGGAATGGCGGGAAGGCTTATTCGATCTCGCTGGCGCCTTCGAGCGCCTGCGCCGGATGGGCTATCAGCTTCGGCCCTTCGAACTCGCGGGCGGCGAACTGATCGAACAGGAGGCCTCGAAGCGCCTGCTGCGTTGCCTCGCGATCGCAGCCTTCGCCGCCATGAACATCATGTTGCTGTCCGTCGCGGTATGGGTCGGCGAAAAGAGCGACATCGATCCCGCGACGCGCGACATGTTTCACGGGCTCTCGGCGCTGATCGCGCTGCCGGCGGCGGCCTTCGCGGGTCAGCCTTTCTTCCAGAGCGCCTTCACCGCTTTGCGCGCACGGCGCCTCAACATGGATGTTCCGATCTCGCTTGGGGTCACGCTGGCGCTGGCGATGTCTGTCTATGAGACGCTGATCCACGCGGAGCATGCGTATTTCGACAGCGCGATCATGCTGCTAACGTTTCTGCTGCTCGGGCGCTATCTCGACGCCGCGATGCGCCGAAAGACGAGGGCGGTCGCGGCGAATCTCGCCGCCCTTCGCGCGCCCGCAGCGTGCCGCATTTCAGCGGATGGCGTGGAGACAATCGTTCCGGCGCGGCAGTTACGGCGCGGCGATCATGTGCTGGTGCGCCCCGGCGAATTGCTGCCGGCCGACGGCGTGGTCGCCTCCGGCGCTTCGGCGCTGGATGAGAGCGTCATCACCGGAGAAACCGCGCGCCGCAACGTCGCTGCGGGCGACCGCGTCTTCGCAGGCAGCCTCAATCATCATGGCGCGCTCACTCTCAGCGTCGAGGCGGCGGGAGCAGGCACGCTGCTCGATGAAATCGAACGTCTGCTGGAGAAGGCGACCGCCGCGCGCTCGCGCTATGTGCGCCTCGCCGACCGGGTCTCTGCATTCTACGCGCCTGTCGTGCATATCGCCGCGCTTGCGACGCTGCTGGTCTGGCTGTGGCTGGGAGCCTCGCTGCATGACGCGCTGGTGACGGCCATCGCGGTGCTGATCGTCACTTGCCCTTGCGCGCTGGCGCTCGCCGTGCCGGCGGTGCAGGTCGTCGCCAGCGGCGCGCTGTTTCGAAGGGGCGTGTTGCTCAACGCCGCCGACGCTATAGAGCGCTTCGCCGAGATCGACACGGTTGTATTCGACAAGACCGGCACGCTGACCTCGCCGCATCCGCGGGTCGTGAACGGCGCCGACATCGACCCGGATGTTTTCGCGCTCGCGGCGGGACTTGCGCGCGGCAGCAGTCATCCTCTCGCGCGCGCCGTCGCGGCGGCGCGTCCTGACGCCGCCATGCCGACAGACATCACGGAGGAGCAAGGGCAGGGCGTGCGCGCTCTTGTCGACGGCGTTGAAGCCAGGCTCGGCTCGCCAGTGTTCTGCGGGCTTGAGGCGGAGGTAGCTGCGCTCAAAGGACTGGAGCCTGACGTGTCCATCGTGGCCTTTCGCTATGGCGTCCGTCACGCGCTGTTCAGATTGCGGCAGGTGTTGCGCGCCGACGCCGTGGAGACAATCGCGGCGCTGGCGCGAAGCGGTTTCGCGATCGCAATTCTCTTGGGCGACCGACCCGAAGCCGTGGAGCCGCTGGCCAAAGCGCTTGGCGTCGCTGATTGGCGCGGCGGACTTAAGCCCGCCGAGAAGGTGGCGCGGCTGGACGAGCTTCGTGCATCTGGGCGCAAGGCTCTGATGGTCGGCGATGGATTGAACGACGCGCCCGCGCTCGCCAGCGCCTATGCATCCATGTCGCCCGTCGAGGCGACACAGGTCACGCAGGCGGCGGCGGATGCGGTCTTTCTCGGCGAGCGCCTCGATCCGGTTCTCGCGACATTGCTGACAAGCCGGCGCGCAAGGCGCATCATGCGCGTCAACCTCGGCCTGTCGGCAGCCTACAACGCCGTCGCGGCGCCGCTGGCGATGCTCGGAATGTTGACGCCGCTCATCGCGGCGGCCGCGATGTCGGGCTCCTCGATGCTCGTGACGCTCAACGCCCTGCGCGCGGGAAGCGCGGCGGGCGCCTCCGATTCGCCGACCGCCAAAGGGAGCGCGCCATGACGGTTTTGCTGATTCTCGTGCCGCTGGCGCTGGCGCTTGGCTTCGTCGGCCTGCTTGGTTTTCTGTGGGCGCTCAACTCCGGACAATATGACGACCTCGACGGCGCCGCGTCGCGCGTCTTGTCCGACGAGGACATAGAGGACAAGCAATGAGCGCACAGGACTATGACGAACTGCCGATGCGTCCCGGCGAATTGAGCTGCGTCTGTGGTCCGGCCGGCGATAGCGAAGGCGCGCTCGACGTGCATGACCTCTGGCGGCTTGCCGCGGGCTTCGGCCTCGCCGTGCTGGCGCAGGCGCTCGTGCTCTCGGCGCTGCCCGAGACGAGCAGCCTGATTGCGCCAACTCCCTCAAGTCTCGGTTGGCCCTATGCGCTGTTGTTGATCGGCGCGGCCCTCGCGAGCCTTCCGGCCGCATTTCTGATCGACGCTTTCGGCAGGCGTTCCGCCTTCGCGCTTGGTTCGAGCCTTGGCATCGCGGGCGGATTGCTTGCCGCCTGGGGGGCGTCGCATGGCAATTTTCCCGCGCTGTGCCTTGGCGCGTTCTGGCTTGGACTGGCGCAGGGCTTCAGCCTCTTCTACCGCCACATCGCCGCGCGCGGGTCCGCCATGGCGACGCGCGCGGGATTGCTGGTGCTGGCGGGCGGCGCGGCTGCGGCCGGCGGTGCGCCGGCGATCATCGGGCTTGGTCTTCTTCTCGGAGACGGCGTCGGCTCATTGCTGATCGGCGCCGCCTTGATGCATGTCGCGGCGTTGTGGCTGTCATCCCGCCTGCCGCATGCCGTCACGCCCTTAAGCGCCGAGAGGCGGCCGGGCATTGGCCTCTCGCCTCGCTTTTTCGTCGCGACGCTGGCGGGCTCCATCGCGTGGTTCATCATGGCGGGCGGCATGTTGCATGGTCCGCTCACTCTGTCGCTGTGCTCGGCGTCGCGCGGCTTTATCGGCGCCGCGATGGCGTGGCATTTGCTGGCGATGTACGGCCCGGCGGCGCTCGCCGCGCGATGGCCTTCGCTGCTGTCTCCGCTCGCGGGCATAGGCGGCGGACTCGCGGTCATGCTGATCGCCGCCATGGTCCTGCATGCGGGCGCTTCGGCCGCGAGCGTCGCCGCCGCGCTGATCGCGATCGCGGTGGGCTGGTCGCTGGCGAATATCGGCGCGATGAAGCTATTGCATGACGAAGGCCGCCCGCCGCGCGCGGCGCTGGCCCTTCACGATCTTTGCCTGTTGAGCGCCGCCGCCGCCGGCGCGCTGGCTTTCTGAAGCCGCAGGCTACTGATCGCCGTTCCTGAAGACCGCGACGCGCGCAAGCTCGACCGACGGCTCGCGCGTTTCATGTTCCTGGAACTTGGCGCGATAGACCACGAAATTCTCCATCACGCGCTGCACGTAATTGCGCGTCTCCGAAATCGGGATGCGCTCCACCCAGTCGATCGGATCGACATTGGCGTGGCGTGGATCGCCATAGGCGTCGATCCATTCCTTCACGCGCTTGCCTCCCGCATTATAGGCCGCGAAGGTGAGCAGATAGGAACCCTTGTGCTCGTAAAGCAGGGTGCCGAGATGCGCCGCGCCGAGCTGGGCGTTGAAGGCGGGCTCGCTCAGCATTCGCTGGAGATCGAAGCCGAGATGCGCGCGCGAGGCGGTGCTGCGCGCGGTGGAGGCGATCATCTGCATGAGGCCCATGGCGCCGGCGCTGGAGACCGCGCGCGGATCGAAGGCGCTCTCCTGCCGCGCGATCGCGTAGACGATCGAGCGCGAGGCAGAGCCGGGCAGCGTCGTGAACTGTGGAATGCCGTAAGTCGGGAAGGCGATGTCGTCGAGGGCGACGCCGCGATAGGAGGCGAGCTTGCCCATTGTCAGGGACATTTTGGCGTCGCGCGCATGCGCTATCGTCTGCCCCAATGCGGCGACCTGAGCTTCGGCGCCAAGATGCTTGGCGGCGTCCGCCGCGAGCGCCGAGGCGGATTCCTTTTCGCCCGCAGCGAAAAGCAACTCCACGACACGCACCGACTCGTCGCGCGCGTCGCCTTCAGCCGCCTGCGGCGCCGGCCGCACTGGCGAAGCGTCGGAGCCAAGCTTGGTCAGCGCCAGCTGGCCGTAGAAGGTCGTGGAGTGGGCCGCCGCTTCTTTGTAATGAGTGCGGGCGACCTCGTCTTCTTCCGGCGTGTTGCGGGCCTCCGCCGCGCGGGCGCGCCAATAGGCGGCGCGAGATTTTTGTATCGGCGTTTCGGCGATCTGTGCGAGCTGATCGAAATGGCGTTCCGCGGCGGGCAGGTCGTTCAGGAAGCGCAGGGCGATCCAGCCCGAGTGAAACTCCGCTTCCACCTTGGCGCTGGTGCTATGCGCGAGATGCTGGGCGCAGACCGCGTAGGCGGTGCGCGCGTCGCCAATGTCGAGCAGCTTGCGGGCGACCATGCGCCGCTCGGTCCACCAGGCGTCGCCGTCGATCACATGCTCCTGATCGCGGGGCGCCTTGAGCAGCAGCGCGCCGGCCTCCGCGATCCTCTCCTGCTTGCGAGCGAGATGCACGCGCGCAAACAGCAGCCCCGGATCGTTCTGCAAGGAAGGGGGAACCGTCGCGAACAGCTTTTCGTTGCCATAGTCGTTGTTCGCGGCGGCGCGCACCCGCGCCAGCAAGGCGACGTCCTTGCCCGCAAGCTCCGCGATGCGCAGCGCGGCGCCATTTTTCTCGGCGTACAGCAGGCGGTCGACGCGATATTTGTGATCTGCCGGCGTCAGGAAGTCCGCAAACTCCCTGCGCACGACGCCTTCGATCCAATCGTTCAGTTCGCTCTCGCGCCAAACGTCGCGCACCAGCGCGCCAGCGGTCTCGAATTCGCCTTCGCGGCCGAGGACGCGCGCGAGCGCGAGCTTGCCGGCGGGGGTCTGCGGCGTCGACTGAGAGAAAAAGTTCTTGATCGTCGCGTCGGCGTTGTGATCGCCGAAAAGCCCTTCTTCCGCGCGGCGGCGCAACCAGTCCTGCGCCGGCCAATCCGCATGCGCGGACATGAAGCGTTGAAGTCTGGCGAAGCCCGCTTCGCGGGGATGCGCTCGCAAGCCGGCCCATTGCGCCGCGGTCGCAGCGACGCCGGATTTTAGCGTGGCGACCGCAGCGTCGCCGCCCGCGAAGTCGCCGGCCTTGTAGGCCGCGAGAGCTTGCAGGAAGGCCGGCGTGTCGGCGCCGAGCAGCATCGAGGGATCGAGTTGCGCGGGAGTCTGTCCGTCGCGGTCCGTCAGGGAGGCGGCTGCTTCATAGGCCAGCAACGGCGAGGCGCCGCCGCCGATGTCAGCCTGCGTGTTGTCTGAATCCCGCTGGAGCGCATCCGAAGCGGCGAGGCGCAAGGTCTCGTCCAGCGATCCGGGGTCGTAGCGCCAGCTACTTGGGCCAAAATTCGTTATGCCGGCGTAACTCAGTTTGTTTGCTAAGTCGGCGGGCGGCTTCGGGCGTCGCCAGGGAGCCTCATAGGCGAACAAGGCGGCGCCGCCGACGATCAGCCCGAGAGTCGCCCGAGCCGCGCGTCGCGCCGTGATCCGGTTCGGCTTGGCAAATTTCATGGGCCCGCGCTCCTGTGCCAAATAACGACTGTGCCCGCTTATTGTTTACGAAAGGTCAACCAAGTTGAAAGCCCTGCGGGCCGCCCGGCTCGATTGAGCATCGTTAGTCCAAGACCGCGCCAATGCCTTTTTGTCGCGGCGGGATTTGCTTTAATCCAGACCTAAACTCGCCGAAGGCCTTTCCTGACGGGCAGCCAAAGGCTATGAGAACATGACCAAATCAATGGGCTGCGAATGCGGCGGCTGTGAGGCGCAGGGGAAGCGTTGATATTATGAGTAAAACGGCTATTTTTCACGGCTCCGTGACAGCGCTTGTGACTCCATTTCAAGGCGGCGTCGTCGATTTTGACCGTTTGCGGGCTTTGGTCGACTGGCAGATCGAGAGCGGAACGCACGGCCTTGCGCCCGTCGGCACGACGGGAGAAAGCCCCACGCTTTCCCATGAGGAGCACGGCGCCGTCATCACGGCGACCATCAAGGCGGCGCGTGGCCGCGTGCCGGTTATCGCCGGAGCCGGGTCCAACAACACGCGCGAGGCGGTTGCGCTGGCCGGGCACGCCGAACGGGCAGGGGCCGACGGCCTACTCGTGGTGACGCCCTATTACAACAAGCCGAATCAGGAAGGGCTCTATCTGCACTTCAAGGCGATCAATGATTCGGTTTCGATCCCGATCATCATCTACAACATCCCGCCGCGTTCCGTGATCGACATGAGCGTCGAGACGATGAGGCGCCTGTCGGAGCTCAAGAACATCGTCGGCGTCAAGGACGCCACCGGCAATGTCGGACGCATCTCCCTGCAACGGGAGGCGATGGGGCCGGACTTCATCCAGCTTTCGGGCGACGACCTGACAGCCCTCTCCTGCATGGCGGCGGGCGCTCACGGCTGCATCTCCGTTGTATCCAACATCGCGCCCAGGCTCTGCGCTGACTTGCAAAATGCTGCGCTTGCGGGCGATTTCAAGGCCGCGCTCGCGATCCAGGACAAGCTCGTGCCCCTGCAGGTCGCGACCTTTCTGGAAGCCGGCGTCACCGGCGCGAAATATGGGCTGTCGCTGCTCGGCAGAGTCTCGGAGGAGGTGCGCTTGCCGCTCGTCCCCGGAACGCAGGCGACCAAGGACCGCATTCGCGCGGCGATGGTTCACGCCGGCGTGCTGGAGGGTTAGGGACAGTCCGTGGCCCAAAAACCGGATCCGAATTACAAGGTCGTCGCCGAGAACCGCAAGGCGCGCTACAACTACGAGATTGGCGAAACCTTTGACGCGGGTCTGGCGCTGACCGGAACCGAGGTGAAGTCTCTGCGCACCGGAAAAGCGACGATCGCGGAGAGCTACGCGCATGTCGACCGAAAGGGCGAGGCTTGGCTGGTCAACGCCACTATTCCGGAATACATGGCCGGAAATCGCTTCAATCACGAGCCAAAGCGGCTAAGGAAACTGCTGCTCAAACAGCGCGAACTCGTCAAGCTTTCGCAGGCCATCGAGCGCGAGGGCATGACCATCGTGCCGCTGCGCATCTATTTCAATGCGCGCGGAAGGGCGAAGCTGCTGCTTGCGCTGGGGCGCGGGAAGAAGCTGCATGACAAGCGCGAGGTCGAGAAGAAACGCGACTGGGGCCGGGAAAAGGGACGCCTGCTGCGGGACAAGGGCTGAGTTGAAAATCGCAGCCAGTGGAGGGTTGGGGCCCGCTCCCTCGTGATGGAAAAACCGCCGCCTCTCGAAGCGAGAAGCGGCGGTTTTTTTGTTCGCGGCGATGTGGCCTATTCTTCGCCGTCGTCAGCACCCGTGGCCGCCGACTGCGGCATCGGGCGGCGTTCCTGGAAACGCTGCATGCGCTCGGCGCGTTCGCCGGGATCACGGCCGATCTTGCCGACAAGATGGATGAGGTCGATGAATTCGTCAGCCTGACGGCGCAATTCGTCGGCGATCATCGGCGGCTGCGTGGTGATCGTGGAAATCACGGAAACACGGACGCCCTTGCGCTGCACCGCTTCGACCAGGGAGCGGAAATCGCCGTCGCCGGAGAACAGCACCATATGGTCGATATGCTCGGCCATCTCCATCGCATCGACGGCGAGTTCGATGTCCATGTTGCCCTTCACCTTGCGGCGGCCGAGCGAATCGACGAATTCCTTGGTCGGCTTGGTGACGACCGCATAGCCATTGTAGTCGAGCCAGTCGATCAGCGGGCGGATGGACGAATATTCCTGATCTTCGATCAGCGCGGTATAGTAAAACGCGCGAATGAGAGTGCCCTTGCTCTGAAATTCGCGCAGAAGGCGCTTGTAATCGATGTCGAATCCCAATGATTTCGCAGTCGCATAGAGGTTCGCGCCATCAATAAATAATGCAATACGTTCCTGATCTGCCATTTTAATTCTCACATTTGGGTCCAAGAGTTTTAACGTGGGCGATAACATCGGTTCAGCCCTTCCAAAAACAATGAAGGAACATACTCGATATTAAAAGCCCGGCTCATCGCCACGGCGCCTTCCAGTTAGGCTTTTTTGATTGGCGTTTCTATCAATTCGTCTCTCGATATATGGACCTGGATCAGCCGCCGTGTCTCCCGATGACTGCGTCATGGGAATATTTTGAATATCCAAATCGGGCGCCGCAGCCTCCGCGTCAAGAGGAAATCGTTTGAATCGGATACAAATCATTGTGGAAGCGCACTAAATAAGCTGCAAATCGTCGTCGGACGGCGCCCTGCCGCGCCGCCGGGCACGTTAGCGGGGGCGTTGCCTCTTATTTCGATATGTAGTAGCAACCTGCCTCATTCCCAAAAAAAGGAGCATGCGGCAGATGGCGCGCGTCACCGTCGAGGATTGCGTTGACAAGATCGAGAATCGCTTCGATCTGGTGTTGCTCGCCGCGCATCGCGCACGGCTGATCTCCTCCGGCCAGAATATTCTCGTCGAGCGGGACAAGGACAAGAATCCCGTCGTGGCGCTGCGCGAAATCGCGGAAAAGGCGCTCTCTCCCGCGGATTTGCAGGAAGACTTCATTCATTCGCTGCAGCGTCATGTCGAGGTCGACGAGCCCGAGAGCGAGATGGTTCCGGCGCTCACGACGGCCACCGGTGTGGATTTGAGCGGCGACGCCCAGTTCGATCGCATGACAGAGGAAGACCTGCTGCGCGGTCTTGAGGGGCTTGTGCCTCCGGCCGAGGTCGAGGACGAAGGCGAATAATCCCGCGCCCGCGCTTTCGGCTGGCGAGTATATTGCTGTTGCTCTAACATCTGCGCCGCCGCGACTCGGCTGCGCGGCGCCCGCTCGACGGTCGCGCCGCGCATTGGCCGCCGTGGGCTCATTCTGTCCGATTACGGGTTGAACGCGGATGATGCGTCAGTATGAACTCGTGGAACGGGTTCGCAAATATAACCCGAATGTCGACGAGGATCTTCTCAACCGCGCCTATGTCTATGCGATGAAAGCGCATGGCGCGCAGACGCGCGCCTCCGGCGACCCATATTTCTCTCATCCCCTCGAAGTTGCCGCTATCCTGACGGATCTGAAGCTGGATGACGCGACCATAGTGGCCGCAGTCCTGCACGACACCATCGAGGACACCAGCACCACCCGGGAGGAAATAGACCAGCTTTTCGGAGAGCAGATCGGTCGTCTGGTCGAGGGCCTGACAAAGATCGACAAGCTGGATCTCGTCTCCAAGCAGGCGCGCCAGGGCGAAAATTTCCGCAAGCTGCTGCTCGCCGTCGCGGAGGACGTGCGCGTGCTTCTGGTCAAACTTGCGGACCGGCTGCACAACATGCGCACATTGCATTTCGTGCCGCCGGACAAGCGCGCCCGCATCGCTCAGGAGACGCTTGACATTTACGCGCCGCTCGCCGGCCGCATCGGCATGCAGCGGCTGCGCGAGGAGTTGGAGGGGCTGGCCTTCCGGCATCTGACGCCTGAAGCCTACCAGACCATCGAGACGCGGCTGCATGATTTGCGCGCCAAGAACGGCCGCACCATCAAGAAGGTCGAGGACGAACTCACCAAGGAATTCGCCGCGCGCGGCATTGAGGCGGCGGTGACGGGTCGGCAGAAGACGCCCTATTCGGTCTGGCGCAAGATGGAGCGCAAATCCGTCTCCTTCGAGCAGCTCTCCGATATTTTCGGCTTCCGCATCATCGTCGGCACGGTCGAGGACTGCTACAGCGCGCTCGGCGTCGTCCACACGAAATGGCCAAGCGTGCCCGGGCGCTTCAAGGATTATATCTCCACGCCCAAGCAGAATGATTACCGCTCGCTTCACACAACGGTGATCGGGCCGGGGCATCAGCGCGTCGAATTGCAGATCAGAACCGCGCAAATGCATGAGATCGCAAGGTTCGGCATCGCCGCCCATGCGCTCTACAAGGACGCGGTGGGCGAAAAGGGCCGCGACGAACTCGCCAAGGAAAGCCGCGCCTATCGCTGGCTTCAGGAGACGCTGGACCTTCTGGCGCATGGCGACAGTCCGGAGGAGTTCCTCGAACACACCCGGCTGGAGCTGTTTCAGGATCAGGTGTTCTGCTTCACGCCCAAGGGCGGCTTGATCGCCCTGCCGCGCGGCGCGACGCCGATCGATTTCGCCTATGCCGTGCACACGAAGCTCGGCAATTCCGCTGTCGGCGCAAAGATCAACGGCCGCATCGCGCCGGTGCTGTCGCATTTGCAGAATGGCGACGAGGTCGAGATCATCCGCGCGGAAGGCCACATCCCGCCAGCGGCGTGGGAGGCGGCCGTCGCCACCGGCAAGGCGCGTGCGGCGATACGCAGGGCCACGCGCGAGGCGGTGCGGCGGCAATACGCCGGGCTTGGGCGGCAGATCATTGAGCGCGCCTTCACGAGGGCTGGCCGCGCCTACGCCGACGACAAGGTCAAAGGCGTGCTGGCGCGTCTGGCGCGACATTCCGTGGACGATGTGCTGGCGGCGGTCGGTCGCGGCGAGATCTATTCCGGCGATGTGGTGAAGGCGGTCTATCCGGATTTCAGTGAGGAGCGGAAAGTCGCGCACACCGCGCCCGGCCCCGGCGAGCCCGGCTGGTTCGACCTCAAGACCAACAGCAATCTGGTGTTCAAGGCGCCGGGCGATGGGGGAGCGATTCCGATTCGCGGCCTGCGCGGCGACGTGCCGGTGCGCTTCGCGGAGAAGGGCGGCGCGGTGCCCGGCGATCGCATCGTCGGCATTCTGACGCCCGGCGAAGGCATCACCATCTATCCGATCCAGTCGCCGTCGCTGACCAATTTCGACGATCAGCCGGACCGCTGGCTCGACGTGCGCTGGGATCTGGATGGCGCGACCCGCGAGTTGTTTCCGGCGCGGGTCGTGGTGATGGCGCTCAACGAACCGGGAACGCTGGGCGCGCTGGCGACGCTGATCGGCGAGACCGGGGCCAATATCGACAATATCGGTTTCACCGCTCATTCTCCCGACTTCCGCGAAATGACCTTCGACCTCGAAGTCGCGGATCTGAAACATCTCAGCGACGTGATGACGCGCCTGCGGGCGAGCGCGCTGGTGAGTAAGGTCGAGAGGGTGATTGCGTAGCGCCGCGCCTCTAGCCGAGTCCGCGCTTGCCTGCCATAATGCTTGCGGGATTTTAGCCGGTGGGCGCCTCTTTGTCGGGACAGCAGGAATTTAAAGTTTTTCTTTCCGCCGTGACGAGCGAGTTCGGCCAGGCGCGGCGCGAGATCGCCGCCGACCTTCGCGCACGAGGGTTGCTGGTCAAGGACCAGGACATTTTTCGGCAGGAGAAGGACACCGAGACGACGCTAGAAAAACTCGTCAAATATATTGGCGAATGTCAGGCCGTCGTGCATGTCGCGGGCAAGCGGAGCGGCGGCTTTCCGGGCGAGGAAAAGTCCGCGCCCTTCCGCCACATGCTGCCGGACGGCGTGGCGCGCGCGTCCCGAACGCAATGGGAGTTTTTCATCGCGCGCCACTTCAAGCGGCGCATGTCGATCTACATCGCCAAGCCGGACTTTCCGCCGGACAAGCCAACCGCGACGACCGAGGATGAAGACGAGGCGTCGCAGACCGAGCATGTCGGCAGGCTCGAAAAAATCGATCGCGATTATTTCGGGACCACCCATGAGTTGTGCCGCAAGGTGCTGCGCGAGGATTGGCCCATGCTCGCGGCAAACAAGCCTCGCAATCTGCCTTTCTCGTCGCTCGGCTCGCTGTTCAAGGGCCGCGAAAAATTTCTTGAAACGCTTCACGCCGCGCTGGCGCATGACGCCGACGGGCAGGCGACCGCCGTCGCGGGCAAGGCGCTGCATGGTCTGGGCGGCATCGGTAAAACGCGGCTCGCGGTCGAATATGCGCTGCGGCATGAGGGCGAATATTCGGCGCTGCTGTTCGTCTCCGCCGAGACGCCGGAGCGGCTGAACGCGGGCCTTGCCGCGCTGGCGGGGCCGGATATTCTCGATTTGCCGGAGAAGGACGCGCCGCAGGACGATGTCAAAATTCCCGCCGCGCTCGGCTGGCTCGAACATCATCCGCGCTGGCTGATGATTCTCGACAACGTCGACGATTCTGACGCCGCCGCGGCGATACAGAAGCTGCTGGCGCGGCTGCGCGGCGGGCGGGTCATTATCACCGGCCGCATCGCCAATTTTCCCGCCGGGATCAAAAAGCTCGAACTCGGCGTGCTCGACATCGACGCCGCCGCGCAATTTCTGCTGGAGCGCACGCAGGACGACCGGCGCAAGAGCGCCGACGACGAAAAACTCGCGCGCGAACTCGCTGGCGAGCTTGGCGGCCTTGCGCTGGGGCTGGAGCAGGCGGGCGCCTATATGGCGACGGAGCGGATTGGTTTTGCGCACTATCTCGCGCTGTGGAAGGAAAAACGCGCCACTGTGCTGGACTGGTTCGACAAGGATTTGATGAGTTACGACCACGACACGGGGCTGGCCGCGACCTGGGCGGCCTCGGTCGAGAGGCTGACGCCGGAGGGGCGCCGCCTTCTGGAGCGCCTAGCCTTTTTCGCGCCGGAGCCGATCCCGGAGACGCTGCTGGATGTGGCGATCCCGGGCGACGCCGATTTCGACGCGGGCAAGGCGCTCGCCAATCTCTTCGCCTTTTCGCTGGTCTCGAAGACAAGCGCGGAAGACGGCAAGGCGGGCGAGGACAGTTTCGCCGTGCATCGGCTGGTGCAGGATTTTACCCGCCGGGTCATGCCGCAGGAGCGAGAGAAAGAAGCGTTGAAGGCGGCGCTGGACTGGGTGAACGCGGCCTTTGTGGGCAATCCCCAGGACGTAAGGACATGGCCGATTCTCGATCCGCTCGCGCCCCATGCGTTAGCGTTGGCTTCGCGCGCCGACGATTTAGGGATCGCCGAGCCGACCGCGTGGCTTTACGGTCAACTCGATAATCTGCTTGACGCAAAGGCGCGGTATGCCGAGGCCGAAAAGGCTTCGAGCCGCGCTCTGGCGGTTTCTGAGGAAAGCCTGGGACCGGATCATCCTACAGTGGCGGTGCGCCTCAACAATCTTGCTGCATTGCTGAGCAAGACAAACCGCGTTACCGAAGCCGAGCCGCTGATGCGGCGGGCGCTGGCGATTGACGAGGCCAGCTACGGGCCGGATCATCCCAATGTGGCGATAGACCTCAACAATCTCGCGCAATTGCTCGAAGCCACCAACCGCCTTGCGGAGGCCGAGCCGCTGATGCGGCGGGCGCTGGCGATTGACGAGGCGAGCTACGGGCCGGATCATCCCGATGTGGCGAGAGACCTCAACAATCTGGCCGGATTGCTCAAAGACACCAACCGCGTCGCCGATGCCGAGCCGCTCTACCGGCGGGCGCTGGCGATTGACAAGTCCAGCTACGGGCTGGTTCATCCCAAGGTGGCGATCCGCCTCAACAATCTCGCGCAATTGCTTGCCGACACCAACCGCGTTGCGGAGGCCGAGCCGCTGATGCGGCGGGCGCTGGCGATTGACGAGGCCAGCTACGGGCCGGATCATCCCAATGTGGCGAGAGACCTCAACAATCTCGCGCAATTGCTTGCCGACACCAACCGCCTTGCCGAGGCCGAGCCGCTGATGCGGCGGGCGCTGGCGATCTTTGAGGCCAGCTACGGGCCGAATCATCCGAGCACATGCACGGTCAGAAACAACCTCGCGGCTCTGACGCAACCGCCCGGCGACGCCGGCACATAAGCGCCGCGCCGCGCCAAATCCCCCCGTGACAAAACCCGCGCCGCCGCCCTATATCCAGCGCTCGCGCACGCCCATTCAAGGAGCCCCCATGCCGCCGCTGCGTCTTGGCGTAAACATCGACCATGTGGCGACGATCCGCAATGCGCGCGGCGGGCCGCGTCCCGATCCGCTTCGCGCGGCTTTGCTCGCCATCGAGGCCGGCGCCGACGGCATAACCGCGCATTTGCGGGAGGACCGGCGCCATATTCAGGACGCCGACATGGCGCGGCTGAAGGAGAGCATCTCCAGGCCGCTCAACTTCGAGATGGCCGCGACCGAGCAGATGCTCGACATCGCCCTCAAGATCAAGCCGCACGCCGTCTGTCTCGTCCCCGAGAAACGCACCGAGCGCACCACCGAGGGCGGCCTCGACGTGGTCGGCGGCCATAATTACCTCGTCCCCTTCGTGGATGAACTCAAGCGCGCGGGGATTAGAGTGTCGCTGTTCATCGAGCCGAGCGCGGAGGCGATAGCGGCCTCCGCCTCGATAAGAGCGCCCGTCGTCGAGCTTCACACCGGCGCCTGGTGCCATGCGGTCGAAGTCGGCGAGAATGATCTCGCCGAGCGCGAATTCGCGCGGCTGGAAAAAGCCGTCGCCAACGCCGCCGGGCAGGGGCTCGAAGTCCACGCCGGCCACGGGCTCGACTATGACACCGCCCGCCGCATCGCGGCTTTCCCGCAGGTCGTCGAACTCAATATCGGCCATTTCCTGATCGGCGAGGCGGTCTTCGTCGGCCTTGAAGCGGCGATCCGCCAGATGCGCAAGGCGATGGACGAGGGCCGGGCCGGCGCCGCCTCATGATCATCGGCTTTGGCTCCGACCTTTGCGACATTCGCCGCATCAAGGACGCATTGGAGCGTCACGGCGCGCGCTTCCCGCAAAAGCTGTTCACGCCGGCGGAACGGGCCTATTGCGACGCGAAGGCCTCGCGCGCGGCTTGCTACGCCAAGCGATTCGCCGCGAAAGAGGCCTGCGCCAAGGCGCTGGGCGTCGGCATCAACCACGGCGTCGGTTGGCTGGACATGGGCGTCGTCAATCTGCCCTCCGGCCAGCCCACCCTTGAATTGACAGGCGGAGCGGCGCAATGGCTCGCCAAAATCACCCCGCCGGGCATGAAAGCGCGCGTTCACCTGACCCTGACCGACGAGGAGCCCTACGCGCAGGCGCTGGTTCTCATTGAGGCGACGGCGTGTTAGAGCGGGGCCAAAGCACAAGAAATAAGCTGAAGGGCGCGGCGCCGGAGCGGCTAGCATAGGAGAGTGGCGGCTTGAACAAGAAAGTCCAGATCGCGGACGCGCAGGAGGAAGGCGGACTGCTGGAGACGATCAAGGTGATCGTCCAGGCTCTCGCGATTGCGCTGGTCATCCGCACGCTGCTGTTTCAGCCCTTCAACATTCCCTCGGGCTCGATGATCCCGACGCTGCTGATCGGCGATTATGTCTTCGTCTCCAAATATTCCTACGGCTATTCGAAATACTCCATCCCTTTCGGTCCGGACATTTTTTCGGGCCGCATCCTGGGTTCGGAGCCCAAGCGCGGCGACGTGCTGGTGTTCAAGCTGCCGCGCGACAATGAAACGGACTACATAAAGCGGGTCATCGGCCTGCCGGGCGACCGCATCCAGATGATCGACGGGCGGCTTTACATCAACAATGTCGTTGTCCCGCGCGAGCCGATCGCCAAGGCGCGCACCGAAGGGCGCGATGGACGCGAGGTCGAGGTTCCGACCTACAAGGAAACTCTTCCGGGCGGCGTCGAACACACGATCATCGAGATCGAGGGCGACCACGGCATAAACGACAACACCGAGCTCTTTGTCGTGCCGCCAGGGAGTTTCTTCATGATGGGCGACAATCGCGACAACTCCACCGACTCGCGCATTGCGCCGGAACTCGGCGGAGTGGGCTACGTTCCCTATGTCAATCTCGTGGGGCGCGCCGAGCGTATCTTCTTCTCGGTGAAGAAGGATGAATCCGCGCTGGCGTTCTGGCGTTGGCCATGGTCCGTGCGCTGGGAGCGATTGCTGAAGCCGGCGCATTGACGGCTGTTCAAATGACGCAAGGCGCGCAAGACGATTTGTCGGTCCTGGAAGAGAGGATCGGCTATCGCTTCGCGGACAAGGCGCTGCTCCTGCGCGCCCTGACGCATGTGAGCGCCGTGACCGCGCGTCAGGATTCATACGAGCGGCTGGAGTTTCTGGGCGACCGGGTGCTCGGGCTTGGCGTCGCGCACATGCTGGTCGGCGCCTACGCCGATGAAAGCGAGGGCGTGTTGTCCCGCCGTCTCGCGGCTCTCGTGCGCAAGGAGACCTGCGCCGAGGTCGCGCGGGACTGGGGCGTAGGCTCCTTCATCCGTCTCGGCGATGGCGAGGCGCATGGCGGCGGACGAGACAAGAACGCCATTCTCGGGGATATTTGCGAGGCGATCATCGGCGCGGTGTTTCTGGACGGCGGCGCGGAAGCCGCGGCGAGACTGGTGCGCTCGGCCTTTGAGGATCGAATGGTTACGCCCGGCCGCAGCCTGCGGGACGCCAAGACGACCCTGCAGGAATGGGCGCAAGGCCGGCGGCTCGCGGCGCCAGTTTACCGGCTGGCCTCGCGCAGCGGCCCCGATCACGCGCCATGTTTCGAGGTATTGGTGGACGTCGCCGGTTTCGAACCCGCGCAGGGGGGCGGCGCCTCCAAACGCGCCGCGGAGCAGGCGGCGGCGGAGGCTTTTCTCTCGCGCGAATGCATAGAGTCCCAGAAAGGCGGCGCATGAACGAGGAATCCGGAAAGGCCAGGGAGACGCGCTGCGGTTTCGCCGCGCTGGTCGGCGCGCCGAACGCCGGCAAGTCGACGCTGCTCAATCAGCTTGTCGGCGCCAAGGTGTCCATCGTCTCGCGCAAGGCGCAGACGACCCGCGCGCTGGTGCGGGGCATCGCCATCTGTGGCGACGCGCAGATCGTGCTGGTCGACACCCCCGGCATTTTCGCGCCCAAACGCCGGCTTGACCGCGCCATGGTCGCGAGCGCGCTATCGGGCGCGACGGACGCGGACGTCATCGCGCTGCTGATCGACGCGCGCAAGGGAATCGACGAGGAAGTCGAATCCATTCTGCCCAGGCTCGCGCAGGCTCATGCGCCAAAACTGCTGGTGCTGAACAAGATCGACCTCGTTCCGCGCGACAGCCTGCTCGCCTTGACGGAGCAGTTGAACGCCAAGGCCAAATTCGACGACACTTTCATGATCTCCGCGCTCAACGGCGACGGCGTGAAGCGGCTGCTGGAAAAGCTGGGCGAGAGGATGCCGCCATCGCCCTGGCTCTATCCAGAGGACCAGTTGTCCGACGCGCCGATGCGGATTCTCGCGGCTGAAATCACCCGCGAAAAGCTGTTCGAGCGCCTGCACGACGAGTTGCCCTATCAATCGACCGTGGAGACCAACTCCTGGACCAACCAGAAGGACGGCTCCGCCCGCATCGAACAGACAATTTTCGTCGCGCGCGACGGGCAGAAGAAGATCGTCATCGGCGAAGGCGGCCGCACGATAAAGGCGATCGGCCAGGCGGCGCGGTTGGAAATCGCCGAGGCGGCCGAGCAGAAGGTTCATCTTTTCCTGTTCGTGAAGGTGCGCGAAAACTGGGCCGACGATCCCGAACGTTACCGGGAGATGAGACTGGAGTTTCCAAAGGACGAATAGGCGCTCTATCGCCGTCAAACCTGTTCGCGGCGCGGGGGAATCAAGCTAGAAAAGGCGATGCGGAGCGCCCTTGGCGCGCAAGCAATGGGGTAGGGGATGTCGACTTCCAATTCCAAAAAAAGTCTGACCGTCTATCGCTATCTGACCGGCGCGGACGATGTGGCTTTCTGCCATCGCGTCACTCAGGCGCTGAGCATGGGCTGGTCGCTTTACGGTTCGCCGACGCTGACCTTTGACACTGCAAAGGGGCGGGTGATCTGCGGTCAGGCCTTGACCAAGGATGTCGACGATCTCGAATACAAGACGGATATAAAACTGTCCGAGGTCTGAAAAACTCATGCAATGGCGCGACGAAGGTCTTGTGATTGGCGTTCGCCGACACGGCGAGGCCTCCGTCATCCTTGAGTTGATGACGAAAGCTCACGGTCGCCATCTCGGCCTTGTGCGCGGAGGAAGCGGCCGGGCGATGCGCGCCGTGCTGCAACCGGGCAATCAGGTCGACGCGCTCTGGCGGGCGCGGCTGGATCATCAGCTTGGCTCCTATACGGTCGAGCCGCTGCAATCGCGCGCGGCGCGGCTGATCGACCATGATTTCGCCCTGCATGGCGTGGGTTTTCTCTCCGCCTTGCTGCGCCTCCTGCCCGAGCGCGATCCCAATGGCGAATTGTTCGAGATGGCGCGCCTCATCGCGGACAGGCTCGACGCAGTGGATCAGGCCCCGGCGCTGCTGGCCCGGTTCGAGATCGCGATGCTGGGCGCGCTGGGCTTTGGCCTCGATCTCGACGCCTGCGTCCTGACCGGCAGCCGCGACGATCTCGCCTATGTGTCGCCCAAATCCGGCCGGGCCGTCAGCCGCGACGCGGGCGAGCCCTGGCGCGACCGGCTTCTGGCCTATCCTGCCTTCCTGCGCGACGACGGCCTCGGGCGGCCGGACGCCACCGAACTTACGGCGGCCTTCAGGCTCACGGGACATTTTCTGACCCGCGACGTCTTCACGCCACGCGGCGTTCCAATGCCGCCCGCGCGCGGACACTATCTCATTGCGGTGGCGGGACAGGCGGCTGCTTAGGGGAGCGAACGCGCCGCCTCAATGGTCTCTCGCCGCGCTGTCCGGCGCAGCCGCGGGCGGGAGCAGGGGCGCCGCCGCGCCTGAGCGGCGGATCAGGGCCTTGGCGTCGGGCGCGAAATTCAAATCATCCCACGCGCCTGTCAGATCGAAGCCAAGCTGCTGGCCCCTTGCGCGCGGCGCTCCGGCTTCGTCCGCCGGAAAGACCTGAGCCCGCAGGGCCAGGCTGCGGTCGAGCACGCGCGCGGAGCCGGTGAAGGCGAGCGAGAATCCTGGCCCCGAGGCCGCGCCGTCTTCCACATTCGCCACGCCATTGGCGATCCTGAATTTCGCCGACGCCTTTTCAAGACTTGAGCGGCCGCTGCGTATATACATCGCGCTGGATAAAGGGCGCTTGTCGACGCGGCTGAGCGCGCGCTCAAGGTCGATGCCGGCGATAGCGCCCTGCGCGAGCGTGAAGCTGGCTCGCCCATCGAGAGCGCGCATCATCGCGGCCATGCTCTCCCCGCTGGCGTTGAGTGCGAGTGCGGAGTCGAGCGAGCCGCTTATGTCGTCATGGGCGATGGCGTCCCAGAGCAACGAGCCCGCGTCGATACCGGAAGTCTGCGCCTCCAGATGCATCTCGACCGCGCTCTGGGGACCGGGCGCGAGGGTCGCATGGGCCTTGAGCGCTCCCTTATAGGCCTTGGCCTGCGTCAGCGCGATGTCCAGCCTGCCGGCGCGAAGCCCGAAAATCAGCTCCGCATCGTCCATCGAGAGCCGGGACAGGCGCAAATGCGCCGTCGACAGCCGCAGGTCGACGTCCGTCGTGGAAAGATCCGGCAGGTCGAAATTCTCGCGGCTCCACTGTCCGTCGCTTGTCGATAGAGATGGAAGATTGTCGAGAAGCGGCTTCAGGGTGACGTAAGTGCTGGTGAGGGAGGCCTGTATGCGGGTTC
The DNA here is from genome assembly GCA_963841875.1 of uncultured Alphaproteobacteria bacterium. Classification (GTDB taxonomy): domain Bacteria; phylum Pseudomonadota; class Alphaproteobacteria; order Rhizobiales; family Beijerinckiaceae; genus Methylocystis. The sequence goes on along the minus strand of CAWJEI010000002.1, from coordinate 344,076 downwards.
TTTCGTCCTCCTTGCGAAGCGAGAAGGCGCCTGCAAATTCGTTGTTGTCCGCCAGAAACCTCAGCTGCGAGAGCTGCATGTCGCTCGGGCCGACGCTCGCCTGGGCCGCGAGTTCGAAATTTTCGAGCGGGCCCGGCAGGGGTGGGGTCATGTCGAGCAAGCCCAGGACCGCTCGCATCGAAGGCGCGGAAGCGACGACATGCGCGTTGTAGCGCGGCATCGCGCCGCTCTGGATTATCCCCTCCGCCTCCAATTGCAGCAATGCGCTGTCGAGCCGAAGCGTGAGCGGGGTCTGGTCGCCGAGCCTCAAGGCGCCGGGCCGCGCAATCCACAGCAGTCCGCGCCAATGTTCGCCGCGCCAGTCGAAATCCCCGGTGAGCGTCGCCGGAGTGGCGAAGCCGAGCCATTCCAGATTGGCGTTCAGTTTCTCGATATTCGGCGTCTTCTCTCCGTGAAAGGTGACGGCTCCGTTCACGAGCGTCACCACGCCAAAGCCGGCCTTGTCCGACGGTCGCCTGTTCACTGCGGCCAGGGCTTGTGCAAAAGCCTGCCCAGGAGTCGCGGACTTTTGCCGATCAATCCCAATTCGTGGCCGCGCAAGGGTGAGGCGATCGATCTGCAACCGCCCGGCCATGACCGACATGAGGCGGACGTTCGCGTCGAGCCGGTCGGCGTCCATGGTGAGAAAGCCGCCGGGGTCCGCAAGCGCCACGCCCTCGATCGCGACATGAGGCCGGGGCAGCAGGGAAAAGCTCGGACGCGCCTTGGCGGCGACGTAAAGGCCTGAAGAAGCGTAGACCTGAGCCGCAACCTCGTCGATCAGCGCCTTGTCGGAAAGGGTCCAGCGCGCACCGCCGATCATGGCGGCCAACCCCGCGCCCAGCCCCGCCAGAACATAGAACCACGCCCGCTTCCCCCCCAAACGGTTGAGAAGCCTGCGGGGCCCACTGAGGCGGGGAGCTGGTTCGGCGGGATCGCCGGAAACATGGGTCATGAGAATTTCAGAAGGCATGCTCCTCTGGCCCCGGCGGCCTGCTCTGTCACTCCGGGGCTCATAGCCTTCTTGCGCTCAAGCGCGGCGATAAAAAGGCGCCGCGCTCGTCATTGCCTGATCAGTTGAAATGGAGCGCGCCGCCAAGGTCGGAACGTCGATGCCGTTTGTGCGAATGCTCTTCATGATGGCGTTCGGTCAGCAGAGCGGTGCGCCCATGCGGAGTTCTTGACCAGCCGGTCAATCGCCGCCAGCGCGCCGCGCTTTTCGGCGGGCAGGTCGCGCGTTTCCGCCAGCGACATGAAATCGCTGCTCTTGTGGGGAAATGCGCCGCCCCTGAATACGCGCACCCCTTCGCTGGTCACGACCGTGTCCCCGGCGCGCAAAGTATTGTCGTTCAGGACCGCCTTGGATTCGACGGGATCGCCCGCGACGGAATGGCAGCCGCAGGATTTCTGTCCGTCGCCCGAGGCCTTTATCCTCGCCATGAACTGCGAATAGAGTTCGCCGCCGCGCGCGGAAACGGCTTCGTCCATGTTCTCCGAGCCGGCGGCCATGACGAAGAGCTTTGTCTCGGCCTGAGGGCACAAGCTGTCGCATGTCGCCTGATGCGACGCGATGTCGGAATTGTGCTTGAGATTCGCGACGGGGAAGAAATAGCCGTCGCAGGCGCGCACGCAGACAGTGCGGCGGCCGAGGGTGGAACTGCTCGACTGCTCGTAACTGGCGTCCGCCGTTTCCACCGCGGGCTTCGAATGATGATGGACCACGCTGAAGCCATGCCGATGCGCGACGCGCTCGTGTTCCCGCTCGTGTCTGAAATGGTGGGCGTAATGGCGATGGCTGTGCCGGTACGAATAATGTCGGCCGCCCCACCCATGTCCGCCGTTCGGATAATAGCGCAACGGCTCGACGACATATTGATGCCCGCCGCCGCCACCGCCGCCAAACAGCGCCTCGAACAATCCGCCCTGGGCCAGACTTTCCGGCACATCGAAGGCCATGAGCCCTCCTGCGAGAGCGACAATCGCGGCGCCGGCGGTCACGGCAGCTTTGGAATGGGGACGCAGGAGCGGGTCGCAAAACGCGGAAGCCATGCGATTCAGACTAGTTAGGGCCGTCATCGGCGTTAACTCACCTTAATAAACACAACACAAGTTAACTTGTCAGTAATATAGTCCCATGACAGCCGCAAGCCGAGAATTGCAGCGGCGCCGCCAAACATTCATTAACCTTTCCGGGGATGGTTGAGAGACTAGCGGTCGCCGCCGTCTTGAGCGCTGGCGTAAACGGCGCGCAGGGTGTCAAGTATTTCCTCAATATAAAAGGGCTTTTCTACAATCGGGTGGTCAAGAAAAGCCTCCGGCAGACCCGCTCGGCCGTATCCCGTGGTGAAGACGAAAGGCGTTCCGAGCGTGGTGAGCGCCTCGGCCACGGGATCAATTTTCTTGTCGCCGACATTGACGTCGAGCAGCGCGAGGTCGAACCGCGTCGACGCCGTCAGGCGCAGGGCCTTTTCGAGACTAGCCGCCACGCCCTCCACGACGAGCCCCTGCTCGCTGAGCATTTCCTCAAGCGCCATGGCGATATAGGCATTATCCTCGACGATAAGAATACGCAGTCCATCCAGCGGATTGGCGGGGCTTGCGGCCTCCGCAATCCGTCCAGTCTGAGCGTTGGAGATGGAGCTCTCGGGACTAGGCATAATAATGTATCGTGGGGCGGAAGCGCTTTCTTGTCCAGCGTCAAGCCCTAAAATTCGCTGAATTGCTTTAACAATCGGCTCGCCGGGAGCCGCTGTGCGAACCGGGCGCAGTCGGCATTTTGTTCTAAAGCTCGCATGCAAAAGGGAAAAACAATAACCAGTTCAGACTTTAGGCGGCGCTGCGGCGAGTCGCGCCGCCGCCCAGAGGGCGATGGCGAGCCAAGCCAGAATCGTCGTGGAGCCGCCGATTGGCGCGGCATAGGCGAAGAGCTTGCCCGGTCCGAGGGCGCGCAGGGCCAGATCCGAAGAGAACAAGCTCACGCTCGCTTGCAGCGCCAAGGTAGAGAAAGTCAGCCCTCTCGCGGGCGCCGGAAGGCTGGCGGCCAGAGCCGCGAGGCCCAGTCCGGCGGCGGCGTGCACCATCAGAAACTGGCTTGCGGTCAGAAGCAGGGCGCTGTTCTCGATATGCGCGGCCGCGGCCGCGAGCGAGACGCCAGCGGCGCCATGCAGTGCGGCGATCAGCGCGACGATATAAACAGGGCGACGCAAATTGCTCTCCTTTTGGACCGGGAGTCCATTCCGCCGCTCAATAGGCGTTTTCCGACCTTAGCAGGGCGAAGGGCGTCATCGCCAGAATATAGATGTCGCGCAGCAGCGACCAGTTCTCGATGTAGTCGAGATCGTGTTCGACGCGGCTCTGGATCTTCTCCGGCGTATCGGTTTCGCCGCGCCAGCCGTTGATCTGCGCCCAGCCCGTCATGCCGGGCTTCACGCGATGGCGCGCGAAATATCCGTCGACAACCTCGTCGTAAAGATGATCCGCCGCACGGGCCTGCATCGCGTGAGGACGCGGCCCGACTAGGGACAGATCGCCCTTGAAGACCACGTTGAAGAGTTGCGGCAGTTCATCGAGCGAAGTCTTGCGTATGAAGCGCCCGACGCGGGTCACGCGAGGATCGTCCCTTGTGACCAGCCGGCTCGCGGCGGAGTCCAGCCTGTCGGCGTACATCGAACGGAACTTGTAGATCTCGATCTTCTCGTTGTTGAAACCATAGCGAGGTTGCTTGAAAAACACGGGGCCGGGCGAATCCAGCTTCACCGCGATCGCCACCGCGATCATGACCGGTGAGAGCACCAGAAGGCAAAGCGCGCCGACAATCTTGTCGAAGGCCGATTTGATCAGCACGTCCCAGTCGGCGATCGGCTTGTCGAAAATGTCGATCACCGGAACGTCGCCGAGATAGGAATAGGAACGCGGCCGGAAGCGCAGCTTGTTGGTGTGCGCCGCGAGCCGGATATCCACCGGGAGAATCCAGAGCTTGCGAAGCATCTGCAGCAGCCGGTCCTCGGCGGAGATCGGCAGAGTGAAAATGACGAGATCGAGACGTGTGTGACGGGCGAATTCGACGAGATCGTCGACCGTGCCCAGTTTTGGATAGCCCGCGACAACGTCAGGCGAGCGCGTGTCCGAGCGATCGTCGAACACGCCAAGGATGCGAAGATCGCCGTCGTCCTGCGAAGCAAGGGCGTGCAGAACGGGCGCGGCGGCTGGGCCGCCTCCGACAATCGCGGTCCGCCGGTCGAGCTTGCCTTGCTGGGTCAGTATTCGAACCAGCGCCGCCACGGAGAAGCGCTCGACAAACAGCAGGCCGAGACCGGCGAAAAACCAGCCTGCAAGCCATATGCGAGAGAAATTCGGGTCCAGTTTCAGGAAGAAGACGGCGGCAAGCTCGGCGACGAAGACAAAGGCCCAGCCGCTCGCAAGCTTCAACCCCTGACGCAACGGCGTTCGCAGCGCCGAAACATGGTAGAGCCCGAGCGCCTGCAGGGCGACCACGGCCAGAAGCGCCATGCTCGGTATCCCGATAATGTAAACGGCGGCGTGTCCCCACCGTGGCGCCACGTGAAATTCCTGCACCGCGAAGCCGGCGCCGGCGAGCATCAGAAATTCGGAAAGACGCACCAGGCCCGCGAGAACGATTGGCGAATAGGCCTTGTTCGGCGAGCAATTGCGAGCGATTTCGGCGAGCACGGCCCTCGGCTCGTCGGCGCCCGACGTCGACTCATTGTCGCTACCACGGGTTCTGGGGCCGCTGACGTCCGGGGCGCTCATGATTGATAGTCCCTTTCTGGACGCGGCGCGGGGTCTGAGCGGAGTTTGCCGGATCGCCCGCGTTTTAGAAAATGCGCTCCCGCACCATGATCGTGTCGCCCGGTCGCACCATGGTGTCCAGGGGAACGCGGCCGGTGAGGGGCTGGCCGTCGATGATGCGCGTGAGGTCGACGCCGCCCTGATAGCCGCGCGGGTTGAAGCCGCCCGCGATTGCAATGGCCGTGCGGGCCGTCATGCCCTCCACGTAAGGATACTGACCCGCCGTGTTGACCTCGCCGAGCACGAAGAACGGCCTGAACGCCTCGACTTCCACCGAAACGCGCGGATCGCGCACAAAGCCCGCGCGAAGGCGCTCGGCGATTTCCCTTTCGACGGACGCGGGATCGCGGTCATAGACCGGCACCGAGCCGATCAACGGCATTGAGATCCGGCCGGACCCGTCCACGGCGTATGAATTCGATAGCGCGTCCTGTCCGAAAACAATGACGCGAACGCGATCCCCCGCGGCGAGCGTGTATCGCGACTCGGGCGGCGGCGGCGCCAGCAATTCGGGCCGATAGTCGCCGGGCGCCGCGCAGCCCGACAACAACGCGGACATGAGCAGGCATGAGAAGAGAGCGGTATGTCTCGTCATTTGCGATCCGACCCTGGTTACAAATCGCTTACGCAGCGTATTCCTGAGCGGATTTTTAGGCCTTCGTGGTTAACAAAGGCTCACTGAAAGGCGCCCCGGCGCTTTCGGGCGCCGTCAATTAACCTCGCCGCAACCATAGTTGGTTAAATGCCTTACATTGGCATGGAGTTCCTGCGATGCGTCTTGGCGAGCACGATGATTACGAGAAGGGCGTGACCGGGGAGATTGATCTTTCCCGCATCATGCGCGTTCTCTCGGCCAAGCGCTGGTGGGTGCTGGGCCCAACTCTCGCCGCTTTCGCGGCGGCTCTTGTCTTCGTCAATGTCGTCAAGCCGCGCTACAGCGCCGAGGCGCGAGTTCTTCTGGAGAACCAGGAGAACTTCATGCCGCGCGCCGACAAGACCGAGCAGCGCGCCGTCGAAATCCTGCCCGACGCGGAAGCCGTCCAGAGCCAGATCCAGCTTCTCACCTCACGCGATCTCGCGCGCAGGGTCATCAAGACGATGGAACTGCAGGGGAACGACGAGTTCGATCCGCTCGCCAGGGGCATGGGTCTGACGACGCGCACGCTGGTGTTGCTCGGACTGATGCGCGATCCGACGCAACTTTCTCCCGAAGACAGGATGCTTGAAACATTCGCGGAAAAGCTGAATGTGCTGTCGCCGTCGAAGACTCGTGTCCTTTCGATCGAGTTCACGTCGCGCAATCCTGATCTCGCGGCGCTCGGCGCCAATGCGGTCGCCGACGCCTATATCGAGTTCCAGCAGCAGGCCAAACGCGACAATGCGCGCGGCGCCGCCAAGTCGCTTGCCGCCCTTGTCGCCGAGCTCCGCGGCCACGTCGCCGACGCCGAGGCCAGGGCCGAGGATTTCCGGGTCAAATCCGGGCTGCTGGTCGGCTCCAATAACACGACGATCAACGCCCAGCACTTGAGCGATCTCAATACGCAATTGTCATTGTCGCGCACCTCGCAGGCGGATGCGCAGGCCAAGGCCAGATTGCTTCGCGAGATGCTACGCCAGAATCGCATCGGGGACATTCCTGACGTCGCCAATAACGAGGTCATCCGCCGCCTGCTGGAACAGCGCGTCACGCTGCGCGCCCAGCTCGCGCTGGAGTCGCGCACGCTGCTGCCCGGCCATCCGCGCATCAAGGAGTTGCAGGCTCAGCTCGCCGATCTGGACGCGCAAGGCCGCGCCGCGGCGGAACGTGTCGCCCGCACGCTGGAGAATGACGCCCGCATCGCCGGCGCGAGGGTCGAGAATCTGACACAGGCGCTGGAACAGCAAAAGAAGGTGGTCGGAACCGCCGACGCCGACGATGTGCAGATGCGCGAACTAGATCGCACCGCGCGGCTCTACAAGGAGCAACTGGAAAGCGCCACGGCGAAATATCAGGAAGCCGTGGCGCGCGAGAACGCCCAGGCGACGCCGGCGGACGCCCGCATCTTCCAGCGCGCGCTGGCGCCTCAGGTTCCATCCTTCCCCAAGAAAATTCCCATAACCGCCTTCGCCACGCTTGCGGCTTTGATCCTTTCGACCGGAATGATCATTTCGGGGGAAATGCTTTCGGGAAAAGCCGCCGCGACAATGAGCGGCGCGGCGCGGCGCGAACCGGCGCCGCCTGAAACCATTGCGCCCGCATTCGTGCAAGCGGCGGTGAGCGAAGTAGAAATTGACCCCGAGCCGCAACCACGCCCGCTTCGAGGCTTTGGCGCGCTTGATCAAGAGCCAGCCGAACAATCCTCTCTGCTTGAAACCGGGCCCCTGCAAGATACGTCATCGCAGTCGCAAGAAGAGAGAGAGATCGCGGATGGAAGAAAGGTCATTGGCCGCATCGACGCCGCGCGCCTTTCCGCGCCTTGCGTGAAGGTTCTGGTCGCGGGGAGCCAGGCCAATGATGCGGCTTCCGCCACGATCCTTGCTCTCGCGCGCGGTCTGGCGCGTCGCGGGCGTGCCGCCCTCATATGCGCGGATCCAAACAACGGGGTCTCGGCGCAGCTTGTCGCCAACGGCGAAGCGCGACCGAAAGGGCTGCATGACCTCCTGTCCGGCAACGCTGAGTTTGGCGAAATCATTCATCGCGACAAGGGCTCGCACTTGCATCTGATACCGGCGGGAGAGATCGGCGGCGAGGCGCAAGTCGACATGTTGACCGTCATCGACGCGCTGGCGCAGACTTATGATTTCGTTGTGCTCTCGACGGCGAAGCCCGCCGATGCGCTGGGCCTCGCGTCGATGTTCGACAAGATCCTGCTGCGCGACGCCGATCCGATGGCGCCTTCGCTGTTCGACGAGCTTTCAAGGGACCATAAGGACGTTCAGCTCATCGAGGACGCCGACGACCTCGCTGCGGCGTAACGCGAAGTCCGGCTTTCAGCGTGCCCGCGCCACGCCCTTGCGCTGGCGGCCAAGCTCGACGATGCGCGCCAGCCACGGCGTATTTTTCGCCAATCTCTTCGCCGACAGGAAAGCGCGCAGGAGCGGCGCCGCGCTGGCGCCGCGCGTGGTCGCCGGGATGAGCGAGTCGAAGAGTTCGATGGTCTCCTCGCACACGGCGGACTTGTATCTCGCTTCGCCGACGCCGAGATCGAAACGGGTGAAGCCCCGCGTCACGAGATTGCGCAAGACCGCGCGGAGAAGAAGATCGCCGGGGGAGCATCTTGCGATTGGACTGTCCATGTCGAAGGAATTCATCATCGCGGAAAAGCGGCCGCTGTGAGGCAGCCCGACATAGGTCGCGATGATGCGGCCCGAAAGGCTGAGGGCATGGGCCTCGGCGACGCCCGCGTCCGTCAAGCGATCGAGAAATGCGCGAATGGCCTCCGCGTGGAAGGCGCCTTCGACGCCCATCATGCGGAGCCGCGATGATTTCTGTGCGATCAGGGCGTTCACTATTTCGCTGGCGCGCGCTCCCTTGGCATTGTGCTCGAACATGAGCGCGCCCTGAGCCGCCAGCCGTTGCAGCTTTCTGCGCAGCTTTCTGCGCGTGTCCCCGGAGTTCGCGCAGATCGAGAGTGTCGATCTCGGCGGGAAGCGTGGAGCCATAGGCGAAGCTGGGGCTTGCGCTTGCGCTGGCGGCGGCGAGCGGATTCTCCGCGTCGTCGAAGCGTCGCGGTTGATTGCGCAGATAAAGAAGATCGGGCGACCTGGCGTGATCGCGGGCCGCCGCAAGCAGCAGTTGATGCAAATTCAGGCTGACGCCGGGCCGGAGCAGGGGCAGGTTGAAATTGCTTTCGCGCCCGCAAAGAAACTCCGCCATGCGCAGCCCGAACGCTTCATATGTTCCAAGGGGAATGAGCGCGAGAGGCGCGCCGTCGCCGTCGCGCGCGACTATGATCATTGGCTCCAGTCCCTGCGATGTTCCGACGGTTTCGCACCAGCTCGATACATAGTCGTAGTTTTGATAGGGGCTCGCGGGCGCGCAGTCGAACAGCGCAAGCCAGTCGTCGCGCGCCTCCGCAAGGCTCGAATAGACGTCGAAACGCGGCGCCGCGCAGGTTTCCGCCCTTTCGACTCTGGTAACCATGCCGTCTTCAAATCCTCAAAATGGCGCTTCTTGCCCACCCATAACAAGAAAAGGTCAATGAGAACTGGAGAAGATCGCATTTAAGCATTTATCGAGCGCAGCCGGGCGCGGCGCCGGAGGGAATGGATATGACCACGTGGCGAGAGTTGGCGATCGAGGCGGGGATGGGCCTTTTTCGCGCGAGCGGCGTGCATCGGCTGGCGGAACCCTATACGCGCGGCGCCGGCGCGATCCTGATGTTCCATCGCGTGCATCATCGGCTTGAGCAGAGTTTCGAGCCAAATCACGGCCTGGAAATCTCGATCGACTTTCTTGACGCGCTGCTGAAGCATGTCCGGCGCAGGGGCTTCCGCATCATTTCCATGGACGACGCCGTCGCGGAACTGGGACAGGGTGACGCCGAACGTGCGCCCTTCGTCGCGCTGACCTTTGACGACGGCTATCGCGACCTCTTGGAACACGCGTTGCCCGTGCTGGAGCGCCATCGCGCGCCTTTCACGGCCTATGTGACATCCGGCTTCGCGGACGGCTCCGCGCGCATGTGGTGGGTGGAGCTCGAAGAGTTCGATCCGTCGGCTCGATCGCGTCGACGTCATCGCCGGAGGGCGCCGTTTCAACGCGCGATGCGGAAGCGCCGTCGGGAAGAGCCAGGTCTTCTGGGATCTGTACTGGCATTTGCGCGATGGTTCGGAAGAGGAACTCTTGCGCGCGGCTTTGACGCTTTGCGCTCAGGCCCGCGTCGAACCGCGCCAGCTCACGACGAGCCTCTGCCTCGACTGGCAGGCGCTGGAGTCGCTGGCGCGGCATGAGCTGGCCAGCATTGGCGCACACAGCGTCACACACGCTCGCCTCGCCAGACTCGACGCCGGCGCCGCGATGCGCGAAATGGTCGAAAGCCGCGCCGCCATCCGGCGTCGTCTCGATGTGGAGGCGCGCCACTTCTGCTATCCGGTCGGAGATCCGGGTTCCGCTGGAAAGCGGGAGTTTGATCTGGCGAGGGAATTGGGCTTTGTCAGCGCCGTCACGACAAGACCGGGCATGATCTTCGCGGAACATGCGCATCATCTTCACGCACTGCCGCGCCTGTCGGTCAATGGCCGGCACCAGAGCCTTGAGGAATTCGACATTCTGCTGAGCGGCGCGCCTTTCGCCCTGATGAATCGAGGGCGCAAGGTCCTTGCCGCCTGATCAATTAGGGAGCTGAGTCATTTCCTTCGATCCTTTTGAAGCCGGCCCGCGCGAGCGCGGAGAGTGACGACGCGCGGGGCGTCGCGCTGCAGCTGGCGCTGGGCGGTTCGGCCATATTCATGGCGACGCTGGCTCCATTGGTCTATCTGATGGCGACCGCGCCCAGCGAGCTGAAGCCGCTGCGGGTCGATATTCTCCACCTGCGCGCATGGGTGAGCGAACACAGCTATGCGCTTGAAGCCGCAGCGGCGGAGTCCGGGCGGGAAGCGCTGGGCCGCGCGGCCTCGACGCAAACGCATCTGGCCTACGCCTTGATCCTGATGCTTGGGATCTTCTGCTTCTGGCGAGGTTTCGTCAGCACACGCGCGCGCGGCTGGAATCATTTCTTCTGGGTGACGGGGGCGTGCCTTGTCTTTTTCGCGCCCGCTTTTGTTCCAGACCTGACGCCCCAGAAGCTCGACTATCTCTCGACCTTTTGGTTCGGGCTGGAGAGGCCGCCAGGTTCCGCCGGACTCGGGGGCGGACGATCAGCGGGACATTTGCGGACCGCGCTGCCTGAAACATTGATGTTCTTCCGCGCTGTTCTGGCGGCGCTCAGCGGCGCCTTCGCAGCGTTGTGCCTGCATGACACGGGCTATCGTCTGCGCGAGGCGCTCACCGAATTTGGTTTCCTCCCCGAGGAGGAAAAGGAGGGGCGGCGAAGCTATGCCGCCTATGAATATGGATCGGCCGGCGCACGCCAGCATGCGGGCAGGGCGGGAGCGACCGCCGGCGCGGCGGAAGACGCGGCGCACGCATTCGGGCACCGCGATTCGTCGCGGCGGCCAGCGCCGATCGACAGCGCCGAAGCAAGGGCCTGCGCGACCCTGGGCGTGCGCCTTGGCGCGGGCCGCAAGGAAATCGAGCGCGCCTATCGCACGAAAATGAAGTCCGCGCACCCGGATCACGGCGGCTCGGTCGAACGAGCCGCCGCGCTGAACATGGCGCGAGACATTCTCCTGCCGCATGGCTGAACGCGACGGCTGGGGCGAAGCGAGTTTTGGCCTCGCAATCGCCGCCCGCTGGCCTATATTTTCGCCAATAGCCGAATCTCGCCGGAGGGCGGGCGAGCAACCGCCTTTCTGGAGCTTTAGATGTCGCCATTGGCCGTCTTGATCTGCGTCGCCGTCGTTCTTTCCGCCGGGCTCGGCGTCTATCTAAGGCGCCGGCAGATGGCGCAGGTCGCCATGTACCGGGATGCGGTTCCCGCGGACTTCGCAAGCAAGGTGACGCTGGAAGAGCATCGCCGCGCGGCCGACTACACTCTGGCCAAGACCCGCTTTTCGACCGTCGAGACGGTCTATGACGGACTTGTCTCTCTGGCCTGGCTCCTGCTCTGGCTTGCGCCCCTGTACGGGATCGTGGCGCAGGCGACCGCTCCTGGCCTTGCGAGAAGCGTGGCTCTCGTGGTTGCGTTTGGGGTTCTCTCGGCCGTGCTGACGCTGCCTTTCGAGCTTGCCAACACCTTCTGGCTAGAGGCGCGCTTCGGCTTCAACCGACAGGGTCTGCGCGACTTTCTCGTTGACTGGTTAAAGACCAGAGCGCTGGAGCTGGCCATCTCCGCGCCATTGCTGCTCGCGATGTTCGCGCTGCTTCGCGCCGCGCCCGACAGATGGTGGCTTTACGCCTATGTCGGCTTTCTCGTCTTCATGGTTGCAATGATGGCGATCTATCCGACCTTCATCGCGCCTTTGTTCAACAAGTTTTCCCCGCTGCCTGACGACGACATGCGCCACAGGTTAGAGAGCCTGCTGCAAAAATGCGGGTTTGAATCGCGTGGGCTGTTCGTCATGGACGCGTCGAGACGCTCCTCGCGCGGCAACGCCTATTTCACCGGCTTCGGAAGGGCCAAGCGCATCGTCTTTTTCGACACGTTGCTCGCCAAGCATACGCCGCAGGAGATTGAATCGATCCTCGCGCATGAGCTTGGGCATTTCAAATTCGGCCATATCAGGCAGATGCTCGGTACTGACCGCGGCAGCGGCGTTCATCGGTTTCGCCGTGCTGTATTGGGCGCTGGGGCCGGACGGTCTCGCGGCGGCCTTTGGCATGCCGCAGGAGCCGGCGCTGGCGTTGATCATCGCGCTCCTGGCCAAGGAGCCGGTGATGCACATTCTGTCGCCGCTGATATCCTGGCGCTCGCGCCGCGCGGAATTCGAAGCGGATGATTTCGCCAAGGCGATGGTCGGCAAGGAGCCGATGATCTCGGCTCTCACGCAGCTGACGCGCGACAATCTCGCGACGCTGACGCCGGACCGGCTCTATGCGATGTTCTATTATTCGCACCCGCCCGTTCCGATGCGCGTGGCGCATCTGCGGGACGCGGCCTAGAAAATTCCACGCCGCGCTATCTTGGCGGATAGGAGCCGATGCTGCCGCCGCCGCCAGCCATCAAGGTTCCATTGAAGTAGATATTGTTGTCGCCCATGGTCGAGATCGAGGCCGACGGGGCGACGTCGGCGCCAGAGCCATTGCCAACCATGCTGGAGTGCGCGACGCTGATTTGTCCGTTGGGCCCCGCATAGATTCCGCTGCCATTGCCGCTCGCCGTGGAGTCGATCAGGGCCATTTTAGCGTAGCCATGCCCCGACGCCGAGAACGCGGCGAAGCCATTGCCGTTGCTGTTCGCGACGCTTCTGACGACAGAAACGAAAATATTCGCCGACGCGGGGGATATGTCGCCCATCAGCTGTACGCCGTTGACGCTATAGCTCGCCGTCAGGCCATTGATCGCCCCGACCATATTGCCGGCGGGGCGCAGATTGATCCCCGCATTCGCGTCTTCCATCGCGATGACGTTGGTCATTGTGAAATTCAGCGCGGTCGAAGGCTCAAGATCAATGCCATGGCTCATGAAGCGCCGCACGACGCAATTGACGATGTCGATCTGGCCGGCCGAGGAGAGGCTGACGCCGTTGGCCGCGACGCCGAGACCGTCGAGGCTCAGTCCGCGCAGATGGACGGAATCGGTGGCGCCCGCCGCGACGGTGATTGCATTCATGCCCTGAGCGCTCTGCACGATAGTCGCCGTCCCAACGCCGTCATTGACGATGCTGATCGCCTTGGCGATCGTCACCGGGCCGTAATCTGCCGGATCGAGCACGTCTATTTCGCCGCCAGGAGTGATGATGTTGTCGTGGGCGTATTGAAAGCTGCGGCAGGGGGAGGTCGTCGACCCACAGCCGGAGGCGTCGCTCCCGTGGCCGGAAACCCAGACCTGATTGGCTTGCGCGCTTGATGCGGCCGTGGCGAGAACGGCGGCGGACAAAATCCGCGCATACAGGGGCAAGGATGACTGCGACATGCGCGCTGCTCCGTCAGTGACGGCGACAGAGATAGGCTTTCTGGCTCAATAAACTGATAATCCGGTTGGCTAAAGCGCCTCCGAGTGATGATTGCGAGGCGCCTCGAACTCGCTATTTGCGCGTTGGCGCGGAAATCCAGCCATTCAGCGTACGGTTCGCGTCGTCGGCGGCGCCCTGCAGGCCGTGAAAGACAATTGTGCTGTAGCGCGCATTATTCGCCCCGGCGTCGAGAGCGAAGGCCAATACCAGAAAGGCTAATGGAACAAGGATACGCATTCAGCAACTGTGTGGGCCGTCGGTAAACGAAGCGTTAATCGAGGCGGCGAAATCAAGGAGAAGCTTCGGGAAACCCTGGTGAGTTCGGCTCGGGGCGTTGAGCGGGAACGCCAAAACGGCGCCGGAAATATTTTTCCGCTACGGAGCCTGACTTCGGATCGTGAAACCAACGTGCAAAGCCGGGGACTGGACGCCTGCGGACCGCTCCGCGCAAAAACGCCGCCCTTGAAATGTTCGAAGGACGGCGCTGGCGGAAGGAAGGCAGCACTGCCAGGCCACTTTCTTTCTGCTTACCCTCTCAAGGGTTATACGGCATCAGAGGCTGATATTCACGGTGCCAAAGTTGAAAGCCCCCGGACTTGGCGGCACGGGCGTAGTCAAAAGCAGTTGCTTCGTTGAGCTGGGAAGCGATCCAGGCGCCGAGACGTCCGAGGCCTTGACTTCGAGCCCAAGGATAATCTGCTGTCCCGGCTGGGGATTATAGAACTGGTACTGGCTTCCCGAGAATACGCAGGTAAACGTGCCTCCGCCTTGGCCGACAACGCCCGGGGCATAAAGTTTCTGGATGGCGCTATGACCGAGGACCGAAGCGAGCACGCTGGAAAAATTGCTCGCCGAGATGCTTCCAGAGGGATTGGCCGGCGTCAAAACCATGTCGACCATGCAGACGACGAGCGCCAATGGGCTGACAGGTTTGGTGAAGGTTCCATCTATCGTGACGGTCACCGTTCCGCTTGCGGGTGCGGCCCTTGCGGGTTCACCAACGGCCGTCAGAAACGCGAGTGAGCCGATGATCGGCAACAAGCTCATGTTTTTCAATGTGTTCTCCATTTAGAAAGGCAATTGTCGGCTTGCGGATTATCCAACACCGGGGCCCTGTCCGGCGCCCCGGCACAAAGTTAACGATCCTCCGGAATGGCGTTTTTGACAAGACGAAGTTCAAGCTGCGGAGCGCGCTGGAGGGCCGGCGCCGAAGCCGCAACCTCGCGTCATCCGAAAGATATCGGCGAATCGGTCGAGGCGCATGCGTCGCGCTTGGTACGGAAGACGACGAAATTGGAAAAGCCGATGCGTGAGGCTTGAAGACTATGGCGCGGCGTGGAGCCTGACACGGCTTGCGTTCGCGCACGCTTGCTGTCCCGGCCTTGCAAATCGCCCGATGTGTCGCCATCTCGGATTTTAGCGTCGACATTAGGCGCTGGCTTGGTGGACTGGCCTTCGCTTCCCGGCGAGGGCCTTTTTCCATCCAGCGCTCGCGCGCACGGCGGCTATTCTTCCCGTATGTGTCGTTTGAGTGGCTCCCCGAGTAGGACTCGAACCTACGACCTAGCGATTAACAGTCGCGTGCTCTACCAGCTGAGCTATCGGGGAACATCTAGGGTGCGGGCATATAGCAAGGGTTGGCGCGATTTGCCAACCCCCTTTGCGGCGATGCGCCCAACTTTGCCGTTCAGGCCGGTTCCACGGGCGCGAAATGCTTTCGGGCCAGGGCGATGTCAGCCCTTGAGGGCAGGCCGGCCTCATTGCCCAGATGCTGAACCTTATGGGCCGACGCCGCGCGGGCGAATTCGAAATGCGCGCTCCAGGACGCGCTTGGGTAGTCGAGGTAACTGGCGCAATAGGCGCCGTGGAACACGTCGCCCGCGCCGGACGTGTCCACAACCTTTTCCCTTGGCACATGCAGCGAGGGCAGAAGCCGCGCCTCGCCGCTTCCCTCGTACCAGAGCACACCCTTTTCGCCATTAGTGACGGCGCCGACCCGGCAGCCCTTGGCTTTTAGAAAATCCAGCATTTCCGCTTCGGTGAGGCGCATTTGCCGACACAGGTCCTTCGCCACCACGGCGACGTCCACATAATCCAGCAGCTCCTCGATTCCGGGACGCAGGGCGCCGCCGTCGAGCGAGACCAGCACGCCCTTGGCGCGGGCCGCCTTGGCGTAATGGAGCGCCGCGTCCCCCATATGGCCGTCGAGATGCAGCAGCTTCGCCACCGAGAGGTCGAGAAGGGGGAAGCTCTGAAGATAGGTGTCGTCGCGCGCGCGCAGGATGGAGCGCTTGCCGTCCTTGGGGAAGATGAAGGACAGGGACGAGCGCGCGACGCGCCGCGAATGGACGCGGAGCCCATAGGTCGCGGCCATGTCCATGAACATGTGGCCGAGCCAGTCCCGCGCCACGGGAATCAGCAGGTCCGGCGCGTAGCCGAGCTTGGCGCAGGCGAAGCAGGCCGTCGCGGCGTTGCCGCCGAATGACACCGCGTAATCCTTCGCCACGGTCTTTTCGTCGCCGTGGGGCAGGGCGTCGGCGATCATGCTCACGTCGATATAGGCGTGACCGATGAACAGCGCTTCCAAGGGAATCTCCGGGGCGGGAGGCCGTCAGGGGCGTGGCGCTAGATCGAGAAACTGACGCCGCAGCCGCAGGAGGAGGACGCGTTGGGGTTTTCGATTCGGAATGCCTGGCCCATCAGGTCGTCGACGAAATCGATCCGCGCCCCTTGCAGATAGGGCAGCGAGGTCTCGTCCACGACCAGTTTCGCGCCCTCGCGCTCGACAAGGAGATCGCCCGCGCCGGGCGCCGGGTCCACGGCGAAGGAATATTGAAAGCCCGAGCAGCCGCCGCCGTTCACGCCGACGCGGAACACCGCGCCCGCGGGCTCCTTGGAAAGAATCGCCGATATGCGCTTCACGGCGTTCTCGCTAATCTCGACCGCGCCTGCAGCTTCTGACCCGCTCATGTCGTCCCGCCCTTTCAGGAGCCCTTGGCCCGAATGACTTGCGCCGGCTCCGCGCCGCGCGCTAATCACACCTATCATAATAACGCGCCCATGGCCTTTCAATGACAGGAGAGCGAGCTTGGCCGTCCGCCTGCCTCTGGCCCCCTATGCCTGCGACGCCGCCAATTCTCGTGGGCGCATGTTCGAGGAGGAGCCCTCGCGCACGCGCAGCGCCTTCCAGCGCGACCGCGACCGCATCCTGCATTCCACCGCTTTCCGTCGCCTCGCCCACAAGACACAGGTGTTTGTGCCGCTCGACGGCGATCACTTTCGCACCCGGCTGACCCATACGATCGAGGTCGGGCAGATCGCCCGCGCGCTGGCGCGGGCTCTGGCGCTCGACGAAGACCTCGCCGAGGCGGTGGCTCTCGCCCATGATCTGGGCCACACGCCCTTCGGCCACGCCGGCGAGGACATGCTCACCGCCTGCATGGCGCAGTATGGCGGCTTCGACCACAATGCGCAGGCTTTGCGGATCGTCACGAAGCTGGAGCGCCGCTACGCGCAATATGACGGCCTCGACCTCTGCTGGGAGACGCTGGAAGGGCTGGTCAAGCACAATGGCCCGCTGAAAGGCCCGCGCGCAACGCGCCCGCTGCCACCCTATATCGCGGAATTCGACGCGCTGTTTCCGCTGGAGCTGGAGCTTTTCGCCGGCGCCGAGGCGCAATGCGCCTCTCTCGCCGACGACATCGCCTACAACGCCCATGACATAGACGACGGGCTGCGCGCCGGTCTTTTCGACATCGAGGACATCGCGCGGGTTCCGTTTATTGGCGCGCTGCGCGACGAGGTGGAGAGCCTTTATTCCGGCCTCGAATGGACCCGGACGATCCATGAAATCGTCCGCCGCGTCATCACGCGATTTGTCGAGGACGTCATCGACGAATCTTCCGCGAGATTGGCGAAGGCCGCGCCGCGAAGCGCGCAGGACATAAGGCTGCTAGCGGGGCCAATGGTCGGATTCTCTCCCGCGATGGAAGAGGCCGAGCGCGGCGTGAAGGAGTTTCTCTACGCCAACATGTATCGCCATCCCCGAATGATGGTGGAAAGAGACCGCGCCTGCGAGGCGATCGCCTATCTCTTCCCGGTCTATATGGAAAAGCCGGGGCTGATGCCTCAGGAATGGGCCGCGCAGGCGAGCAGGGGCGGGGATGACGCGCGCGCGCATGTCGTCGCCGACTACATCGCTGGCATGACCGACCGATATGCGCTGGGAGAATACGCCCAACTGTCAGGAAAGACGGTCGATCTGTGGCGCGCGGCGTCGGGCGAGGGGTGAGAAGGGTATTGAGACGGAGTTTATAGCGATGGGCAACTACATGATTATGTTTCTATTTAATAAACGGTTTCGGTTCCGGGTTCATTGCAGATACAAGAGAGCGACGTTTTTTGGTCTTTGAACCGCAGGCAAAATGTCGCTTCACCTGTCTTGCCGGAAGGACCGGAGACCGCAGTTTCATAATTGCGGCGACATGAAATTCTTCTTGCAGCAATTACGACTCGTCGCTATGTTCTGTGTATGTTCTTTTTCTCTTAACTTTTTTTGAACTCTGAGCGTTCGACATTTGTTAATAATCTAGAGCCAAGCACGCAATTCTGTCACGGATAAAGGGAGCGCTAGGATGAAAGTTAAAGCTGCGGAAGTCAGCGAAGGTATCCACCCTAGTGAGGTCGTGGTAGCGGTATCAACCACTGACGGAATTGAGAATATCGTTGTCTCAAGACGCTCATTTAAGTCCGGCGGCATTGATATTGGGTTTCCAATCCGGCAAGATCGAGATCAATATTTAATTGAGCTGCCGCGAGAGACTTTGAGTGGATCTTGGAGAGTTTGGGTTAAAGCGGATCAGCTTATTGAAGAGGAAAGGTTGCGCGCTTGATCCTCACTGATAGAGAGATTCAAACGGCAATAGGTAGAGGCTCAATAGTTATAGAGCCGGAGCCATTGGAAAAAGCCTATAGCTCTACGAGCGTGGATTTGACTTTGGATCCAATTTTGACGATTTTCAAGAAACAAAAGGAATGAATTGAGTCCGCCATTGACCCGTCCGTTGCTAACTTTAATGCAGAAGAAATACTTAAAGAAATTACATTTACAGAGACAATTACAATTGACGGATATCAATTAAAGCAAAAGGAGTTAATTTTAGCGTATACAAAGGAATATGTTGACTTAAGGCGCGATACAAAAATCGCGGCGAGAGTTGAAGGGAAAAGTTCACTCGCGAGAATTGGGTTGTCTGTTCATATAACCGCGCCAACAATTCATGCTGGTTTCGACGGACAAATCAGACTTGAAATCGTAAATCACGGACATCTGCCAATAAAACTTAAGCCTGGAATGAGAATTTGTCAGCTTATCTTTGAACAAACACTAGGCACGCCTGTTCGAGGTTATGGTGGCCAATTCTCAGGGCAAAAGGCAACGCAATAAACTTGCCCATAAAATCGATTAACGTCGCCTCGTACATCTGGTTGCGCTATCCATGAATGGTTAGGGGAGTCCTTTCCCGATAAGCAATCCGTCGGAGTCCCAAATTTATTTCGACCGAATCGCAACGATTGCCGGCGCAGCCATGCGGGCCCGGCGCATTTCGTGCCCCCAATTGGATGTTTTCGCGCGAAGGGTCTGCTAAACCCGCCGCCAATCCTGTTTCGCCTAAAAGGCCGCCATGAACATCTTTCAAATCTACCATGACCGCATCGCCGAAATTCTGGGCTCCATCGAGGCTTCGGGGCGCTTGCCCGCGCTCGATCCGGCGCGATTCGTGGTAGAGCCGCCGAAGGACCCGGCCATGGGGGATCTCGCCTGCAATGCGGCGATGGTCTTCGCCAGGGAGGCGAAAGCGTCATTCCCCAATCCGCGCCAGCTCGCGGTCGAGATCGCGACGGCGCTGGCCGAAAGCGAGGGCGTGGCGCAGGCCGAGGTGGCCGGGCCGGGCTTCATCAACATCAAGCTCAAGCCTTCGGTCTATCGCGACGTTTTGCGCGGCGTGCTGCGCGCGCCCGCCGATTACGGCCGGGTTTCGGAGGGCAGGGCGGGCTCGCTCTCCGGCAAGGTCAATGTCGAATATGTCTCCGCCAATCCCACCGGGCCGATGCATGTCGGGCACGGGCGCGGCGCGGTGTTCGGCGACGCGCTCGCCAATCTGCTGGAGTTTTCCGGCTGCGAGGTCACGCGCGAATATTACATCAACGACGCGGGGGCGCAGGTCGACGTGCTCGCGCGCTCGGCCTTCCTGCGTTACCGCGAGGCGCTGGGCGAGACGATCGCGATACCAGAGGGGCTTTACCCCGGCGATTACCTCAAGGCGGCGGGCGAAGGCGTCGCGGCCAAATTCGGCCGGTCGCTGCTCGACAAGCCCGAGAGCGAATGGCTGGCGCCCGTGCGCGACATCGCAATAGAGGCGATGATGGCGTTGATCCGCGACGATCTCGCGGCGCTCGGCGTCACGCATGAGGTGTTCTTCTCCGAGCGCACGCTGCACGAGAAGATCAACGGCGTCTCCGAGATAGACCGCCAGATCGAGCAGTTGCGCGCGGCGGGCCTCGTCTATGAAGGACGTCTGCCGCCGCCCAAAGGGCAATTGCCCGAGGATTGGGAAGATCGCGAGCAGACGCTTTTCCGCTCCAGCGAATGGGGCGACGACACCGACCGACCGCTGAAGAAGTCGGACGGCTCCAACACCTATTTCGCCGCCGACATCGCCTATCACAAGGCCAAGATCGACCGGGGCTACAACACGCTGATCGACGTCTGGGGCGCGGACCACGGCGGCTATGTGAAGCGCATGACGGCGGCGGTGGCGGCGCTGTCGGATCGCAAGGTCGAGCTTGACGTGAAGCTGTGCCAGCTCGTCAAGCTGATGCGCGACGGCGAGCCGGTGAAAATGTCCAAGCGCTCCGGCGACTTCGTGACCCTGCGCGAGGTCGTCGACGAAGTGGGCGTCGACGCCGTGCGCTTCATGATGCTTTATCGCAAGAATGACGCGACGCTGGAGTTCGATCTCGCCAAGGTGCTGGAGCAGTCGAAGGACAATCCGGTCTTCTATGTGCAATACGCCCATGCGCGCGCGAAATCCGTGCTGCGGCAGGCGCAGGCGGCGTTTCCGGATCTCGACGTGGGAGCGCCCGCGCTGCTGCGCGCCCCGCTTGAGCTGCTGGAGGATGAAAGCGAATTGGCCTTGGCGCATGTGATCGCGCAATATCCGCGCCTCGTGGAGGCCGCAGCGGCGGCCCATGAGCCGCATCGGGTGGCTTTTTACCTCTACGAACTCGCCAGCGCCTTCCACGCCCATTGGAACAGGGGCAAAGATCGGCCACAATTACGGTTTGTTAATGCCGTTGATAGAGATTTAACCAGCGCCCGTGTCGCGTTGGTGGTTTGTTTAGCCAGCGTGCTGGCGTCGGGCCTGAAACTACTTGGCGTGCAGGCGCCCGACGAAATGCGTTGACTCTCCCGCCGGAGCCTCATGGAGCGGTGGAAAGAGCGGCGAGCCGCCCTAGATCTTTCACGCCCTACAAAACTGCGAGGTAGCCCATGCGCGAGTCCACAGACAGAGGCGCTGCGATCGACATCAGCGATTTCGAGCGGCGCCTGCGGGCCTCGGACCCCGCGAAAAAGTCGGTGAACGATCCGCTCAGCGAACTCGCCCGGCTGATGCAGAACGAGGATCAGGGTCGCGGGCAGCATCGTTACGACGAGATGTTCGCCGCCGAATCGCCGAAGGCTCCACAGCCGCAGCCGTCGGAATTTGTCGATTGGCGCGACGCGCCCGCGCAGGCGGAGGAGGACGCGTTCGGCGCGGAGTTGCGCGGCGCCTTCGTCGAAGCTCATTCGCCCACTGGCCATGACGCGCCGGATTTCGCCGATGAGCCCTATGCGGATCATGCCTTCTCCGGCGCCGCCTATCCCGATGCGGCTCACGAACACGACCAGAATTACGCGCAGGGCGTCGTCGGTCACGATCAACAGCATGCGGCGGGGACGCGCGGCGATTGGGCCGAAGACCAGAACGCCTATCTTGACTATGGCGCCGAAGGCGAACCAGCCGGGGCCACCCAGCCTCCCGCGCGGCGCTTGCCCAGCTTGCGCCCCTGGCACGCGGTCGCGGCTATCGTGCTCGTGGCCACGGGCGGCATAGGCTGGTCCTTCGCTCATCGCGGCGGCTCCATCGGCTCTCGCGACATCGCCACCATCAACGCGCCGGACGGACCGACGAAAGTCCAGCCCGCGGCCGAGGCTGACGCCAGCGCGGACAAGCCCGACGCGACCGTTCTCGACAGGCATGAAACCACCCAGGTGAAGCAGGTCGTTTCGCATCAGGAACAGGCGGTGGACCCGAAAGTCGCGCCTCGCGTGGTCAAGCTGGGCGCGGGACCGGTCGACGCCGAGCATGAGCCGCCGCAATCGATAGCTGGTCCCGAGCCCAAGAGAATCAAGACGGTTTCCGTTCGGCCCGACGGCAGCTTGATCGAAGGCGCGGCGATTCCGGCGGCGGTGGTCAAGGCGACGGGCGCCCCGGCGCGGGACGCGGCCGCAAAGAAAACCTCGACGACGCCAAAGAGCCCGGTCAAGCCCGCGACCACGCCGCGTGTCGAAGCCAAGGCCAAGCCGAAGGCGCCCGAGAAGGTCGCCGCCGTCGACGACAACGCGGAAGAGGCGGCGCCGGCCACGAAGGAGAAGATCGGCTCTGGCGGTTTCGCCGTGCAGTTTGGCGCGGCGACCACCGAGGCGGAGGCCCACTCTCTGGTGACGAAAGTCGCCACGAAATATGGTTCGCAGCTTGGAGGCCATCACCCGACCTTCAAAATGGCCAAGGTTGGCGAAAAGACCGTCTATCGCGTCCGCGTCGGCGGCATCAGCAAGGAAGCCGCGAACGCCGTCTGCGGCAAGGTCAAGGCTTCCGGCGGCAATTGCTTCGTCGCGGGCAACTGACCGCGCCGCATAGACGTCGAAATATATGACAAGCGTGGGCGTTTTTCCTCAAGCCTCTTGGGCGCAGGAAGGCGCCCTCGCCATATTCGGGGAGACGATTTGATGACTCGCGCCTTTATCTGCGGTGTGATCGGCACGGCGCTGGAGCCGCAGGAGCGCGCGTTCCTGCGCGAGACGCAGCCGTGGGGCGTCATATTGTTCAAGCGCAACATCGGCTCGCCGCAGGAGGTGAGGGCGCTCACGGACTCCATCCGCGAAGCCATCGGGAACGCGAGAACGCCGGTGCTGGTCGATCAGGAAGGCGGGCGCGTGCAACGCCTGACCTCGCCGCATTGGCGCAAATATCCCTCCGCAGCGACCTTCGAGCGCGTCGCCGCTGCCGCCGAGGGGGCTGACCGGCTCGCCTGGCTCGGCGCGCGACTGATGGCGCATGACCTGCGCGAGGTGGGAATCACCGTCGATTGCCTCCCCGTGCTGGACGCGCCGCAACCCGGCTCCCACGATATCATCGGCGACCGCGCCTATAGCCGCGATCCGGCTAACGTCGCGCCGCCTTGGCCGAGCCGCCGCCGAGGGGCTGCTCGCGGGCGGCGTTCTGCCGGTCATCAAGCATATTCCTGGGCATGGACGCGCCCGCGCCGACAGCCATCTGGAGCTGCCGGTGGTCGAGGCCTCGCGCGAGGAGCTGGAGCGCGTCGATTTTCCGCCCTTCAAGGCCAACGCCGACCTGCCGCTGGCGATGACGGCGCATGTCGTCTACACGGCGCTTGACCCAGCCGCGCCGGGCACGCTGTCGAAGACCGTGATCGGACAGGTTATTCGCGGAGCCATCGGCTTTGACGGCCTGCTGATGACCGACGATCTCTCCATGAAGGCGCTCAAGGGCGATTTCCGGTCCCGCGCGGAAGGCGCGATCGCCGCCGGCTGCGATGTGGTCCTTCATTGCAACGGCGACCTCGCCGAGGCGCGGCCCGTCGCGGAAGGCGCGCCCATTCTCGCTGGCCGCGCGCTGGAGCGGGCCGAGGCGGCGCTTGCGCGTCTTGAGGCGGATTTCAAGGCCTTTAATGCTGTGGATGGCGCCCGCGAATTGGACGCCGCGCTTGCGATGACCGCCTAAAAAGCCCAATCTCCGCCGCGTCGGGGCCGGAATTTCGTCCCTGCGCGGGGAGAAAATTCCAGGCATGGCGAGGCAGTTGGCGTTCGAGGCGACGGAAAGGCCGGAGCGGGGGGAAACCGAACCCGCCTTTCTGGTTGACGTCGATGGTTTCGAAGGTCCGCTCGATCTTCTGCTTGAGCTGGCGCGCCGCCAGAAGGTCGATCTCTCCCGCATCTCCATTCTGGCGCTCGCCGAGCAATATCTGGCCTTTGTCGACGCCGCCCGCCGCGTAAGACTTGAGTTGGCCGCCGACTATCTCGTGATGGCGGCCTGGCTCGCCTATCTCAAATCGCGCCTGCTGCTGCCCGAGCAACCCAAGGGCGGCGAAGAGCCCTCAGCCGCCGACCTCGCGAGCGCCCTCGCGGACCGGCTGCGCCGGCTGGAGGCGATTCGCCGCGCCGCCGACCAGCTTACCGACCGGGCCCGGCTTGGGCGCGACATGTTCCTGCGCGGCGCGGGAGAAGGGATCGAAACCTCGTCCAAGACCAATTACCGCGCCAGCCTGTTCGATCTGCTCTCGGCCTATGCGCGTCAGCGGCAGAAAAGCGCGATTTCCAGGGTCACGCTGCGCCAGCGCACGGTCTGGTCGCTCGCCGACGCGCGCGAGGCGCTGGAGCGGCTCGCCGGCGCGGCGATGGAATGGACCGTGCTAGACGATTATCTGCTGCAATATTGCGTCGACCTGCCAACCGCGCGGACCGTGCGCGCCTCCGCCTTTTCCGCCTCGCTGGAAATGGTGCGCGAGGGTCGCTTCGATCTGCGGCAGGACAAGGCTTTCTCGACGATCTGGCTGCGGCGGCGCGAGGAGCCGGTCGCTGACCCGGCGCCTTTAATCTGGAGCCATGAGGCGCGCCCGCAGGGGCGCATAAGCGTTTGGACATTTGCATCTGGAGGAACGTGTTGGGGCAGGCCGCTGAAAAAATCGAATTGTTCGACGCCGAGAGCGACGAGGCGCTAGGTCTGGCGCAGGAGGCGCTGCACAGCGCCGTGCGCATCGCCGAGGCGCTGCTCTTCGCCGCCAGCGAACCGCTCGACGAAGCCGAGCTCGCGCAAAGAATGCCGGAAGGCGTTTCCGTCAGCGAGGCGCTGGAGCGCCTGCGCGCGGATTACGCGTCGCGCGGCGTCAATCTCGCCCGCGCCGGCAAGAAATGGTTTTTCCGCACGGCTCCGGACCTCGCCTGGCTGCTGGCGCGCGAACAGGTCGAAGAGAAAAAGCTCTCTCGCGCTGCGCTGGAGACATTGGCCATCGTCGCCTATCACCAGCCGGTCACGCGCGCCGAGATCGAGGAAATTCGCGGCGTCGCCATCTCCAAGGGCACGCTCGACGTGCTGCTGGAGACCGGCTGGGTGCGCCTGCGCGGCCGCCGCAAGGCGCCGGGCCGTCCGATCACCTATGGCACGACCGAGGCTTTTCTGATGCATTTCGGGCTGGAGCAGATCGGCGATCTGCCGGGTCTCGAAGAGCTGAAGGGCGCGGGCCTTTTTGACGGGCGCATGCCCAAGGATTTCCGCATGCCGCAGCCCAGCGACGACGCCGCGCTGACCGACGAGGAAGAGCCGCTGGAGGAGGATGCTCCGGCCTTGCTCGAAATGGAGTTTCCGGAAGAGCCGTCCGAGCCGGAGCTTGGCGAGGAATCCGGGGAAGATTGACGGCTTCGGCTCGTTTCCCGCGCCGCGACTCTTGCCTAAATAGTGGCCACGAATCGTGCGAGGGGGGATGAAGGCCATGATCGGCAGAAGGGCTTTCATCGCGGGGGCGGCTTTAACGGGCCTTGGGGGAACGGGCGCCGCCCGCGCGGAGTCAATAACGATGCCCTTCGCCAATGGCGAAAGGCCACTGGTGCGCTATCCCGGCAAGCGCCCGCTGATCCAGCTCACCGCCCGCCCACCGCAGCTTGAAACGCCTTTCTCGGTCTTCAACGAGAGCGTCATCACGCCCAATGACGCCTTTTTCGTTCGCTACCACCTCGCGGGCATTCCTTTGTCGATTGATCCGGAGACTTTCCGCATCGAGGTCAAGGGCAAGGTCGACCATCCGCTTTCGCTCTCGCTGAACGACCTCAAGACCGGCTTCGAGCCGGTGGAGATCGTCGCTGTCCATCAATGCACGGGCAACAGCCGGGGCTTTGTCGAGCCGCGCGTCGCGGGCGGACAGCTCGGGCATGGCGCGATGGGCAACGCCCGCTGGCGCGGCGTTCCGCTCAAGGCCGTCCTCGACAAGGCCGGCGTGCAGGCGGGCGCGCGGCAGGTCACGTTCAACGGCATGGACGAGCCCGTGCTGCCGGAGACGCCGGATTTCGTGAAGGCGCTCGACATCGAGCACGCCCGCGACGGCGAGGTGATGATCGCCTACGCCATGAATGGCGAGGATCTGCCCTGGCTCAACGGCTTTCCAGTGCGGCTGGTCGTGCCCGGACATTACGGAACATATTGGGTCAAGCATCTGAGCGAGATCACCGTCATCGACCGGGTCTTCGACGGCTACTGGATGACCAGCGCCTATCGCATGCCGGACAACGCCTGCGCCTGCACCGAGCCGGGCCAGAAGCCCAGCGCGACCACGCCTGTCCGCCGCTTCAACGTGCGCTCCTTCATCACCAATCTGGGCGACGGCGCCCAGTGTAAGAGCCAGGGCGCCGACGCTCGTGAAGGGCATCGCCTTCGACGGCGGCTATGGCGTCACCGACGTGCTGCTGTCGGCGGATGGCGGCGAGAGCTGGCGGGAGGCGCGTCTGGGCGACGATCTTGGCCGTTATTCCTTCCGCGAATGGCGCGCGGAGCTGCGGCTTCCCGCCGGCGCGCATGAGCTGAAAGTGCGGGCGATCAACCGCATCGGCCAGTCGCAGCCGATGGCGCCCTTATGGAATCCGCCCGGCTATATGCGCAACGTCGTCGAGACGGTGCGCGTCCATGCGGCCTGAATGGAGAAAGCGCCGATGCGGCTTTTGCTGACCCTGTTGGCGGCGTTTGCGCCTTGGGCTTTTGCGCAGGCCAAGCCCTTGACCTATCAGCTTCCCGACGAGGCGGCGACGCTTCGGCCGGGGCCTGACATGGAGACCGCGCAGAACAATTGCGCCTCGTGCCATTCGGTCAACTACGTCACGACCCAGCCGCCGAGGCGCGGGAAGGACTTCTGGGACGCCGAGGTCAAGAAGATGATCAAGTCCTACCATGCGCCGGTCAGTGACGCGGACGCGAAGACAATCATCGACTATCTCGCCGCGACCTATTGACAGGACGCGCTTTGGATTATGGCGATTGTTCTTGTTTTTAGGCGGGCGGCGTCCTAGTTTCCCGATCAAATAACTGGTTGCCATTGCAACCCTTGAGGTTTTGGAGGTTGCGCCATGGGTGGTCTGTCGATCTGGCACTGGATCATCGTCGGCGGCGTCGTGTTCGTGCTGTTTGGCGGCAAGTTCAAGATTTCCGACGTGATGGGCGACGTCGCCAAGGGCATCAAGGCCTTCAAGAAGGGCATGTCCGAGGACGATGGATCCACGCCTGCGTCCGAAGAGCCGCTCAAGCCGCTGGAGCGCCTGCCCGGCGAAACCGCCGCGCTCGACAAGGCGAGCGAAGCGAAGAAGCTCTGAGGCCCGTTAACGGCGTGCTGACAAATTTCGCTGCAACCTCGCGCGGATAGAAAAATGTTCGATTTCGACGCCGGCAAGCTGATCGTCATCGGCATAGTCGCGCTTGTCGTCATTCCCTCCAAGGATCTGCCGCGCGTGTTGCGCCAGCTCGGTCAGCTTGTAGGCAAGACGCGCCGCATGGCCGCCGATTTCCAGGGGCAGTTCATGGACGCGATGCGCGAGGCGGAGCTGCATGACCTCAAAAACGACCTCAAGCAGGAAGTCGACTCCGCCATGGCTGGAGTAGGGCTCAACAGCGCCTTCGACCCGATGGCCGAGGCGCGCAGGCAGATCACCGACGCGGTGGAGGGGCCGCCCAAGCCCCCGGAGGGAACGCCCAAGCCCCCGGAGGGACTTCCCAGGCCTGCCGAGGCGCCGCAAGGCGAGCTCCCGCCGCCTCGGGACGGCCCGAGCGCATGACCGACGACGATATCGAAGCCAGCAAGGCGCCGCTGATCGACCATCTGATGGAGCTGCGCGAGCGGCTGATCCGCGCGCTGCTCGCCTTTCTGGCGATGTTCCTGATCTCCTTCTACTTCGCGAAGGACATCTACAATCTTCTGGTCATTCCGTACACCCATGTGGCGGGGCCGGAGGCCAGGCTCATCTACACGGCGCCGCAGGAATATTTCTTCACCCAGATCAAGGTCGCGCTGTTCACGGCCGCGTTTCTGTCCTGCCCGGTGGTGTTCAGCCAGCTTTACGCCTTTGTCGCCCCGGGACTCTACAAGCACGAGCGGGCGGTGTTCCGGCCCTATCTTTTCGCCACGCCGATCTTCTTCGCCGCCGGCGCGCTGCTGGTCTATTTCGTGGTGACGCCAAATCTGCTGCGCTTTTTCATCGGCATGCAGCAGGCCAATGAACCCGGCAAGGCGCAGATCGAACTGCTGCCGCGCGTCTCCGAATATCTGTCGCTGATCATGACGCTGGTGCTGGCCTTCGGCATCGTGTTCCAGCTGCCCGTCGTCCTGACGCTGCTGGGGCAGATGGGGATCATATCGTCGCAGTTTCTGGTCGAAAAACGCCGCTACGCCATCGTGCTGGTGTTCATCGTCGCGGCGGTGCTGACCCCGCCCGACGTGTTCAGCCAGCTCGCGCTCGCCATTCCGGGAATGCTGCTCTACGAGGCCTCGATCTTTTCGGTTCGCATGATCGAGAAAAAGCGCGCGGCGGCGCAGGCGGCGGCGGGCGGCGGGACGTAGGGGGCAGGGCCCCGCGACCTTTGCGCAGGTTGACCCTTCGCCTCGCCTGGGGGACAAACCGTCACGATTCTCCTCCGAACGCCGGACAATTTCATGTACGACATCAAATGGATTCGCGAGAACCCTCAAAGCTTTGACAAAAGCCGCGCAAGACGTGGGCTTGAGCCGCTTTCGGAGGCGTTGCTGGCGCTGGACGACGAACGCCGCGCCGCCATCGGCAAATTGCAGGCGGCGCAGGAGCGCCGCAACGCCGCCTCCAAGGAAATCGGCGCCGCGATGCAGGCGAAGGACGCCGCAAAGGCCGAAGCGCTGAAGGCGGAAGTCGCGAAAATCAAGGAAGAATGGCCGCAAATGGAGGCCGCCGAGCGCGATTCAAAGGCCGCTCTCGACAAGGCGCTGTCGGAAATCCCCAACGCGCCGCTGGAGACCGTTCCCGACGGCAAGGACGAGCACGACAATGTCGAAGTCCTGCGATGGGGCGAGCCGAAGAAATTCGATTTCACGCCGAAGGAGCATTTCGAGATCGGCGAGGGCCTTGGCCTGATGGATTTCGAGGCCGCGACGAAACTCTCCGGCGCGCGCTTTGTCGTCAACAAGGGCAAGCTGGCGCGCATGGAGCGGGCGCTGGCGCAATTCATGCTCGATCTGCACACGGACGAACATGGTTATCAGGAAGTAAATCCGCCGCTGCTCGTGCGCGACGAGGCGATGTTTGGCACGGCGCAATTGCCGAAGTTTATAAGCGATCAGTTTTTTGCTTCCACAATAGCGATTGCAGGAGAAAAACTGGAAAAGTTAGGGGAACTCCAGGAACGAAATCGAGAAATTAGTGAATTATCAGGAAATCTCGGCGTTATACGTGATCCATTGATCGACAATATCAAGACCACACTAAAAACTGCATCGACGCCTGATGCTGACGCGCTGTGTAAATTCCTCGATAGTATCCGAGGTGATTTCTCCGAAATGCAATTTGAACTCAATTCGCTTCGACGAACACAAACGAATCTCGCGTTCATCCTCAATTCAAAGCGTTGGCTCATCCCCACCGCCGAAGTCCCGCTGACAAACCTCGTCCGTGAATCCATCCTCGACGAATCCCAGCTCCCGCTGCGCATGACCGCCGGCACCTACTGCTTCCGCGCCGAGGCGGGCGCCGCCGGGCGCGATACGCGCGGGATGATTCGCCAGCACCAGTTCTTCAAGGTCGAACTGGTCTCGATCACCACGCCCGATCAATCGCTCGACGAGCATGAGCGCATGACCCAATGCGCCGAAAAAGTGCTGCAATTGCTGGAGCTTCCCTATCGAAAGGTGACGCTCTGCACCGGCGACATGGGCTTTGCGTCGCAAAAGACTTACGATCTCGAAGTATGGCTGCCGGGGCAGGGGAAATATCGCGAGATTTCCTCCTGCTCCGTCTGCGGCGACTTTCAGGCGCGCCGCATGAACGCGCGCTACCGCCCCAAGGAAGGCGGCCCGCGCTTCGTGCACACGCTCAACGGCTCCGGCGTCGCGGTCGGCCGCGCGCTGGTCGCGGTTATGGAGAACTACCAGCGGGCCGACGGCTCGATCGAAGTGCCGAAGGTGCTGCGGCCCTATATGGGCGGCGTGGAGGTTATTGCGCGCTAGGGCGCGAACCCTCTCCCCCTTGCGGGGGAGAGTTGGAGAGGGGGGTCGCCGGATCCGCGTCGAGAAGGCGCGCCCCCCACCCTGACCCTCCCCCGCAAGGGGGGGAGGGAAAAGCGACCTACGGCGACATTCTGGCAAGGGGGCCGAATGCATCGTCTCACACCGGTTTCGCGCAAGCTGAGGCGGGAGGCGACGCCCGCCGAGGGGCGATTGTGGAGCGTTCTTAAAAATCGCCAGATTTCGGATTTTCGCTTTCGGCGGCAGGTGGTTCTGTCCGAATTTGTCGTCGATTTCGCCTGCCTTGAGGCGCGGCTCGTGATCGAGGTCGACGGCGCGACGCATTCGACCGAGGCGGAGCTTGGGCCCGATGAGCGCCGCGATTTGCGCCTGCGATCCATGGGCTATGAAATTCTGCGTTTCCGCAATCAGGAAGTATACGAAAATCTTGAAGGCGTGGCCGAAACGATTCGATTGAAGCAGGCGGAGCTGCGGCCGCGCATCGAAGCCGACGGACATGCTTATGATACGTAATCTGGCTAAGAATCGACGGTGCCGGTTTCGCGGCCAGATAGCGCGACGCCCCTCTCCATCTCTTCCCCGCAAGGGGGAGGGCGGATTGCTGGGATAACAAGGATCGGCGTTACATCTCCATGCGCATACTCATCACCAATGACGACGGCATACACGCGCCCGGCCTCGCCATCATGGAGCGGATCGCGCGCGAAATCTCCGACGACATCTTCGTCATCGCGCCGGAGACCGAGCAGTCCGGCGTCGCCCATTCGCTGTCGCTCAACGATCCGCTGCGCCTGCGGGAGATTTCAAAGCGGCATTACGCGCTGAAGGGCACGCCGACCGATTGCGTCATCATGGGCGTGCGCAAGCTGATGGACCGCCCGCCGGACCTCGTGCTTTCCGGCGTCAATTGCGGGCAGAACGTCGCCGAGGACGTGACCTATTCCGGCACTATCGCCGCCGCGATGGAAGGGACGATCCTCGGCATTCCCTCGATCGCCATGTCGCAGGTCTATGATTTCTTCGCCGGGCGCGAGACCATTCACTGGAGCTGTGCGGAGGCGCACGCCAACGGCGTCCTGCGCAAGCTGCTGGCCGCGGGAATCCCGCCCAATGTGCTGATGAACGTCAATTTTCCAAGCTGCCTGCCGCATGAAGTGCAGGGCGTCGCCGTGACCATGCAGGGCCGCCGCAGCAACGACCTCATGAAGATCGAGGACCGCAAGGACGGGCGCGGCAACCCCTATCACTGGATTTCCTTCCAGCGCGGCGATTTCACGCCCGGCGCCGGCACCGATCTTGAAGCGCTGGAGCAGAACAAGATTACGGTCACGCCGCTCAAGCTTGATCTGACCGACCATCCGACCGTCACCGCGCTCGCAGCCGCCTTCGAGGCCGCGCCATGAGCGGGGTTTTCGGCGCCGATCAGCTTCCGGTCGAGGCGCGGGCGGCGCTGGGTCTGCAATTGCGCAGCGCGGGCGTGCGCGACGTCTCGGTCATGCGCGCCATCGAGCGCGTGCCGCGCGAACTCTTCGCGCCGCACCGTTTTCGCGATCTCTCAAACCGCAACATCTCTCTGCCGATAGACTGCGGCCAGACCCTGCCGGCGGCCGCCGGGCTCGGGCGCTGGCTGGAGGCGCTTGCTGCGGGGCCGGGGCATCGCGTGCTCGAAGTCGGCTCCGGCTCCGGATACAGCGCGGCGGTGCTGGCGCAACTCGCGCGCGAGGTGGTCTCCATCGAGCGATACGAGGCGCTCGCGATCGAGGCGCGCGAGCGCCTCGCCGCGCTGTCGGTCGACAATGCGCGCGTGCTTTTCGCCGACGGCCTCGCGCCCGACCGATCGCTGGGCCTGTTCGACCGGATTGTTCTCTATATGGCGTTCGATGAGCCGCCCGCCGCCGCTCTGGAACTGCTCGCCGCCGGCGGCGCAATTGTCTATGGGCGGTTTCTTCCTGCGCAGGCGGGGCGACGGCGGCGCGCACGGGTGATGCGGCTGGAGCGGGGCGCCAATGGCGCGCTGCTCGCGCCCAAGGATTGCGGCGAATGCCGCGAGGGGGCCGCAATAAGCGGGAAGGCCCTCGCGCTGTAAACGGCGAATCGTGAAATATGCTTACAAATTTAGCTTTTTGCCGAAACCCGCGTTCATCTTAAACGCTCCCTTAACCGGATTCTGGCTAGATCGACACGTTGAGTTAGCGTTCGGTATGAGTGGGTCTGGTCATGGCAATAATGCGTCGAGTATTTGTTCCGCGAGTCGCAATGCGGCTCATGTTGGCCGCCGGCGTGTCAGCCCTGGCTGCTGGTTGTTCAGACGCATCGCGGTTCTCAGCCGATCCATTCGCGGATCCCTTCGGCGGCGGCGCGCAAAAAACCGCTGCAAGGACAACGCGCGGTGTTGACCGCGCGCCGACAGGGGCCATCGCCAGCGCTCCCGCTTCCTCCCCCATTCAGGCCAAACCGCTTGCGCCGCCGTCAAGCAGCGCCTCCGCTGCACCGCGTCCGGCGCCCGTTGCGCCCCAGCAGGCCTCCGGTTCTGGCGGAAGCTATAATCACTGGAGCGCCGAGGGCGGCACGCCGATCACGGTCGCCGAGGGCGATACGCCTGCCATACTGGGCAACCGCTATGGCGTGCCGACCGACGCCTTGTTGAAGGTGAACGGCTTCTCCACCGCCAGCCAGGTGCAGCCCGGCTCGCGCCTCGTGATCCCGGTCTATCGGGCCACAGCCGCCCCGTCGCCGAAGCCCGCCGCCGAGCCGCGCGTCGCTCAGGAGAGCAAGCCAGCACCAAAGCCCGAGCCAAAGCACGCGCTGGCGAAGCCCGCAAAGAACGAAAAGGCGGCGGAAAAGGACGATTCCGACGACGACGCCCCGGCTCCGGCGCCCAAGAAGGCGGCCGGAAAGCATGTGGAGCTGCCCCCCGCGAAGCCCGCGAAACTCGCTCAGGCCGACGACGAAGAGGACGCGAAGCCGGCCGCCGCCGTGAAGGCCAAGCCGGTCGCGAAGCCCGCGGCAAAGCCGGCGAAGGCCGCCAAGCTGGCCAAGGCTGACGACGAGGAAGAGGACAAGCCCGCCACGCCCGTCGCGAAAGCAAAGCCGGCCAAGCCACATGTCGCCAAGGCCGACGACGCCGAGGAAGAAGCCGCGCCAGCGCCGAAGCCGGTGAAAGCCGCCAAGGTCGCAAGGGCCGAGCCTGCCCAGGCCCCCGTCGCTGTCGAGGCTCCCGCGCCAGCGCCCGTGGTCAAGACAGCCAAGGCGGATCCCGCGCCGGTCGAGTCGAGCAAGGTGGACAAGACCACGACTACCGCGTCGGTCGGCCCGGTGGAGGAGGAAAAGCCCTCCGACGCCGCGCACCCGGAATTCCGCTGGCCGGCTCGCGGCCGCATCATCCAGGGCTTCGCCAATGGCGGCAATGACGGCATCAACATCGCCGTGCCGGAAGGCACGCAGGTTAAGGCGGCCGAAGGCGGCACCGTGGTCTATGCCGGCAATGAGCTGAAGGGCTACGGCAATCTTGTGCTGATCCGCCACCCCAACGGTTTCGTGTCCGCCTATGCCCATAACGGCGACATCGCGGTCAAGCGCGGCGACCATGTGACCCGGGGCCAGGCCATCGCCAAATCCGGGCAGAGCGGCAATGTCGCTTCTCCGCAGCTGCATTTCGAGCTGCGCAAGGGATCGACCCCGGTCGATCCGACCAATTACCTCGCGGGGCTCTAGTCCGCGCCGGGTAGAACAGGCTCCGGCGTTCGCGAGACACCTACGTCGGAGCATGGGGCGGCGGGTCCAAAGAAAGGCCCGCCGCCCGTTTCATTTTTCGTCATGCTTGACTATGTTCCGCGCGAAATCCGCTCTACTGACAAGGAACGCGCGCCCGTGAAACTCGCTTTTGCCCTAGGTTTCGTCTTTCTCGCCGTCTCTCCGGCGCTGGCGGTCGACCCGACCGGCGTGCCCCAATGCGACTCGCTGCTCAAAAAATACGAGTCCTGCTCCTCGCTGCTGCCCCCGGACCGCGTGCACGCCGCGCAGAAGGAGCTGCTGGAAGGCGCCGTCGGCATTCGCGCCAACGCCGGCAACCCGCAACTGCGGCCCGACCTTGAACGCTTCTGCTCGGACACTTTCGAGCGGATGAAAAAGGAAAGCGACATCAAGGAATGCATGTCGAATTAGGCGCTCGTTTCCGGCGCGGCAAATAGCGGAGCAGGATTTTGCCCATATATCGCGCCATAGGGCTCATGTCCGGCACCTCGATGGACGGGGTGGACGTCGCTCTCGTCGAAACGGACGGCGAGTCCATCCTCTCCTTTGGCCCGGCCGCGGCCTATCCCTATTCCGACGCCGATCGGGCCTTGCTGCGCGGCGCCCTGGCCGAGGCCGCCACGCTGGAGGACCGCGACGCGCGTCCGGGCGTGCTGGCCTTCGCCGAGCGCATGGTCACGGACCGCCACGCCGAAGCGGTCGAGAGCCTCCTGCGCGAG
Organism: uncultured Alphaproteobacteria bacterium; assembly: GCA_963841875.1. Classification (GTDB taxonomy): domain Bacteria; phylum Pseudomonadota; class Alphaproteobacteria; order Rhizobiales; family Beijerinckiaceae; genus Methylocystis. The sequence continues at coordinate 309,475 of CAWJEI010000002.1, read as the reverse complement.
AACGCGATCGACGCCTCCACGATCTCCGTCGTGGGCTTCCATGGCCAGACCGTGCTGCACCGCCCCAAACAGCGGCTGACCATCCAGATCGGCGACGGGCCGGCGCTGGCGGGGCGGCTGGGCGTGGACGTGGCCTATGACTTTCGCGCGGCTGACATCGCCGCCGGCGGCGAGGGGGCGCCGATCGTCCCCGTGTTCCATCGCGCTCTGGTTGCAGCCGGTGGGCTGCGCGGCGAGGTCGCTCTGCTCAACATCGGCGGCGTCGCGAATGTCACCTATATCTCGGAGGGGCAGGAGCCTATCGCCTGCGACACCGGGCCGGGCAATGCTCTGATCGACGATCTGATGCTCCAGCGCACCGGCGCGCCCATCGACAGGGACGGCCACACCGCGGCCAGAGGCCGCGTGAACGAGGCTGCGCTGCTGCGATTATTAGCTCATCCATTCTTTGAAGTATCTCCTCCAAAGTCTTTAGATAGAAACGCTTTCTCACTTAATGTAATAAGTAATCTATCAACTGAGGACGCCGCCGCGACGCTGACCGCCTTCACCGCCGCGTCGGTCCTGCGGCTGTTCCCGCACCTGCCGAAGGAGCCGCAACTGCTGATCGTCTGCGGTGGCGGGGCGCGCAATCCGATCCTCGTGCGCGAACTGGTTTTGAGGCTGCCCTGCAAGGTCACCACCGCCGATGTGGTAGGATGGTCGTCCGACTATCTCGAAGCGCAGGCCTTCGGATTTCTCGCTGCGCGTGTGTTGGAAGGGAAGCCCTTGACCTTTCCGACGACGACCGGCGCTCCCGCACCGATGGCGGGCGGGGTGCTGGCGCGGGCGGAGGCGACGGGCGGGTAGCCTGCTGTTATATGTCATGGCTGCCGCCCTTAAGGCGGAGAGGCCGGCTCCGGATGCAAGAATGCAAAACGACGCAAAGGACGACGCAAAGCGGCATGACGCGTCCATCTCCCGCCGGGGGCTGGTTTTCGGCGTGCTCGGCGGCGCGGCGCTTGGAGGGGGCGCGGTCCTGACCGCTCAGCTCTGGACAAGCAAGGACATGACGGCGCGGCTGTTCAATCCGTTCAAGCTCGACCGCTTCGAACTGGCCGCCGTGCCCGGCCTGACGCGGCCCGACGGGACGCCGACGCCGGGCTTTTCCAGCGCGGACCTCGCGGGGCGGCGCTCGATCCTGAATTTCTGGGCCAGCTGGTGCCCCAGTTGCCGCGAGGAGCATGAGCTGCTCATCGACCTCGCCGCGCGCGGGCTGGCGCCGATCTATGGCGCCGACGTCAAGGACGAGCCCGAGCACGCCCGCGACTTTCTCTCGCGCGAGGGGAATCCCTACCGGGCCGTGGGCGCGGACGACCGCGCCTTCCTTCAGCGCGCGCTTGGCCTGCGCGGCGTGCCGGCGACGTTCGTCATCGCGCCGGGGCCTGTGATCGAAGTGTCGATCCTCGGCCCGCTTGACCGCGAGAGCGTCGAGGAAAAGATCGTGCCGGCGCTGACGAAGACGGGCTAGATTTCAGTCGCCCCGCGCCGGAATGGCGATGCGCGGCGGATTGCCGAGGCGCTTGTCGAGATAGGCGTCGACCTCCGCGATCAGCGGGTCGATCTTGTTCTCGAAGAAGTGGTTGGCGCCCTTCACGACCGCATGTTCGATCGAAATGCCCTTTTGAGTCTTGAGCTTTTCGATGAGCCCGGTCACTTCCTTCAGCGGCGCCACGCGGTCCTGATCGCCGTGGATGAACAGGCCGGACGAGGGGCAGGGCGCGAGGAACGAATAATCGAAGCGGTTCGCGGGCGGGGCGACGGAGACGAAGCCCTCGATCTCCGGCCGCCGCATCAGAAGCTGCATGCCGATCCAGGAGCCGAAGGAGACGCCGGCGATCCAGCAGGCGCGCGCTTCGGGGTTGACGGCCTGCGCCCAGTCCAGGGCGGCGGCGGCGTCGGAAAGCTCTCCCGCGCCATGGTCGAAGGCGCCCTGGCTGCGGCCGACCCCGCGAAAGTTGAAGCGCAGCACCGAAAAACCGGTTCCGCGAAAGCGTAATAGAGGTGATAAACGATCTGGTTGTTCATCGTCCCGCCGAACTGCGGGTGTGGATGCAGCACGATGGCGATTGGCGCGCCGCGGGTCGCGGACTGGTGAAAGCGGCCTTCAAGCCTGCCCGCCGGTCCGGTGAAAATGACTTCAGGCATATGATTCCCCCACCAAGGCCCGCGGCGGTCTCCCGGCCATGGGGCCGCCAGCCTTGCGAATTGTTTTGCTCGCCAGCGAATCGCCGCAAGAGCGCGCCGCTTTTCACATGGAATTTAAGCGAGACGCCGCTTCTAACATGGGGCCGGTGCGCAAATGCAAGCAATTTCGACAACAGGTCGCGCCTTTGCTGGCGAATTGGCGGGCGAGGGAGCGAATTCTTGCCCCATTGCTTGGTCTTGTCGCATGGGCGCGTCCCTTCTCGCACACCGAAGTCGGCGGTTGCCGATTTCGGCATTAAACGCGCAATCCGGGAACACCCGGTTTGCGTGGAGGGCCTTTGGCCGATTACCTCATGAAAATCAGGAGTTTCAGGAGGCGGCCCCGGCTCTCTCCGACGCTGTAGCGGGCGAACTGGCCGAGTTCCGGGCTCAGGTGCTGGCGCTGCTGAAGCAATCTCGGGACGCCGCCAACAATTTCGCGGAAGTCAGCAAGACCAATGACGAGACCAAAATCGCCGCAGCCGTGGCGTCCGTCGATCAATCGCTGAAGTCACCGGACGAATTATTTCCCATCGAGCTCCGTCCAGGTCCTGTTCAACTCGGAACCGGTCGATGCGGCGGCCCTGCTGGCGGGCCGCCCAAGGAGCTGCGATAACAAGCTTGGCGGTTTCACTTTCTTTCGGCGCGAGGCGCGAAAATGCGTATTTTCGCACGGTAGTCATGGCGAACGCGCGCGCTGCGGAATCGTTGACTTTTGCATGGCCGTGACGTGCCCGATGGATCATGGCAAGGTGCAACCATGAACCTTGTCACAGCCTATCTCTTGCTATTGTTGGCCGCTGCGCTTGAAGCTGGCGGTGATGCGCTCGTCCGCAGCGGGCTTCACAGTCCTAGCATGGCGACCCGCATCGGCCTCTTAGCTGCTGGAGCGTTAGTTTTGTTTGCCTATGGGGTGGCGGTCAATTCCCCGCCTTGGGATTTTGGCAAACTGCTTGGGGTCTATGTGACGCTGTTCTTTGTCGTCGCACAGGTCATCAATCTGGTTTTCTTCGACGTTAGGCCGGACCTGCCGATTTTCGTCGGCGGCGCGTTCATTGTCGTCGGCGGGCTCATCATCACGCTCTGGCGTCCACAATGATTGATTTCTGCCCGCGGCACGCTGCTTTTCAGAGAAAACAAAAAAAGCCGGACCTTGGGGCCGGCCTTGCACTTCAAACAATCCTCATTCAATCCCTTGCTCGCTAACGAACCGCCATTGCAACCGCGGGCGCCGGGTAGTCCCCGAGCCGCTGCTGCAACCGGCGCAACTCATGGTCCCGCGCGAAGGCTCCGAACGCGTCGCCGGGGACCGGCCGCGAGAACAGGGAGCCCTGCATCTGATCGCAGGCGTGGGCCTTAAGGAACGCCTCCTGCCCTCGCGTCTCCACGCCGTCCGCCACCGTGGTCAGGCCCAGCGCGCGGGCCATCGTAATAATCGCCTGGACGATAGCCTGATCCCTTTGGTCCACCAGAAGCCCCTGGATGACGGATCTGTCTATCTTGATCGCGTCGATCGGCAGCTCCTTCAGCCGGGACAGCGAGGAATAGCCCGCTCCAAAATCGTCGATCGTGACGCGCATTCCCGCGCGTCTCATGGACTGGAGCAAATCATCTGACCGCTCATGGTCGCGGAGCAGGGCGCTTTCGCTGATTTCAAGCTCCAGCAGCTCGGCGGACATGCCGGAGCTGGAAAGCGCGGCCTCTATGTCGCCAAGCAGATCCCTGCTCAACAACTGACGTTGCGATATATCGACCGCGACGCGCAGATTCTGATTCCCTCTCGGCTCCAGGCGACATTTTGCCTGCACGCGGTCTCCAGCGCCCATTTGCCGATCGAAATCATCAGACCCGTTTCCTCGGCGAGCTGAAGGAAACTGTCCGACGCCAATATCCCGGATTCGGGGTGGCTCCATCGCAGCTGAGCCTCCACCCCGGCGATCGCGCCCGTCGCTATGTCCTTCTTTGGCTGGTAAAGGAGAACGAATTCCTCGCGCTCCAGCGCATGCCTGAGATCGGACTCGAATTTCAGACTGCGGAGCGAGGGCACGGCCGCGCCTGACGAGAAGAATTGGAAGCGGTTTTTTCCCTCTTCCTTCGCGCGATACATCGCGGCGTCGGCGCATTTGATTAGCGATTTCTCATCGGAGGCGTCGACGGGAAACATCGCGATGCCAATGCTGGCGCCAGTCGCGCATTCCTGGCCTTGAATTGTTAAGGGCCGGGCGATGTTCTCCACGATTTTCTGGGCGACGGTCTCCGCCTGCGACGCATTGCCGACTTCCTGGATAATCATCACGAATTCGTCGCCGCCCAGCCGCGCGACCACGTTGCTCTCGCGTAAATTGGTCCTGAGCCGTGTGGCGACTTCCTGCAGCATCACATCGCCAGCGGCGTGTCCAAGCGTGTCGTTGATGGCCTTGAACCGGTCGAGATCGAGAAACATCACGCAAAAGCGCTTTTCGTAACGGCGCGCCATCTTGATCGTCTGTTCAAGCATCCGGTCGAACAATATCCGGTTCGGCAGCCCGGTCAGTGAGTCATGCGTCGACAAATATTGAGATTGCGACTCCGCGCTCAGTCGCTCGGTAACATCCTCGAAAATGACGACGGCGCCGCCGTCCTCCAACGCACGTGGCGACCAGGAGACCGTGCGCTCGCCCTTAAGCTCGATCGTCGACGAGGTTCTCGGAGCGTTGAGCGAGTTTATTCTCGAAATCCTCGACCACCTTGGCGAAGGACTGATTCTCGTGATTGCCGGCCTCGACGCTTAGCGCGACCATCTCCCGCACTGTCATTCCCGGCTGGAACGATTCCGGAGGGAGGCCAAAGAGTTCGGCCGTCCGCTCATTGCTCAGAACAAGACGCAGACTGGAGTCGAACGTGCACAGGCCATGCGACATGTTGCCAAGCGCAATGTCGAGCCGGCGATGCTGTTCGGCGAGATTGGAGATAAGCGCCTTGTTCTCGTGGTTGAGCAGCAGCAGGCGCAAGTTCTTGCGCGAGAGATAGCCGGCTATCTCCACGGCGGCGAGAAAGTAAAGGAAGGTCAGCAAGGCAAGCGAATAATATTCGAGCCCGCCTCGCAACGTTGCTCCAGCCGTGAGCGGGCCGAGGGCGAGCGTGAGCTGGCCGATGGCCACCCTCAAGCGCCCGGTGTTTCTGGCGGTGACTCCGGCGGTGTATCCGATCGTCGTGGCGTCGACGAGCAATTGGCCGATCGGATCATTGGTCGAGACCATGGTGATGAAACAGAGCGCGCCAAAGGCCGCCGCCTGCGTCAGCGCGCAAATGGCGTAGTTCAGCTCCCAGAAACCCAGTGTTTTCGCCGTCAGGGCCGCATGAGCGTTGCGGTTGCGGTAGAGGATCGTCAGCGCGGCGCGCCACAGGGCGATGAGGACCATGGCCAGCGCGCAGTCAATCAGGCCAGTAGTGTTTGCGTTTCGCGCACTGACGATCACGGCGACCAACACGCCGCAGCCAGCGGCGACGACGAGCGACAACAGCGGCGCATAAAGACTGTCGACAAGTTCCGCCAGGACTTCCGGGGGAAGGGGCGATGCGCTCCCGTCGCCGCGAGCGGGCGTGACGCCCAGCCGCCGGAGCCAGTTGCGGCCATGCGGATCGGAAAGCTCTGGTTTCATGGTCTTTTGAACTCAAAAAGGATTGAAGCTGTTCGAGGCGACTGCGCCGCGCGACAACGCCGGAGCTCGCTTGCGTCGGGCGTCTCCAGAAGCGAATAGTGATTGCGCCCAGCCACAAATGCTCCCGAACCAGTCCTCCAACGACGCAATGGGCTAGCTCTCGCCAGCTCTGAATGAAACTTCATGACGCGACGGTCGCCAAAAACGGGCCGGTCGCTGCAATAAGATGTTAGGGGTGGGAAATTAAGAATTCATTCTGTAAACGACCAGCATTTAGGCGACTTCGCTAAGCCGGCCGTAGCGAAGATTAGAAGCGGCGCCCGCTAGCGAGGCCTTGAAGCTTTTTGTTGAGTTCGACGGTGACGTCGGAATCTAGATTTATCTTGTCGATGACGCCGACCGCGCTGGAAAGGCTGCTGGTGATGACCTCATGAACATGCCCGAGCCAGGCCTCGGTGTTCTTGGCGCTTTCCTCGGCCTTGATGGCGCGTTCGTCCGCGCGCATGATGCTTTCTTCCGCGCGCTTGGCGCGCACCAGCGCTTCCTCCATTTCAGCCTCGGCGCGGGAGGCGCGGTCTTCGGCCCGCAATGCGCGCGCCTCCGCTTTTCTTAACTCATCCTCCACGCGGAGGGCGCGGTCTTCCGCCTTTGTGAGGCGCTGATCGGCGGCGGTCAGCTTGAACTGGAGATCGCGGACGAGCTCTTCGGTCCTGCGGGCGCGATCCTCGAATTCCGTGGCCCTGGCCTCGGCGTCGGAGAGATCAAGCCGAAACCGCTGGAGCGATCCCAGCGCCCAGGTCTCGACGTCGTTGGCCCGCTTCTCCATCAGTTCCAGTGCGCCGGCGACCTTGGAGATGAGATCGAGCGCGGCCGGAAGGTCGGGGCGCGAACCTTGATGGTCGTTCCTTCTGTTTCTCTCCAGGTCCAGGTAAAGCTTGCGCTGGAATTCGTGCAGGTCGATCGAGCCAGGAGCCTCGTCCTTTTCCCGGATCAATCTGAGTGTGCCTTGTGACATTTGGCGCTCCGGCATTGGAAAAAACGAAAGCGAAATTGGTTTGCTGGGCGCCCCCTGCACTGAAGACAGGCGTCTTGGTTCCTCGCACACTACAACTCAGGCGCTACTCGGAGCCCAGAATCACTGCGCTAGAAGATGCGATTTCGGGGTTGTTTACAAGCGGTCACATTCTCCATGTGGAGGAAACTACCCTTTCAAAATCAATGCTTGTGATTGGAAGATGCTGCTCCTCCGCTAATTTTCTGTGGGAAACGCGAGACCTGGAGCAGGGGGGCGGAATCAACCATTACGCTAATATCGCCACGGGCGGCCTCCCGCGACGCCAGCGCGGCCGCGACCAAATAAAAGGCGGAATGGTTTATAAAAAACACAGACTGGCTTTTTTGTCGGCGCCAAGGTTCAATAGCGGCTTGCCCGGGCCGCTCTGGACAGCGGCGGCGCGAGAGTTTGAGGCCAAGGAATTTCCTTATGCGGGAGGAACAAAAATGAAAGCTTCCAAAAACGGCTCGTCTTCAATCGGCGGGCGCCGCCGTTCAAATTTTGCGGGCGTCGCTCGCTTGTGCTTCGGCAGGGCAGCCTACGCCGTCGCGCTCGCCGTCGCACTCGCCACGAGCGCAAACGCCAAGGACGGATGGGCGGGATGCCGCTCCGTGGACGCGGACAGCCGCATCAGCGGCTGCACGCAGGTCATCGACAATATTTCCAAACAGTCGAAGCACAACAAGATCGCGGCCTACGCCAATCGCGCCGGCGCCTATCAGACAAAAGGCGAGTGGGACCACGCTGTCGCTGATTTCGGCAAGGCGCTGGAGCTTGACCCCAAGTCGGCGGTGATTCTCTCCAGTCGCGGCGCCGCATATCGCGGCAAGGGCGACTTCGACCACGCTCTTGCCGATTACGACGCGGCCATCGCGGCGCAGCCGAAGGACTCCGCGGCCCATGTCGGCCGGGGCGGCGTCTATTACGTCAAGGGCGATTACGATCGCGCCCTCGCGGATTACGATGAGGCGGTGAAGCTGGCGCCCAAAAACGCCGCCGCCTATGTCTCCCGCGCCATCGCCTGGCGTCAGAAGGGGGATGCGGCCAAGGAGCTGGCCGATCTCGACGAGGCGGTGAAGCTCGACAGCCATTCTGCGGCGGCGCTCACCGCGCGCGGCGCCTACTACCAGTCCCTAAAGGACTATGACCGCGCCGTCGCTGATTTTGGCGCGGCGGCGAAGCTGGAGCCAAAATCGGCGCAGGCCCAAAGCAATCTCGGGCTCGCCTATCACGGCAAGGGTGATTTCGACCACGCCATCGCCAGTTTCGACGCGGCGATCAAAATCGATTCCGCCTATGCGTCAGCCTATCTCAATCGCGCCAACGCCTGGCGCGGCAAGCATGAGCTGGAGCGCGCGAAACGGGACTATGAAGCGGCTCTGAAGCTCAAGCCTGATCTGGCTTCGGCGAAAAAGGGACTCGAAGAGGTCGACAAGCTGATCGCCCAGAAGAGCGCCGCGTCATCGTCCGCGCCCGCGCAAAAATAAGCCGCTGGGATCGCGTTCCCCCAAGGGGGAGCGCGACGAGGCTGAAACGCCATGTTCTTGTGGCGAAGGCGCCCGCCGTCAAAGCGCCTTCGCCGCCGCCAGAACCGCGTCGGCGTGGCCGGGAACCTTCACCTTGCGCCAGATCCTGGCGATGCGGCCATCCGCGCCGATCAGGAAAGTCGTGCGTTCGACGCCCATGTATTTGCGTCCATACATGCTTTTCTCGACCCACACGCCATATGCTCCAAGAGCCCCCTTGGCCTCGTCGGCGGCGAGCGGAATCGCTAGTTCGTATTTCGTGCGGAATTTGTCGTGGCTCTTCGCCGAATCCGGCGACATTCCGAGAATCGCGGTTCCCGCCTTTGCGAATTGCGAACGCAGGCTATTGAACTCGATGGCTTCCTTGGTGCAGCCAGAGGTGTCGTCCTTGGGATAAAAATACAGCGCCAGCTTCTTGCCCTTGAAGTCGGCCAGCGAAAGGGTTCCGCCGCCGGCGGCGGGAAGTTTGAAGTCGGGCGCGGGGTCGCCTTCGTTGAGAGAAGCAGTCGCCGCAGCGGTCATTGAGCTTTCCTTTCTTCGCGTTAAATCTTATGTTTCGAGCCAGTTTGCAAAGGCTGCGCGCACAAGGCAAGCGTGGTGCGGATTTGAGCTCCATGTCGAGCAAGGCTTGAGCCGTCCAGCGCCGCGCAGCGCGGCCCAGCGGCGGCGCCATCGTTTTGGCGCAGAAGCCGACGATATTCTCATTAGACCGGAGGCGCCGGGCGCAACGTGAATTTTTGTGGCGGGGGCTATTGACAGAGCGACAGACCGGCGACGACGGCGTTTCGCACGACGGCGCGGGCAAGACCGAACTGCGGTTTCAGGCGCCGCGATTGTCTCCGGGAGCGCGCCGCATCATGCGGGGCGCCGGCGGCCTCGGCCTTGGAGCGCTCGCGGCCATCAGCGTGATCATTGGCGGTTTCCTGATCCTCCTGTCGCGCGGGCCGATAGGTTTCGACTGGCTGACGCCCACCATCGTCAATTCGTTGAACGATCTCTTCGCGCGCCGCTATGAGTTCGGCCTCGCGGGCGTCGCCGTGGCCAATACCGATCACGGGCCGACACTGACTGTTCAGGGCCTCACGGTGAAATCCGGCGGACGCATGATCGTCGCGGCGCCGCGCGCTGAGCTTTCCGTCGATCTGGCTTCGCTGCTCGTGGGAAAAATCAAGCCGCGCCGGCTCGAAATGCTGGATCTGGAGCTGCGCCTCGCGGTCAGTAGCGACGGGGGCGTCGCCATATCGGCGGGAACGGCGCCGCAGGTTTCACTGCCTATCGAAGCTCCGCCGCCCGCGGCTGTGTCCAGCGCCACGGCGGGGTTGCCGCCGGAAGGCGCGAAAATTCTTGCGCGGGCGGGCGGGGCCTTGCGCGCGCTGTCCGACCTCGCCACGAGTCCCGATAGCGTGATTGGCGCCATTGATCGCGTCGGCCTGGCGCATGGTCGGCTCGTCATTGACGACCAGACCGTCGGCCGCGTCATCGCCTATAATGATCTGTCGCTCAGTCTCGACAGGAGCGTCGGCGGCATGAAATTCAGCCTCGCCGCCACCGGCGCCGCACGCCGCTGGTCCGTCGTCGCCACGGCGAAGGGCGTGCCCGGAGCGCGGCGCAGTTTCGACGCCGAGGCGCGCGATTTTTCGCTGGATGACATCGCCTTGTTTGGCGGCATGCGAAAATTGCCTTTCGACACGGACTCGCCCCTGTCAGCCGAACTGCATTTCGCACTGGGTCTCGGGGACCGCGTGGTTGAGGCCAGCGGGATGGGACGCCTCGGCGCCGGCTTTTTCCGGCTTGACGAGCCGGACTTCGAGCCTGTGATGGTCCGCGAACTGTCCGGCGCGGCGCATTGGGACAAGGTCAACCGCCAGTTCGTCCTGTCGCCGATCGAGATCAAGACGGGCTCATATGACATGGCGCTGGAGGGAGAGGTGTCGCCGCCGGTCGCCGACAGCGACGCCCTTCAGGCCGGAGCCAGCTCGCCCGCGGATTTATGGATCTGTTCCCTGCGTCTGGCGAAGCCCACATGGGTTGGCCCCGACCGCGCCGGACAGCATCCGCTCCGTCTGGATCGCTCGTCGTTGCGATTGCGGCTGTCGCTGGCGGGGCAAAATCTGCGGATCGACAATTTCGAACTTGCGGCGCCGGACGTCAACGCCACCGGCTCCGCGCTCATCACCTGGGCCAGCGGCGCGCATGTCGTCTACGGCCTGAACTTCGACAACACGCAGATCGCCGCAGTGGTGAGGCTCTTGCCAACGCATTCGGCCGCGCCGGCGCGATACTGGTTCATGGAACATGTTCCCGCGGGCGTCATCAAGCGCGGCGAAATCAATGCCGACTTCAACCAGTCCGACATTGTGGCGATGCGTTACGAGCAGCCGCCGCCGGACAGTGGGATTCATGGCGAGGCCGACATCGTCAATGCGGCCATCACGGAAATCGTCCCCGGCGTGCCGCCTTTCTCCAATCTGTCGGCGCATTTGCGGCTGACCGGCCGCACATTGTCGCTGGAGGGGGCCAGCGGCGTGCTGGAAACGCCCCATGGCCATCGCATCAACATCACCGAAGGCCGTTTCTTCATCCCCGACAATGCGCCAAAGCCAGCGCCGGCGTTGCTCGAAATGCGTTTTGCCGGCAATGTCGACGCCGTCGCCGACATATTGGCGATCCCCAGCATCGCGCCTTACGCGGCCCTGCCGGTAGACCCCGCGCAGCTGAAGGGACAGGTCGACGGGCGCCTGCGCGCGGATCTGGAGGTGGGAGATGGCGCGCGTCCCGATCATACTGTCGTCGCCGTGGACGCCAACGCCACCAATCTCTCGATCGACCGTTTCCTTGGCGCCGAGCGGCTTGAAAATGGCGCGCTGAACATTCAGCAGGACCGGGCCTCGGGATTGCGCGTCACCGGGACGGGGCGTCTGCTTGGAGGAGCGGCGACGCTCGACATCAAGCGGGCGCCGACCGAGGGAGCCGCCATGCAGGCGCAGCTTTCGGTGGTGCTGGACGAGGCGGCCCGCGCGAAGGCGGGCTTCGCGCTGCCGGGCGTCGTCGGCCCGATCACCGCGCAGGTGAAAACGACCTTGCCTTTGAATGAAGCCGAGACGCCTGTGGAGCTCGATCTCACGCGCGCTTCGCTCGACAATATCCTGCCCGGAGTCGTGAAGCCGGCGGGCAAGGCGGCCAAGGCCCAGTTCACCATGCTCAGGCGCCCGGAGGGCATTACGCTGGAGCGCTTTTCGCTCGACGCCAGCCCCACGCAGCTGGCGGGCTCCGTCGAATTGTCCAAGGAGGGAGTCTTTCGCTCCGCCAAATTCTCGCAATTCCGACTCTCGCCGGGCGACGACGCGAGGCTGGAGGCCCAGCGCGGCGCGGACGCCCTGAAGCTGTCGGTGCGCGCGACGAACCTGGACGCGCGCCCAATGCTGCGCAGCCTCACGGCCAGCGGCGAAAAGCCGGGACAGAGCGGCGGAAAGGGCGCGATTTCCTTCGACGACCTGGATCTCGATCTCAAATCGCCGATCGTAACGGGCTTCGGCAAGCAGATCCTCTCGAATGTCGATTTCCGCTGGGAGCGCCGGAACGGCAAGCCACGCGTGTTTTCGCTCCAGGGCAATTTCGGCCGCGAGCCCCTGGCCGTTGCGCTCTCGCGAAACGAAAGCGGCGCGCAGATGGAAATTTCCAGCGCCGACGGCGGCGCGCTGATGTCCTTTCTCGATCTTTATGGCCGCATGGATTCCGGCGTACTCACCGCTCGCATCCAGATAGGGCAGGGGCGCTCGGACGGCGTGCTGCATGTGCGCGATTTCTATCTCAAGAACGAACCGGCGATGCGCCAGCTCATGGCGCAGGGGGCCTCAAGATCGGATGAAAAGGGCGGCTACCGCTTCGATCCTGAATTGGTGCGCGTCGCGCGGCTGCAGGCGGAATTCGGCTGGGCGGCCGGCAAGTTGTCCCTGCGCGACGGCATCATGTCGGGGCCGGAAATGGGCCTGACCTTCGACGGCTATGTGGATCTCGCGCGCGAAACGGTCGACCTCGGCGGCTCCTATGTTCCCGCTTACGGCCTCAACAATCTGGTTTCGAACATTCCCGTGTTCGGGCAATTGCTGACCGGCGGGGCGCATGAGGGCATATTCGCGCTCAATTACCGCGTCACCGGCCAGCTCGGCGCGCCGGCGGTGCGCGTCAACCCGCTGTCGGCGCTGACGCCGGGCCTCTTCCGCAAGATCATGGGCGTGATGGACGAAACCGCGCGGCCGCGCGAGCCTGGGCGGTAGAGTTTATTACCCGCTTCCCCGCGCCGCCAAAGCGCGTTAAACCCGCGCGCATGAAGCAAGCCGCCCCGACCTACATGATCACCACCGCCATTCCCTATGCGAATGGCGCGCCCCATATCGGCCACGCCTATGAGCGCATCGCCACCGACGCCTTCGCGCGCTGGAAGCGGCTGGAGGGCTTCGACGTGCTGTTCATCACCGGCATGGACGAGCACGGCCAGAAGATGCAGCGCACCGCCGAGCGCGAGGGGCTGACGCCGCAAGGCCTCGCCGACCGCACCGCCGCGCAGTTCGAGCGCATGGGCGACGCGCTGAACGCGAGGGCCGACGACATCATCCGCACGACGCAGGAGCGTCACAAGCAGGCGTCGCTGGAAATCTGGCGGCGCATGGAGGCCAATGGCGACATTTTCCTCTCCAAATACGCGGGCTGGTATTCCGTGCGCGACGAGGCCTATTACGACGAGGGCGAACTCACCGAGCGCGAGGGCAAGAAATATGCGCCCACCGGCACGCCGGTCGAATGGGTGGAGGAGGAAAGCTGGTTCTTCAAGCTCTCCGCCTATGGCGACAGGCTGCTCGCGCATTACGAGGCGAACCCCGACTTCATTACCCCCGAGCATTACAGGAACGAGATCGTCGCCTTCGTGAAGCGCGGGCTCAGCGACCTCTCGATATCGCGCACGACATTCGACTGGGGCATCGCCATTCCGGCCAACCCGCAGACCAGCGCGCATCACGTCATGTATGTGTGGGTCGACGCGCTGACCAATTACATCACCGCCACCGGCTGGCTGACCGGGCAGGGTGGGCTCGCCCGCTTCTGGCCCGCCGACGCCCATGTGATCGGCAAGGACATCACCCGCTTCCACGCGATCTTCTGGCCGGCCTTCCTGATGTCGGCGGGCGCGCCCTTGCCGAAGAGGATCGTCGTGCATGGCTTTCTGTTCAGCCGGGGCGAGAAAATGTCGAAGTCGGTCGGCAATGTCGTCGATCCGATCGAACTCGCCGAGCGCTATGGCGTCGATCAGCTGCGTTATTTCTTCCTGCGCGAGATCCCCTTCGGCCAGGACGGCAATTATTCGCATGAGGCCATCGTCAACCGCATCAACGCCGATCTTGCCAACGACCTTGGCAATCTGGCGCAACGCTCGCTGTCGATGATCAACAAGAACTGCGGCGGCGCCGTCCCGCGCATGGGCGCGATCCTGGACGAGGACGCCAAGATCCTGAACGAATCCGGCGGCGTCATCGAGATCGCGCGCCGGGCGATGGACGCCTATCGCCCCGACCATGCGCTGGCCGAGATTTTCCGTGTCGTCGCCGAGGCGAACCGCTATTTCGCGGGGCAGGAGCCCTGGGCGAAGAAAAAGACCGATCCCGAGCGCATGGAAACGATCCTCTATGTGACCGCCGAAACGCTGCGGCGGCTGGCGATATCGCTGCAGGCCTTCATCCCGGCGGGCGCGGGGGCGCTGCTCGACCTGCTCGCGGTTCCAAAGGACGCGCGCGAATTCGTCCACGCCAGCGCCGACCATGCGCTGGTTGCGGGCGCGACGCTGCCGGCGCCCGCGCCGGTGTTTCCGAGATTTGTGGAGGAGGAGGGGGCTTGAGGCGGGAATAACGCGGCAGTCGCTTGCCGCATTTGCTGCATTGTAGTAACTTCACTACAATTGCACTTCGAGGCGCCGCCATGCCTATCACCACTCTTTCCAGCCGGGAATTCAATCAGGATGTGGGCCGCGCCAAGAAGGCCGCCAAGGTCGGGCCGGTGTTCATCACCGATCGTGGACAGCCCGCCCATGTCCTGTTGAGCATCGAGGAATATCGCAAGCTCACGGGCGGCCAGATGACGCTTGGCGAGGCGCTGGCGCAGCCGGACGCCCCGGATTTTGATTTTGAAGCCCCGCGCGCCGGCAATATTTACCGCGTCCCGGATTTGTCCTGATGTTCGTGCTCGACACCAACGTCGTTTCCCAGCTTCGCCGCCCGGAAAAAGCCGATCGGAAGGTGTTGGCGTGGGCCACGATCACTCCGCTCGCCAGCATCTTTCTTTCGGTCGTCACGCTGCTGGAGCTGGAGCTGGGCGCACTGTCGATCGCGCGAAAAGACGAGGCGCAAGGGCGGGTTTTGAGATCCTGGATTGACGATCAGATATTGCCTCGGTTCGAAGGGCGCATGCTTGCGATCGACACCGCTGTCGCGCTTCGTTGCGCGAGCCTGCATGTGCCGGACCCTCGCGCGGAACGCGACGCCCTTATCGCCGCGACCGCGCTTGTGCATGGCATGACAATAGTGACGCGCAATGTCGCCGATTTCGAGCGGACTGGTGTTCAAATACTCAATCCCTGGAGCTAGAACGGCCTCGAGCATTCCCTTCGCCGCGATCTCGGAGTAGACCGCTCCCATGCTCATCGACATCCAGCGCCTTTCCTTGCGCCGAGCCCGGCGGTTCAAGGGTTTGTGGAGGAGTAGGGGAATGCTCAAGGGGAGCGCGGTCATTGTTGTAGCCCTTCTGGCGACACTATCGCTTGCGCCAGACGAAGCGGACGGCCAGTCTTCTCCGTCCCAGCCGCAGCCTTTTGACGGCGTCTGGATCATCGACGCGTCGGTCGCCAGTCCCTTCTGCCCACGTCGCACCCGGCGGCTGTTCCTCGCGGTCATCGGCGGCCGGGCGGTGAAAGTCGCCGGCGTGACCGACCCCCCGCCAAAAGCCGTCGGCGCGGTCGATTCCGACGGCGGCGTCGCGATGACGATAACCGCGCTGGGCTACGCCGCCCAAATTCACGGGACGCTCAAGCAAAACAACGGGACAGGCGATTGGACCTCCAACAGCCTGCTCTGCGCCAAGGGCGCCTGGACGGCGGTCAAGGCGAATTAGACTGGAAGTCGTCCGCGAGCCTCGCCGCGAACTCAGTCATTCCCTTCGCCGCCTTCCCGGAGTAAACCGCTCTCGCGCCGCTCTTTCCGCGCTATCTGGAGCCGAAAGAGCGCACTTTGAACCCGAAAGGCTAGGCCGTGGCGATGAAGACTGGGACGACAATCCTGCTCGGCTTCGCGGCCTGTCTCGTCGCGTCAGGCGTCTTGGCCAAAGGGCCCTGGCGCTCCTATTTCAATGATCGCTTCGGCGCGACCGCCGACGCGCCTTCGGACTGGAAGATGGGCCCCGCGCCCGAAAACAACGACGGCCGCGTCTTCACCTCGCCCGACGGGAGCGCCACGATCACCATATCCGGCAGTTTCAGCGCGTTGTCTTATGACGAGGAAGTCGCGATCAAGACCGCGCCCGAAGGCGGCGTGGCGACATACAAGAAAATCACGCCGCGCCTCCTCGTCGTCTCGGGGACCAGGGGCGACAGGATTTTTTACCGAAAGTCGATCCTGTCCTGCCGCAACACGGTTCTGGAACGATCTCGTGATCGAATATCCGGCGGCGGAGAAGGCGAAATATGACGCGCTCGTCGCGCATGTGTCAGCGTCGCTGCATCCCGGCCCCGGCTATGACTTTAACGGGAAATGCAAGTGAGGCGGACATTCCTGGCCTTTTGCTTGCTTATGGCTATAGCGGATTAAATCATGCTCATCGACACCCACTGCCATCTCGATTTTCCCGATTTCGCGCCGGAACAGGCGGACGTCGTAGCGAGAGCCCATGCCGCCGGCGTCGGGCGGATGATCACCATCTCCACCCATGTAACGAAATTTCCCGCCATAGCGGCGATAGCCGAGCGTTACGACGACGTCTTCTGCACCGTCGGCACTCATCCCAACCATGCGCTGGATGAGGCGGAGGCAAACCCGGAGGAGCTGGTAGCGCTCTCGCGCCATCCCAAATGCGTGGCCTTTGGCGAGGCCGGGCTGGATTATCATTACAACCACGCGCCAAAGGACACGGCGGCGCGGGTGTTCCGCAATCATATCGCCGCCGCGCGCATCGCCGGGCTGCCACTGGTGATCCACACGCGCGACGCTGACGACGACTGCGCCGCGATCCTGCGCGACGAAATGGGGAAGGGGGCTTTCACGGCCCTGCTCCACTGCTTCACCGCCTCGCAGGCGCTGGCCGAGACCGCAGTGGAGCTGGGGCTCTATATTTCCTTCTCCGGCGTTGTGACCTTCAAGAATTCGCAGAGTCTGCGCGACACGGCCTCCACCGTGCCTCTGGAGCGCATGCTGGTCGAGACCGACGCGCCTTTCCTCGCGCCGACGCCGCATCGCGGCAAGCGCAACGAGCCTGCCTATGTCGCCGACACCGCGCGCGTGCTGGCGCAGGTCAAGGGCATGAGCGAGGCGGATTTCGCCGGCGCCACCACGGCCAATGCGCTGCGGCTGTTCTCGAAGATGCCGCCGCTGCGTCAGCGGGAAGTGGCGGCGTGACGCGAACAGTCACCATCCTTGGCTGCAGCTCCTCGGGCGGCGTGCCGCGCGTCGGGCAGGGCTGGGGCAAATGCAATCCCGCCAATCCGAAGAACCGCCGCCGCCGCTGCTCGATCCTTATTTCGCAAGGCGAGGAGGGCGCCTCAACCAATATTCTCGTCGACACGTCCCCTGACCTGCGCGAGCAGCTGATCGACGCCGAGGTCAAGCGTCTCGACGCCATTCTCTATACCCATCCCCACGCCGACCACACGCATGGCGTCGACGATGTGCGCGGGCTCGTCATCATGAACGGGCGCAAGATTCCGGCCTATATGGACGAGCCGACCTCGCAAGTCATGACGGCCAAGTTCGACTATATCTTCCAGACGCCGCCGGGCAGTTTCTACCCGCCGCTGCTGACCGAACACAGGCTGCATCTCGGCCGCCCGACATTTCTCGATGGTCCGGGCGGAACCATCCAGGCGACGCCTTTCCGGCTCGAACATGGCGAGATGGACGCGCTGGGCTTTCGCATCGGCGACATGGCCTATACCCCGGACCTGCATGCGATCCCGCCGGAGAGCCTGCAATATCTCGAAGGTCTCGATCTGTGGATCATCGACGCGCTGCGCCACCAGCGCCACGGCTCGCATCTTTCGGTCGGACAGGCCTTCGAATGGATCGAGCGGCTCAAGCCGCGCCGCGCCGTGCTCACCGACCTTCATGTCGATCTCGACTATGACGCGCTGGCGGCGATGTGTCCGCCCAATGTTACCCCCGCCTTCGACGGGTTGCGGATCGAATTCTGACTTTCAGAACGCGCCCGGCGGGGGCGCGAACCTCCGCCGGGCATAATTCCAAATCGTTCAGTGATGGCTCAGTGCCGTGTGAGGAACTCGTCGACTTCCTTCTTCACCTGATCCTTGCCAAGCCCATAGCGCTCCTGGATCATGCCTTCGAGTTGCTCGCGTTTTCCGGCGACTTTCGTCAGGTCGTCATCGGTGAGTTTGCCCCACTGCTCCTTGACCTTGCCGGTGAACTGTTTCCAGTTGCCTTCGACACGTTCCCAATTCATGGCTCACTCCCTTGTTAGCGGCCAGGCGGGCAAAATGCGCTGCCGGAGCTATTGCCTCCGGATAAGTCCGGTTACAGCCGACACCGCGAAAAGAACGATGGCGACCCAGAAGAGCACGCGGGCGCCTTCCATGGCCGTGCCTGCGACCCCGCCAAAGCCCAGAAAAGCCGCGATCAGCGCGACAACCAGAAACACGATCGCATAGTGAAGCAGACTGCCCATGGCGTCCTCCTGAGCCAAGGTTCCTTTGAGCTGGAGAGGTAGAACCAGCTTGCCCGACTTCAAGCGTGGCCGCAGTTCTGAACCTGTTGTTTTTACACGTAGTAGCGGCGTTCAAGCTGGCGCCGCGCGGTCCCGACGCAGCTTCGTCCACTGGATTCGCGAGCCTTGGATCGTCAGTTGGACCGCCAGCGGTCCGACGCCAGTGAGGCAGCGGAATAAAACGGGCAGCGCGCCGCCTATACGCAATCCATTAGCCACGCCGCCGGGTTCCGCATCGCCTGGAAGCGGGCCGTGTTAGCTTTTCCTGCCGGCGGGTCCGCCATTGCAGCCGGGCGCGTTGAACGGCGATCTGCGCCGATGTTTCTGGTTGGGCTATTTAGTTCCATAATATCGATTATGCGAATCAGATATATCGGGTTTCCGATATACCACTGATATTGAAGACGCTTCGGCCCGCGCGACGCAGCAGCGGCCATGCCCTCCCCGAACATCCGGTTGGCGATATTTTGGGCGCGGAGCCGAATCGAGCGAAAAGCTCTGGCCAAAAGCCCCATGTTTCTGGTAGATAAAAAAGCGCGCGGGACTATATGGCATTCAACTGGCACATACCCTTCAAACCCGACCGGCGGCCTTATGGCGCCGGGCGGCTTTTGTACGGGCATATTGCATATGACATAGCGGTCTTGCCGTTTTTGGCGGAGACGAGCAGGTAACATGAGCAAAGGTAAGGATTTCCGGGGGCCGAGGAAGCGTGGGTTCGACGATGACGGTCCCTATAATTACGATTCCCAGCGACCCAGCCGGCCGCAGCAGAGAACTCCCTTCGGAGGAGGCGGCGGCGGTTTTCCTGGGGGGGACATGCCTCCCCCGGTCTCGAACGAGCCCGCGATAGACGCGATCGTTAAATGGTTCAAGTCGGATAAGGGCTTCGGCTTCGTCGAGCTCGCCAACGGCACCGGCGACGCCTTCCTTCATATCGGAGCGGTTCAGGCCGCCGGCTACGAGGCCTTGCCTCCGGGAGCCAAGCTGAAGGTCCAGGTGACGAATTCCGTCAAGGGCCAGCAGGTTTCCCGCGTGCTTGAGGTCGACGTCGCAGGCGCGGCCGAGCGCGCCCCGCCCCCGCCCCCGCGCAGCGGCGGCTTTGGCGGCGGCTACGACGCTCCGCGTCCCGCGCGCCGTCAGGCGCCGGATCCGTCCACTGCGGTCACTGTGGCGGGCAAGGTCAAATGGTTCGACGAGACCAAGGGCTTTGGCTTCGTTCAGTCCAATGACGGCGGCAAGGACGTGTTCGTCCATATTTCAATCCTGGCGCCCTCGGGCGTGAACCATCTGGCCGAAGGCCAGCCCGTGACCATGCAGGTCGTGGACACGCAGAAGGGCCGCGAGGCGCTGTCGATCACGCTCGACTGAGCTGTTCAGCGCATTCAATGAAACGCCGCGACGCTCGCAAAGGGCCTCGCGGCGTTTCTTTTTTGTGAGCTGTCGACTGGCGCTCTTACTGGACATTTACGAAATCAACCTGATTGCCTCGTCGTCAGCCTGGCGGCTTATCCGTTCCAGACCGCGAATGAGGATTTTGTGGCGCAATCTCTACCCTCTTGTAGGGACGGCGGCCCTTGCGTAAGCAAGGGTCCGGTGGGGGCGCTCGCGCCATCCCCCCGCCATTGGGGGTTGTTTGCGGGAGGGGGCGGAATCCCGCGCCAAGGCGAAGACGCGCCTTCTGTCGTCTCTGGATGCGGTCAAAAAGAGAGAGATCGAGCCGATGATGCAATGCGCCAAACTTTCCCTCATCGCACTTGCTCTTCCCGCTGTGCTCGCGACGGTTCAACTTGCGGAAGCCGCGCCGCCGGACGAGCACATCTGGATGTTGGACGGGCTGAAGGAAAAGAAGCCGACCCGGATATCTCTCAGCTACGGCGTTCCCGAGAGCGACGACACAATGAGCAGTTTTTCATGCAAGGCGGGCAGCGGGGACGTGGAAGTTTGGGTGTTAGAGACCAGCGACAAGCTCAAAGCGGGGAGGAAGGCGAGCGCGGCTTTTTCGGTCGGCGAAACGAAATCGACGGTCGCCGGCGCGCTCTTGCCCAATGAGGATAGCGGCGTGCCGAGCTTCAAAGGAAAGATGCCCGCAACCGACCCATTGTTTGCGGCGATGACGCAGGGCAAAGAGGTTGCCATCACCATCGGTCCGTCAAGGCAAACGGCGCCCCTGAAGGGCGCCGCCGAGATGATTGCGAAATTTATAGCGGCCTGCGCGAAGCGCTGAATTACGCGGCCTTATATGCGATCACCGCTTCGAGGCCAATGTTGCTTGCAACTACTCAAGCAGGAAGCGCTCTAGCACGAGGTATCCGCCCCATGAACATCGAGCGCCTTATCGACATCATGGCGGCCCTGCGCACGCCCGTAACGGGTTGCCCGTGGGATCTGGAGCAGAGCTTCGCCTCCATAGCGCCCTATACGATCGAGGAAGCCTATGAGGTCGCCGACGCCATCGAGCGCGGCGATCTGGACGACCTCAAGGACGAACTCGGCGATCTGCTGCTGCAGGTCGTGTTCCACGCCCGCATGGCGCAGGAGGCGGGCTCCTTCGCTTTCGATGACGTGGCTGACTCCATCTGCGAAAAGCTCATCCGCCGCCATCCGCATGTCTTCGGCGAGGCGGACGCGGCGACCGCCGGCGCCGTCGCAGCGCAATGGAGCGACATCAAGACCGCCGAGAAGGCCGCGCGCGCCGCGCGCCGGTTGGCCGATGGCGAGGCGGCCAGGCCCGGCAGCGCGCTCGACGGCGTGCCCCTGCCCCTGCCCGCGCTGACTCGCGCCGTGAAGCTGCAACAGAAGGCGGGCAAGGTCGGCTTCGACTGGGCCAACGCCCGCTTGGTGCTGGACAAAATCCGCGAAGAGACGGCCGAGGTCGAGGAAGTGCTGCCGGAACGGCCGGAAGCTGTGCCCCCGAAGGAACTGACCGAGGAAATCGGCGATCTGCTCTTCGTCGTCGCCAATCTCGCACGACACGCCAATGTCGACCCCGAACAGGCGCTACGCGGCGCCAACGCGAAATTCGAACGGCGCTTCCATCACATCGAGGCAAGGCTGGCCCAGGCGGGCCGCGCGCCCGGCGGAGGCGACGCTGGACGAGATGGAGGCTCTTTGGGTCGAGGCGAAGCGGCTGGAGGGGAAGTGAGAGTTTATTGGCCCCCCGCCTCGCGTCGGGACGCGAAGGCGGGAGCCGGGACTTTGACTATCAGGCCTTTTTCGCGCCGGGCTTGGCCGGTGAGGCTTGGCCGCGGTTTGCGGTCTGCGAACTGAGCGGACACATGCCGTCGCTCGGCGCCTTATATTGGAGCGTCAGCGTTCCTCCGTTAGCGGTTGTGAGTTGATATGTTCCGGGCGAGTTATTTGTTGCGGTGCCCGAGGAGGGTGTTGTGGTGGCTGAGCCGGGTGTTGTGCTGGTCGTCGTTGGGGTAGCCGTGCCAGAGCCAGCGTTCGTTGTCGCCTGAGCGTTCGCCGCGTTCTTGACTAGATTGTTGAGCGCCGAAGTCACCGTTCCAGCATCGGCATAGGCCTGAAGATCGGACAGAATGAACCCGACAGGATAAGTTGACGCTTCGCATTTCATCCTTGCAATAATCGTCTGCTTGACCGACTTCCTGTCTGTGCGCATTTGATGCTGGATCGCCTGCATCGTGTTAGCGAGGATCAAATCCTTGCTTGCTGCGGTGTTGGTTAAACCAACAGCCGCCGACGTAGCGGTAAGAATCTTGGTAGTCTGTGAAACAGGTATAACGCCGCCAACGGCGGCAAGCCCGATTTGCGCCACATCCGCAGCGAATGTTCCGGTGGCGTCGCCTCGTGAAAGCAGCACTTCATAATTATCGTAGTTTTTGTCGATATCGAACATTTTCATTGAAATATAGCTATTACGGCAATCCTTCTTTTGTGAGTCAAGTGAAAGAATACACCCCATATATGAATCCGTATTCGAACTAAAATACTGTAACTCTTCCGGCGATATGCCGATATCAACACTATTTAATGGAGATATGCTGTTGCATCCAGCTATAAACATCATCGATATCATCGATGTGCATAGCTTAATTATAACTTTATTTGATCTTATGTTAATCATAGTCCTCTCCACACAAAATGTCGCCATATAACACCTGCAATCACGTTGTCAGTGTGTATATGTAAATAATGCATTTTTCAAAAATCAATGCTGTCACAAAAATAGCGCACTTTTTGAGAGATCTAATTTGTCCACAATAAGGATGATTTATCCACATGTAAGTGGAATATGGAGCTTGGCGCGGATATTGATGTGTAGAGAAGCTATATTATTGGTGCGCTTAAATAAATTTGTGTTTTGACGTATTTGCTTGAGCTTGACTATATGAGTGTTTGGAGATGGCTATTTTTTTAAGGACAAGGCTCAGGTGGAATATGCCCCAGACGCTCATTCACCCAGCGGCGCAGCGTCCGCGTCCCGACGTGGCTTGGCCCCTGTGTCGCTCCGGACTCCTATCCCGCGTTCTTCGAAAACACCCGGAGCACCACCACGCCGGCGACGATCATGCCTATGCCGATCAGTTCGCCCGCGCCCAGCGACTGCTTGTAATAGACCCAGCCGACCAGCGAGATCAGCGCGACCCCTACCCCGGACCAGACGGCGTAAGATACGCCCATCGGTATGGCGCTCTGCGTGAGCGAGAGGAAATAGAAGGCCATGCCATAGCCGACGACGACCATCACCGAGGGCCAGAAATTGCGGAAGCCTTCGGTCGCCTTGAGCGCGCTGGTGCCGGCGACCTCGGACAGGATCGCGATGGAAAGATAGACCCAGTGCATCAGCTGGCGGTCCTCGCCTGAGGGAAGCGGCGAGCAAGCTCGCCGTAACGCTCGGGCGCGACGCGCAGCAGCAGCTTCAGGTCCCCCTCCGGCGTCGGCTCGCGCTCCAGCACCTCGGCGTGGGCGTAGGCCCAGGCGAGCCCCTCCCCGTCAGCGCGGTTCAGCGTCAGGGCCAGAGTGACGCGTCCGGCGGCGAGCAGCGTCTCGATCCGCCGCAGCAGCGCGTCGAGCCCTTGGCCCGTCAGCGCCGAGACGAGCGCGGGGCGCTCCGCTTCCGTCTCCTGCCGCGCGGAGAGCCGCAGGCTCTCCAGCCGCTCCGGGTCGATGGCGTCGATCTTGTTCCAGACCTCGATCATCGGCTTGCGGTTCTCTCCCGCGAGGCCAAGCTCCTCCATGATCGTCTCAACGTCGCGCCCCTGCGCCTCCCAGTCCTCATGCGAGATGTCGCGCACATGCAGCACCACATCGGCCTGCGTGACTTCTTCCAGCGTCGCGCGGAAGGCGGAGATCAGCATTGTCGGCAGGTCCGAGATGAAGCCAACGGTGTCGGAGAGCAGCGCCTTGGCGCCATGCGGCAGGCGTATCTGGCGCAAGGTCGGGTCCAGCGTCGCGAACAGCAGGTTCTCGGCGAAGACCCCGGCGTTGGTGAGCCGGTTGAACAGCGTCGATTTGCCGGCGTTGGTGTAGCCGACGAGCGCGACGACCGGATAAGGCACGTCGCGCCTCGTCTTGCGATGCAGCCCGCGCGTGCGCTTTACCTTGTCGAGATCATGCTCGATGCGGCGCATGCGCTCTTCGATCAGCCGGCGGTCGGTCTCGATCTGGGTCTCGCCGGGGCCGCCGAGAAAGCCGAAGCCGCCGCGCTGGCGTTCAAGATGGGTCCAGCTGCGCACCAACCGCGACTTCTGATATTCGAGATGCGCCAGCTCCACCTGCAGCGCGCCCTCCTTCGTGCGCGCGCGCCGGCCGAAGATTTCGAGGATCAGGCCGGTGCGGTCGATGACCTTGCAGTCCCAGGCCTTTTCGAGATTGCGCTGCTGCACCGGCGACAGCGGGCAGTCCACAGTGACGAGATCAATCTCCTCGGCCTTTACGGTCTGCGCGATTTCCTCGACCTTGCCCTTGCCGATATAGGTCGCCGGGCGCACTTCGTTGAGGTTGACGAGGATTTCTCCGCGAATGTCGAGATCAATCGCCAGCGCGAGGCCCACGGCTTCGGCGAGACGCGCCTTGGGGTCGCGGACGGACATGTCCTTTGGCGGCCGCGTCGGATATGGACCCACCACCAGCGCGCGGGTCTTGCCGCTGGAGCTGCTCGCGGACGTCTCCACACGCCCTGATTTCTCTTCGCTCAACCGCTGTCAGGCCTTTCTGGAATGAACCGCAGCTCCCGCCTGCCGATCGGCGCGCCGGTCATCATGCGTTCTAAATAGGAATTGCCCGGCTCCGCGTGAAGACCGCGCCGCGATTGAAGGGCTTTATCGCTTCTCGACGACGGCGTTGCCGTCGTCCGTGGGCTCGAACATGTGAATCGGATGGCCCGGCATGATGGTGGAAATCGCATGCTTGTAGACCAGCTGGGAATGGCCGTCCCGCCGCAGCAGCAGGCAGAAATTGTCGAACCAGGTCACGATGCCCTGCAGCTTGACGCCATTGACCAGGAAAATGGTGAGCGGAACCTTGTTTTTTCTTACAAAATTCAAAAAAGTGTCTTGCAGGTTCTGAGCGCGCTCCGACATCGGCTTTCCCGTTCTTCTTGTTGAGCGCCGCCCAATTTGGCGGCGCCTCGAGTTCGTTGCCTCGATTACAAGCGATAATTTTCCATTAGAGCGCGCCACGACGCGGCGCGCAAGCTGGAACTTTGCTTTGGCTACCTGAAAGCGCGGTTGCTCCGGTCGGAGGACGCGGAAAAATGAAGCTGGAAAGCGCGCGAAAGGGCTTGGACTGGCCCCTTCCGCGCGCCTCGATGCATCTTGCTGCCGCTGGTTAGCGCGCGTTCTTCTCGACGGCCTTGAAGAGGGTCACGTTCTTGTGAGACTTGCAATAGCCAAGAACCTTGGCATTGTTGCGCTTCACGTAGCGCATGTCCACGGTGGTCAGATTCTTGGTGGCGCTGAAATATCCGCGCATCCAGTTTCCGATGAGTTCCTTGCGCTCCGGCGGGGACTCCATGTATTGCTTGCAGGTGATGAGCGACATGTCCAGGCTGACCTGGGCCTTCGTGGGCACAGCGGAAAACGCCGCCATGGCGGCGGCTAGTATAAGCATCTTGCGCATTTTTTTTCCCCCGGATGAGTTACTTCGCCTTGTCGACCGCGCGCTGGACTCCAGCCATCACGGTTTCCTTAGGGTTCGATGCGCACCAGCTCTTGACGTTGTTGACATTGGTGGCGAAAGCGTCGAAATCGACGGTGGTCTTGCCGGTCTTCTGGCTGTAATAGCCGCTCATCCAGGCCGCGTAATTGAGGGTTTCATCAAGCGGCATGGCGAGGTAGTCCGCGCATGTGATGCGGGTCATGTCGATCATGACCTGAGCTTTACACAGCGAAGGCGCCAGCGCCCCGGCAATGCTCAGGGCGAGCAGCATCCGTTTCATTTGGTTCTCCTGGAAGCAAGAAAATTATTATTACACATTCTGAACTTACAACGCATCTGTCCTGCGCGCCAAGTGCCGAGACGAAAAATTATGTTCAAGAAACCATGTCACTCGATCGCCAGCGACTTCAGCTTCCGGTGCAGCGCCGAGCGCTCCATTCCGATGAATTCCGCCGTGCGAGAAATATTGCCCGAGAAGCGGTTGAGCTGGGCGATGAGATATTCCCGCTCGAACACTTCCCGTGCCTCGCGCAGCGGCAGGCCCATCAGCTTTTCGCCGCGCACGCCGGCGGGCGTCGCCGGCAACAGCTCGCCGATGTCGGCGGGCAGCATCTCGGCGGTGATTTCGGCGGAGGGATCTCCTGAGTTGAGGATCATCAGCCGTTCGACATTGTTGCGCAACTGGCGGATGTTGCCCGGCCAGTCATGCAATTGCAGCATGGCGAGCGCGTCCTCGCTTATGCGCCGGCGCGGCAGGCCCGAGGCCGCGGACATGCTCTCCATGAAGTGATTGATCAGCTCGGGAATATCCTCGCGCCGCTCGGCCAGCGACGGCACACGCAGTGGCACTACCGCGAGACGGTGGAACAGATCCTCGCGCAGGGTTCCCTCCTCTATCGCATAGGCGAGATCGCGCGCGGAAGAGGAGATGATGCGCACGTCCACCTGGACGCGCATCGTGCCTCCGACGCGATGGAAGGACTGGTCGACGAGCACGCGCAGGAACTTGGCCTGCGTGTCCTTGGGCATGTCGGCGATTTCGTCGAGGAACAGCGTGCCGCCGTGGGCCTCCTCAAGCGCGCCGACCTTGCGGACGGCGCCGCCGTCCTCCATCCCGAAAAGCTCGGTCTCCATGTTCTCGGGCGTGATCGTCGCGGCGTTGATGACGACGAAGGGCGCGCCCGAGCGGGTGGAGGCCTCGTGAATGCAACGCGCGGCCAGTTCCTTGCCGACGCCGGGCGATCCGGTGATGAGCACGCGGGAGTTCACCGGCGCGACCTTGGCGACCATCTGCTGCAGTTGATGCGCGGGCTGCGAACTGCCGACGATGCGGTCCTGCGCGCCCGTGCGCTGGCGCAGCGCCGAGAGTTCGCGGCGAAGCTGATAGGCCTCCAGCGCGCGCTCGGCGATCAGGACGAGACGGTCCGCCTTGAACGGCTTTTCGATGAAGTCATAGGCGCCCATGCGGATCGCGGTGACGGCGGTCTCGATGTTGCCGTGGCCGGAAATCATCACGACGGGCAGGCTGGAGTGCTGGCTCTGGATCGCCTCCAGCACCTGAAGCCCGTCGAGCCTCGAACCCTGAAGCCAGATGTCCAGAAAGACAAGATGCGGCCGGCGCGCGGCGATGGCGTTCAGCGCCTCGTCGGCGTCCTTGGCGGTGCGGGTTCCATGCCCTTCGTCGCTTAAAATCCCCGCGACCAGCTCCCTGATGTCCGCTTCATCGTCGACGATGAGAATGTCGCTCGCCATCACGCCCCGCTCTTTTCATTTTGCATCCGCCGGACCGTCTCGTCCGTTTCCCTCCGCGCCTCGTCCTCGGGCATAGGCAACATGATCCGCACGCAGGCGCCGACTCCGCCCGGCGCGTCGAGAAGTTCCAGCCTTCCACCGTGATCCTCGATGATCTTGGCGACAATCGGCAGTCCCAGCCCGGTTCCTTCGGCGCGGGTGGTCATGTACGGCTCCAGCAGGCGCTGCCGGTTTACGGCCGGAAAGCCCTTGCCATTGTCGATGACGTTCAGCTCCGCCATTCGCTCGTTCTGGCGCAGGGAAATCGTCACCCGCCCCTGCTCCGCGGACGACCCGTCCTCGCGCGCCGCTATGCCTTCAATCGCGTTCTTGACGATGTTCTGCAATGCTTGCGAGAGCAGGCGCCGGTCGAACAACGCGATGAGCGTGGGCTTGGGCAGGTCTTCCACAATATCGATGTCGGCGTTGCCGACGCGCATCAGAAAGGTCACCTGGCGCACGCATTCGCAAAGATCGTCCTTTTCGAGCCGCGCCTTGGGCATGCGCGCGAAGGAGGAGAATTCGTCGACCATGCGCTTGATGTCGTCGACCTGGCGCACGATCGTGTCGGTGCACTGGTTGAATATGTCCCGGTCTTCGACGATCAGCTTGCCGTATTTGCGCTTCAGCCGCTCCGCCGACAACTGGATCGGCGTCAGCGGATTTTTGATCTCATGCGCGATGCGCCGCGCTACGTCGGCCCAGGCCGAACTGCGCTGCGCGGTGACGAGATCGGTGATGTCGTCCAGCGTGACGACGAAATTGGGATGGCCTTCGACGGCGCGGGCCGAGGTGACGCGAATATTGTAGGTGCGCTCGCTCGCGCCGTGCTTGGTCGTGAGCTGGCTCTGGATGGCGCGCGGAAACACTTCCGCCGCGTCCTTGAGTATCGGCATGATTTCGGGGATGACGTCCTGAGCCTTGGCGCCCACCATGGAGTCGAGCTTGCTTCCGCCAGCTCGCAGCAGCTCCTCGGCCGAGCGGTTGACCACGTTGATGGCCCCGTCGCCGTCCACGCCCATGACCGCCGCAGGCACGCCCGCCAGCACCGCCTCGGTGAACTCGCGCCGCTCGTCGTTGATGCGGTTGGCCTCCAGCAGCCGGCTTTGCTGGAGATCGAGCTCCGTCGTCATCTTGTTGAACACGTCGCCGAGCCGCGCCATTTCGCCATGTGATCTGTCCACGTCGACGCGCACGTCGAGATTGCCGGCGGACACCTGGTCCGTCGCGGCGATGAGCGTGCGGATCGGCGCGACGAGACGGTTGGCGAAGTCGAGCCCAACCAGCACCGCCGACAGCAGCATGATGGTGGTCAGCAGCGCGTACATGATGACGAAGGCGCGCTTGACCTGCGCGCCGAAGGCCTCGAAGGCGTCGTAATTGTTGATGAGAATTTCCGCCTGTTGCGGAAATTCCACGGCGAAGGGATCGATCGCCCGCGTCACATAGAGATAGGTGTCTGGAAAGGAGTTCAGCGCCCGCAGCGCCACGAAGCTCTTGTCGTCGTCGATCAACAGGCAGAGGCGCTCGCTCCTCTTGGCGTTGTCGAATTCCGATTGCGGCGGAGCGATGATGAGGGAGCCCGGGCCGCCTGTCACGTCGACGCGGTCCATGACGTCGCCGCTCGGCCGGATCAGCGCGGCGGCCGAAAATCCCAGAAAACGCGCCCTCTTGGCGAAATATTGATGGAAGCGCGCGCGGTCCACGATGAAGAGGCCGCTGGCGTCGTCAAGGTCGGAGGCGGTGAGTTGCGCCTCTTGCAGCAGGGCGCCGCACTGCGTCTCGCGGAATACGCGCGCGGCCTCGGCGGTGTTGTGAACGAAGCCCTTCACATTGGCCATGAAGGCGGGATCGAGCGCTCGCTCCAGGCTGACGAAGCCGACCACGGCAAGAACCAGCGCGGGAACCAGGGCCACGACCGTGAAGAAGCCGACCGCGCGCATATGCAGCCGCGCCGCCGCCTCTCCCGCCCGCCAGGCCTTGAAAAGCGTCCAGGATTTCTGGACCACCATGCCCGCCAGAACGACCAGTGTCGCGCCGTCGACGACATAGAGCATGAACAGCGTGTCGCCGGTGGGCGCGAGCGGACCCAGCTTCGCCATCACAAGGAAGGTCGCAAGGGCGCAGGCGACGGCGATGACGACGACGATCGGTCCCAGCCACGGCCAGAAGGATCGACGCTGCTGCGCCGCCGAAATCTCGCCGATCTGTTCTCCTGCGCTGGACATGAGCCTGTATAAGCCGGCGCGGGAATTGCGGCAATGAGCGCCGCACCTGTTTCGCGGCAGTTATCTCGGCGAGCGCATCAGCCTGATGTCGAGATCATTGACCTTCTTGCGCAGCGTGTTGCGATTGAGGCCCAGCATTTCCGCCGCCTTGATCTGATTGCCGCGCGTCGCGGCGAGGGCCGCCGTGATGAGCGGAATCTCGATCTCGCGGATGACGCGGTGATAGAGGCCGGGCGGCGGCAGCTGGTCGCCGAAGTCGCGAAACAGTTTCGCGAGATGCATCTCCACCGAGCCCGAGAGCGTCAACCCGCTTTCCAGTTCCCTGCTCGGCGCGCTTCCCTGCCCGGCGCCGGCGGCCGGCGGGGCGGAGAGGCCGCCGGGCGAGTGGTTTTCGTGATCGAGTTCGGTCTCGATCAGATGCTCGTTCACCACCTCCTGCGGGTGCAGCGCCGCGAGCCGGCGGATCAGATTTTCCAGTTCGCGGATATTGCCGGGCCAGCGATAGCGTTTCATGCGGTCCAGCGCCGCCTGCTCGATGTATTTCTGCGGCAGGCCCTCGCTGACCGCGACCTTAAAGAAGTGGTTCACGAGATCGGGGATGTCCTCCGAGCGCTCGCGCAGCGGCGGCAGCCGCAGCGGCACGACGTTGAGCCGGAAATAGAGATCCTCGCGGAACAGCCCCTGCTGGATCAGTATGCGCAGGTCCTTGTTGGTGGCGGCGATGATGCGGACATTGGTCTTGATAGGCGTGCGTCCGCCGACCGTGGTGTATTCGCCCTGCTGCAGAACGCGCAGGAGGCGGGTCTGCGCCTCCATCGGCATGTCGCCGATTTCGTCGAGAAACAGCGTCCCGCCCTCGGCCTGCTCGAAGCGCCCGGCGGAGCGCTGGTTGGCGCCGGTGAAGGCGCCCTTCTCATGGCCGAACAGCTCGCTCTCGATCAGGTCGCGCGGAATGGCGGCCATGTTGATGGCGACGAAAGGCCCCTTCTTCCGTTTGCCGTAATCATGCAGCGCGCGCGCCACCAGCTCCTTGCCGGTGCCGGACTCGCCGTTGATCAGCACGGTGAGGTCGGTCTGCATCAGCCGCGCGAGCGAGCGGTAGATCTCCTGCATCGCGGGCGAACGGCCGACAAGCGGCATGCCTTCCATTTCGTCCGGCGGCGCTTCCACGCTCTTGCGCGGCTCGGCCATGGCCCGGCCGACGATGCCGACCAGCTCCTTGAGGTCGAAGGGCTTGGGCAGATAGTCATAAGCGCCGCGCTCGGACGCGCGGATGGCGGTCATGAAGGTGTTCTGCGCGCTCATGACGATGATCGGCAGTTCCGGCCGTAGCTTCTTGATGCGCGGCAGAAGTTCGAACGCGTTTTCGTCGGGCATCACCACGTCGGTGACGACAAGATCTCCCTCGCCGGACTGGACCCAGCGCCACAGCGTCGCCGCCGTGCCGGTGGTGCGAACCTCATATCCAGCCCGCGAAAGGGCTTGCGCTACAACGGTGCGGATCGCGGCGTCGTCGTCGGCGACCAGAATTTCGCCTTGAGTCATAGCCATCGCCTCCAACATAGACCGGATTCCGGCCGCTGATGCGCGGACCGGGCAGGCTCTTCGAACGCTAAAATGGTGAACCTTCCTGCATCTGGCGCGGCCGGGAACGAGCGGCTCGCGGGGGCTTCGGGGCTTATCGGTAGGTAGGCATCAGTATTCGAAACGTTGTTTTTCTCGGGTGCGATTCGCATTCGATGACGCCGCCGTGGTCGTTGACGATTTTGGCGACTAGTGCAAGACCCAGGCCAGTCCCCGAGGACTTGGTGGTCACGAACGGTTCGAACAGATGTCCGGCTATGTCTTCCGGGATTCCGGGGCCGTTGTCGCGCACGCGAAACTCCAGCGGCAGCCCGACCGCGTGGTCCGTCCCGCGCGTGCGCAGGCTCACGCCCGGACGGAAGGCTGTGGAGAGCTCGATTTCGCCGTCCACCGCGTCGCCGATCGCCTCGGCCGCATTCTTGACGAGATTTAAGAAAGCCTGCACCAGCTGATCGCGATTGGCGGCAACCGGGGGAAGCGAAGGGTCGTAATTTTCCACGAAGCGGATGTGACGGGCGAAGCCGCTGCGGGCGACCTGCTTCACGTGATCCAGCACGGTGTGAATATTGACCTTCTCCCGCTTAAGCGGGCGCTGGTCGGAGAAGACCTCCATCCGGTCGACGAGCCGCACGATGCGGTCGGTCTCCTCGCAGATCAGCCGCGTGAGCGCCCGGTCCTCGTCATCAAGGCCCGACTCCAGTAATTGTGCGGCGCCGCGAATTCCCGAAAGCGGATTCTTGATTTCATGCGCCAGCATGGACGCAAGCCCAGAAACTGAGCGGGCGGCGCCTCGGTGCGTCAGCTGTCTGTCTATTTTATCGGCAATTGTACGTTCTTGCAGCACAACCAGCACGGCGCCATTGCTCTGGGGCAAGGGCGCGCAATGCACATCCACGCGCCGGTCGCCCGAAGAGCCGGGCCGGCCGAGGTCGATCTTGTATTCGTTGATCGCGGTTCCACGTTCCCGCACATGGTCGATCAGTGTCAGCAGCGAGGAGCCGAATGGCAGCAGCCGCTTCAGCGGCTGGCCGATCAGCAGCGACTTGCCGCTGTCGAAAAAGGCTTCGGCTGCGGCGTTGGCGTCGGCGATCACGCCGTCGTCGCGAATGGCGAGGATGACATGCGGCAGGGTTTCCAGAATGCAGGAGCGCCCGTCGTCGCCGAATATCGGCAGGCGCGTCGAGATCGAGGACGATTTCATGTTTGATTTCATGGGCGGCGGCGGCGATTTTTCCGAGACATTGACGCGGTTCAGTTTGGTCATGCGGCGGCCTCGCGTTCGGGATGGGCGAAGAGGCGCTCGATCAGGCGGCGCGCCTCATTGGGATCTTCGGCGGTGACCAGCGCATTGCGGAGCGGGGAGCTGGCGCGGCCGGCGTGGTCGACATAGGCGGCGAGATGCTTGCGGGCGTGGCGCAGCCCCGGCCCCTGCCCCATCGCGGACAAGAGGCTTTCCATATGCTCCAGCGCGATCGCGGCGCGCTCGGCGCTGGAGGGCTGTGGCCGACGCTTTCCAGTGGCGAGATAATGGGCAATATCGCCGACGAGCCAGGGCCGCCCGACCGCCGCGCGGCCGACCATCACCCCGTCCGCGCCGGAAAGACGCAGCATTTCCTTCGCAGCTTGGGGGCTGTCGCAATCGCCATTGGCGATGACCGGGATCGTGACCGCCGCCTTGATGGCGGCGATGGCCTCCCAGTCGGCGGAACCCTTGTAGAACTGCTGGCGCGTGCGCCCATGCACCGTGACCAGCGCCACGCCCTCGGCCTGCGCCCGGCGCGCAAGCTCCGGCGCGTTGCGCGAGGAGTTGTCCCAGCCGAGGCGCATCTTGACGCTCACGGGCGTCGTGACGGCGCTGACGACGGCGGCGACGAGGCGGCTGGCGTGGTCCAGATCTCGCATAAGAGCGGAGCCGGCGAGGCCGCCGGTCACTCTCTTGCAGGGACAGCCCATGTTGATGTCGATCCATTGCGCGCCGCTATCGACGGCCCGACGGGCTGCAAAAGCAACGCCCTCGACGTCGCGCGCGGCGATCTGCACGGCGCTCGGGCGGGAGCCCTCGCCGCACAGCCGCAGCCGGGTCTCCTTGTCGTCGCGGGCGACGCCCTCGGCCGTGATCATTTCATTGAATGTCGCGGAAGCGCCGAAACGCCCGGCGATGCGGCGCATGGCGGAGTTTGTCACTCCGGCCATCGGCGCGAGGAGAGCCCGTCCGGACAGAGTCAGGCCGCCAACCCGGAGTTGCTCGTCGCCTTGATCGCCTAGATTTTCAGCGTTACGCATGCTGCCTACAGTATAAGCACACGTTCTTCGCGCTTGCAACATGGGGCGGGCGCGGGTCTGTCTTTGCAATCATTGACGTGTACTTAAATTTCCCGGCGGCTCTCGCCCGACCTTTGTTGACGCCAGAGCCGCCTTCGCCCTCAAGTGCGGTATTTGGTAGCAGTCATATCTAAGCGCAGCTATCTGTTTTTGCTGAGATTTGAGAGGATAGCGGCTATGAAGCCATCTCGCGCAAAGTCATACGCCATCACAATAATTGGTGTGCTCAAGAGACGGGCCGATCTTATCAGGGAGGCGCGTCGCAATCGCTGTGAACCAGACGAAGGCGATTTACAGGCGTCGGAACGCGCCCTAAAGATTTCTCAGCTATGCAGGGAATCCCGAAGATGTAATGCCGAGCTATCTGCGCGAACCTATGTTTCGGCCTGGGAACTTATCCGCGCGATCTTGGATGAATTGCGGACCGCGCAAGAGCCGCTGGCGACCCGCGACATCGCCAGGGGTATCATTTTAGCGCGCGGAGACGATTTCGCCGACAGAAAGCTTTCACCGAGCACACGCGATGGGTCAGCAAAGCCCTTCGCGTTTCGAAAGGTGAACGGCTTGTGAAGGAAAGCCAAGACGCAAGTGGCGCTCCTACGTGGGCGAGATGTTTCACGCCAAAGGGCTATCTCGCAAACGTTCGATAGATAGCTCGATCAGTTCATCCGTGAATAGCCGCAGCTTACGTTCTGCCGCATCGCCGCCACCAAGCCATGTTTTCAAGCGCTGCTTTATCGACGGAACACTAGATAAACTTTCGTGTCTCTGGAGTAACCAATCCACAGTTGCAAGAACTTCCAATCCAAGGGGGGATTCGAACCCATCAATAATGCATGATGTCATGCCTAGCGCAGGAGTATACATTTTTGCCTCCGAAGCAAGATATGCCTTAAGTATGTCATTCTTGCTGTCCTCGAACCAGATCAGGTCGAGCGGACCAGCATCTGCAATTCTCTTGCTAGAGTGCAGGTAGCTGCCGTCAAGACTATTCAAAAGATGGTTTAGATTCTGAGCGAATGGCCCGAAACGATTCTCCCCGAATGACAGTCGTGTGGGGTCTTCAATGCCCAGCCGTGCAAGACTTCGCTGTATGAAATACACCAGCTTGTGGACTTCCAAAAGAGTGCATTCAAAACCTAACACGGTATATGCACGAACCAATTCGGCCGCAATCGCTCTTGCCGGCGTTAACTTTTCCACCCCTACCTTTTTGGCCACATTCTGGTATCGTGGAGTTGGCTCATAAACTGAGACGCACAGCTGATCGAGGCCCTCGAAAGCCTCCACGATGAGCGGCTTAACGGCGCTCCATTCTAACCCACCATTGCCCGCCCCAAGCGGCGGCAAAGCGATGGAGCGTATATCTTTCGCGATGATATGCACCCTGAGGTCTTCAAGACCAGACCTTATCCACTCAAGCCTTGACGGGTTGCGCCAGTGCTTTTTCGTTGGGAAGTTTACGATCCATCTAGGCCCTCCCACTAGATCAATCCGCTCCGTGACGAACACGCGCCCAACGTCAAATTCCTTGTTTTTACAAGCTATTTGGTATGCGCGAAAATTCTCGGGGAAGGCCTCCTTGAACATCAGGGCGATGCCCTTACCCATCACCCCAACCGTGTTGACGGTGTTGACCAGAGCCTCGGCGTCAGAATCGAGTAGATTACCTTGGGTGAAGGTGAGCATCAGAATTACCAGTTCCTCTTGAAGGCGACCTTGATTTCTCGGCCTTTTTTCGTCGCCACAGAATCGACGTGCTCTTTTTGTTCCAGATTATAACACGCTATCCCCACTAAGGCATCCACCGGCACGTGCTTATGAACAAGAGCTTCAGCTTGATAGCGGCTGGTCTTATCGATGTCCTCGTTGTCACGGGCAAAATCGCACCGGCCTAAGAGCCTGACCTGAAATTCGTTGACCGGCCTCGCGGCAGTTGATTCCTCTGGCTGTCCTTCGCATCAACTTAGGGAGATTAGCGAGTGCCAGTTGGAACGAGGCCGATGCGAGTGAAGTATGATTGTCATCTCGAGACCGTTATTCAACCGATATGTCGGATGTGCGAGTTCGAATTGATTTTGCCTGTTGCTTTCCGGCGCCATCATAGAGGCTGGGACGTAAGCCAACGCGACTTTCGCGTCGTCCTGAACGCGGTATTCTACATGATCCGGGATGGCTATCCGTGGCGGCTGTTGCCGAAGGATTTTCCGCCCGTTTACGCCTCGTTCAAAACCTGATTTTACGCCGTGGCGGGACAGCGGACTATGGTCACCCAAATCATTAGCTGTGTTCGATGCACCGCGCCGCGCGTGAGGCGCGAGGGCGTCGCGAACCCGACGCCGACGGCGGTTGACTTGACTTCGATAGCCAGTCCGTCAACGTATCAACGGCACAAGCCGTTGCGGGCCGCGTGGCTTTCACGCCGGCATGAAAATCAAGCGGCCCGCAAACGGCATGTCGCCGTCGATACGCTACGGTCTGCCGATCGAATGTCAAGTCAACCGCCGCCAGCGTTCAGGATCGTGACGCCCTCGCGCCGCTGCTCGGCGCGGTGCATCCGTAAAAGCCCTATGATTGGTGACCATGTCCTCTGTCCGCCATGGCGTATCAGGGCTTGACGAGGCGCAAACGGGCGGAATCCTTCGAGACCAGCCGCCACATTTCCATCCCGGATCATCTAGAATACCGCGTTCGGACAAAGCAAGTCACGTGGCTTCATCGTCCTAGCCGAAAAGATGGGTCGTCGAAAGAACAGCTAAAATGGATTCGAACTCGCGCATCCGACAGCCTGTCGAATAACGATCTCGAGGCGACCTCATACTTCCTCGATCGGCCTCGCTCCAACTGGCCCTCGCTTTCCTCCTCATGCTGATGCATAGCCAGAGCGAATCAATCGCCGCCAGCCTGTCACCAATTTCAAGTCGGCTCTAAGATGCCCCAATCGACATTATCAATATCATGCATATCAGAATAAAATTTGGCGTCTATGCTGGCTGCGTGCTTGTTGGTATAAATATATCTTATGCCCTTATCGGTCAGATGGCGCAAGCTGGAGGCCATGATTATTATTTCTGTGTTATCACGCTTCTTTATTCCATTGTACCCAGTGTTTATATTGTATGCCATTATGGACTTTGGAGTGAAGTAGAACGGTACATAGTCGCTTAAGGTGCCATATGGTTCTATTTTTACTTTTTGAGAATGTCTTTTGGCAATGATTTCTTGATTCCCGATTGTCGTGAAGTCGCTATCGCATACGGGTGAATTACGACAATGAAGCCCGTTATCAAGAATCCATGGCAGATTGCTGATATGCGTTATACGGAATATGAGCGCTCTTTCAGGCGTGAGATCAATGGCCACGACGGCTCCGTCGCTTTCGTGCGAAGTGGCCAACTCATGCATCGCTGGCTCGGCTAGGTCAAGGCTACCCCTCTTTCGTCGGGCAGCTCCCCGCCATCGGGATTGAAACCAAAAACGACTGCGGCTAAGCTTGCGATCGGCGCTGTCGTTGCCGGTTTGAAGTCCAAATTGCTTTGGGAGATTATATGAAAAATAGATTGAAACTTGCGGCCCCGTTGATTGCGCTGGGGCTGAGCGGATGCGCGAGCACAACCGAATATCCTCTCACCAAATATGGCGTGACGGTTTTGAAAAATCCCCACACGGGAAAATCCTACAGATGCTGGTTTCGCGAAACGGCGATAACCACTCCGCAGGGCGCGCGCGTGAACGAAGCCGTTTACGCCGCCTGCCAGAGCAGTGCGCGGGCCGCCGGCTACACGCATGTAACGAACGTAAGCAAATTTCCCTAGTCTCTGACCAGCTCGCCTGCTCCGCTCCTCCCGATTGACGCGCTCGCCAAAACGCGACACAGCAGCGCCATGACCGCAACTTCCTCTGTCGCCATACTCACCGTCGCGGGCGGGCGCGGCTCGCGCGCCGGCGAGGGTGTCCCCAAGCAATACCGCCCCCTGCTCGGCCGGACCGTTCTCGCGCGCACGCTGCAGGCCCTCCACGCCGCCGCGCCGCAGGCCGCGCTGGCGACCGTGATCCACGCCGACGACCGCGAGCTTTACGCGCAAAGCGTCGCCGAACTGTCCGAAGCGATGCACGAACGGCTGCTGGAGCCCGTCATTGGCGGCGCATCGCGGCAGGAGAGCGTGCGCAACGGGCTGGAGGCGCTGGCCGCGCTGCCAAAGCCCCCAAGGATTGTGCTGATTCATGACGCCGCCCGGCCCTTCGTTGACACGGGGCTCGTCGCGCGGGCGATTGACGCCGCGCTCGATCATGGGGCGGCGGCGCCGGGCGTGGCGCTCAGTGATACGGTCAAGGAGGTCGACGCCTCGGGGAAGGTCACGGCGACGCCGGAGCGGGCGCGGCTGCGCGCGGTGCAGACGCCGCAGTCCTTCGCCTTCGAGCTGATCCTGAACGCCCATCGCGCCGCCGCCAGCAAGGCGCTGGAGTTCACCGACGACGCGATGATCGCCGAACACGCCGGCTGCGCCGTGCATATTTTCGATGGCGACGCCGCCAATTTCAAACTCACCACGCCGGAGGATTTCTTGCGCGCGACGTCCCTGCTGCTGAACGCCCTCCCCGACGTGCGCACAGGACAGGGCTATGACGTGCACGCCTTCGCTTCAGGCGACAAGGTTTGGCTTGGCGGGGTCGCCATTCCGCACAGCCACGGGCTGGCAGGCCATTCCGACGCCGACGTGCTGATGCACGCCATCACCGACGCCATTCTGGGGGCCATCGCCGACGGCGACATCGGCTCGCATTTCCCGCCCTCCGATCCGCAATGGAAGGGCGCGGCCTCCGCGATCTTCCTCGCCCACGCCTGCAAGCGCGTGCGCGAGCGCGGCGGCATGATCGCCCATGTCGACGCCACCATCGTCTGCGAACTGCCCAAGATCGGCCCGCATCGCGACGCCATCCGCGCCAGCCTCGCGAAGATCATGGAGATGGACCTGGACCGCGTGGCGATAAAGGCCACGACCTCCGAGCGCCTCGGCTTCACCGGCCGTCAGGAGGGAATGGCGGCGCTCGCCATAGCGACCGTGCGGCTGCCGGGGTAAGGCGCCGGGGCGAGACCGGCCCTTGATTCCGCTATCGGCTAAACCAAAAATTACGATCCTTCCCCTAGCTTGCGGCGGCGGTTTGAGGCCGCCTTGCAAGCAATTATTTTGGGGAATTTTTCCATGTCCAAGTCCGTATTGGGCTTTTCAGCCCTCGCCCTGCTTCTCTCCGCCGCCGCTCCCACCCTCGCCGCCAGCCAGGGCGCCGCCTTTGTGTCGGGTCAGGGCAGCGACGCCGCCGGTTGCGGCTCGCAGACCTCGCCCTGCCGCACTTTCCAGTTCGCGCATGACAAGGCTCTTGGAGCCGCCGGCGGCGTCATCGTCGTGCATGATCCGGCGAATTACGGCGCGCTGACCATCACCAAGCCGCTCGCCGTGCTGAATGACGGCGTGGGAACGGCGGGCATGGGCGCCGGGCCGGGCGGAACCGCCATCACCATCAACGCCGGGCCGAGCGACGTCGTCACGCTGCGTGGACTGACGCTTGAAGGCCTCGGCTCCGCAAGCACGGGCATAGCCTTCAACAGCGGCGGCAAGATCGAGATAGAGAAATCCGTGATCCGCAATTTCACGCAGACAGGCATAATCATGATCGGCTCGGCCTTTTCCTATTCCATCTCCGACACGACGGTGTTGGCGCTGCCATACAATGGCGCGGGCGGCGCCATCCTCGTCTATGGCGAGGGCTCGGTGGTGGGGACATTGGAGAATGTCGATGTGAGCGGCAACGGAGGACTCGGGCTGTCCCTTTCCGCCACCAATGCGACTGTTCTGAACAGCAAGATATCGAACAATGGCGGCTACGGGATGCAATGCGACGGTGCGGCCAATGTCTCCATCGTCAACACGACTATCAACTACAACAGCGTGGGCGTGAACGTGATGTGCAACGTCGTCTTGTCCAGGAACACCATCCAGTACAACCAGATCGGTCTCGCCCTCGGCGTCGTTGGCAACGGCTCGATGTCCTCATACGGCGACAACGACATCAATTTCAACACGGTACTAACCGGGGGCGTCACCTGGACCCCTGTCGCCAAGCAATAAAGGCCGCGCGCAGGTGAAGGCGGCTATTGGCGCGGAGGCGAAGCAAAAATGAGGATGAAGACAGTCCTTGCGATCGCCTTTTTAGGCGGCGCCGTCGATGGCGCGTTAAGCGCCCGTTACCCATGGGCGGGAGACGGCGCGGTCATCAATATTTTGGTGTCCCTGGGCTCCGGCCTGGTGATGCTGCTCGGGGTCTCGCCAACTGTCGCCATCGTCGCATTCCTGCGGTGGCGTGGAAATGCAAATCAGGACGCTCGCCGCAGTTGAGCGGGCGCGGGATCGGGGCGATAAAGGCGCATGAACGCCGAGATCGCCTCCCTCGCGACCGCCCTGCTCGCCGCCTGCCGCGAGACAAAAATCATGGTCGCCACGGCCGAGTCCTGCACCGGCGGGCTGGTGGCGGGCGCCATCACCGACATTGCGGGCTCTTCCGGGATTTTCGATCGCGGCTTCGTCACCTATTCCAACGCGGCGAAGATGGAGATGCTTGGCGTCAATGGCGCGACGCTCGAAACCTATGGCGCGGTGAGCGCGCCGACGGCGATCGAGATGGCGCGGGGCGCGCTGGAACATTCGCGCGCCGACATCGCCGTTTCGATCACCGGTGTCGCCGGCCCCGGCGGCGGCACGGCGGAAAAGCCGGTGGGGCTGGTGCATTTCGCCTGCGCGCGGCGCGGCGGCGCGACGGCGCATGTGGAGCGGCGCTTCGGCCATCTCTCGCGCGAGGAGATCCGTGCGGCGTCGGTGGCCCAGGCGCTCAACATGCTGCTGGAGGCGGCGCGGAGTCCCTAGATCACCGCCCCCGCCTCACCTTCCCCGTCCGTAAACCTGATCGGCGCGTTTGACGAAGGCGTCGGAATATTTGTGGAAGGCGGTGTCGAACATCGCGCCCATCATCACGCCCAGCGCGAAATTCCTGAACTCATAGGCGATGAAGAACTCCACCACCGAGCGCGGCTTGCCGTCCTCTCCCGGCGGCTCGTCGCGGAAGGACCAGCGGTTGTCGAGTTTCTTGAACGGGCCGTCGACATATTCGACCTGTATCTCCAGCTTCGGCGTGTTGCAGGTGACGCGGCTGGTGTAGCGTTCGCAGATCGCGCGAAAGCCGACATCCATCTCGGCGAGGATGATCTCCACCCCCTCGCCCGCCGGCGTGCGGCGGCGAACGCGCATCCCCTCGCAGAGCGGAACGAATTTGGGATAGGCCTCGACGTCGCTGACGAGCGCGAACATCTCTGCGGCGGTGTGGCCGACCTGGCGGCGATTGCGAAAGCTTGTCATGAAGTATAGTAATAAAACAATTCTTGTTCTTTTGTCAGCTCCCTCCAGCAAAAGTTCGGCGGGCGCCGGACATGAGGTTCGGCGCGAGCTTGACCGTTCCAGAGGCGCCCTCGTCCGCCTTTCGGGCGCTTCCGGCCGCCAGAGTCAAAATCGCCTGCGGAGGCCGCTGGAGAGCTTTCTGGCTCTCCAGCTATACAGATATCTGAAATTTATTTTGGCGCATCAGTGCGCCCTTAAAATCGATTCTGGAGGCATTCGGTTTTTAGCGCCGCGCCTCCGGCGCCCAAAATTGTCTCCGGCGCCCGATTTTGGAGTTTGGACTCTGGAGTTTGGGGCTTAAGCCACCCCTTAACCCCAGGGTTATCCCATCCCTTAACCCCGGCCTTAAGCCGGGGGTTAAGCCATTTTCGGCCCCGAAGCGCCGTTCGTGGCGCACATCCGCCGGATAGACTTGTCGTGAATGTGCGACAGCGATTCGACATGAGCGTATTGCGTAAAAGCCAATACTGGAGGCGCGAATATTTCCTCGTATTTTTGCTTGTAGGCGCGGGCGCGGCTGGGCGTCTTCTTGGAAATCCGAAGGTTGAAACGGCGCTGGCCGCCCTTGCGCTTCCGGGAAAAAATCCTCGAAACAGGATAGGGAGGAGCATGTTCTCCTCGCGAAAGTCATTCAACCTTCACGGAGCCGCTCCAGACAATGATTGGCGACGGCCTCCCGACCCGCGCAAGCGGCAAAATTGACGCCGGTGCTTGCGTTTGGCCGCTGCCCGGCTGAGACTGTCGCCGCTTTGGCCAACAGGCCGGCTCCGATGCGAAGCCGGCGAAATCATTTCAAGGGATGGAGACGCGACATGGCGACGAAAAGCGATTTCACCGCGGACGAATGGAAGACCCTTCTGGAAAGCCCTCTGCTCGCGGGTTTCGCCGTCAGCGCGGCGGACCCCAGCGGATTCTTCGGAACGATCAAGGAAGGCTGGGCGAGCGCCAAGGAGCTCGCCGCCGCCAGGACCAGCGCCAGCGACGAGCTGATCAAGGCCGTGGCCGAGGATCTGCTCACCGCTGATGGACGCTCGGCCGCCCGTGAAGGCGTGCATGGCCTGTTTCAGGGTGGGAAGCTCCCCGATCTCAAGGTCAAGGCGCTGGCCGAACTGAAGCGCGCGAAGGAACTGCTGGACGCCAAGGCTCCGGCCGACGCGGCGGCCTTCAAGGCCTGGCTCGCGCATATCGCGCAGCTGGTCGCGGAAGCGGCGGCGGAGGGCGGCTTCCTGGGCTTTGGCGGCGTTCAGGTCAGCGACAAGGAAAAGGCGACGCTGGCGGAAATCAACACGACGCTTGGGGTTTGAGCCGGGCGGCGATCCCGATGCTCACGCGGCCCTCGGGGCGGCATAGGGCGGCAGGGTTATCCTGAAGGTCGAGCCCCCCTGCGGCGTGTCCTCGATGGAGACCGCGCCGCCATGCAACTCCACCAGCTCCTTGACGATGGCGAGGCCGAGGCCCGTTCCGGGCGTGGTCTCGCCTCCACGCCAGAAGGGCTCGAAGATCATCTCGCGGGCGTTTTCGGGAACGCCGGGGCCGTGATCGGCGACCTCTATCGTCACGCCCGGCGCGACGCGGACGATCACCTCGCCGCCGGGCGGCTCGGCGCGCAACGCGTTGTCGATCAGATTGGCGAGCGCGCATTGCAACGCGCGCTGGTCGCCCTGCACCAATAGCGGCGACGACGGCCCGGCGAATTCAATCTCGCGATTGTTGGCTATGACGAGGGGCGCGTAATCCGCGACCAGCGCCCGCGCTGTTCCCGCGACGTCCACCGCCATTCCGGGGGGAACGCCGCCCTCGCCGAGGCTCGCGGCCATCAGCAATTGATCGACGATGGTCTGCACGCGCCGCACGTCGCGTTGCAGCTCCGTTTGCGACAAGCCTTCCGGCATCGCGTCGATGCGGGCGCGCAGAATGGCGACCGGCGTTCGCAGCTCATGCGCGGCGTTGGCGGTGAATCTGCGCTGGCGCGCGGCGCCGGCGTCAAGCCGCGCCAGCGCCGCGTTGATCGCGTCGACCAGCGGCGCGGTTTCGGCGGGAATGTCTTCGGTGGGGATGCGCTGGTCGATCGAGTCCATGTCGATCCTCGCGGCGTGGTCCGCAGCGACCAGCAAGGGCGCAAGGCCGCGCCGCGCGGCCGTGAAGGCGATCAATGCGGCGGCGGCGGCCACGGGGATGAAGTAGATCAGATTGTCGCGCGCGTTGTCGCGGAAGAAGTAGAGCAGATCGAGAGCGCGGAAGTGGTATCCGTAAGTCACGATCAGCACGCGGCCGAGCGCGGTGTCTTCCTTGGTCAGCGCTCCGCGAAGATCGGAGTCGGGGCCGCCCTCGATGGTGAAGTTCATCGAGAAGGCCTTGATCTCGCCCAT
Organism: uncultured Alphaproteobacteria bacterium; assembly: GCA_963841875.1. GTDB lineage: Bacteria > Pseudomonadota > Alphaproteobacteria > Rhizobiales > Beijerinckiaceae > Methylocystis. The sequence continues at coordinate 266,189 of CAWJEI010000002.1, read as the reverse complement.
CGACTTCACCAGCGCGACGAGATCGGGCGAGGAGCCCGCGAAGGCGTTGGACTGCGCAAGATCGAACACTGCGTAACGCAGCGAGGGATTCTCGCGCACATGCTCCCGCAGCAGGCGGTTCGGTTCGATGAAAGCTGTCCCGCGCGCGTCGCGCCGCAGCGAGGAGGCCACCTCGGCGCGCACGCGGTTTTCGGCGAGATCGTCGAGCTTCATGTCGAGATCGGCGCGCAGCCCGGTCAGGGTCAGCGGGATGTTGACGATCCAAATGACCACATAGACCAGCAGCTGCCCGAGCAGCAGATAGCTCACGAGCCGGGATGAAAGCGAATAGCGCGTCACGGCGATTTCGCGAGCATGTATCCTATGCCCCGAATGGCGTGGATCGTGACGCCGGCCTCGTTCTCGTTAAGGTGCTTGCGCAATCTCGAAACCAGCGCGTCGAGCGCGTTGGACTGAAACTCCTCCTCGCCGCCATAGACCTCCTCGATCAGCGTTTCGCGCGGCGTGGCGCGGCCGTCGCGGCGAACGAGGGAGTCCAGCAGGGCGAGTTCGCGCCGGTGCAGCACCAGCGGGCGCCCGTGAACCGAGGCTTCGCGGGAGCGCAGCTTGTAGGACAATGCGCCGACGGTGATCGGCGGCTCGGGCGCGTCGGTCCCGCTGCGGCGCAGATTGGCCCGCACCCGCGCCATCAGCTCGTTTACGTCGAAGGGCTTGGTCAGATAATCGTCGGCGCCGGCGTCGAGCCCGGCGATCTTGTCCTCCACCGCGTCGAGCGCGGTGAGCACCAGCACGCGCGCGCCCGGATGCATGCGCTTGATGTCGGCGATGAGCGAGACGCCATCGCCGTCAGGCATGCGCCGGTCGAGCAAGGCGAGGGCAAAGGAGTGCGCGGCGAGGGTTGCGCGCGCGTCAGCCAGCGTAGGGGCGACGTCCACATCGAAACCGCAGCGATGGAGCCTGTCGGCGATCAGCCTGCCAAGCTCCGCTTCATCTTCCACCACCAGAATGCGCATTTTCCCCGCCTGCCAGCGCAGCCCGCCCCGAGTTCAACGCCGCTTCAGCTTATTCACAGGCGGACCCATGCGCGCGGCCGGGGTCAGCTCGAGAGGTTGCTGGCGATATCGTTGAAGGTCGAGGTCAATTTCGAACCGACCGATTTGAAAGCGGCGATGAGCAGGACGCCGAGAATTGAGGCGATGAGCCCATATTCGATAGCCGTCGCTCCGCTCTCGTCGCTCCAGAAACCCCGCGCGAATTTAGTCATCGGTCCAATCTCCACGTCCCAATTGTTTCCAGGTTCGACGTTCACATCGTCTTGAAGCCGTCACCCTTATGGGACGCAATGTTTGAAATTCGTATTAAAGGAAGCGCCAGTAAAAGATCAAGATCTAAAAATATAGAGGCTCCGAACCATAGATCATCTTGATGTCAGGCTAATGTAATCTTCGTGTAATCCACGGCTCCTATTCGCGCTGCGTCACCATGTCCTATAGGCGGAAAAAGTTCTATTTCTTTTCAGTATCTTGGCCTTAATTGCGTTGCGGAAAATCCTGCGTGCGGCTTGGTCGCGTCCCTAAATCCGGCGGTTCGGTCTTGTCATGGAAGCCGCCGCAAAGGATAGTTTAAGTCCAAAACGCAACTCGCAGGCGCTTCCGCGTCAAGCGCCTCCGCGTCACGTCCATTTCATCGACTTATGCTCAGATCATTTTCATGCAATGCGCAAGTAATGCCTGCGTAATTCCAAGTCTAGTCCGAACCAGTTTGAGATTTTGCCGCGGCGCGTTTGTTTCTCAGGCGCTCGAAATCCTCCCCCGCGTGATGCGAGGAGCGGGTCAGCGGCGAGGCCGCCACCATGGCGAAGCCCTTGGCGTAGGCCAGGGTCTCATAGGCCTTGAACGCCTCCGGCGTAATAAAATCCATCACCTCGTGATGCTTGCGGCTCGGCTGCAGATATTGTCCGATGGTGAGGAAATCCACTTCCGCCGTGCGCAGGTCGTCCATGACCTGAGCGACCTCGCCCCGCTTCTCGCCCAGCCCGACCATGAGGCCCGATTTCGTCACGATGTCCGGGTCGATCTCCTTCACCCTTTGCAGGAGGCGCAGCGAGTGGAAATAGCGCGCGCCCGGCCGCACGGTGGGATAGAGCCCTGGCACCGTCTCCAGATTGTGGTTGAAGACGTCGGGCCGCGCCGCGACGACAATCTCCAGCGCGCCGTCCTTGCGCAAAAAGTCCGGCGTGAGGATTTCGATCGTCGTCGCTGGACAGGCGGCGCGGATCGCCCCGATGGTCCGGGCGAAATGCGCCGCGCCGCCATCGGGCAGATCGTCGCGGTCGACCGAGGTCACGACCACATGCGCGAGGCCGAGCGCGCTTGTCGCCTGGGCGACGCGGTCCGGCTCGGTCGGGTCGAGCGGCGCGGGCAAACCAGTCGCGACATTGCAGAAGGCGCAGGCCCGCGTGCAGACCTCGCCCATGATCATGAAAGTGGCGTGCTTCTTTTCCCAGCATTCGCCGATGTTGGGACAGGACGCCTCCTGGCAGACGGTGGAAAGCCCGCTCTCCTTAAGCAGCGCGCCGGTTTCGCGCCACAGCGCCGAGCCCGGCGCCTTGACGCGGATCCAGGGCGGCTTGCGCGCCACGGGCTGGTCCGGGCGATGCGCCTTCTCGGGATGTCGCTCCGCGCGCTCCCCCTCCCCGCTCCGCTTGCGCGGATCATTGTTGATGAGATCGAGGATCGTGGTCATGGCGGCCTCATGCGGGCGGATTGCGCGCCCTGCCGTTAGTTAAGCTTCGACGGCCGGTGCGGCAACCGCCATTCAAAACCCGCGCGTTAGCGAGAGAGTGTTGCATAACGCCAAATAAATTGGCCGCGATTTTACGAAAACTCTCGCGTTAACGACTTTTATGAGATTGGGCTAAGACTTCATGCGAGATTTTGGCGCTTTATCGGAGCTTCCAGATAGCTCTGGGCAAAACAAGCTTGAGGAGTTCCGATATGCAAAAATTTATCTCGCGCTTCGCCAAGGACGAATCCGGCGCCACGGCGATCGAATACGGCCTCATCGCCTCTCTCGTGTCGATCGTGGCGATCGCCGCGTTCAAGAGCGTCGGCAGCAAGCTGACCTCGACGTTCAACGACATCGCGTCCAACCTCTCCTCCTGATCCATCTCGGTCACGAGAAATCTGGCGACCCTTGCGGGCGAACGGCGGCTGCTGCTCGCCCGCAAGCGGTTTTGCGCGCCGTCAGGGCGCTTTCTCCCGCCAGGACAAAAAGATCAAACCATGAACGCCGGGAACCGAAAGCGGCGCATGCTCATGGTTAAAAAACCACATATTGGTTGAATTTATAAACCGCAGAATGCGCCGGTTTATGGTTAATCCAGATAAATGATGTTTTACAGTGAGTTACGAAACGGGGTTAAGGCGCGGTTGATCGCGCCGTCATTCCCGCGCCACGGGCTGTCATTTCCACGAACTCAGGCTTCCAAAGTCGCGGGAGAAGTCCATGTATTTGCTCCTGGATTCCCGCCTTCGCGGGAATGACAAGCGTCTCGGGCAGCGCCCCTAAAGATGCTCCACCGCGATCACGCCGGGGATCGTCTTCAGCGCGCCGGCGACTTCGGCGCCGACGGGATAGCCTCCGGGCAGCCTGATCTCGACCTCCTCGCCGGGCGCGTCGCGCATCAGCACCAGCGAGACCTCGCCCTCCCCCTTGGCGGAAAGCCTCGTCTTTATGCTGCCCAGGGCCGCTGCGTCGCGCAGGAAGATGCGCAGGCCCTTCTGGGCCTTGGCCGCCGCCGCCGCCAGCGGCTCCGCCGTCACGATGCGCGCGCGCACGTCGTCGCCTTCGAGATTGGCCGAGAGCGTCAGCAGCAGCGCCGCGCCCTTCTCCAGCAGGTCGCGATACTGCGTCAGCCCCTCCTGGAACAATATCGCCTCATACTGCCCGGATTCGTCGGAAAGCTGCACGATGCCCATCTTGGAGCCTGACTTCGTGCGCCGTTCGGCGCGGTCGAGCACCACCGCCGCGAGCCGCCCCGCCGAGGCGCCGCGCTTGACCGACGCGGTGAATTCGCTCCAGCGCAGCAGGCGCAGGCGCCCCATGACGCTGCGATAAGCGTCGAGCGGGTGGCCGGACAGGAAGAAGCCCGCCGCCTCGAACTCGCGGCGCAAAAGCTCGGCGGCGGTCCAGGGCGCGGCTTTCGGCAGCGCCAGCGGCTCGCCCTCCTCGCCGCCAAACAGCGCGTTCTGCCCCATCGCGCGCTCATCCGTGTGGCGGTTGGCGCTGGCGAGGATGGTCTCGATGCCGGCGAAGACCCTCGCCCGGTCCGGCTCCAGCTCGTCGAATGCGCCGCAGCAGGCGAGATTCTCCAGCACCTTCTTGTTGACTTCGCGCGGGTTCACCCGCCGCGCGAAGTCCGAAAGGCTCAAGAAGGGTTTCTCGCCGCGCGTCGCCACGATCGAGGCCGCCTGCCCGTCGCCGACGCCCTTGATCGCGGCGAGCGCGTAGCGGATCGCGAGCCTGCCGTCGCGGCCCGGCGCGACGTCGAAGTCGGCGCCGGAGCGCGAGATCGACGGCGGCTCGACGCTGATGCCGAGCCTTTGCGCCTCGATGCGAAATTCCGCCAGCTTGTCGGTGTTGCCCATGTCGAAAGTCATCGAGGCGGCGATGAACTCGGTCGGATAATGCGCCTTGAACCAGGCGGTCTGATAGGCGATCAGCGCATAGGCGGCCGCATGGCTCTTGTTGAAGCCGTAATCGGCGAATTTGGCCAGAAGGTCGAAGATTTCATTGGCCTTTTCGCGCGTCAGCCCGCGCTCGACGGCGCCGGTGACGAAACGGTCGCGCTGCGCGTCCATTTCGGCCTTGATCTTCTTGCCCATCGCGCGGCGCAGATTGTCGGCCTCGCCCAGCGAATAGCCGGACAGCACCTGTGCGATCTGCATGACCTGTTCCTGATAGATGATGACCCCGAAGGTCTCCTTCAGTATCGGCTCGATCATCGGGTGCAGATAGTCGGGCTCCTCGTCGCCGAGCTTGACCGCGCAATAGGTCGGGATATTGGCCATCGGGCCGGGACGGTAGAGCGCCACCAGCGCGATGATGTCCTCGAAACGGTCAGCGTGCATCTCGACCAGCGCCTTGCGCATGCCCGCGCTTTCGAGCTGGAACACGCCCACTGTCTCGCCCCGGCCGAGCATCTCATAGGTCGGGGAATCGTCCAGTGGGATCTTCGAAATGTCGAAGCCGGGATCGCGCCGACGGATCAGGACGGCGGCCGCCGAGAGCACGGTCAGGGTCTTCAGACCGAGGAAATCGAATTTAACCAATCCCGCAGGTTCAACCCACTTCATGTTAAACTGGGTTACCGGCATTTCTGATTTGGGATCGCGATATAGCGGCATTACTTCATGTAATGGTTGATCTGCGATCACGATGCCGGCGGCGTGGGTGGAGGCGTTCGAGTAGAGCCCTTCGAGCGAGCCCGCGACCTTGAACAGACGCGCCACGCGCTCGTCCTCGGAGGCCGCCTCGCGCAGCTTCTGCTCGCTCGCCAGCGCCTCCGCCAGCGTCACTGGCTTGGCCGGATTCTGCGGCACGAGCTTGGCCAGCTTGTCCACCTGCCCCAGCGGCATCTCCAGCACGCGGCCGACGCTGCGCAACACGCCGCGTGCGAGGAAGGAGCCGAAGGTGATGATCTGCGCCACATGGTCGGCGCCATAGCGCTCCCGCACATAGTCGATCACCTCGCCGCGCCGGGTCTGGCAGAAATCGACGTCGAAATCCGGCATCGAATTTCGTTCCGGGTTCAGGAAGCGTTCGAAGAACAGACCGAAGCGCAGCGGATCGAGGTCGGTGATCGTCAGCGCATAGGCGACCAGCGAGCCGGCGCCCGAGCCGCGCCCCGGCCCCACCGGAATATCCTTAGACTTGGCGTGCTTGATGAAGTCCGAGACGATCAGAAAGTAACCGGGAAAGCGCATCTTCTCGATGACGCCGAGCTCCAGCTCCAGCCGCGCGGCGTAATCCTCGCGGGTGAGGCCCGGCGCCGGGCCGGTCGCTTCGAGTTGGGCTTCAAGCCCCTCCTCCGCCTGCCGACGCAACTCTTGCGCCTCTATCTCGTCGAGGCTGAGGCTGACGCCCTCCGGCGCCTCCCGGATGAAGCGCGGCATGATCGGCCCGCGCGCGCGGGGGCGGAAGGCGCAGCGCCGCGCGATCTCGACGCTGTTTTGCGTCGCCTCGGGCAGATCGGCGAAAAGCTCGACCATCTCCCGCCGCGTCCTGAAATAATGCGTGGGCGTGACGCGGCGGCGTTCCGCCGCGCTGGTGACCGTGCCTTCAGCGATGCAGAGCAGCGCGTCATGGGCCTCGAAGTCCCCGGCCGTCGCGAAAAACGGCTCGTTGGCCGCAACCAGTGGCAGCCCGCGCCGATAGGCGAAATCCAGAAGCTGCGCCTCGACGGCGCGCTCCTGGGCCAGCCCGTGGCGCTGCAACTCGATATAGAGCCTGTCGCCGAACAGAGGCTCCAGCGCCTCCAGCCGCTCCTGCGCCGCGTCGACGCGCGACTGCGCCAGCAGCTGGTCCAGCGCGCCCTCGGGGCCGCCCGTCAAGGCGATGAGATCCTCGGCTCCTCCCGCTAGATCCGCGAGCGTGACACAGGGGGATTCACCGGGCTCGGCGGCGAGATAGGCCTTTGAGCAAAGGCGCATCAGATTGCGGTAGCCGGTCTCCGACTTGGCGAGAAGGACGATGTTGCCATAGCCGTTCTCGGCGCGGGCGCCGCCCTTGGCGTCGCCGAAGTCCACGGCGATCTGCACGCCGGGAATGCTCTGTATGCCCGCCTTGGCCGCCTTGTCGGAAAATTCCAGCGCAGCGAAAAGATTATTGGTGTCCGTCACCGCTATGGCGGGCTGGGCGTCATGTTCGGCGAGCTTTATCAGCTGGCCGAGCGGCAGCGCCCCTTCGCGCAGCGAGAAGGCTGTGTGAACGTGAAGATGGATAAAGCCGGGGTCAGCCGCGAGCATGATCCCAGTCTAGCCGATAGAAGGCGGCTTTCGCGAGTCGCCAGGCGGCTCCGTTCACAACTTCCCGTAAACGACGCGGGTTCCCATGAGCATGTCGTGCAGCGCCTGGCGCTCGTCGGTCCAGAAAACCATCAGAAAGCCGAATCCAAGCGGAATCGCCGAGACCAGATAGGCGAAGTTGCGCAGCACGGCGAAGGGCGCGTCGACGCGCTTGCCGTTGGTGCGGATCATGTAGATGCCGCAAATCCGCTTGCCAGGCGTAGCCTGCCACGGGCCGGCAGAGAAATAGGCGTAATAAGCCAGGGCGATGACAGTGCCGATGACGTTCACCGCGATGGATTTTTCGTCGAGAAAGGCCTCGGTCGGTCCCGCGCCGAAGACCGACACCGAGGCGATGGCGAAGATCGCGCCCGCGACGCCCACGGCCAGAATGGTGAGCGCGTAGTCGATGATATAGGCGCCTGCCCGTATCCAGAAGGTCGCATATCTGGCGTCGGATGGCGCGGCTCTTCCCGGGAAGGGAGCGACCGGCGCGGGGGCGCCATCGGCGCCGGGCCGGAAGAATCCGGCGAAGGCTGACTCGCTGATCGGAATCCAGTTCGGAGCGCCGACGACATTGACGCTGGAAGTGCGGGCCACCGCGCCGCACTCGACCATTTCCTTCAGCTTGTGGCCCGTTATCGGACCGATGACCCCGGTGCCGTCGTGGAGGTAATATTGCTGCTCAAGCGCATCCCCGGATGCGGGCGGGCTGGGAAAATCCGACACTTTGCGACTCTCCATCTGGCATGCGCGCCGTGCCTGCGGAGGCGGAATGCACGGGTTCCGGCGGACTATTTGTCTTTTGAGGGATTGCAAGACTTATAGGGCGGCGGCGGGCGCCTGTCGAGCCCGTGGCGAATGAGCGCGCCAAAAGGAAAAGCCCGGCGGAACGCGAACGTTCGGACCGGGCCAATCGGGCTGTGTCGGGGCTTTTAGGCCGTTCAGGCGGAAGGCGTGAAAGCCTTGGTCACCTTCTCGACCGGCTTCATGGCTTCCTTCGCAAGCGCGGTATAAAGCTCGCCGAGCTTGGTCGATTCGGCGACGAATTCCTCATAGGCGGACTTAGCGAACTCCGTCTGGAGCGCTATTGCCTCGTCGAGCTTCTTGACGCCGACGAGCTTCTCGGCCAGTTCGCGAGTCTTCTCGAAAGACTTCTTCGAATAGTCAGTCGTCTCAGTGGCGATGCCCTGCCAGCCCTTGGCGATGGCGTCAGAAGCAGCGGTGAACGCCTCGATCTGATCCTTGCCGAACTGCTGCACGCTTTCAAAAGTGGCGACCATTGGTTACGTCCTTAATTTGTGGCGCGCCGCAGGAAATACGCCGACCTAGGGGCGGAGGCGAGGCACGCACTGTTTACGCCGAAACTTATACCGCAATGCACAATAATCTGTCAAGCCGGATGTTGCGTTGCAAAATGACACGAAAATTATCCTCAGGCGCTTAACCGCCGGGTAACCGAGTTCCCTTAACGTTTACGACTGTGATGTTTGGGTGACGCTCATCCTTTGAGTGAGCGTCGTCGAAGCGGGTGTGTTCGAAGCTTACGGACGAGTGTCATGAATTATTTCGGTTCAAGCGTGCGTGTTCGGCGTTGGAAATCCGGCTGGCTTGCGCTTATCGCCGGCGTCCTTGCGGTCCTGGCCTTCGCAATTCCGGCGGAGGCGAGACGGCATTATCATCACCACTCGCATCACAGACACGCGGTGACCTATCACGCCCACCACCGCCACGGCGGGCGTCACGCCCATTTGCGGCGCCACGGCAGGCATCATTACGCTTCCTACTCCAGCTCCGAGAGCGACGGCGGGGAGATGGTCACGCCTTCGGGCGTCGCCGCGATCGTCGTCGACGGCAACAGCGGCCGCACGATCTACGCGCTGAACGAAAACCAGCCTCGGCATCCGGCATCCGTCACCAAGGTGATGACTCTCTATCTGCTGTTCGAGCAACTGGAGAAGGGTCGCCTTCGCCTCGACTCGCCCTTGATGATCTCCTCGCACGCTGCGTCCCAGGCGCCGTCGAAGCTGGGCCTGCCGCCGGGCGACACGATCGAGGTCGAGGACGCCATCAAGGCAGTCGTGACCAAATCCGCCAATGACGTCGCCGTCGCCATCGCCGAGAACATCGGCGGCGACGAAGCGAGCTTCGCGGAGATGATGACCAGCAAGGCTCGCGCGCTCGGCATGCACGGAACGCATTTCGCCAACGCCTCGGGCCTGCCCAACAGCCAGCAGATCACCACGGCGCATGATCTCGCGGTGCTGGGCCGCGCGATCCAGGATCGCTTTCCGCGCTATTATCGCTACTTCTCCACCCATTCCTTCGCCTACAATGGCGCCCTGCACCGCAATCACAATCATCTGCTGGGCCGCGTCGAGGGCATGGACGGCATCAAGACCGGCTATACGGCGGCGTCCGGCTTCAACCTGCTCACCTCGGTGCGCCGCGACGGCCACCACATCGTCGCCGTCGTTCTGGGCGGCAGGACCGCCGGCGCGCGCGACCGTCTCATGGCCAATCTGATCGAGGATCACATCGACGAAGGCTCGTCCACGCGCACCGCCAAGGCCATCACGGAGGAGGCGCCCGCCGAGCGCGTCGCCGTCGCCGAGGTTCAGCCCGCGCCGCAGCCCGAGCCCGTCATCGAAAAGGCCAGCGCTTACGCGGAAGAAGAAGAAGAAGAAGGCGCCGGCCCCGCGTTCACAGCGCGCGCAGAAGATCGCCATGTCCGCCGCGCCCATTCCCCCTGCGGCTGTCCCGACCCCTCCGGCCGCCATTCCCGCTGCACGGGCCGAGGACAAGGCCCGCCCCGCTTTCGTCTCGGGCGTGCAGAAGCGCGCCGAAGCGAAGCCCGAGCGCAAGGCGCGCGGAAGCGAGCAGCAACACGCCGCCGTCGACGGCTCCACGTCCCATGCGCAGGACAAGGCCCTGCATCGCGCGGCGGTCGCGGCCACGACGCCTTCCTCGATCAAGCGCTCTGATCCGGATCATACGCAGATCGCCAAATGGGACGCGGGCCGGCCGTCGCATACGGGCTGGATGATCCAGCTCGGCGCCACTGACGATGCGACCAAGGCCAGTGAATTGCTCAATCGCGCCCGCACGCAGGGCCACGCGCTGCCGGCCAGCGCCAAGGGCTTCACGGAAAAGGTTCAGAAGGGACACGAGACGCTATATCGCGCGCGCTTCGCCGGACTTGAGGAGCAATCCGCCGAGTTCGGCCTGCAAGACGCTCAAGCGCTCCGGCTTCTCTTGCTTCGCAACCAAGAACTAGGGGCGCGCGGCCATGTCATTCGCTTCGCTGCCCATCGGAAAGGTCCGCGCGAGCGGGTGGCTGGGCGTCCCGCGCAGGAGGAGTTTCCTCCGCCAGACATTCAGCCGTGGTGGCGTCGCATCAGGACGTCCTTGGCTTCATTGACGCGAGCGGCGAGGTCGGTCGTGCCGCCGTGGTCTGGATGCAGTTTCTTCATCAGGTCTCGGTGCGCCCGCGTTATCTCGTCCGCAGGCGCGCCTTTCTTGAGGCCAAGTATCTCATAGGCCTCGTCCTCGGAAATCGAATAGCGCCGGCGCGTCTGGCTTCCGGAGCCGAGAAGCCCCGCCGCCCCCCGTGTCCTGCTGACCCTCTCCTGCGCCACGCCATCCGGCAAACCGGCGGTCGAGATACGCCTCTAGCAGCCGCGCGCCCTCGGGATCGTCGCTGAGACATAGCCCGTGCAGGGCCATGAGCTGCGGCCGCGTCAGCGCGTCGAGCTGCTTGCCTTCGTCCGGCCCAGCCAGAATGACGCCGCGAATGGCGCCTGTCGCACGGTCGAGCTCCATTTCGATCATCGCCGAGCGCACCCTTGAGACGCCCGCGCCTCCGCGTCCCGCCGACCGGAAGCCGCCGAGGGAAAAGCCCCCGATCCCGAGCAGCCAAAGCCCGACGCCCCAGAGCGCCAGCCCAAATCCGAGCGCGCCGCGCAGGAAGAACAGCGCCCCGACAGCGAGGGCCACGAAGCCGCCAAAGCTCTTGATTGCGCGCGCGAGAACCGCCGGTGGCGCGCGCGTGAAACCTTGCAGCACGTAGATGGTCAGAACGACCACCAGAAATCCGACGAGGATAGGCATCAACGATCTTCCTCATTCAGCCTGCGGCGCTTTTGCGATGTTGCGAAACCGGCGCCAGTCTGCTCGCGGAGTTTTTGCGTCTCTCCCGCGCCGCCGCGCCCGCACTAGATTTGCGACAGCAGCAGCCGCGCGCCTGCCTCACCCTGCTCCGCTCTTTTTTCGAGCGCGAGGCGCCCCCCAGCGGCATAAGCCGCCGCCGCCTTCAGAAGTTCCGCGAGACGCCTCGGCGCGCTGACGTCGAAGGCGGCGTAGGCGCCGCCGGTAAGGCGCGCGATCTCGCGAAAGGCTGCTTCAACCGCTGGGTTGCTCCCCTCCTGAAACATGAAGGCTTTTACGCCCAGCAATCCGAGCTCGCCAGCGACGGCGGCGAGATCGTCGATACTCTCCTCCATCGCGTCGCCGATGAATATCAGCGCGCCGACAGGCCGCGCGCGGGTTTCATCGCGCACATGGCGCAGCGCCTTGCCGATCTGGGTCTTGCCAGCCTGACAGCCGATCTTCGACATCAGCGCGCCCAGCCCCTGCCCGCCGGAAACGAAGCTGGAGGCGCGGCATTCGGTAAGGCCCCGAAAATAGACAAGCTGCACATCCAGCCCGCCCTGCGCCGCCGTGGCGGCGAACATTTCACCCTGAATGGACTGCGCGAGATCCCAGGTCGGCTGGCGGCTCATGGTGGCGTCGAGGGCGAAGACGAGCCGGCCGCGCCCGGAGGCGTTCACGGGCGCCAGTCCGCCGACTTCCTTAAGAAAGGCGTCCACGGCCGCGCTTTGCCCGGTCCGCGTCAGAGCCGCGTTTTTGTCTTTGTCGTCCACAGTGTTCACGCCGTCGGGTTAAACCGCTATAGCAAATCGGGCTGCGCCCGGAAGAATGCAAGTGGCGCCGAGCGGCGCGGCGATGATACGCCCGCGCCGGCCATTTAGGAAAGCCGTCACATGACGCCGACGCTGCAAACTTCGCAACGGCCCAGAATCGCCGCCTTGCGCGCTGACTCGAGCGAGGCGGTGCAGGCGCTGATGGAGTCCTTCGCGCTGGATCTGCGCGCCCGGGGCCTTGTCGTCGCGGGAGTGGTGCAGACACGCGTGCCGGACGAGGCCACGGGCCGCAAGCGCATCGTGCTGCGCGATCTGGAGAACGGCGAACTCTATCCCATCTCGCAGGATCTTGGACCCGGCTCCGTCGCCTGCAACCTCGACGCTGGCGAACTCGCCCTCGCCTGCGGCGCGGTGGAGCGCGCGGCTGCGCGCGGCGTCGATCTGATCGTGCTGAGCAAATTCGCCAAGCAGGAGGCCTCGCGCGGCGGACTTGAGCGACGCCTTCCGCTGCGCCATGGTGGCGAAGGCGCCAGTCATCGCCTCGGTGTCGCCGGATTTCCTTGATGAGTGGCGCGCTTTCGCGGGGCATCTTTCCGAATTCGTGGAGCCCACGCGCGAGGCGCTGGAGGCCTGGTGGGCGCGGGTAAGGCAGGGGTAGCGGCTAAAACTCAAGACTTTAGTGGCAATCCTTGAGGAGCGTTTGAGCCCCGGCTTTGATGATGTTGGCCTTGTCCGCGAGGATCAACTCGCAAGACGCGCCGACGCCCTGCCATGCATCGGTCTCGTCGCCCATCTTCTGATCGGCGTTATAGGGACCGGTAAGGACCGAGCCCAGAAGCTTTATGTCTTTCGATGGATAGCAATAGCTGCCATGGCCGCAGTAGAGCCCTTCCTTTGGGCGATACTGGGTTATGTTGAACAGCGCGCCCTGTTTCAGGATGGCGTCAGGCGCCTCCTGAGCCGGTGTGTCCCGAAGCGCGACCCCAGCCGCGTAGCGAATGAACTTCATGTGGCAGGCGCCGCGCGACCAGAAATAGTTGCTGTCATGTCGCCTGGCCGCCTGGCATTCGGCGCGAGTCAATTGATCTTGCGACTTGAGAATCCATGGAGGCAGGGTTGTGGCGTGGGCCGAAGCGGCGAGCATCCCGGCGCCGCAGATTGCAGCCAACAAAAGCTTTCTCATGTCAGCTGTCCCTGTTGTAGGCGGGCGGTGAGGGCTGTCCCGTCAGATGTTGAAGAATTTGAAGCGGGCTTGGTGGGCTGATCAAGACGCGCCTTCGATGAAGAGGCTCCTTCGCGCGTCATTGGCCCTTTTAGGTGTGGGGCAGTCCAAATGGGCCGGTCGCCTATGCGCTGGAAGCGGTCAATGCCTCGTTTCCGGCGCTGGCGCAGCAACACCATATATCCAAATGCCGTCCTCCGCCCCGTTCTTGAAGCGTTTGATAGCGCGCTGGACAGGCCATAAAATTACTCCGGTCTTAAGGCGAACGGCAATATTTATCTCGGCATCAGGGGCATTGTCGTCACCCTGCCACTCCCCTCCATTCTGGCGGCGAATTACTTCGCCAATATATCCGCCAATGGCAAATAGACGCGCACCCAATTGCTGTGACAGCAATCCGCCCGGCGTCGGCTGTCCATTCGACGCCTGCTCGTCAAAGAATCTGTCTATTTCCTTGAGACTTTCCAGAGAAAAATCTGCTTTATAGCCCGACTGCGAAAGCGCTTTCGACACTTGGTCGGCCGACGCCAGAGCATCGCTCACGACTTTCGATTGGTTGACCGTGTTGATAGCCGCCTCGCGATCTCCAGATCTTTGATGTTTGATTGCCAGGGCGAGTACAGCGAGGGCGCTCAAAAAAACTACCGCCCATTGCCAAGCGTGAAAACTGTCGAACCATCCCATCTTCGTATTCTTCCCTGGATTACAAGTATCGGCGTGCGCCGCTCTCCTTGGGGTCAACGGCGCAATGGAAACAATCGTCGGGATAACATGTGGAGGTTAACAAGCATCAGATTATTACTGCCTTCGCTCCATCGTCGGCGGCGAGCCCCGCTCCAGATTGCGTTCGAAGACGTAGGCGCAATTGCCGACGTATTTGATCACGCGAAAAAGCCAAGCCGCCCGCAGCTGCTTCACCTGCGCCCCAACGCTCCGGCCTACGCAAGCGCGCAGCCCAACATCATACGACGCCCAAAAACAACGCCGGTACCCGATTGACGCGCAAGAGCAAGGCGTCGTCGGACGCGCCGATCACGCCTCCGATTTTTTTGGCGGGGATGACCGTGATCTTGTCGATGGCGATTTGCGACGCCTCGCGGAGGCCGTTTTGCTCCGAGGGATCGACTTCAAGCCGGAATTGATCCGCGTCATCGCGAAGCGTGGGGGTCAATGGGCAAATCACGACCGATGGAAGTTCGGCGAAATCTGGCGAGCGGCTGCCGGGAACCCAGATTTGCACCGGCCGCAAACCGGCCGCGCGCATCCTCTGGCGATAATTCGCCATGCGCTTTGGCGTCGGCGTCGGCGCCCTTGTTTGGCGTGGCATGCGGCCTCCTGTTTGCGTAACAGGTTGCACGGGGCCGCCGAAACTGTCACGAAAAATCAAAGGGGTAAAAACGCGCTTCACTTCTGGAACTATCTTTTGCTGAGCCCCCTCACCTCGCCGGCGGCGCGTACATCAGCCCGCCCTTCGACCAGAGCGCGTTCTGCCTTCGCTCCATGGCCAGCGGCGAGCCCTGCCCCAGATCGCGCTCGAAGACGTCGCCGTAATTGCCGACGTGTTTTATCACGCGGTAAGCCCAGTCGCCGGAAAGCCCCAGCCCCTCGCCGAAATCCCCCTCGACGCCCAGCAGTCGCCGCACGTCCGTGTTTTCGGATTGCAGCGCCTCGTCGGCGCCCGCCATCGAGACATTGAGCTCCTCGGCGTCGACCATCGCGAAATGCGCCCAGCGAATGATGTTGAACCATTGATCGTCGCCCTGGCGCACGATCGGCCCGATGGGCGCCTTGGCGATCATGTCGGCCAGAACCATGTGGTCGTCGGCCCGCGCCATTCGCGACCGCGCGACATGCAGCGCGGCGACATCGGCGGTAAGCGCGTCGCATTTTCCGGCGTCATAGGCCTTCGAGGCTTCATCCAGCGAGGGTAAAAGCTGCGGCCGGTAGCTCTGTTTTCGCGCGTGGAAATAATCGGCGAGATCAAGCTCCTGCGAAGTGCCCTGCTGGACGCAGACCGAAATGTCGTCGATGTCGCTTGCTGCGTGCAAGTCAGATCTGCGGCGGGTGAGCAGGCCTTGCCCGCCAAAGAAGCGGATCGTCGCATGGAGCATCTGCTGGCCCGCGTCGCGCGCCTGCGTCCAGGGCGCGGTCGGCAGCAGCACGTCGACGGCGCCCGATTGCAGCGCGCCCAGCCTTTCCTTGGGCGCCGGAGCGACAATGCGGATCTTGCCTGGATCGTCGAAGATCGCCGCCGCCAGCGCCTTGCAGAAATCAATGTCGAAGCCCGACCATGCGCCCGCTTCGTTCTGCTGCGCGAAGCCCGGCGACGGCGCGGCGACGGCGCAGGAAACCGCGCCGCGTTTCTGAACCTGCTGCAGGGTGGAAAGCCGCGTCTCGTTCTGCGCCATGGCGGCTGAAAGTGGGGCGACGCAGGTCGCGAAAATCGCGAGCCGGCGGAAAATGCAAGCTGACGTCATGTTGAACTCGGCTTCGCCCTTGCTGTGGGTTAGTGTTGCGTGGAGCGCGCCCCGGAGGAGCAATGACCAAGACTACGAAGGAAACAAGGCGGAAAAAGAGTAGCCGCACCCGCATTGTGCACGCGGGGCGCAAGCCTATGGAGCAGTTTGGTTTTGTGAATACGCCGGTCTATCGCGGATCGACCGTGCTGTTCGAGAGCGCCGAATCTTTCGCCAAGCACGACCAGCCCTACACCTACGCCACCAAAGGCACGCCGACCACGCGGGCGCTGGAAGAGGCCTGGAGCGAAATCGCAGGGGCCGAGCTGAGCGTGCTCACCACCTCCGGCCTTTCGGCGATCTGCCTCGCGCTGATGACCGCGACGAAGGCCGGCGATCATCTGCTCGTGTCCGACTCAGCCTATCAGCCAACGCGCATGTTCTGCGACGGCGTGCTAAAGCGCTTCGGCGTCGAGACGCAATATTACGACCCGCGCCTTGGCGCCGATGTCGCGGCGCTGTTCCGGCCCAACACGAGCGCGTTACTAACGGAATCGCCCGGCTCGCTCACGATGGAGATTCAGGACATACCGGCCATCGCGCAGGCGTCTGGCGCGAAGGGCGTCTGCGTCATTCTCGACAACACCTGGGCGACGCCGCTGTTCTTTCCCGCGCATGAGCACGGCGTCGACATCAATGTCGAAGCCGGCACCAAATATCTTTCCGGCCACGCCGATATGATGATGGGGCTCGTTTCCGCAAACAAGCAATGGGCGCGCAGGCTGCGCACGACCTATGACGCCTTCGCCATGTGTCCCGGCGGCGACGACGCCTATCTCGCGTTGCGCGGATTGCGCACGATGGAGCTTCGCATGCGTGAGCAGGAGCGCGCCGGGCTCGCGCTGGCGCAATGGCTGGAGCAGCGTCCCGAGGTCTCTCGCGTGCTCTATCCCGCCCTGCCCTCGCATCCCGACCACGCGCTGTGGAAGCGCGACTTTCTTGGCGCTGCGGGACTCTTCTCCGTGATCCTGAAGCCCGTGCCTAACGACGCCGTCGCGGCCTTCATCGACGCGCTGGAGCTGTTCGGGATCGGCTATTCCTGGGGCGGCTATGAAAGCCTCGTCATGCCCTTCGACTGCACGCGCTCCCGCACCGCGACGCGATGGACACAGGAGGGACCAGCGCTGCGTTTTTCGGTGGGGCTGGAGGACGTCGCGGATTTGCAGGCGGACATAGCGGCGGCGTTCGAAAGGATGCGCGAGGGCTAGGCGCGCGCTCCGTTAATAACGCGCGAACCGTCGCTGCGGCGGCAGAGGCCCCCTCCCTCACCCCGGCAGCAGCTTGCCCCTGCCAAAATCCAGGATCAGCTTCTTGAGTTCGGGCTCGCCCACTTCCTCGGCGGCGTCGGTGAAGGTGAACCACTGCGTCACGCGCTGGCCTTTCTCCGGCCAGCGCTTGCGCTGGCGCAGCACATGCAGCGGGAACACGTCCACCCGGCACAATATCGCCGCGCCGTTCTTGAGCCGCTTGTGGTAGTGAAACGAGCCGATCTTCGTCTTTTCGATCTTGCCGATCAGCCCGGCTTCCTGCAGCGCCTCCAGCGCCGCCGTCGCATGCGGCTTGCGGCCCTTCATCGGCCAGCCCTTGGGAATCACCCAGCGCCGCGTGTCGCGCGAGGAGGCCAGCAGAACCTCGACCCCCGCGCCTATGCGCCAGGGCAGCGCCGCGAATTGCTGGCGCGGCTCGTCGCCGCCTATCGCCGTCTTTTTCTGGACCTTCGGGTATTTCACAGGAAATACCTCGCAAGGGCGTAAAAGAGCGCGGCGATCAACGCCGCCATTGGCATGGTTATAACCCATGCGACGACGATGTTGCGGGCGATGTTCCAGCGCACCGCCGACACGCGCCGCGCCGCGCCGACGCCGACGATGGCGCCGGTGATCGTATGGGTGGTCGAAACCGGGACGCCGAGCCCGGTGGCGAGGAACAGCGTAATCGCCCCGCCGGTCTCGGCGCAAAAGCCCTGCATCGGGGTCAGCCGCGTGATCTTCGAGCCCATGGTGTGGACGATGCGCCAGCCGCCCAGCAGCGTGCCGAGCCCCATCGCCGTCTGGCAGGAGATCACCACCCAGAACGGCACGTCGAATTCGCCGGCGCCCCCGGCGTGCGCGTAAAGAAGCACGGCGATGATGCCCATGGTCTTTTGCGCGTCATTGCCGCCATGGCCGAGCGAATAAAGCGAGGCCGAGAAAAACTGCAGCCAGCGGAAGGTCGCGTCCACCGCCGTCGGAGTCTCTCGCACGCAGAGCCAGGACACGATCAGCACGAGAAACAGCGCCAGCAGAAAGCCCAGCGCCGGAGAGAGCACGATGGCCGAGCCTGTCTTGAGCAGCCCGCTCCAGACAATCGCCCCGCTCCCCGCCTTGGCGGCGCCGGCGCCGATCAGGCCGCCGATAAGCGCATGCGAGCTGGAAGAGGGAATGCCCAGCGCCCAGGTCAAAAGATTCCAGGCGATGGCGCCCATGAGCGCGCCGAAGATCACATAGTCGTCGATGATCTCCGGCAGCACGATGCCGGAGCCCACGGTGCGGGCTACATGCAGGCCAAAAAACATGAAGGCGATGAAGTTGAAGAAGGCGGCCCAGAACACGGCATATTGCGGCCGCAGCACGCGGGTCGAGACGATCGTGGCTATGGAGTTGGCGGCGTCATGAAGGCCATTGAGGAAGTCAAAGGCCAGGGCAACCAGAACAAGGCCGACAAGCGCGAAGGAAACGTCATGCACCGCTGTTTCCCCGCCTAGAGATGTTCGATGACGATGCCGCTGACGCGATTGGCGACGTCCTCAAACCCGTCGACCACCTTCTCTAGATGGCCATAGAGCTCCGCGCCGACGATATAGGCCATCGGATCGCTGTGGC
Organism: uncultured Alphaproteobacteria bacterium; assembly: GCA_963841875.1. GTDB lineage: Bacteria > Pseudomonadota > Alphaproteobacteria > Rhizobiales > Beijerinckiaceae > Methylocystis. The sequence goes on along the minus strand of CAWJEI010000002.1, from coordinate 247,601 downwards.
GATGCGCGTTGAACAGATCCTTCAGCCCCTGATCGTGGAGGGCGTCGGCCTCGTCCTCGATCTTGGAGATCACCTCGCTGAAGGCGTTGAGCTTCGTGGCGTTCGGCCCCATCGCCCGCAGCAGCGGCACGGCGTCCCGCGTCAGCTCCGCCGCCTGCACGATGATGTCGCCCATGCGCCGCATCGGCGGCTCGAACTCATGCGTCTCGTAGAGCCGGGTCGCCTTCGCGGTCTGGTGCATCTGGTCTATGGCGTCGTCCATCGCGGTGATGAGATCGCGGATGTCGCTGCGGTCGAAGGGCGTGATGAAGGTCCGGCGGATCGCCAGCAGCACGTCGCGGGTTATGTCGTCCGCCTGATTCTCGAAGCGCTTGATTTCAAACGCATGGGCGGTGACGCCGTTGCCGCCTTCGAGCAGGGCCCTCAGCTCGCGGGCGCCCGACACAAGCGTTTCCGCATGGCGCTCGAAGAGATCGAAGAAGCGCTCTTCCTTCGGCATGAGCGCCTGAAACCATCCCAGCATGCGCGATCCTCCGGGGGCGACCCTGTCATAAAACTGTCATGAAACGTCCGGGCGTCCGAGTAACCGTTTGAGCGAAGCCTGTAAAGCTCCGTTCCACAGGATCGCCCGTAAGTGTGAGCCTTTATTAGTTTTTGCGGGAAAGCGCGCACTGTCTCCCTCAAGCTGAGGCCAATCCCGTTCCGCAGGATTTAGTCCCGGAGCCGATACGCCCAGAAGCACGGCGCGCGCACTGGCGATGCACGCGGCCCGACGCGATTGCTGGCGACCCCGGCAGGATTCGAACCTGCGACCTTCTGCTTCGAAGGCAGTTGCTCTATCCAGCTGAGCTACGGAGCCGTGAAAGCGAAACGAATTCGCGCGCAGTATGGGCTCAAAACCCATGGTTGACGAGGGCGGCGCCAGGGCCGCCGGGAGAGGAGTTCAATAACGGCGGCCAGCGTTCTTGCGCCTCGCCGCCTGCATCGCCTCCTTGCGCCGCACATTGGCGATGTCGACGCATTCATCCCTGTGCCAGACGTGAATGAGATCGTTTAGCACCGCGCGCAACTCGTCGTCCTTCTTGGCGAGAAGCGCGGATGCGGCTTCGAGCCAGACTTCGCGCTCATCATCGTCGAGACTGTTGGCGAGGTCGGCCTCGCGCAGCAGCACCGTCTGGATCCGCTCGCGAAAAAGCTGTTCGATGCTCGCGCCGCCGACCGCCGCCTTGGCCTTCAATCTGGCGCGCCATTTGGCCTGCCTTTCGCTGTTGGTCATCGCCATCGGAGCGTCCATTGTCGTTGCGAATAATGCCGTTACTAATGTTGTTAATCACGAAGTTAATAACGAAATAAGCCAAAATAGCCATTACTAACGCCATTACTAACGTATCGATCGCTTCGCTTCGCGTCCAGCGCAAGCGTTTCCGCAGGCCAACAGTTCCGGCCCGAAGTTTGATGCCAATGCCCCGCTAACACAAGCCTTTGCATGGCGGCAGCGGTGATGCTGGTCCGCCTTTCGCCCGGCTCCAGGACCGATTGACGCACTTCTCAAAATCCGGGCGCATGCCCATATGTACGCCAGAAACCAGCATTATTGCCCCTAGCGCAGGAGTTCCAGGGGCTGTGGGGCGCAATTACAATGGGGAGCGCAAATGAATTCTTAGACAAAGCCGAGCCGCGGGGGCGGCATTATGCGTCGTCGCGGCTCTCGCCTTCCCGGCGCCGTCGGCGTTAGCCTTTTCTCGGCCCGAAGCGGGCATGATCGTAAACTGCGCCGCCGCGTCGCCGAGCCGGTTCCAGTGCATCTTTCCGGCTTTGTCCGCCAACCTCGTGATCAAATACGTCTCGGCTCAATGCGTCGGCACGCCGACGGCCTGGGGCGGAGGAACGGCGGGTTTCGCGCTGCAGGAGTTTCAGATTTTGACGGTTCCGCCAACCGGCGTTTCCGAGGTGTCGTTTCAAATACCGATCACCAACCAGATGAGCCTCGGCCAGACGTCCGGCGCCGCCAATCCCCGCGCCAATACTTCCGACCTTCCGCCGAGCGTCGCCTCCGCTGGCGCGCCCGTGACGATTTATGCAAGAGCCGGAACTCGGCCGCAGGCGCTGATCGACTTCATACCGCCCAGCAATGTGAGCAATCTGCGTATGCAATGCACGGTCTCGCTCTCGGGCGAATATGAGACCGGGGACTGATCTGGCGCGAGGGAGCATGGGCGCTTCGCGAAGAAGCCCTATCTCCACCGCCCGGCCATCGGAAGAGAAAGACAAGATTAGCTGGCGACCCCGGCAGGATTTGAACCTGCGACCTACTGCTTAGAAGGCAGTTGCTCTATCCGGCTGAGCTACGGAGTTCATTGGCTTCAGGAAAACTAGTGCGTCCAGAGTCCGATGCGGCTTGTCTTGAAATTATCCGAATAGGAGGCGATGCGGCGTTTCGCTGTGGAGGGCTTGGGCTCCTCGACGCGGTAAGGAATGCCGTTGCGTTCGGCGTAGGCGATCGCCTCTTCCTTGGTGTCGAAGGTGAGCTTGATCTGCGCCTTCATGTCCGAGGAGGACGTCCAGCCCATCAGCGGATCAATCGCGCGGGCGGATTTTGAATTCATAGCGAAGCGTCCAGGACTTTCCCGCGCCCGGAGCTGACTGGGTGGCGCTAACGGAAGGGCGGAAGATGCGTGCGGTCATGGCGGCCTCGATTGACAGTCGTTTTTAGCTCCACCCCGGCCGCTGGATTGGCCGGGAGTTTTTTAAGAAATGGTCGGGGCAGCAGGATTTGAACCTGCGACCTGAAGTACCCAAAACTTCCGCGCTACCGGGCTGCGCTATACCCCGTCCGGCGACGGCGCGGCGCGCCGACCGCCCATTCCGATCGCGCCTTGGCTATCACGCTCGCGCGCCGCTCACAAGGGAAAGCGGCGGCGCGATACTTATCGAACCTCTTCTTTTCCAGACGATCCGGCGCCGAAGCCGCGCCAGTGCACGCTGATGGTCTTTTCGGCCAGCGCCCGGTAGTCGAGGCCTGAAGGATCGCCCTCCCCGCGCACCTGCCCGGAAATTATCAGCGTCGCCAGCCCATGCACCTGGCTCCAGGCCGAGAGCGCGACAATGTTCGCCTCCTCGGGCGAGCAATATCCCGAAGCCGCCAGCCCCCGCACAAATACCGCGAGGCCCGACTTCGCCTCGCGCCCCGCCTGTTGCAGTTCGGGAAAATCCTCGGGCGACTTGATGACGCCGCCGAACATGAGCTGCAGATGCTGCGGATGGGCGAGCGCGAAATCAATATAGGCGAGACCCACCGCCTTGAACCGGTCCATCGGGTTGTCGCCGCCCTGCCCGCCCGCCGAGGCCATGGCGGCGCTCAATTTACGAAACCCGTCCTCGGCCACCTTGGCGATGAGGCTCTCCTTACTCGGGAAATGCCGGTAGACAGCCGCGTGGCTGACCCCAACCATCCGCGCGACCTCGCGCAGGCTCATCCCGCGCACGCCAACCTCGGCGATCTGGCGCACGGCCGCGTCGAGCAGCGCGTTTTCGAGATCGCCATGATGATAAGGCCGCTTCGCGGGCGTCGCTTCCTGGGTTTTCACACGCCGACTCCGTGGCCCTCGCTAATGTTGACATTGGACACATCTGCTCGTAATGAAGAATGTATCCAGTGGTCACATATCAGTCGGGGCAAGCGAGAGCAATGACTGCGCCTTGTCTCCGGGGCGGCGAAGGCGATGCGGCGAATATTTCTTCTCCCAATCATTATTCTGGCCTCAACCCTTTCTGGCTGCGGTTTCGTCGCGGAGGTCTCGGCGCCGAGAAAACAAGCGTCCATCGAGCGTTCCAGCGCCGCCTTGAAGGCCGATGAGATGTTCTGGGCGACGCTACACAGCGGGAACTACCAAAACATTCAACCAGTGCTAGAAACCGAGGCAGCCGCCTATCTCGCCAATCCCTCCGACCCCAAAACCGCCGCCCACATTGGCTGGCTGCATATCTGGCGAATTGCAGAGCGTAATAGAATCGCGGACTTAGGAAGCACAATAACGGATGACGCCACACTCGCGCGCAAATATTTCAGCGAGGCCGCCGCGCTCGACGAAACCGACGCCCGGCTATCGGGCTTTCTGGCCAGCGCGGAAATGGCCGAAGGCGAAATCCACCGGAGCGAGGCGGACACACGCCGGGGATATTTCAGAATGCTCAAGGCCATCGACGCATGGCCGGAGTTCAATCTCTTCACGGGCGGCTATGTGATGAGCCAGCAACCCGCCTCGTCGGAAAGGTTCCGGCAGGCGCTCGACTGGCAATGGGAAAATCTCGATGTCTGCGCCGGGGAAAAGGTCGATCGTACCACGGGCGACTATTCAAAATACATGCGGCTGGAAACCCATGAGGGCAAAGCCCGCGTCTGCTGGAACTCCTGGATCGCGCCGCATAATTTCGAGGGCTTTTTCCTGAACATGGGCGACATGCTCGTGAAGTCCGGCGACTGGCGGCTGGCGCGGAGAATTTATGAAAACGCCAAGCTCTCGGCGAGCTACGGGCAATGGAAATATCGCGAGGCGCTGGAGCGCCGCATAAGCGACGCCGAGCGAAACGTCGCCGCCTTCAACGAGGCGAAGCCCGCGCCCGCCGACTACAGGCGCATCATGTTCCAGACGGGATACGCCTGCATGGCCTGCCACCGGGAGTAGGCCAGTCACTCACACCGGCAGGGTCACGCTAGCGCGCAGGCCCCCGAGCGGGCTTCGGGACAGGGTGAGCTCCCCGCCATGCGTGCGGGCGATGTCGCGCGCGATGGCGAGGCCAAGGCCCGAATTGCCGTGATCCTGATTGCGCGATTCATCCAGTCGGTAGAAGGGACGGAAGGCGTCCTCAAGCCGGTCGACGGGGATTCCGGGGCCGTCGTCGTCGACGTTCACGCTCATCATCGTGCCGTCATTGGCTATCGAGCAATCAATGCGCTTCCCGTAGCGCTGCGCATTGCTGACGAGATTGGCGAAGAGGCGTCGGATCGCGGCGGGGCGCGCGACGATCGTCGGATCGCCGCTTATGTCCAGGCGGGCGTCGATGCCCAGCTTTTGTGTGTCCGCCTGGAGATCCTTGAGAATCGCGCTGACGTCGGTCGGCGCCGAGGCCTCCCCGCCGTCGCCGCGCGCGAAGGCGAGATAGGCCTCGACCATGTGCTCCATCTCGTCGACGTCCTTGCGCATCTCCGTCACCTCATTGCTCTGCCCCATCAGGGCCAGCGACAGCTTGAAGCGGGTGATGATGGTGCGCAGATCGTGGCTGACGCCGTTGAGCATCGTCGTGCGCTGCTCTATCGCGCGCTCGACCCGGCGCTTCATTTCCACGAAAGCCGCGCCGGCCTGGCGCACCTCGCGCGCGCCGCGCGGCCGGAAGGCCACCTCGCGGCCCTTTCCGAACTCCTCCGCCGCTTTCGCGAGCCGCAGGATCGGCCGGATCTGATTGCGCAGGAAGGAGGTGGCGATCGCGATGATGATCACTGACGCAACCGTGGTCCAGATGAAGAAAATATGGGAGTTGGAGGCGTAGGCCTGCGTTCGCGTCGTCAGGATCTGCAAGGTCGCATCGTCGAGCGCCACCCGGATTTCGACGTAATTGCCGCGTCCGGTGGTGTCGATCCAGAACGGATGTTTCAACCGGAGTTTCAATTCGCGGGTGAGCGTATGATCGAGCAGCGAGAAAAACGGCCTCGGAATCGCCTCCGGCAGGGGCTGCTTGCCCAGCACCACGACCTGCATGTTGAGATCGAGCACTGCGATGCGCGAGAGAATGTCGTGGTTCTTGTCTTCCGGGAAGCGCGAATAAATGTCGGCGATTGCGGCGACGTCGCGCGCCACGGAGGCGGAAAGCCGGTCGGTGATCGCCTCCCAGTGCCGCTCCATGTAGACATAGGCGACGGCCGACTGCAGCAGCACGATCGGCAATATCACGATCAGCAGCGCGCGGGCGTAGAGCCCCTTGGGCATGCGCTCATGCAACCAGCCCGCGAAGCCGCGCCACATCTTTCGCAGCGCGGTGAATATGTCCAGAAGCGCCATGCTCATCGCAATGCCCTGTGTTCCGTTGCGCCCGATTTCGCCGTATCGGCGATCAGACGATAACCTTGTCCGCGCACTGTCTGAAGGCAATGCGCCGCGCCGTCAATTTTCCGCCGCAGCCGGGCGATTTCCACATCGACGCTGCGCTCGCTGGCTTCGGATTCGCTGCTTGTTCCCCCTCGCGTCGCCAGCGTGCGCCGCGAGATTACGCCGCCTTCGGCCAGGATGCGCAGCAAGTCCCGCTCCCGCGTTGTCAAATGTATCAGTCGTTCGCCCTGCCGCAGAACGCCTTTTTCGGATTCGAAGCTGAAATCGCCAAAGCGCGTTTCCCGGGCGGCCCTGGGCGCGCCCCATCCCTCCCGCGTCCGCCGCAATATGCTGGCGATGCGCAGGGCGAGTTCGCGCGGCTCGAAGGGCTTGCCGAGATAATCGTCGACGCCCGCCTCCAGTCCCTCGACTCGGTTGCTAGTCTCCGACAGGGCGGTGAGCATCAGAATCGGGGCCGAGCAGAGCGGCGCCTCGCAGGCGCGCAGCCGCGCCGCGAACTCTAACCCGTTTTCGCCCGGCATCATCACGTCGAGGACGATGAGGTCGAAGATCAGCACCCGCAGCCGGGCCATCGCCTCGCCCGCGTTGGCGACCGCGCTGACGAGATAGCCTTCGCCGACCAGGAATTGCGATAGCAGCGCCCGAATCCGCCTGTCGTCGTCCACCACCAGAATATGCGGAGCGTCGTGGGAGGCTTGCGCCGTCATGGCTCGAACTCCAGGCGCCGCTTGTTCTCGATGCGCCGCGCCGCTTTTCCGGAGCCGTTCCCGGCATGCTCAAGATGCGCCCGGACGCCGGCGCGGTCTTCTTCGTCGATCATCGCCAGCAGGAATTCGGTCGCCGAGCGCCGGGCCTTTGCGTCCAGCCCGTCGAGGACGCGCAGGAACCGCGCCGATTGCAGACGCGCCAGATCATGCGCCAGCGCGGCCCCCTTGGCGCTGGGATAAAGCAGCCGCTGGCGCCGGTCGTTTGCGCCCTCGCGCGCCTCCACGAAACCGCCGTCGAGCAATGGCTTGAGCACGCGATTGAGGCTCTGCTTGGTGATTTTGAGAATGTCCAGCAAAGCGGCGATGGCGAGGCCCGGTCGGCGGTTGACGAAATGCAGCACGCGATGATGCGCCCGGCCGAACTTGTAGTTTTCGAGCAGCCGGTCGGCGTCCTTGACGAAATCCCGATAGGCGAAGAAAAACAATTCCATCATCTCGAACACTTCGTCGCTTTCCGGCGGGACCGCCTGCGACCGCTGCTTCGCCTCGGCGGAATCCATCGCCAAGGCCGCGTCGGAGGGGGCTCTTGCTTTCACTCGCGCGGACAGGATTGTTCTCCCGGAAAATGGCGCCGCGACGGCGCTCGGCGCGAACCGCGCCACCCCCCAAATTTACGTCAGCTATATTGACATATTTCAGGACGATAGCTAGTGCATTGGCTCATCCTGGCGGTTTGCGAAACGCCGCCCGAGCTTCCCCCGGAGACCCAAGATGTCGATGCCGCCCTTCGATCAGCGCGATGGCCATATCTGGTATAATGGCGCGCTCGTTCCTTGGCGGGAAGCGAAGCTCCATGTGCTATCGCATGGCCTGCATTACGGCTCCAGCGTCTTCGAAGGCGAACGCGCCTATGGCGGGACGATCTTCAAGTCGCGAGAACATTCCGAGCGTTTCCGCCGCTCCGCGCAAATTCTCGATTTCGAGATTCCTTACAGCGTCGAGGAGATCGACGCCGCCAAGGATGCGACGGTCAGGGCCAATGGCTTCCAGAACTGCTACGTCCGTCCCGTCGCCTGGCGCGGCAGCGAGATGATGGCCGTGGCGGCGCAGAACTCGACCATCAACGTCGCGATCGCGGTCTGGGACTGGCCGAGCATGTTCGACGTCGAAACGAAGATGAAGGGCATCCGCCTCGACATCGCCGAATATCGCCGCCCAGATCCGCAAACGGCGCCCTCGATGGCGAAGGCCGCCGGGCTCTACATGATCTGCACCATCTCCAAGCATCGGGCCGAGCGTCGCGGCTACGCCGACGCACTGATGTTCGACTGGCAAGGCCGCGTCGCCGAATGCACCGGAGCCAATGTCTTCTTCACGAAGGACGGCGCGCTGCACACGCCGATCGCCGATTGCTTCCTCGACGGCATCACGCGCCGCACCGTGATCGACCTCGCCAAACGGCGTGGGCTAGAAGTGATCGAACGGCGCATCATGCCCGACGAACTCGCGCGGATGGACGAGTGCTTCATCTGCGGAACCGGCGCGGAAGTCACGCCGGTCGCGGAAGCCGGCCCCTATAAATTCACGCCCGGCGCGATTTCCCGCCAGCTGATCGGCGACTACGCCGCGGAAGTACTGCCTAAACCATAATTTTCGAAACGCGCCCGCGCGGAAGTTTTTCGTCGCTGCGTCATGGCGGATCGGCGAGGCTGTGTATTGCGGGAACAGCCGGCGCGTTTTCAGCGCGATTTATCTAAAAGCCTCGCGACGCTCTCAACGCTTTTGGCGGCGAGCGAAATCGCGAACTCCCCGAGCCCGTTATCAGGCCGCGACGAAAAGCATTGAATTTGCGCGGCTTCTGCGTCCGCGCGCCGAATTCAGGCGTCAAGAAGGACGCGCCGCGCCGGCTGGTTAATTTAACCGTAACCAACGATGCGTCGAATTTATTCGCGAATCGCCAGCGGTTTATAATTTTCCGGGAAGGATTTATTAAGGAAAGGTGAACATCCTCACGCCTCAAGACGCGCCATTTCGAAACATTTCCGGCGCATTTCTCGAGGCTGACGATGAAAGCAAAATTAACAAATCAATCCCGACGCGTTTTGGCGTCCGACGCGGCGACTGGAGCCATCCGCCGTTTCGCCGAGGACAAGAGCGGCGCGACGATCGTTGAATTCGCGATGGTCGCCGGTCCGCTGCTCTTCATGATCATCGGCGTCATCGAAATCAGTCTGGGAAATTTCAACCAGACGCGGATGGACGCCGCCGTGCAATCCACGGCGCGGCTCATCATGACTGGCGTCGTGCAAAACACCACACAGGCCAACGGCCAGCCGCTCACGGCGCAGCAGTTCCGCGATCAGGTGCTCTGCCCAAGACTGCCGGTCACGATGAGCTGCAATGACGTCTACGTGGACGTCGAGGTCTTCGCCGAGCCGACGAGCAACGCCAGCCCGTCGCCCTATTCGCAATTCGTGAACGCCTCCGGCACGGGCCTCGTCACCCCCGCCCTGGACAATACGAAGAACAACTACTGCATCGGCCAGGGCGCCAGCTACGTCGTCGTCGACGTGGTTCATCCCATGCCGCTGATCGCTGCGGGGTACCTGCTTCCAGAGTCCATGAATTACAACGGCCGCGCTTCGCGGCTGCTGCAGTCGACGGCCACTTTCAAGAATGAACCCTTCACGATGAAATCTACTTCCGCGGGGTGCTGAAAATGTTCAACTCGCTCAGAAAATTCCGCACTGCAAAAAGCGGTCTCGCAGCGGTCGAATTCTCGATGGCCATGCCGGTCCTGCTGGTGGCGTTGCTCGGCTTCTTCGAGCTCAACCGCTACATAACGATGACCCGCAAGCTCGAAGCCACGGCGAATTCCATCGCCGAGATGCTCACGCAGTCCCAAAACGGAGTGATCACGCCGGTCGACGTGACCTTCGCCAAGGACTTCCACGATGGTGCTGTTCCCCGCCGTGCTCTCCGACAGCGCGCGCAAGGGCGTTCCTTGGGGCAATGACATCTCGGTGGCGATGAGCAGCATCGTCTTCAGCAAGGTCAACGCGGCCTGCAACAGCAACTGCGTCTATAACGCCCAGGTCGCGTGGAGCAGCGCGGCCAACGCGGTCTCGCGTCCCTGCAACAAGCTGCTGACCCCGGTGCCGGACACGCAAAGTCCTTCGCCGACAACGCTCGCGATCGACGCCTTCGGCCCCGTTCCCGTGATCGCGGTGGACATCGCCTTCAACTACACGCCGCTGTTCGCCGCGAGCTTCATGCCGCCGCTCACCATCAAGCGTTCGGCCTTCATGCAGCCGCGCTACACGCCCGGCGACGCCTATCTGAAATATTCGGTCGCCGGCGGCGACGCCCTTGTCACCACTTGCCCAGGATTTTGATCATGCGCCCCGATTATTCTCCCAAATCCCGCAAGTCCCTTTTCGCCGACGAGAGAGGCTCCGTCGCGACCATCATGGGCCTGACGATCATTCCGCTGATGCTCGCCACCGGGCTCGCCGCTGACTATGCCGTACAGCAGAGCGTCAAGACGCGCCTTAACTCCGCCGCCGACACGGCAGCGCTCGCCGCGATCAAGGCAGCCGAAACGACGATGATCAATCTTTCGGCGACCAATCCCAACGCCAGCGTTCAGGCCATCGCCGACGGCGTGGCGCAGGGCGGCAAGTCGTTTCTGGTGCAGGCCGCCCGCAACGGGGCCAATCTAACGGATGCTCCCGAGGTCTCGGTGACGATCGTCGGACGCACCATATCCGCGACCGCCACCTACTCCGCTTCCGTGCCGACGAACTTCGGCAAGATCGCCGGCATCAAGAGCATGGCGCTGCAGGGAACCTCGGCCGCCTCGCTGACCATGCCCAAATATCTCGACTTCTATCTGCTGCTTGACGTGTCGGGCTCCATGGGCCTGCCTTCGACTCCCGCCGGCGAACTCGCCCTCGCCGCCGTCAATCCCGACGATGCCGGCGTCTACCCCGGCGGTTGCAAGTTCGCCTGCCATTTCTCCTGGGCTGGCGGCTATACCGCAGCGCGCGCGAACAACATTCAGTTGCGCGTCGACGCGGTTGGCGCCGGCGTCGCGGCGCTCATGAGCCAAGCGCAGACGACCCAGACCCTTCCCAATCAATATCGCGTCGGCGTCTATCCCTTCATCGAGCACGCCAACACATTCGTGGACCTCACGTCGGATCTCACGGGCGACGCGGCGTCGGTCGCCAGCGCGATCAACTACAATCCGGCGACGGGCACGACCGACTTCGGCAAGCTGCTCGACTCGGGCGACGACAGCCTGTTCGCATCCTCGCTCAATCCCAATTACAAAAAGACCTCCAGCGCCCCCGCGGACGTCTTCCCGATGGGCTCGGGCGGCACGCATATCGACAACATCTTCAATGACATCAGCGCGAAGATCGTGACGGTCGGCGACGGCTCCAGCGCGCTGAAGCCGCAGCCCTTCGTGTTCTTCATTTCCGACGGCATGGAGGACAGCCAGTCCTTCGTCACGGCGACCGGGGCATGGCCGGGGGTCACGTCTTGGCCCACGCCGCCCGGCCAGACCGTCTCAATCCGCGCGATGGATCCGACGCTTTGCACCAGTCTGAAGGCTCGCGGGGTCACGGTGGCGGTCATGCAAATCCCCTACCCGCCTCTCATCCCGCCGCAGCCTTTCGCGAACAGCCAGGACTTCAAGGCGCAAGCCGCCCAGCCCAATCTCTCGCCCGCGATGCAGGCCTGCGCTTCACCGGGCTTCTATACCTACGCAAGCACGCCAGCCGACATCGCGGCGGGCATCCAGAATCTCTTCTTCGAGGCCGTGCAGCTGGCGCGCCTGACGCAGTGACCGGATAAATACGCAGCGCAAACTAGGCGCGGCGAGCCAGAAAAGGCTCGCCGCGCCGCTTGTGCTTTTTAAGGCGCGTCAGAGACGCCGGCACTTGCCGTTGCTCTCCACCATCTGCCCGTGATTGACGCCTTCCCTATTCATGTTCGAATTGTAGTAACACCAGCCCAGCGCCCAGCTTCCCGAACGCGACGTGAAATAGGCCCAGCGGTCGACGTCCGGCTCGACGCCCCGTGGATCGCGCGGAAAGTCGCCGGACTGCAATGAAATTTCCCGGTAGCCGGTGACGCAATCCATGACAAATTTCGCCTTTGCCTTGGCCAGTTCGTCGGCTGGCTTCATTAGCCAGCCATGAAACTGGGCCTGCTTCGCTTCGCATTCCGGCGATTTGAAAACATAGTCCCGCGGCTCGGCGGAATATAAAAAATCCCACCAGACCGTCTGCGACAAACTGAGCAAATGCAAATATTCGCCGTTGAGGGCGGTCAGCTCCACGGGATAGAAATCGTGATCGCGCTGGTAGCTTTCGAGCGCCTGGATCAATGGCCGTGCGCTCGCGACGACTTTTTCGAACCGCGCCATCGTGTTTGCGTCTTCGCGCAGCTTTGAGCCGACCCAAATGTTTTCGGCGATCGACCAGACGATCAGCAGCAGGACGACGACAAAGAGCAAAGCCGTTCGTTTGAGGAACTTCATTCCGCCTCGCCGATTGTTCATCGAGACGGGAAAACTATGCTCCAACGCTTACGTCTAATTTAAGCTTGGAAACATGCGCAAAAAAAAAGCCCCGGCCGCTAGGGCCGGGGCGCAAGTCGCTCAAAGAGTTTTTTAGTAGGTGGTGCAGTGGCAATGCCGATGCACCGTGCGGTAATGCGTCGTCGGCAGATACTGGATGTGCTGATAGGGCCGATAGGTCACGACCGGCTGATATCCGGTGCGGACGACCGGCTGATAGACCGTGGTCGGCACCTGATAGGTCTGCGTATAGCTCTGTCCCCAGGTCGGGTTCTGGTAGTAGCTCGCGCCATAGGCGGTCGCAGCCGAATAGGCCGCGGGCTGACCAGCGGCGTAATTGTCGTAATAGCCGGGTTCGGCATAGGCGCCCGTATCGCCATATCCATAGGCTCCGGCGTCGCCGTAATAGGTGCCGCCGCCGCCGTAATAGCCGCCCCAATATCCACCGCCGCCATATCCGCCGTAGCCGCGCCGCCCATAGCCATATCCCGCATAGGCGCCGTGCGCGTAGCCGGCGCCGTAACCATGGCCGCCGTATCCGCCGTATCCGCCATATCCGCCGCGACCGCCGTAGCCGCCGCCAACCCAATGCTGGCCGAGGCCGGGGCCGAAGTTGCTGCCGCCGGCCCAATGGCCGCCGACGCCGCTCGGGCCGATGTGCTGTCCGCCGGAGAACCCGGCGCCGCCGTGAAAACCGCCGCCGCCAAAATGTCCGCCGCCGCCGCCATGGCCGCCCGCGAGCGCCTCGTCAGCGGCAAGCGCCGCAACCAATGCCGCGCTGGCCAGGCAGGCGATCCGTAGTTTCGAATTGAAACGCATTTTCTTGCCCTTTCGTGTCGTATCGGGGCGAATCCCGGCGCAAGCGGCAGGAATCGCGTATTTTCGGGACGCCTGAACGGCGTCTCGACGACACGTGGCAATTTGCGATCCGGGGAAGCGAAGCGGCGCCTCCCGCCCGTCGACGGATAAGGAGTTGGTTAATGCGGCGGGGGCCTCTCAGCGGCCCATGCGCGCCTTTATCGCATGTTCGGCGAGGGACTTCCCAAGCGACAAAACCGCCGAGGGCGCCTTGTGCGCGTCGGCGATGACCGCGTTGAAGGACGATTCAATCCAGTCGCAATCGGCGTCGCTCAGAGTCAGCGCCGGCAGGAGCTTGATCGTCGGATTGCCATGCCCGGCGACTTGCGTCAGCACCTTGTGATCCTTGAACAGCGGGATGCAGATCAACTGGCCGAACAGTCCGGAATTGGCGGCCTCCAGCAAATTCCAGGTAGCCTTCAGCATCAGCGACTTCGGCGGTCCGAATTCGACGCCGATCATGAGCCCCTTTCCGCGAACGTCGGAAACGAGTTCATAGCGTTCCGCCATCTTTCTGAACGAGGCGAGCAGCCTTTCGCCCTTTGCCGCGGCGTTCTCGATCACCTTTTCCTGTTCGAGAACTTCAAGCGTCGCGATGCCGGCCGCCATGGCCATGTCGTTCTTTGAGAATGTCGAGCCATGCACGACGGCGCGGTCCATGCGGTCGAAGATTTTGTCGAACACCCATTTGCGGGTCAGAACGGCGCCGACGGGAATATGTCCGCCCGAGAGCGCCTTCGCCAGCACAACCATGTCGGGTTCGACGCCATAATGGTCGATCGCCAGAAAGGCGCCGGTGCGGCCGACGCCGGTCTGGATTTCGTCCGCGACGAACAGGGTTCCATATTTGCGGCAAAGGTCCGCGACGCCCTGAAGATAGTCGTCGCCGGGAATATTGACGCCCTTGCCCTGAATTGGCTCGACGAAGAAAGCCGCGACGTCGCGGCCGCGCAGGGCCTCTTCCAGCGCGGGCAGATCGTCGAAGGGAATCTCCCGCGCTTCGGGAACCAGCGGTCCAAAGCCCTGCTTGAAAATGGCGTCGCCGTTCATCGACAGCGCGCCATAGGTGAGGCCGTGGAAGGAATGCGAACAATGCACGATGGCGTCGCGTCCGGTCGCGGCGCGGGCGAATTTGATCGCCGCTTCGATGGACTCCGCTCCCGAATTGGCGAAGAAAACCTTGTCGAGCCAGGGCGTGCGCTTGAGCAACCGCTCGGCGAGGACGCCCGCCAGCACGGATACGTCGAGCTGAACGAGATTTGGCAATTCTCCGTCCAGAACGCTGATCAGCGCGTCGCGCACCTTGGGGTGGTTCCGGCCAAGAGCGAAAACGCCCCACCCGCTCAGGAGATCGAGATATTTGTCGCCCGCGCGATCGAAGAGATAGGGGCCAACGCCTCTGTTGAAGCCGACGTCATAGCCGATCGTCTTGAGGACGCGCACCCACATCTCGTTGAGATGCTGGGAGTGCAGCGAATAGCGTTCGCTTTCGCGCGCGGTTGCGAGCCCGGCGAGATCGAACGGCGAGTCTGCGTTCGTGGGAACGGTCATTGAGGGCTCCAACATGCTCTTTGTCCAACTCGAAAGCGACGGGCATAGCGCGACCTTGGCCATCCCGCGGACCAAGGCTTTTGATTTCTCGGACAGTGCTTGTCTTGAAGGGCGAAACACCAGCGAGAAAGCGCGCCGCGCCTCTCTTTGAAGCGTTTATCGCATTGACGCGCGCGGGTCGAGAGGGCGGCGGCGCGCCAAGTCACTAGTTGCAAAAAACATCTCGCCGCTGTCCACAACAAAGCGCGCATGGTTAAAAATCTCGGTTGGAGTAGCCGCCGTCAATGGTATGTTTACCGTAGTGATTCATCGGCGGGCCAATGATTTGATCGAGGCCTTCCGCCGTTTGCGTCTTGCTCTGGATCAACAGGGGGGTTGGTCAGTTGGGAGTTAAATCTGATTTTCAGGAAGAGGTTGGTTCAGCGACCGTCGGCGCTGAAAGCGAAGAAGCCGGGATTGATCTTGTTGAAGTAGGCGGTTCGATCAAATGGTTCGATGTCGCCAAGGGATATGGCTTCATTATTCCCGACGATGGCTCGGGCGACGTTCTGCTGCATGTGACGACGCTCCGGCGTTCCGGCTTCCAGACCGCGCAGGAAGGCGCGAGGGTGGTTTGCGAGGCGCATCATCGCTCCAAGGGCATGCAGGTGTTTCGCGTCATCTCAATGGACGAGTCCACGGCAGTTCATCCTTCGCAATCATCGGCGGGACGCACGCACAATCAGGTGACCCCCACCGGCGGCTATGAAATCGCCATCGTGAAATGGTTCAACCGCGTCAAGGGATTTGGTTTTCTTACGCGCGGCGAAGGCACCGAGGATATTTTCCTGCATATGGAGACGGTCCGGCGCTTTGGTCTCGCCGAATTGAAGCCGGGCGACAGCGTTCTCGTGCGCTATGGCGACGGGCCTAAGGGCTTGATGGCGGCGGAAGTCCGTCCGCTGGAGGCCAAGGGACCGACCTCTCACTGAACCGCGCAATTCGGGGCGTCGCGCCTTCGGGCCGGCGTCCGTCTCGCGTAGGCGCCGGCTGACTTAGCGACATATCGCAGGCTGTCTCGCCATTCAGGAACCTCCCGGTCGGGGAACAGGTTGAACTCCGTGATCCATGACAACGTCAGTCGGCGGGCATGACCAGCACAACCTCTCCTTGCAGAAGCTTCCTTTCAGCCTCGCTCGCGCTTTTTGCGGCGGCGCTTTTTGCGCCGGAGGCGAAAGCCGCCGCGCTGGAGCCGCTTGAAATCGTCACCGCGACCGGTGCGCATAAGTTCCAGGTCGAAGTCGCCCGCACAATGAAGGACCGCGAGCACGGCCTTATGAACCGCCGCTCAATGCCGCGCGATCAGGGGATGCTGTTCGACTTCCATGTCGAGCAGCCGGTGAGCATGTGGATGAAAAACACCTATATCCCGCTGGACATGGTGTTTGTCGCCAAGGACGGCCACGTTACGGCGGTGGCTCAGGATGCGGTTCCGATGTCCGAGGCCATCATTTCATCGGGGCCCCCGGCCTATGCCGTGATCGAATTCAACGCCGGCGTCGCACGCGACATAAGTCTTGTGGTCGGCGATCTCGTGCGCCATCCGGCCTTCAAGCCGTGAAGCGAAGCGTGGCGCGGTGACGCGCCGCGCCTTTGGGTCACGCGCTGGCGTGCGGATGCTCGTCATCGGCCTCATGGCCCTGATGCGATCGGCCTGAGCGGCCGCGCACCCCTTCGAAAAGCCGCTGCGCGAATGACAAGAAAGGCTCCGTCACGCGCACGAGGTCTTCGGCCCTGTCGACGAATTTCTCGCCCCGGCTGAGCTCCCGGTCGAGCGCCGAGAGCGCGTGGGAATGTTCGCCCTCCCTGTCCTCGCGCCAGGCGTCCAGCACGCGCTTCCAAGCATACGCCAGTCCCTGCAGTTTGAGCGCGCCGACGGGACCGTCGCTGTCAATGTCGGCCGCTTCCAGCATGAAGCGCATCGAGTTGACGATTTCCCGGTTGAGCGCGGTCGAGGCGAGCGGGTCTTTCGCGGACCAGTCCGCGATGCTGAGCACCGCGCCCCGATAAGGGGCAAGTGCGTCAAGCCGTTGCGAAAGCACATGATAAAGCCGCTCGCGCGAGGGCTCGTCGTCGTAGGCGTGGGAAAGATTGTCTAGAACCTTGCGGTCGATCCGGCGCAAAAACGCGCCGAGAACGGCGCCCTTCGAGGGGAAGGCGTCGCGGAAATCGGCCAAGGACACGCCAGCCTCGCGGGCTATGTCCGTGATCGTGACGTCGCCCAGGCCGCGACGCGCGGCCAGACCCAGCAACGCATCGACAATCGCGTCACGTGACGCTCCCGCCGGTTTCGCCGATGCACGCTTGGACGCCTCGCCGGAATGGATTCCTTCGCCGGTCGTCATTTCAAATCTCCCGAAACAGAAAGCCGGAGCGCCGCTTTGCTCCAATTCCCCGGTTACATAGGCCTGTCGGGCCTTTCGGCCAAGTCTTTCCGGCCAGTTGTGGAGCATTTCCGTCAGCCGGAAAGTTCCTCGGCGCGCCTTTGCGCCGCTGCAACCGCGCGCTCCAGCAGGGGTTTCAGACCATCTTCCGCCATCAGCACGCCCAGCGCCGCCGCCGTGGTGCCGCCGGGCGAGGTGACGTTTTCGCGCAGCTTTCCGGGCTCCGTCTCTGGAGAGCGATGCATCAGTTCGCCCGCCCCGGAGACGGTCGCGCGGGCGAGCCGCATCGAGAGATCTTTCGGCAGGCCCGCCGCGACGCCAGCGGCGGCGAGGCATTCGGCGAGATAAAACACATAGGCGGGACCGGAGCCCGACACCGCCGTCACCGCGTCGATCAACTCCTCGCGCTCGACCCATTCCACTGCGCCCGCCGCGCCGAGCAATGCCTGAGCGAGTGCGCGGCGCGCTTCGCTGGTCGGCGCGTTGGCGAAGGCGCCTGTCACGCCGCGTCCGATGGCGGCGGGCGTATTGGGCATTGAGCGCACGAAGGCGCGCGCGGGCAGCCGCGCCGCAAGGTCGGCGACGCGCTTGCCCGCGAGAATGGAGACGACGAGAGTATCGGGTCCGATCAGCGGCTTCAGTGCGGGAGCGGCGTCCTCCAGCATTTGCGGCTTGATCGCCAGAACGAGCGCGTCGACAGGCGCGGCGTCGCTCGGAACATTGGCGCAAAGCTGGAATTCCGCCCTCCTTGCAAAGCGCCTGCGCTTCAGCCGACGCATTGGGCTCGACGACAAGGACCCGGCCCGGCCTTTCGCCGCGCAAGAGCCCGGCAAGCAAGGCCGAGCCCATTTTGCCGGCGCCGATGAAGGCGACAGAGGCCGCGGCTAGGCCTGCGGACTCCGGGGCGCTCACGCCTCGCCCTTCGTCTCGAAAGTAGCGGCTTCGAGCGCGTCCTTCGCGTTCTTTCCGGCCCAGAGCACGAATTGAAACGCCTGATAATAGCGCTCGCAAGTCGCGAGCGCGTTGTTGAGCAGCGCTGCGCATTGAGGGCCGGAAGGTTGTGCGCCGCCCACGAGCAACAGCCCGTGACGATGCATCACGACGCCTTCCTTCGGCCAGAGGTCGAAATGTCCAACCCAGAGCTGCTCGTTGATCGACGCGATGAGGTTGGCGACTTCAGCGCGCCGGCGATCTGGCGCCTTGAGATCGAAGGCGCAGCTCACATGCAGCGTTTCGAGGTCCGCGAGCCAAGTGAAGGCGACGTGATAATCCGTCCAGGCCCCCGCTACGGAGATCGAGATTTCGTCTTCGTCGTCGCGATCGAAGGACCAGTCGTTTGTGGCGGCGAGTTGCTCGACCACGTTGACGGGATGTTCCGCGCGATCCGTTTCTTTTTCCGATGCGATCAGCATGAGCTAACCTTCATTGAGCGCCCCGATAAGCGGCGGTGTACTGACGCGGCGTTGCGGCGCTGAGCTGCGGGAGACGAACAGCTGCCCGGATCGAATCATCACTCCAAGACTATACTTCGATCCGATTGAATCCGAGACATTTTCCGAACAAGCGGAAATCGCTTCGCGTCCCCCATCGATTTGTGGCGACAGTGTAAGATTCGCGCATCGGGGTCCAGAGTCGCGCGGCGTCCTTCCACAGATTGCGTGTCCGGTTTTCCCTAAAAACTTTGGATAACCAATAATATCCGCGCGAACGCGGCCCTCTCGGCAATCATTTCTTAATTCTTTCGGAACGCGACTCGCGCGCGAGAATTTAAAACGGAAAAGGACGCGGCTTTGCGGCCGCGTCCTTCTTTGGTCACGCGTTCGTGAATAACGTCAGGGCTGCATGATCACCGGCGAGCCGACGCTCACGCGATCATAGAGATCGGCGACATCCTCGTTCAGCATGCGAATGCAGCCATATGAGGCTGCGGTGCCGATCGAGGCGCGCATCCTGGAAGTCGTGCCATGAATCGCGACCTGATTCCGGTCGAGCGTCAGGGCGCGAACGCCCATCGGATTACGCGGCGAGCCGCCCTTGATGAAATTCGGCAACTCGGGATGATCCTGCTTGACGACGGCCGGCGGCACCCAGTCCGGATTCACATACTTGCCGTTGACGGCAGCGTAGCCTGACCATTCCTTGCCGGATTTCGGCACGGCGACGGGATAGCTGATCGCCACGCCCTGCCCAACGACAAGGAACAGCTTGCGCTGGCGCGCGCTGATCACGATCGTGCCCGGCTGCACCGTAGGAGAGAAGGAGACCATGTTTCGCGCGGCGGCCTCTTGCGGCAGCGCCGCGAAACCAAGGAAAAGAGCCGCGACAGCTGCGAAACCACTCAATATGCGCACGCCGAACGCGCGCTTGAACTCAAACTGGCCCATGGGCTCACCCTTACGCTTGGCCCCAATAGGCCATATGCAACGCGACAAGATTCATTCTAGCTTTCGCCGCAATTTTGTCTAAAGCTTATTGGGCTTTCGGTTAGTGGGTAACCCTAAGAAATTCTTAAACTTACGGTTATGCAGCAGCCGGGCGCGAGCAGCGTCCTTTCGTGCTGCTTGCCTTGCGTGCGCGTTAGGGTTCATTAGCAAGGATGGTTCAGTCCCCGCCCCTCATCTTCGACCGCGCGCTTGCGCGCGCGCGGCTTGAACGCGCGATCAGGCGCGGCGCGCCTGATTTTCTGATGCTCCGCGCGGCCGAGGATCTCCAGGATCGCCTGCTGACGATCCGCAGGGAGTTTCCGCGCACGCTCGATCTCGCCACGCCCACGCCCGACTTCGCCAGGGCCATAGCCGCCAGCGGCCGCGCGGCGCCGTTGCGCGCGGCGCCGTTCTTCGCCAGCAATGAAACGGGCGCGCGCGTCGTCGTGGATGAAGAGGCCCTGCCCTTCGCGCCTGAATCCTTCGATCTCGTCGTGTCC
Source organism: uncultured Alphaproteobacteria bacterium (assembly GCA_963841875.1). Classification (GTDB taxonomy): domain Bacteria; phylum Pseudomonadota; class Alphaproteobacteria; order Rhizobiales; family Beijerinckiaceae; genus Methylocystis. Next base: position 227,445 of record CAWJEI010000002.1, on the reverse strand, counting down.
GGCATGGCGCTGCAGTGGGCCAATGATCTGCCCGGCGTTTTCGCGCAAGTGCGGCGCTGTCTTGCGCCTGACGGACTCTTTCTCGCCTGCATGGTTGGAGGCGCCAGCCTGATCGAGCTGCGCGGCGCGCTGGCGCAGGCGGAGTCGGAAATCCTCGGCGGCGCCAGTCCGCGCGTCTCGCCCTTCGTCGACGTGCGCGACCTTGGCGGCCTATTGCAGCGCGCGGGCTTCGCTTTGCCGGTGACGGACGCAGACGTGTTCACGCTGCGCTATGATTCAATGTTCGCGCTCTGCGACGAGCTGCGCGCCATGGGCGCCGCCAATGCGCTGGCGCAACGCTCGCGACGCCCCCTGCGCCGCGCCGTGTTCCTGCGCGCGGCGCAAATCTACGCCGAGAACTATTCCGATCCCGACGGGCGCATGCGCGCCAGTTTCGAGATCGTGTGGCTCTCAGGCTGGGCGCCGCATGAAAGCCAGCAGAAGCCGCTCAAGCCCGGCTCGGCGCAAATGCGGCTGGCGGATGCGCTGAAGGCCGGGCGCGGCGAAGAGTGAGCATCAACTGACGCGCAAAAGCTCGGCGATCCTTTGCGCGGCGGCGCTCGCGCCGTCCTCCTGCGAGACGACAGCGCCAAGCTCGCGCGCGCGCAGGGCGTAATCCGGCGTCTCCAGCAGCGCGCGCAGCTCGCGCGCTAGGCGCAGCGGATTGATCGCCCGTCCGGCGAGCGTGCGCGCAACGCCCAATCTTCTGAGACGCGCGGCGTTGTCCTGCTGGTCGCCAAGGAACGGCGTCACGAGCTGCGGCTTGCCCGCGCGCAGCGCCTGCCCGCTGGTGCCTATGCCGCCGTGATGCGCGACGACCAGCGCGCGCGGAAACAGCAGCGAATGCGGCACATAGGGCGCCACATGCAGCTCGGCGGGCGCGGCCGCGCGCAGTCTGGCGACATCCTCCGCATGGGCGAGCAGCACCGCGCGCAGGCCAAGCGCCGCGCAGGCCTCCATGCAGGCACGGTAATGCTCCTCATGGCCATGCGCGACAAAGCTGCCGAGCGTGAAGACGACCGGGGCCGGACCCAGCGATAGAAACTCCTCCAGCGCCTCCGCCTCGCTCTCTTCCATCGGCGCATTGCTGTCGTGGAAGCTATGGCCCGCGACGAGCACATGTGGCCCTTGATGAGGCTCGGCATGGAGCAGCGTCGGCGAATGCAGCGCGACCGTAGCGACGCCGGGCGCGGGTCCGTGAAACAGCGCGAAAGGTCCGCGCGCCGGCAGGCCGAGATCACGGCGGAAGCCCGTCAACGGCGCAGCCCAAAATTGAGCGAAGCGCCCAAGCAGGCCGAGCAGCGCCCGGTTATAGGCCAGCGCCAAGCGCCCGCGCGGGCCGGGGACAAAGGGAAGGCCGGAGGCGAAAGGCGGGTCATGGGCCGAATAGAGCAGCACCGGCGACAAAGTGACGACCACCAGCGGCAGCCCGCGCTTTTCCGCCGCCGCTTGAGCCGCGAAGGCGATGCTATGCGCGACGATCGCCACGGCGTCCTCGCTCGCCGCGAGAAACTGGTCAAAGGCCTCGCGCAAATGCGGAAAGATCACGTCCTTGAACAGAAAGCCGTCGTTCTCGCTCATGCGCCGCGCCAGCCCGCCAAAGTCCGTGCCGAGCCGCTCCGTCACCTCCTGCGCGCTCGGCTTGATCGCCGTGAAGCCGAGCCCCGCGCTCTCCACCGGCTCGCGATGCTCGGAAGAGGTGGCGACGACAATCGCAAACCCCTCGCGCTGCAGGGCCTGCCCCAGCGCGATGAAGGGATGCAGGTCGCCGAGCGAGCCAAAGGTGGCGATAAGGATTTTGGGCAGCGCCGCGCGCATGGGGGGTGGGGTCCGCTGAAAGTTTGCAGATCATAGTCGAATTGCGCATAAGCAGGCAAAAATAGGCAGATGACGGTGGCGTGAACCCCGCCCCGCCCCATGCTATACTCCCGCCCTCAAACCCGAGGTCGCCATGTCCCCTTCCCCCGCGCAGGCCGCGCCCACGCTTGTTCAAGCCGCGCCCGCGCCTGTTCTCGCCGCAAAGCCTTCGCTCGCCGGGCTAACCCGCGCCGAGCTGATCGAGGCCCTGCGCGCGCTGGAATTGCCGGAGCGGGAATTGCGCATGCGCGCCGCGCAGCTGTGGCACTGGATCTATTTTCGCGGGGCGAGCGACTTCGCTTCGATGCTCAATATCTCCAAGCCCATGCGCGAGCGGCTGGACACCGCCTTTTCGCTGGAGCTGCCGCAGATCGTCGAGGAGCAGGTCTCGACCGACGGCACGCGCAAATGGCTTTTGCGGCTCGCGCAGACGAGCGTGACCGACAGGCCGGCGGAGGTCGAGTGCGTCTATATCCCCGAGAGCGACCGGGGCACGCTCTGCGTCTCCTCGCAGGTCGGCTGCACGCTCAACTGCAGCTTCTGCCACACCGGCACGCAAAAGCTCGTGCGCAATCTCACCGCGCAAGAGATCGTCGGCCAGCTCATGGTCGCGCGGCGCAGGCTGGGTGATTTTCCGGGGCTGGAGCGCCCGACGGACGGGCTGGTGCCCAGCGGCGAAGGCGTGCGCGCGGTGTCGAACATCGTCTTCATGGGCATGGGCGAGCCGCTCTATAATCTCGAAAATGTCGAGGCCGCCATCGACATCATGGCCGACGGCGACGGGCTCTCGGTGTCGAAGCGCCGCATCACCGTCTCGACCTCCGGCGTCGTGCCGCAGATTGGGCGGCTGGCGCCGAATGTGGGCCGATGCTGGCGATCTCGCTCCACGCCGTGCGCGATGAATTGCGCGACGAGCTGGTGCCGCTGAACAAGAAATACCCGCTCAAGGAGCTCTTGCAGGCCTGCCGCGACTATCCCGGCGCTTCGAACGCGCGGCGCATCACCTTCGAATATGTGATGCTCAAGGGCGTCAACGACTCCGCGAAGGAAGCGCGTGAGCTGGTGCGGCTGCTGAAGGGCGTCCCGGCCAAGATCAATCTCATCCCTTTCAATCCCTGGCCCGGCGCGCCTTACGAATGCTCGGACTGGGAGACGATCGAGCGTTTCTCGGACATCGTCTTCAACGCCGGCTACGCCAGCCCCGTGCGCACCCCGCGCGGACGCGACATTCTCGCCGCCTGCGGGCAGCTCAAGAGCGAGACCGAGAAGCTGCGCGCAAGGGCGCGGCTGGCGGTGGAATAAGCCGCCTTATGCTGCTGCGCCGGAGCCTTTATCGGTGGGCCAGGCCGTAAGCGCCGCGCCGGCCAGTTGCTCCATCTCGGCCTTCAACCCGGCGAAGATGGCTTCGATTTCCGCAGCGTTTCGGCTCTGCTTTATCGCTTCCTCCAGCTCGCGGGCTCGGGCTTCGACCGCCTCGGCGCAAAGATTGCCGGCCGCTCCCTTCAGACCGTGGGCGAGAATCCCCGCCTGCTTGAAGTCGCCGAATTTCACGCTTGCCTGCAAGCTGTGCATTTCCGTTAGCCGGGAATTGAGGAAGCGGCGCAGAATGCGCAGATAGGCCGCCTTGTTTCCGTTCAGCGCCTTGAGCCCCTTCTCGAAATCCAGACCGGGAACGGATGCGAGGGTTCTGCCGTCGCCCGCCGCCGCTGGCGCGGCTTCCGGAAGCCAGCTCCGCAGCGCCTGGAAAAGCTCTCTCGGATCCAAGGGCTTGACGACAAAGTTGTTCATTCCGGCCTCTTCACACGCGCGGCGATCTTCCTCGAACACATTGGCGCTCATCGCGATGATCGGCTTCGTCGCCCATTGCGGCGAGGCCCGCAGGAGACGCGTTGCGGTCAGGCCGTCCATCTCGGGCATCTGAATGTCCATAAGGATGAGATCATGGTCCTTGCTCAACGCGGCGCTGACCGCCTCGCGTCCATTGTTGGCGAGGTCCACGGCCAGCCCGGCGCTTTCCAGAAGCTCCTGCGCGACCTCCCGATTGACTGCAACGTCTTCGACCAGCAGAACTCTCGTTCCCGCAGGAAAACGCATGTCTTCACCCACTTTCGCCGCAGCGTCGCCGGGCGCGGCGGTCTCCGCGCGGCGCAGGCGCGCGGTGAACCAGAAGATGCTGCCCTTCCCTGCCTCGCTCCTCACGCCGACATCGCCCCCCATCAGTTCCGCGAGGCGTCGATTGATCGCAAGGCCAAGCCCCGTGCCGCCATATTTGCGCGTCGTGGAGGCGTCGGCCTGCTCGAACGGCCCGAACAGTTTCGCGGCCACATCCGGCGAAAGGCCAATGCCGGTGTCCTGCACTTCAAAGCACACGAGGATGCTCGCGTCGTCCTCCGCGATCGGGTGGGCGCGGACTGTGATGGCGCCGCGCTCGGTGAATTTCACCGCATTGCTCGCGTAGTTGAGAAGCGCCTGACGCAGCCGGGTGATATCGCCGCAAAGACGCATCGGCGTATGGTCGAGATCGAGAACGACTTTCAGCCCCTTGGCTCTGGCCTGATCGACGATGAGGGAACGCACATGATCGAACAGCGACGCCACATCGAAGTCGCGCTGCTCCAGCTCCAGCCGTCCGGCCTCGATTTTCGATAAATCGAGAACGTCGTTGATAATCATGAGCAGATGGCGGCCGGCCTCGTCGATCCTGGCCAGACGATCGGCCTGACGCGGCGTCGGCGCATCTCGCATCAACTGGCGCGACATGCCAAGGATCGCGTTCATCGGCGTGCGGATTTCATGACTTATATTGGCGAGGAAGGCGCTCTTCGCGGCGTTGGCGACTTCCGCTTTCTTGCTCGCCTCGGCCAACTGCCGCGTGCGCTCTTCGACCCTTATTTCAAGCTCGGCGTTTAGTTGCAGGATTTCGTCGCGGGCTTGTTTCAGGGTAGTGATGTCCTCGGAAAATATGACGATGCCGCCAATCAGCCCATCGTTCTTGCGCCAGGGCCGCACTTCCCAACGTAGCCACTCAATGGACCCGTCTTGTCGCTCGAATTGATCTTCGGGTTCGAGAACCACCTCCCCTTCCAGGCCGCGCTTGTGGGCGTCTTTCCAGTACCCGTGAAACGGGGAAGAGGTCGTAGTGACATTGACCAATGATGTCCTCTCGAGTGAGTGCGAGACGAGCTTTCCAACGCTGGTTGAGGGCGAGGTAACGCATCTCCCGATCGAACATGGCCAAATCCACCGGCACATGTTCAATGAAGAGTCTCAGCAGCTCCTCGCTTTCCTTGAGCGCTCGTTCCGCTGTCTTTCTGACGGAGATGTCCTGCACCGTGCCGCGCAGCTTGATTGCGGTTCCGGACTTGTCGTGAATGGCTTCGCCCTGCATGGATACCCAGCGGACGGCGCCGTCCCGCAGCTTCAGCTCCGCGTCCACCTCGAAGGGCTCGCCGGTCGCGACGCATTTTTCGACAGCGGCGTGCACACCGGACCAGCTCGAAGCAACAAAGAAACTCTCCGCCTCCTGATAGGAGATCGGCCCCAGCGAGGGATCGCGTCTGAACAGGCTGTAGATGTAGGGCGACCAATAGGAAATGCCTGTGTTGGGGTCCCATTCATAGTCGCCGATTTTGGCGACGCGCTGCGCCTCGTATAGCCGCTGCTCGCTCTTCCTCAGCGCCTGTTCGGCCTCCCGGCTCGCGGTGATGTCCCTCGCCGTGAGCACGGCCCCGACAACATCGCCCGTCTCATTGCGAATGGGTCCGTAATTGAAACTTCCAAACCAGCTTTCTCCGGTGTCCTTTCGCTTCAAAAGGCGAACGGCGCCTGTTCCGCTTTCGCCCCGCAGCGCCAGGGGGACCATCAGCTCATCGGCGGGACACGGCGTTCCATCCTCCATGCATATTTCAAGAATGGCCTGAAATTCAGAGCGCTGCTTGGGGCATTCGGCCATGTTCTTAAATTTGTGGAACGTGGCGAAGGCTTCGTTGGCGGCGATGATACTCCCCTCGACGCTACAAATCAGAACGGCGTCGCTCATGCTGGCGAGCGCGGCTTCGAGATTGGCTCGGGCTTCCCACGCCTCCTGCTCCGCCAGCTTGCGCTCGTTGTTGTCCTCGACCACGGCGATGAAATAATCGGGCGCTCCTTCTTGCGTGCGCACCAGCGAAAGCGCCGTGTTCGCCCATATGACCTCCCCATTCCGGCGGATGTAGCGCTTTTCCATCGTCGCGGTCGTCGCCTCGCCGGAGAGCAGCTGATCTCTCCTGCGCGCCGCGGGCTCCAGGTCGTCGGGATGCATTACTTCCTGAACAGTCCGGCGAAGCAGTTCCTTCTGATCTAAGCCGACGATTTCGCAATATTTGGCGTTCACGCGGAGCAGCCGTCCGTCTGGCTTAATCAGCGCCATGCCGGCCGCCGCCTGATCGAAGGCCGCATCAAAACCGCTGAGCGCCGCGGCCTGCGCGCGGCGCAGGCGCTCGAATGTCTCGCTGATCAACGCCCCCATCAACATGAAGGCCGCGAGCGACCAAAGCTGCGCTGAATGGGCGAAATTTTCGCCGCGCAGGGGAAAGAAGACCAACGCGACGATGCAGGCGCTCAAAACGCTGCTGAAAAAGCCGCCCCAGAGGCCGGTGAATTGCGCGGTGAAAAACACGGCCGGATAAAACAGCAGCCAGACGCTTGGCGCGATCCAGGGCCAAAAAACCCATTCTCCCAATGCGGCGAGGAGAGGCAATGCGACCGGGAGAAACAGCGGAAGTCCCATGCCACTTTCCTTTTCGAAACGGCATGAAATCTCGCGAAAGCGAATCCCGGAGGCCCGTGCGCAGCATAGTCCAGAAGGAGGAATTCCCGAAGCGCGGGAGCCGAAGGGCTATTTAGGCCAAGCCCAGGAATCCGAAGAATGCTTTTTCGGTCAGCGCGCCCGGCGCCAGCCCCAGGCCGCCACCGCCGCCAGCGCGGCGCATGCCAGCACGCTCCACACGGCGAGGCTGAGGCCCAACACCAGCAGCGCGGGTTCGTCGCAACGCACGGGCTTCACGCGCTTCAGCTGCGCCATGAAGTCGTCGGGCGAGAGCGCGCCGGTCAACGCGCCGGCGCATTCCGTCGGGCCGGGCCAGAGGTGGAACTCGACGCCGGAATGATAGGCGGCGATGGCGGCGCCAGCCGAGAACGTCACCGCCAGCGCGACGAGCCCCCAGCGCGCGAGCCGCGCCCGGCCCCGCCATGCGGCCAGAGCCGTCAACGCAGCCAACACGATGCCGACATAATAGGGCTTGCGCCCCAGAAGGCAGAGCTCGCAGGGAATATAGCCCATCGCCTCGATGATCCATGCGCCCGCGATTGTCGCCGCCGCCAGGACGAGAATGAGCAGCGCCGCCGCTGCGGCGAGATTGGCGCGTGGCGCTTCAGACAGTCTGGACATCAGAACAGCTTGGCGGCGACCACGAAGCCGCCGACGACGATCGCCGCCATGGAGCCCATGAAGAGGCCGAAATGGCTTTCCAGCTTTGCGCGGATCGGATCGCCGAAATGATTCAGCGCCGCCGCGATCACGAAGAAGCGGGCGCCGCGCGTGATGATCGCAAGGAGGATGAACAAGGGGAAATTATAGGCGAAGAGCCCCGAGAAGATCGTCACGAGCTTGAAGGGGATCGGCGTGAAGCCCTTCACCAGAATGAAGACCGCGCCCCATTTGGCGTAGAACTCGCGCATGGCCTCCATCTTCGTCTCATAGCCGTAAAGATGGATCAGCCATTGTCCGACGGTGTCGTAGAGCAGCGCGCCGATGGCGTAGCCGAGCGCGCCGCCCGCGACCGAGGCCACGGTGCAGATCAAGGCGTAGCGCCAGGACTTTTTTGGCTCGGCCAGCGACATCGGCACCAGAATCACGTCCGGCGGCACCGGAAAGAAGGAGCTTTCGGCGAAGGCGATGGCGCCGAGCGCCAGCTCCGCATGAGGGCTCGCCGCGAGCGACATCGTCCAGTCATAGAGTTTCTTGAACATTTTCCACCATTGTCGCCCGCTCAGGCCCCTATATAGCCATCGGCGCGCGAAACAATAAGCTGTTTAAACTTGACGGCGGGTTGACGGGCGCTTTTTCAAAGCTAATATCCGCGCCGCGCGCCGCCCCAAAGGTCGGCCCGCGCCCCTGTGGCGGAATTGGTAGACGCGCTCGAACTCAAAATCGAGTTCCGCAAGGAGTGCTGGTTCGACTCCGGCCAGGGGCACCAAATCGCTGTGCGATGGCTTTGCGCCAGCCGCGAGGGCCGAGGCCTCAGGCGCGAGAGATAAGCCAGCCACATTTCGGAACGCCTCCAGAAGGCCCGCAATATCATCGGGCAGTTCTTGGAAAAAATCAGAAACTATCTTCGTGTCGTCACCCGTTGCGGCAAATTCGCGCGAAGCATCCTCCCAGCCTTAAAGCTCGTCGCAATTCGCATTGGCTGTGCGATAAGGAGTCCACGTCCTCGTAACATCAAGCTTCATATGACTTGTCATTTCTGATATTGCGTTCCGCAACATGCATTGGGAGCCTGTTACATGCTAGAGCTGGTCCCGGTTGTCTGAACAGCGCCCCGCGGAATTTAAGTGGATTCCTGCCGGGTTATGCTGACTGCGGGGCTTCGCGATTTTGATGCGGCGGCGGGAGGGCGTAGCCCGACCAGAGCTGCATCAAAATCGCGCGCGAGGGCTTCATGCCGCCGCCGCGATCGTCGGCAAGGCGAAGTAGGCCTCATCCGGCGTTCTCGCGTCAAGGCTCGAATGCGGGCGCCGCCGGTTATAGAAGTCCAGATATCGATCAAGCGAGGCGCGCACTTCGAAGACGCTGCCGTAGGCGTGCAGATACACCTCTTCGTATTTCACGCTGCGCCATAGCCGTTCAACGAACACATTGTCGCGCCAGGAGCCTTTGCCGTCCATGCTGATCGCTATCTCATTCCCGAGCAGCACGCCGGTGAAGGCCTCGCCGGTGAACTGACTGCCCTGATCCGTGTTGAATATTTCCGGCTTGCCATATTTGGCGAGGGCTTCCTCCAGCGCCTCGACACAAAAATCCGCCTCCATCGTAATCGACACGCGATGCGAGAGAATCCGCCGGCTCGCCCAGTCGATGACCGCCGCGAGATAGACGAAACCGCGCGCCATCGGGATGTAGGTGATGTCCATCGCCCAGACATGGTTGGGCTTGTCGATCTTCAGTTTGCGCAGAAGATAGGGATAAACCTTGTGCCCCGGCGCCGGTTTGCTTGTATTTGGCCGGCGATAAATCGCCTCGATTCCCATGCGTTTCATCAGCGTCGCGACATGGCGACGGCCAATCGAAACGCCTTCGCGGTTCAGCATGTCGCGTAGCATCCTTGCGCCCATGAACGGGTGCTCGAGATGCAGTTCGTCGAGCCGCCGCATAATCGCCAAATCCTCGGCTGAGACTGGCCGAGGATTGTAATAAGCGGCGCCCCGGCTGATGTTCAAAGCCTTCGCCTGCCCGGAAATTGAAAGATCGTGCGTGCGGTCGATCATCGCTTTGCGCTCAGCATGCCGGCTTTGGTGAGCGCGCCTTCTAAAAAATCGTTCTCCACCGTCAACTCGCCGATCTTGGCGTGCAGAGCCTTCAAGTCCACCACCGGCGCACCGGCCTCGCCCTTCTCCTGGCCAAACACGCCCGCCGCTCCCTCGAGAAGCTGCCCTTTCCATTGCGTGATCTGGTTCGGATGGACATCGAACTGCTGAGCCAACTCGGCCAGCGTCTTCTCGCCCTTCAGCGCCGACAAGGCCACCTTCGCCTTGAAGGACGGCGCGTGGTTCCGACGTGTGCGTTTCGTCATCGTAGCTCCCGATTCGCGGCGATAATCCTCGCCGCTGTCAGGCAGAAAATCCACTAAAGCTAATGTCCAAATTTGCGAGGCCGGCTCTCTCTGGGGAGGTGCGCTCAGAGGCAGGAATGGAGAAACAGGCGCTTCGCGGGTCCGAGCCGAGGATACGCTTCCCGCGACAGCGCCAGAATGGCACATGCGGGCGACGGCTGTTCTTGCCGCCGCCTCCCCTGCTGACAGCGATTATCATGTTTGCACAACAAGATGCGGGCGCACGCGCGCGTCTTTTTCCTTTTTCCGCGCTTGCTTAACAACCGCAAGCATTTTTTTGCAACTGGTGTGACATGATGTTGACTATGAAATTTCGGACCGGGTTCATCGCGTCGAGGGCGGTGTAGAGTAGAGAGTTGCTTGTCATGGCTTATGCTTTCGCCAAAAGAGTCAAGGATGGCCGCGCGCGCGCGGCGACCTTGATCGTCGACACTCCCCCCAGCACGCAGATCGAGATCGTTGGACCCTGCGCTACGCTCGCCGAATTTGATGCGGCGATGGAGCGCTTCGAAGCGGAATTGCGCGAAGCAAAGCAAAAGGCCCGCGAGTGGATCGCCTTCGGGTTTCGGGCCTGATCGAGCCTATGCTCGACTGAGGGCGCGCGCGAGCTTCGCCGCCTCGTCCGAGCCGATGCGCAAGGTCTTGCCGTCTTTCAGTGCGATTTCCACGGCCTCCAGCCCCTCGACATTGTAAAGCCATCCGCGCGGCGTGAGGTGGACGCCCCAGCCCCACCACCATTTGTTGGTCACGACGACCGCGCTGACGATCTCGGCGCGCGCGATCGTCTTGCGCCAGACGCCCGGACCAAAGTGCCAGCTCAATTCATCCGTGGCGACCTCGACCGTAAGCGAGGAAAACACCGCGACGATTCCGACGACCACGACGGCAAGCGGCGCGTAGGCAAGCCATCGTCCGGTAAAATATGCGCCGACGGCCATTCCGGCCGCCGCCGGAATGATCGCCAGCAACGTCAGCGCGCCTCTCTGGGTGTGGCTGTAGAAGGGTCGCATGTGAGTTCTCCCAGCTGCGGGAACCTCAATTTGCGAACTCCAGCTACGAATGGCGTCTTAACATCGCGATTTTCATCACTGGATTCGAACCGTGCCCGCGCGCGCACCATTCGCCCCGAAACAAAAAGCTCCGCGCGAAGTCTCGCGCGGAGCGCCCGCATGCGCGGAAAGTCGGGAGGAAAGAAATCTGGGTCTTTTTTGTCCGGAATCCAAAATTTAGCCGTCCGAAAATACGCCTGACGCAAACTCGCAAGGCAACGCAACGCCACGCCACGCCACATTACGCAATCAATCGAAGGCCGCTCCCAGAGCGCTGCCGATCAAACCGCAGATCACGCCCGCGAACAGGATCGCGCCCGGACCGAGGAGCAGAAGGCCGATGGACCCGCCCAGCGCGAGGCCGACGCCGCCGCCGACCAGCTTGCCCGTCCATTTCTCGGCCTTTTCCTCAACCGCCTTTGTTGCGGCGTTGGTGATGTCGTCCGTCATGAAGTCCTCCTGCAAGACTTTCGTCGATTGCCGCATCGACGGCCAATAGCTAGCAGGCGCATGTGATGCAATGATGAGAATTGAATGAATATTCGAAGATCACATCTTGAAGCTTGAGCGATCTATTTCTGACGCTGTTTCGGAATATATCCGCAGCTTCGAACAAAAGCTTGCCGCCGGACGGTCGTCTTTGTTGAGGGTCTTTGAATTGTATTTATTCCTTCATGGGCCGCCAAAGTCTGATCTCCGGAGCCCGGCACGTCCTGCCTTTTATGCGCGCGCCCCTTGCAACCGCGTCCACCGCGTCCGATCTTTGCAAAAAGCCAAGTCGCCGCGCGAGGAGCCCGAGGCCGTGACCTATCCCCTACCCGTTCCGGTGAGGCGCCTTAACAACGCGGACCTCGCGGCGCTCGAAGCCGCCGTGGCCGCGCTGGAGAAATCCAGTTTCGCCGGAAGGCTGTCCGGGCTCATAGGCCAGCAGGTCGGCTTCGCCGGTCGCGTGCTGCCGGAGAAGTTCCAGCAGGTGAGCGCCTCGGCGGCCCGCAGCGCGCTGCAGGCCGCGCTGAGCGTCGCCCTTTCCAGCCTCAAGGACAAGCCCATCGCCGACACGCGGATGCGCCACCGCCAGCTGGCGATGATTTCGGGCGCGCTCGGCGGCGCCATGGGCCTCGCCAGCCTACCGGTGGAGCTTCCCATTTCTACGACGATCATGCTGCGCGCCATCGCCGACATCGCCAGAGCCGAGGGCGAGAATCTTTCCGACCCTCAAGGCGCGATGGCTTGTCTTGAAGTCTTCGCGCTTGGCGGACATGGCGAGGACGGCAAGGTGATGGAGGGCGGCTATCTCGCCCTGCGCGGACTCTTCGCGAAATCGGTGTCGGACGCCGCGACCTTTGTCGCGCGCAGCGGCGTAGCCTCCGAGTTGGCGCCGGCGCTGGCGCGGCTTGTAGGTATGATCGCCTCTCGTTTTGGAGTCGTCGTGTCGCAAAAGACCGCCGCGCAGGCGGCGCCCGTGATCGGCGCCCTCACCGGCGCGGTGATCAACCTGGCCTTCACCGAGCATTTTCAGACGCTCGCGCGCGGTCATTTCACGGTGCGAAGGCTGGAGCGGGCCTATGGGCCGCATGAAGTGCAGGCCGAATATGGGCGGATCGCGCGAGAAGCGGGCTTCTGGCCGCGGGAGACGGCGGGGGCGGCCTAAGGCTTCTCACTTGCTGAGGCGCACCGCGTCCAGCAGATTTCCAACCTGCCTATTATTGCCGATATTGGCCTCGTTTTCCTCAAGCACCACGGCGTCGGCCTTCGCAAAACTCTCTGGCAAAAGTTCGAGGTCGGTCGGCATGCGCTCGCCATTGTCGATCTCGCCCGGCGCGGTGTGATAGCGCGTCAGCGTAATGCCGCCTGCGTCGTCGCGCACGTAAAACCAGTAGTCGATCTGTGGCGGACAGGGCGCCTGCGCCGCGACGACGATCAATTCGCGCAAAAAGCTGTCGCCCACCATCAACAGGCGCGGCGTGCGCGGACAGGCGCCCTCCCCGCCGCGACGCGTCACGGTCGCGGTCGGATAATGGTCGTCGGGCCAGAAGAGATTGAGCAGGTCGAGCAGGTCGCGGTCGGTTCCCTTCGCCGCGTCCTCCTCGCGCCAGTCGAAATCATATTCGCCGACCGGAGACGCGCCGCTGTTTCGAGCGATCACGCGCGTCATTTCCTGCATGGTGAGCGCGGCGCCGAGCAGGTTCCAATGGATGCCGCCGCGCGGGAAGAGATCGAAGGGATAGTTCGGCTGCGCCTCGTCCAGCAGGTGGGAGCCGTCGACATAGGGCGTTTGCCGAAGCTCCAGAGCAGCGCGGAAGGGCGGCAGCTTCTCTTGCGTTACGCCGCGCGTCAGCGCCGGGCATGTGCGGCCGGCGGGCAGATATTGCGGCGCGTGAGCGGCTTTGGAGGGCGAAATTACATAGACGAAGCCCTTGCCCTTCGCCTTCGCCGCGCTGGCGATTTCGGAAACGCCATCCGCCCATGCGTTGAGCTTTGCTTGCTCGGGCGCTGCGCCGCGCGCGCAAAATTCGTCGATATAGCCGGCGGCGAAAAGCTGCTCCTGTCTTCCAACGACGACATTGGCGGCGCCGGAGGCCCGGAACAGCGAATACATCAGCTGGTTTTTTGCGCGCACGGAGATTGGAAACACCGGCGAGAGGCGGCCAAGATTCATCGAGACCGCGTGCTGCGTCTCGCCAGCCAGAAAGGCTTTCAGCGTCCAGGGCGCGGGCTCGATCTTCGCCACGCCGTTGAGCGGCTGCGCGCTGCGGATGCGCAGCTTTGGCCAGTCGCGCTCGACCGCGAAGTTCCAGAGGTTCGCGAGGAACAGAAACGCGACGAATCCCGCGCAGGCGAAGATCGGCAGGCGTTCAAGGAAGCGTCTCGCCATGCTCAGAACCTGAAGTAGATGAAGGGCTTGAAGGGGTCGGCCAGCCCCTTCGCCAGCGCCGCGACGAAGAGCAAGGCCAGCAAGCTATTGGCGACGAGCGCATGGCGGCGCGCGAAGTTCGGCCAGCTGAACCCCTCGACATAAAGCGCCGCGCGTTGCGCCACGCAAATGGCGGCGGCGATCAGCGCGACGAGCCAGTAATAGACAGGCACCATCTGGTCGCCGGGCGCGATGGCGAAGGGCCGCGCCATCAGGCTGAGCATGCCGCCCGCCTGTTGTAGCGTACTCGCGCGGAAGATCGTCCAGCCGACCATGACAGTGACGAAGGTTACGAGATTGGCGAGCCAGCCGGGCAGTCGGCCCAGCGCGCGCAGGAGAAACAACCGGTCGAGCACGAGGAACAGGCCGTTATAGGCGCCCCAAACGACATAGGTCCAGGCGGCGCCATGCCATATGCCCGAGGCGAGGAAGCACAGCCACAGATTGAGATGGGTGCGCAGCGCCCCCGCCCTGTTTCCGCCAAGCGGGAAATAGAGATATTCGCGAATCCAGCTCGTCAGGGACATGTGCCAGCGGCGCCAGAACTCCGTGATGTTGCGGGAGATGTAAGGCTCGTTGAAATTCTCCAGCAGGCGGAAGCCGAACATGCGCGCAAGGCCGATCGCCATGTCCGAATAGCCGGAGAAATCGAAATAGATCTGGAAGGTGAAGAAGATCACGCCGGCCCAGGCCTCGATGAAGCCCAGCTCCGAAACGTCATGCGAGAAGACGAGATCGGCGCCGCCCGCCAGCGCGTCGGCGAGGAGCAGTTTCTTCACCACGCCCAGCATGAGGCGGGAAAAGCCGGCCACAAAATCGTCGACATGGGCGGGCGGCAAGGCCTCCATTTGCCCGGCGATGTCGTGATATTTGATGATCGGCCCCGCCAGCAGCTTGGGGAAAAAGAACACGTAAAGCGCGTAAAGCGAGGCGCTGCGCGCCGGCGTCGTGACACCGCGATAGACGTCGACGAGATAGGTCATCTTCTCGAAGACGATGAAGGACACGCCGATCGGCAGCGCGATTTTCGGGATCGAAAATGGCCCCAAATGCAGCGCATTGAGGTTTTCGACCAGAAAGCCGGTGTATTTGTAATAGACGAGGATACCGAGATTGGCGCAGACGCCGAGCGCCAGCCAGAGCGAACGGGCGCCTGCGCCCGGGGCGAGCGCGAACACACGCCGCGCGACGAAGAGATCAAGCGCGACGGAGGCGAAGACCACCAGCACGAAGACCGGCTCGCTCCAGGCATAGAAGCCTATGCTGGCGAGCAGCAGCACCGCGAACCGCCAAAAATGGCGGCGCTCCACGGCGAGATAGAGAAGATAGACCGCCGGCGCGAACAGGAACAAAAACAGCGGTTCGTAAAAGAGCATCCGGATCCCTGGGGCGGTGGGGAAGTGCGGCCGGTCTTAGCAGAGCCGGAGCGGCGGGGGCAAGAAAGCGGCGGGCGCCACCCCTGTCATTCCCGCGTTCGCGGGAATCCGGGGCAACTACATGAATCCCGCCCTTGGCTCTGGATTCCCCGCGTTCGCGGGAATGACAGCCAATTCAGCGCGTCGGCGGCTTTAACAAATCACCCTGCTTGCGCCCTTGCCGCCTTGCCGGTAACAACCGCTCATGTCCGACGATTTCGCTCCCAAATCCGAATTTCTCGCCACGCTGATTGCGCGCGGCTTCGTGCATCAATGCTCCGATTTTTCCGGGCTCGACACGGAGGCGCGAAAGAGCGGCTTTTCGGCCTACATCGGCTTTGACTGCACGGCGCCCTCGCTGCATGTCGGCAATCTCGTATCGATCATGCTGCTGTCCTGGCTCCAGCGCACGGGCGGCAAGCCCTTGCCGCTGGTCGGCGGCGGCACCACGCGCGTCGGCGATCCTTCCGGCAAGGACGAGAGCCGCAAGCTGCTGACAGTGGAGCAGATCGACTCCAACAAGGCCTCGATCAAGACGGCTTTCGAGAGATTTCTGCGCTTTGGCGAAGGCGCCGGCGACGCGCTCCTGCTCGATAACGCCGACTGGCTGGCGGGGCTCAATTACATCGAATTCCTGCGCGACGTCGGCCGCCATTTCTCGGTCAACCGCATGCTGACGATGGATAGCGTCAAGCTGCGGCTGGAGCGTGAGCATGAACTCTCCTTCATCGAGTTCAACTATATGTGCCTGCAGGCCTATGACTTCGCGCAGATCAACAAGCGCCATGGGGCCGTGCTGCAGATGGGCGGCTCCGACCAATGGGGCAATATCGTCACGGGCATCGACCTCGGCCGCCGCATGGGCTGCCCGCAGCTTTACGCCCTGACCTCGCCGCTGCTGACGACGTCATCCGGCGCCAAGATGGGCAAGACGGCGGCGGGAGCGGTCTGGCTCAACGCCGATCTGCTCTCGCCCTACGACTACTGGCAATATTGGCGCAACACGGAGGACGCCGACGTCGTCCGCTTCTTGAAGCTGTTCACCTTCCTCTCGCTGGACGAGATCGCGCGGCTTGGCGCGCTGGAAGGCGCGGAGATCAACGAAGCCAAGAAGACTCTGGCGACAGAGGCGACCGCGCTCGTGCATGGCCGCGAGGCCGCCGAACAAGCCGCCGCCACCGCGAAGACGACCTTCGAGGAAGGCGCGCTGTCTCTGTCGCTGCCGAAAGTCGCGGTGAGCGCGGCGGAAATCGCTGGCGGGCTTGGCGTGCTGACGGCCTTCGTCAAGGCGGGGCTCGTGGCCTCGACGGGCGAGGCGCGGCGTCAGGTGAAGGGCGGCGGCCTGCGCCTCAACGACTCGCCCGTCACCGACGAGCGCGCCGTGATCGGCGAAAGGGATTTCGAGAAGGATGGCGTGGCCAAACTGTCGCTGGGCAAGAAGAAGCATGTGCTGCTGGAGCGGGAAGGGTAATTCCTGTCATTCCCGCAACACCTCGCCAATCGCCTCCCACGCCGCCAGCTTGCGCTTGAAGTCGAGGCTTGCGTGCGCGGGGCTGGTCGAGGGCAGCCGCAGCGTCGTCGGGAACTCCTTGCTCAAGCCCGGCGCGACGAGCCCCATGAAAAGTCGCTGCGCGGTTGCGCCATTGAAGCAGATCAGCTTTATCGCGCGATGCTGCTCGAAAAACGAGACGAAATCATTCGGCGTCACGCTCGATCTGTCGATTTTCTGATCGAGGCTTCCTGGCCTCTTCGCGCTGGCGCAGACGTCCCAGAGCGCGACGCGGCTTTCCGCCAGCCGCCGCAGCCTTTCCGCGTAAGCATGCTCCGGCCCCGCGTCGAAAAGCCTGCCCATCAGCGGCCAGAAGGCGTTGCGCGGCTGCGCGTAATATTGCTGTCGCTCAAGCGACATCCGCCCCGGAAGCGAGCCGAGGATCAGCAGACGCGCATCGCCGCGCGCCGCCGGCGGGAAGCCGATCGAGCGCGCGACGACGCTTCCACCGGAGCGTGGTGAACTCATTGCGTCAGCAGGCTAACCGAAACGCCGGCGCCCGTGCAAAAATTCCATGTGGAGGCGACGATGTAATCGGCCTGAAGGCCGCAATAGCCCGAGGCCGCGAGCCCGAAGGCGTTGGCGTTGGACTGTTTCGCGGCGTAGATCCTGGCGAGTTCCGCCGCCGTGGAGGCGGAGAAGGATTTCGACGCATTGGTGACGCCGGCCTGCAGCGGCGAGGCGACGCTGGTGCCTCCGACAATCCCCCAACCGCCATTGCCGCTGTCATAGACCCACACGCCCGTCTCGGGATTGGCGAGCGCCGCGACATCCGGCACGCCGCGCGTCGAGCCCACGACGGCAGCAAGCGCGGCCTGATAGGACGGACGCGGCGTGACGGCGCTGGAGCCGCCGCCGGCCTCGCTCCATGAAACGACGCGGGTGAAGGCCAGAGTCTTCAGGTCGCGGGCGACGCTTATGCCGCCGACCGCGACGACATTGGCCGAGGTCGACGGCCCGCTGACGCCGGGCGTATCGCCCGAGGAGGCGAAATAGACGACGCCCGGCGTCGCGAAGTGGGAATCATAGCTCGTCTGGCCGCTCCATTCCGAACCGCCCCAGCTCATCGTCACCTCGCCCCCGCCAGCCTTCGCGACCAGCTTGCTGGCGACGTCCACGGCGAGCAAAAGGTCTGAAATCGACGACGACGCCGCTTCCACGAGATAGAGCGTCGCGCCTGGCGCCATCGCATGCGCCATTTCGATATCGAGCGCCTCCTCAAGCTCCCAGCCGGAGTTCGACGCGGGCTTCGTTCCCGTCGCGTAGACGATCTGGAACGTGGTGGAAGTGGGAACCGGCAATCCGAATTTTTGGCTGTAGGCTTGAAGGTCCGCCAGAGCGGTGGCGTAATGATAGGCGTCGACAATGGCGATGGCGCGGGAACCGGCCTTCGACACTGTCGTCACGACATTGGGATTGCAGCCGCTGGCGAAGGGCGCCAGTCCGTGGATGCAGGCGAGCGACGCCGGAGTCTCATAAGGGTAGCCTGCATATGGCGGCAGACCGGTCGCCGTCGCAGCCGGATGCGCTCCGATGCCGGGAGCGGCCGCGGTTCCCGCCGCCGGCATGACGAACTGCACATTTGTATGCACGGCGACGCCGACATTTTTCGGCAACTGGGCGCTGGAAGCCGGAACGACGATTGAATGATCGCCCCGCGTCTTGATCTCGGCGCCTGAGAGAATGCTGGCGCTTGGCTGTTCGAAAGCCTGCGCGACGCCGGCCTGCGCGACGATCCCGAACAGAGCGGCCCGGGAGAATGCGGCGAATTTCATGGAGGTTCCCTTTTCTTCGATGAGTGCGGGAACAACCATAGTATTACGCGGGCAAATACCAAGTGAAAGCCGATATGTGGAATTTATATAAACTTGTATATATACATATATACAATATAAATGACAACACGTTTGATTTTCATATGCATAAATACATTAGATCCACCAGAGAGCTGCGCGCCCCTATCGGCGGGGCCGCTCGACGCTCTCCAAAGCCCGCGATCTCGAGAGGCAGTCGCTGGGGTCCATCGCGGCGGTCGAGAGGCGGCCGCCTCGCCATGACGCCAGGTTTTACGCGGATGGACGGCTATCCCCATAACTTTTTTCTTCGACGATACTTGAGCCATGCAGCACATTGAGTTCTTTTTTTATTTCAGCTCGACGATCATTGGTTTTGTAAACGGAGCGGGCGAGCGAGATGAAATTTTCGCCGAAGTCTTGCCGCCGTTCGCAGACGCGGATGTCATCCTCAATCTCCCACAACGCCTCGTTGACGCTCTTCAATTCCGCCACCAAGCTGGCTTGGTCATCATTTGACAGTCCATATTTTGCTTTCAGGGCGAGCAGGAGTTCGAGCTCATGCCTGACATTTTGAAGCTTCCCGGAATCCTTGATCCGGGCCGACTTGATTTCGAGGATCGTGATTTTATCGAACAACTCGCCTATCGATCCGGGGATTTGAACCAGAGCGGTCGGGCTAGACGTCCGTGCAGGTTTCAACCTGGCGACATCGGCGGCGATTTGATGGAAGACGCTCTCCCAATCGTCCCGGATTGTTTGCCGGTAGAGCCTCATCGTCGGATACCATGGGCTGTCCGAGCGATCGAGCATCCACCTCCAGTCCGGCGCATGCTTGAGCACGACCCAGACGGGACGCCCGAGAGCCCCGGCCAGATGGGCGACGGACGTGTCCGAGGTGATGACAAGATCGAGAACAGACATGACAGCCGCCGTGTCGATAAAGGCATCCGGCCCGGCGTCAAACTCCTCGCCGAGCGTTTGAACTTTCATACCCGAAGGCAAATTCTCAAGCTGATCGAGCCCATGCGTCTTTTGCAACGAGATCAGCCGCACGCCCGGCATCGCCGCCAGCGGCTGAAAGCAGCGCAAGGGAAAGGAGCGGCCGATATCGATTTTGGCGCCAGGATTGCCCTGCCAGCAAATCCCGATTTTCAGGCCATGGTCCCCGAGGCGCTCTCGCCAGCGTGCGACCACTGCTTCCTCCGCAAAGAGATAGGGGACGTTCGACGGAACGTTTTCAGAGTTTGCCCCGAATGCGCCGGGCAGGCTCATCAGCGCGCATTGAAAGTCGAAGGTCTCGTCCTCCGGCGGCGTGGCCACGAGACGGACAGATCGACTTAAGGGGCGCATGAGTCTGTGCATGGATGGGCGCAGAAGAAAGGTGACCTCGGCGTTCAGGGCGACAAGCTGCGTCAGAAAACGCGAAACCTGAATGATATCGCCAAGTCCTTGTTCTTCGTAAACAATTATCCGTCTTCCCCCTATGTCTTCGCCCTTCCAATATGGGAAGGGAGCGAGGAGCCTGCGCGCCTCCGCGTCTTTTAGGTCCCAACGATACTCGTAACCTCTCCACCCTGCCAGGAAATCTCCCATCGAAAGCGCGTTCGCACCACGACTGAAGTGCGCCCCGGCAAAGTCGGGCCTGATGGCGATTGCCTTGTCGTACCAGGCCTGCGCCTCCTCTGGCCGCTTGAGGTCTTGGAGCGCGGCGCCAAGTCCGTTGTGCGCCTCGGCATAGTCGGGGCTGATGGCGATGGCCTTATAGTAGCAGGCCAGCGCCTCCTCGGGCCGCTTGAGGTCTCGGAGCGCGTTGCCGCGATTGTTGAGCGCCTCGGCATAGTCGGGCCTGATGGCGAGCGCCTTGTCGTAGCTGGCCAGCGCCTCCTCTGGGCGTCTTAGGTCCTGAAGCGCGTTGCCGCGATTGTTGAGCGCCTCGGCATAGTCGGGGCTGATGGCGAGGGCCTTGTCGTAGCTGGCCAGCGCCTCCTCGGGCCGCTTGAGATCCTGGAGCGCGATGCCGCGATTGTTGAGCGCAATGCCGCGATTGCAGAGCGCCTCGCCAGCGGTGGGCCTGATGGCGAGAGCCTTGTCGTAGCTGGCCAGCGCCTCCTCGGGCCGCTTGAGGTCCTGGAGCGCGTTGGCGCGATTGCAGAGCGCGTCGAAATCCTCGGGGCTGATGGCGAGGGCCTTGTCGTAGCTGGCCAGCGCCTCCTCGGGCCGCTTGAGGTCTTGGAGCGTAACGCCGCGATTGCAGAGCGCGTAGAACAAAGTCGGGCCTGAGGGCGAGGGCCTTGTCGTAGCTGGCCACAGCCTCTTCGAGGCGCCCCAATTTTCTAAGAACCAGACCTAAATTCAACAAGGCTTCCACACTTGCGGGTTTCAACCGCAATGCGGCTTGAATTTTATCCAGCCCTTCTGCGTTTCGATCCTGCTGTAATCTTACGACCCCCAGCAGATGCATGGCGTCGAAGTGGTTGGGCTCCGTTTTGAGAATAGCTGCGTAATAAAGTGCGGCTTGATCGAGCTGGCCTTGCTGATGGGCTTGCACGGCCTGCTGGAGTCTTTGCGAGAGACTGGCTCGCTTATTTTGAAGCGCCATTCGGATGTTTGCCCCTGTTCCGCCCCTAATTTGCAACCGAGTAGCCTTCCTGACAAGCTGAAGCGCCGCAGCCAGAATGTTTTCCGTCATGCGCCCGGTCAGGTCTCGCCAGATAGCCAGTCCTTTTCTTTACGTCGCTTTTGGACCGGGGTCGTTTCGCGTGGGATTCCACCCGCGTCGCCGAGCGCGCGTTGTCCCGGCCTCTCGATCGAACCGGGGCGCAGAGCGTTCAACAACCCCCGCCCTACCTGGGCGCGCCTCCACATCCCGTGCGCGAGATCTCGGCGTCCAGCACGATCGCCTCGCCCTTCAACAGGCCGATTTTTTCCTCGTCATTGCCCTCGAATATGGTTCCAAACAGCATCGGGACGCCCAGAGTGCGCGTGTAGTCGTCGTCATCGAATCTGGTCCTGCCGCAGACCCGCGAAAACGAGCTTCTCCTGCAGTTCGGCGCGCCTTGCGAAGAGCTGTCCGCAGCTCATGCCGGCGAAGATCGGCGCGTCGATGCAAATCGGCTCAATGTCCTGAGCGACGCGGGCGCAGCCAAACAGTGCGAGCGCGCAAATCAGCAATGGCGCGGAGCGAAGGAGGTTCATGCAGGAGTCTCGAAACAGACGATCGGGACTCTGTTTGCGCTTCGGAACTGATCCGGAGCCTTCGTTGCCCACTACCCCCGCGCGGCTTTCTCAAGACGCTCGAAGATTCCGAGCACAAGGGCCTTCTTGTCGAAGTTGAAGACTTCCGTCTCGCGCGCGGCCTGAGCGATCTCCTCCCATGCGGAAGCGTAGCCGATCAGCCTCGTGGCGCCCTCTCCAGCCTGCGCGCGCACACGCGCGTCCAGAAACCGGTATAGCGCGCGCATGAATGTCTCATAGGCGGATTCATTGTCGCGCCCGGTGAGCTTCTCCGCGAGCGCATGCACGGCGCTCCAGTCCAATTGTGGCAGGCGCTCGAACAGGGCGCGCAGCGTGCGGTCGAAAAGCATGCTGTCGCCGTCCAGCAGGCGCAGCGCCTCGCGCACCGATCCTTGCGCCCGCTCCGCCGCCTCATTGATCGTCGCGGCAGGCGTTTGCGCATATTGCGGCCCGAGCGTCTCCACGGCCTTGGCAATGTCGGCTGGCTGCATCGGCTCCATCAGCAGGCGACGGCAGCGCGAGCGGATGGTGGGGAGAAGCCTTCCCGGCTGATGCGCAATCAGCAGAAACAGCGCCCGCTCCGGCGGCTCCTCGATAAGTTTGAGAAGCGCATTGGCGCTGGAGCGGTTGAGATCGTCGGCGCAATCGACGATGGCGACGCGCCAGCCGCCTGTGCCCGAACCGCGATGCAGCGCGTGGATGACGTCACGAACGTCGTCGATGCGGATTTCGGTATAGAATTTCTTGGTCTTCTCGTTCCAGCCGCGCCGCAGGAGAAAAATATCCGCCAACGCCATCGTGGCGATCTGCCGCGCCGCCGGACTGTCGGTCGGGACGAAGAGGGATCGCGCCTTTTGCACTTGCGGCGCCGAAGCGTCTGGATGCGCGAGCAGGAACCGCGCGAGACGCCAGGCGAGCGTCGCCTTGCCCACGCCCTCGGGGCCGCCAATGATCCAGGCCTGCGCCATCCTGTTCTGGCGATAGGCCGCGAGCATCGCCTGCTCGGCGGCGTCATGTCCGAAGAACTCGACCTGCTCGCGCGGATGCGGAGCGCCCTCCAGACGGTCGCTTTCCGGCGCCCCGGCTTCCTTGCTCATGACGGCGCCGTCTGGCTCGCGGGGCCAAGAAAGCGCGCCTCGACCAGCTGCCAGATCGCCTGCGCAACTTCTTCCTTGGGCTGCAGGGCGTCAATGACGCAGCAGCGGTCGGGCTCTCCGGCCGCTATGTGGAGGAAGGCCCGCCTCAAGCCTTCGTGAAAGGCGATTTCCTCGCGCTCGAAACGGTCGGGCTCCGCCTCGGCGCCGCGCCGAGCGGAGGCGCGCGCCAGCCCCTCCTTCGCCGGCAGGTCGAGGACGATCGTCAGATCAGGACGCAAATCGCCAAGAGCGACTCTTTCCAGCAGCGCGATCATATGCGGATCGGCCTTGCCCATCACGCCCTGATAGGCGCGGGTCGAATCCGCGAAGCGGTCGCTCAGGACGACGGCGCCGCGCGTCAGGGCGGGAGCAATGAGCATGTCGATGTGATCGATGCGGGCGGCGCAAAACAGCAAGGCTTCGCCAAAAGGGCCAAAGCGCGCCGCGCGGCCTGACAGCAGCAGCGCCCGCAATTTCTCTGCGTGCGGCGTTCCGCCGGGCTCGCGCGTCAAGACGACCTCGACCCCGCTTTGGGCAAGTCGCTCGCAAAGGAATCGGATCTGGGTCGATTTGCCGGCGCCCTCGCCTCCCTCGAAAGTGATGAGGCGCCCTTTCCGTGCGGGCGCCTGCGCGCCTGCCGCAGGGAGAGGGACGCTCATTGCTTCTTCGAGAAACGCGCGTGGAGCGATCCGGCGGCGTATTCATAGGCGGCGTCGAAAGCGCGACGAGAGAGCGAACCTTCCGGCACGCTTTCCGTCGCCACCAGCGGCTGATCCAGCACAACCAGATTGCCGCGCTTTATCTCCAGCCGTCCGACCTTGGCGCCCGCCTCGACCGGCGCGATCAGCGGCCCCTCATAGATAATCCGGCCCGAGAGCTTCTCCGAACCGCCTCTTTGCAGCAGCGCGGTGACGTCGCCTTCCGCAGCCAGCGAGACGCTGCCCTTTGCGCCGCCATAGACCTGCGCCGAGCCCACGACCTCGCCGGCCTTGAACAGCGCCTTTTCCTCGAAGTTGCGGAAGCCCCATTGCAGCAGCTTGCGCGCCTCGTCGGCACGCTCCTTGGCCGTGCGGGCGCCATAGGCGGCGAGGATCAGTCGCCGCCCTTCCTCAACCGCGGAGGCGACAATGCCAAAGCCGCTCTTTTCGTCGATATTGCCAGTCTTGAGGCCGTCTGCGCCGATGCTCATGGTCAGCAGAGGGTTGCGGTTCGGCTGCTTGATCTTGTTCCAGGTGAATTCCTTCTCGCCAAAATAGCGGTAGTAATCGGGATAGGTCTTGATGATGTACGCCGCCAGATGGGCCATGTCGCGCGGCGTCACCTTCTGGTCCGGTCCGGCCTGCCCCCAGGGATTGCCGAAGCTCGATTTTGTGAGGCCAAGCTCCGACGCGCGCTTGTTCATGCGCATCACGAAGGCTTCCTCGGCGCCGGCGACGCCTTCGGCCAGCGTGATTGCGGCGTCATTGCCAGAATTGATCACCAGCCCGCGAATCAGATCCTCGATGCGCGCGCGGGAGTTCACTTGCAGAAACATCGACGACCCGCCGGCCTTCACGCCGCCGTCGCGCCAGGCGTGCTCCGAAACCGTGAATTCATCGTCGAGCTTGAGCCGCCCCGAGGCGAGCTCCTGAAACACCAGCTCCGCCGTGAGGATCTTGACGGTGGAGGCCGGCGTCACCTGATCATCGGCGCCCTTCTCGAACAGAACAGCTCCTGTTCCGGCGTCCACAAGAATGGCGTTGGGAAAGCTCGTCTGGAAAGTCTGCGCCCGCGCCAGACCGGGCGCTAAGGCGAGCGCGGCGAGCGTGATGACATAATTCAAGCATTTCAGAAGGCGATTTAGCACGGGCAGGATTCCGCTTCAAAAGGCGCACGGCCAAGAACATGCCGCGCGGCGCTTTGGAATGCAATCGCTTACCGCAATTTCGACAATTGGAGTTAAATGGGGCGCGAATTCGCCCCGCTCGCGCGGCGTCGCTTGCCGCGCCAGCAGCCTTAATTCATCGCCTGCTTTGAACTGGAGCTGACAGCGGCGCCCAGATTCAGCGGGCGTGTCGGCGGCAGCGGCGCGGCGGCCGGCTTGTGAGCCGCGCGGATCGATTTCACTGGCGTGACGTCGACTTCTTCGTTCTCGGCTTCCAGCGGCTGGGGCTTTCCGCTGGCGGCGGAGTCCTCCTGTGCGGTTTTTCCGACCGTCGTGGTCTCGTCTTCCGCAGGCCCGCGTGACGCCTGAGCGGCAGGCTGGGCAGTGTCACGATCAATGTTGGAGCTGTCGGGACGGTGCGGCAAATCGTCTGGACGGCGCGGCGGTTCGGCATAGGCGACCCGCGTCGGGGCGGGCTGCTCCGCGACCATGACCGGCGCCATTCCTGGAAGCGCCGCGGGAGCGCCGTCGGTGCGCAATGAGGCGAGAAGCTTCGCGTCGTCGGAACCCGCGAGCTCCGCGCGCCCGATCCATTCAACTTTCACATGCGCGGTGCCCGCACTGCGGAAATCCAGCGCTTCGGCGACGCGCTGGGACACGTCCATGACACGGCCGCCGTGATAGGGGCCGCGATCGTTCACGCGCACGATGATCGAGTGAGCGTTGCGCAGATTGGTTACGCGCGCATAGCTGGGGAGCGGCATGGTCGGATGGGCGGCGCTGAGCGAATTGCGATCGAAAATCTCGCCATTGGCGGTTTTGCGTCCGTGAAAGTCCGAGCCATACCAGGAGGCCGTGCCTTCGCCCGCGTAGGGCCTCTCGCTCGGATAATAGGTTCTGCCGGCGATATTGTATGGCTTGCCGACCTGATAGCGGCCGCCGCCCGGCGGCACGTCCTCGCCGTCGGCGACGACTCTCGGGCTCGCGCGGACGCCGTAGCGAGGATCGATCGCGCCGCTGTCGCTCCGGCTTGCGTAACGTTGAGTTGTGGGCCCCGCGCAGCCCGCCAGCGCGCCAAGAGCAATGAAAAAAATGGAATTGCGGAGAATGCCGGCTGATTTCAGGGAAGGGTCGGTTTTCACGGAAGAGACGCTAGTTTTCATGAACGCGGACACACATGCATTGTTGTTATCTGATCGCATTGCACGGTCCTTGCCGACAGGCTCATCAAGAGAGCTCTCCGCGGGCCCGCAACTCCCCGCGATCCTTCTCTTACTTTCCATCAATTGGATTACGCTGGCGTTAACGCTGACTTCAAACATTTGGCGAAGCGCGGAAGCCTCTCGCGACGAGCGCGGCCCCGCTCATGCCAGCAGAAGGCCCTGAAATTGCGACAAAAGTGCGGCCAGCCGTGGCGAAGCCGGCCCCCCGAGGCAATAGCCGGGGTGCAGCCGCCCTGTCCCCCTGTGGTCAGGATCAAACGGGCGCCATGTCGACGATCTGCGCGTCGAGCTTCTCCGCGCCGCGAAAGGCGCCGACCGTAAGCCGCGCCGCGACGTGGAAGACCCCGCCTCGCCCTTGAAGGAGCGCCTCGCCGAGCGGGGAAGCCATCGCCCGAAAGCAGATCGCGTCGATCTGGGCGCCGTCGCCCGCCTGTAGGCGAGCCCGCACATGATCCGCGCCGACCACGGACGCATGGGCTATGCGATGACCCGGAAGGGCGTATATAGGCTCTGCATTGCCCTGCCCGAATGGCCCCGCCATTTCAACCTGCCGCAGCAGGTCCAGACGCGCCCCGCGCGCCGTCAGCGCGGCGTCAATCGACAGCGCCTCGCCAAGCCCCCGCTTCGCGAGCGCCGCCTGCAGCGCGTCGTTCATGAAGCCGCGAAAATCCTCCAGCTGGCCTCGCGCCAGAGTGACGCCAGCCGCCATCGAATGACCGCCGCCCTTCATGACCCGGCCGCTGTCGACAGCGGCGCGGACCGTCCGGCCAAGATCGACGCCACTTAAACCTCTACCTGAACCTGTTCCATTTTCTCCATTAAAAGCAATAGCAAATGATGGTAAGTTAAACTTATCTTTCAAGCGCGAGGCGACCAATCCGACAACGCCGGGGTGCCAGTCGTCTCCCGCGACGACGAGGCAGGAGACATTGTTCGAGGCGCGCAACTGCCGCTCCGCTTCTGCTTCCGCAAGCTCCAAAGTCACCTTCTCGATCGCGCGCCTGTCTTCATTCAGCCTGTCCAGATCGCGCGCGATCACCGCCGCCTGAACCGGGTCGTCGAGCGTGAGCAGGCGGGCGCCGAGGCCCGCGTCGCCGATGCGCCCGCCGGCGTTTATGCGCGGCCCAAGCAGGAAGCCGAGATGATAGGGGCGCGGTTGCCCATCCATTCGGGCAGCATCCATTAGGGCATTGAGCCCGACCCTGCCCCGCCCGCGCATGACCGCCATGCCCTTGACCACGAAGGCGCGGTTGAGTCCGGTCAGCGCCGCGACGTCCGCCACTGTCGCGAGGGCGACGAGGTCAAGGCTGGCCAGCACGTCGGGAGCTGGCCGGGCGGTGTTCCAATGCCCCCGCCGCCGCAATTCCCGGTTCAGCGCGGCCAGCGCCATGAAGACCACGCCCGCCGCGCAGAGCGCGCCCTGCCCCGAAAGATCGTCTTGCCGGTTGGGGTTCACGACGAGGGCGTCGGGTAGGATTTCCGGCGCCTGATGGTGGTCGAAAACGATGGGGTCCATGCCCAGCGCCTTGGCCTCGGCCAGCGCCTCATGGCTGGTCGTGCCGCAATCCACCGTGACCAGAACCCGGGCGCCCCGCGCGGCGAGGTCGCGGATGGCCTCGATATTGGGGCCATAGCCCTCAAGAATGCGGTCCGGGATATGGATGAAAGGGGGTGGAACGCCGGCGGCGGTCAGGAATTGCGCCAGCAGGGCCGAGGAACAGGCGCCGTCGACGTCATAATCCCCAAAGATCGCAATCTGTTCGCTCCGCTCGATCGCCGCGACGAGCCGGTCCGTGGCCGCATCCATGTCGACCAGCGTCGATGGGTCCGGCATCAGGTCGCGCAGCGTCGGATCGAGCCAGGCGAGCGCCGTGTCACTGGTCACGCCCCTGCCCGCCAGCACCCGCGCCAGAACATCGTCGAAGCCATGCGCCTGCGCCATGGCCTCGGCCCGGGCTTCGCCCGCGCGGTCGAGCCGGGCCTGCCAGCGCCGGCCGGTGAGGGAGCGCTCAACCCCAAGGAAGGCGTCGCTCGTCGCGCAGGGCGCCGGGTAGGACATGCAAGGACTCGCGGGACAGCGGGAACGAAACGGGAATCGCTCGCTTCACTGTCATGGTCCGGAGGGGCCGGGTCAATAAGCTTAAATCAGTGCGCGGGTCGTCGGTCAGCATGCGCACGCGCCGTGACGCTCCGAGATGGGCGCGTAATCGCGCCGCAACGCGCCGGTATAGAGTTGGCTGGGATGGCCCATCCTCAGACGAGGGTCTTCAATCATTTCCTTCCATTGCGCGATCCATCCGACCGTGCGCGCCACGGCGAACAGCACGGGAAACATCGTCGTGGGAAAGCCCATCGCCTTCAGCATGATGCCTGAATAGAAATCAATGTTCGGGAAAAGCTTCCTTGAAACAAAATATTCGTCGGAGAGCGCCACCCGTTCAAGCTCCAGCGCAACTTCCAGCATGGGATCCTTGACGTCCAGCGCGCCGAGAACCTCGCGCGTGGTGGATTGCATGATCTTCGCGCGGGGGTCGTAGTTCTTGAAGATGCGGTGGCCAAAGCCCATCAGCCGGAACGGATCGGTCTTGTCCTTGGCCCGGGCAAGATAGTGGGGGATGCGATCCGGAGAGCCGATTTCGGTCAGCATTTTCAGGACCGCCTCATTGGCGCCGCCATGCGCGGGGCCCCAAAAGGGAAGCGATGCCGGCGGCGATGCAGGCGAAGGGATCGGCGCCGGAGGAGCCCGACAGGCGCACGGTGGAGGTCGAGGCGACCTGGGCCAGATCTGCGTGCAGAATGAATATCCGGTCCAGGGCGCGCGCCACCACCGGACTCGCCACGTAGTCCTCGCAGGGTATGGCGAAGCACATGCGCAGGAAGTTCGAGGTGTAGTTCAGGTCGTTGCGGGGATACACGAAAGGCTGGCCGATCGAATATTTGTAAGCCATCGCGGCGAGCGTCGGGACCTTGGCGATCATGCGCATTGAGGCCACCATGCGCTGCATTGGATCGGCGATGTTGGTCGAGTTGTGATAGAATGCGGAGAGAGCCCCGACCGACGCCACCATTATGGCCATGGGATGCGCGTCGCGGCGAAAGCCCTGGAAGAAGCGCGACATCTGCTCATGCACCATGGTGTGATGCGTGACGCGATAATCGAAATCAACCTTTTCGGCCCGCGTCGGAAGCTCCCCGTAGAGAAGCAGATAGCAGACTTCCAGATAATCCGACTGTTCGGCGAGTTGCTCGATCGGATAGCCGCGATGCAGCAGGACGCTCGCCTCGCCGTCGATATAGGTGATCTTCGACTTGCAGCTCGCCGTCGAGGCGAAGCCGGGGTCGAAGCTGTAAACGCCTGACTCCGAATAGAGGCTGCGCATGTCTATGACGTCGGCGCCGATTGTTCCCTTGCGGATCGGGAGATCGATCACCTTGTCTGCGATATGGACCGAACCCTTAGTCTCGCTCATTGGCTGACCTCGCGTTCTTCAGGGGCTATTGTCTTGGACGAAATGCGTTCCGACTAAGCAGGGCTCGGCGCCAATGGATGCAACGCAGAATTAATCTCGCGAAATAGGTCGGGCAGGTAAAAAAGAACTGTTGAATTTGGCTCTCTGCGCGTATGTGCAATGCACAATCGTATAATAAGACCGCGCCTTGTCAAGCGGGCCAAAACCCTTGCGCTCCAGGGAGCGACCCGCGATCCTCCCCCCATGAGCGATGCGATTCTTCTCACCAACGACTCGGGCGACAGCGCGCGGATCGACACATTGGGCGCCGAGCTGATGGCGTGGCGCGCGGACGGGACAGATATTGTCTGGGCGAAAGACCCGAAAATCTGGGACCAGAGCGCGCCCATTCTGTTCCCGGTCGTCGGCTGGACCCGGGATGGCAAGGCCCGTGTCGAGGGCAAGGAATATCCGCTCGCCCTGCATGGCTTCGCCTGGAAGAAGCAATTCGCCGTCCGGAAGCGGACCGCCGATTTTGTCCGCCTCGCGCTTGAGGCGGACGACGAGACCCGTGCGCAATATCCTTTCGACTTCAGGCTGGAGGTCGAGTTTCGCCTCTTGCCCGGCGGCCTGGATAATGCGCTTGTCGTCACCAACAGCGGCGCGTCGCCCCTACCCTACGCCTGCGGCCTGCACCCGGCCATTCGCTGGCCGCTGGCCGGATCCGCATATCAACATAGCATCGTCTTCGAAAAGCCAGAGCGCGCCGAGGTTCCGGTCATCGCTCCCGGCGGGCTATTCTCTTGGCGGACGCGGCCGGTCCCCCTACAGGGCGATACGCTGCCGCTCACAGGGGAGATGCTCGCCAATGACGCGCTGGTGTTTCTGAACGCCAACAGCAGCCGCTTTGCTTTCGACAATGGCGCGGGCGCGAGGCTCTCCGTCGAGCTGGAGGACTTCCCGCATATCGCCTTCTGGTCGCTGCCGCCGGCGCCCTATCTGTGCCTGGAGCCCTGGACCGGCCATGGAGACCCCGAGGATTTTTTCGGCGAGCTCGCCGAAAAGCCCTCAATGCGTCTGCTGGAGCCCGGACAAAGCGCCCGCCATGCCGCCAAATTCAGCTTTGAACGCAAGGGCGCAATCGCCTAAAGCACTTTCCCTACAAAGTTGGTGGAACGTTCATTGCTTTTTCGAGCCGCCTCCAAAACCGCTTTCAAAAAGGGAAATCTTGGAATGACCATCGCCGCCAATGTGATCGACGCCATCGGCAAGACTCCGCTGATCGAACTGCGCGCGGCGTCGAAGGCGACCGGCTGCCGCATTCTCGGCAAGGCGGAATTCATAGAATCCCGGCGGCTCGGTGAAGGACCGCGCAGCGCTTTATATCGTGCGCGACGCAATTGCGCGCGGAACGCTGAAGCCGGGCGGCCTGATCGTCGAGGGCACCGCTGGCAACACCGGCATCGGCCTCGCTCTGGTCGCCAATGCGCTGGGCTTCTCCACGGTCATCGTCATTCCTGAAACGCAGTCGCAGGAAAAGAAGGACACGCTGCGCCTGCAGGGCGCGCGGCTCGTGGAAGTGCCCGCCGTTCCCTACGCCAATCCGAATAATTACGTGAAGCTCTCCGGCCGCCTCGCCGAACGGCTGGCGAAGGAACGCCCCGAGGGCGCCATCTGGGCCAATCAATTCAACAATGTCGCCAATCGTCAGGCGCATGTAGAGACCACCGGCCCGGAAATCTGGGACGAACTGGACGGCGACGTGGACGGCTTCATCTGCGCCTGCGGCACGGGCGGCACACTCGCGGAGTCGGGCTGGCGCTCAAGGAGCGCAACAAGGACATCAAGATCGGCCTCGCCGATCCGATGGGCGCGGCGCTTTACAACTGGTATGCGCATGGCGAACTGAAAGCCTCGGGAAGCTCCATCACCGAGGGCATCGGACAGGGCCGCGTCACCGAGAATCTTGTCGGCGCGCCGGTGGATTTCGCCTGTCAGGTTCCGGACGAAGAAGCCCTTCCAATCGTTTTCGACCTCGCCCAGAATGAGGGCCTGCTGCTTGGCGGCTCCTCCGGAGTCAACATCGGCGGCGCGATCCGCCTCGCGCGGGAGCTCGGCCCCGGCCACACCATCGTGACGATTCTCTGCGACGGCGGCGGACGCTACGCCTCCAAGCTATTCAATCCGCAATTCCTGCGCGAACAGAAACTGCCGACCCCGCCCTGGCTGGAGAAGCAGGAAGTCATTGATCCGGGATTTGTGTGATTTTTGTTTTGCGCCCGTGCGCGCCGCCAAAGTAAGTTCGGCGGCAAATACTAACCGATGCGGAAAATCACGATGCGCCATTGGCTCACTCTTTTCATGACGGCGGCCGCGCTCTGCTTCTCCCGCCCTTCGCTCGCCGCCAGCGAAAGCGACTGGGCCGATTGCAAAAGCCAGGACGACTCCGCGCGCGAGCGGATAATCGCCGCCTGCGGGCGCATCGCCTCGGACAAGAAGACGCCGCCGAAGGATCGCGCCATCGCTCTGAACAATCGCGGCAACGCCTATCAGGGCAAGCAGGAGTTTTCCCGCGCCATCTCCGACTACAGCGCGGCCCTGAAGCTGAACCCGACGCTCGCCCTCGTCTATCTAAACCGCGCCTTCGCCTATAAGGACATGGGTGAATATGACCGCGCCCTCGCCGACGCCAACCACGCCCGCGAGATGGACCCCGGCAGCGCCGTGATTTCGCGCGGGCGCGGCGACGTCTACAAGGCGCGGGGCCGCAAGGACAAGGGCGACCTCGACAACGCCATCGCCGATTATGACGAGGCGATCCGGCTCGATCCGCAAGACCCGATCAACTACCGCAATCGTGGCCTCGCCTTCGAGGGCAAGGGCGACAGCGAACATGCGACCAACGATTACAACAAGGCGATGGAGCTGCGTGGAAGATAGAGTGCGCGGCCGCCGTCCTTCAGTCGTAGCGGGCCAGTTCCTCCGCCAGCGCCAAATCCTCCGGCCTATTGACGTTGAAGAAGGGGTCATAGGGCTCCACCGGCCAATCGACCGCTACATTGACATATCGCGCGATGAAGCCCGAGACCTTGCGCAGTTCTTCCTGCTCCAGCGCGCGCCGCAACTCGTTGCGCAGCGCCACCGGCCACAAGGCGACGGCGTGATGCTCGCGCCCGCCTGAACTCGCGACGGCGATTTCCGCGCCATTGGCCCGCGCCTGACGCAGACGCAGGACAAGATCATGCGGAACGAAGGGCGTATCCGCGGGGACGCTGACGATATAATCCACATCCGGCAGATGCGCCGCGACATGATCCAGCCCCGCAAGCACGCCGGCGAGCGGCCCCGCGAAACCCGGCACGCTGTCGGGAACCACCGCAAGGCCGAAGACTCCAAAACGCTCTGGATCGCCATTGGCGTTCAGCGTCAGCCCGGCGCATTGCGGCGCGAGCCGGCGCACAAGCCGCGCCAATATTGTTTCGCCGCCGATCTCGATCTTCGCCTTGTCGACGCCGCCAAGGCGCCGCGCGAGCCCTCCGGCGAGGATCAGTCCGTGAGCGTCGAGCATCTCCCGCCTCCGCTTTTTTCAGGGCCTCGCGTAACCTTAGGCTCGCTCGCGCGAAAAACCAAAGGAAGCGTCGCCCTCGCGCCCTATTTGAATGCGAGAGGCTGGAAGTCCAAAAGTCATGTCAGGAAGGAAAGACAATATGCCGACACGCCGGATTGTCATCGCCGCCGCCTTTCTCGCCGCGACGAGCGTTTACGCCTTGGCGGGCAAATCCACGCTTTTCACCGCAAAGAATTTCGCCGCGGCGCAGGTTGCCGGCAATTCCATCCTCGTGCATATCAACGCGCCCTGGTGCCCCACTTGCAAGGCCCAGCTCCCGATTTTGGAGAAGCTGGAGAGCGATCCGAAATTCGCGGCGCTGAAAGTCTTCCGCGTGGATTTCGACACGCAGAAGGATGTCGTGCGTTCGTTCAACGCGTCGAGACAGAGCACCTTGATCGTGTTCAAGGGCCAGACGGAGACGGGGCGCTCGGTCGGCGACACCGACCCCGGCGCGATCGCCGCCTTGCTCGCTAAGGCGCTGTGAGGCTGGAATGAACGCGGCGCCTCTCGGCCTCGCCCTGATCGCGGGGATATTGTCGGTGCTGTCGCCCTGCGTGCTGCCGCTGCTGCCGCTGGTGCTCGGCGCGGCTGCCTCGCAGCACAGGTACGGGCCCGCGCTGCTGGCGCTGGGCGTCGCGATTTCCTTCGTGGCCATCGGGCTTTTCGTCGCGACGATCGGCTTCGCCATCGGCCTCGACGGCTCCGTGTTTCGCGTCGGCGCTGCGGCGCTGATGATCCTCGCCGGGGTCGTGCTTCTTGTGCCCGCGTTGCAGACGCGTTTCAGCGCCGCGGCCGGGCCCTTGAGCGACAGGATCGACGCAGCCTTTCGCGGCGCGCCCGCCGCTGGCGCACTTGGCCAGCTCAGCCTTGGACTGGTGCTTGGCGCGGTGTGGAGCCCCTGCGTCGGGCCGACGCTCGGCGCGGCTTCGGTGCTGGCGGCGCGTGGAGAAAATCTGGAGCAGGTCGCCCTCACCATGGCGGCATTCGGCATTGGCGCGGCGTTGCCGTTACTAACACTTGGAACCCTGTCGCGGCAGGCGATGGCCCGCTGGCGCGAGAGTTCTGCTCGGCGCCGGCAAGCGCGCCAAGCAGGCGCTGGGGGTGTTGCTCATCCTTATCGGAGCGCTGATCGTTACGGACCTCGATAAAAGCCTTGAGGCGGCGTTAGTAGACGCATCTCCGGCATGGCTTACGTCACTAACGACGAAGTTCTAGCGCGGCTCAGAACCTCGTCCAAAGGGCGCATATGACGCCATGCTCCGCAGGGGAGTTCACGCCCATGGGAGCGACGACGAAGCCAAGCTGCAACGAGAAGGTCTTGTTGAAGTCATAGACTCCGCTGACTTCGAACTTTTGCGCGGCGACGCTGTTCGTGGCGTCATGCCAAAGCGAGATCGCGGTGAAACTCTGCGCCATGAACATCATGTCTGGCGTCGGACGAATCCCGAAAGTCAAATCGACATGCGCCTCGTCGCCGTTCTGACCGCGCGTGCGATATCCAAGCTCCGCGTCGATGAAACCGTTCATGCCACCGATCTCGACGGAGTGGAACATCTGCAACCGCGCGTCGCCCTGCCAGCGATCCTTCATGTCGAGAAAGGTTTGCGCGTTACGTGACGACGCCGCGCGAATGCTCGTTTGTAAAGAGAAAATATAGTCGCCAATGTTAGTAACGCCTACGCGCGCGCCAATTTCGCCAAGCCCAAGACCTTCGTATTGAGGCGCCTGCGGCGCCGCCAGCGACGCCTGGCCGCTGGAGCCATGAAAGTCCATGGCTCCGGCTTCGCCCACGACCGTAAGCCAGTCTGCGGCGCCATATTCGACATAGCTCTGCGCTTCGAACTTGCGGTAGGAGGGAGTTTTCACCAGCCGGCCGTGCGCGTCATAGGCGTCATTGGCATCGGCGAATGACGTCGTGAGGATCGCCTGCCCCTCCCCCTCGGGGATAAGCAACGCGCCCGCCCAAGCCGGTTGAGGAATCACCGCCAGAATGAATGAGATAAAAAGTGCAATGCCCTTGAACACGGACGAACTCGACAAAACACATGTTGAAAACGCTCACTGTTCACAGAATATTAACAAATAAGAAATTGACAATCGGTTTTTTGTTGCCGAGCAATTCAAAGGCGGGTTCCGCGGCTGCATCATTAAACATGGTTAATGTTTGGGTCAGTCGAAATACCCTCTAATGGTCAAAGCCTGACGCTTGAAACCCTGCTTTACGGATCAAGCGGATCAGTTGAGCGGGTCGGCAATGCTTCAAAAGCAGCCCTTCGCAATAGCGCCGCGAAGCAACCGTAGACCGGAAATATGCTGACATCGGGGAATTGAACCGACATCAATCACGGCTGACACAAACTCGGGCTAAAAGTGAAAGAAACACAGCACACTCTAAAAAGCATCCACCTTGCGAATGAGCGGGCGGTATGGGTGCGTGAACCGGAGCATAGGGCCGCGAACGTGACGGTATTTCTGGATGCGGAGCTTTACCGAGACCGTGTTGGCGCGACATCGATCATCGACGCCCTGGATTCCAATGTCGACATTGATAGTTCGCTTTTTGTCTTTGTCTCAATGGAAAGCACCGAATCGCGGTGGGTGGAGTGCCCCTGCTATTCTCCGTTCGCTCATTTCATCGAAGAGGAACTATTTCTGTGGCTGGAGATCGCCTATCCTTGCGCGCTCGAAGCGCAGGAGCGTGTCATCGTAGGTCTGAGAGCCTGACCTGAAATTGGTTGAGCGGCCTCGCGGCAGTTGATTCCCTGGGTTTGCAACAACTTGGGGAGATTTGCGATGCCTTGGAACGAGGCCGATCGAGTGAAGTATGAGGTCATCCGGGACCGTTATTCAACCGATATGTCGGATGTGGAGTTCGAATTGATTTTGCCTTTGCTTCCGGCGCCAAAGAAGCTGGGACGTAAGCCAACCGACTTTCGCGTCGTCCTGAACGCGGTATTCTACATGATCCGGGTTGGCTGTCCGTGGCGGCTGTTGCCGAAGGATTTTCCGCCGTTTACGACCGTTCAAAACCGATTTTACGCGTGGCGGGACAGCGGACTATGGCCCCAAATCATTAGTGTGTTCGTGATGGCCGCGCGTGAGGCCGAGGGCCGCGAACCCGCGCCGACGGCGGTTGTTGTCGATAGCCAGTCCGTCAAGACAACGGAAGCCGGCGGGCCGCGTGGCTTTGACGCCGGCAAGAGTGCGCCTCGATGGCGCGTATCACCAGTGGAGGAAGGTTCCACCCAGAGAGTTGTCGATTGATCTGGTAGCTGACGAGCGGTTGGGCTGGGTGACTAGCCGGGCCGAAGCCTCGTGACAAAGGCCGCCATGGGCGGCTGAGCGATCCGACGGGCCGTAACGCGAGTGAAGTCCGAGCAGGCCTCGAAAAAGTCGATGCAGACGCCGACCCGTCTTTTGCCCGGGGAAGGCCGCGCAGACAGGGAAGCAATCGACGCAAGCGCCTGTCTGGTCTGCCGGGGTATTGGACACGGCACGTCGGAAGGGTGATGCGGGCAACGAGGGAGACCCGTTCGGTCGGAGGTCACGGCTTCAACGCTGCTTCTGGCGGCGGACCGGACGGGAGTCGGACAGGGCCATCGTACCTGTCGAAGCCGGGTAATTCCGGGGGAGGGAAGGGCCCTGACTTCTGGCATGCTTTCGAAGATGGCGAGGAGAGGGTGATTGGCGATGAGCCTTGAAACGCCCGACAAGATCAGGACCCTTCAGAGAAAGCTCTATTGCAAAGCGAAGGCGGAGCCCGCTTTCCGCTTCTATCTGCTCTATGACAAAATCTGCCGCGAGGACATTCTTCTTCACGCCTATGAACGCTCCCGCGACAATGCGGGCGCGCCGGGCATGGACGGGATAACCTTCAAGCAAATCGAGGCGTCGGGCGTGGAAGCGTGGCTCGCGGGCCTGCGTGAGGAACTCGTTTCGAAGACGTATCGGCCTGATCCGGTGCGGCGGGCGGCGATCCCGAAGCCCGGGGGCGGAGAACGCCCGCTTGGCATCCCGACGATAAGGGACCGGGTTGTCCAGACCGCCGCCAAGATCGTGCTCGAGCCGATCTTTGAGGCGGACTTCGAGGACAGCGCCTATGGCTATCGCCCGCGCCGCAGCGCGGTCGATGCAGTCAAGGAAACGCACCGGCTGGTCTGCCGGGGCTACACCGACGTTGTTGACGCTGATTTGTCGAAATACTTCGACACGATCCCACATTCGGACCTCCTCAAATCGGTGGCCCGACGCGTCGTTGACCGGCACGTGCTGTGGCTGCTCAAGCTATGGCTGAAAGCGCCGGTCGAGGAACGGGACGGCGACGGGAAGCGGCGCATGAGTGGCGGTAAGAGCAGCGTGCGCGGCACGCCACAGGGCGGGGTCGTTAGCCCATTGCTCTCCGTCATCTACATGAACCGCTTCCTGAAGCATTGGCGTCTCAGCGGCCGTGGCGAGGCCTTCCGCGCGCATATCGTCAATTACGCCGACGACTTCGTCATCCTCAGCCGCGGACATGCGGAGGAGGCCTTGGCGTGGACGAAGGCGGTGATGACGAAGCTCGGGCTGACGATCAACGAGGCGAAGAGTTCGTTGAAAGACGCTCGACGGGAGAGCTTTGACTTCCTCGGCTACACCATCGGCCCCCGCCATCTTCCAAAGGGGGGACGACGGTATCTTGGCGCGAGTCCATCGAAGAAGAGCATATTGCGGGTCAAGACGAAAGTCAGCGAGCTGCTGAGGCCGAATAACAAGGGCGCGTGGCCGATCGTGCGCAACAAGCTGAACCAGCTTCTGGTCGGCTGGTCTGCGTACTTCGGCTATGGCTCCCTGGCTTCAGCCTATGAAGCCGTTGATCGGCACGTCTACGATCGTGTGATGTGCTTCCTGTGCAGACGACACAAGGCGCAAGGGCGCAGCATGCGCCGATTCCCGCGGGATCACGTCCACGGCGAATTGGGAGTACTGTGTCTTCGGCGTGGGCGCCAAGTATCGACGACGAGTGCTTTGCGATGAAGCTGGTCGGAAAGCCGGATGCGGGAAATCCGCACGTCCGGTTTGATGAGCGGGGAAGGGAAACGGAGCGCATTCCAACGCGTCACCGCGCCCTTCCTCGACTCTACAAATCAAGGGCCGCAAACGACATGTCGCCGTCGATACGCTCGGTCTGCCGATAGAATGTCAGGTCACCGCCGCCAGCGTTCAGGATCGTGACGCCCTCGCGCCGCTGCTCGGCGCGGTGCATCGTAAAAGCCCGTGGGTGACCATGTCCTTTGTCGATGGCGGCTATCAGGGCGACGAGGCGCAACGGGCGGCTTTCGAGACCAGCCGCATTTCCATCACGGTCGTCAAACGCTCGGACAAACAAGTCACGGGCTTCATCGTCCTGCCGAAAAGATGGGTCGTGAACCGCCGTACAATATCGCTAACATTGCCGATTTCGAATGGTCGTCGCGCGTTCTCCGGGTGGTTGGAAGAGGCCGGTTTTGCCGACTGGAGGCCAATCAGCGCGATGGAGCGAGTCGATTTGTCGCAGGCGATTTCGAACCAATAGGGAGTTTGATGAGCGCTCGGCGGCGAGTGACGCCGGCAGCCGGTGGAGGCGCTCATGGTCCGGCGCACGGATCGTCCTCTGTTACAAGTGCGCGTATCGTTCGAGACGACGAGGTTCAGTCAACAGCATCTGATCGAGATTTACGGCCGCCTTGTGCCGACGCTGCGGCGCAGGAATCAGCGACCGGCGAGCGACGGTGCTCCACAACCCAAGACGCAAGCGACAGCGGGATCGGGGGGTAGGCCATGATTGCGGGACGGATCGCACTCTATGCTCGCGTTTCCAGTGAAGCTCAGGCACGGGATAACACCATCGCCAGTCAAGTCGCGTCGTTGCGCGAGCGCATCGCCGGCGATGGTTATCTACTCGAACCGGATGACTGTTACGTGGATGAGGGTTACAGCGGATCAATTCTCCTACGCCCAGCTCTCGAGAGGCTTCGCGACGCGGCGGCGAGCGGAGACATTGAGCGCGTTTATATCCATGCTCCCGACCGGCTTGCCCGTCGTTACGCCCATCAGGCGCTGATCATCGATGAACTTCGCCGCGCCGGCGTCGAGATCGTTTTCTTGAACCGGCCGATCGGCGACACGGCGGAAGACGGTCTCCTGCTTCAGGTTCAGGGCGTCATCGCCGAATACGAGCGCGCCAAGATTTTGGAGCGCAGCCGTCGAGGCCGTCGACACGCCGCGCGCTCTGGCTCGGTCAGCGCGCTCACCGGGGCGCCATACGGTTATCGCTACGTCAACCGCGCCGAAGGCGGCGGGATGGCGCGTTTCGAGGTTGTGGAGGAAGAAGCGCGCATCGTACGGTCCATTTTCGCCTGGGTTGGCTTCGATCGTCTGAGCCTGCGCGAAGTCTGTCGTCGCTTGCGGCAAATGGGCTGCCAAACCCGAGGAGGATCAATGCATTGGTACGCTTCCACCATTCGCGGCATGCTGGATAATCCCGCCTATGTCGGGCGCGCGGCGTTCGGGCGCGCCCACTATCTGCCGCCGCGTCCGCGACTGCGGCCCCTGCGCGGGCGCACAAAACCTGCGCCGCATCAAGTCTCGCGTGTTCCCACGCCTTGCGACGAGTGGATCGAAATCCCTGTGGCGGCCATTGTGGACCAGGCGGTGTTCGAGGCCGCTCGCACACAACTCGACGAAAACAAGAAGCGAAAGCGCAATCGCGAGAACGGCCATGTATGGCTGCTACAAGGCCTGACGGTCTGTCGACGTTGTGGTTACGCCTACTATGGAAAGGCGGCGCCGCGCACGCGCGGCTATGATCCCGCAAATCTATTGCGGTATTACCGCTGCACCGGCGCAGATGGCTACCGGTTCGAAGGCGAAGCCGTATGCTGCAACACGCCTGTTCGCGCCGACCAACTAGAACGGGTTGTTTGGGAGCGGGTCGAAGCTCTCCTGGAGGAACCGGAGCGCGTGGCCGACGAATACAGGCGCCGCATCGCCCAGGTCGCCGACAGCGCCGCCGCGCCGGAGGAAATCACCCGGCTCGACAAGCAAATGGCCGCCTTGCGGCGCGGGATCGGCCGGCTCATCGACAGCTATGCGGACGGGTTCGTCGAGAAAGACGAATTTGAACCACGGGTTACGAGTATGAAGCGGCGGTTGTCGCATCTTCAAGAGCGCCACGAAGCCGCCGTTCGAGCCGCTGAAAGTGAACGCGACCCTTGCCTCGTCATCAGTCGTTTGGAAGACTTCGCCGCGAAAGTATCAGAGGGATTGGCCAAGCTCGATCGGTCCAGACAACGCGAAATCATTCGTGCCCTCGTCCGCCGCATCGAGGTCGACGGCGCCGCGATCGAGATCATATTCCGAGTTCCACCAACAAACGCGCCGGGCAGCCCCGCCTCGCCTGAGCATTCTCGCGCGACCTGGCAACAATGTACAGCGGTTCGTCGAAAGAACACTGGGATGGATCAATCGCGCGCGACGCCTGTCGAAAGATTTCGAGGCGACAATCAAATCCTCGCTCGCATGGCTGCAACTGGCCCTTGCTTTCCTACTCATGCGAAGGATAGCCAGAGCGAAAAGCGCCTCCGCTTGAAGTTCGAGTCGGGCTCTTAGCTACACAGGTTTGGCAGCGGCTTATGTCTCAATGATGAATCCGGCCCAATTCACGAAAGTGATAGCCCAGTCCGGTTCATTCTGGTCAAACGATTGTTGGATTATCGAGTTTTTTGAGGGCCTTGATCCCAAGCCAAAAGCAGACTTTTACTTGGATGTGGGCCTTCAAGAGACACAGTACAACATTGCGCACAAAGAGGATGTTTTCCAGGCAGTCTCCCAGATCGAAGCGGTGAAGAGATTTCGAGACGCATTGCTACGACACGGTTACCAACCTCGTTATGTCGAATTTGATGGCGGGCACGATTTCACAGCCTGGAGCCTTACGCTGCCTGATGCGCTTCGATGGGCACTGCCCGCTACAAGGGAACGAACCCAACCAAGCCCTCCAGCGAATGCAGCAGAGCCGCATCGCTGACGACAGCCGTTGAAGGGCTATTTTCGGCAAGCGCCGAAGACCGCGATGGATCAAAAGCGGCGCAAGGGACGCAGCCCTCCGCAATCCATGATGCGCGGCATCAAGCGTTAGATCCTGACCGCTAGCGTTTCGCCTCAAAGCTCTTGCCCTTAAAGCTCACGCTTTCGAGCTTCAAATCGCCCTTGGGCTCGAAAGCGTCGTCGCGGAGCTTCAATTCGCCATTCTCCAGTTCGAGTCCAAGCATCGCGTAGGCGGCCGAGATCATGCGCGCGGCGGAGCCGGTGTACCACGACCATCCTCCGCGCCCGTCGTATCCCTCGCCTTCATAGACGTCGGCGGGCTGCTGGTGCGGCGCGAGGCCATAGAGGTCGCCCTGTTCCAGCGTCTCGAATTTCGAGAGCGGCGATATGGCGACCCAGGACTCAAACGCCTTGGCGAAGAGTTCAGCGGCGGCAGTCTTGTCGCCCCGTTCCTTCGCCTCGGCGCCAAGACGCGCCAGCGCGTCGACGAACCAGGACACGCCGTGGGAATATTGTCCGCCGTTCTCGCGCACGCCCGGAGGATATTCCGCGCTGCGTCCCGGATAGGGGCTGGAGTGCTCGGTATAGGCCGGGCTGACGAGAAGAATGCGGTTCGGCCGGCCGAGAATCTTCAGCGCATTTTCGATCGTCTCGCGGCCGCGCGCCGCATCGACCGCGCGCGACAATACCGGCCATGACGAGGTCATGGCGCTCATCGGCGCCAGTTCGCGGCCGTCGTCCGCATAGGCGCGCAGGAAGCGATCGCCGCGCCAGCATTCGGCTAGCGCATCCTTCAGCTTCCCGGCGGCGTCGAGATAGCGCTCAGCGCGCTTCTCGTCGCCCCTGGCTTTGAACAAGGGCGCCATGTCGAGCAGGATGCCGTGCAGGAAGAAGCCCATCCAGACACTCTCGCCGCGCCCTTCGGCGCCAACGCGGTCCATGCCGTCATCCCAATCGCCCGTGCCCATCAAAGGCAGGCCATGTTCGCCGAAGCGC
This sequence comes from uncultured Alphaproteobacteria bacterium, assembly GCA_963841875.1. Lineage (GTDB taxonomy): Bacteria > Pseudomonadota > Alphaproteobacteria > Rhizobiales > Beijerinckiaceae > Methylocystis. The sequence goes on along the minus strand of CAWJEI010000002.1, from coordinate 185,379 downwards.
GCCAGCGAATAGTCGATCGCGCGGGCGCAGTGACCCAGAAGCGTGTCCTTGTCGCGCGAGTTCAAGGGCACAGTGGCCTCGCCTTCGCGGTCCTTGGGCAGCAGCGGCGCCTCAAGGAAGGGCTCGACGCAATCCAGTATCGCCGCGTCGCCGGTTCCCTTGACATAGATGGCGGTGACATAGGGCAGCCAGAGATGCGGGTCCGAGGCGTGGGTGAGGTCGCCAAGTCCGGTGCCGCCATTGGGCGCCCTGTGCCACCATTTGACCGCGTCGCCCTCGATATATTGATGCGCCGCGTGCAATAGGATCTGCGCCCGCGCGCGCTCCGGCGCGAGGAAGACGAGCGGAATGACATCCTGCAATTGATCGCGGTAGCCCGTCGCGCCGGAGCGCTGCGCCGGGCCCGTGCGGCCCCAGAGCCGCGACGCCAACAGCTGATAGGGCAGCCAGTCGTTGACGAGCCGGTCGAATTCAGGGCGGTTCGTCTTTATGCGCAGCACCGAAGCATCCGCGCTCCAGGTCGCGCGGCTCTCTTCCAGAGCCGCTTGCGCGTATTCGGGGTCGCGCGCCATCGCCGCGAGCCGTTTCGCGTCTTCGAGCGAGCCGGTCTGGCCATGCGCCAGCACCACCAGCGCCTCGCCATTAGCTTCGACGTCGATGGAGCCGCAGAATGCGGCGACCTTTCGGTCATGCGCCGGCGCTCCGGCGTCGGGATGGCCGTGCTCGACCATATAGGGCAAGGCCGGATCGCGGCTCTCGTGGCCAAGAAAGCGGCGGCGTGACGTCTCCGCGAATTCCGCGTCGACGGACGTAGAGACGAAAGCCCAGCCCTGCACGAAATAATTGACCGGGTTGCGGAAATAGAGCGCCTTCAGATCATCGCCTGTTTGGGTCTCGATATTGCCGAGGCTTTCGTTCGGGGTCTCGCCAAGAACGATTTCAAGCATGGGCACGATTTCAAGCAGGCGTTCGTGATCGCTCTTGTTGCGGATGCGCAGCAGCTTGAATTCGATCGGCTGCGACTTCGACACGAAGACCGTCAGCTCCAGTTCGAGATGGTCGCGCACGGCGCGGTAAGTCACGACGCCGGGTTCGTAAGTGACGTCATAAACCGCGTCGCGGCGGCGCAAAGGCACGAAGGTCGCTGTGAAAGCGTCCTTGCGCGCGAGGTCGTAGACATAGATCGCCTGCCCCGCCGGCGCCATGCGGCCCTCGCCCATGCGGAAGGGCGTGAAGCTGTTGAGCCGCGAGTTATAGGTGAAGGAGAAGATGTCGCCCTCATTGGTGAGGACGGATCCCACGCCAAGAGAATTGGCGATGACATGAGAGAACGGGCGCGGCGTGCCGGGCGTCGTCGTGAGGCTGCGTCCGTCGGCGGAGAAGGCGTAGCGCGGTTGCGCCGGAACTGGCGGCGCAAGCAGCTTGCGCCGCCGCGACAGGGCATGGTCGAGCGCTTCGGGCGCAACCATCGCAAGCCCGAGGCAGCGTGCGACGGCTTCCGTCGCAATGCCCATGTTCTTCGCCCAGCCGTCGAGAATGATGATTTCCGCCGCGCCGCCAGCCGGCACGTCGATCTCGACATTAATGCTCGCACAGGGCTCGAAGCCATAGAGCAGCCCTTCATCGTCGGGCGAGCGCGGCTTGTCGCCAATGCCGAGCAGGCTGTCAGGCGCGCCAGTCGGGCCGAGGCCATAGAAGCGCGACTTGACGTCTTCATAGCCAATGAGGCGAATGCTGGTCCCCGGCGCCGCGCCAATCGCGTGGAAGCCGACTTCCGGCGAAAGGCGGCGGTCAGACTGTCTGCGCGCGCCGCCTTTCAGCAGCCGGTTCTGCGCGAAGATCGCGCCGAGCGATCGTACGAACCATGTGCCGATGTGGATCGCGTTATACGCCGCGTCCCTTTGCTCCACCCCGGTTTCGTTCAACACCCATTCGCGCAGCGTCGCTATGGTGACCGTGCGATCGCGCTGTTCGAGATTGACCAGCCGCAGGCGCGTCGTCTCGACCGCCTCGTTCGAGGCGAGCGTGACTTTTGCTTCGAGCTGGAAGCCCTGCTGGATGCAATGGAAAAAAAGGCAGTTTTCGCCTTCGGAGCTCAGCGTTGCGCCAGCCGTGGCCCAGGAAGTCTGTGCGCCCGCGCCGCCAGTGGGCGCCTGGCCCATCGACCAGAGCGGACCGTCGCCCTCGCGCAGGAAAGCAAAACGGCCGCGCGGATGGGCGTGGTCGTCCGGACGGCGGGTCAGGTCGATCGGCGGTCCGCCACGAGCGACGCCCTCGATGCGCGTCGCGCCCTGCCCGTCCTCGAACCATTCGCTCGTCATCAGCCCGTTGGCGAGACGCAGCGGCTTCGAACCCGGCGCGCCGCCGGGGCCGGTGACGCCCGGCAGCGTGATCTTGCCCGCGCGCGCGAGCTGGACCAGAAGGAAGATCACAAGCGCCAGCGCCAGCACGCCCGCGTAAACGAGATAGCCGCTGATGAGATAGGTATAGGACGGCGGCCGCATGTTGCTCATCTGCTCGGCGGCCGACCAGGCCTTGTCCCATTCGGCGCCGCGCGGGATGTAAAACGGCAACAGCAATGGCGCCCATGTGCCGAAACGGCGGATGCCCTCTGGAATGGCGCGGCTGATCTGCGCCTTGCCGAGGAAGCGCGCGGCCTTCTCGTCGGCGATGTCGCCGCCGATGAAGGAAAGATTGACCAGCGTGGCGACGCGCAGGCCCATGTGGTCGAACCATATCAAGACGCGCAATCCGTCGAACGCCAGCAGCGCGGTGAAGATGTCGAGGCTCCAGCTGCGAAATTCATTGTCCGGCAGGACGGAATTCATCCAGGTCGCGACGGCGGTTCGTACCAGACCGTCCTGATTGTACCAGGTCGGGTCCGGCGCGGCCTTGAGGAAGGAATAGATCACCGGCGCCATCCACAGGCCCCAGCGCAGCACGCGCACGGCGTTCTCGACCAGCATGTCGAGCCCTTCGAGGCTCGCCAGTTGCCGCAGCGGCTTCAGGCTGCGCTGAACCAGCGCGGTCAGGAAGAACAGATTGACCGAGAACAAGGGCGCCGCGAAGACCCATTGGATGACGCCCGACAGCGACTCGTCATAGAAGACGCGTACGCCGCCGTCGGCCATGCCAAGGTCCGTGGCGCCCCATTTCGAGAACAGCGGGCGGATGATGTAGGCGTTGACCGGCCTCCCGTCAGCCGGATAATCGAGCGACACATAGGCAAAATATTTTGAAATGATCGTGTCGAATTGGCCCCGGTCCAGATACCAGGCGATGGCTCCGGCGACGAGGCCGCCGAGCATCGCGCCAAGCGCGTAAACTCGCCAGCTGCGCAGATGCTGCCTGCGGCCTTGTTTCAACTCATAGGCGTCAATCACCGCGTCCACGCCCGCGAAAGCGATGACGCCGACGACCGCGCCGAACAGAAAGCGGTCAAACCCCGCCGCCTCCGGCAAGCGCAGATAGAACGCCAACCAGGTTCCTATGCCCGCGACGACGCCGCGCGCGAAATTGGACTGTGTCGCATAGGCGTGTTCAAGCCGGCCAAAAAACGGCGGCGTCGAATCCGTGCTTTCGACGATCGCGCGCGCCAAGGGATACAGCGCCGCGCCCAGCAGCGCAGCGCTGACCGGCCCCGCGCCGACGATTACCGCCGCAGCGGGCGAAAAACCGACGATGAGATTGGCCGCGAGCAGCAGGCCCATGAAGACGAGGCCGTAGACAAAGCCCTTTTCGGCGCCGCTCTTCCAGTCGCCATATACGATGACCGACAGCGACGCGGCGCCGCGAAGCAGTCCCGCGAGCGATTGCGTGACAAGATAGGTTTCGCCCCACAGTCCCGCCTGCGAAACGGCGGCCGCGACGGCAGCGCCAACTTGCGCCAGGGGCGCCGGCAGATGCGGCGCGATATAGGAGGACACGGCGCTGGCGATATAGGGCGTCACGGTGGCGAACAGCGCCGATAGGAACAGCACCCCGTGCGGCCGCCATTCGCGCGGCAGAAATCTGCCGAGAGCCAGAGGGGCGCCGACGACGACCGCCTCGTTGAGTAGAAACAGTATGAAGCAGCGCCCGATGATGGTCTTGCCTAGATCCGGCACATTCAGCCCCGGCGACAACAGGCCCCCCAGTTCGACGGCGACGGGCGAACCAAGTGCGATGAGCAGCGCGAAGATGAAGGGAATGACAAACAGCGCGAAACGGATCGCGAGAGGCGAACGCCCCAGCACCACGATCGCGCCCGACAAATAGATGAGCGTCGCCGTTCCGGCTCCGCTCGGCGTAAGCGAGAACGCATTTTCAAGCGAAGACGGCGCACGCCAGAGCACTGCGAAGGGATCGCACAATGTTGCAAAAGCGGCCACGGCAAGGAAGTCGAACGCGGCTTCGACGCCGCGCATGAGACGGCTTTGCGTCTCTTCCCCGTGAGGCGGCCGCAACAGATAGAGCGCGAGAGCCGCGAACAGGCCGGCGAGGAGAGCATGGCCGCGCCCATGCGACGCCTCTATGCTCGCTGCGGCGACCAGCCCGGCGCCGATCAGCGCTTTTTCGAGGGGACGGTTCTTCGATTGCGTCTGGACGTCGATGCTCGCCATAGCGCTTCCTCGCGCACCCGTTTCGTGACGGGCGCTTGTTTGTTTTAGCCAAAATCAACGGCGTCTTTATTGATTCCCATGCCGGAAGGCAGGATAAAAGTCGATCCCCGGCGAGAAAGCGCTCGCCTCTTCGCAGAGCCATCGGAACCGTCTATAGTAAAAAGAGCATGAATTCACGCATTTCAGCGGGCGGAAGCAGTGGCCGAGATGGAAGATTTTGGACGCGACAGCGCCTCCCCTGCGATAGGCGGAGGCGTAATCAAGGGGAAATCAAGCGTTTCGCCAACCGGCGGCGCCCCTTTCACAGCCGCGCCAGCGCCGACCGCCCCACCCAATCTTGAACGTCGCATCACCAGCCTGTCGCGCGCCCTGAGTCGCGCGCGCATTGAAAGCGCGGAACATTCGGGGGTGCTCGCCGAACTGCGCGGCGCGGAAATCGCGCGGCTGGAGATTTTGCGCGAGCAGATGGAGCCTGTGCTTGCCCAATTGCCCCGCGATTGCGAACTGTTTGACGTGGCCGTGTCGCCCGGCGAACGGCCGAGGCTGTTCATCGATCAGATCGGTTTCGTCGAAATGGGCGCCGATCGGCGCAGCTACCGCTTTATGCAGGACACGCGGCATGGGCGAATCACGATCTGCGAGAGCGACAAGCCCGAAACTCTGGTGGAGGCGATCACGGCCTATATCGCGCATCGCCTGATCGAGCGGGAACAGGCGCTGGCTGTGGACTACGCCAGCGGCGGGGTTGGAGCAGCCGGCGCGGCCAGGGCCGCCGCATGGCGCGAGACGAGCGCGCGCGAAGGGATGGGCGGGGACGCGCTCAAGCTCCGCCTTACGCGGATGTTTCTTTTTCTCGTCGAACTCTTGGGGTCCGTGACCTTTTTTGGTCTGCTCGGCCTGTTCGCAATGTGGACCTATCGCAAATTCATCGGAAACTGACGCTTTGCGCCGGTGGGCCCGCTACAGCGCGAACCCGCCCAAATCCGCGATTTCGCCAGTTTCCCCAACAATCCCGCGCGTGCGTGCGCTGATGCTCAGCCTGTCGCCCTCGCGCGAGATCGAGAACAGATTATAGGCCGCGCCGGGATGATGCGCGCCAGGCCGCGCCGAGGCCGAGGCGACGCCCACCACCGGAACCTTGCCAGTCGGTCCGGGCAGGTAATGAACGCTCTGCTTGTGATTATGGCCGTGCAGCACCAGTTCCGCGCCATGACGGGCGATCACCGCCTCGAAAGCTTCGGCGTCCTGCAGCCCGCGCAGCGCTCTGGCGCCGCCGCGATGCGGTGGATGATGCAGCAGAACCACGCGGGCGAGCCCCTCCCCGGACGCCTGATCCAGCGCCATCGCCAGCCGCGCGCGCTGCTCGCCCCCCAGCCGCCCCGACGCGACGAAGGGCGCCGTCGGCACACCGGAGGAAAGACCGATCAGCGCGACGCCATCGCGACGCCGCACATAGGGGAATGCGCTGGAGCCATCGTCGCCGGTGATCCAGGGCGCGAATGTCTGCGTCAGCGCCGGAAGCGCTTGCGGCACATAGGCGTCGTGATTGCCGGGGGAAAAACTCACGGATTCGGGGCCGCCGAGCCGGTTGAGCCACTGGCGCGCCAGCGCGATCTCGCCATCGAGGCCAATATTGACGATGTCGCCGGTCATGGCCACGTGATCCGGCCTTTGCGCCAGAAGATCGTCTACGAGTTTTCCAGCAAGGCCATGTCATGCTGCGCGGCGCGCTTGCGCAGCCAGTTCACATAGCCCGTGACTCGCTTGCCGAGAAGTTCGGCGAGGTTTGGCCTCGGTATCGGTCCGATATGGGCGTCCGAGAGATGCGCGAGGAGAAAGCTCAATTTTCGCTCACGCTCCGCCAATCAATATGCCCGCCGCGAGCACGACAACGCCACCCAGAACGATCTGGAAGACCGCCTGAAGAAAAGGCGTGTCCATGTAACGCGCGCGCACCCAGGCGATGGCCCAGAGTTCGAAGAACACCACCACCGAGGCGATGCCGGTGGCGATGCGGAAATGGTCGGGCAAGGAGTCCGGCAGAAGATATGGCAGCGAATGTCCCAATCCGCCGATCGCCGTCATCAGCCCGCAGATGCCTCCGCGCAGCAGGGGCGAGCCCCGCCCGGTGAGCGAGCCGTCGTCGGAAAGAGCCTCGGCGAAGCCCATGCTGATTCCCGCCCCGATGGAGGCGGCGAGGCCGACCAGCAAGGTCTGGAAATTGTTCTGCGTCGCGAAAGCCGCCGCGAACAGCGGCGCCAGCGTCGAAACGGAGCCGTCCATCAATCCGGCGAGGCCCGGCTGCACATATTGCAGCACGAACATGCGGTGGCGGGTCTCCTCCTCTTCCTCCACGGCGCTCTTGGTCAGAGTGGTCGCGCCAATGCGCTCGGCGATCTTCTCATGGCCGCCTTCCATCGCCGCGAGGTCGCCCAGAAGCTTGCGCACGCCGACATCCGTAGTGCGGTCGCGCGCCTTCTCGTAGAAGCGGCGGCTTTCGAACTCCATCGTCTCCGCCTGCTTGCGGATCGTGTCAAGCGGCAGGTTCTTGGTTAGCCACACCGGGCGGCGGGTCAGGAAGCCCTTGACGTCCTCGCGCCGGATTGGCGGCAAATGTTCGCCGAAGCGCTTTTGATATTGCTCCAGCAGCATATGCCGATGACGCGTCTCCTCGGCTGACATCTGCTCGAAAAGTTTGGCGGAAGCGGGATAGCGCTCGGCGAGATCCTCCGCGAACGTCATGTAAATGCGCCCGTCCTCTTCCTCGGATGTGATGGCCAGCGCAAGAATTTCGCGTTCGGTGAGTTCGGAGAAGGCTTTCACGCGGGCGTGCTCCAAAGAGGCGTGGTCGAGAAGTTTTCTAAAGCTTGTGGACCGCTTTTGCCATAGATTACGTCGATATGCACCGGACCACGCCGCGATGACCGACGAAAAGGATGCCCCTCGAACCAGATTGATCTCCCGCCTCATCACCCTGGCGGCGCTGGTCCAGCGGCCCATGACGCTGGGGGTGCGCGGCCTTGTCATTGACCGGGCCGGCAGGGTTCTGCTCGTGCGTCACACTTATGTCGAGGGCTATTATCTGCCCGGCGGCGGCGTTGAAGGCGGCGAAACGCTGGAACGGGCTCTAACGCGCGAACTCGTCGAAGAAGCAAATGTCGTCATGGAAGGCGCCCGGCGCTGCATGGCGTCTATCTGAACCGGAACGTCTCGGCGCGGGATCATGTGGCGCTCTATGTGGTGCGCGAATTCCAGCAAAGCGGACCGCATGTCCCGGACCGCGAGATCGCGGAGGCTGCGTTTTTTTCACCCGACGCCTTGCCGGAAGGAACGACGCGCGCCACGCGGGCGCGGCTCGCGGAGGTTCTGCAAGGCGCGCCCGTTTCGTCCTATTGGTGAAGCTGCAAGCGCCTGCGCCGTTTCACGCGCGGATTTTTTCCTGTCGTTCCATGTTTAGCAATGCGTTTAGCTGACGATTAACAGGCTCGCGCTAGGGTTTCAGGTCTGGCTCCATGCGGCGCCGTTTTGGCGCGCATGGAGCTGTCATTTGAGCCTGCGGCGCTTCGTCGGCTCGCCTTCCCGCAGAGAACGCCGATGCAAGAGATGAGCGCCTCATCCACCGCCGCCTATGGAAAGGGAAGCCTCAAGGGCTTCTTCACCAGAAGTCTCGCGCACTCGGCGATGCTTCTCTTCGGCCTTGTCACTCTGATCACGGTATCCTGCTCGGGTTATGATTATTTCCTTATAGAGCAGGAGAAATCCGTCTCGCTCGCCAAGCGCGATCATGACGAGAAAAGCGCGCGGCGGCTCATGGAGCTTGTGGGGCTGCAAAAGCAGATTCTGCTCGACGTGATCGAGTTGCGGCATTATCTCGCCGATTTTTCCGCGACGCGCGGTCTCGACGGCAAGGACAGCGATCTCGAAAACGCAGCCAAGATCGCGCGCAGGTTTCCCCAAGACATCAGCGAGGCCAAACAGGCGGCGAGACTTTCGGGCAATCCCGATCTGCTCGGCGCCCTTTCAGATGTGGAGCGCCGCTTTCCCGAATATTACGAACGCGGGCTCGAAATGACGAAAGTCTACGCCGAGCAGGGCACCGCCGCCGGCAACAAGGCGATGGAAAGCTTCGACCATGTGAGCGAAGACATTCAAAAGCACCTGACTCTCTCCAGCGCCGCGCTTGAAGAAGTCAAGCAGCACAGCGAGGCCGATGCGGCGTCCGCCAGAGTGGTGATCGACCAGCTTCGCGATCGCGCCACGACGGTCGCCCTTGCTGGTGTAATCATCACGGCGCTCACCTGCATTATCGGGATCCTTGTCATCGGACGCTGGGTGATCCAGCCGCTCGGATGGCTCACCTTCGCCTTCAAGAAGCTTTCCGACGGAGATCACAGCCTCGTGGTCAGCGAAGAGGCGCGCAGCGACGAGATTGGCGACCTCGCGCGGGTCTATGCGAATTTTCGTCAGGTGACGATCGAGCGCCAGCAAGCCGGTCGCGAGACGCGCCTTCTGTCCGAATTGAACGCGTGGCTGCAATGCTGCAAATCGCTTGAAGAACTCTACGACATGGTGGGAAATTTCGTGACCCTGCTGCTGCCCGATTGCGGCGGAAGCCTCTACATCTACGCAAACTCCCGCGACGTCCTCGACAACGTCAAGGCATGGAACGGCGCGAGACTTTCCGCGCCGATGCAGCCGGACGAATGCTGGGGGCTGAGGCGCGGACGCACATTCACGCATGAATGCGGCGACGCGGGCATACATTGCTCCCATGTCGACCCCTCGGCCCCTGGCGATTATTGCTGCATCCCGATTCTGGCCCATGGCGACACGATCGGCATGCTGCATATCGAGTTCAAGAGCGATCAGGGCGCTCAGGAGGCCCCGCTGCGCAAGGCGCTCATCGCCGAACAGCGCCGCATTGGCCTCACATGCGCGGAGCACATCAGCATGGCGATCGCCAACGTCAAACTGAGAGATCAGTTGCGCGATCAGTCAATCCGCGATCCACTGACCGGACTATTCAACCGGCGCTATCTGATGGACACCTGCCGCCGAGAATTCTCGCGGGCGAGGAGAATGCGGCTGAATGTCAGCATACTTTCGATCGATGTCGATTACTTCAAGCGATATAACGACAATCATGGACATGACGCTGGCGATACGGTGTTGCGCGCCGTCGGCGATTGCCTGGAGAACAGCTTCCGCAATGAGGACGTCGCTTGCCGTTTTGGCGGCGAGGAGTTCGTCGTCGTGCTGCTTGGCGCGACGCCGGCGATCGCGCTGCGGAAGGCCAATGAGCTGCGCGACAGAATCGAGTCGCTCATGGTGAACTATCTCGACAAGCCGCTCCCCCGGATAACCGCGTCGATAGGCGTCGCGTCCTTCCCTGAAGCGGGAGACACTCCCGAGGCGGTGCTCCGCGCGGCGGACGAGGCGCTGTACCGGGCAAAGGAAAGCGGTCGCAACCGCGTCGAGCTATCGCGCTCGGTCAATATCCATTCCGACGCTTCAAAGACTGAGACGGACTTTCTCAAGGATCTGTTGAGCGTGCCGATAGAGCGCGTTGAGCACGAAGAGATAGAGCGTTCCGACGCGGCTTGAGCGCCAATGACGGAAGCGCGCCGATTACTGTGGCGCGAATGCAACACATCGTAACAAACTAGCGTTAGGTCAACTATTGCATCAATGAAAACGCGACCGAAGGCTCTCCCGCGCGTGTTTATGGAACCGGGTTCGAGGCGACGCTGCGGCGCGCGCGTCCGCCCCTTGTTGTCGGCCAGATAGTTCAATAAAATCAAACATTAGAACCTATCAATTCTGAAATGCGGGAGTAGCCGGAACTCTCATGCGCGCACAAACTCTGCATCGCGAATAGGCGGATTGCACAAGCCTTCGATACAGGCCTGTAAAGAAACGTTTATTGTTGCATTAAGAAACCCGAATTGAGCGCCTTTGGGGCCGGACATAACACTCGGCGACTGCGATTTGACGCAATCGCCAGATGTTTCACTTGAAAGGGCCTCCCCATGGCTAAACGAATATCCACTTCAATCATCGCGTTGCTCGCGGTGCAAGGCGCGGCGAGCGCGGCCGATCTTCCCTCGCGGAAAGGCCCGACGCCGGCGCCGCTGATCTTCTCATGGGAAGGCGTGTATCTGGGAACGCAGGTCGGCTATGGCCTGAACACTGTATCCGAGCAGGGAGCCGACCCAATCCCCGGCTACGCCGGAATCGGGAACCTCGTGAGTTATTCGCAGAACTACTCTTCTCGCGGCCCTCTCACCGGCTTTCATGTCGGCTACAACAAGCAATATGGTTCGCTGGTGCTCGGCGTCGAAGGCGACGTGGATTACGCGGGCCAGAACACCAGCAAGACGCTCTTCAACAGCCTTGGTCTCGCGCTCGGCGGGCCGACACAAACCAACATACAGGACAATTTCCGCTGGTCGGTTCGCGGCCGTGCAGGCTACGCCGACGACCGCGCACTCTATTATGTTACGGGCGGCGTGGTGAATGGCGGGTACAACGTTCAGCAGAATTATTGGACCTTGGGGGGCGCGACGCCCTTCAACCCTGGCAATGACACCTACAATATCGAGCGTTTCGGCTGGACGGTCGGCGCCGGCATAGAATACGCCTTCACCAACACATGGTCGGCCAACCTCGAATATCGCCACAGCGACTTTGGAACGGCGGTCGTCAACTCGGTGCAAGTTCCAGGTCTGACCCTGCGCGAGCATGCGGCGGACGACTCTGTTCGTCTCGGCGTCAGCTATCATATCGGCGCGCCGAATGCGCCCGTGGAGTCCGCGCCGCCAAAGGGGCCGACCGCGCCAAAGGTCGTCGCCGCGCCCCCGCCGCCGCCGGCTCCGACGTTCCTCGGCCGCCTGTATCACGCCTATGCGGATGAATGGGGCGGGCCGATCCCCGACGATCCCACCGCGCCGCCCAGCCGACGCGCCTATTTCCCGCCGGCGCCGGTCACGCAGCCGCCCTACCCCTTCACCGAATATTCCTTCGGCGGCTCCCAGGTCATTGGCGCGACCTTGCCCAATGCGGTCGACGCTCCGCTGATGAAGGCGATCAGCCCGACGCCCGCCGGCAAGTTCCTTGAGGACAACCACATCCAGATCTACGGCTGGGTCAACCCGGGCTTCAACATCAGCACGGCGCATTCGCTGCCCGGCTCGCTGTCCGGCGCCAACAACCCCGTGGCGTATTCCTATCAGCCCAACATCCTCCAGCTCGACCAGATCGTCGCGATCATCGAGCGTGTGCCGGACGAGGTGCAGAAGGATCACTGGGACTGGGGCTTTAGACTTTCGCCGCTCTATGGCGAAACCTATCGCTACACGACCGCCTTCGGCTTCCTCAGCACGCAGCTGCAGAAGTGGAACAAGTTCGCTGGCTACGATATTCCGATGATGTATGGCGAAGTCTATATCCCCGGAATCATGGAAGGCGTGAACATCCGCTTCGGCCGCTATATCTCGCTGCCTGACATCGAGGCCCAGCTTGCGCCAAACAACTACATGTATTCGCACTCCATGACCTACGGCTTCGACAATTACACCAACACCGGCACGGTGGTGTCGCTGCAGGTTAACAAGAACATCATGCTGCAGGGCGGCCTGTCGATCGGCACGGAGGCCATGCCATCCAACGCTCGAAGCAGCTTCCTTCCGCCCCTCGCCGGAGGAACGATCTATCAGCCGGTTCCCGGCGTCTTCGCGGCGACGACGGCGCAACCCGCCTACTCCGGCGAGGTAGATCCGGGCGTGAAGCCGACCTTCACGGCTTGCGGGCGCTATCAGACCGACGACTCCTACGACAACATCTATCTGTGCGCCAACGGCATCAACACCGGCACCTTTGGCTACAACAATCTGCAGTGGTACGGTGGCACCTACTATCACAAGTTCGACGAGAATTGGCACATCGCCATCGAAGCATGGCACATGCATGAGGACAATGTGCCGAACCTCAACAGCCCGTTCAACGGAACAATGGCCGGCACGCCAAATCCATTCTACTACATGGTCAATGGGCCGGCTCTGGCGCAATGCCCTGGCAACACCCATCCGACCTGCACGGCGCGAGAATGGTCGACCACTACCTATCTGAACTACAAGTTCTCGCCGATGGACAATATCTCCTGGCGCGCGGAATATTTCAACGACATCAACGGGCAGCGCACCGGCACCAAGACCTCCTTCTTCAATTACGCAATGGGCTGGCAGCACTGGTTCTCGCCAACCATCGAAGTAAGACCGGAAATCGCCTTCTACAATTCGCTGAAGGCCCCTGCGTTCGAGGTCGCCCCTCCGCTGCTCGGCGGGGTGGGAACCAAGAGCCACATCGCCATCTTCTCCGCGGATCTGCTCTGGCACTTCTAGCGGTTCGGAGGGGGTCTCCTTCCTCCGCGACGTGACTAACGATTTGCCGGCGCCGGCGTCTCGACAAGAGGCGCCGGCGCTTTCGCTTTGAGGGACGGGGCGAAAAAAATCACTGATATATTTCGCGGAAAGTCGCGCGAGCCTGCTGGCGAGATATTTCTCGCAAAATTCCATGCCGTCGCTGAATTTATGCGCCCCTTACATCCCCCGAATTATTCTGAATGGCATCCTTACCTCCGGTCGAGGCAATGTCGGTGCAGGAAATACATTGGAATTCGGGCTGCGTCGCATGCGCATACTTGTGGTCGAGGACGATCCTCATATGCAGAAGGTCTTGCGGATCGGCCTGGCCTCTAGCGACTACATCGTGCTGGAAGCGGCGACCGGCCGAAAGGCGCTCGCGGCAATTCGGAAATCAGGGCCCGAAATGATCATCCTGGACCTTGGCCTGCCGGACATGGACGGAAAGGACGTAGTCAGGGAGGCGCGCGAACTCACCAATGTCCCGATCATCGTGCTTTCCGCCCGCGACAGCGAGACGGAAAAGATCAGGGCGCTTGACCTTGGCGCGAATGATTACGTCGAGAAGCCATTCGAGATGGGCGAACTGCTCGCCCGCATACGCACCGCGCAACGCAGCGTCTCGGAGCAAGCGCGCATTGACGTCAGCGGGCTCGTCGTCGACACGAAAATGCGCTGGGTGAAGAAGAATGGCGTCCAGGTGAAATTGACGCGCACAGAATATGAGCTGCTCGTGCTGCTCGCCCGCCGCGCTGGCGAAACTCTAAGCCATGGCGAAATACTGACGGCGCTGCTGGGCGCCGAGCGGCAGGCGGAAATCGGCCATTTGCGCGTTCTCGTCCGCCAGCTCCGGGTGAAGATCGAGGACGACGCCGCAAATCCGCGCTTTATTCAAACCGCGCCGGGCGTTGGGTATATCTTTGCCGGACCGGAATATTGAGGCGCGCGGGATTTTACTGCACATGCGCATCGATAAGAGGCGCCAGGTTCCGCCATCCGTAGGAGACGTCCGGGAGCGTCAGCCCCAGAACGCTCCAAACGCCGTCGACGCCGGTTCTCTCGCCGCCGAGCGCCTCATAGAAGCTCAAGGCGTCGCGATGGTCCCTGAACGCCCAGACCGAGGCTGCTGACGCGCCCTTGTCCGCCAAATGGGCGGCCATCAGCCGCATTAATCCGCGCCCTGCCCCGCGCCGCTGCGCGCGCCTCAGCAAATAAAGCGAGGAAAACTCGGCGGGATAACCGATTTCCAGAAGGCGTGGGCTGCGCTGGCGTCCGCAGGCCGCGAAGCCGAAGGCCTCTCCTCCGTCGCCCGTGACAAGGAAAGCGGCGCCAAAAACGTCTTCGCCATGCCCCAGGAAAACCTCGCGCCAGCGCGCCGCCTGCTCGCCGACGTCGAGAGAGGCGAGCGCCTCCGGGGGCATCAATGCGCTGTACGACTTCGCGCCAGGCCTCGACAAGCACGCGCGCGATGGCTTCCGCGTCGTCAAATATCGCGGGACGTATCCGTAATTCGGGCATGCCGGAGCCTCGGAGCCTGTCGACCTGCCGCGAATTTTGCCACGCCCCTCGTTTTGCCGCCAGCGGCGCCCAGCTTCCCGCGCGGCTCCACCCGTGCTATCGCGCGCTGATGATCGACCTCGCCCTGCGTTTCGCGCCGCTGTCGCCCGCCGATGAAGCCGCCATCGAGAAACTCGATGAGCGCGCCTTCGGGCCGGGGCGCTACGCCCGCACTGCATACAGGCTGCGCGAAGGCTCGCCCCCGGACCTTTCGCTGTCCTTTGTCGCGCGGGTCGGCACATTGCTCGTCGGCGCCAATCGCATGACGCCCATCCTCGTCGGGCTGTCCCCGGCGCTCCTTCTGGGGCCGTTGACGGTGGAGCCCGCCTTTCGCTCGCAGGGCGTCGGCGAGGCGCTGATAAAGAAATCGCTCGACGCCGCGCGCGCGGCGGGACATGGTTCTTGTCTTGCTGGTGGGGGACGAGGATTATTATGCGCGCGTCGGATTCAAGCCGGTCCCGCGCGGTCAAATAGCCATGCCCGGCCCGGTGGATCCGGACCGCCTGCTTTATTTTGAATTGCGCGAGGGAGCGTTCGCGGCGACAAACGGCAGAATGCGGCGGCTATAGCCTTCGAATTCCTCGTCGAACCTTCCATGCTTCTCGAACCGTAAAGAACCACTTGTCCCCAAACCCGCTTTCGCTGCTTTCCCGATATCACGCGCTGGCTTCCGCCCGCCTCATAGAGCGCGACCCGGCGCAGCTCGGCGCGCTCGAAACGCTGGAGCGACTGGCGAAGGAGTTGACGCCCGCCAAGTCCCTTCGCGCCGCCCTTGGCGCGCTGCTTCCGTTCGGTCGCAAGTCGTCAGCGCGATCGCCGCGCGGCGTATATCTTTGGGGCCATGTCGGGCGCGGCAAGACCACGCTGATGGACTTGTTCTTCAACACGGTCGCCGTCGACAAAAAGCGCCGCGTGCATTTCCACGCTTTCATGAACGAGGTCCATGATCGACTTCACCGCGCGCGACGCGAAGGCGCCGGCCAGACCGACCCTGTTTCGCGCGTCGCGGAAGAACTGAGCCGGGAAACGAGATTATTGTGTTTTGACGAGTTTTCGGTTTCGGACATCGCCGACGCGTCAATTCTGGCGCGCTTGTTCTCGACTCTCTTCGCCAATGGCGTAGTGGTCGTCGCCACTTCCAACGTCGAACCGAACCGCCTCTACGAGGGCGGACGCAACCGCGATCTCTTCCTGCCGTTCATCAAACTTCTTCAGCAACGCATGGAGGTCGTTCATCTGGACGCCCGCGCGGACTTCCGGCTGGAGCGGCAATGTTTCGGGGAGGTATTCTTCAACGTCTCCGACCCCGGGGCCCGAGAAGCGGCGCAGGCGCAGATGGCGAGCCATATGGGCGATCAGCCGTGCGCACCGACGGCTATCGCGGTGAAGGGCCGCAAGATCGAGGTTCCGCTCGCGCATGGCCGCACGGCGCGCTTCGCCTTCAACGAGATCTGCGGGCGCCCGCTAGGCGCCGCCGACTATCTGGCCCTGACCAGAAGCTTCGACAAGATCATCGTCGACGATGTTCCCGTGATGAACTTCGACAGGCGCAATGAAGCCAAGCGCTTCATCACGCTGGTCGACGTGCTTTACGAAGCAAAAACGAAATTGATCCTCAGCGCGCAAGCCGAGCCCGCCGGCCTTTACCAGGCGGATCAAGGCGCCGAGGCGCTGGAGTTCGCGCGCACGGTCTCGCGTCTCGCGGAGATGCGTTCGCAGCAGTATCTCGAAGAATGGGCCAAGCGCTGCTCATAAAGATTGCTGTGACGCTCGTTCGCGCCACTGGCTCCATTGCCTTCGCCAACGAATGCGCGCGGCGCGAAAGGCCTGCGCAATTTCGGTGCGTTCAAGGCTGAACCGGTCGTTTGCGAGCAGCGCCATGAAACGCTCGGAAATCTCAAAGATCAGTATGTCCGGCTTCGTCCGCTGCACATAATCCCAGTCGATATTTGCGGACCAGATAAAATCGAGTTCCCGCACCGTCTCGGCGAGCACGCCAGTAAGAAGATGCGTGTCCGGGGTGGAAAAGGAATCGCCGAAAAGCAGCGTCTTTTGCGAATTTTTCGCGGCCGGATTCAGGAATTTGGCATGTGCGCCGACATGGATCATCGACCCATATTCGGCTCTGTCCAGAAAATATGCGATGCGGTTCGTGTAAATGCGCGTCGCGTCGCGCGCCCATTGATATTTGTCGATCGTCTCCCAACGCCGCGGGTCAAGCTTTCCGCCCAGATCCATAATCGTCTCAAACTGAAGCTTTGGCCGCTCGCGCAAATCTTCGACCGGCGAGAAATTCAGGGAGCGGCATAATTCGCCATAAGCAAGAAGGCAGCCTTCCGCATTCCAGTGAGTGTCGGTTCGCCAATATAGGTCCTGCTCCTTCCTGGCCGCGCGCATCGGCGCGACCAGATCCACATAGCTGCTCGCGGCGGCCGTTTGCGCAAACATGTCGCGCAGGCGAATGGCCGGCGCAAGCTCCGGGTCCACGAGTGGTTCGGACTGTTTGTCGCCATAGATCGTGAGCTTTTCGGGCACGACCATATGTGCATATCGGATTCCCAAAGCCTCGGCCCGTTCAATCCGGCGCAGGATCAGATCGCGCCACAGACGCAGCTTTTCGTCCGGCAGGCCGCCGCCTTCTTTTTTATAAAGCGTGGTGACGAAATTTGTGCCGCCCGTCAGGAACAGCCACCCGTCGAGCCCCTCATGCACCAGAAGATGCGGCGCGATCATCGAGCGTCACGCTTGCGGCCGATGAGAATGGTCGCGGCGGCGAGTTCGAATTGTTTTTCCATCGGCAGCTCCCGCGCCCATGACTCTTGAAGCATTCCTGCGGGATGCTGGATCAGGTCACTTACACGCTGGCGCAAGAAATCCTTGCGCGCGGCGGGGGGCAAGGCGTTCGCCCAGACGCGAAGCTGCCAGGCGATCGCCCAAACGGGATGCATGGGCGGAGTGACCTCCTGACGTTCAATGTCGAGATAGGGTTCGAACAGCGTCCGGAGTCCTTCGTGAGTCATGTTGAAATAATGATGGGGATAGCCGTGCAAGGGCTGGAGAAAAGGCACGCAGCATTTCAGCCAGCCGCCCGGCCTGAGGACGCGGGCGATTTCGCTCGCGCAACGGAAGGGATTCTTCACATGCTCCAGCACGGCGATCGAGATCACGCCGTCGAAGGAATTGTCCTTGAACGGCAACTCCTCGCCAACGCCAAGAACGTCGGTGGTGGCGTAGTCCACGACCTCGTAATTGACGACATTGCTGTAGTAGGCCGGCCTGTTGCCCGCGCCGACGTCCAGAACCAGCCCGTCCGACGCGGAGCGGATCATGGATTCCGTCTCGTCGTCATAGCCGTTTTCGCTCACGAGCTCCGTATCCTCGAGGTCGTATGTCCTGCGCAGCTCCTCGGTCAGATAGATCGCGCGCCCCGCGGCGTCCAAAGCGAGCGGCGGCCGCGCCAGCAAGGGCGCGAGCCGCTGCATCTTTCCTGTGCGCAGTGCGGGTATGGGATCTTCGAGAAAGGCTTTTCGATGCTGCGGCACGCGCTGGCGCCGCCCTTCCGCGCGACCAAACTTCTTGAAATGGGCGCGGCCCGAGGCGAGCTTGCGCGCCGCTACCGCCGCCGCGACGTCGAGATTGACAGCCAGATAGCCCTCCTCGTCAAAGGTCTCGTCGGTCGGCGTCTCTTGAAGATGAATAATTTGCAGCGGAATATTCATGCGATGAAGCTCAAGCGGGGGCTGCCATTATCATGAAGGGTCTATTAACGCAGCCGACCCTTACATCGCGTTAAGGGCTGGGTGATGTCGCTCACCGCCGCCCCTCCCAGGTCCACACGAACAATATCGCCCCCAGCAATGCAAGCAGCGCCGAAAGCCCAATGCCGAGCGGCGCGGTCTCGACGCCCTTGAGCGTGCTCGCGGTTCCGCTTTTCACGCCGATCCAGTCGGCGCCTCCGTATACATGGGCGTCGCGCAGCTCGACAAGGCGCGGCGCGGCAATGGCGTCGGAGGCGCCGGAGGACAGTCGCCGCACGGTGCCGCCGGTCGCCTCGGCGATGGGACGCAATTTCTCTGTCGTGGAGGCGACCTCACGAAACTCGCGCGGATTTTCGGGGCCGACATTGACCAGCGTCGAAAGGTCTCCGCTCACGAAGCGATAGAGCCCCATTTCCCGGGCCGTGAAGGCCGCGCGCGAAAGACCCGGCTCCTTCGGCTCCAGGGCGATCACCTCCTGCGCGCCGGATGGCGCCGTGACCGTGACGGGCGGCGTCTCGTCCTTGAGGCTCTGGCGCTCCAGCGAAATCTGACGCCCGTGCGCTTTCGCCCGCAGCGCCTCCTCCTCCAGCTCCGGCTCCTTCATGAGCCAATGGGCGAGACGGCGCATCAGATCGACATGCGGGCCGCCGCCCTCATAGCCGCGCGCCCACAGCCACATCTGATCGGTCAGCAGCAACGCCACGCGGCCCTTGCCCTCGCGGGAGAGCACCAGCAGCGGCTTGTCATTGGCGCCGGACAGAACGGAATTGCCCTTGAGCACATTGGCGTCGACCTGCCGGAACCACTCGCCCCAGGCCGGCGGGCTGGAGCGCGATCCTTCCAGTCCTCGCGTCACGGGATGTTTCTCGCCGTCCTTGCTCACCCTGGCGCGAAACGCCTGCTCGAAAAGCGCGCCGTCCGGGCGCGCCGGCAGGATGTTGGAAAGCGGCGAGTAATAGAGCCCGCGCAGCGTCGCGTAATCGGGTCCGACAGCCGCAAGAAACGCCCCGCCGTTTTCGACGAAGGCGGCGATATTGTCGAAATAGACGCTGGGGAGCAGCGTCTGGTTCGAATAGCGGTCGAAGATGATGAGGTCGAAATCGTTGATCTTCCGCCCAAACAGATCGGCGGTCGGGAAAGCGATCAGCGACAGTTCCGAAGCAGCCGCGCCGTCGACCTTTTCCGGCGGACGCAAAATGGTGAAATGCACCAGCTCGACATTGGCGTCCGCGCGCAGCAGGTTGCGCCAGCTGCGCTCGCCGGGATGCGGCTCGCCGGAAACCAGCAGCACTTTGAGCCGGTCGCGCACGCCCTCTATGACCGCGACGGCTTTGTTGTCGATCTCGGTCAGCTCGCCCTCGACAGCGGGCGTCTCGACCTCGACGACATTGGCTCCGCCATGTTCGATATGCACGGGAATCTCGACGATCTCTCCCGGCCGCGCGCGGCGCGTCGCCAGATATTCGCCGTCTCGGCGGACGTCGATCAGAACCGGATCGAAACCGCCCGCGCTGTCGATGACCCGCACGCGCAGGATCTGATCCTTGCCAACGACGCCAAAGCGGGGCGCCTCGACAAGTTCGATGCGGCGGTCGCGCTCGTTTTCCCGCCCCGTGATGAGAGCATGCAGCGGCGCCTTGAAGCCGAGCGCTTCCGGCGCCGCCGGAATGTCATGCACAAGCCCGTCCGTGACCATTATCGCCGCGCCGACGCGCTCGGGAGGAACGTCCTTCAGCGCCTCCGTCAGCGCGGAAAACAACAGCGTTCCGTCACCGCCGGTTCCCACCGTGACGAAACGCGGCTCGATGTCGGGAAGCTTCGCGAAGGCCTCCTCCAGCGCCTTGCGCGTCTCGTCGACCTGTTGCGAACGTTTTCCGAAGCTCTGGCTTTCGCTATGGTCGAGCACGACGGCGACCACGCTCTTTTCCGCCTGCCGTTGCTCGCGCACCAGCGCGGGGTCGGTCAGGGCGCCGAGTAGTAGCGCCAGCGCAACCGCCCGCCAGCCCGCACCCTTCTGCTTCGCGTATAAGGCGTAGACGAGGATGGCGAGGGCGGCGACCGCCAGCAAGGCGAGCGCTGGCCAGGGCAACAGCGGCGTAAAGGCGAGATTGAGTTCGCTATGCATCCGGCGTTCTCACTGCCCCAGCCGCTGTAGCAGGTCGCGCACATGCACCTGATCGGATTTGTAATTGCCGGTGAGCGTGTACATTACCAGATTGACGCCGCCGCGCAGAGCCATCTCGCGCTGGCGGCCGCCTCCCGGCGTCAGCGGATAAAGAGGCTGGCCGCTTTTATCCTGCGCCCAGGCCGCCGCGAGATCATTCGAGGTTATGACGACGGCCGAGACGTTGTCCGTCGCGCGCACAGGCCGCGCGGCGCCATTGGCGGGCTCGGGCGGCAGGGCCTCGACCCAGGTGTCGCCATTGGCGAAACGGCCCACGAAGCCATCAAGCAGATAGAAGGTCTTGGTGATGACGTGATCACGCGGCGCGACTTCGAGCGCGGGGAGATCGAGCCCCTTGGCGACTTCGCGCAGCCAGAGCGTTTCCGGCGTCGGCGCGGCGTTGGCTCTCGCCGTCAGCGCGTCTCGTGTGTCGAAGACTACCGTGCCGCCCTGCCGCATATAGGCCGCGACGCGCGCGACCGTCTTCGGATCGGGCTGCGCCGCCGCCGCGTTTATGGGCCAGTAGAGCATTGGATAAAAGGCGAGCTCGTCGCGCGCGATGTCGACGCCGACCGGATCGCCGGGTGAAAATGACGTCCGCTGGTCGAGCGTGCGCGAAAGCGCCTCAAGCCCGAGCCGGCTGGTCTCGTCGATGCGCGCGTCGCCGCTAATGACATAGGCGAGACGGGTTTTCAAAGCTGCATCGCGGTTGCGCTGGCTGGGCGCGGCTTTGGGCTGCTCCGCCCGCGCCTGTGGGACTGACCCTGCGATAACGATGGTAAGGACGACGCTAGCTGCGGCCATCGCGAGACGCAGGCGGCCCGACAGGCGCAGCAAGGCGAGCCAGTCGATCAGCAGGCCGATAAATATCAGCGTGAGCAGCAAAGGCCGCAGATCCCGCGCGCCGCCACGCAAGTCGAGTCCCTTGGGCGAGAGGCCCAGCGCCGAAAAATCGAGCCCATGCAAAACGTCGCTATCCGCGACGGTCTGCAGAGCGATCGAAGCGGATGGCGCGCCGTAGAATCCGGGCGGATGCTCAGCGTCCGCGTTTCCCGAAAAATCCGCGCCGATGGGCTTCGCCGACGCCGGGGGCGCGCCGAGAACGCCAAAGCCGTCGAGCGTGCGCAGGGGCGTCAACACGGACTGATCATTGGGCGCGCCGCCCTGCCCCGCGCTTTCGCCCGACAGCGCGCAAATCCGCTTCAGCATGTCGACGAAGAGGCCCGAAATCGGCAGGTTTGACCATGTCATGTCGGCGCTGACGTGAAACAGCACGATCACGCCCTTGCCCCGCCGCTCGAAGGTGACGAGCGGCGTGCCGTCAGCCAGCCGCGCCCAGGTTTGCGCCGACAGGCCGGGATCTGGCTCCGCCAGAATTTGGCGGCTCACCGTGACTTCGGCGGGAACGGCAAGGCCATAGAATGGGCTCGATGGCTCGAAATCGGCGAGCCGCTTCGGCGTCTCCCAGGACATTGCGCCGCCGAGCACGCGCCCGTTGCGGCGCAATTTCACCGGCGTCAGATCATCCGAGGCATTGGCGAGACGCGGCCCCGCGAAGCGTAGCAATACGCCGCCCTGCTCCACAAAAGCGCTCAGGGCGTCGAAAGCCTCTCCGGGCGCGACGTTGAGATCGGCGAGCACAAGCACATTGGGTCGGTCCGCGAGCGCGGCGAGCACCGGATCGGCTTCTCCGGGAGGATTCCTGAGCAGCAGCGCGAAAGGCGCCAGCGCCTTGGCGAGATAGTAATCCGCAGTGAGCAGGGGCTGCGCCTCGCCCCCGGCGCCGTTGACGATCGCGACGCGGCGCACCTTTCCGCGTGCGTCCAGCAGCGCGACGGCGCCTGCGGAGCTTTCGCCGGAAATGCGCAACATGGTCGCCTCGTTGCGCAGCTCCACCGGGAGGTCGAAACGCGCCCTGGCGATGTCCGACCCGGCAAAATCGAACGACGCCGAACCGATCGCGCGGCCCTTGTCGTCGAGCGCCTCGACCACGCCGCCGCTGCGCGGTCCAGCCCGAAGCACGGAGACTTCCAGCGCTCGTGCGTCGTTGACAGCGCCCTGCAGCGCGAGCGGCGCTTCGTCGGCAGAAAAAAGCTCCACCGAAGCGCCCTGTTTCGAGGCTTCCCGCAGCGCCGTCGCAAAGCCGCCGGCGGCGCCCTGCTCCAGAGAGTCGCTGATCCAGACAAGCCGCGCGTTATTGTGCGATTTTGCGAAATTCGCGACCTGCGTCGCCGCCGGCCCACGATCCGGCAGCCAGGGCTTGGGCCGCGCCGCGCGCAATTGCTCGATGGCGCGCGCGCCGTCCGTGGTCTGCGGCGCCGCCGCGCCCTCCGAGGCGAGCATCAACGCCACCGGCGTTCCCGCGCGAGACGCGCCCGCCAGCAGGTTCTCCGCTGCCGCGAGGCGCTTGTCCCACGCAGGCGCGGCGGCCCAGCTATCGTCGATGACCAGGAGCATCGGCCCCGAGGCAATGGATGCGGCGCTTGGGTTCCAGACCGGCCCCGCCATCGCGAGCGAAGCCAAGGCTGCTATCGTGAGGCGCAGCAACAGCAACGGCCAGGGCGTCTTGGCGGGCGTGCGCTCCTGCTGTTCGACGCCGCGCAGCAGCCGCACCGGCGGAAAGAACACTTCGCGCGGCGCCGGCGGCGTCACGCGCAACAGCCAGTAGATCGCCGGCAGCGCCAGCAGTCCGAGAAGCGCCAGAGGCGCCGCGAAGGCAAGGCCCATCAGCGCGCCTCCATCCCTTCGCTCAGCCCCATCAGCAGCGACAGGGCCGCCTCCGCCGCGGGCCTGTCTGTATGGTGGCGCAGGAACAGAAAGCCCGCGCCCTGCGCGGCCGCGCGCAGGCGAGCAACATGCTCGTCAAGCCGCCCGGCATAGGCCTCGCGCAGGCTTTGCGCCTCGCCTGCATGGTAGGGAGCGCCGCCGTCGGTGTCGCGAAAAAGCGTCTCCCCGGAAAATGGAAAGCTTTCCTCGGCCGGATCGAACACCATGAGCAAGGCGCCGCGCGCGCCGGCGTCGGCGTATTCGCGCAGCCGCGCCGAAAGCTCCTCGACGTCGCAAAGAAAATCCGAGATCAGAACCAGCCGCGCCCGTTGCGGCAGGGCGGTCGCGGGCGGAATGTCCAGCGCGCGGTCCGCTGGCGGGCGCTCAAGAAACGCATTGGCCAGTCGGTCGATGATGTTGCGCGCGGACAGCGCGGGCGTGAGCGACAGAGCGCCGACGCGCTCGCCGCCATTGACGAGAACCTCGGCGATGGCGAGGCCAAGCACCGCCGCGCGGTCGATCTTGTAGTCTCCCCCAAGCGAGGATTTGAACGCCATGGAAGGCGAAGCGTCCATCCAGACGAAATAATTCTGCGCCGCTTCCCATTCCCGCTCGCGCACGAAAAGCTGATCGCCGCGCGCCGAGCGCCGCCAGTCGATCCTGTGCGCGGATTCTCCCGTAGCGAAGGGGCGGTATTGCCAGAAGTTTTCGCCTACCCCGGCGCGCCGCCGCCCATGCACGCCATGCACGACGCTGGCCGCGACCTCGCGCGCCCTTGCGACAATGCGCGGGAGACGGCTCGCGACGTCGGCGGCCTGCGTCTCCGGCTCGCCCTTGTGGCGGCTGGTCAGCGGGTCGAACCAATTCGTCGAAGCTGAGGCTACGGCCATCTCAACCCAGCCGTTCAACGAGCTTGGCGATAAGTGCGTCGACCGTGAGCTCGCGCCGCGCGGCGAAGGTCAGCGCCATGCGATGGCGCAGCACCGGCCCGGCCAGCGCGGCCACGTCGTCGAGCGAGGGCGACAGCCGCCCATTGACCAGCGCGCGCGCCCTTGTCGCCAGCATCAGCGCCTGCGCCGCGCGCGGACCGGCGCCCCATGAGATATGCGGCGCGATCAAAGGGTCGCCGCCGTCGGGGCGCGCCGCGCGCACGAGATCGAGGATCGCGTCGACGATCTTTTCGCCCACCGGCAGGCGCCGCACCAGCCTTTGCACGCTGAGCAATTCGTCGGCGGTCAGCGCCTGCTTTGGCGCCGCCTGATGCTCGCCGGTCGTCTCCAGCAGGATGCGCCGCTCGCTGGCGCGGTCGGGATAGACCACGTTGATCTGCAGCAGGAAGCGGTCGAGCTGCGCCTCGGGCAGAGGGTAAGTGCCTTCCTGCTCCAGCGGATTTTGCGTGGCCAGCACATGGAAGGGACGCGGCAGGTCGTGCGGATGCCCCGCGACGCTGACGTGATATTCCTGCATCGCCTGCAGCAGGGCCGATTGCGTGCGCGGCGAGGCGCGGTTGATCTCGTCGGCCATCAGCAATTGCGCGAAGACCGGCCCCTGGATGAAACGGAAGGCGCGGGACTTGTCGGCCCCCTCCTCCAGCACTTCCGAGCCGAGAATATCGGCGGGCAGAAGGTCCGGCGTGAACTGCACGCGCCTCGTGTCGAGGCCGAGCACCTTGCCCAGCGTCTCCACAAGCTTCGTCTTGGCGAGGCCCGGGACGCCGACCAGCAGCCCGTGGCCGCCCGCGAGCAGCGTCACCAGCGCCTGTTCGACCACCTCCTCCTGCCCGAAGATGACGCCGGCCACGGCCTCGCGGGCGCGGCGGATTTCGTCGAGCGCGCGGTCGGCGCTGGCGATGACGGCGGCGTCTAAGTCGATGGGCTGGTCCTGGGTCATGGAGGCGAGGGCTCTGGCTGGAGGATTGCGGGCGGAATCACGAGGGAGCGCGATCCTGCGGGCTGGAGAATAGCTTAGAACGCCGGGCGCGTTTGTCGATCATTAACAGCCGCCGCCCGGACCGCCCAATGTCCCGCGCAAAGGCGCGGGAATTGTGGCGGGGGGCGGTGGAGGTGGGGGTGGGGGGTGAAGTCTGGCGGTTGGAGCGCTGATTGGGGGGTGGAGTGGCGAGGATGTTGGGGGTGGCGGTGCGCCATTATTGAACGCGGACTGGCTGGGTTTCGTCGCCATAGTCATGGCGGCGGTTGAAAGGTACAGGGGTAGAGCCCACATAACATCCGCGCAGCAAATGGCGCGATTAAACCTACAAGCACAGCAAAATAGGAAATGGCAATGAGTGAATTTCAGAAGCAAGTAGCAGTCCAACCGAAGACCGGAGCAGGTAGCGATGGCGCGAGCAAGTATCCAAATCCCATTATGGACTTGGAAAATACCTATATCGAGAAAGACGGAAAGCGCCTCAATGTGGCTGACTTGCTGCGGCAGTTGCATGACTTGTTAGGCGAGAAAAAGAGCTAACCCGTCTATTGGGCGCGGCTCCTAAGCCGCGCTTTCTACCCTGTGTTTTCTTGGCAGGCATTCAAACCGTCACGAGAAGCGCGTAATGCAAATTTCAAAATGGGATATCTTCGTCAAGTGCAATGAGGCCATTCGCTTTTTTGGCGGCAAGCAGTTTCGCGGCGGTTAATTCGTCCTCGCTCAAAAGCGCGTCAATTTCCTTGGCGATTTCCTCGGCCAATCGGCGACGGTGCGGTAACGCCTGACGCTTCGAGATAAAACCGGTGGGGTCTTCACCCATTTTAAACGAGATAATTTTCACCCCACGCCCAACCGCAAAACCGATTTCCTGCTGCGTCCAAAAACTCTCTGAAAATCCCTTCGTGTGAATCGCAATAAACGCGTCCATCGCATAGAGAGCGCGCTCGACTTCAGTCTGCCATTCAGCGGTCGGTTGAATATCTTCATGAGCTACAAAGCCACTAATCCCAAACGCTTTTAAGCACTCCTTAAGTCGGGTCGCCTTGTCCTTGTCCTTTGATATATGGCTAATAAAAATGCGAAATTGTGTTGTACCTTTCCAGTTGAGCGGTCCGACGGTCGAACCTTGCAAGGAGTGAACTTTGAGCCCCAGTTCCTCCGCAATATTTAGCAGGGTGTCATCAGGTGCGGCCTTTAGAGCTTCTTTGGCAAAAACACGCTTGCTGGCATACGTCTCATCTGGAGCTTTAATTTTAAGCTCGGCAAAATAGCGAAAGAGGTCATCAAACGTGTATTTCGCCTGCAATGTCCGGCCAATTTGATCTAACAAATCCATTCGAGCGGTGACGTTCATATAGTGACTTTCACGCTTGAAGCCTCGCAATCGTCCACTTTCCCAAGTTATAGCTGCGCCCTATTTCCGCAAGCGTTTCCTCGCCGCGGTCGCAGCGCTTGATCGCCTCTTTCTTCGGGTGCCCCGTGAGCTTCGACAGCCTGCCCATCCTCACGCCGTTCGCCCTGACCCGCTGCCGTCCCTCACCCGCGCGGGCGCGTATCTAACGTTTCCGGCTTGTCCGCTCCGCTGGGCGCATCCCTCCCCTTTACGGGGAGGGTGGCGCGAAGCGACGGGTGGGGAGCGCCGGGCGTAACGCGATGTCTCGGGTCGTCTCGCGGCAAACCCCACCCGTCGCGCTTACGCGCTCCGCCCTCCCCGTAAAGGGGAGGGATGCGCCCACACAATTTTCATTCGTGGTCTGGAGCGGACGATCACTCGAACGTTGACGAAACGATCAGGCCGATTTCGTATCAGGTCGCGTTCGCCCATCCGCAAAGCCCTCCCCGCCTGCGCGCCCGCGCCGAAGCGTGTATATAACAATCAAACCCCGCCCCCGCGCCTTCGCTGGCGCAAGCAAGAGGCCTTTCGCCCATGTGGCGCGCCGTCATCGAGACTACCCTGCTCTTTTCCGCTCCCTTCGTGCTTTACGCGGTGTTTCACCTCGCGCAATTGCGCTGGCCCTTCGTCGCCGAGTTCTGGCACAGGGGCGTGGTGTCGACACTGACGATCGCCGGACTTCTCGTCGCGGTCGCGGGCATATTGTTTCTCGGGCTCGGCGCGCGCGAACAGGGAACCTATATCCCCGCGCATGTCGAAAACGGCAAACTGGTTCCGGGCCGTTTCGAATGAATGACGCCAGCGGCATTCTGAACGACCCCAGGCTGGCGAGGCTCTTCGCGGCGCTGCGCGCGACAGGCTGCGAGGCGCGCGTCGTCGGCGGCGCCGTGCGCGACGCGCTGCTGGGCCTCACGCCGCATGAGATCGACGTCGCCACCCCGGCCCTGCCGGAGGCCGTGATGAAGGCCGCGCGGGACGCGGGGCTGAAGGCCGTGCCAACTGGCTTCGAGCATGGCACGGTGACGATCGTCGTGGACGGCGCGCCCTTCGAAGTCACGACTCTGCGCCACGATGTCGAGACCTATGGCCGCGCCGCCAAGGTGCGCTTCGGCGCCGATTTCGAGGAAGACGCGCTGCGCCGCGACTTCACCGTCAACGCGCTGTCGCTCTCGCCGGACGGCCGGCTGCATGACTATGCCGGAGGCGTCGACGATCTGACGCGGCGAAAGATCCGCTTCATCGGCGATCCCGCGACGCGCATCGCCGAGGATTATCTGCGCGTGCTGCGCTTCTTTCGCTTTCACGCCTCTATCGGCGAAGGCCCGCTGGACCCGGCCGGTTTTCACGCCGCCATCATGGCCAAGGAAAGGCTGAGCGCCCTCTCGCGCGAGCGTATCCGCGCGGAGCTGCTCAAGTTTCTCGTCACGCGCCGCGCGGTGGAGACGGCGCGGGAAATGTCCCAGGCAGGCTTCACCGAAGTGCTGCTCGGCATGGCCTATCCCGCGCGGCTGGAGCGTTTTGTCGCCTTCGAGAAATCGTCCGGCGCCGAGCCCGACGCGATCGCGCGGCTTGCCGCCTTCGCGGTCATGGTGTTCGAGGACGCCGGGCGCATGCGCGAGCGGCTGCGCCTCTCCAACGCCGAATATGAGCGGCTCGCCCGCGCCGCCAAGGCGATCGAAGGGCTGCACGGGCGCGCGGGAGATTTCTCCGCGCAGGAGCTGAACGAATTGCTGTTTCTGCATGGGCGTACGGGCGCGTCCGACGCCCTCGCTCTAGCGCAGGCCGACAGCTCCGATGCGGCGGACGACGACAGCTGGCGTGCGTCGGCGCAGTTTCTGGAAGACGCCGAGGCGCCCGCCTTTCCGGTCAAGGGCGCCGATCTCATCGCGCTCGGCGTCGCGCCGGGACAGGCGCTGGGCGCGGCGCTAAAGCGACTGCAAGCGAACTGGATCAGGGCAGGTTTCCCGCGCGATCCGCGCAAGGTCAAGCTGCTGCTGGAGGAGATCGCCCGAAAGAGCATTGATTAGACGCAGCTTCGCCGCCGCCGCAGCGTTAATATTTCCTTCAAACGCGCCGGGCATGTTGCGACTCCCTTTATGTTGCAAATGGCGTTAGGCTGGCCTGTCGCGGCCCGCGTGCGGAGGCGTGTATGGGCGTTGGAACGAAACAGCCTGGCGATGTCGCAAGACGGATCGCGGAGCGCGCCCGCCAGTCCCGATCCTCTGGCCGCAGCGACGGCTGGCGGCGCGAAACCTTCACGCTGGCGCGCGCCGACGCCCGCGACAAGGCGCGCGAATGGTTCGAGCTCTACCCCAAAGCCGCCTACATGACCGAGATCGAATTCTGGCGCGAGCTTGAAGACGGCCGCATCGAATTCACGATCAGAAGATTGCCCAGCGCGGATTGAGGGCGGGCTGGGGTCTGCACGTTTCGGGCGGCATGAGCCGGCGCTAATATCAAGAATTCTGAAACGCGTCCGAGGCGAGCCGTTCAAGTTCGCCGGAGGAGAATGTCCAGCGCCCGCCAAAGCGGGAACCAGTGATCGTGATGACGTATCTCCCTTTGCGTCCCTTCAGCTCTCTACCGGGGGCATGGGTCACCATGACCGCGTGATCTGGCAAAATCGCTCCAATATCTTGAGGGATGGTAACGAGGTCCTCCGGATAAAGTCGCGCCGATTTCATAGCAGCGCCGATTACAACGAAAACGTGCCGCAGGTGCTCCGGCCACCATTTCGCTAAATCGAAATCGCTCATGAGCAGATCATATAATCCCGGCGGGCCATGCGAAATTCAAACTTCCGTGCACGAGCCGTATACTCGCCTCTTCAATATCTCGCTTTAGCAGAAGAGCCTTTCAAAACTATTGTCTCACTGCGCGGTCGGATCGTCCCTACTCCGGCAACACGTCCGGCGTGCGCCACGCCAGATGCTGGCCGCTGTCCACCGCGATCATCTGCCCGGTGACATTGCGCGCATTGCTCAGATAAATCACCGCGTCGACGACGCTCGACATTTCCGTCGGCCGCTCCAGCGGCACGCCGGCGACTTCCGCCTCAAAGCCTTTTTCGCCGTAAAAGGCGTTTGGCAGGTACCGGCCCCGGCCCCACGGCGTTGACGCGGATATTCGGCGCATAGGCCTGCGCCATGGTTCGCGTCGCGGTCCATAGCGCGGATTTCGCGATCGTATAGGTGAAGTAACGCGGCGTGAGGCGCCAGACGCGCTGGTCAAGAATGTTGATGACGGCGCCCTCCGCGCCAGCAGGCAGGCGCGCGGCGAAGCTCTGCGACAGCATCAGCGGCGCGCGCAAATTGATCGCCATCTGGCGTTCATAGACGTCGAGCGAAAAGTCCTGCGCATTGTCCAGTTCGAACACCGAGGCGCTGTTGACCAGCAGCGTGATCGGCCCGAAGGCTTCTTGCGCGCGCTCGATCAGCCCCTGCGTTTCATGCGCGTCGGCAAGGTCTCCGGCGATGGCCGCCGCTTGCGCGCCGAGGCTGTTCAACGCCTGAACGGCAAGCTCCGCCTCCGGCAGCGAGCGGCGCGAAGCGTGGATGACCACGGGACGCCCGGCTCTGGCGAAGCCATGCGCGATGGCGAGGCCGATCCGCCGCGCGGCGCCCGTCACCAGAACAGGCCCTGTCGCTTCGCTCATGCCCAGTTTCTCCCACGGCCCGCGATCTTGCCGGACTTCACGAATCTTCGGCAGAGCCATTTATTGACCCTTTATTATCCAAGATCAACCGCTATAGAAGCACTTAATTCAGGCGCATAAACGATTTTGGCAAGTAAAGTGACAGGAAATGCTTCAACTAACAAAATCACGCCACAAAATATACATTAAGGTTGTCAAATCGCTTCTTTTGAGGCTCTCGATGTCCTGCCAAAGGAAAGGTCTTGTTAAGCTAAATGATTTTAATTCGATTCATCAAAGCTGGCGGAGCAACCCCCGGCTGGCGTGAGTCCAAAGCCCTCGTTAGATCGCGAAGGCGCGTAAGCGGAGTTTAATATGATGAGACAGGCCCTTCTCGCGACGCTGCTCGCGCCCTTCGTTCTTTCGGCGGCGCCCGCATTGGCCGCCGACCTGCCGCGTCGTTCGCCTCCGCCTCAGGATTATTACTCCCCGACCCCGATCGCCAATTGGCAGGGCTTTTACCTCGGCATCAACGGCGGCATCGGCTTTGCCTCTTTCACCGATGGCGGAAGCCAGCTTCTCGGCAGTTCGACCGGCGGCCTCATCGGCTTCACCGGCGGCTACAACTATATGGTGGCGCCCAATCTGTTGATCGGTCTTGAAGGAGACTTCGACTTCAGCGGCAACAAGAATTCGCAATTGCCCTACTACGGCTTTACGACCAACACCAGCATCGACGACATATTTACGATCCGCGGGCGCGTCGGTTACACCTTCGATCGTGCGCTGGTCTATATCACCGGAGGCTTCGCGGGCAGCAACAACACCGTTTCGGTTGGCAACATCTGGACCGGTTTCGCGGGGCAGCAATCCACCTGGCAGACAGGATGGGCGCTTGGCGCGGGCCTGGAATTCATGCTGACCAATAATCTGTCGGCGAAGGCCGAATATATGTTCACCTCGGTGGGCTCGGACCGCTACTTCGACTTCTCGCGAAATGTGATCCAGACCAGCCTCAACAATTCCCAGGTCAAGGTTGGCGTGAACTATCATTTCTAGCAGTAGTCTGGCCCGGTTTCAGGTTCCCTCGGTGCAAAAGGCCCGGCGCGATGGCGATCCGGGTCTTTTTGCACATGCGCGTCACGATAAGGCGCTCTATTATATTTCAAGCGGTCCAGCCGAGCGGCCGTGATTGCGATGAAATAGTGAGGAGAACCAAATGGGCATACTGGATTTTTTGACGAAAAAAAGCCCCGCCGCGCCCGCGCCGGCAGGCGCGACCGAAACGACCGCAGCTCCCGCCGACGCGCTGAAGGCCGAGATCACAAAGGCGGGATTTGACGCATCGAAGATCGACGTCGCCGTGGACGGCTCAACCGTGACGCTGACCGGCTCGGCGGATACGACGGCGGACTCGGAGAAGATCGCCCTCGCGGTCGGCAATACCCAAGGCGTGACGAAGGTCGTCAACAATATCGCCGTCGCGACGCCCCAGACGGGCTCGGGCTTTTACACTGTGAAGTCGGGCGACAGCCTCTGGAAAATCGCGGAAGCCGCCTACGGCCACGGGCATGGGGCGAAATATCAGGAAATTTTCGACGCCAACAAGCCGTTGCTGAAGGACCCGGACAAGATCTTCCCTGGCCAGGTGCTTCGCATCCCGCAAGCCGCTGATGGCACCGCGCCGCAGGCGAGCGCCGCGCCCAAGGCGACGGGCGACGCTACAGTCTGGAAAGCGCCCACTACCTGAGCGAGTGGACGCAATTCTCCACGGCGCGCGGCGCAAAAGCCGCGCGCCGCGTTTTGTTCAGGCCTTCGTCGCCTCGAAAGACGGCGTGGCGCTGGAAAAGGCGTCGAGCCAGGCGACGAGTTTCGGATGGGTCGCGCGCCAAGCGCCGTCGAAGCGCAAATCCAGATAGCCAAGCGCCGTCGCGACCGCGATATGGCCTATGTCAATTGGACCTGATGGGGGTGCGGCTTCAAGCGCGGCGAGGGAACGCTCGATCTTGCCCTGTTGCAGCTCCGTCCAATCAGAAAAACGCTTGGCCTCGGGCCGCGAGGTAGCCTCATAGCGGATCAACAGTGCGGCGTCGTTTATCCCGTCGCCCAGCGCCTGCAGGCGCAGCGCCGCGAAACGCTTCGCGGGATCGGCGGAAAGGAGCCTTCCCCCGCCAGCGAGATGATCCAGATATTCAGCGATGACGCGGCTGTCGTAGAGCGACGAGCCGTCCTCCAGCACAAGCGCGGGGATTTTGCCGAGCGGATTTTGCGCGCGAATGCTGTCGGCGGGGTTGGAAAGATCGGCTCCCGCGATCTCGATGCGATCCGTCAGCCCCAATAAGTCGGCGGCGATGCGCACTTTGCGCGCGTAGGGGGATGCGGGAGAATAGCGTAGAACGAGCATGGGCGGGGCGTCCTTAAGAGCCGGGGAAATCCGAATGGCGCTTATAGCGAAAGGCGCGGCCGCCCGCAGGAAAACTTGCCAATCGGGGCGCCCCACTGGCGCTGCGCCGCCGATGCGCTAACTTTGCGGCAGGGCCGTCGCTGACAGCCGATCAGCTGAAACGAGAGTGAGCAAGCCATGCCAATGGAAATGGGCGCGAAAAAGCCGCAGCAGCCCGAACGCAATCAGAAGCCTCTTTACGCGACGATCATCGGGCTCGTGATCAGCCTTTATGGCGTCAACATGAGGGACGAATACACGGGCAATGTGGTTTTCTGGCTTGGAGGAGCCTGCGCTCTGGTCGGGCTTATCTATTGGGTGTTCCAGCCCCGGCACGGGCTGTGACCACTTTGGCGTGATAAACGCCTTGCATGCATCAGGGTCACCAGAAGACGAGCCAAAGCCTTGGTGTAGAGATTGCCGCAACGGAGCATGGTGGGAGGGCTAGGCTCAATTAGGTAAATCTTCGTATTGCAAACACTGCGCAGAGCATGCTCTGAGAGCTACAGGAACACTATCAACAAATAATAGAGCAGATTCATATGTGTTATATATTTCAGATGACGTTTTTTCGAGTGTAAAACTTCCAAAATCTTGATGAACCAAGCGATTTCTGCTACTGCCAATCTCCATAAAATCCTTAATTGGGACTTCAAGATTGTTGTCCTTGATGTATCCACTCATGAATTTCTTAAAGTCATCTCCAAACAAGCCAATGAATTGGTTAACATTACTAGACTCCCAGCTAAACCAGGTATGATATTGCCTATTAACAGCCTTGATGCGAATAAGCGAAGGAATTAATGTATTACCTTTTGAGGATTCGTGACAAAAATCTAAAATACTTGTTGAGAGTTTGTGCTCGAAGAAGCTTGCCGCACACAATAATAGAGCTTTGCGAAAATTAGCTTCAACAGAACTTCTTAATGAAACCTCGGAGCTTGCGTCGAGTATCTGAACAATCGCGCTAAAATCCGCATATAGATTGTCAACGACAGTCCCCACCACGCGACTTCTCCTACAATGGGTTAACCAACTTTTTTGCCCTCTCTAGGCGTTGTGTTACGTTTATGGTTCGAGTTGTGCCTTGAGTCGCTGCGGCGACAAAACTCTTATCTACCTCAAGAGATTTTACTTTCTGCAGAGAGACCTTCCCTTTAACAGGTCGCAATTCCTTAAATGCTACAGAACACGAGGCAGTGAAAACGGCCTCAAATAGAGCAATATTAAAACGATTATTTTTCGCATTTATAAAAACATCACGTGGAAGATTTGAGCAGGCGTTAAAAAAGGAGTTAAACAATCCTTCCAAGTACCTGTTTTTTTCCGCATTGTGATTTTCGCACTTTTTCGAAAACTGGTTTAGAAATCGAACCAAAGAAGGAGAATAACTATCCCCGGTTATCAGCATCGCGAGACCGCGAAGCAAAACCTCAATATCTTTCATATGGATATCAGGATCACTAGAATTTGTTAGCTCCCGCCATCTTTTATTTAAATTCACTCTATACAGCATATCATAGAAACTAGAATGGTACATGCTAGTACCGAATTTCTTGGGGTCGTAAATTAACACCGCCCGTATTAAGCCTATTAAAGACCTCGTACATTGATGAATCGTCGTCAGATGGACTGTTCTGTTTTACCACAACGTTACGAATAGGACGCAGATCAAGCTGTGTTTTGTACTCTCCAAGAGTTGCATAATTCAATCCATAAAATTTATTTTTCCTATTCGGTAAATTTTCCGTCAGTTTCAATTTGAAGTCATCAAAATACGTATCATCAAACAGTATTTTATCGGGAATTGTTCCTTCCTTGTCAAAAAGCGCCCTCAACTCTACACGGCGCTCTCGCTTCGGGAATCTCTTTTTGATAAAATAGTATATGGACATTAGTCTCTGCTGGCCATCAATTACCAAAAACTTATTTCTCGCCTGCTCATAGAGAAAGAGCTGAGGCACTGGAATACCAAGAATTAACGATTCTATGAGCTTTGAAGCTCGCACGTGGTCCCAAACAAAGTTCCTCTGGAATCCTGGGATTCTTACAGCTCCAGAACTCCACGAAACTAAACAATGTCAGGACATTAAAATCATTTGGTGTGGCCGTGATCTCATATTCATCAATATCAATTTCATCGCTATCTTCAGCGTAGTCGTCAAACCAATCAGTGCCGTCAACCATCTTCTACTCTCGCCATTTACTTGAGAGGGAAACTTAACATTCAAGGTCGCAATACCATCAACTGCTACATTGACACTTCAATCCAAATATCGCAACTGCAAGCATCCCATTCTCACTCCCCCGCCAGTTCCTCCACCACAAAGCCCGCGCCCTGACCCTGCGCCATGCGCTCGGTCAGGAATGGCAGCAGCGCGCGCGCCTCTTCCTCGAAGACGAAGGGCGGATTGACCACGACGAGGCCGGTGCGATTCAGGCGCTCGCCGGCTCCCGCCGACGGATAGCTCAAGACGCAATACCCGCCGCAGCCCTTCGCGGCGAA
Source organism: uncultured Alphaproteobacteria bacterium (assembly GCA_963841875.1). Taxonomy (GTDB): domain Bacteria; phylum Pseudomonadota; class Alphaproteobacteria; order Rhizobiales; family Beijerinckiaceae; genus Methylocystis. Next base: position 150,208 of record CAWJEI010000002.1, on the reverse strand, counting down.
AGGCTTCGAAAAAGCTCCTCGCCTGCGCGGCGTCCTTGACCGGATGCCACAGCGCGTAGATCCCGGTCGGCCATTTGCGATAGGCGGCGAGAAAAGCGTCGAACATCGCGCGAAACTCGTCAGTGCGCTCGAACGGCGGATCAATCAGGACAAGTCCGCGCCGCTCGACGGGCGGCACGAAGGCGCCGGCGCCGGTATAGCCGTCGAGATGGAGTGTCTTGATGCGCTTGTCGTGGGCAAATCGCCGCCTCAGCGCGTCAAAGGCGTCCTCCCGCAACTCGCATAAGATCGCGCGGTCGTTGGCGCGCATGAGCCTTTGCGTCAACAGCGGCGAGCCGGGATAGAGCGCGGGGCGCCCGTCAACGAAGGGCCCCACGCAATCGAGATAGGGCTTCAGCAGCTCGGCTTGCCGTGGGTCCATTCCCGCCAAGCCGCCAAGCCGCCCGACGCCGCCGCGCCATTCTCCGGTGCGCTCCGCCTCGTCGCTGGCGAGGTCGTAAGCGCCCTCGCCCGCATGCGTGTCGATCACGCGAAAGGGAGTCTCCTTGCGCGCAAGATAGATGAGCAGCCGCGCCAGCAGCGCATGCTTGAACACGTCCGCGAAATTGCCGGCGTGAAAGGCGTGGCGGTAATTCACGACGCGAAGGTCAATAAGGCGCGGTCGCGCGGATTTCGCGGGAGTGGCAGCCGCCGCGCGCCACCTCCGGGCAAGCGCGGAAATCGCGCAAATCCTTTGTGACGCAAATCCGAACCTCCTGCAGCAGCCCGCGCTGGCAGCCGACGCTCATCATGCCGGGCCGCAAGCGCGGATTGGCCTCGATGAAGGCGCGCTCGACGTCCTGCGTGGCGAATGTCTGGTCGGCGGAGAAATTCTGGAAATTCTGCGGGATCGTCACAAGGCTTTTCGCTCTGGCGACGGAATCAAAATAATCGCCGGGGCTGAGCCCGGTGCAGGTTCCATGCTTGCGCCATTCGTAGCGCGCTAGCCCATCGTCGGGATAGACGCCCTTCGCACGGTCCAGAGCCATGCGAGAAACCGTCGGCGAGCCGCCGCAATTGCTCGGGAAACCGTGCTCATATTGCGGCCATAGCCCATGAACGACGAAGCCGAGTCTTGCTCCCGGTTCGCATTGCGACCTGCCGCCGCCGCTCAACTCGCAAAAGCCCGGCGACCAGGACAGCGCCAGCACATAGAAATCAAACTCCCCGCTGGCGGAAGCCGAAGGCCCAAAGCGCGGCCGCGTCATGCGCTGTGTCGGCGCAGCGTCTGAAGGAGGAGCTGCGGCCGTGGGAGGCGCCTTGTCCTCGCAATGGTCGAGCAGGCAGCCATTGTCCAGCGCAAGGACAGGCGTCGCGGAAAAGAGCGCCGCGAGCAGCGCAACGCCGCGTAAAAAACGCATCGTCATGAAATCAGCTCCAGATCAGCTTCAAGGGCCGGCCGCCTTGCAGTCGGGCGAAAAGGCGTGATTGCGGTCAAGGCCGGTTACGCACCAGGTGAGGCCAAAGTCGATGCCGATGAAGCCGAGCGCTTCCGCAATCTCGTAATTTACCGCGCGTTCGCGGCCGTCATTGAGCGTCGCCGTCGCCCGGCAATAGCGGCGCGGGATATAGCTCGCGCCTTTGCTGCGATAGCCAAGCTCCCGCGCCTCGGTGAAATTCACGATGGCCAGGCCGCTGCCCCAATAGCCGCTCTCCCGGCCTTCAAATTCGCGCTGGAGCTTCCAGAGCACGAACTCGTCATCGCAGGCCGGAACGAGGCCGAGATAGGGAATGGTGCGCGCCTCAGCCGGCGGCGTGTCCTCCAGGCCAGGCTCCCTGGCGGCGGCGACAGCGCCAAACAGGCCGGCGAGCGCAACAGCGACCTTGAAAACTGCGCCTCAACTCATGCTCACCTCCTGCTGCGGCCCCGGACCGCAGAAAGACGCCATGGCGTGCGCCGGCGTCAAGAGCGTGTTTTTACGAAATGGCTCCGGTAGGCTATAATTCATCAATGAGCATAATCTCCGCAATGCCCCGTCTCCGCTGTCTGCGGGCCGCAGCGATGCTGCTTGCGGCGATCGTTTGCACGACGCCTGACGCCGCGCGGGCGCAGGACATAATTTCGGATTTCTTCGGCGGGATTTTTGGCGGCGGCAGTTCGCGCCACATCATTCAGCGCTCCCCTGAATACCGCCGGCCACGCCAACATGTCCCCGAACGCCGCGTCGCGCCGTATAGCGAGTCTCATGCCCCGCGCGTCGCGCGCCCCGTCAGGACACCGCGCCGAGGGAACGCGCCGGAGGAAACGGCTGCGCCGGAGCAGCCGCCAACGCCTGCGGATTTCTTCGTCGCCGTGACTGGAGACACGCTCGGCCAGATACTCGCCGACGGGCTGGACGAAGCGTTCGAGGATACGCCGCAGATCGGAATCCTGCACAAGGGCAAGGAAAGCTCCGGTCTGGTGCGAAAGGACTATTACGACTGGAGCAAGGCTGCGGGCGAGATCGCCACCGGGCAGCAAAAGCTCGACGTCGCTGTCATGATGATCGGCAGCAACGACCGTCAGGCGCTCAACGAGGGCGGCCAGACGCTGGAGCCTTTGTCTCCACGCTGGCGGGAGGCCTATGCGGGACGCATCGACGCGATCATCCAAATATTTAAGGAGAAGAAGATCCCGCTCATATGGGTCGGCTTGCCGGTGATGAAGAACGAGCGCTTCTCCGCCGACATGGCCGAAATAAACGGGATTTATCGAGCCAGGGCGGCGGCGGCTGGCATCCCGTTTATCGACCTCTGGGACAAATTCGCGGACGATCAGGGCAAATACAGCGCCTTCGGCCCGGATGTGAACGGTCAGACCGTCAAGTTGCGCAGCGACGACGGCGTGCATTTCACCGGCGCCGGCGCGCGCAAGGTCGCGCATTTCGTCGAGGGGGAGATCAAGCGCATATATGACGCCCGCCAACAGCCGGCGCCCGCCACAGGAGCGCCGCCGGCGACTGCCGTCACGACGCCTTCGGGCGACGCCGCCGCGCCACCATTGGCGCCAGCCCAACCTGCCGCCCCGATCGTATTTCATTCTCCCGCCGGCGAGCCTCCACCCGCCGCGCCGAGCCTTCCGCAGGACCGTCCCGCCATCGGGCCGGTTCAACCGCTTGCCGGAGCGCCGGCGCCTGCTTCCGACGAGTTGGCGCGGCGAGACAAAGCGCATGGCGGACCGCAGGCCGCGGCATCGGCTGAGCGCGCCCTGGCGCAGCATGTTTTCGTGGAAGGAGGCGACCAGCCTCCCCGACCGGGCCGTGCGGATGATTTCTCGCGGCCCGCGATCGCGCAGCCGAATCCCGCGCCGGCGAAAGAATAAGTCAAAAATAAGGCGATAGCGCGAGCGCAAGTGGAACGAACTGCAGGGTCTGCGCATTCCCCTTGAAATAATCGCCGGAGCGGCGACAATTTCGGAGGGGTCGCGTATGCGTTTGTTCAGTGCTTTGGCTTTTGCCCTGGTCGGCGCCTTCGCGGTTTCGACTCCGGTCCGCGCCGACGAGCGTTCCTTCCTCGCTTTCTTCGACGATCAGGCTCCTGCCGCCGAGCCCAATGCGTCCGCGCAGGACACAAGCCTCGCACGAGAATATCCGGAAACAACGCGGGTGCTCGTCGAAGACCCGACGCATGAGCGCCCCGGCACGATCACCGTGGATACCAAAGAGCGATATCTCTATCTGTCGATGCCGGGCGGCACGGCCTGGCGCTATGGCGTGGGCGTAGGGCGCGAAGGCTTCGCGTGGCATGGACGCACGCACATCGGGCGCAAGGAAGCCTGGCCGTCCTGGACGCCCCCGGCGGCGATGTTGAAGCGCCGCCCTGACCTTCCGCGCTATATGGCAGGCGGCGCGGACAATCCGCTCGGCGCGCGCGCGATGTATCTTTATTCCGGCAAGGGCGACACGGGATTTCGCATTCACGGCTCCAATGAACCCTGGAGCATTGGACAGGCCGTGTCCTCGGGCTGCATCAGGATGCTGAACGAGGATGTGACCGATCTTTTCACCCGCGTGAGGGTCGGAGCTACGGTGGTGGTGCTCTGACCTTGCGCGGGGCGCAGTTCCCGCACAGGGAAAGCGAAAAGGCCCCGGATTTCTCCGGGGCCAATTTTATTGCTGCATCTCCGTGGAGATCGGCGCGTCAAGCTGCGGGCAGTCAACGACCAGATTGTTGACATAGGACACGCCAATCTGGAGCGGCAGCCACAGACCGATGAGTATCCAACCGAGCTTATGCTTCCCGCGCCCATAGTAATAGGCGCCGACAAGCGGAATTATCAGAATTGCGAACGACCACGGACCGCCGACAATATGCTCACATTACCAGTTTTCAGCGCCATTAGTCGGCATGTTTCCTCACCTTGGCAGATTTGTTTCGCCCATTAGAAATTCGTCAACCGCGTTCGCGCATTGACGACCTTCACGGATCGCCCAGACGACCAGCGACTGACCGCGCCGCATGTCGCCACAGGCGAATACCTTGTCCCGCGAAGATTTATAAGTGCGCGTGTCCGCCGCCACATTGCCGCGCTGATCCAGTTTGACGTCAAGCTTTTCCAGCAGCCCTTCCCGCACCGGCGACACAAAACCCATCGCCAGCAGGACCAGATCGGCCTTGAGCGAAAATTCGGAGCCCGGCATGTCCTGCATCTTGTCGTCGACGCGCACGCAGCGAAGCTCCTTCACGGCGCCGTCGACCCCAGTGAACTCCAGGGTCCTCACTGCGAAATCCCGCGTCGCGCCTTCCTCGTGAGAAGACGAAGTGCGCAGCTTCAACGGCCAATCCGGCCAGGTGCGGAGCTTGTCCTCTTTCTCCGGCGGCTTCGACATGATTTCCAGCTGCGTGATCGACAGCGCGCCATGTCGACGCGAGGTGCCGATGCAGTCGGAACCGGTGTCGCCGCCGCCGATCACCACGACATTCTTCCCTGACGCGAAGATCGGCGCATTGGTGGTTATCGGTTCCCCGGAAACGCGCCGGTTCTGCTGCGGCAGAAAATCCATGGCGAAATGCACGCCATTGAGCTCGCGGCCGGGAATGGGAAGGTCGCGCGGCGCCTCGGCGCCGCCCGCAAGCAACACCGCATCGTAGGCCGAAGTCAGCTCCTCGACGCTCAAATCGACCCCGACATTCACATTGTAGTGGAAGACGACGCCTTCGGCCTCCATCTGCTCGACGCGACGGTCGATATGACGCTTCTCCATCTTGAAGTCGGGAATGCCATATCGCAAAAGGCCGCCGGCCTTTGCGTTCTTCTCGTAAAGATGCACACGGTGGCCGGCGCGGCCGAGTTGCTGCGCCGCCGCCATCCCGGCGGGGCCGGAGCCCACGATGGCTATCAGCTTGTCGGTCTTGCGGCGCGGTGGCTCCGGAACGACCCAGCCCTCCTTAAATCCGCGGTCAATGATCGCGCATTCAATCGACTTGATCGTCACCGGCTGGTCGTTGAGATTAAGCGTGCAGGAGGCCTCGCAGGGCGCTGGACAAATGCGGCCGGTGAATTCAGGGAAGTTGTTGGTCGAGTGAAGATTGGCGAGCGCGCGCTTCCAGTCGCCCTCATAGACGAGGTTGTTCCAGTCGGGGATCTGGTTGTTGACCGGACAGCCGTTGTGACAGAACGGGATGCCGCAATTCATGCAGCGCGCCGCCTGATTGCGCGTCGCTTCCTCGGACAGAGGAATCACGAACTCGTTGTAGTGCCGGATGCGATCAGCCGCAGGCTTGTATTTGCGGTCCTGCCGGTCGATCTCAATAAAACCCGTAACCTTGCCCATGGCGCTCGCTGCTCACCGGTTCGCCCATGTTCGACGCGCTAACGACGATCCGGGCTTATAAACAAATTCCGCGCGGCGCAAAACCGGCGGCGTTCGCCATTCTGCGCGCAGATTTATGGATGCGCCGCAACAGGAGCCGCGGCGCGAATGTCGTGCTATTCGCCCGCCGCCTTCAGCTTTTGCGGGGGCTTGCCCTTGGCCAGAAGCTCGGTCAGCGCGCGCCGGTATTCCACGGGCATGACCTTGCGGAACTTCGGCTTGTAGGCTTCCCAGTTCTCCAGGATCTCGCGCGCTCTTGAGGACTCGGTATATCGCGCGTGATTGCTGATCAGTTGACGCAGGCGCTCCACGTCGAAACGGGTCATGTCGCCCATGACGTCGACGCGGCCATGGGTTTCAAGATCCCCGGACTGATGGAAGGTTTCCGTCATCGCGGTTTCTTCCTCGGACAGGGGCTCCAGATCGACCATCGCAAGGTTGCAGCGCGACGAGAAGCTGTCGTCCTCGTCCAGCACATAGGCGATGCCGCCCGACATGCCGGCGGCGAAGTTGCGCCCGGTCTGGCCCAGCACGACGATCACGCCGCCCGTCATATACTCGCAGCCATGGTCGCCCACGCCTTCGACCACCGCGATTGCTCCCGAGTTGCGCACGGCGAAGCGTTCGCCCGCGACGCCGCGGAAGTAGCACTCGCCGGCGATTGCGCCGTAAAGCACGGTGTTGCCGATGATCATCGACTGATGCGGCGTTATCTTCTTCGCCTCGCGCGAAGGATAGATGATGATCTTGCCGCCCGAGAGGCCCTTGCCGACATAGTTGTTCGCCTCTCCCTCCAGCCGCAGCGTCACGCCACGCGCCAGAAACGAGCCGAAGCTCTGGCCCGCCGTGCCCGACGCCCTTATGTCGATCGTGTCCTCCGGCAGGCCCACATGTCCGTAGACGCGCGCGATCTCGCCGGAAAGCATGGCGCCGGTCGTGCGATCGACATTGCGGATCGGCGTGTCGATGGTCACCTTGGCGCCGCGATCGATGGCCGCCCGCGCCTTGGCGATGAGGCTGTTGTCGAGAACCTTGTCGAGGCCGTGATCCTGGCGCTGGCTGTGTCGGATGGCTCCACCCTCACCCGCCGGCTTGTGGAACAGCTTGGCGAAGTCGAGCCCTTGCGCCTTCCAGTGATTCAGGGCGCGTTGCTTGTCGAGCATCTGTGTCTGCCCGATCATTTCATCGAAGCTGCGATAGCCGAGCGCGGCCATCAACTCGCGAACTTCCTCGGCGACGAAGAAGAAATAGTTGATAACGTGCTCCGGCAGGCCAACGAAGCGCGTGCGCAGGACCGGATCCTGCGTCGCGACGCCGACCGGACAGGTGTTGAGATGGCACTTGCGCATCATGATGCAGCCAGCGGCGATCAAGGGAGCCGTAGCGAAGCCGAACTCATCGGCGCCGAGCAGTGCTCCCACAACGACGTCGCGGCCGGTGCGCAGGCCGCCGTCGACCTGCACGGCGATGCGCGAGCGCAGATTGTTGAGCACGAGCGTCTGATGCGTCTCCGCGAGGCCGATCTCCCAAGGGCTGCCCGCGTGCTTGATCGAGGTCAGGGGCGAAGCGCCCGTGCCGCCCTCGAAGCCCGAGATCGTCACGTGATCCGCCCTGCCCTTCGAGACGCCGGTGGCGACCGTGCCGACGCCGACTTCCGAAACGAGCTTCACCGACACGTCGGCTTTCGGATTGACGTTCTTCAAATCGAAGATCAGCTGCGCGAGATCCTCGATTGAGTAAATGTCGTGATGCGGAGGCGGCGAGATCAGCCCGACGCCCGGGGTCGAATGGCGCACCTTGGCGATCACCGCGTCGACCTTGTCGCCCGGTAATTGGCCGCCTTCGCCAGGCTTGGCGCCCTGCGCCATCTTGATCTGGATCATGTCAGCGTTGACGAGATATTCCGTCGTCACGCCAAAGCGGCCCGAGGCCACCTGCTTGATCGCCGACCGCCTGCTGTCGCCATTGGGCTCGGGCTTGAAGCGGTCCGGTTCCTCGCCGCCCTCGCCGGTATTGGACTTGCCGCCGATGCGGTTCATCGCAATGGCGAGCGTCGTGTGCGCCTCGCGCGATATCGAACCATAGGACATGGCGCCGGTGGCGAAGCGCTTGACGATGTCCTTGGCCGCTTCGACTTCCTCCAGCGGCACGGGCTTGCGCCCGTCTTCATCAGCGTTCTTGATGCGGAACAGGCCGCGCAGGTTGAGCAGGTTTTCATCCTGCTCGTTCAGGATTTTCGCGAAGGCGCGATACTGTTCGCGGGCGTTGCCGCGCACGGCGTGTTGCAGCAGCGAAATCGTTTGCGGCGTCCAGCTATGGGCCTCGCCTCGAATGCGGTAGGCGTAGTCGCCGCCGACGTCGAGCGCGTCGCGATAGACCGGCGCGTCGCCAAAGGCCAGCCGATGCCGGCGCACGGTCTCGCGCGCGATCTCGTCGAGGCCGACGCCCTCGACACGCGTGGTGGTGCCAGCGAAATACTGGTCCACAAAGGCCTGAGACAGGCCGACGGCGTCAAACATCTGGCCGCCGCAATAGGACTGATAGGTCGAAATGCCCATTTTGGACATGACTTTCAGCAGCCCCTTGTCGACCGCCTTGATATAACGCTTGATCGCCGTATCCGCATTCACGTCGTCCGGGAAATGCTCGACCGAGCCCGCGAGCGTCTCGAAGACGAGATAGGGATTGATCGCTTCGGCGCCATAGCCCGCGAGACAGGCGAAGTGATGCACTTCGCGCGCTTCGCCGGTTTCGACGACGAGGCCGACGGAAGTGCGCAGCCCCTTGCGGATCAGGTGATGATGCACGGCGGCGGTGGCGAGCAGTGCTGGGATGGGCACGCGATCCGGTCCCACCATGCGGTCGGAAAGGATTATGATGTTGTAGCGCCCGCTCACCGCCTCTTCGGCGCGCTCGCAAAGCCGCTGCAGCGACTTGGCCAGTCCCTCCGCGCCCTTTTCGGCGGGATAGGTGAAATCCAGCGTCTTGGTGTCGAAACTGTCCTCGATATGGCCGATGCTGCGGATTTTCTCCAGGTCGGCGCTGGTGAGGATCGGCTGGCGCACTTCCAGCCGCTTCTTCTTGGCCGAACCATCGTGGTCGAGAATATTCGGACGCGGGCCAATGAAGGACACCAGGCTCATAACCAGTTCTTCGCGGATCGGGTCGATCGGCGGATTGGTCACCTGCGCGAAGTTCTGCTTGAAATAGGTGTAGAGCAGCTTCTCCTTGCTGGAGAGCGGCGAGATCGGGGTGTCCGTTCCCATCGAGCCGACGGCTTCCTGGCCGGTGACGGCCATGGGGAAGACGAGCAGGTCGAGTTCTTCCTGCGTATAGCCGAAGGCCTGCTGGCGATCGAGCAGGGAGACGTCCGTGCGCGTCGCGCGCGGCTCCACGGGCTTCAAATCCTCAAGCACGATTTGCGTGCGCGCCAGCCATTCGCGATAGGGATGCGAAGAAGTCAGCGAGGATTTGATCTCGTCGTCGGAGACGATACGGCCCTTTTCAAGATCGACCAGCAGCATCTTGCCCGGTTGCAAACGCCATTTCGTGACGATCTTTTCCTGCGGAATGGGCAGAACGCCCATTTCGGAGGCCATCACCACAAGTCCGTCCTCGGTGACGAGATAGCGCGCGGGGCGCAGTCCGTTGCGATCCAGCGTCGCGCCGATCTGGCGGCCATCGGTGAAGGCCATAGCCGCCGGACCGTCCCAAGGCTCCATCAGCGCCGCATGATATTCGTAAAAGGCCTTGCGATGCTCGTCCATGAGCGGATTGCCCGACCAGGCCTCGGGAATGAGCATCATCACGGCATGAGCGAGCGAATAGCCCCCGCGCACCAGAAATTCCAGCGCATTGTCGAAACAGGCGGTGTCCGACTGGCCCTCATAGGAGATCGGCCAGAGCTTGCTGATGTCCTTGCCGAACAGAGGCGAGGCGACGGACGCCTGACGCGCCGCCATCCAGTTCAGATTCCCGCGCAGCGTGTTGATCTCGCCGTTGTGCGCGACGAAGCGGTAGGGGTGCGCGAGACGCCATGACGGGAAGGTGTTGGTGGCGAAACGCTGATGCACAAGCGCCAGCGCCGAGATGAACCGCTCGTCCTTGAGATCGATGAAATATTCGCCAAGCTGGCTCACCAGGACCATGCCCTTGTAGACGATGGTGCGCGACGAGAAGGAGACCGAATAATGCTCGCGGCCCTGCGGTCCAAGCGCGTAAATCTCGTTGGAAGACGTCTTGCGCGCGAGATAGAGGCGGCGCTCGAAATCCGCGTCATCCGTCACCTCAGGACCACGTCCCACGAAAAGCTGGGCGTGATGCGGCTCGACCGCGCGAACCGCGTCGCCAAGGTCGCTTGAATCGATAGGCAGGTCGCGCCAGCCAAGCAAGGTGAGCCCTTCCGCCGTCACGGACGCCTCGATAAAGGCGCGCGCCTTGGCGCGCACGTCGGCGTCGCGCGGCAGGAAGAACTGGCCGATCGCATATTGCCCGAAATCGGGCAGCGCGATGCCGAGCTTCGCCGTTTCCTCGACGAAAAATTTGTGCGGAATCTGAACCAGAATGCCGCAGCCGTCGCCAAGCTTGGGATCGGCGCCGACCGCGCCGCGATGGTCGAGATTCAGAAGAATCTGCAGACCCATCTTCACGATGTCGTGGCTCTGGGCGTTGTGCAGATTGGCGACGAAGCCGACGCCGCAGGAGTCATGCTCCTTCGCGGGATCGTAAAGGCCCTGAGCCTTCGGCAAGAGCGGGTCGCGCCCGTCGATCGTGGTCATATCAGCGTCTCCCATGCGAGGGCCGGCATGTTCCTGTTCTTCGTTGAGCGCCATATTTCTTTCCTTCGCCCCTAGTCGTGTCTCGCGTGGCGCCCATTGCAGGGTGACGCCCGCCTCCCGCGGCCTCCGTGGCAGACCTGCAGTCGCCCTTGTCACATGGCGCGTCGAAAGCTCCGCAAGAGCCGTTCCAAGGCTCCCGCGCTGGCGGCGCGCCTTCCATCTCACCCGCTCGCCAAGCTGGGCGAACGTAGCATAGACTTATATTACAGTGCCTTATGTAATTTCATCATGCCGAATGGTCAGCATGGCTGACCATTCATGAAGGGACATTCTTGCCAGATTTACAGGCGCTGCACAAGCAAGCCGCAAGCACGAATGACCACGCGCCAAGCGCCCCGCCAAGGCTCAAGTTTTGTCCTAACGTCGCCGCATTGACGGTGGAGCATGTGAAACGGCGGCGGAGTTAAGGAACAAGGAGGAGGCATATGAGCTTCTATCTCGGCGCGATCAAGCGCCGTTCAACCTGGGCGGCCTTCGCGCTGCTGAGCGCTGCCGCGGTCGCCGCACCGGCGGGGAAAGCCTTGGCGCAGCCTTATTACCAGCCCTACTACGCGCCCTATCCATACGAGCGCGAACCCTATGCCGAGCCTCGCGGCGGCGCGCCTTACGCCTCGCGCGCCGCGATCGTCGAGATCCTGCGGGACGAGGGCTACCGGCTTGTCGGAAGCATAGAGCTGCAGAGCGAGGAAGTCGTGGCTATAGGTGTGGACGCCTCCGGGCGCAGGCTGCGTTTCGTTATCGACGCCTATGACGGCGACATAATCCGCGCGCGGCCGCTTCAGACGCCTGTCGCCGCGCGGGCGATCGAAGAGGATCGGCCGCTCGCCGAACCCCTGCCCCGCGCGCGGCCGCGCACGGCCTATCCCGAGGCCGCTTTGCCGGCGGCGCCCCTCCCGCATCCGCATGAGCCGGCGCATAAGGTCGCTGCGCCGCTTCCGGTTCCGGTAGCCGCTCGGCCTGTCGAACCGGCGGCGCCGCCCAAACTTGCCCAGCCTGATAAGCTCGCCCAGCCTGACAAGCCTTTGCCGCCGCCAAAGTCCGCTGCGCCGGCCGTGACGCCGAAGGCCGCCCTGGCCGCGCATGGCTCCTCGCATCGCGCGATCGTTCCACCGCCCGGAGTTATTCCGACAGCAGCCCCGACGCCGCCCGGCGCAACCCCGACGCAGCCAGCAGCGGCCCCGGCTTCACAACAGCCCGCCGCGCAGGCGGCTCCCCCAGCCCCGGCGCCGCAAATATTCGCGCCGCAGCCGCCGGTCTCACCGATCCTGAAGTCGACGCAGGTCGGCGCCCCGCCAGCGGGCGGCTAGACAAAAAAGGAGGCGCTCGCGGGGAGCGCCTCCGATTACGCTTTCAACGCGGACGGATTTACGCGGCTTGCGCCTCGACGGCCTTGGCTTCGACAGGCTGCGAAACGGCCCCGGCGGGCGTTCCGATGTCGATGCGGCGCGGCTTCTTGGCTTCGGGAATCTCGCGCACGAGATCGACGTGCAGCAGGCCGTTCTCAAGGCTCGCGCCCGTCACGATGACGTGATCGGCGAGCTGGAACCTGCGCTCGAAGGCGCGCGCGGCGATGCCCTGATGCAGAAACTCGCGATTGCCGCCAGCGGCAAGCGTCGGCTTCTGCGACCCGCGCACCGTCAGCGTGTTCTCGCGCGTCTCGATGGCGAGGTCATCTTGCGAAAAACCCGCGACGGCGAGCGTGATCTGATAGGCGTTTTCGCCCGTGCGCTCGATATTGTAGGGCGGGTAATTCGGCGCGGGCTCAAAGCCCCCGCTCTGGGCCAGAGTGTCGATAAGCCTGTCGAACCCGACCGTCTGACGGAACAGGGGCGAAAGATCGAAAGCACGCATTGCATATCCTCCATTTGAAGCGACATGGTTTTCAGGATCGGCGCGGCGCGACCGCTCGAACTTCTCGCGGCCCCCGCCTGCCAGCGCGTCCATTACGGCCCGCGCTAGCAACGATGTGGGGAGCGATTTTTTTCCTTCAAGGGGTTTTGCGCGCGGATTGCGCGGCGATTATGCGGGCTGTGAAAATTGGCGCCAAAAGCCTATGAGAAGGCCATGGCCGCGACGCCACCCACCGGATGATTCAAAATATGCTGGACCTGGTTTCGACGCCGCAAAATCCCGTTCCCCCCGGCGCGCGGCTTCACGCCCTCGCAACTGTTGACGGCGTATCGCTGCGCATGGCGCGGTTTTCTCCGGCGAATGCGCCCCGCGGGACAGTCGCGCTGTTCCAGGGGCGGGCCGAATATGTCGAGAAATATTTCGAGACCATCGGGGATCTGCTGGCGCGGGGCTTCGAGGTCGTGACCCTGGACTGGCGCGGCCAGGGCGGCTCGGAGCGCGAGCTCGCCAACAGCCGCAAGGGCCATATCGACGACTTCGCGCAATATCAGCGCGACCTTGACGCCTTTTTGCGTCAGATGACGCTGTTTGGCTGTCCAAAACCCTGGTTCGCGCTGGCTCATTCGATGGGCGGCGCGATCCTGCTGGAAAACGCCCATGACGGCTCGGAGCAATTCGCGCGGCTCGTCGTCACCGCGCCGATGATCGACGTTTACGGCCTCGCCTTTCCGCAGGGCGCGCGAATGCTCGCCGATGTGCTCGACATGCTCGGGCTTGGCGGCATGTTCATCCCCGGCGGTACCGGGGCTTCACTCAACGAGATGCCCTTCGAGGGCAACAAGCTGACCAGCGATCCCGCGCGCTTTTCCCGCAATGCCGCCGTGCTGGCGCAGGAGCCGCGCCTCGCCATAGGCGACCCGACCATCGGCTGGACCAACGCCGCCTTCCGCCAGATGGCGCGTTTCGAGGACCTCGACTATCCCCGCCGCTGGCGCACGCCGACCTTGCTGATTTCTTCGGGGCGCGACGAAATCGTCTCGACGCCAGCGATCGAGCGTTTCGCGCAAAGGCTCGACATCGCGACGCTGGTGAATATCTCCGGTGCGCGGCATGAGGCGATGATGGAGCGCGACGATCTGCGCGCGCAATTCTGGGCCGCCTTCGACGCCTTCATTCCCGGACATCTCGGCATGCCAGACAGGCTTCGCGCGGCGGTATGATCACAAGCTCCGCATATTGGCCCAATTTTTACGCTAAATGCCTTGGCGGCGCGTCTGGCGAGCGCGGGCGCGCTGTGGCACTCTTCGCGCCAGATCGAAACCGCTTGCCCCCGTCAGGATCAATGCGCGTGACAAAGACCGTTGAACGACGTCCCGGCGACCAACCGACCGCGATCTGACGCTTGAGCCTCGAAGCCCAGACCATAGAGCGCATCGAAAAGCGCGAACCGCCGCCGCCCCAGCGCAGCCGTTTTCTCGCGATTCTCGGCATCTGCCTTGCGCTGCATGTGGGGATTTTCACGCTCCTCATCATCCTCGACGCCATTTTCGTGCCCCACGACAATCAGCTTCAGGAAACGCCGGTCGAGGTCATCACCGAACAGCCGCAGCAGCCCCCTCCGCCGCCGCCCCAGCCCAAGCCCGAGGAGCAGCAAAAGCAGGAGCCGCCGCCCGAGCAGAAGAAACCCGAGGAAAAGAAGCCCGAAGAAAAGAAGCCGGAAGAGCAAAAGCCCCAGGAAAAGCCGCCCGAGCCGAAAAAGCCGGAGCCCCAGCAGCAACAGCAGCAGCCCTACGAGGAGCCGGCCACCGACGCGCCGCGCGCGCAGAACAAGGAAAAGGTCGAGCGCACGGCGCCGGACAAGGAGACCAAGGCCGCGCGCAAGGGGCCGGCGACGAAGCAGACCGCGCAAAAGCCCTCGCCCGAGAAACAGCCCAGCCCCGCGCAACAGGCCGCGCCCGACGTTTCAAAGGAGCCGCCCGCGCTCAAGCAGGTCGAGGACAAGCCCGACGCCGAGGTGCTTGAGCGCGCCGAGATCAAGCGCGACAGGCCGGAGGAGAAGGAGACGCGCTCGGACACAAAGGGCGAGGTTCGGCAGGGCGCGAAATCCGTCGCCGATGAACTGACCGATCCCGACCCCGCGCCGGCCTATCTCTTCAGCGGCGCGGCCAAGGCGGCGCCGGTCACGGGCGGAACGGCGAACACGACCTATCTCTCGATTCTCTGGGGCCTGATCATTCCGGGGATCAAGATGCCCGAGAGCGCGTCGCGCGATCATGTCCACCGCGAGGGTGTTCTCGTCTTCAACGTCGATCTGAAGGGCAATCTGACCCGCGTCGCGGTGCGCCAGCCCTCCGGCCTGCCGGAGCTGGACGCGGCGGCGATGGACGGCCTGCGCAAGGCCGCCCCCTTCCCCCCGCCGCCAAGGGGGCTGACCTATTCGATCAATTTCGCTTATTCGAATAATTGAGGGCGGAAGGTAATTGCTCGAAGCAAGCGATGGTGAGGCTCTATCGCAAAAACCGACCCCTGCAAGCCAAAAGCGAAGGCCAAACCTAAGCCGAAGTCTAAATTCACTGATAAACGCCAATCTGAACCGTTCGATGAAATCGCTAGTGAGCTCGGCGTGGAAAACACAAGCGACCTTGACAACCCACTTAGGACAATAGCCGGAAAGACACGTTACATCCCAATAAGGCTCATGTTCCATGAACCAAGCCTGAGGACTCTTACGGATACTTCAATTACAAGATGTCACTTCATTTTTCCGACCGTTAGTAGGCGGAGTCAATAGCCGATCAGTATCAACTTGGAAGCCGGAAATAAGAGTATCGCTCTCAAGCAAACAATATAGAGGGTTATATTTTTGCGGGTATTTTAGCGCTATATCGTTATCTGGTTTTCTCAACGCATCGAACAAGGTTTTAATTCGATTATCCAAGTCTCCGCCTTGGAGAACAAGCGAACCCGGGTCTTCGTGCCGCAAGAAAAGTATATCCAAATGACAATTCAGGCTGAGTGATTCCCGGACCAACGGAATATAACAGTGTCCGTTCTCGTAAATACACCCTGACAAATCTATTTCGTCTTCCCTGGCAGGATATTTTTCTATGTCCCTTTCTACAGAAAAGGGGCTATCTTTTATTGCATAAAAGCCTTGTCCATCTTTTCTGACGATTGCCGTTTTACGCACTTTTTTCAGAGAGTTATGTGACTGCCATAAATATTCGAGCTGAGAGTGAAGCTGATCTCGAATATCCCTCACCTCGTCAGCCTTTTTGGAGCTGTTCCCGGAACCAGAGAGAGGTCCTTGATAAATAAGTCGAAAACGCATCAGCGGCCTTTGGGGGGAAAGGTTTTGGAAGATTAAATCGTTTTCCATATTCACGGTATCAGCCCCGTGGTACTACCGCAATTATCCGGCCCTACTTCGGCGATCATAATCACCCCGTTGAGGTGATATTATACTTTGCATACCCACCTCAGCATATGGTATGAGCAATGAGCGGCAAAGAGCGAATCGGCGCTCCAATAAATATCCGACTTGTTCAATTTTCTATCTTCAACGCGCCGCCGAGACCGAGTGTCATGGCTGTTGCAATAAACAAGGCATACGCTGACGACAGCAAACCAAACGATCGGGTTTGGGTGCTTGCTGGGTATATGGGCCACGATTACCAATGGGAGGATTTTGAGAGGGCTTGGCAGGAGATGCTTGACCGGCACGATGTGCCATATTTCCATATGAAAGAAATGGCAAAGCCCAAGGGCGTTTATGCAAAATGGTATCCTCCTCAGGAGCACGAAGGCGAGCGCCGAGCTTTTTTTAAAGACCTAACCTCCGTGATTAATGATTGTTATTTAAGGCCGTTTTGCTCAATTGTCAGAATGGATGATCTGGAGCGCTTCAATTCAGAGGCAGGAACAAAATTAGAGCCCTATCCTCTGGCCGCGTATGGCTGCATGGCTGTGTTGGCAAAAGAATTTGAGGATATACCCGTTGAAATCGTGTTTGACCACTTAGACCGTGTTTACTCAAAGCTAGATAAAGCATTCGACTACGCTAAGAATGACGCTTATTACCCACATATTGCCAAGAGAATAATTCCAATCCCCCTGCCGGAATCAATTACTTGGCGCGAGGTCAAACCTCTACAGGCCGCTGATTTTTTGGCGCATGAGATGCAGAAACAGCATCTCCGGCTGGATGACTGGTTTGCGATCCCTGATAAGCCAATTGGCCAAATAGAGCGTAGCGCTCACATGGATAATTGGGCGTTGTCAAAATATGGGTCGATAAGGCCGCCAGCCAGGAAAACGCTGGATTGCCTAGTCGATAATGGCGCGCCACCTTCTGTAATTATTTGGACTTATGAGAATCTTTGGCAGGCTCATCACTGTCGTGGAGGGGTTTGGTAGCCGCCTTTGATCCGGCGATTTTACGGATTGTTTCTAATAGCCCGTCGTCTGTGTTGTTCGCGCCAATTTGCTTTACCGCCTCAATGAAGCGTTCAAACTGAGGCTTTTCGTTGCGTTTAGGCGGTGATTTGCGGGGCATGAAGCTATCTCGGGGGTTTTATGGTTGAAGCTAAGACGGGCGGCGCCCATGCGCACGCGCTATTGCCAAAGCGCCATGAAGTTGATCCACAATTTGTAGTGCTTGATCCGGCGTTAGTAAGAGCCGAATTTGCGCGGCGTTCTCAGGAAAGCCGAAAGCGAATACAGGCAGAGTCATGCTTACGTTTTCACCTTCGGCAACTGCTGTTGCGTCTCGCTGGGGCATTAAATCGAATGGCTGCGGCCCTTTAAGGACTAAATCGGTCATTATATTCAATCCTTCTTTTTGTGATTAATGCACTTCTTAGTGACGAGTCGTTTGATAAGTAAGCCTCTTGCCTTTGACGCCTAGAAGTGCGCGGTGAGCGCGATCGCTGTCATCACAGCCGAGTTTAATGCGGTTGCTGTAGCGGAAATCAAATTCCGCCAAATACCTGTGCAAATGCTTCTCTGAGCAATGCTGATAGATACCCTTCATGCCGCGCTTGAAAATGCTGAAATAACCTTCAATGGTGTTGGTGTGAATGACAAATTCCTCGCCCTTGGGGAACATGCGGACGTTAGTGTATCGAGCCCATTCCTCGGCGCTGTGGTTGACGGTGAAGTGCGCGGAGAACTCGGCGCCAAGCTTGGTGTAAATCTTCGAACTCATCGGTCATTATCTTGGCTTCGCGCGCGAGGTTCTCGCGGACGATAGGCGCGATTTCCTGAGCGCGAGCGCCTTCGGCGTGGAAGGTGCGAACCCGTCCGCCGCGTTCAACCAGCCCGAGAATGGTGCGCTTGTGGTATGGGCCGCTAACTGGCTCCTTGCCTTCTGCAAAGCTCGCCTTGCCGATATAGGTTTCGTCAACTTCCACGACCCCGCCATTTCCGCCCATAGGCGCAAGGGAACCATCACGCATCGCTTCGCGAATGCGGTGAGATAAAAACCACGCGCTCTTGAGAGTGATTCCGAGAGTGCGGTGAAGCTGATTGCTCGAAATGCCCTTCTTGGAAGAGCAAAGCAGATGGATCGCCTGCAACCAAAGATGCAGCTGGATATGCGAGGACTCGAAGATGGTCCCCATGCGAACGGTGAAGGGTTTGCGGCAGGCGTAGCACTTGTAGAGGCCAACGCGAGTGCTTTTACCCTGCATTTTGGAAATGCGCTTGAGACCGCCGCAATGCGGGCAAACCGGCCCATGTGGCCAAAGAGCGGCTTCAACGAAGGCGAAAGCGGCCTCTTCGTTTTGCAGGTGTTTGGCGGTGAGAATTGGGGCAGCCATAGCAAAATCTCCTATGGCTCAAATCCTATATCTTGGGGTTGGGTATGTCAAGTATAATATCGCCCCCGTTGACGGAACGCAGCAAGAACGTCTATGCTGACGTTCATGATTTGTTTATGAGCGGCGGCCATAGTTCGGCCACATGATTTGGCGGAAAAACCGCCCGTCGCTCTCCGGGGGCTTTTGGAATGTTGACGAGAAAACAGAGCGATCTCCTGCGTTTCATCAATGAGCGCCTCAAGGAGACCGGCGTTCCGCCCTCCTTCGACGAGATGAAGGACGCGCTGGACCTGCGCTCCAAGTCCGGCATCCACCGGCTCATCCTCGCGCTGGAGGAGCGCGGCTTCATCCGCCGCCTTCCAAATCGCGCCCGCGCGCTGGAAGTGCT
The DNA here is from genome assembly GCA_963841875.1 of uncultured Alphaproteobacteria bacterium. Classification (GTDB taxonomy): domain Bacteria; phylum Pseudomonadota; class Alphaproteobacteria; order Rhizobiales; family Beijerinckiaceae; genus Methylocystis. Next base: position 131,481 of record CAWJEI010000002.1, on the reverse strand, counting down.
GCGCCTGCCCGAATCCTCGACGCCCTCGGGCGCCCCCAACCGCTCCCGCAAATTCTCGCCCTCCGTCATCGAGGGCACGCTCGGCCGCGTGCGCCCGCTGCATGAGCGCGAGGAGGAAATGGAAGGCCAGCAGGTCGCCATTCCGGTCATGGGCCGCATCGCCGCCGGCACGCCGATCTCCGCGATCCAGTCGCGCAGCCACACCATCAGCCTGCCGCCGGACATGCTCTCCAATGGCGAGCATTTCGCGCTGGAAGTGCGCGGCGATTCGATGATCGAGGCCGGCATTCTCGACGGCGACACGGTCGTGATCAAGAAACAGGAACAGGCCGACAGCGGCGATATCGTCGTCGCGCTGATCGACGACGAGGAAGCGACGCTGAAGCGCCTGCGCAAGCGCGGCGCGTCGATCGCGCTGGAGGCGGCGAATCCCGCCTATGAAACCCGCATCTTCGGCCCCGACCGCGTGCGGATTCAGGGCAGACTGGTGAGCCTGCTGCGGAAGTATTGAGGCGGCCCTCATCCGACCTTGCTGATGCAAGGGTCGGATGAGGGCTCGCTTCAACCAGCGCATACAAGCGAGACCTCCCGCCACGGTCGCGGCTCACCCCACCCGTCGCGCTGGCGCGCGCCACCCTCCCCGTAAAGGGGAGGGATCGGGCGGCATCCGCGTTGCGGGAAATTTCAGGGCGCGCCTCTCTGCATCAACGCAGCCCCTACTCCTCTCCGTCGCCAAAATCCTCCTGCTTCCCCGCATCAACCGCCACCGTCCTGCGCTCTCGCGGCGCCCGCGACCACGGCCTGTCCTCGCCGCGCGCGCGGGCGGTGGTCCATTCGGCGCCGCCCGGCTTGAAGCGCAGCGCGGGCGCGCCCGTCTCCTCCAGCTTTCTGCGGTCAATGACGATCGGCGCCGCGCAGCCCTGCGGCGCGAACAAGGGCGTCACCACCACGGCGGCTCTGGCGCAATCCTCGATCAGCGCGGCCCGCTTCTCGACCAGCGCGACGAAGCGCCCGTCCCGCGCGCGCGCGATGCAACCATAATCGTCGCAGGAGACGCCGCCCTTGGCGTCGCCGGGCGCGCGCAGGTCGGCGTCGGCGCGCAGCCATTGCTCCGCCGCGAAGGCGCTGGGCCTGCTCCCGAGCACGGCGAGCGTCCCGTCCGCCTGCCGCAGCGCCGCCGAGTCGCCGCCGGGCGCAACGACAAGATCGAAACCCTCGCCGCTGGAGGCGCCAAGCAGGCCGATCATCGCCAGCGGAATGGCGAGCGCGCGCAAGATCCAGCTTCGCCACAACACCAGCGAGGCCAGCGCAAGGGCGAGAAAGAAAATGGACCATGGCGCGAAGCTCTTTACGGCGATGCTGGCGCCGGGCGCGCTTGCGATCAGCCTCGCGATGGCGGTGACGAGATTGATGCCGAGCCCGAGGTAGCTCCAAACGAGACCGTCGAGCCCCAGCGGATAGAGCGCGGCCCCGAGCAGCGCGGCGGGCACGGCGAAAAACTCGATGATGGCGAGGGTGAGCGGATTGCCGATCAGCACATAGGGGCTGATCTCGTGAAAATCATTGGCCATGAAGGAGGCCGTGGCCGAGGTCGCGCAGAATGTCGCGAACAGCGCGGCGCCCGGCCCCAGCAACGCGCCGCGCCGCAGCCGCGAGAACAGGCCTTCCGGCGGGGGAAGAGCGCCGCCGGCCCATACGTCGGTTGCGCGCTCGAGCCGCGCGTAGCGGATTTCATTGCGCGATTCATAGACCGCGATCAGAGCGGCGACGGCGGCGAAGGATAGCTGAAAGCTCGCGCCGAGCAGGGCCTCCGGCTCGAAGGCGACGACGAAGAACACCGCCCAGGCGAGATTGCGCATCGAGAAAGCGGGCCGGTCGAACAGCACCGCGACGAGCATCACCAGCGTCATCACCAGCGCGCGCTCCGTGCCGACGCGCGAGCCGACGCCGAGGTCGTAGATCACGGCGCCGAGGATCGCCAGCGCCGCCGCCCATTTCTTGATCGGATAATTCAGCGCCAGCGTCTGCGAGAGCGCGAAGAGCCGGCGCAGGCCGACGAAGAAAATGCCGGCGACCAGCGACATCTGTATGCCGGAAATGGTGACGATGTGAAAAATGCCGGCGCGGCGGATCAACTCCTTCGCGCTTTCGGAAAGGAAGTCGCGCTTGCCCGTCACCATCGCCGCCGCGATGGCGCCCGTGTCGCCATCCAGCGCGTTATAGACGCGCGAGGCCAGCGCATTGCGGGCGCGGTCCACCGCCGCGTAAAAGCGCAGCGAAAAGGGCGCGGGGTCCGGGGGCGGCATCGTCTCGATACGCCCCAGCACGCTGCCGACGGCGCCGATCCCCAGAAAATACGCGTCGCGCGCGAAGTCATATCCGCCGGGCAGCGACGCATGCGCGGGCGGCAGCAGCCGCGCCTTCAGCGCGATGAAGTCGCCCGCCTTGAAGTTTGGATCGCCGCGCAGGGTGAGGCGCACCCGCGCGGGGCTCACTTCGCCGGGCAGGCCTTCAGCGCTGGCGACGCGCAGCACGAAGCGCGCGCCCGCGCGGCGCAAATCCAGCTCCTCGACAAAGCCGGTGAGCTGGCCGATTCCGATGCGCGGCAGAATGGGCGCGTCGACGCGCGCCGCGCGCCACACGGCGGAGAAAAAGCCGCCGGAGACGCAGGCGAGCAGCAATAGCGGAATGAAGAAACGCGGATGCGCCCGCGCGCGCCATGCGCCAAAAGCGAAGGCGCAGAACAGCGCCAGCGCGAAGGGAAACGAGGGCTCGTGCTCCGCCGCGAAGTAAAGGAGCGCCCCCGCGCCCGCCGCGACAGGCGTCCAGAGGAAGGGGCGGCGCAGCGCGGTCTCTCTTGCATAGGCGGCTCGAAGCGTCGCCCCCAGCCGCAGCGCAAGCGCTCCCCAGAAAGGCGCGCGTCCCTGCCCCGCTCCGCCGAGCGCGTCCGAAGCGGATTTGGCGATGTCCTGCACGCTGTCCACTCAGATAGACGAGGGAACCACCTGGATCGTTCTCATCATGCCGCCGTCCTCATGTTCGAGGATGTGGCAGTGAAAGACGAATTTCCCGAGCTTGGCGAAAGGTATCTCCACCACTACCGGCGTTACGGCGCAGCGGGACGCCTTGAAGTCGGCGATGGTGCAGGAGGTCGCCTCCGCATTGAGCTGGGGCTGAGAACCGGCGCCCGGAACGGCGAAGGGCAAGGGAACCGTGTCCTCCACGACGCCCGATTGTGTCGATTTAGAATCCAGCTTGCGGAACTTGGTCTGGTGGATATGAAAATTATGCAGCTCGGTCGTGAGGTTGTAGAGTTCCCATGTTTCCAGCGCGGGCTTTTGTCCCGGCGCCAGCGGCAGGCAGATCAGTTGCGATGGATCGAATTGCGCGAGATCCTGCAATGATCCGGGAACCGCAACGCCTTTTTCGTCGATCTCCTCATAGCCAAGGCCAAACACCGCATTGCCGTCCGCATCCTCGCCCGGCGTCGCGACGCCCGCGATATTGGGGTTGCCGAAATAGATGCGACGATGATGCCCCGTCGCGATCGGCTTGCAGCCGGGAGGCAGGGGAGCCGATGCAGCGCCGGGAACCGGAGCCGAGAAAATTCCGCCCGGGCCGAAATTCGCCGCTGACTTGACATGGATGGCCTCGGCGAGCGCGAGCGGGCCGCCATGCGCGAATGAAACGTTCGCCAGTTTCACGGCCGGCCAATTGTCTCCACCCGGTCCGGTGTTGAAACCGGTCGATTGCAATGTCGCTGTTGCGTGTCGCGGCGGCCTCGCAAGGGCGTTTTTCGCGTCCCTGTAAGCGACGTGGATTTCCACCCTGGAGGCAGGCATCAATATGATCTCCGTCGCGCAAACCGGAGCGTGCGCGTAGGTCTCCTTCAGATCGGCCGCCTGCGAGACGCCGGCGTCCGAAGGAAGGGACGATCCGCATTTCGCAAGCTTGATGCGATTGCGGGCGAATTCGACGATCTGTCCCGCATTCGCGCCGCCTGGAAACTCCACCGCCACGCCGTCGATCGAAATGATCTGCACGGCGATCGGCGCGCCGGTTTGATCATTGGTGAGCTGAAGATTATAGGACGCGCTCCCCGAGGCGTTGGTGAGGCGCCATAGCTCGCCGTCCGGCGAGCCGAGCCGGATCGACGGATATTTCTGTCCGTTCAGCGTGAAGAACCATTGGCCCCCCGGGTAGGCCTTGGGGTCGCCGGGGCAGACGCCATTTCCCGCCGGGGCGTTCGCGGGCCCATTTGCGCAAAAGTCGGGATCTTCCTCGAACTTGCCGCTGTGATCGCCCAGCACCTGCATGTCCTTGATGATGAGGTGGCGCAGCGAGGACTTCTTTTATTGGCTGCGTGCAGGCTTCATTCGCGCAGGCGTACGCCGCCACCTTGCCAATGCTGATGATCCCTGACAGACCGGCGGAGAGCTGGTTCAGCGCGAGGCCGTGGACATGCGGGTGAAACCAGTAGGCGCCGGCGGGATGATCGGCCGGAATCCTGATGTCATAATCGACCACCCCGCCCGGGACGACGTTGCCATGGGTTTTGATCATCCCCAAGGCTCCCGGGTCGACCTTGGCCGGGTCTCCGTTGGCGGGGTTGAACACCGATGTGAAGATGAAATCCCCATAGGTCGGAATGGCGGAAGGAGGCGCGGCGTTCGCGCCCGCCGCCACGACAAGTCCGTGCATGTGCAGATTGGTGGGGTTGAGCGCGAGAAGCGGATTTTCCTTGATATAGGCGATCGCGCCCGGGGCTATCGCCGGCAGCTTGTTGACCAAGCGGATTTTCAGCCTGTCTCCCGGCTGCAGGGCCAGCCGCGTCCCGCCATAGGCTCGGGCGGTTTTTTCATTGTTTGGACAGGACGCGCCTTCAGCGGGTCGCGGACAGATCGTATAGAACCACCCCGTAGGATGCGCGCCGCCGACAGCGAACGACGTCACCGGCTTCGCCTCGGCGACGATCATGACATCGAGGAGTCCGGAAGAACTCGCAAACACAGGGGGTTCCTTGATCGGCGACGCAATCGCTGGAGAAGCAAGAAGCGCGGCGGCCAGCCCCAACGCAGGGATATGCGATGCGCGCAAAGCTTCCATTCCAGGCATTTCATTCTCCAAAATCCATTGCATGACAAAAAGGCCTGCCTTCCTTCGTCGCAGGAGGCTACAGCCAGGCGAAGGCTAAACGCGCGCGTTAAATTGTCAACGAAAGGGCCGAGGCTAATATCCGGGGCGGAACAGCCGCCAAAATTGGAGCGCCCATGGAACCAGATAGATAACGAGACGTTTCAGACTCAAGACTTTTCGCGGATGACTTTTCATCAGGTACGAACATGAAAACAACAAAGGCATTGCTGATCTGCGCGGCTCTTTGCGCGGCGTTCGTCGCCGCTGCCCCACCGCTCATGGCGCAAACCAGAACGCCCGCCGCGCGGGCGTCGACGGCGGCGCTCAATGAGTGCGAGGGAAGGCTAAAAACCGCCGAGGAGCAAAAGGCGGCCGCGGAAAAGTCCGAGGAGGCGTGCAAGGGCCGGGAGGCTCAGGCGCTCAAGGCGCCGCCAGCTACGCTTGAAGAGACGACAAAGCCGCCTCATGCGGCCGCTCCCACGACGCCCGAAAAGGAACAGATATCCTCCCTGCCCGTGACCGGAATTGTCGTGTCTGGCGCCAGCAGACCCATCTACGAGGTAATCGCGATACTGCTCATTGGCGGCGCCATGGGGATGGTCGGACAAGGCGTCCGCACCATCGTTGGCCTTAAAAAGCTGTCGGATGTCTACGACACGGCCCCCAGTGAGGCCGATGCATTCAGTGCAGCCAGAATTTTCATCGGCCTGATGATCGGCTTCGTTGCGGGCGTCATCGGCGCGCTGACGCCGAAAGTCTTCGAGGCGAAAACAATATCCGGCGACCTGCTCGTCTATCTCGCCAGCGTTGGCTATGTCGGCGTAGATATAATTGAAGCCTTCGCGCAAACGATCGTGAAAGGGAAAGTCACGCCGCCGGCGGACGGTGATGGTGGAGACGGAAAGCCAGGCAAACCGGGAAAGCCGGGGAAACCGCCGACCGAGCCGACGCATCCCCCGAAGAATCCCGTCCAGTTTTTCCAAAGCAAGGCGCCAAAAATCATGGCGGATCTGATTGCGGAATTTCAACTGACGGACTTCCAAGCGGGTGGAATACTCGGCAATCTTGGCGAGGAATCCTTCGGCTTCACTGCGATGCAGGAGGGGCATCCGACCGTGGCGGGAAGTCGGGGCGGCTTTGGATGGGCTCAATGGACAGGTTCGCGCCGTGTGCAATTTGAGGACTACTGCCACGAAAACGCGCTGGATCCTACGTCAGACGCCGCAAATTACGGATTCCTGGTCAAGGATCTGCATGGCGAGTTCCGCACTGTGATCGACAAACTGAAAATGACGACGTCCCTGGCCACGGCCGTGGAGGCTTTCATGAACTCCTATGAAAAGCCCGGAGTTCCGGCCCTTAGCAAACGCATCCAATGGGCGGAACGCGCCATGGCCGTGTTTCACCCCGCCGCTTGATTGAACCGCTTTGTTGCTTTGAAAAGGGAACGGGGGAGCGCTTGAAGCTGCTCTCCCGTGCCTGTCATACGAGGATCAAATTACGTTGCGAGACTTTACGCCGCCGGTGGAAGCTTCCTGTCGCCGGTCTTCTCGGCGACAAGCATGGCCAGCAGCATTTCTAAGAGGTTGCCGCCGCCCTTGCCGTCGCCGCCAACCATGATCTGCGGCACGAGCGGCAGCTTGCCGTTCTCCACGGCCTCGGCGAAACGCGTCAACACCTGCGAATTGAGCTGATACTCTGGGCCGCCATAGGCCTCGACCTGCTTCTCCGTGGCCTCCGCCTGCGCAAGGCCTACCGCGCGGATTTTCTCGGCGTCGGCGAGACCGATCGCGCGGATGCGGTCCGCGTCGCCCTGGCCTTCGAGACGCACGCGCTCCGCGCTTGCCTTGGCCGCGACCTGGGTGGCCTCGGCTTCCTGATGCGTCTGAGCCAGCTTGGCCTTGCCTTCGTTTTCACGCAGCGTGATCGCCAGCGACGAAGCCGTGATATTGGCCTGCTGCTGCGCCATTGCTTCCTTCTCGCGCAGCGTGCGCTCCTGCACCGCCGCGACCTCCTGCAGCTTGTAGGTTTCCACCTTTTCCACGGCTATCTGCCTCTGGCGCAGTTGCAGCAAGATCTGCTCTATGCCGGACTGGCCTTCCTGCTTCTCCGCGCGCGGCGTGCCGATCAGCACTTCCTGCAAATCGAGACTGTAGGCGGCGAATTTGACCTTCATCTCCTCGCTCGATTGACTTTGAATGTCGCTGCGCTCCTGCAGCAACTCGATCAGCGTTTTGGTCTGGCCGATGTTCTTGAAATAGGCCGATACCATCGGATCGAGCGTCTGCTCGACGAGACGCTTCACGTCGCCAAAGCGCTGCACGACCAGCGGCGCCTTCATGTAATCGATATGAACCACCACCGAGAGCGGCAGCACCGGCTCGAAGGCGTCCTTGGTGATGAGGCCAATCTCGGAAAGGTTCTCATCGAGCCTGTGCGGACCGGTTGCATCCGAGGTCCATTTCAGCACGAAGTTGGTGGTCGGCACGTTGACGATCTTGCCGGCGAAAGTGTTGAAGGCGTATTTGCCGGGCAGAAGCGGCTTGCTCCACACGCCGCGCTGGCCGGGTTCGACCAGTTCGCCGTGACGATATGTGGCGCCCGAAATATCGGCGCCATAGGGACCGGTATAGGAGACAACGACGCCGACCGTGCCCACCTCGATCACTGTCTTGGCGACAAGCTCCACGGTGGCGAACAGGCGGTTGATGTAATAGGTGCCGTCAACCAGAACCTGATGCTGACGGCCTCTGAAGCCGCCCGCGCGCAGGAAGGCGGAAGGGTTCTGGAAGTTGTTGTGGAAGTTCTGCGCGCCCGCATTGGCGCCCACCGTCGGCGCGATGATCTCGCCCTCGGGCAGCGCAGGGCCGTCATGCACGGTCACGACGCCGATGACGTCCTGCTCGTCCTTGATCACGATAGGCTCGAAACCCTTGCGCGAAGCGATCAGATTGGCGGTCTTAAGCACATCGTCGTCGCTCGCGGCCAGCTCCACCGAATAATTGCGCGCGACAGTCAGCACGACGAACTGGGCGAGGTTTATGGCGTAGACGCCCTCGCGCAAAATCTTGCGCTGCGGGCCTTTCTGGCCGCCCTTGGCGAGAAAGTCGCGCACATTCTCGAAGTCGCTCGCGTCGTCATTCTGCGCGAGCGTCTGCTCGGGCGCGAGCGGCACGCCGTCGCGCGCATAGACATAGCCGATCTGGCCCTGCGGGATCGACACCAGCGGCACCTTGTGCACGCGATACTGGAACGGCGGGAAGAAGTGAAAGCCGCCGCGCAGCGCCTCCGGCTGAAAGCCGGCCTCGCCGTTCAGCGCGATGAAGCCTTCGGTCACAGAGCCGCTAAAGCTCCAGAGCTTTTCGAGGACGCCAAGACGGTCGTTGGGGATATAGCGGACCATGCCGCTGACATAGACAAAGCCTGCTATCGCAACAGTAATCGCGGCGAGGATAATGGTCCAGTGCCACGCGGGCGACAGCGAATGAAAATACTCCAACATTTGAGTGCTCACGCATATGCGGAACATCGCGCCTTTTAGTGACTTCCCGGCGCGAATCCGCCGGTTCACAAGAGAGTGCGGCGCACGGAAGGCGCGCCGGGCATCTTGCGCTGCGGAAAATAAGCGCGAGCCTTGCAGTCCACAAGTAGCTACAAGAAAAACACGCCGCCCATTTACTGGGTTTTTGTATGCAAATATATGATCCTGCTTCAAATAAATTTCGCGCGTCTATGGTTAGCGACAAATTGATACATGGAGTTGGCCTCAGAACGTCAGCCGAATGCTTAACGTCGCAACCACGCAGGACGGGATGAAATGCGCCTAGGCCCATGATACTAAGGCGCGCCGCAGGCCCTGCTCGTCCGGCGGTTTTCGTTCCCCTCCCGGCTGGTTTCATAAATGTCGCAACAGGTCGTCACACGTTTCGCGCCCTCGCCCACGGGCTTTCTGCATATCGGCGGCGCGCGCACCGCGCTGTTCAACTGGCTTTACGCCAGAAAGCACGGCGGCAGGATGCTACTGCGGATCGAGGACACCGACCGCGAACGCTCGACCGACGCGGCGATGGAGGCCATTCTCGACGGTCTGCGCTGGCTCGGGCTCGATTGGGACGGCGACGTCGTCTACCAGTATTCGCGCGCTGCGCGGCATCGCGAGGTCGCGGAAGAGATGCTGGCCAAGGGCGCAGCCTATCGCTGCTACGCCTCCGCGCAAGAGCTTGACGAGATGCGCGAGAAGGCGAAAGCCGAAGGGCGCCCGCCGCGTTACGACGGACGCTGGCGCGACCGTGACCCCAGCGAGGCGCCAGAGGGCGCCAGGCCGGTCATCCGCCTCAAGGCGCCGCGCGACGGCGAAACCGTCATCGACGACGCCGTACAGGGCCGCGTCGTGTTCCCCAACAAGGACATTGACGATTTCGTGCTGCTGCGCTCCGATGGGGTGCCGACCTACATGCTCGCGGTCGTCGTCGACGATCACGACATGGGAATCACGCAGATCATTCGTGGCGACGACCATCTCACCAACGCCGCCCGGCAAAAGCACATCTACGAGGCGATGGGCTGGGAGGCGCCGGCCTTCGCCCATATTCCGCTGATCCATGGACCGGACGGCGCCAAGCTGTCCAAGCGTCACGGCGCGCTTGGCGTCGACGCCTATCGCGAGTTGGGCTATCTGCCCGCCGCCCTGCGCAATTATCTCGCCCGCCTCGGCTGGAGCCAGGGCGACAAGGAGTTTTTCACCGGCGAGGAATTGATCGAGGCCTTCGACCTCGCGCAGGTGCATCGCTCGCCGGCGCGTTTCGATTTCGTCAAGCTCGAAAACATGAACGGCCATTTCATGCGCGCGATGGACGACGCGGAGCTGACCGACGCGCTTGTCGCCACGCTGCCCTATCTCAAGGACGGGCCGGAAATCGCGGCGGGGCTCGACGACCAAAAGAAAGCGCAATTGCTGGCGGCCATGTCGGGCCTCAAGGCGCGGGCGAAAACGCTGAACGAACTGCTCGATGGCGCGAAGTTCCTTTTCGCCGCGCGGCCGCTGCCCATGGAGGCGAAGGCCGCGCAGCTTCTGGCGCAAGGCGGTCGGGAGCGGCTCGCGGCGCTGACGCCGCGTCTTTCCGCCCTGCCCGACTGGACCGCCGCCGCGACCGAAGCCACCGTGCGTGAGACCGCGGAGGCGCTTTCCGTCAAGCTCGGCGACCTCGCGCAACCGCTGCGCGCCGCGCTCACGGGCCGCGCGACTTCCCCGGGGATTTTCGAGGTGCTGGAGATTCTTGGCCGCGAGGAAAGTCTCGCACGGCTCAAGGATCAGGGCCCAAAATGAGAGGGCGCGGCCGATGACTCATGACGAGTTCAACGCCTTTTGCTCCGCTTTGCCCGCCGCGAGCTACGTCAACCAATGGGGCGGATCGCATGTCTGGAAGATCGGCCCCAAAGTTTTCGCGATTGGCGGCTGGGACGGCGACACGCCGGCTTTCACCTTCAAGGTTAGTCCCCTGTCATATGAAATATTGAAAGAACAGCCCGGATTGCGGCCGGCCCCGTATCTCGCGTCGCGCGGCATGAAATGGATTCAGCATCACGCGCAAACGGGACTGACCAATCAGGAGCTGGAGCTCTATATCCGCAAATCCCACAGCCTGGTCGCGTCGAAACTGACCAAAAAGGAGAGGCTGGACCTGGGGCTGGTCGAGGCGTCGCCAGCCTGACGCCCTCCGATTGATGGATGCGGCTCCTGCATAGCTTCAGCGTCGCTTGACAAGGCGCGGCGTTGTTATAGCGTTGTGCGATGCACAACTCGCCTATGGGGGCCAAATTAGAGAAAAGCCTTCTTCGTTTCACGCCAATTGAAGCATGCGCTAATGCAACGCATCAATGCGCGGACGAAAGGTCTCCAGACGCGACGTAAGGAAGGTGGAGCGATGACGGCGTCCAAGGGTTCCATGACTGTCGACGGCAAAACGGTCGATCTCCCCATCAAAAAGGGCACGATCGGCCCTGACGTGATGGACATTCGCTCGCTCTATGGCGCGACAGGCATGTTCACCTATGATCCGGGCTTTACCTCTACCGCGAGCTGCGAATCCAAGATCACCTATATCGACGGCGACGCCGGCGTGCTGCTCTATCGCGGCTATCCGATCCAGCAGCTCGCCGAGCACGGCGACTTTCTGGAGACCTGCTATCTGCTGCTTTACGGCGAACTGCCGACCGGCAATCAGAAGGCTGAGTTCGACTATCGCATCACGCGCCACACCATGGTGCATGAGCAGATGGCCCGGTTCTTCCAGGGGTTCCGCCGCGACGCGCATCCGATGGCGGTGATGGTGGCGTCGGTCGGCGCGCTTTCGGCCTTCTATCACGACTCGACCAATATCAACGATCCGGTCGAGCGCATGGTCGCCTCGACGCGCATGATCGCCAAGATTCCGACGCTCGCGGCGATGGCCTATAAATATTCGATCGGCCAGCCTTTCGTTTATCCCAAGAACGACCTCGACTACACGTCGAACTTCCTGCGCATGTGCTTCGCCGTGCCTTGCGAGGACTACAAGGTCAATCCGGTGCTTTCGCGCGCGCTGGACCGCATCTTCATCCTCCACGCCGACCACGAGCAAAACGCCTCCACCTCCACCGTCCGCCTTTCGGGCTCGTCGGGCGCCAATCCCTTCGCCTGCATCGCGGCGGGCATCGCTTCGCTCTGGGGGCCGGCGCATGGCGGCGCCAATGAAGCCGTGCTGAAGATGCTGGAGCAGATCGGGACGGTCGACCGGATTCCGCAATTCATCGCCAAGGCGAAGGACAAGGACGATCCGTTCCGCCTGATGGGCTTTGGCCATCGCGTGTACAAGAACTACGACCCCCGCGCGAAGATCATGCAGGTGACCACGCGCGAGGTGCTGAACGAGCTTGGCGTCAAGGACGCGCTGCTCGACGTCGCGCTGGAGCTGGAGCGCATCGCGCTGCACGACGAATATTTCATCGAGAAGAAACTCTATCCCAACATTGACTTCTATTCGGGCATCACGCTCAAGGCGATGAACTTCCCGACCACGATGTTCACCGTGCTCTTCGCCCTCGCGCGCACCGTGGGCTGGATCGCCCAGTGGAAGGAGATGATCGAGGATCCCGGCTCCAAGATCGGCCGCCCGCGCCAGCTCTACACAGGCGAGCCGCAGCGCGAATATGTGCCGATGACGAAACGCACGTAATTCGGGAGCAGTCCCTCTCCCTGTTTGGGGGGAGAGGGAGTAGGTTCGGGGCTTCGATTCCGCCTTTGGCCCGATTCCCTGTCCAGTGACCCCGCAAGATTTCGTCCGCAAATGGAAGACGCATGCGCTGACCGAACGGGCGGCGGCGCCAACCGCCGCGTGCTGGAGCCCATCGCCCAGAGCAGCGCGATCTTCGAGGCTTGGAGCGACGAGCCCTGGATACTCGACGGCGCGGCGGTGCGGGTGTGCATCGTGTGCTTCGCGGCCCCTTCTCCCCTCGCGGGAGAAGGTGGACCCGCGCCAGCGGGGCCGGATGAGGGGCGCCGCTAGGCTGAAGACCCGCACGCTGACCAATCTTTACAATGAGCGCCCCAGCTGGCTGGAAAACATCCATGCCGAACTCGACCGCGCCGTCGCTTCCGCCTATGGCTGGCCGGAGGATATTTCGACCGAGGACGCGCTGGCGAGGCTGCTGGCGCTCAATCTGGAGCGGGCGGCGCGGCAATGACACGCTATGCGCATATCGTGTTATAGTGGAGCCACGGGAGTAGAGCCATGAACGTATCCGTGGGCAAACGCTGGGAAGAGTTTATCGACGCGCTGGTGAAATCAGGCCGCTACGCTTCGGCGACCGAGGTGATGCGCGAGGGTCTGCGTCTTGTCGAGGAGCGCGAGGCGAAACTCCAGAGCTTGCGCGAGACAATCGAGGCGTCGCTGGCGGAAGGGGGCGAAAACACGATCGCCGACGCCCGCGCCCGCATCGAACGGAAGCATCGGGAACTCGAGGCCCGAGGCCGTTGAAGCGTAATCTAATTCTGTCGGACGCCGCTCTGCGTGATCTCGACGATATTTTCGAATATCTCGCCGAGCAATTCGCCGAAAATGCGCGCGAGAGAGTGTTTGTCGAAACTATTGTCACCCAGATCGAAAAAATCGCGGCCCTGCCCTCGACCGTCGGCCGGCCTCGCGACAATCTTTTGCCGGGGCTGAGAAGCTTCCCTTTCAGAGGCTATTTGTTGTTCATGCGTTACGAGGAAGACCGGCTGCTGATTGTCAATATTTTGCATTCCCGCAAAGACACGGACGCCGCCTTCTCTCCAGACGGCGACCCGCTCCAATGACCGGCGCCGGCACCGACCACACCAAGCCAAAGCTCGAAGGCGGACCCGCCATCATTCTGGTGCGGCCGCAGCTCGCGGTTAACATCGGCATGTGCGCGCGGGCGATGGCCAATTTCGGCCTCTCCGATCTGCGTCTCGTCGCCCCGCGCGAGGGCTGGCCGCGCACCGGGGCCTATCGCAAGGGCGCCTACGCCGCCGCCGCCGGGGCCGTGCATCTGCTGGAGAGCGCCAAGGTCTATCCGGACGTGCCCGCCGCCATCGCCGATCTGACCTTCTGCTACGCCGCCACGGCGCGCGGGCGCGGGCAGATGAAGCCGGTGCATATCCCCTCGCAGGCGATGCCGGTCATGGCGGGGCGGATCGCCACCGGCGAAAGACATGGCGTCATGTTCGGACCGGAGCGCACGGGGCTCGACAATGACGACGTGGCGCTGGCCGACGCCATCCTCACCTTCCCGGTCAATCCCGCCTATGCCTCGCTCAATCTCGCGCAGGCGGTGCTGCTGACGGGCTATGAATGGCTCCGCGCCGCGCATGGCGACGCCCTGCCCTTCGACACGAGCGAACGCTCGCCGCCCGCGACGCGCGAAATGACGGCGGCTTTCTTCGAGTTTCTGGAAGAGCAGCTCGACGCGCGCGACTTCTTCAGGCCCAAGACCAAGAAGCCCGTCATGGCGCGCAACCTGCGCAACATGTTCCATCGCATGAGCCTGACGGAACAGGATGTGCGCACGCTCTGGGGCGTTGTGGTGCGCCTCGTCGAAGGCCCGCGCCGCGAGCCCAACGCCCGCCGGCGCAAGAAGCTGGAGGAAGCACAGGCGCGCGAGGAAGCCGCGCAGGCCGAGCGACGCCGAGCGCCCAAGGAAGAACCGCCCGCGCCGGAGTGACAGCGGACGCCCGCGTATCAGGCCGCGTCCCGCCGCTCCGCCGCGCCGAGCAGCGTCTGCTTCGATTGCAGAAACTCTTTGAGCTGCTCGAAGGTCAAGGGCTTGCTCATCAGGAATCCCTGCATTTCGGAACAGCCCTCAAGCCTCACCGCGTCGAGCTGCGACTGGGTTTCGACGCCTTCGGCCGTCGTCGCTATGCCGAGGCCGCTTGCGAGCGCCGCCACCGCCCGGACGATGCTGAGCGATCCGGCGTTGCCGCCAATGCCTTTGACGAAGGAGCGGTCGATCTTGATCTTGTCGAAGGGAAAGCTCTGCAGATAGCTGAGCGAGGAATAGCCGGTGCCGAAATCGTCCATGGCGATGCGCACGCCCAGATCGTGCAGCTGGTGAAGCATCGTGACCGTCGATTCCGAGCCGTCCATCAGGAGGCTCTCGGTGATCTCCAGTTCGAGGCGGCGCGGCTCAAGGCCTGACTCCCGCAATGCGCTTATCACCACGTCGACAAGCGCCTGACTGCGAAACTGGGCCGCCGACAGATTGACCGCCACTCTGGGAATTTCCGGAGCGCGCGCGACCGTCGCGCAGGCCTCCCGGATCACCCATTCGCCGATCGGTATGATGAGGCTGGTCTCCTCGGCGAGGGGGATGAATCGATCGGGCGGGATAAGCCCCTCGTCGGGATGGCGCCAGCGCAGAAGAGCCTCGACGCCGTTCATCCTGTTCGTCGAGAGATCGTAGATCGGCTGATAATGGAGTTCGAACTCCTTGTTCGCGAGCGCTTTCCGAAGCGCGCGCTCCATCGACCCGCGCGCCTGCATCTTCTCGTTCATGTCCTGCTCGAAGAAGCAGTATGTCCCGCGTCCATCCTTCTTGGCGCGGTAGAGGCCAAGGTCCGCGTTGCGGATCAATTCGTCTGGCGCATCGCCGTCCTGCGGCGCGATGGCGATGCCTATGCTGGCGCCGACGGACACGTGATGATCGTCGATCTCGAAGGGCTCCGCCAGAACCCTGATAATTCGCGTCGCGAGGGCCACAGCGTCCTTTGGATCGTCAAGCTGGGTCTGGAGCAGCATGAATTCGTCGCCGCCCATGCGCGCGACCACATCGGTATCCCGCAATTGCGCGCGCACGCGGTCGGCGACCATCGTCAGCAATTTGTCGCCGACAGGATGTCCCAGCGTGTCGTTGACCGATTTGAAGCGGTCGAGATCGATGAGATGGACGGCCAGCTTCTCCCCGCGTTTTGTGCGGCTGAGCGCCTTCGCGAGGCTCTCGCCGAAGCGGCTGCGATTGGCGAGACCGGTCAAGGCGTCGTGCGCCGCGAGATAGCTGATCTCGGCCGTGCGCTCGGCGACGCGCTGCTCAAGGCGTCGGCTCGCCGCCTTGGCCGCCGTCAGCGCGAAGGTGCGCAGGGCGAGGGTCCACCCGATGACGCCCGCAAGGGTCAACAAGACGATGATGAAAAAGGCGGAGAGCTTCGACAGGCCGATGGAATGGGCTTCAACTCCATATCTGAAGGCCGAATTGGGATAGCCCGACCACAGCAGCCAGGGGCCCATGGGGTCATTGAGATTGAGCGGAATCACCTCGGAATACAGGAGCGACGGATCGGCGGTCGCCCGTTGAACCCAGGATGACGAGACCTTTTCCTGACCGTGGTCGCTGAAGGGCGTGGCGTAATTATAGGCCGGGTTGATCAGCGAGATGTTGCGCGGGGGCAGGAAGCTCTTGAGAACGCTGTTCAACACGACGGCGGTGACGCTGCCCTTCAGAACGCCATCCTCGCCGTAAAACGGCACCGAAAAAAGAACGCCCTTGCGATCGGCGTCCAGGCGGCTGACCCTGAATTTGGAATTGTCGCAGGTGACGATCTCGGGTCCGCTGATGATCGGAACCTGCAGGTCGCCGAACTTGCCCTGATCGGGAAAATGCTGCTTCAGCCAGCTGAACTGATCGCGCATCTGGCGATATTCGAAGCCTTCTTCCTCTTCCGGCTCGTTTTCGCTCGCCTCGGTCTGGATGTGGAACGGGCCCTCATCCGCCGCCAGCCGCGATGCGCGGTGATTTCAGGATCAGATTGTCGAACATCAAGATCGGTTCTTCGTTTTTTCCCGTGGAGGGGTCGATCCTGTCCGGATCGAGTGTCGCGGGAACGATGTAGATCTCCGAGACCGTGATGTCGGCGGCCAGATTGTTGTATATTTGGCGAATGGTCTCGCGGGCTTCTGCGCTGAGGTTCCGGCCATGACGATCAATGTTGCGGATGCTGGGCAGGTAGCTCAGGGTGCGCAGGTTTTCATAAATCGACTTCAACGAGCTCTCGGCCTGTCGGGCGACAACGCGGGTCTCGGCCTGAGCCTGGTCGATGAAATGCTGCTGGGCGAGCGCGTATTCCCGCTCCGCGTTATTTTGAACCACGAATCCCAGCGTCAGCGCGACAACGATGATCAGAATATATCCTGCCGCCGATTTTCTTGTCGAACTCATCGGTAGACACCTTTTATCTTTTGGCTTTTAAACTATCCCGCGCAGCCGCGCCCCGCCGCAAGGCGCCGAGCGTTGTCAATGTGCACAGGTCGTCGAGGTGAATGCCGTATTTACACTGGCGCGGTCTTTCGGCGTCATGCCTACGAACGCGGTTGCTTGAACCTCGATCGTCTGACCTGCCGCATCTTCTACAGCATCAAATTTAACATGGCGTCAATGCGAGGCAAACTAACTGGTGAATGCTCGTGAGTATTTTTGTTTGTGCGGAATTATAGTTGATTAACGCTTATGAAGCGCTTTCAGGTCTATATAATTTGAACGAAATATTACCATTTGAATGAATACATTTGAATATAAACATGCCGGGAGAGGCGCTATTCAATTTTGTCCCGGACAAACCGGCGAGAGTTCGCCCACGCGCCCAAGAAGAAGCCGCCTGCGTTCAAATCGGAACCGGGCGGGCCATGCCTCGCGGCTTAATTACACCGGCGCGTCGCCGCTTGACTCCCGCGCCAAAAGAAAAGAACAATACATGAACACTTACCTGCGGCCAGAGTCTCCCCGTGATTGTCCCCCTGCCCCGCTACGCCGAACTCGCGGCGACGACCAATTTCTCCTTCCTGCGCGGCGCCTCGCATCCGGAGGAGATGGCGGCGCGGGCGCTGGAGCTCGGTCATTGCGGCCTAGGGATCGCCGATCGCAATTCCGTGGCGGGCGTTGTGCGGGCCTATTCCTATCTGCGCGCGCATGGCGTCGCGCCCGAGCAATTCCAGCTCGCCGTCGGCGCGCGGCTGGTCTTTTCGGACAAGACTCCGGACATGCTTTGCTATCCTAAGGACCGCGCCGCCTATGGCCGCCTGTGCCTCATGCTCACGCGCGGCAATATGCGCGCGCAAAAGGGCGACTGCGCGCTGGTCGCCGAGGATCTCATTGAATTCGGCGAGGGCCAGCAGCTCATCGCGCTGGGCGATGCGGCGCCGCCGGCTGCGGTCTATGCCGCCTTCAAGGACAGGCTGTGGCTCGCCGCTGCGGCGCTCTATGACGCCGACATGCGCGCGAAGCTGCGGCGGCGCATCGCACAGGCGCAAAAGCTCGGCCTGCCGCTCATCGCCGTGAACGACGCGCATTATCACATTCCGGAGCGGCGCCCGCTCGCCGACGCTCTCGCTTGCATAAGAGAAGGCGTGACGCTGGAGGAGGCCGGCTTCCTGCTCGCCGCCAACGCCGAGCGTCATCTCAAAAGCGCGGAAGAGATGGCCCGGCTCTTCGCCGAGGCGCCGGAGGCTGTCGACGAAAGCGCGCGCTTTCTGGAACGCCTCGCCTTTCGTCTTTCCGATCTCGCCTATGACTATCCCAGCGAATTGCGCGAGGGTTTTGACAGCGAACAGGCGGCGCTGGAGGCCTTTGCTTTCGAAGGCGCAAAAAAACGCTATCCGCAAGGGGTTCCCAAACATGTGCGGGAGCTGCTGGAGCACGAACTGGAGCTCATCGGGCAGCTGAACTACGCCGCTTATTTCCTCACCGTGCACGACATCGTGCGCTTTGCGCATTCGCACGGGATTCTCGCGCAGGGGCGCGGCTCGGCGGCCAATAGCGCGGTGTGCTTTTGTCTTGGCGTGACAGAGGTCGACCCGACAAAGCACGATCTTTTGTTCGAGCGCTTCGTCTCGGCGGCGCGGAACGAACCGCCCGACATCGACGTGGACTTCGAGCATGAGCGGCGCGAGGAGGTCATCCAATATATCTACCAGCGTTTCGGTCGCGACCATTCCGGCCTCGCCGCCGCCGTCGTCACCTATCGCTCGCGCTCGGCGATGCGCGAGATCGGCAAGGTCTTCGGCCTCTCCAACGATTTTTTGGCGCGACATTCGGCCATGGCCGGAGGACGCTCGAACGCGGAGGAACGCCGCGCCGACCTGACGCGGCTGGGCTATGATCTTTCCGAACCGCGCTTTTCCATGGCGCTGGCGCTGGCGCAGGAACTCGCCGGCTTTCCACGCCATCTCACCCAGCATTCGGGCGGCTTCGTCATTACGCGCGCGCGCCTCGACGAGGTCGTCCCCCTCGCCCCCGCCGCGATGGAGGGCCGCACCACCATCATTTGGGACAAGGACGATCTCGACGCGCTCGGCATTTTGAAGATCGACGTGCTGGCGCTCGGCATGCTCACCTGCCTGCGCAAGGGCCTTGACCTGCTGGCGGCGCATTACGGCGTCCGCCATCGCCTTTCGACCATTCCGGCGGAAGATCCGAGCGTCTATGCGATGATTTCGCGCGCCGACACGGTGGGCGTGTTCCAGATCGAAAGCCGCGCGCAAATGTCGATGCTGCCGCGCCTCAAGCCGCAATGTTTCTACGATCTCGTGATCGAGGTGGCGATCGTGCGGCCGGGCCCCATTCAGGGCGACATGGTGCATCCCTATCTGCGTCGACGCATGAACAAGGAGAAGGTCGACTATCCCTCGCCCGAACTGGAGCAGGTGCTCGGCAAGAACTCTCGGCGTGCCGCTGTTTCAGGAACAGGCGATGAAGATCGCCATCGTCGCGGCGGGTTTTTCCCCCGGTGAGGCCGATCAACTGCGCCGCGCCATGGCGACCTTCAAGCGCGCGGGGCTGGTGAGCGGATTTCGCGACAAGATGATCTCCGGCATGGCCGCGCGCGGCTATGCGCCCGAATTCGCCGAGCGCTGCTTCAAGCAGATCGAGGGCTTTGGCTCCTATGGCTTTCCCGAGAGCCACGCGGCTTCCTTCGCGCTGCTGGTCTATGCCTCCGCCTGGCTGAAATGCCGCTACCCGGACGTCTTCGCCTGCGCCTTGCTGAACTCCCAGCCCATGGGCTTTTACGCGCCCGCGCAGATTTTGCGCGACGCGCGCGAACATGGGATCGAGGCGCGCGAGGTCGACATCAACGCCTCCGACTGGGACTGCACGCTGGAGCCCGCGCAAGCCCTGGGGCCGACGCACCCGCGTCATGAATTGATGACGGAGGATATTCTGGGGCGGCGCGCGCTGCGGCTGGGTTTTCGCCAGATCAAGGGCGCCGCCGAGGCCGACATGCGCATTCTGGTTGAGCGTCGCGGCGCGGGCTATGATTCCGTACGCGACCTCTGGCTGCGCACCAGCCTTGCCCCCGCCGCGCTGGAGAGGCTGGCCCACGCCGACGCCTTTGCCAGCCTCGGCCTAACGCGCCGCGAGGCGCTATGGGCTGTCGCCGGCCTCAACCGCGCCGGCGACAAGGACGATCTGCCCTTGCTGCGCGCCCTCGCTTTCGCGCCGATCGAGCCGGACGCGAAACTGCCGCCGATGCCGCCCGGCGAGGAGGTCGCCGAGGACTATCGCGCCTTGTCGCTGTCGCTGAAGGGCCACCCGGTGGGTTTTTTGCGCATGGCGCTGGCGGAGAGAGGGATTTTGTCCTGCGCGGCGCTGTCGCGCTCCAATGCGCCGCTGACGCCGCGCGTGACCGTCGCGGGGCTGGTGCTGATGCGCCAGCGCCCCGGCACGGCCAAGGGCGTGATCTTCATGACCATCGAGGACGAGACCGGCGCCGCCAATGTCATCGTCTGGCCGAAACTGTTCGAGAAGCAGCGGGCCGAAGTGCTCGGCGCGCGGCTCATCGCCGTCACCGGCGACGTGCAGCGGGAATCCGGCGTCATTCATCTCATCGCCCGCAAGGTCGAGGATATTTCCGCCGATCTGCGCAGGATCGAAAGAGCCCGCGCGGCGACGCCAAAGGCGCGCAATTTTCATTGAACAGCGCCCCGGGATCGCGCCGCCCCGTGAATTGCTCGCTAAGTTCAAGTCTGTCATTGTTTTTTCTAATAGGCGCTACAATAACTAGGCTAGGCCGCGCCGACCAACGGCGAGCGCCGAAGCGTTTTCAATGACTCATGGGAGAAACAAATGAGCGATCTTGTCGTTATTGCATTTCCGAGCGAAGCCAAGGCCGAGGAGGTACGCCAGAAGGTTCTCAACCTGCAAAAGGAATATCTCATTGAACTCGGCGACGCGGCGATCGCCGTCAGGCAGGCCGACGGCAGCGTGAGGCTCAATCAGCTGCTCAACACGACCGCAGTCGGCGCCGCCTCCGGCGCGTTGTGGGGATCGCTGATCGGCCTGATCTTCCTGATGCCGCTGGCTGGCGCGGCGCTTGGCGCGGCCTCGGGCGCGGCGAGCGGCTGGCTGACCGACGTCGGCGTCAACGACAAGTTCATGAAGGAAGTCGCCGGCAGTCTGGAGCCCGGCAACGCCGCCCTCTTCCTGCTGATCCGCAAATTCACCGCGGACAAGGTGCTCGAGGATCTCAAGGGCGTCGGCGGCAAGGTGATGCGGACCTCCTTTGATCACACCAAGGAAGACGCGCTGCGCGCCGCGCTCTCCGCCGTGAACGAGGCCGCACCCGCTCCTGCAACAAAGGCCTGACCCGCACTGTTCGCCGCCGCCCGCGTTCAACCGGACGGGGTGGCGGCGAGAGAGACGAGATTCCGAACAACCAGTTTGTCAGGACGGACATTCCCAACTTAAGGCGCTATACATCTTCCCTTACGGACAAAGGTCGGGCGGGCGCCGACGTTCAGGGAAGTTCAATGTCCGACGGGCGCGACCTTTCAACCTTCGACACATCCTTCGCGACCCCGGCGGGCGTCCTCGCGCGCGTGTCGCCCCTGACGCGCCGGCTGATCGCGCCCAATGCGGGCGGCTTCACCTTTACCGGCACCTGCTCATATATCGTCGGCGAGGGCGAGGTCGCGATCATCGACCCCGGCCCCGCGATCGCCAGCCATATCGACGCCCTGCTCAAGGCGACGGAGAGCGAGAAACTCGCCGCTATCCTCGTCACCCACACCCATCGCGATCATTCCCCCGCGGCAGCCGTTCTGCGTGAGAAAACCGGCGCGCCGGTCGTCGGCTGCGCGCCCTATGCCCCGCCCGCCGATCTCGCGGTCACCGGCCCGGGCCTCGACGCCTCGCATGATCGCCTCTATGAGCCGGACCGCGCGCTGCACGACGGCGAAACACTGAAAATCGGCGCCGCGACCATCGAGGCCGTGGCGACGCCGGGCCACAGCGCCAATCATCTTTGCTTCGCGCTGCATGAGGAGCGCACGCTGTTCACCGGCGATCACGTGATGGCCTGGGCGACAACCGTAATCGCGCCACCCGATGGCTCGATGCGCGACTATATGGAATCGATCGAAAAGCTGCGCGCGAGGGACGATGTTCTGCACTGGCCCGCGCATGGCGGTCCTGTGCGCGATCCGCAGCGCTATCTGCGCGCCCTGGTCCATCACCGGCGTCAGCGCGAGGCGGCGATATTGCAGCGGCTTGAGGAAGGCGACGAGACCATTACGCAAATGGTGGCGCGCATCTATGAGGGCGTTGACCAACGCCTGCACGGGGCGGCGGCCCTGACCGTGTTCTCGCATATCGAGGATTTGATCGCGCGGGGATTGGTGAAGCCGCTGGGACCGACCGGTTTCCATGGCCGCTTCGTGAAAATCCGGTGAAGAGACGCCATATGGCCTGAGGGCGGCGCCGGTTATCGCGTCGCCGTGGCGCCGTCGCCGTTTGGAATGAAAATCACGACTTCGTTCTTGTGAACCCGGCCCAGCAGGGCCCGCGATTCCTCGTCGAGAATGTCAGCGTCGACAGTCTCGCCGCGAAAAAGCGCGATGCGCTTGTCCCATTGCATGCGCTCCAGCTTCAGCAAATCGCGGTCCAACCGCAATTGAGCCAGGCGCTGCTCATATTCCTCGCCCGTCTTCAGGCCGCGCTGCCCATGGAGCCCATGCCAGACGAAATAGCCGGCTATCAGGCCTGCAAGGCTGTAAAGGCCGAGCGGAACCAGAAGCGGACGGATCATTGCGCGTAAGCGGTACATTGCCGTAGCTTAACGACGACAGGGTATAAGCCGCGTTAACGGCGCTGGCGCCAGGGCCAATAATTCAGCGCCGGCCCCCGCGCGCGACGCGCTCGATCTCCGCGCGCACCAGACGTTCCACCAGCACCGGAAGATTGTCGTCGAGCCAGGCCTTGAGCATCGGGCGCAGCATTTCACGCGCGTAGTCATGGAGCAGGCCGGAGTCATTTATGACCATGCTGGCCGCCAGAGCCTGAAACTGCGCGGTGATCGAGGCGGCCGCATCGGGCGAAACCAGGGGCGCGGCGCTTTCGGCCGGCTCGAAGGACTCCCGAGCGTTTTGGTAATAGCCCGTCTCTTCGTCCGCCTGTTCGTAATAGTCGTGCGAAGCGACAATCTCTTCCCGCGCCTCGCTCTCAGGGCCTGGAACGTGTTCCTCGACGGAAACAGCCGCGGATTCCTCATAGGTGTCGTCGCTGTCGTGAAATTCGGCAGCGGCGGCATAGTCGTCGGCTTCGATCTCGTTCACGTGGGCGGCTTCAACGGCGGATGGCGGAGCGACAGCCAACGCTGGTTGCGCCTCGTCCTGGTAGGCCGACGCGGTTCCATGACGATCAACCCTTTCACGCCGTGTGGACACAGTTGCGTCGTCATCGGCGATGATCCGCCGGATGGACGCAAGTATCTCCTCCATCGAAGGCTCATGCGCGCGGCGCTCGTCATCGAGTGAAGACGCCGGGGTCTGTGCATTCAAAGCGGTCATGGGGGTTCTTTTCAGGTTCGACCATCCGGCGAGGCCCGGACAAAATCTCGCATAGTTACGGTGTGGCCTTGCTGGCGGCGCGAATCAACCGCCGTATTTCGAATTCCACACCTTTCACGCGGACATGTCACGTCGCGTGCGCATATTCGGCGCTGTTCCGGGGCCGCTAGCGCCCATCGGGCGTGCCGATCCCGATCCACTGGTCCTTGACCTGATCGAAATGGACAGAAGGGTCGTATTCGACGACGTCCAGTCGCAAATCGCTCGCGGTAAGCCTACCGATCGCCGCCAGCGCCGCGTAGGAGGCGACAATTCTGTCTCGTTGCGCAATCACCAGATTGACGCGCGCATTGAGCAGCGCCTGTTGCGCGTTCAGCACGTCGAGAGTTGTGCGCTGACCGACTTTCGCCTCCTCGCGAACGCCCAGCAAGGCGATTTCGGCGGCTTTCACGGTCGCCTGATTGGAGATGATCGACGCTTTCGCGGTCTCCAGCTGGGCGAAGCTGGAAACGACGCTGACGCGAACATTGTCGCGCTGCAGATCGGCGGAAAGACGCGCCTGGCCCAGTTGCTCCTTGGCCTGCCGGATGGAAGCATATTCGGAGCCTCCCTGATAAAGTGGAATATTCAGGGAGCCCGTCGCCTGGGCCGAGAACTGCCGCGATCCGGGCTCGCCCAGGAACGAGTCGATATTGCTGTCCCACCTGGGCGGTGACGGACACGGTTGGAGACAGGGCGCTCTCCGCGACCTTGACCGCAAGGGCCGCGACATCGACCTGATGTTCGGCGCCAATGATCGCCGGGTTTTGCAGAAGCGCCCCGGAAATCGCTTCATTCAGCGATTTTGGCAGCAATTTCTCTACGCTTTGTCCTGGGTCCAGACGCTTTGGGTCGACCCCGACGACCTGCCGGTAGCTGGCGACGCTGATTTTCAGCACGCCCTCGGCTGCGTAGACGTCGGATCGCGCCTGGGCCAGCGAGGCCTCGGCCTGAGCGACGTCTGTCCGAGTCACTTCACCAACATCGAAACGATCGCGGGTGAGGCGCAACTGCTGGTCGAGCACCGAGACATTGCTCTTGCGCAGCGCCAGTATCGCCGTGTCGCGCAGCACGTTCATGTAGGAGGTGGCGGCCGTTTGAAGGATGGATTGCTCCGTCTGGCGCATGGAGGCGCGCGCGGAGAGCACTGACGATTCCGCCTGACGAACGGAGTTGACGGTTTTTCCGCCATCGAACAGGGTCTGCGACAGGTTTAGCGTCGCGCCGCGCGGCTTGCCGAGATATTGGTCCGAATAATAAGCGCGCTGGCCCGTAAGGGAGTTGCGGCCAGCAGGAATTCTGATTGCGGCGGACTCCGGCCCAGCGCTGGCGGTAATGCTCGCCTTGGGACGCATGCCCGCGCTGGCCTTGGGGGATTCTTCGTCGCGCGCGCGGACGGAGGCCCGGCTTTGGTTCAGATCGGGATTGCCGCCATAGGCGCGCGCCAGCGCGGAATTCATTGTTTCGGCGCGCGCGCAGCTTGCAAAGACGGCGAGGGGCAAAACCGCCGCCAGAAAACCAGAGACGAGAACCTTCGCAGCGGGCGCGCAGAGCCTGTGTCCGGCCGAAAGCCGATGCGATCGCTTGCTTTTAGCCGGACCATACATCCGCTTGACCTCAATATCCCGCCCCGCGCCGTCGGCTTCGCGGCGGCTCTCGATCGACGGACCTCCGATCCTGCCAAGGCATGACAGAAGGGCGCGGCCAAATACAGGCGGATTTCCTGCAGGAGCGAAGCCGAGCTGGCGACGGAACTGAAAACGCAAGGCTCCACCTATCTGCAAAAGTCGGGCGACAACATGGCCGCGCCAACGTCACAGGCTGTTTTGAGTTCACGTCGCGCCAATGGGTCGCAGGATTCGGCGCCAAGAGCATCAGAGCTCGAAGGCGGGCGCCTTCGCGAAGGGAGCAAGCAAGGGCGCGGTCGCGTCAAACAGTGGGCGTTCTCCGGCGGGTTTGCCTTCGGACCGCTCAAGACGAACCACTTTCATCCCGCTGTCGCCACTGAATTTTCTATAGGCCAGAATATGCCCGTTTGCCGTGAGCTGATCCTGTAGGGCGTCCAGTCCGTCCTCGACCGCTCCATGGATCAAGATCACGTCGAAGGGCCCTGACTCCGGCGCGCCTTTCTCAAGCGGCCCGCACAGGACGCGCACTTGTGTCGCGCCGACCTTCGCCAGATTCGCCCGCGCCTGCTCGGCAAGCTCCGGATCGCTTTCAAGTGCGACCACCTCCGCGGCAAGCCCCGACAGCAAAGCCGCTGGATAGCCGGCCCCGCCGGCGATATCCAGCACCTTGTGGTGGGGGCGGATCTCGGCGCTCTGCAGAAAGCGCGCAAGAACCAGAGGCGCCGGCAGGGCGCGCGAACAAGCGCCCGAGGAGCCTTTGCCGACCACCGCGAGGTCGGAATAGGCCACCGCCGCAAGCGAGGGCGGAAGAAACGCTTCGCGCGGCACGTTCAGGAAGCGGTTCAGCACCGGCAGGTCAGTTACGTCGAAGGGGCGCAACTGGCGCTCCACCATCGTCCTGCGCAAGGCGGCGGTGGCCTTGCCCAGATCATTGGCGACGGGCTCGGCCGTCGAAGGGAGCGGCGCCGCGGCTGCTTGAACCATTTGCGTTTTCCCGGCGTCGCGCCGGCCTCTGGAGATTGGTAAAACCGCGCTGAGGGCGTCCGGCGGCTGTGCGGGCTTTATAAATTCCGCATCGCATCATGTCCATGCCCCGCCGCCAGTTGGAAAGCGGGAACCGCTCATTCAGGCAGGATGAAGCGACTTTTCCACATTTTCCAGAGACTCGCCGCGCTCTCCCATTGCGCGCATTTGCGCGAGAGTGGTCTTGTCCAGCACGCTAGCGATGGCCTCCCGCGCCTCCAGCATCACGAGGCGAACGGCGCAGTGTACTTCGTCCAGACAGTCGTCGCAGCGTCGGTAAACGGTCCTGCTCGCGCACTGAATAGGCGCCAGCGGGCCGTCAAGCGCACGAATCACATTGCCGACGCCGATTTCCGAGGGAGCCCGCGCAAGCGTGTAGCCGCCGCCCTTGCCTTTCTTGGAATGGACGAAACCGGCGTTGCGCAATTCGCCCAGAATGGCGTCGAGGAACTTCTTGGGGATTTGATTTGCTTGCGCTATGTCGGCGACCAGGGCCGTCTGGCCGGGCGCGATCCCGGCGAGAAAGACCAACGCCTTCAGCCCATATTTGGCTTTCTTGGTCAGCATGACCCCAAAACCTTTCCGTGGTCTCCGGTCCCGCCAAACGGGACGTCCGAGACCGCCGTTTCTCATACCAAAGCAGAATTATATTCCATAGCCTCTTTAGATATCCGACCAGATAGAATTCCTCCCTGCCCGATTTTTCTGGGGATCAGCCACTTGACATAGAATACTTTTTTTATAGACTAAATAAAATAATTCTCCCTCCAAGGCCTTAAGCGCCGCTGGGGCCCTGCACTCCGGCTCCCAACGGAAGGGCCGACAACGCATTGAGCTGAAAACATGGACGCGCTGGATCAGAAAATACTTTCCATCCTTCAGGAGAACGCCTCGCTCCCGATCGCCGAGATCGCAGCCCGCGTCGGACTTTCACAAACGCCCTGCTGGAAACGCATCCAGAAGCTTGAGGCCGCTGGCGTTATCACCCGCCGGGTGGCGCTGCTCTCTCCCGAAAAACTTGGCCTCGGTCTTTGCGTCTATGTTTCGATCGCCGCCGGTGAACATTCCGAGGCGTGGCTAGACAGATTTACACAGCAGGTCGCGAAAATGCCCGAGGTCGTCGAGTTCCACCGGATGGCGGGGGACATAGATTACATGCTGCGCGTGGTCGTCGCCAACATGGCGGCCTATGATGAGTTCTACAAGCGGCTGATCTCAATTACGCCGTTGCGCAATGTGGTGTCGAGATTCGCCATGGAGCGCATCAAGGCGACCACCGCCCTGCCCTTTCCGGATCAGGTCGAGCAGGCCGCCCGCAAATCCCGCATCGCGGAGGCCGCCGCGATTTGACGGCGGCGAGACGATGAAGTTTCATTCGGTCCAACGACGCGCGGCGCGGCAGCGACGACGCCGTCAAACACGGAGCAGCCAAGGTGTCGCAAAGCCCCAATTACACGCCCCCCGCCAAACCCGGTCGCGGACGCATCTATGACTCAATCACCCAAACGATCGGCGATACGCCCATCGTGCGTCTCGACCGACTGGCGAAGGAAAAGGGCGTAAAGGCCAATTTGCTTGCGAAGCTCGAGTTCTTTAACCCGATTTCCAGCGTCAAGGACCGCATCGGCGTCAATCTGATCGAGTCCTTGGAGAAGAGCGGCAAGATCGCGCCGGGCAAGAATGTCCTGATCGAACCGACCTCCGGCAACACCGGCATCGCGCTGGCCTTCGTCGCCGCAGCGCGGGGCTACCGGCTCATCCTCGTCATGCCGGAGTCAATGTCGATCGAACGGCGAAAAATGCTTGCCCTGCTCGGCGCCGAGCTTGTGCTGACCCCTGCCGCCCAAGGCATGAAGGGCGCGGTCGCCAAGGCCAATGAGCTCGCGGCCGAAAACCCCGGCGCGGTCATCCCGCAGCAATTCGAGAATCCGGCCAATCCGGAAATTCATCGAACCACCACTGCCGAGGAAATCTGGAACGACACCAATGGCGAAGTCGACTATTTCGTCTCGGGCGTCGGCACCGGCGGCACCATCACGGGCGTTGGGCAGGCTCTGAAGCCACGCCGTCCCGGATTGCGCATCGTCGCCGTCGAGCCGGAGGATTCAGCGGTCTTGTCCGGGCGCCCGCCGGGACCGCACAAGATCCAGGGCATCGGGGCGGGATTTGTGCCGCCCGTGCTTGATCGCAGCGTGATCGACGAAATCATCACGATCGGCAATCAGACCGCCTTTGAAACCGCGCGGCATCTGGCGCGCATCGAGGGCATTCCGGTTGGCATATCCTCCGGCGCGGCGGTCGCGGCGGCGCTTGAAATCGCCGCGCGGCCCGAAGCCGAGGGAAAGAACATAGTCCTTATCATCCCGTCTTTCGCCGAACGCTATCTCTCAACCGCGCTGTTCGAAGGACTGTGACGTGATCGAGCGGCGGGTGCAATCGCCCGCCGCATCGGCCATCTCGCGGGCCCCGTTTCGGGACGCCGCCGCCCGAAAGGCGCAGGCCAAACGACTATTTTTTTGCGGAGACTTGCGGCGCCGCCGCAATCCTTGAATTTTCAAGATGATGGCGACCATAAGCGCCCACGATATAGCCCACTATGGTGATCACCGCATAGACGAGGATCAGAAACCCCCCGCGCTCATTGGCCTTCGACGCCTTTTCAAGCAGTCCGGTGACGTCGGTGACATCCACTAATCTGTCCGCGCCCACGCCGAACGCCACCGCGAGTATCGGGACGGTCCATGACGGAACCCGGAAATATCCAAGCGCCGCCGCGATCAAGAAGGCGCCCAGGCCAACCAGATGGACGAATTGCAGGAAAATGGACTGGGACAAGAGACCGCCCAGTCGAATGAGCTTCATCATTGGTCACCCCTTGAAGTCAGAGAGCTGAAATCCTGCCCCCATGATTACACATTTGGAAGATGATGCGCGAGAGCCTCGAGCACGGCCATGCGTACGGCCACCCCCATCTCGACCTGCTCGCGGATGAGCGACTGCGGCCCGTCGGCGACGGTCGAGTCAATCTCCACGCCCCGGTTCATCGGCCCGGGATGCATCACGAGCGCGCCTGGAGCCGCCCGCGCAAGCTTTTCCTCGTCGAGCCCGAAAAAATGGAAATATTCGCGTGAACTGGGAACAAGCGCGCCACTCATGCGCTCTCGCTGCAGGCGCAGCATCATCACGATATCCACGCCGTCGAGCCCGCGCGCCATGTCGTTGAAAACCTCGACGCCCAGCCTCTCAAGCGTGCGCGGAACCAGAGTCGAAGGCCCCACCGCCCGGAGCCGCGCGCCCAGCGCGCCAAGGAGAAGTATGTTGGACCGGGCCACGCGCGAATGGAGCACGTCGCCGCATATCGCAACGTTAAGCCCCTCGATGCGCCCCTTGTTCCTGCGGATCGTGAGCGCATCAAGCAGCGCCTGCGTGGGGTGTTCATGGGCGCCGTCACCCGCGTTCACGACGGAACAGTCGACCTTGCGCGCAAGAAGGTGCGCGGCGCCGGCCTGGGCGTGACGGACGACAATGATATCCGGGCGCATTGCGTTCAGCGTCATGGCCGTGTCGATAAGCGTCTCGCCTTTTTTTTCCGAAGATTGAGCGACCGACATGTTCATGACGTCGGCGCCAAGCCTCTTGCCGGCGATTTCGAACGAGGCCTGGGTGCGCGTCGAGGATTCGTAAAACAGATTGATCTGGGTGCGCCCCCGCAGCTTCGAGCTTTTCTTTTCGACCTGGCGCGAAACTTCGATGGCGTTCTCCGCCATTTCCAGCAGAGCCAGTATCTCGGGCCGGGACAAGCCCTCGATCCCAAGCAGATGGCGGTGCGGATATCGTATTTGTGACGTTTCCAGCGACATGCCGCGTTGATAGCACTTTCAACGCGGGGACAAAATCGCCGATTTGAAAGTCCGCCGGAGCTGGATCGCCGCTCAGGCGACCCGTTCCAGTCGGCGCCTGCGCGACTTCGTGGCAAGGCGCGAGAACTCATACAACGCTTCGAGGTCCGCCGATCCTCGCGGCGCGCCAAAGGCCGGCCCTTGCGCTTCCATGCAACCGAGCCCCCGGATCGCCGCGAGCTGCGCGCTGTTCTCGACGCCTTCCGCGGTGACTTCCAGGTTCAAGGCGCGCGCAAGCTCGGAGGAAATCCTCACAATAGACGCGCACATCGACTTGTTGACGAGATCGCGGACAAAGCGCTTGTCGATCTTGAGGCGATTGAGCGGCAGTTCCACGAGACCGACCAGCGAGCCGTAGCCTGCGTCAAGATCCTTCAACGCCGTCTTCACCCCCATGTCCCGCAACATGCGCAATTGCTCGATCGCCTCGGGCAATTCAACAATCAAGGCGCTTTGGCTTAACTCAAGCTCCAGCCGGCGGGGATTGAAGTCCGCATCCTCCAAAATCGCTTTCACGGTTTGCGCAAATCCGGGCTTGAGAAGCTGTAGATGTGAAACCGGAACCGCCAGCCGGAGGCGCTCGGGCCAGCTTGCCGCTGCGGCGACAGCCTCTTTCAATATGTGAGCGCCAACGGCGTCGATGAGTCCGGCGCGTTCAAGCAGAGGAATAATGTCTGAGGCTTCAAGAACGCCGCGCGAGGGATGCCGCCACCGCACCAGGGCCTCGAAGCCGGTTGTGCGCAGGCTCTCCACATGAACGAACGGCTGGTAAACAATATCGAGTTCGCGCTGCGCCAACGCGCGGTCCAATTCGGCTTCCAGCGTCGTCCGTTCGGCGACGAACCTGAACTGCTCTCGAAAAAGGGTAAAGCCGCTGCGACCTGAGTTCTTGGTCGCATACAGCGCGCTGTCGGCGTTGCGCAACAGCGCGGAGCCGTCAACGCCGTCGGTGGGCGCCAGTGCGACGCCGACGCTGATCGTGACCTTATGCGCGGCGCCGTCGACGACGAAAGGTTCCTTGAACGCGCGCACGATCCTGTCCGCGACGACCTTCGCCTGAGAAGGCGAAAAGATATCCGTGGCGATCAACGCGAATTCGTCTCCGCCGAAACGCGCCAACGTGTCGACGCTGCGGGTCGATTGGCTCAAGCGGCGCGCCGCTTCGATAAGAACCTGGTCGCCGGCGGCGTGGCCCATCGTGTCATTGACCTTCTTGAACCCGTCCAGATCGAAGCACATCACCGCAAAGCCGCCGCCGTTGCGATCCTGACGCGCCAGGGCTCTGGTCAGCTCGTTACGGAATATCGCGCGGTTGGGCAGCTTGGTGAGTTCATCCTTCAATACGCTGTTTTCCGCGTCGACCATGGCCACGCAGCGGCGCGCCATGGCGACGGAACGGACGAGGCTCGCCCCAAACAGGAAGAGCGTATAAACGACCAGCAGCGCGGCCAGAGCGCCAAAGGCCGGACCTTCCGTCGCGTCGATCGTGTAAAGCGATCCGCAGAAGATCGGCGCCAAGAAAGCCAGCAGCGCGGTGGGAATGGTCCAGAGCGCCGTGGCCCCGCCAAACATCATCCCGCTGGAGAGGCAGACGATGATGAGTCGTTCCCCCGGCGCCGCATCCCCGAAAAACATTATCGGGAGCAAGCCCCAAATCACGCCGAAAGCGAAAGCGTAGCACGTCGCCAAATGAAGTCCGCGCTTTGAAGGCGCCGAGAAATTGCTTCGGTCGTCATTTAGGCGCTTGAAGGCGACAAACCCACAAAGACAAAGGACGATGGCGCCCCAGGCCAGGCCGAGCCCCGCCTTCGGCGTGGGGAAGGTGACGCTCATCCAGACAAGAGCGTTCAACGCCGACGCCAGCATCATGAGGATGGTGTTGCTCGCCACTGACGTGAGCTGTTCCGTCCGGATTCGCCCGACAACCACGCTTGAGGGCGTTCTCTCCTCAAACGCGAGCAAATCGCCGTCCAACAGCTGCAGGCATTTGCTCGCCTGCCACATGAAAAAGGAGCGAAGCGAGGAAAGTTTTGTCGAAGTAGAGCGATGTGCGCTGTTGTAAAAAACAGACATGCCTGGTCCCTAATTATATTAATTTTTGGACGAGTTCAGGCAAAAGTGTCTGCGGTTACGCTTGATCAAATGTAAACGGCGGACCCAAAATCCGGTTAAATTCAGTTTAGGTTTCCGATATGCTAACAAACTGCGCCGAGCGCCTCCGCCGCGCAGGCGTAAGCATTGCAATAAATGTTAAGGGGTCGTTGACGCTCTTGCTTGACATATGCTCTTAACGAGCATATCTAACTGGGCGTCGCAGCCGAATGAGCTGAACGAGCCTGCCCGAAGGTAGTCTCTTACCCCGGCCCCGCGTCTAAGGGCGGAGGCACAATCGCCGCAACCTACTTATGCTCATAGTGAGCAAATGTAGGCGAATTGAATCCGGAATGTCGACATCGCGTTAATCTGGGAGCGCGTCATGGGTATATCGTCTCGCGTTGAAGCTAAACTCGACGGCCGCTCGCATTTCGCGACGCTTGCCGGCACGGGCATGGCGACGCGCTTTCCTGTTCTGCCACGGCCCAATCTTGAGTGGACTCCCGAAGTGGAGGCCGCCACCGCTCATCTCTACGAGCGCGTGGCGAAGGTCATGCCGCCGGTCGAGTGGCCGTTCCATGCACCTTATGTGAAGGCGATCAATGAGCTGAAACGCGAACGCAACGCGGTCATTCTCGCGCATAATTATCAAACGCCGGAGATCTATCACTGCGTCGCCGATTATGTCGGCGACAGCCTTCAGCTCGCAAAGCTCGCCGCCGCCTCCCCCGCCGACGTCATCGTGCAGGGCGGCGTGCATTTCATGGCCGAAACCTCGAAGATTCTCAGCCCGGAAAAGACCGTGCTGATCCCGGACTCCGAAGCCGGCTGTTCACTGGCGGCGTCGATCACCGGCGCCGACGTGCGCGCGCTGCGCAAGGAATATCCTGGCGTGCCGATCGTCGCCTATGTCAACACTTCCGCGGAAGTGAAGGCGGAAGTCGACATCTGCTGCACCTCGTCCAACGCGCTGAAGATCGTCGAGAGCCTTGGCTCCGATCGCGTCATCATGCTGCCGGACAAATATCTTGCGCAGAATGTCGCCGCCCAGACAAAGGTGAAGATCATCGCCTGGCACGGCGCCTGCGAAGTGCATGAACGCTTCACGGCGGAGGAAATCCAGAGCTATCGCGCCGACAATCCGGGCGTGAAGATCATCGCGCATCCCGAATGTCCGCGCGAAGTCGTGGAGATTTCGGATTTCGCGGGCTCCACGGCCGCGATGATAGATTACGTCCGCAACAAGAAGCCCGCGCGCGTGTTGCTTGTCACCGAATGCTCGATGGCCGACAATGTGGCCGCCGAAACGACGGGCACCGAGTTCATCCGTCCCTGCAACTTCTGCCCGCATATGAAGCGCATCACGCTGCCAAAAATCCTCGACAGCCTGATCTACATGCGCGAGGAAGTCCTGGTAGATCCGCTTCTCGCCGAACGCGCTCGCGCCAGCGTGCAGCGCATGATCGACGTCGGATAGCGTTAGCCAGCGGCTCCGGCTTTCTTCCCGGGCAAGCAGCGCTGCGCCCTCCTTTCTGGAGATCTGTCATGGCCGCGACGACGAGGCTCAGCGCAGTTCTGGCGGCGATCGACGCCGCCAACGCGGACGATCCCCGCAAGCTGGTTGTCGACGGCGAAGAAATCGCTTTCGAACAGCTTTATTCCCGGCGCATGAGCGCGCGTCTCGCGGCGGTCTATCCGGGGGCTTCGGAACTCCTCCAAATCGCTGCGCGCGCGCAGCATTTGCGGCGCTGGGAAATTCATCGCGCCGACTATCCACAAGGGCGCCACGGTTATAACGACTGGCGCAAGCAATGCCGCATTCATCACGCGAAGCTGGTCGGCGACATCATGCGCGCCCAAGGCTATTCCGACGATGAAGCGAACCATGTCGGCGCCCTGATCCGCAAGGAGCAGCTCAAGAAAGACCGAGAATCGCAAGCGCTGGAGAACATCGCGGCGATTGTCTTCCTTGAGCATTATTTCGACGAGTTCCTCGCCAAATACGAAGGCTATGACGACGACAAGATCGTCGACATTCTGGGAAAAACCCTGTGCAAGATGTCGCCGCGCGGACATGCCGCCGCGCTCGAACTGCCCCTGCCCCCGCGCACCCGCGCGCTCGTGACAGCCGCGATCGAAAAGGAATCCGCCGCGCTGTCGCGTCTCGCCGCCGTCGCGGTCGACTGAGCGCATGAGCGAAACAACAGCTCCCATTCTCATCATCGGCGGCGGGCTCGCCGGAGTCTTCTGCGCGCTCAAACTCGCGCCGCTGCCGGTGGCGATACTGGCGCCGGCAGGCATCGGCGGCGCCTCGTCCTGGGCGCAGGGCGGCGTCGCGGCGGCCGTCACCGAGGAGGACACGCCGGAGGTTCACGCCGCCGATACCGTCGCGGCGGGCGCCGGCCTCGTCGACGCCGACGTAGCCCTCGGCGTGGCGCTGGAGGCGCGCGCGCGGATCGACGATCTGGCCGCCTTCGGCGCGCCCTTCGACCGAGACGCGCAAGGCGTGTTGCAGCCCTCGCGCGAGGCGGCGCATTCGCATCGTCGCATCGTTCGGGTGAAAGGCGACGCGGCGGGCCGCGCGATCATGGACGCGCTGACTCGCGAGGTTCTGCGCACGCCCTCGATCGAGATCATCGAGGGAATTTCGGCTTTTCGCATTGTCACGCATGAAGGCCGCGCGGTCGGAGTCCTGGGCGTCGACGCCCAAGGCGGCACGCGCTTCCTGCCCTGCAAGGCGTTGGTGCTGGCGACAGGCGGCGTCGGCCATCTCTACCGCGTCACCACCAATCCGGTCGACGCCTGCGGCGCCGGCGTCGCCATGGCGGCGCAGGCGGGCGCGCTGATCTCCGACGCGGAATTCGTGCAATTTCACCCCACGGCGATGGACATCGGCGCCGACCCCGCCCCGCTCGCCACCGAATCGCTGCGCGGCGAAGGCGCGCTGATCGTCGACAGGGACGGACATCGCTTTCTCGCCGACATAAACCCCGCCGCCGAACTCGCGCCCCGCGATATTGTCGCGCGCGGGGTGTTTGGCAGCATCAAAGCGGGCAAGGGCGCCTTTCTCGACGCGCGCGCCGCCGTCGGCGCCGCCTTCGCGTCCCGGTTCCCGACCGTCTACGCAAGCTGCATGGCGGCGGGGATAGATCCCGTGACCGCCGTGATCCCCATCGCGCCCGCCGCGCATTACCATATGGGCGGCGTCGCCACGGACGCGCGGGGCCGAACCACCCTGCCCGGCCTCTGGGCGGCGGGAGAAGTCGCCTGCACCGGCCTGCACGGCGCCAATCGCCTCGCCTCAAATTCGCTGCTGGAGGCCATCGTCTTTGGCGCGCGCGTGGCGGCGGATATCGCTGCGAGCCCGCAGGGCGGCGCGGCGCCCGAAAGCGCCTCCGAGCAACTCCAGCACAATGACGAAGGCGCCCTCATTGAGGAGTTGCGCGACGTGATGGCGATGAATGTGGGCGTCATCCGCGACAAGACAGGCCTTGCTCGCGCGCTCGGCGCAATCTCGCGGCTACGAACTCAAGGCAAAGACCCGCAAACGCAGAACATGCTGACGACGGCGCTGCTGATCGCCAGCGCGGCTTACGCCCGGCGCGAAAGCCGGGGCGCGCATTTTCGCTCGGATTTTCCAAAGGCCGAAGCTGAGTTGGCGCATCGCTCGCGCATGACGCTGGAGCAGGCGCAGGCCATCGCGCTCGAGGCGACGCAATGAACAACCTTCCCGCCCTTTCGCCGCTGCTGATAGCCGACGCCGTGCGCGCCGCGCTTCAAGAAGACCTCGGCCGCGCTGGCGACATCACCACGCAGGCGACCATTCCCACCTCCGCGCAGGCAAAGGCCGTCATCGCGGCGCGCGAGGAAGGCGTGATCGCCGGCCTACCGCTGGCGCGCGAAGCCTTCGCGCAGATCGACGCCGCGATCGCCTTCGAGCCTTGCGTCGAAGATGGCGCGCATGTGGCGCCGGGCGCCGTCGTCGCGCGCATAAAAGGCTCGGCGCGCGGCGTGCTCGGCGCCGAGCGCGTGGCGCTGAACTATCTCGGACGGCTTTCGGGGATCGCCTCGCTAACGGAGCGTTTCGCGGCGAGGATCGCGCACACGAAAGCCAAGGTCTGCGACACGCGCAAGACCACGCCGCTGCTGCGCGCCTTCGAGAAATACGCCGTGCGCTGCGGCGGCGGCTCCAATCACCGCTTCGGCCTCGACGACGCGATCCTCATCAAGGACAACCACATCGCCGTCGCGGGCGGCGTCGCCAACGCGCTACGCGCCGCAAAGGCTTTCAAGGGCCATCTGGTGAAGATCGAGATAGAGGTCGATACGCTCGCGCAATTGCGCGAGGTTCTGGCGGAGGGCGCGGATGTCGTGCTGCTCGACAATATGTCGCTTGAGGATTTGCGCGAGGCGGTGGCGATGATCGGCGGCCGCATGATCGCCGAAGCCTCCGGCGGCGTGACGCTGGAGAGCATCGCGGCGATCGCCGAAACCGGCGTCGATTTGATTTCAGTCGGGGCGCTCACCCATTCGGCGCGGGTGATGGATTTGGGGTTGGATGTGGTGGTGGGGTGAGTGGGGATTGGGGCCGGATTGAGCTTCCGCGACGTAGCAACGACCGAAACGGACGGCACCGTCAGAGGCCGACACCCTGTATTCGCGCTATGCCTTCGCTTCCCGCCTCCATCAGAGATCGCAGGGTACGGTCTTTGTCCAAGGGATCACTGAGTGGTAAGTGCATCGCAGGCCCCAACATAGCGCCGAACGCATGCCGTTCGTTTGAAAAGCTCCGACTTACGACCCCTCTGATGATCGCCCCTTGAGCGCCAAATATCGGCGCGCCGCTCATTTTGCCGGGTATTTTGGCTTTAAAGTCAAAGCAGGGCCCCGGTGTAGGCACATCCTTTTGAAAATGGTTCTGCGGAAACATTTGCATCACCTCACCGATAGACGCATATAAGTCCATCCGAGTTTCTTTGGGCGATGCGGTACCGTTACCATATAGCAGAGGAACATCTCCCATCTCGGCATAGCCTAAAGAATATGCTTCCTCACCTGGTACAAACGGATTCAGTGACATATGCAACGGCTGGTGTGCCGCACCATCTGGCATCTCGGGAATTTTACATATTGCAATATCGGTTAAATAATCGAACCTATCTTTGTCAATGACAAGTGGGCTCTCCTTCCAGGTCCCCCATACCCAGAACCTTTCAATGGGAAAGAAACGCACGCCGCGCGTCCCATAGGCGGGGCTGATCGGAATAAATACGCCAAAATTCAATTTCTCGTCGAGGCGTAATTGCCGCCCCTCTTTCACGGCCCCGTACCCGCTATCGTACAGATCCATAATTACGTGAGCAGCAGTTAGCAGATAGCCCGAACAGCTGATTATAGACGCCGTTCCAATAGATCGAATAAAGAAGTCACCTTCCTTCCATGCGATGACGGGAACGATACTCTGCTTCATAAGAAAATCTGTCGTACCAAATGACGCAAGCATCTCATGCATATTTGCGCTTGGTGTTGTCGTCATAAGCTCGACGTCGCCTGGGACGATAAAATAGTCGGTGTCGCAACCTGGTTTCGGTTTTAGGTCTAGACCCTTAATGTCAGTGGCGGCCCAGCGGCCATCCGGCCGGCGAGACCATAGTGATTTCAAGAATTCCGATAGGCGGCTGAAGCACGTCGGCGCTCTCTAAACAGCGAATGCGCCAAGCTTACCATACAAGAAGTATTTCACGCCGCCCCGCCCAGCCTTCCCAGCTTCAACTTCCGCCGCTCCAGCATCTCCGTAAAACGCGGCGAGAGCAGAAAGGCCAGCTCCTGCTCGCGCGTCACCGTCACCGGGTCCAGCGCCCGCAGTTCCTCGTCGACATGGCCGGGGTGGCACATGATCAGATGCCGGCGTCCGCGCGCCCTCAGAAACCCCGCGAATTGCCGCGCGTAATCGTGGCCCGGGTTGAAATCGGAAAAGCCCGCGAAACTGTCGTTGACGGTAAAGCCGCGCTTGCGCGCCGCGCGGCGGAAGCCCGTGGCGAGGCCTCGCACCACCAGAGCCTTTCGCGCCGGCCCGCCGCGCATCAGTATCCGGTGCGGCCAGTCGCCGCTGTCGCGCAGCCAACATTTGCCCTGCAGCCGCCGCTCCTCCAGCGCTCCCAACAGCGCCTCGCGAATGCCGGGGAGCGCCTGCACATGCTGATGCCCGTCGACGAAATCCGGCGGGCGGCCCATCACCGCCTCGAAGCGATCGAGCTGCCGGTCGATTTCCGCGCGGATTTCCTCCATCGGCAGTTTGCGGCGCAGGGCGTCGCGGATCACCGCGGAAATCTCGGGAAAGACGCCCTTCGGCGCGAACGTCGGCATCGCCGCGAGCGGGCCGCCGAGCGTGAGGTTGAAATGCAGGCCGACATCGGCGTCGAATTCGCCGCGCACGAGTTCGCGCCCCAGCGCCGGCCAGCGCGGGCCGTTGGTCAGCGCGGAAACGGCGGAGAGCCGCCCCGCGCGCAGGGCCTCCAGAATGCCGGCGGAAACGCCATAGGACAGGCCGTAATCGTCGGCGCAGAGCGTGATGGTTTTGATCTTGGCCATTGCGCCTTCAGGCTCGCGAGGTCATTCAAAAATCTGTTTGCGGCAAGCCCGGCTTCGGGTCAATCGCTCCGCGACAAACCGATATATCCCGGCCCGGCTGGCGTGTATAATCCCTACCGCGCAGCCCGGCCTCTCCGGCGCCGCGCCGGAAACAAAGAGCATTGACGAAAAAAGAACATAACGAAAAAGAACCGCGTCCGCTTCCCTCGCGCGAGGATATTCTGGCCTTTCTGGCCCGCGAAAAAGAGGCGATGCGCAAGGCCGGCGGCGGCGGCAAGATCGGCAAGCGGGAAATCGCCCGCGCCTTCGGAATAAAAGGCGCCGACAAGATCGAATTGAAGCGCCTGCTCGGCGAACTCTCGGCGCAAGGCGCCATCGAGAAGCGCGGCAAGAGCCTCGCCAAGCCCGGCGCCCTGCCCGCCGTGGCGCTGGTCGACATCATCGGCCGCGATAGCGACGGCGAGTTGATCGCGACGCCGGTCGAATGGAACGAGGACGAGTTTGGCGCCGCGCCGCGCATCCTGATTCAGGCGCCGCGCCGGGCGCGGCCGGGCCAGCCCTTGCCGGGCGTCGGCGACCGCGCGCTGGCGCGAACCGAGCCGGACCATGACGCCGGTCCCAACGACCCGAAATATCAGGGCCGCGTCATAAAGCTGCTGGCGCGCGCGCGACATCGCATGATCGGCGTGTTGCGGATCGAGGAAAACGGCGTCGGAAGGCTGGAGCCGATCGAGAAGAAGCAGGCGGGCCGCAACCTTGTCGTGATGAAAGAGGACCAGGGCGAGGCTCAGGACGGCGATCTCGTCTCGGTCGATCTCGTCGGAAAGACGCGGCTGGGCGCCGCCCGCGCCCGCGTGCGGGAAAATCTTGGCTCAGTGAAAAGCGAAAAGGCGGTGAGCCTCATCGCCCTGCGCGCGCATGACATTCCAGATGTGTTCCGGCCCGAGGCGCTGGCGGAGGCCGAAAAGGTGCGCCCCGTCGCCATGGACGCCCATCGCGAGGACTGGCGGGCGTTGCCGCTCGTCACCATCGACCCGCCCGACGCCAAGGACCATGACAACGCCGTCCACGCCGCGCCGGACGAATCGCCTGACAATGCCGGGGGCTTTGTAGTGACCGTCGCCATCGCCGACGTCGCCTGGTATGTGCGGCCTCACTCCGCGCTTGATCGCGACGCGCTGGAACGCGGTAATTCAGTGTATTTCCCCGATCGCGTCGTGCCGATGCTGCCCGAGCGCATTTCCAACGACCTCTGCTCGCTGCGCGCTCAGGAGGATCGCCCCGCGCTGGCCGTGCGCCTGCGACTTGGCAAGGACGGACACAAGCTCGGCCATAGCTTCCACCGCGTCATGATGCGCTCGGCCGCGAAGCTGAATTACGCGCAGGCGCAGGCCGCCATCGACGGGCGCCCGGACGAAACGACCGCTCCCTTGCTTGAGGGCGTGCTGCGCCCGCTCTGGGCCGCCTATGAGGCGAGCAAGCACGCCCGCAAGACCCGCGCGCCGCTCGATCTCGATCTGCCCGAACGCAAGATCCTGCTGAAGCCCGACGGCGCTTTCGATCGCGTGGTCATCCCGCCGCGTCTGGAGGCGCACCGGCTGATCGAGGAATTCATGATCCTCGCCAATGTGGCCGCCGCCGAAACGCTGGAGGAAAACCGGCAAAAGCTGATCTATCGCGCCCATGACGAGCCGAGCCGCGAAAAGCTCTCCGCCCTGTCGGAATTTCTGGCGACCATTGGGGTCAAGTTCGCCAAGGGACAGACGGTGCGCGCCGCGCAATTCAACGCCATTCTCGCCAAGGTCAAAGGACTCGAACACGAGAATCTCGTCAATGAAATCGTCCTGCGCACGCAGGCGCAGGCCGAATACACCCACGAAAACTATGGGCATTTCGGGCTCAACCTGCGCCGCTACGCACATTTCACCTCGCCGATCCGGCGCTATGCCGATCTCATCGTGCATCGCGCGCTGATCGGGGCGCTCAAGCTCGGCGCGGGCGCAATGCCGGATAGTGGCGTCGGCGAACTCGCCGAAATCGCGGCGCGCATTTCCGCCGCCGAGCGCCGCGCCATGGCCGCCGAACGCGAGACAGTGGACCGGCTGGTCGCCGCGCATCTCGCCGATCAGATCGGCGCGCGCTTCATGGCCCGCATTTCCGGCGTCACGCGATCGGGGCTGTTCGTCCGCCTGCTTGAAACCGGCGCCGACGGCTTTGTCCCCGCCTCTACTCTCGGGCGCGACTATTTCACCTATGACGAGGCCGCGCACTCGCTGACGTCGAAGCGCTCCGGCGAGAGCTATCGAACTCGCGGACCAGATCGAGGTGCGCCTCGTGGAAGCCGCGCCTATAGCCGGGGCCCTGCGTTTCGAGGTCGCCGCCGCCTCCCAAAGGCCGGGCGCCGTCGCCGGAAGGAGCGAAAGACCCCACCCCGCGCCGCGCCGCGCAAAGCCCAGGCGCCAACGGAGGGGTTGACCGCTCCCTTTCTGTGGCGCCAATGCATGGATGAGCGACAAATGAGCGACAAAAACGCAGCCAAAGTTGTGTAGTCCAGTCTCTGGCCGTTTCGTTCTGGTAAAAAATGCGCTAGGCGTCTCTTCGCCGGGCGGTCAATTATTAACAGCCGGGCGCCAGCGAGGCTCGCGATTGGATTTTCGTCGCCTGCCGGACTCGTGATTTCCCGGCGCGGCGCTCGGCCCCGCGCCGCACAGGCTTACCGCTGGCGCTAGAGCCCGCTGGCGGACGATAAATGAAGGGCCATGAAATGCCGTCTTATCTTGATCTGGCAGTAGTCGCCGTAGTGCTCATTTCCGCGCTGCTTGCCTTGCTGCGAGGATTTACCCGCGAGGTGTTGGCGATCCTTTCCTGGGTTGCGGCGGGCGCGGCCGCTTACTATTTCCATCCCATGGCGCTCCCCTATATCCGCCCGCATGTGCCCAAGGAAAACATCGCCCAGGGCGTCGCCATCGCCGCAGTGTTTTTTGTCGCTCTGATTCTCGTCTCGATCATCACCGTCAAGTTGTCGGATGTGATCCTCGATTCAAAAATCGGCGCTCTAGACCGCACGCTGGGTTTTATTTTCGGAGCGGTGCGCGGATTTCTCCTCGCAATAGTCGCATTTGTTTTCTACGGCTGGCTGGCGCCCGACTCCAACCAGCCTGAATGGGTCAAGAACGCGCGCATGAAGCCTATTCTCGAGGCTGGCGGCGAAAAGCTACATGATCTCGTGCCCCAGGACATCGACGCGCTGATCGCCAGCATAAAGAACAAGAAGCCCGCGCCGACCAACGAAGAACCGCCGGCGGAAAGCGACAACGACAACGCCAAGCCAGCGGAACCGGCTGCGCCGGAAAAGAAAACCGAAGCCCCTGCAGGGCGCGCCGCGGCGGCGATCCAGACCGGCGCCGCGCAGCCTTCCGATCAGGAACGCCTTGACGCACTGCTTGCCGGCGGCAAAGGGGCGCGCAAGGCAAGATAGCCCTCTAGTCCCCCGGACGCGTTCGCAAAGTAAGGATTTCAGCGATGAGCAGCTCGGCCTCGGATGAAAATGACCCTGAAGGCGTTCAAGGCCGAGGGGAGTTCGATGAAGACCGGCTGCGGGAATATTGCGGCGTATTCGGAATTTTCGACCATCCGGATGCGGCGGTGTACACCGCTCTTGGGTTGCATGCGCTTCAGCATCGCGGGCAGGAGGCGGCCGGCATCGTCTCCTTCGACGGCTCCCGGTTTCACGCGGAGCGGCGGCTCGGCCTGGTCGGCGATCACTTCTCGAAGGAAAGCACGATCAAGCGCCTGCCCGGTCTCGCGGCCGTCGGCCATGTGCGATACGCCACGACGGGCGAGACAATCCTGCGCAATGTCCAGCCCCTCTTCGCGGAGCTGAATACCGGCGGCTTCGCCGTCGGCCACAATGGCAATCTGACCAATGCGTTGAGCCTGCGGCGCGAACTGATCGAGGCGGGGGCGATATTCCAGTCCACCTCCGACACGGAAGTCATCCTTCACCTTGTCGCGCGCAGCCGGAAAGCCAAGCTCATTGATCGCTTCATCGAGGCGCTGCGCCAGATCGAGGGCGCCTATTCGCTAGTCGCGCTGACCAACCACAAGCTGATCGGCGCCCGCGATCCCCTTGGCATAAGGCCATTGGTCATCGGCGAACTGGAGGGCAAATATATTCTGGCGTCGGAGACCTGCGCGCTGGACATCCTCGGCGCGCGCTTTGTGCGCGATGTCGAGAATGGCGAGGTCGTGGTGATTTCGGAGCGGGGGCTGGAAAGCATCAAGCCGTTCCCGAAACAGCAGATGCGGCCCTGCATATTCGAATATATCTATTTCGCCCGCCCGGACTCCATCGTGCATGGCCGCCCCGTCTATGACGTGCGCAAGGCGATGGGGAAGCAACTCGCGCGCGAGCGCAAGATCGATGCGGACGTGGTGGTTCCGGTTCCAGATTCGGGAGTGCCGGCGGCGCTGGGCTACGCTCGCGAAGCAGGCA
The DNA here is from genome assembly GCA_963841875.1 of uncultured Alphaproteobacteria bacterium. Taxonomy (GTDB): domain Bacteria; phylum Pseudomonadota; class Alphaproteobacteria; order Rhizobiales; family Beijerinckiaceae; genus Methylocystis. Next base: position 88,247 of record CAWJEI010000002.1, on the reverse strand, counting down.
TACCCTTCGAGCTGGGCATCATCCGCAACCATTACGTCGGCCGCACCTTCATCCAGCCGACGCAATCGGTGCGCGAGATCGGCGTCCGTCTCAAGCACAGCGCCAACCGCTCGGTCGTGGAGGGCAAGCGGGTCATCCTGATTGACGACTCCATCGTGCGCGGCACCACTTCCGTCAAGATCGTGCAGATGATGCGCGACGCCGGCGCGACGGAAGTGCATTTCCTCATCTCCTCGCCGCCGATCACCAACCCCGACTATTACGGCATCGACACGCCGCAAAAGGACAAGCTTCTGGCCGCGACGCACAGTCTCGAGGAGATGCGCGAATGGATCGGCTGCGACTCGCTGGCCTTTCTTTCAATCGACGGCATCTACCGGGCCATGGGCGAACCGGGACGCAACAACAGGCAGCCGCAATTCACCGACCATTGCTTCACCGGCGACTATCCAACCGCGCTGACCGACCTGACGGCGGAGAACCGTGCGCAATTGTCGCTATTGGCCGAGGCGAGTTGAGCGACTAACCACCGCATTCCAATCCTCCTCGCGCTTGGCGCCCTTCCGGCCGATACCGCGGCCGGAAGACGAAAATGACAGACGCCCCTCCACATGGCTCCATCAGAACGCATCGCACTTGTCACCGGCGCATCGCGCGGCATTGGACGCGCCATGGCCCTGGGCCTCGCGCGTCAGGGCGTCCATGTCGTGGCGCTCGCCCGCACGCAGGGAGCGCTTGAAGAACTGGATGACGAAATTCGTGGAGGCGGCGGCCAGTCGACGCTGGTTCCCTGCGATCTCGCCGATCACGACGCTCTCGACCGCCTCGGCGCGACATTGTTCGAGCGCTATGGGCGTCTCGATATTCTTGTCGGCAATGGAGGCGTTCTGGGACCGCTCTCGCCGCTCGCCCATGTGTCGCCCAAGGACTGGGACAGGGTCATCGCCGTCAACGCCACGGCGAACTGGCGGCTGGTGCGCTCGCTTGATCCCCTGCTGCGAGCCTCCGAGGCCGGACGCGCGCTTTTCATCACCTCGGGCGTCGCGCATCGGGCGCAAATGCGGCCCTACTGGGGGCCTTACGCAGTTTCGAAAGCAGCGCTTGAGGCCCTGGCCCGCACCTATGCGGCGGAGACCGCAGCGACCGGCGAGGTGAAGGTCATGCTCGCGAACCCCGGCCCGCTGCGCACGCGCATGCGCGCGCTCGCCATGCCCGGGGAAGATCCGCAAACGCTCAAGACGCCAGAAGAGTTTGTAGAGAAAATCCTGCCTCTGTGCTCGCCGGACTGGCGCGAAAGCGGCAGGCTCTATGATTTTCCGACCGATAAATTATTGAGCTTCACGAGCCCGGCCTGAACTCTCGCCCAGGCCGGATTTGCCTTGCGCCATCGTCGAAGTCGCGAAACCTCGCCTATTTCGTATGGTGGTGATGCCGATAGTGATGAACGAACGCGGGCGGCGGAAGATCGGGAGCATAGACGAGATGCAGGCTCTCTACGCCGGCAGTGACGCCTAGACCCGTTCCCGCCTCGATCTCCAGCGGCTGCAACGAAAACGTGTTGTTCGATCCGCCGACAAGCAGGGCGCCGCCGCCGCCGATGCCGACCTTGGCGGTCGTGCCGGGGCCGGCGTAATCGCCAGCCAAAGCGCCGGGGCCAATTTGATCCGTCGCCGCAACGACGCCCCACGCCACCTCGCCGGGTCCGTTTATTGTGATATTGGCGCCCACTTTGGTGATAGTGCCGACGTAATGCGTCGGCCGGGCGCCTTCGTCCTCATCCTGGTAGAGACAGTCGATCGCCTGATTTTCGATGAGAACCGTAAGACCGTTGCCTGACAGGCGACATTGCAGAACGCCGGCCCTGTCTCCGGCGGAAGCCGCTCCCGGAACAAAAATCGCCAGCATCGCAGCGCCGCATAGAACGCCCGCAGCGGAACTCAAACGAAGTTTCAAGAAATCGCTCATATCAGCCCTCCCGTTTTTTATGGCTCCAAGCCGAGGGAATACCGTCCCTTGCCCCGAAGATTGCGCGAGCCTAGCCGCGCTAACACGATACAGTTAATTGCGGATTGGCCGAAAACAAGAAGCTGCTCCGCCAAAGCCGCCGTTACAAGCAGGCTGGCGCTGCGGCTTGGGGTCGCGGCCTCGCCGCGCGGGGAAAGCTCGTGGCGGGATTCTCTGATCCGTTGCGGAAAATCAGGCACAAGTCCGGCATGCCGAGCCGCCCGCTGGCCTGGTTCCATTGTTTTTCCACACGAAAGATCACCATGTCGGATATATTGCGCGTCGGCATCGCCGGGGTTGGCACTGTCGGCGCAGCAGTCGCGCGCCTGCTGACGCGTCAGGCGGACGCGCTCACCTCGCGCACCGGGCGGAAAATCATTGTCACCGCCGTCTCGGTCCGCGACCCCGGCAAGGAGCGCGACGCCGACCTCAGCGCAGTCGAGTTTTTCTCCGATCCGGTCAAGCTCGCGGCCTCTGCGAATATCGATCTTTTCGTCGAACTGATCGGAGGAGCCGAGGGGCCCGCACGGGCGAGCGTCGAAGCGGCTCTCGCTCATGGAAAATCCGTCGTGACGGCCAACAAGGCCTTGCTGGCGGCGCACGGCCTCGAACTCGCGGCGATGGCCGAAGAGAAGCGCGTTGCGCTGGCGTTCGAGGCCTCCGTCGCGGGCGGCATTCCCATCGTCAAGACCCTGCGCGAGGGATTGGCCGGCAACTCGATTTAGCGCGTCTACGGAATCCTCAACGGCACCTGCAATTACATCCTCTCGCGCATGGAGCTCGAAGAACTTTCCTTCGAGGAATGCCTCGCCGAGGCCCAGAAGCTCGGTTACGCAGAGGCCGACCCGACCTTTGACATCGGCGGATTTGACACCGGGCACAAGCTCTCGATTCTCGCCTCGCTCGCCTTCGGCGTGCGCATCGCGCCCGAAGCGATCGACATCGAGGGCATAGAGCGCGTGACGCTTGCCGATATCGAAGCGGCGGCGGAACTCGGATTTCGCATCAAGCTGCTGGGCGTCGCCGAGCGAACAGCGGACGGCGTTCGAGCAACGCGTGCATCCGACGATGGTGCGCAAGACAAGCTCCATAGCCGAAGTCATGGGCGTATTGAACGCGGTCACGATCGACGCCGACGCTGTTCATGAACTGACGCTTGTCGGACCGGGCGCCGGTGGCGACGCGACCGCCTCGGCGGTTGTCGCGGATATCGCCGACATCGCCAGAGGCGTGAGATCGGCGCCCTTTGGCGTGCCAACGGCAGGTCTGTCGACTTTGGTTCGCGCGCCGATGCGGCGGCATGAGGGCGGCTATTACATTCGGCTGTCCGTTCCTGATGTTCCGGGCGCCTTCGCCGGCATCGCCACCCGCATGGCGGAGCGCGGCATCTCGCTTGAGAGCATCATGCAACATGGTGCGCGGCGCGGCCCCAAGAGTGCGGACGGCTCGCCTGTCGGCGTCATTCTCATCACCCACGCAACCAGCGAACATCTTGTGCGCGAGGCGCTCGACGCGATTTACGAAGACGGCACGATCAGCGCACGAGCCCAGGTCATAAGAATTGAACGCGAATAAGCGCCCAATCGCATTGATGGTCCCACAGCCGGGAGAACAGGTTTGGCGCTAACTCCAATCGTCGATGAAAAGTCGATCGAACGCTTCCTTGCGCTTGCTCTTGCGCGCGTGACCGAACGTGCGGCGGTGGCTGCGGCGCGGCTTCGTGGGCGCGGCGATGAGATGGCCGCGGATCGGGCGGCGGCGCACTCGATGCACGCCGAATTACAGCGTCTGCCGATCCGGGGACGCGTGGTCATCGGGGAAGGCGATCACGCCTCCTCTTCCGTCTTGTTCGTCGGCGAGGAAGTTGGCGCGGGGAGCGGCCCGCGCCTCGATCTGGCCGTCGCGCCGCTCGAAGGCTCGACGCTCTGCGCCAAGGATATGCCCGGCGCGATATCGGTGATCGCCATGGCCAAGGCGGGTTCGCTGCTTTGCGCGCCAGACGTCTACATGGACAAGATCGCGATCGGTCCCGGCTACCCGCAAGGCCTCGTCGACCTGGACAGGGAGCCGGCGGAGAACATCGCCGCGCTCGCGCGAGCCAAGAGGGTCGCGGACAGCGACATAACCGTTTGCGTTCTCGACCGCCCGCGCCACGCCGAACTTGTCGCGAAGTGCCGCAAGGCGGGGGCGAGCGTGCGGCTGATTTCGGACGGCGACGTGGCTGGCGTCATTCTCGCCGCCCAGCCCGCGCAAACGGGCGTGGACATGTATCTTGGCCGGGCGGCGCCCCGGAGGGAGTGCTGGCGGCCGGCGCGTTGCGCTGCGTAGGCGGTCAGATGCAGGGAAGGCTGGTCATTTCCTCGCAGGAGAAGCTCGCGCTCGCCGACGCAATGGGCATTGTCGATCCGAAAAAGAAATATGACGTCGCGGAACTCGCAAGCGGCGACGTGATCCTATGCGCGACCGGCGTCACCAATGGGCCGCTGCTTCACGGCGTAAGCTTCGACCGGCTGGTGATCACTACGGAGACGGTCGTCTACCATTCCTACACCGGGACCGTGCGACGCATTCGCGCCGAACATCACGCGGACAGGTTGCAGGACTAGTCCCGGCCCGGCGGCTGCTCATTCCATGATGACATGCGGCACGAAGCGCGAGCGGTTCGAGGTGATCGGCGAAATGTCCTCGCGCACGCCCATGCCCGCCGGTTCGTCGCCAACCAGCCAGCAACCGAGCACCGGACGGCGGCCGTCAAAATCCGGAAGCGGGCACAGCGCCTGACGGACATGGCCTTCCGCGCCATAGCCGCCCGAGAGCCCGCGCACGACCGCGCCTGCGTCATGCAGCTCGACATCCGCGCCCTCGCGGGAAAACAGGGGCTTGCGGGCGTACCGCTCTCCCAGCGTCGACGCCTGCGGATCGTCCTCGAAATAGCAGGGCAAGAGATTGGGATGTCCCGGCGCCATCTCCCACAGCAGAGCCAACGCACCCTTGCTGGACAGGATCATCTTCCAGGGCGGTTCGACAAAGCGGGTTTCAAGCATGGCCGGAGATCGCCCGAAGGGATCGGCGAACATCCATTCCCACGGGTAAAGCTTGAACATGTAGTCGACGTTGCGGCCCTTCCGGTCAACGAAACGGGAGCCGTCGAGCCCGATGTCGCCCATGTCGAGGGCCAGCGTCTCCAGCCCTGCCTGGCGGGCGCAGTCGTCGAGATAGGAGACGGTTCCCGCGTCCTCAATGCTTTGCGTCATGCATGACAAATGCAGGAAGCGCCGCGATCCGATCTCGCGCCAGCGCGCGATCAGTCGCTCATGCAGCGAGTTGAATTGATCGGCGCCTTTCGGCAATTGGCCACGCTCGATCATCTGCTCGACCCAGAACCATTGCACGACGGCGCTTTCGAACAGACTCGTGGGCGTGTCGGCGTTATATTCGAGTAGTTTGGCGTCGCCTTCGCCGCCATAGGCGAAATCGAAGCGCCCGTAGAGCGAGGGATCGCGACGCTCCCAGCTTTGCCGAATGGCCTCGAAGGCGAAGGGCGGAATTCTTCAGCCGCCGCAACAAATCTTCGCTGGCGACGACGCGTTCGACCAACCGCAAGCAGAGTCCATGCAGTTCCTGCGTCGGCGCTTCTAGCTTTGACTCTATCTCGCGCAGGGAAAACACATAGCGTGCGGATTCGTCCCAGTAGATTTCGCCGTCCACCGTCGCGAAATGGAAGCCGATCGCCTTTGCCTGCGCTTCGAAATCAGGACGCGGCGCTGAAAGCTCCCGCCTCACTCCCCGCCACCGCCACCGCCATGAGCGCCGCCCTCGCCGCCAAATCCGCCAAAGGAGGCGCTGCTGCGCCCGGAAGAGCCCCAGTAGCCGCCCCCACCCCCATGTCCGCCGGAACTGCTGGAGCTTGTGCAGGGCGGGGCTTTCGGATCGGAGCAATCCGTCCGGGAAACATGGGAATCCAGGAAACTCAACAAGGCGCCAAGAGAAAGGACGCCGAGCGACCCCGCGCCGACGACGCCGAGCGTTATGACCAGCGTGCGCAATCGCCGGGAAGAAGGCGGTTCAGGGCCGCCCTGGAGCCCTTGCGGCGCATGGGTGATGACCGGAGGCGGGTTCACGCTGCGCTTCCCGAACTGCCTGGGCGTGCTCGCCATCGCGTTACGGGCTCATGCAGGCGGCGCTGACGACTCCGCCGAGATGGACACGGCGGCGACCCAAATCGCGGCGGCCAGAGCATTTTGCTCGATCGCATGCGACAGGCCCGGATGCGCCAGACGCGCCAGCAGATAGGCGATTGCCTGCGTTGCGAAGGCGACGAAGCCCCAGATGACGAACTCCAGCGGAGTCTGCGTGTTGTGGATGGCCCCGGCCAAAGCGATGGCGAAACCGACGAGACTGCCGCCGAAAGCCAGCGCCGCCGAAGCGTTGTGCTCGCGGACGATAAGGTCGAATTCGCGATGCGGCGTCAGAAATGTGTAGGCGACGCAGAAGGCCGCGCAAAACGCCGTTGCTGCGGCGAAATAGGCCGCAAAAGAGAACAGTCCGGAGAAAAGGTCCAACAAGGAATCAGCTTCCGTATAGCGCCAGTTTGCGCCAGCCTAGCAATGGGCTGGCAAGCCGGCAAGGCAACCGCCCGACGCGTCGCTTCGCGCCGCGCGATTGCGTCTTTATTCGCGTTCCGGCCTAGTATTGCCGGCCAGACTTAAGCTGGGTCTTCGCGTCTGCGGGCTTGCGCGGCGGCGGGGTGAGATCGGGCGCCGGCTGCGTGGCGCACGCTCCCAGGGCGAGCAGCAGAAGCAGCGATGCGGGGCGAAGGAGTTTCATGAAGGCCTCCAGTCAAAATGTGCGATATGGCTTGAAGAATCATACCGTGCAGAGTGCGGCCCCGCTCTAGCACAGCGCCTCCGCCACAGCCTGTTCAAATGGGCGTCAAACCGCGCATTCTGGCGGCGGCTCGCTTGCGAATGCGGTGTTCCCTAGGTTGCGATGGAGAATGAGCGCCCCGCAAATCCGCATTGATCAACCAAGTAAAGCACAGATATAACTACACTATTTTCAAGGATGCGGCCCGACGTGAATATGATATTTGTTGCCACAAATTGAGATTGGGCGGGCGTTCGCTATTTCGACAAAGCTTGATCCCGCAAAATAAGCGCAGAGCGGGCCAACACCGCGACGCTGGAAATATTTTATACATGTTTTCCTGCTCAAATTGCCGTAGATAAATATTTATTGGAGCGCTACATTGCCTAAACATCTAGTTCGCATAGATATTTTGCGTGGAATCGCAATTTTGTCTGTAATCCAGCTACATACGCTGCTTATCACCTCCGCATACAACTACCTCCAAGTTCCCGCCATTCCAATGCTTTTCCTCCACGCAGGCTCTGCTGGGGTAGATCTCTTTTTTATTCTCTCGGCCTATCTTCTGACCACGAACCTGCTGCGTCATCGTTCCACGCCGAATGTCATTTCGGCGTTTTACCTCCGTCGGGCGCTACGCATTCTGCCGATGTTTCTTCTGCTGATTTTGGGCGGATTCACGCTCGAAGCGCTTTGGACGAGAGCCGGAGGATCATCGGAGACCTGGCTCTGGCGCGGGCGCTATCCGCTTTCGACCTATCTGCTCTTTTTGCAGAACTGGCGACTTGGGCTGGATGGTCACTGGTCGGCGCAGTTCTTCACGCCAACCTGGTCGCTTGCCGTCGAAGAGCATTTCTACCTGCTTTTGCCGCTGCTGGTCACGCGTCTTCAACCGCGCCGCTTCGCGTTCCTAGCGGCGGCAGGAATCTTGATCGCAACGCCGATACGGGTTTTCCTCTTTCTAAACTATGGGCACATCGCGCCAACGACATGGACAATCGCGCGGCTGGACGCATTCGGATGGGGCATATTGATCGCCCTGGCCCCGACCTTGTGGCCAAATTTGCCAGAGCGCATCAATCCGCGCCTCTTGATCGGAGCAGGCGCGAGCTTGTTCGCAATCGTGATTGTCTTCGCGCCGTTCCTGCTGCCGGGCGCTTCGGAAGACAATGTGTTTGGCGCGACCTGGATCGATTTCGCACTTGCGTTGGTGACCTTCGGCGTCGTGCATCGCGGCGCGGAGCCGTCGCGAACAGGACCAGTGGGCCGCGCGTTCGCCTGGTGCGGAGCGCGTTGCTACTCGCTCTATCTGCTGCATGTGCCGGCGCTGGGCCTGATCTTTCTCGCCGCCGGTCAGACAGAACGGCCCAAGGTCGACAACCTCGAAACTCTGGGCCTCGTCGCGCTCTCGATTGGGCTGACGCTTCTCATCGCTGACATTTGCTATCGCCGCGTCGAGCAGCCTTCCATGCGGCTGGCGCAAAGGATCGCCAGCTATCGCGGCCGGTTGACCGAAGCGCTTCCCATTGAAGCGGCGGAGTGACGGCGTTGCCGGGCCACAGAAATCAAACCATGGCCGTTCCGCGATCGCTTTTTCATCCCGGCTGCGCAGTCCGGCCGCATTTTGTTAATTGCATAGGGAATTAAAATGTCACCCCATCTCATTCGCATTGACGCATTGCGCGGGATAGCCATTTTACTGGTCCTGCAACTACATATTCTTGCCTGCACCGGCGCCTACGAATATCTCCACGTCCCGTCCACGGCGCGCCAGCTTCTCGATGCTGGCTCGGCGGGTGTCGATCTCTTCTTTATTTTGTCGGCTTATCTGCTCACGACCAACCTTTTGCGCCAGCAAGACACGCCTGGCGTCATTCCAACCTTTTTCATGCGCCGCGCGTTCCGCATCCTCCCGATGTTCCTGCTTCTGATTTTTGGCGGATTTACGCTCGAAGCGCTTTGGCTGAAAGCCGGGGGATCATCGGATACCTGGCTCTGGCGCGGCCGCTACCCGCTTTCGACCTATCTGCTTTTCTTGCAAAACTGGCGGTTTGGCCTCGACGCGGGATTTCCAGGAAAATTCTTCGCGCCAACGTGGTCGCTCGCCGTGGAGGAGCATTTCTATCTGCTGCTGCCCTTGCTCGCCACGCGCCTGACGCCTCGCCGCTTCGCATTCGTCGCCATTGCATGGATATTGATCGCCACGCCAATTCGCGCCTATCTGAGCCTGGATTTTGGAAAATTCGCGCCCGCGACATGGACCATCGCCAGACTGGACGCATTCGGCTGGGGCGTGTTAATCGCGCTAGCGCCGACCCTTTGGCCGGACCTCGCGAAACGCCTCAAGCCACGTGTCGCGGTCGGCGCGGGAGCCTATTTGTTCATTGTCGTCGTCCTGTTTGCTCCGTATCTGACGCCGGGCGGATCGGATGACAATGTGTTATCCACGGCGATGATCGACCTTGTGTTGGCGTTGACGACATTTGGCGTCGTGAACTACGAGACGGAGCCGTTACAATCGCGCGCGGGGACTCATGCTTTAGCATGGTGCGGCAAGCGATGCTATTCGCTCTATCTCCTGCATATGCCGCTGCTCGGGCTGGTTTTTCTGGGCGCCGGCCCTAACCAGCCGCCCACGGTGGACGGGTTCGGCAGTCTTGGCCTCGTCGCGTTGACAATCGGGCTGACGCTGTCTCTCGCCGATATCTGTTATCGGCGCATCGAAACTCCTTTCATGGACCTGGCCGGTCGGTTGACGCAGCGTCGGCGTGGACTGGGCGGTGTCGCTCCCTTGACGGCGGCGGAATGAGATTTTGAGACGGCGATCCGTTCGCGATCTCGCTCCCTCATTGTCGATCCGGCGCCGACGGAGTGAGAGACAGTATCCCTTGGAGGCGATAAGCCGTAAACTGGCGGTTCGTCGTTGACGCTTACGCGTCGCAGTTCGGCGATTTTCACAGTCCGTCCCGCCGAACTTTGAAGGCCACATGACACCCGCCGCCCAAGTCGCCGCCGCCATTGAGATATTGGAAAAGCTTGCCGACAATCGCCGCCCGGCCGGCGACATCCTGAAGGAATGGGGGCTTTCGCACCGCTTCGCGGGCTCCAAGGATCGCGCCGCGATCTCCAGCCTCGTCTTCGACGCGCTGAGAAAGCGCGCCTCATCCGCCTATATTATGGGCGAAGACAGCGCCCGCGCCGTGATGATCGGCGCGCTGCGCGAGGCGCGCGGCCAGAGCGTCGACACGATCAGCGCCCTGTTCTCGGGCGAAGGCCACGCCCCTGCCCCGCTCACCCTGCAGGAGCGCGAGCGGCTGGAGAAGGCGACGCTGGACGGCGCTCCGGCCCATGTGCGCGGCGATTATCCCGGAATGGCTTGAGCAACGGCTGGAGGCGGCGCTGGGCAGAGGCGGCGCCGCAAGAGGGCGCGGCGCTGGCCGCCCGCGCTCCGATAGATTTGCGGGTGAACATCCTCAAGGCCTCGCGCGAGCAGGCGCTGGAAAAACTCGCGCATCTCAACCCGCAGCCGACGCCGCTCTCGCCGCTCGGCCTGCGCATATTCCCCGGCGCCGACGGACGCGGCCCGGCGCTGGCGGCGGAGACGGCCTTTGTGAAAGGGCCTCGTCGAAACGCAGGACGAGGGCTCGCAGCTCGCGGCGCTGCTTTGCGGCGCGCAGCCGGGCGACCAAATTCTCGACCTGTGCGCCGGCGGCGGCGGCAAGACTCTGGCGCTCGCCGCGCAAACCCATAATCGCGGCCAGATCTACGCTTATGACGAGGACGGACGCCGGCTCATGCCGATCCATGAGCGTCTGGAGCGCGCGGGCGCGCGCAACATTCAGGTTCGCGCCCCACGCGGCAAGGCCGACGTGCTCAGCGATCTCGAAGCGCGCTGCGACATCGTGCTGATCGACGCACCCTGCACCGGCACCGGCACATGGCGGCGCAACCCCGACGCCAAATGGCGCCTCGCTCCCGGCGCGCTGGAGCTGCGTCAGAAGGACCAGCGCGAATTGCTCGAACGCGCCGCGCGCTACGTCAAGCCCAAGGGCCGCATCGTCTATGTGACCTGCTCGCTGCTGCGCGACGAGAACGAGGACCGCATCGGGGAGTTTCTCTCCGGGCACAAGGAGTTCTTGGCGATCCCCGCGCAGGAAATCGCGGAAAAGGCGGAGCTACCGGAGCTTGCGCGCTTCGCCTCGCCTCATGGCGTAGGCCTGCGCTTTTCGCCGCTCGCCTCGGGCACCGACGGATTTTTCGTCGCCGCGCTGCAAAAGGGCGATATTGCGCCAGCGGCCACCTTCTCTTAAGGCAGGCTTCAAAGAGCCGCGCCAGACGCGGCGCCCTTCAGGACACGCCATGACCGCCGACGACTTCCACCACCAGATCGCCGACCGCCACGACAAGACGCTGATCGTCGACTTTGGCTCGCAGGTCACGCAGCTCATCGCGAGGCGCGTGCGCGAGGCCGGCGTCTATTGCGAGATCGCGCCCTTCCAGAGCGCGGAAAAGGCCTTCGCCGAAATCAAGCCCAAGGCGGTGATCCTCTCCGGCGGCCCCTGCTCCGTCACCGACGAAGGCTCGCCCCGCGCGCCTCAAGCCATCTTCGACTCCGGCGTGCCGATCCTCGCCATCTGCTATGGCGAGCAGCTTCTCGCCGAACAGCTCGGCGGCAAGGTCGAGGCCGGTCACCACCGCGAATTCGGCCGCGCCGATGTCGAGGCGATTGCGGAAAGCGCGCTCTTTGACGGCGTCTGGTCACAGGGCAAGAAATACCCCGTGTGGATGAGCCACGGCGATCGCGTCACGCGCCTGCCCGAGGGCTTCAAGGTCATCGCGAAATCCGCAAACGCGCCAATGGCGGCCATCGCCGACGAGGCGCGGCGCTATTATGGCGTGCAGTTTCATCTCGAAGTCGTTCACACGCCCGACGGCGCCAAGCTGATCTCCAATTTCGTGCACAAGGTCGCCGGGCTCAAGTCCGACTGGACCATGGCCGCCTTCCGCCAGGAAGCCATCAAGGCCATTCGCGCGCAGGTGGGCGACGGGCGCGTGCTGTGCGGGCTTTCGGGCGGCGTCGACAGCGCCGTCGCCGCCGTGCTGATCCATGAGGCCATCGGCGACGCGCTTGCCTGCGTCTTCGTCGACCACGGCATGCTGCGGCAGGGCGAGGCCGAGGAAGTGGTGACGCTGTTCCGCGACCACTACAACATCCCGCTGCATCATGTGCAGGCGCAAGAGCTGTTCATCGGCGCGCTGGAGGGCGTGGAAGACCCGGAGGTCAAGCGCAAGACCATCGGGCGGCTGTTCATCGAAACCTTCGACGCCGAGGCGAAGAAGATCGCGCGGGACAAGCGCGGCGCGCCGAAGTTTCTGGCGCAGGGCACGCTCTACCCCGATGTGATCGAGAGCGTCTCCTTCACCGGCGGCCCTTCGGTGACGATCAAGTCGCATCACAATGTCGGCGGCCTGCCCGAGCGCATGAACATGGCGCTGGTCGAACCCTTGCGCGAACTGTTCAAGGACGAGGTGCGCGCGCTGGGCCGCGAACTCGGCCTGCCCGAGGCGTTCGTCGGCCGCCATCCCTTTCCGGGTCCGGGCCTCGCGATCCGCTGCCCGGGCAAGATCACGCGCGAAAAGCTCGACATATTGCGCAAGGCCGATGCGGTCTATCTCGACGAAATCCGCAAGGCGGGCCTCTACGACGAAATCTGGCAAGCCTTCGCGGCGCTGCTGCCGGTGCGAAGCGTCGGCGTGATGGGCGACGGCCGCACCTACGACTACGTCCTCGCCCTGCGCGCCGTGACCAGCAGCGACGGCATGACAGCGGATTTCTATCCGTTCGACATGGGGTTTTTGGGAAGGGCCGCGACGCGCATCATCAATGAGGTGAAGGGCGTCAACCGGGTGGTCTATGACGTGACGAGCAAGCCGCCGGGGACGATTGAGTGGGAGTGAGGGTCATGGCTTTCACAAGAACCAGCATTTCGTCCCGCGCTCTATCCGAAACGTTCGTTGGCGGCGAAGGGCTTTCAATCAATTCCGCGTATATCGATCGGCGAATACGTACCAAAATGCCGCCGTGAAAAATCATTTTTCATCAAGCTACTTCTTATGGAGAGGATTTGCGATTGAAGCGCCTGCTCCAGAAAAGTGAAGCTTGGTACACTAAAATACTTAGAGATATTCATGAACCTAACTATGGATTGACAGAGGATGCTGAAAGTGCACTTCGTCATTTCTGCTACCTTCAACATTGCCGGACGGAAGGAGCAGCGCGCCGGGCAGCTATGTTTGTTTGGGAAATGGCAGATGTGGCGTGGAATGGGGACGCGCCATCGGACTGGACGCTGACAATGCGAGAGTCGTTCTCGAAAGCATGCAGACCTTTTCGACATCGTTCGACATAATAGACGATCTCAAAGTTCGCTTGATCCGTAATACGACAGGCAATCCATTTATTACCTCGGATGATCCGGCTGTGCTGACTAATCGATGGTATTGCCAAAATCCCAAGGCGAAGGGGTTAAGCGGAGGAGTTGGAAATGCCGGCGTCCTTTTTTTCTTTCCACTCACGCCACAGGTGATGTGTGTAATTACGACGGTGACGTCTATCGATGCCGTGCAGGTGGTTGGATGACCGCCGACAGGGTTTCTGATATTGAAGCGTTAAACCAGCATCAATTTTTGGGCTGCTCGGCCAATATTTATTTCGCCGACTGGTCGCATCGGCCGCTGATCGAAAAGGCGTTTGAAGAGGTGGCGAACCAACGTCCCGCTTTCAGGCATGAGGTCATAACAGCCGTACTGGACAGTCAAGACAACTGGGGAAAAAAGTACCGAGTCGTTCCTCGAAGCGAACTGAACACAGAAGGCGAGGTGCTTGTCCATGTGAAGTCAGTTCGACCGAAGCCATCCGGTTGGCCTTCCTTGATCAAGTGGAGGCACAAATCGAGGATTTACTCGAATAACAGCGGAACCGGTTCGTTCGTCGCTCGCAAACTGATCAAGTGCGGGTTATCGTCGGATCTCTTGAAGCAGGTTCTCCTTGATCCCGACCAATCAACGCTGTCGCGAATTGGCGCTCGCTCGCTATAGGTGACCACTTATTTGGCCAGGAGCCGACATTGAGCGACATTTCCCTCGCGGAAGCCAAAGCGCATTTGAGCGAACTCGTCGAGCGCGGCGTCCAGCCTGTCGGTCTTGGCGATCAGCCCTTCCGCGTCGCGGAACGCCTTTATGCGGCGGGGATTGACGACAAAAACCGAAAATCCCGCTTCGGCAAGGGCGCAAGCAAGTTGGCGACCGTAGAAGCCAATGGCTTACAAAACCACCTTGCTCGCCCCCTTGGCGCGCAGCGCAAGGACGATCTTGTCGATTCCGTCTTGCGTGTTGGCGACCCGCAAAGGCTTGGCGGGGGGAAAGAAACCGAGGTCGAGATAAGCTTGGCCGACATCGACGCCGGCCGAGGGAGCAATGCTGAGCATGGCGATCTTCCTGTCCTATACGCGGGCGCGCGCGGACGCGGCCCTTGCGACTGTTCGGAAAAAACCAACATGCGTCCGGGGCTTTGCCAGAAGACGGCCGCGCCGGGTCGACTCGCCAACGAGACGGACCAGATTCCCGGAAGCCGCCGGACGCCGCGCCCGAGCTTACCTCAGCCGCGCGGCAGGTATAGGATTCCCGCTTGCGCGGGAATGAGCCCGCCAATCAGCCGTATTTCGCATGATTGGAGGCAGGATGTCGCTCGCCTTGATTTGGACCATACATTAGTCTAATTTCATTTCCACGTATTTTGCCCAAGGACCGGCGATGCATATTTCAGTCTCCGACGCCAAGGGACAGCTCACCGACCTCGTGCGCCGGGCCGAAGCGGGCGAGGAGGTCGTTCTCACGCGTCACGGCCATGCGGCGGCGCGCATTGTCGCGGTGAAACCCGCATCCGACGGCAAATCACGGAGAGCCCTGCTCGAAGCGGCGCGAATGTCGGGCGCCGCGAAGGCGAGAGCAGGCCCCAGCGCCGCGCGCAGTCAGGATTTCCTCTATGGCGAGGACGGTCTGCCCGAATGATCGCCGTCGATACGTCCGCGCTGATAGCGATCGTGCTGAATGAGCCACAGGCAGAGGCCTGTATCGCTGCGCTCGAAGCCGACGACGACATTATGATTTCCGCCGGGACCGTCGCGGAAGCGCTGATCGTCGCGGCGCGCCGCAATGTGCTTGCGGAGATAGAGAGCGTCATCGACGGCCTTGGCTTCGAGGTCGTGACCGATCACGCCGGCGGCGGCTCGGCGCATCGCTCAGGCCTATGAGAAATGGGGCAAGGGAGTGAATCCGGCCGCGCTCAATTTTGGCGATTGTTTCGCCTATGAGGTAGCCAGAGAACATAATTGCAAACTGCTTTTCATCGGCGACGACTTTTCAAAGACAGACATCGAAAGCGTTCTCTAGCACCGCTATCCCCCCGTTAAACAAATTCCCGCAATCTGCCCTCCTTCCCGCCGGTTCAGGAGCCTTGCAACATGGGAGCGTGGGGCGTTTCGCTTTATTCCGGCGACTTCGCACAGGATTTGCGTGCGAGCGTGACGGCGGTCGCGCGCCTGCCTTTCGACGCCGAAAGGCTGCTCGAATATCTTTGCGCGACGGAACCAACCGCCGCCAATAATCCAACGGATTCCGATCACACGACCTTCTGGCTGACCATCGCCGATCAATTCGCAAAGCGCGGGATCGACTGCGCCCGCGCGCGCGAAAAAGCGCTGGCGATCATCGCGGACGGCGCCGACCTTGCCGCCATGGCGGCGCTCGGCATGGACGACAAGTCGCTCGTGAAGCGCAAGGCCATGCTGGAGGAGCTGCGCGCGCGCATCGCCGCGCCAGCGGACGCCCCGCCGCGCAAGCTTCTCAAATCGCCGCAAAAGCTGCTTCTGGAGGCGGGCGAAGTCCTGACCTATCCTATTTGCGACGGCGAGCCGATCAACCCCTATACGATCGGCAAGGAATGGGAACGGGTGAAGGCATGGCGGCAGGACGGCTGGGGCGCGCTCGTCATCGCGGAATGCGGTCTCGCCTTTGACTATCTCGCCTGGTATCGGCCGCTTGTCATTTGCGAGCCCTTTTTGGGCGAACCCTCGCTGGCCGAACTGCGGGAACCGCGCATGTGGTTGCTGCGCAATCCCGGCACATTGACCGGGAGGCACATCGCGACCATGCGGATGAAATCTCTGGGGCGCATTGAGGTCGACCCGGCGAGACTATCGCAATTCTTTCCCGAACGCATGTCGCCCGTCAGCTGCGTCGTGAGCGACATTTCCATGGGCAATAATATGACCGTCGCGCCGCTCGGGGTTCATGAAGCGCATCGCATCAAGCATGGCTATGCGCCCACGCCGCGCATAAACGCGCTCGACGATATTTGCGCCCTGCCCTGACGCCGGATGGCGAGCCGACAAAAGCTTCACCCGCGACACCGCCCGCGCAATCGGCTAAACCATGCCGGCATATTCCCCAAGTGCAGGAGCATTAGAAATGAAACGCGGCCTCATTCCCGTAGCATTGGCTTACCTGTTCGCGTTTTCGGCGTCCGGCGCCGGCGCCTTCGAGCTGAAAAGCCCGGATATTTCCTCGGGGCAGAAGATCGGCGAGAAATTCGTCTACAATTCCTTCGGCTGCAAGGGCGAGAATCTCTCGCCCGCGCTGGAATGGAGCGACGCGCCGGCCGGGACCAAGAGCTTCGCCGTGCTGGTCCATGACCCCGACGCGCCGACCGGCGGGGCGGGCTTCTGGCACTGGATCGTCACCGATATTCCGGCCTCCGCGCATGGGCTGGCGCAGGGCGCCGGCTCCGCCGACGGCAAGCTGCTCCCGCCCGGCGCCAAGCAATATGAGGCGGATTTCGGCGACGCGACCTACGGCGGCCCCTGCCCGCCTCCGGGCCACGGCGCGCATCGCTATAATTTCACGGTCTATGCGCTCCCGGTAGAGACGCTCGGCCTCCCCGCCAACGCCAAGGCCGCCATCATCGGCTTCACCGCCAACAGCAAGGCGCTGGCCAAGGCGACGCTGACCGCGACCTACGGCCGCTGACGCCTTGCTGGCGGCGCTGTTCGCGCATCTGCCGCTGACGCTGCTGGCGCTCGCCTTCGAGGGCGCCTTCGGCTATCCGCGGGCGTTGCTGGCGCGGATCGGCCATCCCGTCGTCTGGATCGGCGCCGCCATCTCGGCGCTGGAGGCTCGGCTCAATGAAGGGCCGCCGGCCGCGCGCCGGGTGCGTGGCGTTGCGGCGCTGGCGGCGCTGCTGACCGGGAGCCTCGCACTGGGCGTTTTGGCCGAGCGCGCCCTGCTGGCGCTGCCCTTCGGCCTTTTCCCGCTGGCGCTGCTCGCCTCCACCCTGCTGGCGCAGCGCAGCCTTCATGCCCATGTCGCGGATGTGGCCCGGGCGCTTTCGGTCTCGCTGGAGGACGGACGCATCGCGGTCGGCAGGATCGTCGGCCGAGACGTGACAAAGCTCGACGAAGCGGGGGTCGCCCGCGCGGCGATCGAAAGTCTGGCGGAAAACTTCTCCGACGGGATCGTCGCCCCGGCCCTGTGGATGGCGCTGCTCGGCCTGCCCGGCGCGCTGGCCTACAAAACCGTCAACACCGCCGACAGCATGATCGGCCATCGCTCGCCGCGTTATCTTGAGTTCGGCTGGGCTTCGGCCCGCTTCGACGATCTTGTCAATCTGCCGGCTTCGCGAATGTCCGCCGGGCTGATCGCGCTGGCGGCGGAAGGCAATGGGCGCATAGCCCTCGCCACCGCGCTGCGCGAGGCGCGAAAGCACGCTTCGCCCAACGCCGGTTGGCCGGAGGCGGCGATGGCCGGGGCGCTGGGCCTCAAGCTCGGCGGCCCGCGCAGCTATGGCGAAACGCAGGTCGCGGGGGCGTGGCTGGGCGACGGGCGCGCGGAGGCCAATCGAGACGACATCTGGCGGGCGCTGGCGCTCTATCGGCGGGCGCTGGCGGGGCTTTGGCTGATCGCGGCGCTCGGCGCGCTGGCGAGCCTGTTGTGAGTCCTCCAACCGCCCGGCTTGACACGCTAGCCCCGGCGCGACATCACTTGCCGAAACCGGCGCGTCTCGCGCTTCAGATGGAACTGATCTGGTTCTGGCGCTCGCCGGAGACCGTGCGCCATTGGCGCGAAAACCGCAAAAAGGCGCGAACATGAATGTGCAGCCACGGTCCATAAAGCCGCCGCTCAAAATTCTTCTGTGCTCCCCACGCGGCTTTTGCGCGGGCGTCGTGCGCGCCATCGACGCCGTGGAGCGCGCCCTCGCCAAGTTCGGGGCGCCCGTCTATGTCCGCCATGAGATCGTCCACAACCGTTATGTCGTCGAGGCGCTTAAGGCCAAGGGCGCGATTTTCGTCGAGGAGCTGGAGGAGATTCCCGACACCAGCGCGCCGGTGATCTTTTCCGCGCATGGCGTAGCCAAAGCCGTGTCCGCCGCCGCCGCCGAGCGCAATCTTCTGGCCATTGACGCGACCTGCCCACTGGTCACCAAGGTCCATCGCGAGGCGGAAATTCATTTCCGGCGCGGGCGCCGCGTCCTGCTGGTCGGCCATGCCGGCCACCCGGAAGTCGTCGGCACCATGGGGCAGTTGCCCGATGGAGCGGTGATCCTGGTCGAAGTCGGAGCAGCAGGTCTCCACCTTGCAGATCGAGGACGAGAGCAACCTCGCCTATGTCACGCAGACGACGCTCTCGCTCGACAATTCGCGGGCGATAATCCTGGCGTTGACGAAGCGCTTCCCGGACATCACCGGCCCACACAAGGAAGACATCTGCTACGCCACGACGAATCGCCAGGCGGCCGTCAGGCAGGTGGCGCCGCAAGTCGACGCGGTGATCGTCGTGGGCTCGCCCAACTCCTCCAACTCACAACGCCTGCGCGAAGTCGCCGAGCGCTCGGGCGCTCCCGCGCAGCTGGTGCAGGGGCGAGGTGAAATCGACTGGACGATCTTCAGCAATATCAGGTCTCTGGGCATCACCGCAGGGGCCTCGGCGCCCGAGGTTCTGGTTGAGGAAATCATGGACGCTTTCGCGGAACGCTACGACATTTCCGTGGAAACCATCTCCGCCGCCGACGAAGCCGTGTCCTTCCCGCTGCCCAAGGAGCTGCGGGCAATCGCCTGACGCCCAATTGTCCCTCCTCCAGCTCCTCGCAATCGGCAAAGGCCATGGCCGTATATACGGAAGTCGACGACGAGGAGCTGATCGCCTTCCTCGCCACCTATGAACTGGGCGAGCTCCTTTCGTGCAAAGGCATTGCGGAGGGCGTCGAGAATTCTAATTTCTACCTGCACGCCGGCGCTGGCAGTTTCATTCTGACGCTCTATGAAAAACGCGTCGCCGAAGCGGATCTGCCATTCTTTCTTGGCCTGATGGAGCATCTCGCGGCGGCGGGACTGACCTGCCCGCAGCCGGTGCGCAACCGCGCCGGAGCGGCGCTCGGCCGGCTCGCGGGGCGTCCGGCGGCGATCGTCACCTTTCTCGATGGCTACGCGCTCAACCACCCCGAGGAATCGCATTGCGCCGCGCTCGGGGAAGCGCTGGCGAGGCTGCATCTCGCTGGCGAAGGCTTCGAGCTCAGCCGCCCGAATGCGCTCTCGGTGACCGGCTGGCGCCCGCTCTTCGAAACGCAGTCCGCACGGGCCGACGAAATCGCGCCGGGGCTTCGCGAACTCATTGCCAATGAACTCGACTACCTTGAGTGCAAATGGCCGAAGGACTTGCCCTCCGGTATCGTCCACGCCGACCTTTTTCCGGACAATGTGCTGTTTCTCGGCGACCGGCTGTCGGGGCTGATCGATTTCTATTTCGCCTGTAACGACGCCTTCGCCTATGACCTCGCAATATCCTTCAACGCCTGGTGTTTCGACTCCGCCGGCGTCTATGACAAGGACAAGGGCCGCGCGCTGATCGACGCCTATCGCCGCAAGCGGGCCCTGAGCGCCGGGGAACTCTCGGCCTTCCCTCTGCTGGCGCGCGGCGCGGCGATGCGCTTTCTGCTGACCCGATTTGTCGACGCGCTCAATGTGCCGCCTGGCGCGCTTGTTCGGCCCAAGGACCCCCGCGAATATTTGGCGAAGCTCCGCTTTCATCAAGCTATCCGCGACGCGCGGGACTATGGCTTCGAGCCATGACCAATCGCGTCAGGATCTGGACGGACGGCGCATGCTCCGGCAATCCGGGACCCGGCGGCTGGGGCGCGATACTGCGCTTTGGAGAGCGTGAGCGAGAGCTCAGCGGCGGCGAGAAAGCGACAACCAACAATCGCATGGAGCTGATGGCCGCGATCGTCTCGCTTGAGACATTGACGCGGCCCTGCTCCGTCGATCTCCACACCGACTCGCAATATGTGCGCAATGGCGTGACGCAGTGGATCGACGGCTGGAAAGCGCGTGGCTGGAAGACCGCCGACAAGAAGCCGGTGAAGAATGTCGACTTATGGCGTCGGCTCGAAGAAGCCGAAGCGCGCCACGACGTCGCCTGGCACTGGGTCAAGGGACACGCTGGCGACGAGATGAACGAACGGGCCGACGAGCTGGCGCGTGCGGGCATGGCGCCCTTCCTAAAGAGCTGAGCTCGGAAATTTTTCAAGCGTCAAAGTCTCCGGCGGCGCCCGCTTTCGCCTTGCGAGAAAACTCGCTCAATTCAGCGAGAAAAAAAACATTAAAAATCTCTTGTCGGAATTAAATCTAGAGTTTCGTTTCAATGATTTAATCAATGAGATGAGACGATCAGCCGCATCCGCCGCACTGACGACGACATGCCCGCTGACCCTTGAAAGGCCAGGAAATGCGCACGAATGAATTTATGTCCCTGCAGCAAACCGTATACGAACTCCTCGACCTTAAGGCGGTATTCCTCGCTCACTTTGAAGATGCTGTGATCTCGGCGTTGCCTCCAGATAAGCGCGCCCTTGTGCAGTCGGCCATCGAGCGCGAGGCCGACAGCGAGTATAAAAGCCCGGTGCTGATGGCGATAAGGCGCCGACGCCTTCCCCTCGCGGGTAAGCGTATTGCAGGACGATTTTCCCGCATGGGCGCACGAGATAGTCGACGACGCAGTGCAAACCGCTTGCTACGAGGTCATCTCGCTCGTCGAAACCGAGCAATTGAAGCGACGTCAGCCGTTGGATGCATGACCGCTCGGCACAATCTACGCCGAACCCGCATGCCGACGTTCGAGTCCCGAATGATCAGGCGCCGCATCCCAATTAGCGCTGCGACATGACGCGGCCCGGAAGCCGCGCCATGAGGAATATTCTAGGCGCTACGTTGCATGGGCGTAGGCGCGGGCTGGTCAACGCGCTCGCCGAGAGCTGGAAGAATGGCGCGAATCTTCGCCGCGCCGTCGGGGCCCACAAGCGTTTCTGCACGCGACAGCATTTCATCCACCAGACTGACGATCTGCTTGCCGGTGAGGCCGAGGTTCATGAGCCTGCCCGCGAGGATGTTGGTGTCCGCTCGCCCTCGTCCCATGAAACTCGTCATTCCCTCAATGACGGCGGTAACGCCGCCGTCTCCGGACGCCGCAGCCGCTTCTACGGCCTCACGAGCGGCCGGCATCTTGTCGATGAATTCCGCGACATGGCCTTGCGGCGCTTCATTGCGCAGGAATAATAGAACATGGCCGATGGCCGCTTTGGCGATGGCTGGCTCCAGCCCCGTGACGTCCGTGACATCTCTTGTAAGTTTTTCCATGAGATTTCCTCCCTCATGAATTTCCTGCACTCGACATGTCGTCATAATTCACGCTTTCAAGCGCGATCCGTTAAAAAAAGAAATGGCTGTGCGCGCGGAAATTCTGGCGAAGAAAAGCGCTCCCGGGTTGAAGCCCACACCGCTCACCGGCGAGTGAAGCGACGCTACTGCTGACCGCGGGCGGTTTGAACGCGCAGCCGTCAAGGACTGGCGAAGCGCCGGCGTTCGCGAGGAAGGCTCATCGCAAATCGGCGTCACGAGAACAGCGGCTCCACAAGGGTCGGATCGTCATCAAAGGCTCCCGCTTTGTTCACGCGCTTTGAAACGATCCATTCCAGCAGCGTCGCGTCAGGCGCCGGACGTAGCAGGCCTCCCGGATTTGCGCCCGTCAACCAATCGCCGACATTGCTCCAGTCGAGAATTACCGGCATGCGGTCATGATAGCGGCGCATCCAGTCGCTGGCTTCGCCGACGATGATCGTCGCCGACAACAGTTCATCCCCACTCACGGGATCGTCCCAATGTTCCCAAAGACCGGCCAGAGCCAGCGGCTCATCGCATGAAGCCGAGAAATAATGCGGTGTCTTGGCGCCCTTCTCGCCCGTCCACTCGTAGAAGCCCGACACTGGGATGACGCAGCGGCGCGTCTTGAACGCGCTGCGAAACATCGGCTTCTCGGCAATCGTTTCCGCGCGCGCGTTGAAGGTCGAAGGAAGCTCGTTCAACGGCTTCTTCCACCATGAGGGAACGAGCCCCCAACGCATCGGACGCAACGCGCGCCCCTCCGCCAATGCGCAGATCACGTCGATCTCCGAGGTCGGAGCGATGTTGTAGCGTGGACGCAGGTTTCTCGGTTCGCCAATGAGATTGGCCAGCCGTTGAATCTCCGTCCAGCTGTAGTTCTGGCTGAAACGTCCGCACATGAGCGCATCCTACCGCAAGTTTACGGCCGACTGTAGAGCCGCAGGCAACTTGTTGGGCTCGAAATCGTTGAATAGAAGCCAATCGCCAACAATCCCTGGACGAAAAGTCAAGCGACGGGCGACGCGGCAAAGCAAGAGGAGAGCGACTATGAGAATCGACGCTTTCAACCCGGCGAAAAATCCTGCCTGGGCGACGCTCATGCACTCACAGGCGTTTTACGCGAAGCTGCTGGAGCTTTCCGTCTTGAATATAAATGCCGCCTTCAGATTCGCGAGCGACCTGTCGAAGGCGAAATCTCCGCAAGAATTCGCCACGATCTCCAGCGATCATATCCGCGATCAGTTCGAAGCTTTTTCGGAACAGGTCGAGGAATTATCCGCCACGGTGCGCGGAACGCCCTCCGTGGGCGAGGCGTCGCCACAGCCGGCTTTGGGCGATTAAAGCGGATCGCCGATGCCCCGGCTAATGCGCCGCCCTCAGACGTGAGGAGCGCTCTTGCCGGCGTCTTGCGCGGATATAGCCCGCAGCGCCGCCTTTCGCGCGTCAATAGCGCGCCTCGCATGTTCGATCGCGAGGGACACCGGCCACTGATTTGCGCTGTTGGAGCCGCGCAAAAGTTGGGAAACGCAGGACGCCACCGTGGCGTGAAGTTCGCGCTGGAGTTCGTCCAGTTCAGGCTGCTCGGCCTTCGTGGCCTGGTCCGCGATGACGAGAAGCTGGAATAGCTTTTGCTGATCGTCCTGCAGCTTCCTGTTGCGCCAGTGTCCGGCGAGCACCGCGATCAATGAAGCGGCCAGGCTGAGAGGAATGCCCACGACATAAAGATACTGCTGCGCGGAATCGAGGAAGCTCTGGTCGCCGCTGGACAAATAAGCCGCGACGCCCGGATGGATTGGCAGAACGGGATTTTTCTCGTCGGGATCGGGCGCCTCGATCTGCCCCGCCATTGGCGAGACGGCCATGAGCTTTCCCTTGGTCTTCAATATTGATCGTCCAATCGCTCCCGCGACCGCGTTCAGCATCGTCATCGGAACCGCGAGGCGATAAGTGATGGCGAGGCCTTTTACGCTGTCCGCTGGCGTCGCCGGGTGAGCCTTGAATGCGCCTTCAGGCACGTCGATCGATTCAAAGCCCGGAAAGCGCTTGCTGATCGCGTCGCCCTCGTCAATCGCCATGAGGACAGGGACGCCCCTTGCCGCCTTGGCCACCGCCGCGACAACGTTGACCGCATCTCCTGGACCGATCGGGCCTATCGCCAGCGCCGCCGAGGCGCGCTTTTCATGGATCGCTGCGCCAATCTCCGGGATGGGAAGAACGATGCGTTTAACGGCCTCGGGAGCAACGTTGTAATAGCCAAGCAGCAAATCGAGAGCGTGGGAATTGTCTTCAGCGAGCGGCCCCGCTGGAATCGCGATGGTCTTCCCCGAAAGCTGCACTAAGTCCTTGATGGGAGAATTCTGCGGAAGAATGATCGCAACGACGTCGCGCCGCAATATGACGAGAGTTTGCCCATTGACTGGCGGCGGCAGGTCGCTGCGAACAATGGCGATGTCGACTTTGCCGTCCTCCAGCGCTTTTGCGCTGTCCTTCAGACTGGAAACGTCCACCGTCTCAAATCGGATGCGGGGGTGAGCGGCGGTCGTCACGGAGATAAAGGCAGAAATGAAGCGCTGCGCCAGGCCTCCAGCCGGGCCGGTGGTTATGCGCAACGTCGCGTGCGGAGACCATAGGTAGAGAATGCCGAGCAATGCGGCGACAATGAGCAGGCCGCCCGCAAGCATGGACGTCGCGAGCCGGGAGGGCCTCAGTTTGAACATTCCAATCATCGCGCCAATCTCCACCATGTTTCAATTATAACCAAGGCGCCTGCAATTAAATTTCGGCTATCCGTAGATAACATGAGGGGTTTTGGACGCCCATTAAATTTGCTAGACAGGGCGAAGGCGCAATTTGTTATGCTGGCGTTCCAACTTCCTGCGGCCCCGGCGCCAAACGGGTTCTGTCTCGATGACGCGGGATTCCATGCAAAAAACGTTGGCCAAAGCGAGCGATATGCGCCAAATTCGGGAGGCATGAATGCGGTTTAAAGCAACACTCTTGTCAATATTCACATTATTCGCATCGCTTGCGATAGTGGGAGCGCCCGCGCGCGCCGCTCCCGATCCAGCAAAGAAGCCGCCTGCCGCAAGCGCGGCCAAGAAGCCGCATATCGTCGTGATCTGGGGCGACGACGTGGGCCAGTCCAACATCAGCGCCTACACCAACGGGCTTATGGGCTATCGCACGCCGCATATCGATTCCATCGCCAAGCAGGGCATGATCTTCACCGATTACTACGGCGAGCAGAGCTGCACCGCCGGACGCGCGTCCTTCATCACCGGCCAGAGCGGTTTGCGGACGGGCCTGACAAAAGTCGGCATGCCTGGCGCGGCCATCGGCTTGCAGAAGGAAGACCCGACCATCGCGGAGCTTCTCAAGGCTCAGGGCTATGCGACGGGCCAGTTCGGCAAGAATCATCTTGGCGACAAGGACGAGTTTCTGCCCACGGCCCACGGCTTCGACGAGTTCTACGGCAATCTCTATCATCTGAACGCGGAGGAAGAGCCGGAGCTTCCCGACTATCCCAAGCCCGATGATCCGGAATTTCCGAATTTCCGCAAAAATTTTGGCCCGCGTGGCGTCATTCACAGCTTCGCGACGCCGGACGGCAAGCAGAAGATCGAGGACACCGGTCCCCTCACCAAGAAGCGGATGGAGACCATCGACGACGACATCGCCGATCGCGCCGTTGAATTCCTCGACAAGCAGGTGAAGGCGGACAAGCCGGTCTTTCTGTGGGTGAACTTCACCCATATGCATTTCCGCACCCATCCCAAGCCCGAGAGCGTGGGCCAGGCGGGACGCTGGATGGGGCCCTACGCCGACGTGATGATCGATCACGACAAGAACGTCGGAACCGTTCTCGACAAGATCAAGGAGCTCGGGATCGAGGACGACACGATCGTCATTTATTCGACCGACAACGGCCCGCACATGAACTCCTGGCCGGATGCGGCGATGACCCCGTTCCGCAATGAAAAGAACTCCAACTGGGAAGGCGCCTATCGCGTGCCGGCCGTCGTCCGTTGGCCTGGCAAGATCAAACCCGGTTCCGTCGCCAACGGTATCGTATCCCACCTCGACTGGATGCCAACGCTGCTCGCCGCCGCCGGCGTGCCGGACATCAAGGAGAGACTGCTGAAGGGCTACAAAATCGGCAAGACGAACTTCAAGGTTCATCTCGACGGCTATAATCTCCTTCCCTATCTCACCGGCGAGCAAGAGAAGAGCCCGCGCAATGAGTTCTTCTACTTCTCCGACGACGGAGATTTGACGGGACTTCGCTACGACAACTGGAAGCTGGTCTTCGCTGAACAGAGAGCGGAAGGCACTTTGCGGGTCTGGGCGGAGCCCTTCACAGTGCTTCGCGTGCCGCTGATCTGTACAACCTGCGCCTTGATCCCTACGAGCGCGCAAGCATCACCTCGAACACTTATTATGACTGGTTCCTGGACCATGCCTTCATAGCGCTGCCGGTGCAGAGCTATGTCGGGAAATTCCTGATGACCTTCAAGGATTTCCCGCCCCGCCAGAAGGCGGCGAGCTTCTCCATCGATCAGGTCATGGAGAAACTGAAACAGCCGATGCATCACGACTGACGGACCTTGACGGGGGAGGCATTGGCCTCCTCCGTCTTGATCAATTTATTCAGTCGCCCCAGGGCGTTCAAAGATTCCGCGGCGCTATCGCTGGCGACCAGCGAACGCCACGGAGCGCGCCTCCTGACGCGGGCGCATGGCGCGCGCCCCCAGGGCGCTAACTTATGTTAAAGTCCGACCAATCGAGAAATTGACCCGCCCGATGACCAGGCAGCCTCGGATTGATCGCATAAGCGCCACCGAAACCCGACATGATCCGCGACGGCGCGCAATCACTTCGCCATCTGTCTCGGAAAAATAACGGCGGAACAAGAGCCGAGCATGGCCGATTTATTCACGCAAGTTTTCACGCCAGTGTTCAGGCCTCGGCTGCCTGAAGCGGAACGCCTGTTGCCATATCTGCGCAGGATCGACCAAAGCCGCGTCTACTCGAACTTCGGTCCCCTCGCGCTGGAATTAAGCCAAAGGCTGGGCGCGCGTTTCGGCTTGCCTGCCGAGCGCGTCATCACGGCCGCGTCGGGAACGGCCGCTTTGACCGGAGCGATTCTCGGCGCCGTTGGACGCGCCGAACGCGTGCGGCCCATCGCCCTCATTCCGAGCTTCACTTTCGTCGCCACGGCGGCTGCGGTCCAGGCCTGCGGTTATGAGATCCGCTTCGCCGACATAGATGAGAACAGCTTTCTTCTTGAGCCGGCGCAGGCGCTTGCGCATCCGGCGCTCGATCGTGTCGGTCTTGTCATTCCCGTCGGCGCCTTCGGACGCGCCGTCCCTCAATCTGGCTGGCGACGGTTTCGCGACGACACCGGGATCGGCGTCGTCATTGACGGCGCCGCCTGCTTCGAGTCCGTGAGCGCCGCGCCAGGGTCCCTGCTCGGCGAAATTCCTGTCGCGTTGAGCTTTCACGCCACCAAGAGCTTCGGCAGCGGAGAAGGGGGCTGCGTCATTACGGGCGGCATGGATATAGAGCTGGTCCCGGTTGTCTGAACAGCGCCCCGCGGAATTTAAGTGGATTCCTGCCGGGTTATGCTGACTGCGGGGCTTCGCGATTTTGATGCGGCGGCGGGAGGGCGTAGCCCGACCAGAGCTGCATCAAAATCGCGCGCGAGGGCTTCATGCCGCCGCCGCGATCGTCGGCAAGGCGAAGTAGGCCTCATCCGGCGTTCTCGCGTCAAGGCTCGAATGCGGGCGCCGCCGGTTATAGAAGTCCAGATATCGATCAAGCGAGGCGCGCACTTCGAAGACGCTGCCGTAGGCGTGCAGATACACCTCTTCGTATTTCACGCTGCGCCATAGCCGTTCAACGAACACATTGTCGCGCCAGGAGCCTTTGCCGTCCATGCTGATCGCTATCTCATTCCCGAGCAGCACGCCGGTGAAGGCCTCGCCGGTGAACTGACTGCCCTGATCCGTGTTGAATATTTCCGGCTTGCCATATTTGGCGAGGGCTTCCTCCAGCGCCTCGACACAAAAATCCGCCTCCATCGTAATCGACACGCGATGCAAGAGAATCCGCCGGCTCGCCCAGTCGATGACCGCCGCGAGATAGACGAAACCGCGCGCCATCGGGATGTAGGTGATGTCCATCGCCCAGACATGGTTGGGCTTGTCGATCTTCAGTTTGCGCAGAAGATAGGGATAAACCTTGTGCCCCGGCGCCGGTTTGCTTGTATTTGGCCGGCGATAAATCGCCTCGATTCCCATGCGTTTCATCAGCGTCGCGACATGGCGACGGCCAATCGAAACGCCTTCGCGGTTCAGCATGTCGCGTAGCATCCTTGCGCCCATGAACGGGTGCTCGAGATGCAGTTCGTCGAGCCGCCGCATAATCGCCAAATCCTCGGCTGAGACTGGCCGAGGATTGTAATAAGCGGCGCCCCGGCTGATGTTCAAAGCCTTCGCCTGCCCGGAAATTGAAAGATCGTGCGTGCGGTCGATCATCGCTTTGCGCTCAGCATGCCGGCTTTGGTGAGCGCGCCTTCTAAAAAATCGTTCTCCACCGTCAACTCGCCGATCTTGGCGTGCAGAGCCTTCAAGTCCACCACCGGCGCACCGGCCTCGCCCTTCTCCTGGCCAAACACGCCCGCCGCTCCCTCGAGAAGCTGCCCTTTCCATTGCGTGATCTGGTTCGGATGGACATCGAACTGCTGAGCCAACTCGGCCAGCGTCTTCTCGCCCTTCAGCGCCGACAAGGCCACCTTCGCCTTGAAGGCCGGCGCGTGGTTCCGACGTGTGCGTTTCGTCATCGTAGCTCCTGATTCGCGGCGATAATCCTCGCCGCTGTCAGGCAGAAAATCCACTTAAGGCCCCGTCAGGAAACAATCGCTTCGCATAGTTGGTCCGATGGAGCGATTGCGTAATTCCATTCGCCGTGGAAATCGGCGCGTTTGATGTTGATGCTTGCCATTTCGGCTTCCGAGACGACGATGCCTTTGGGATAACTGTTGTCATCGAGTTCGCAGTGGACCTGCAAGCCGGTTTTTGTGGTTGTGGCGGCGATCAGATCAACGATCACGCGATAGCTGACCAGGGGTTTGGCGCGCCAGTTTTGCGTGATGAATGAGAACAGACGGTGCTCTATTTTGTTCCATTGTGTGCTGCAGAAACATATGAGGAAAGGAGTAATGCTCAAAATCATATGGAAGCTGATTGAAAGATGATGGTCGGCCCATCGGCATCGACTTTCAGGAGTAGGTGTCAAACCACCCCAAGCCGCTGCGGTTAAGAGTTGCGGTGGTGAGCGTTGGGGCTAAAGTGCGGGGAATACCCGTGCTGGTAGGTGTCAGAGAGACGAGCGCAAGCAAACCTTCCGCTGACGCGTCGTTAGGATCAAGTTGTCGTCGAAACCAGAAGCGAGTGGAACTTCTGGGAGAAGCCTGCCGGGAGCCCTGATTACTGGGCAGGCGGCGACCGGCGTAAAGGGGGCGTGAATTTGACACAGGCTTTCAAACGGAACTGCGGGAACCAGTCGCTTCAATGCCAAGGGAGAAGTGCAAGTGGTTGAAGCCATGAGGCGAGCGTACCGATGTGGAGCACTGGGACGGACCGGTCCGTACCAGCGATGAAGACCCTGTAATGGGGTCGGAGCAAAGGGATCGGGTCAGGTGGTTGATTTAGCGTGCAACCGGAAACGGGATGAAGCGATGGATGCAACAAAGATGAAGTCGTTCAATATTGACAAGAAGCTAGTGTACGACGGCTACAAAGCGGTCAAAGTCAATGCGGGCGCAGCCGGAGTTGATAAGCAGACGCTTGAGGAATTCGACAAAGATCTGATGAGAAATCTCTATAAGATCTGGAATCGGATGAGTTCTGGCTGCTACTTTCCACCACCGGTACGCGCTGTCGCCATTCCCAAAAAGACGGGCGGACAGCGTATTTTAGGTGTGCCCACAGTGGCGGATCGTGTGGCTCAGATGGTGGCGAAGCAGGTCTTGGAAAGGACGCTGGAGCCCCTCTTCATGGCGGATTCCTACGGTTATCGACCCAACAAGTCGGCGTTGGATGCCATAGAAATCACGAGCCGGCGATGCCGGCAGCATGACTGGGTTTTAGAGTTCGACATTCGTGGCCTGTTTGATAACATTGACCACACGTTGCTCATGCGCGCCGTTCGCAAACACGTGACGTGCCCATGGGTCCTTCTGTACATCGAGAGGTGGCTGAAGGCGCCGATGGAACTTGAGGAGGGAAGGCGGGTGGAGAGAACCCGTGGAACTCCTCAAGGCGGTGTTGTCAGCCCAGTGCTGGCGAATCTGTTCATGCACTACGCGTTTGATGCTTGGATGGCGCGAGAGTATCCGGACCTTCCATGGTGCCGGTATGCAGATGATGGATTGGTGCACTGCCGAACGGTAGCCGAAGCTCTTGCTATGAAAGCGGCGCTGGCAACCCGGCTGGCGGAATGCCAACTAGAAATGCATCCGGAAAAGACCAAGATCGTCTACTGCAAGGACGGGCGACGCAAAGGCAATTATCCGAATACGAAGTTTGACTTCCTCGGATACTGCTTCAGGACAAGGGCAGCCATGAATCGTAATCGCAAATTGTTTACGGGATATGGGCCTCAAGCCAGCGTGTCATCCCTCAAAGCCATGCGGCAGAAAATCCGGGAGCTAAAACTACGCAGACGCACGCATGTGCGGTTGGCGGATATCGCCGGAGAGATCAACCCAATCCTACAGGGTTGGTTGAACTACTATGGCCGGTACTCCCCAGCAGCACTGCATTCGGTGTGGAAGTACGTCAACGCCACATTGATCGCGTGGGCGATGCGTAAGTACAAGCGCTATGCAGGACGCAAAATACAGGCTGGCCAAATGATTGGTTCCATTGCCAACAAGCGGCGCAGACTGTTCGTACATTGGAATCAAAGCAGTATCGGCGCATTTGCCTGATGGGAGCGGTGTGAGTCGAGAGACTCACGCACCGTTCTGCGAGAGGCCGGAGGTGCAATCCCTTCGGCCTACTCCCCTCGACGTTCCCGGCGGAAGGTGATGAACCTCGATCGTCATGCCGAGTTCGTCGGCGAGCTTTTGCAACTCGCGTTTCCAAAGACGCACGCGTGAACCATTGCTGCCGCCGCCATCAGCGGTAATGAGCAGACGCCTTGCCAGAGGATAGCGAGCGCGGCCCATGTCCTGCCACCAGCGGCGAATAGTCTGCACGGCGAATGCCGCTGTATCGTTGTCGATCCCGACATTCACCCAGCCCGTGTTGGCGGCAAGATCATAAACTCCATAGGGCACGGCGCGGCCAAGTTCCGCGATCAGAAAGTCGTGCACACGCACTTCTTCTGGCGAGCCCTGAGGTCGCCATTCGCGACCGGCGTTCTTGAACTCGCCAACGAGTTCCTTCTTCTTCGTGTCGACGGAGATCACCGGCTGGTTCTCGGCCAAGGCCGTCTCGACCGCCGCGTTGATGAATTCGAACTGAGCATCGCGGTCGGGATTGTCGGCGCCTTCCTTGGTCTTGCGATTAGCTTGCAGACTGAACTTCTGCGCCTTCAACAATTCGCCGACGACCGTATGGCTGATTTTGTGCCCGAGCTTGTTCAGTTCGGAGGCCAGACGACGCAGGCTCTTGCACGTCCAGCGCAGCGGCGACATAGGATCGCCGCGCGCGTCGGGCTCGACAAGCACGTTCAGATCGTGGAGCAATCGGCTGTCCGTCTCGGACAGCGATTTCCGCCCACCTCCCGGACGGCGAACGCGCCCCTGCGGCAGCGTCTCCGGCGCCTCGAGATCTTTCAGGCCGCGCCCGATCGTGCTCGCGGCGATGCGCGTAACACGCGCCACTGCCGCTATACCACCATGGCCCGCAGCCCTGGCTTCCGCAGCGGCGAACAGACGCCGCTGGCGTTCATCGAGATGCGGCAGCATCGACGCCTTGCGCTCCTGGAGCGAATTTTCGTCAATCATCCCCCAACGCTACGACGCCGCGCGATCGCCGGGAATCCAATATCTCTTCCCTCGAAAAACCGATTCAGCTATTTCCTGACGGGTCCTAAGCTATACCCCGACTCCTGGGTAAGGCGAAAAAATGGTTTGGCAGGGGGCGGATTATGGATTTGTCTTTGACGCATGATTCGCGCTGGCTATCTTTCGTCGGAGGATGGCGCCGACCTGATCGCCCTGGCGCGAGACGGTTCTGCGGCGCATCGCTTTGCGCGGCGCGCGAATGCCCTGGTCCTGCTTGACGACGGTTGGAGTTGCGAGCGGGTCGCCGCGGCGCTTTTTCTCGACGACGACAGCATCCGGCGCTGGCATGCGCTGTTCTTGGAGGACGGGCTCGAAGGTTTGACGCGCTTTGACAGCGGCGGCGGCGCCTCGCGCCTGTCGAAGATGCAGGAAGAGGCGTTGAAGTCCTGGATCGGAGAAGTCTTGCCGCGCTCGACGCGCCAAGTCGGTGCGTATATCGAACGCGAATTTGGCGTCGTCTATGAGAGCCGCTCGGGGCTCATCGCCCTGCTGCACCGGCTTGGGCTCTCATACAGCAAGCCCGAGACGATCGGGCGCAAGCTCGATGTGGAGAAGCAGCAGGCGTTCATTGAGGCCTATGAGCAGCTTCTGAATTCGCTTGGCCCCGACGAGGCCGTGCTGTTCATGGACGCCGTGCATCCGACGCACGCGGCGCGTCCAGTTGGCTGCTGGGCGCCGGCCAACGAAAATCTCGCCATCGAGCAAACCAGCGGGCGGCAACGCCTCAACGTTCACGGCGCGATCGACCTCGAGACCGGCAAAACAGCGATGCTTGACGTTGAAACCGTCGATGCAGCTTCAACGATCCGGCTGCTGCAAGCGATCGAGGCAATGTATCCGTTGATGGCGATGATCCATGTTTTTCTGGACAATGCGCGCTACCACCACGCGGTCCTCGTGCAGGAATGGCTGGCGCATCCGGGAAGACGCATCAAGCTGCACTTTGTCCCAGCCTATTGCCCGCATTTGAACCCGATCGAGAGGCTGTGGGGCGTCATGCATAAGCATCTGACGCACAACAAATGTTACCCCACATATCGGGAGTTCGCCGAGGTGACGCTGGAATTCCTGCGCGAAAATGTCCCCAGACGCTGGTCAGAATTTCGCGATTTGGTCTCAGACAACTTCCGCGTCATCGATCCCAAGGATTTTCGGGTTCTCGCGTGAGCCAGGTATACTGTCCAAATTTGCGAGGCCGGCTCTATTGCCGCGGCTCCTGAATGAGACCGCCGGGGCTGAAGTTGACAGTTACCTCTCCGCCAGCTTGCGCCATAATGTCGTATCCGACGAGGAACTCGCCGCCCATCCGGAAATGAACCAATGGGTCATGGCGACTTATGAAGCCACAGGCTCGCTCGCCAAAGACCCGGATTCCAGCAGCGCACGCCAGACACTCGACCAGGTGAGGAATGATTTCGACAGAGCGTCGAAGGCTTTCGAGAGAATGGCGACCGAGCTCGAGCAAACTCTTGCTGGCTCGCGCCGGGAGACTGCCAGCGCGAATGCAGAGCGAGACCACGCCCTGTCGGAAAGAGATCGCTATGCCCACGAAAAGGACGCTTGCGCCAAAGAACGTGACCTGAAGATCGCTGAAGCAGCGGAGCTCCGCGCCCATGTTGACCAACTGATCGCGGAACGTGACGCCCTTGCCAGCGCTGACCCCGCCTTGTCGCCCGGTTAGCGACAGGCGGCCGTGACAATAAAGCGCTCAGGCCTTACCGAGAATCCCTGGAACGAACCGCCACCCCAACCAACGGGGAACTTGGCCAGAAGCTTGACCTCATCGACAAGGCGGAGAAACCGCGTCCGCTATCCCGCCAGCAACGCCATTGCGGCCTCATGGACGCGCGGGTCGCCCGCCGCGATGATCGCACCGCCCTGCGCCGCGCTTTCGCCGGTCCATGTGGTCACGACTCCGCCCGCGCCTTCAACGATCGGAATGAGAGCTACAATGTCATAAGGGTTGAGGCTGGTCTCGATGACAAGGTCGACGTGGCCCGCGGCGAGCGCGCAATAGGAGTAACAATCCCCTCCATAGCGCGACAGTCTGACCTGCCGTTCGACGCGGTGGAAGTTCTCCCTCAGGTTTTCGTCGATCAGCAGCGGCGACGTCGTCATCATCATCGCGTCGGCAAGGTCCGCGCAAGCACGCGTTTTGAGCGGTCGCTTCTCGATTCCGCCTCCGTGCCGGGCAGGCCCGCGCCAGAAGGACGCGCGCCCGTCGCCCGAAAAACGCTCGCGCGTGAAGGGCTGGTTCATCAGGCCATAGACCGGCGCGCCGAGATGTGCGAGCCCGATCAAGGTGCCCCAGGTCGGAAAGCCGCAGATAAAGCTCTTGGTTCCGTCGATGGGGTCAAGAACCCAGACATATTCCGCGTCGCTTCGGCGGGATCCGAATTCCTCGCCAATGATGCCGTGCCCTGGAAAAGTTTCTTCGATCAACCTGCGCATCGCGTTCTCGGCGCCCCGATCCGCCTCCGTTACAGGATCGAATGCTCCGCTCGAAGCCTTGTCCTCCGCCGCGATGGCGGTGCGGAAAAAGGGCAATATCGCCTCAGCTGACGCATCGGCGAGCTGTTCGACAAATCTTTCGAAGTCGACGGCTGTCACTTTTTTGCAGCTCCAATTGAAACATTTCGTCGCGCCTATTCCGCTGCGGCGCGCGTCTCCGGCGCTGCGGATTTGCCGAACGGAAACTCTCGCGCGAGCTCGGCGAGGGTCTCGCCCAAATGCGCGGCCACGGCGCTAAAGCGCTCATTGGGGTCCAGCGTGACCTCATTCATGTAGAGCCCGCGAGCCACCTCGATCTGCACAGCCTGCCAACCTGAAGCGGGGCGCCCATAATGTTCCGTGATAAAGCCGCCCGCATAGGGGCGGTTGCGCTGAACATTATACCCAAAGCCGCGCAAGCGGCGCTCGATAAGCTCGACGACGCCAGTATCGCAGCTGGCGCCGAACCTGTCGCCAATCACGAAATCGACCCGGCGCTTCTCGGAGCGCACCCCATGGCCAGGATCACGAGCCATGACCGACGGCATCGAGTGGCAATCGATCAGCAGCGCAAGTCCAAATTTCTTGCGCGCGCTCTCCATGAGCGAAGCGAGCGTGGCGTGATAGGGTTTGTAAAGCGCCTCGATCCGGCGAAGCGCCTCCGCGACGGCGAGCTTGCCGGCGTATATCTCGCGCGCATCCGCAACGACCCGAGGAATTGTGCCAAGACCCGCCGCAACGCGCAGCGATCTAGTATTGGCGAACTCCGAGCAAGGATCCTCGAACATGCGAGGATCAGCTTGTAAGGCTCCCGGTTGAGATCAAGATAGGCGCGGGGGAATTTCGCGCGCAGAAGCGGCGCTCCAATCGCCTGGGCGCAGGCGAAGAGCACGTCGACATGGGCGTCCTCCGAGCGCCGCAGACTCGTCGAGTCGAGCCGGGTCTGCTCAAGGAATGAAGGGATACACATTGCCGGAATGAGGGGAGGAGAAGACGAGAGAGCAAGCTGGACTGGCGGGCGACGCCAGCTCGAATGGCTCCGCCAGCTCCGGCTCGACGGCGTCGCCATGGTTTGGAGGAAGGCCAGACATCGCTCGATCCTGCCTTGGTTCTGACGCCATCCCTTGTCGCCCGGCCTTTTTGCTTTTGAGACCGAACTTCGTTTCTCGACGGCACGGGAAGATGGAGCCAGAATTTCGGTCTCGAAGCAACCGGTTTCGGCGCCATCCCCGCCGATCGAAATGGCGCCATTGATCGGTTCGGTGTAAACTTTAAAACTCTAACGCGAAATGACGGCTCTTTCACTCCATTTTTGACTAAAACATTGCACTACTGACAAAAAGGATGTGAGGAGCGTTATGATCGAACAGTCCGCAGCCAAGATCTTGCTTGCCGAAGACGACAACGATATGCGTCGATTTCTCGTTAAGGCGCTACAACACGCGGGCTTCTCTGTGACATCATTCGACAACGAACTCGCGGTGTACGACCAGCTCCGCGTAGAACCCTTCGAACTGCTGCTGACAGATATTGTCATGCCGGAAATGGACGGCATCGAACTCGCCCGCCGCGCCACGGAGCTCGATCCCGAGATAAAGGTGATGTTTATCACGGGTTTTGCGGCTGTGGCCCTCAATCCGGACAATAACGCGCCAAGTCAGGCCAAGATTTTGTCCAAGCCCTTCCATTTGCGCGATCTTGTCAACGAGGTGCAGCGGCTTCTCGCCGCCTGAGCCTTTGATCTGACACATTTTTCGCGAGCGCCTGTATCCCTTCAGCGCGTCGCTTGCAGTACGCGCCTTGATGGGATAATAGCCAGCCAAATGAAAATTCTGAACTGGCCGTCATCCTGCGCCGTCTGCAGCAGGATCTGGCCGCGTTCGCCCGTCAAGAAGGTCGAGCCATGAAAAAAGAGATCCACCCCGAATATCACATGATCAAGGTCGTCATGACGGACGGGACGGAGTATTTCACGCGCTCCACCTGGGGCGCGGAGGGGGATACGATGAATCTCGACATCGACCCCAATACGCATCCCGCCTGGACCGGCGGCTCGGCGCAGCTGCTCGACCGCGGCGGTCGCTTGTCGCGCTTCAATTCTCGCTTCGCCGGCCTGACTTTCGCCAAGAAGTAAGCGTCCGGCCTTTCGAGCGCTTGAAACGACAAAAGCTCCCGCCGCCAGGCGCCGGGAGCTTTTGTCGTTGAAATCATGTCGTCATATGACTGGAGACAAAAGCCGCCCGCCAGGACGTGGCCGGAGCCGCCCGTGATCAGGAATTGACGGAAAACGCCTCGCGCAGCATTTTGAGCTGCTCTTCAATCGGGCTCGCCGTGGGCAATGGCGTCTCCCTGACTTGTGGCGAGTAGATCAGCGAGTTGAGATGTATGATCCGCGCCTGCATCCGCACGGAGTGGATCGAAAGATCGCGCAGCTTCTGTGGCAGACGCTGGAACATTTCGGGGTCTGACGCCAGTTCCTGCTGGGAGAGCTTGACCCTGTTGCGATCGCTGGCGGCCTGCGTGCGGGTCATCTCGCCTTGGTTGACGGCGCGCTGCAACAGCAGCCATGAGGCGATCTGCATGAGCCTCGTCGTCAGCCTCATGCTTTCAGCCGCATAAGCGAGAGACTCCGCGCGCGGCAGCGCCTTCGCTTCCTCTCGCCCGGCGCCGTTCAGATAGGCGGCGGCCTCCTCGACAAGCGCCATTCCCTCGCGAAACATGACGCCAAAGGCTTCGGAGCCGGCCAGCTTTTCAACAAACGACACGGGTTGCCGCGCGTCACTAAAACTATCATTTACACGCATATTACGCTCGCCAACGGTTCAACGCGGGGCTCGCCCAGCCGGTTTCCAACAACAGGGAAACTAACGCATTTATCTTCGTAATGCCCGCTTAGCCTTTTTTTAACCTTAACCGGCCCCGCGCCCGTGGCAAGCCCCTCCCCTTTACGTCCGGTTGAGATTCAACCTACGACGGGCTGCCGGATGCATTCCCCGCCCGCAAGCCTTCCTTTGAATGATGGACAGGACCGATGCGGAGCGGAATTGGCGGAAGACTTGGGAAAACGCGGAGTCGGCGCAAAAAAAAGAGCCGCGTGAAGCGGCTCTGTAGTCGTCTCGACAGGGAGGCATCAAGAACGAATGAGTGGGGGGACCACCCAAAGTCCTGCATCGACAGGACAACTTAAGAGTGAGCGCAAGAGGTTAATTTATCGTTAACGTAAATTTTGCTGCGCGCCGGGAGTTACGGGACCGATTGCGGACGTTGCGAGCGGGTCGACGCCTCTGTCAGCTGCTGCACGGACAAGTGTTGCGCCTCTGAACGAGGCGGGAACAAGAGCGGATGGATTGGCGTAAAGAACCGCCGCGAACAGCAGCGCCGATATCCGCAAAACCTGTCCCCTGTTCACGCAGGGCGGTCGCGACAGAGTTCTCGCCACGCCGCGAGGGAAGTTTGGTTCCGCCTGCGAGGGGATGTGGGAGGCGCGACGCGCGCGTATGGAAGCTATCGGCCTCGTATTCTCGGAGACGCCCGCCGATTGCCTTTTAATCTCCTGTAATGTGGTCATGACTCGCAACTCCGGAAGCCATAGCAAGGCCAGCTTCAAGGTTAATGATTCTGCTTTGCCGCTTCGTTAATAAGGATTAGCCGGGAGAACTTTTCTCGCGATGGCGCGGCTTCTCGCGGCGACCGCGACGAAAGGCGGCCACCCAGATTAAAACTCACAATGATCAGGGCGGCGGGATCGCTGGACAAATCCACCCGCGTTTGCGAGCGTGCGCCGCTCGCTGCGTGTGCAGCATATTTTCAAACGAGGGCGATAATGGCGGCTGACGTGACATTTCCAGCGGCGGCGGCGGCGGGCCTGTTGTCGTTTCTTTCTCCCTGCGTATTGCCCCTCGTGCCCCCCTATTTGACCTTCATCGCCGGCGTCACGCTCGAGGATCTCTCCGCGGAATCCAAATCCCGGGCGCAGCGGGACGTCTTTTTGTCCGCGGTTCTTTTCGTGCTCGGTTTCGGCACCGTCTTCACGGCGCTTGGCGCGAGTGCGAGCTTCTTTGGCCAGGAACTGCGCGCCAATCAGGAAATTTTGTCCTACGCGGCGGGCGCGGTCATCATCCTGATGGGACTGCACTTCCTCGGAGTTTTCAAGATCGGCCTGCTCTACAGGGAGAAGCGCGCCGAAGTCGCGAAGCCCATGGGTCTGTTTGGCGCATATGTAATGGGCCTCGCCTTCGCCTTCGGCTGGACGCCCTGCATCGGCCCGATCCTCGCCGCAATTCTCGCGATAGCCAGCACAGAGGACACCGTATGGCGCGGGGCTCAGTTGCTGGCGGTCTATTCACTTGGGCTTGGCGTGCCCTTTCTCGCGGCCGCGCTGGCGATGGAGCCGTTTCTCGGCTTCCTTTCGCGGTTCAAGCGGCATTTCAACAAGATTGAAAAAATCGTGGGTGTCTTGCTGGTGCTGACCGGCGTCACCTTCGTGACCGGAGGCGTCCAGAACATTTCGTTCTGGCTCATGCAGACCTTCCCTGGCCTCGCGAGTTTTGGATAAGGGCCCACAAAAAAGAAAACGCCGGGCGTACATCCGGCCCGGCGCTTCAAACCTCCGATTTCAGGGCGTGGCCGCCCTCACCGAAGATTGATTTTACTTCTACCGACGCAGCATGACTATAAAATGACCATCAGTAATAATCTTGGTCCCCTTCCTTCAGCCGCATCAGATGGAGAGCCGCACGCCGACGACCGCTAATATGCTGGCGATGAGAGGACGCAAGAAACGGTCGGGCACGCGCGCGGCCAGATGGCTTCCGATCGCAATGCCCGGCAAGGAGCCGATCAGAAGCGAGGCCAGCAGGCTCCAGTCGACGCCGCCCATCAGCCAATGGCCCGAGCCCGCGAGTAATGTCAGCGGCACGGCGTGCGCGATATCAGAACCTACGAGTTCGAACCGACGGCGCGCGAGGATATAGCGCAAGCAAAACCGTCATGCCGATCGCGCCCGCGCCCACGGAAGAAATCGTCACCAGAACGCCGAGGAACACGCCCAGGCCCACGGTCAGCAGCATGGTTTGTCGCTCAGTCAATCCGTCCGTGTGCCGGGCTATATATTTCAGCGTAACGCCACGAAACAGCAGCGCGACGGCCGTAAGCAAAAGCGCGACTCCCAGAACCGAATTGATGAGGCCATTCGCGGCGTGGTTGTTGGCCTCGCCGAGCCGCCACAGGCACACCAAGGTGATAATTGTCGCGGGAACGCTGCCGGCCGCGAGGCGCTTTGTCACGCGCCAGTCGACATTGCCGTTCAGCCCGTGCACCAGTGTTCCATTGCTTTTCGTGACTGCGGCGTAAAGCAGATCGGTTCCCACCGCCGTGGTGGGAGATATGCCGAAGAGCAGAACGAGAATCGGCGTCATCAGGGAGCCGCCGCCGACGCCAGTAAATCCCACCAGTCCGCCGACCACGAATCCAGACAAAGAATAGAGCGGATTGATCGAATGAATGAACGCGGAAATCACAACCATAGCTCCTTATGTCGCGCCAGCGCGTTCCGGACTAGAATGGACGCCAGGTCCATCGCTTCTTAATTAGGGCTGATCCCCGAGGTCGGGAGAACCCTTCCTCGGCTGGGGCGCCCGTCGGTTCCGCCAACGCTCTCCGCTTTCGCGGTTTTAAGTCTATTAGTTTAGTAACTTAATAGAAGTCGAGAAGCTAATGCAAGCTGTTTTTCGACTGATCCCGCTTCGACAATGTCTTAGGCAAAAACGCGCAATCAAAATAAGCGACTCGAACGCCCCTGCTCTTTTCATCGTCAATGCGAGGACGCCCATGCGCCAGTCCGTCAAAACGCTGAAGATCGAGACGCAGCGCCAGGGCTTTTATGAAATAACTCCGGCCGTTCGCCTTTTTGTCCGGGAGCAGGCTATCGGGACCGGCCTGCTCACTCTGTTTTGCCGTCACACCTCGGCGTCCTTGCTCATTCAGGAGAATGCGGACCCTTCCGTGCTGCTTGACCTTGAAGCAGTCTTTGCGCGACTCGCGCCCGAAAGCGATGGGCTCTATTCACATGACAGCGAAGGCGCGGACGACATGCCGGCGCATATTCGCGCGGCGCTGACGCAAACGCATCTTTCAATACCGATCATCGACGGCGCGCTCGCGCTTGGAACCTGGCAAGGCGTGTTCCTGTTCGAACACCGGCGCCGGCCGCATCGTCGAGAGATTGCGATGCATCTTTTAGGCGAGTGACGCGGATTGCGCCATTCTGAAACGCCACGCCGCCATCACGGGTAACAGACCCGCAAGCCTAATGGGCGATAACCATATACGAACTGCTTTGGAAATTGTCGCGGTGCATGTCGCGTCCCAAGGCGAAGCGTGGCGTCCAGGCGTGAGCGATATGTATGCGTCGTCAGTCTAATGCGAGTTGGTCGGTCGACGTCATTGCGCCATGGTTCCTGAGCGTCGGACTGCTGATGTCCTTCACGGCCTCGGCCGGACAGGACACGACAACCGGCTGGAACGATGCGCCGCTTACCGCGCGCGCCATGGGCGGAGTATCCGCCAACTCGCTCGCCACCGCCCTTTCCGGGGATCTTGCACGCACTCAGGGCGGCCCGCGCGTGGAACTCGCGCGTCTCACGGATGGCGGCCCTTTCGATCTGCACACGCCGTCAGACGAACGCGAGCCTCATATAGACCTCAAGCCCAATGTGACGAATTTTCCCGAGATAGACCGCACCCGCAAGGGCGATCCGCTTGTCGCCATTCGCCCCTCGTTCGAGACGAAGCTGCAGGGAGGAGCGACGCAAAGCGCTGCGGCGCATTCTGATCTGGCGTTCAGCATCTCGGGCTCCACCACTCAAGTCGCGCTGGCGCCGCGCGTCGCCTTGCCGGGCGACGAAGACGCGCCCGAGTCCGCCGCTCACGACGAGAATTTACAGACCACGACGCAAAAAGGCGCGGCGGCCGCGATTCCCGCGCAACCCGCTTCCGCGCCCACGCCCGCCGCCGTGGAGGCGCTGAAGGAACGCGCCGCGCATGGCGCGACGCCGCAGGTGCCACGCGCCATTGCGCTCGGGTCATCGACCCCCGCGCAACCCGACGCCGTGCCGATCGAAGTCGCCTCTTTCCCGCGCGCGACGCTGGCGCTGCCGGGCGCGGCGTCCAAGGACAGCGTCCGCCCCGACTATGCGTCGATGATCGACCAGGACAGGATGAACAGCGAAAAGCGCTGCCTTGCGGAAGCCGTCTATTTCGAAGCGCGCAGCGAGCCCGAGGCGGGTCAGGCCGCCGTCGCGCAGGTCGTGCTGAACCGCGTGTCCAGCGGGCTCTACCCCACCAACATCTGCGGCGTCGTCTATCAGAACCGGCATCACTACAAGGGCTGCCAGTTCTCCTTCGCCTGCGAGGGCAAGTCGCTGCGCATCACCGAGCGCGACTCATGGACGACCGCCGTGCGCATCGCCGACGAAGTGCTGGCCGGCCGCACTTATATCTCCGACGTCGGCCGCTCGACGCATTACCATGCGAATTACGTCCGGCCGCGCTGGGCGCGCAGCCTGACCAAGATGGACGTGATCGGCCATCACGTTTTTTATCGGCTCAAGCCGGGGCAGACTTGATAGCTTCGTGCAATTCGCTCATTCCCACCGTCGTTTAACTTGACGTAAAGATCGAAGAGGCACATCTTTAGCTACAGTTGATTTGATTTCTCGCGGGAGATGCCGGCCGCAAGGCCGGAGCCGAAGGCGCAACCGCCCCGGAAACGCTCAGGCAAAAGAACCGCGCGAAATCTATAAAACTCTGGAAAGCGGCGCCGCTCTGTTACGGATGGCGCCCACCGAAGGGCGAAACTCGCGGTATTCGCGAGGAATCTCTCAGGTATCCCGGACAGAGGGGGCGCGCAGGCGGAGAAGTCCGTCATTGCGCGGCCATGCCTTGTCCCGGAGCCCGTCATTGAGCAACCCCGCCCCTGCCCCAACCGAGCAAATAGCCACGACTCCGCTCGATGCGCTGCATCGGCGTCTTGGCGCGCGCATGGTTCCCTTCGCGGGCTATGACATGCCGCTGCACTACCCGACCGGCATCGTCACGGAACATCTGCACGCGCGGGCGAAAGCGGGGCTGTTCGACATTTCGCATATGGGCCAGGCGATTCTTGGCGGAGCCGGCGCCTCGCGAGCGCTGGAGACGCTTTGCGCCGCCGATCTTGTGGAGCTTGGGCCTGAGCGCAGCCGTTACACCCAGCTTTTGAGCGATTCCGGCGGCGTGCTCGACGACCTGATCGCAACGCGCCTGCCCGGCCGCGACGAGCGGCTGTTTCTGGTCGTCAACGCCGCGACGAAGGCCGACGACTTCGCTCTCATCGCACAGAAGCTCCCGCAGCTGTCCCTGCATGTGCAGAAGACGCGCGCCATGCTGGCGCTTCAGGGTCCGCTCGCCGTCAATGCGCTGCGGACTCTAATTCCCGGCGTCGAAGAGCTCAGCTTCATGGACTGGCGCGCCTTCGACCATGAGGGCGCAGGCGTTTATGTCACGCGCTCCGGCTATACAGGCGAAGACGGATTCGAAATATCGCTTCCTGAAGCGATAGCGGAGCAATTCGCAATGCGATTGCTGGATCATCCAGACGTCGCGCCGATTGGCCTTGGCGCGCGTGATTCATTGCGGCTTGAGGCAGGGCTTTGCCTGTATGGCCATGACCTTGATCCGGGCATTGATCCCGTCGAAGCGGGCTTGACCTTCTCCATCGGCAAACGCCGCCGCGTTCAAGGCGGCTTCCCCGGCTTCGAGAGAATTCGCGACGCGCTGGAAAATGGCCCAAAGCGCCTGCGTGTAGGATTGCTGCCGGAAGGGAGGGCGCCGCTACGCGAAGGCGCTCTGCTTTTCAGCGCCGACGGCGGCGACGCAGGAAAAATCACGTCCGGCGGCTTCTCCCCCAGCCTCTCAAGGCCCATCGCAATGGGTTATGTCACGCGCGAGTTCTCCGCGCCGGGAACGCCGCTCAGCGCCGAATTGCGCGGCAAGAAAGCCGAGCTTCTTGTGACCAGACTGCCCTTTGTTCCGCATCGCTATGTTCACTCACGAAAGGATCGCTGATGTCCACGACTCATTTCACCACCGACCATGAATATGTGCGCGTCGACGGGGATTCCGGCATTGTCGGCGTCACCGATTACGCGCAGGCGCAGCTTGGCGACATCGTCTTCATCGAATTACCCCCGGTCGGCAAGAAGATCCGCAAGGGCGAGCCACTCGCCACGGTGGAAAGCGTGAAGGCCGCGAGCGAGTTGTTCTCGCCGGTTTCGGGCGAAGTTGTCGAGGTGAACAGCGCCCTGGAGAAGACGCCCGCGCAAGTGAACGAAGATCCGCTGGGCGGCGGCTGGTTCGTGAAGCTGCGCCTCGCGGACGCAGGCGAACTCACGGGCCTGCTCGACGAAGCCGCCTACGAAACTCATGTGCAAAGCCTCTAGCGGCCTCACCCAATCAGGAGATCGAGATGCGCTACCATCCCCTTACCGAGTCCGACCG
This sequence comes from uncultured Alphaproteobacteria bacterium, assembly GCA_963841875.1. Classification (GTDB taxonomy): domain Bacteria; phylum Pseudomonadota; class Alphaproteobacteria; order Rhizobiales; family Beijerinckiaceae; genus Methylocystis. The sequence continues at coordinate 44,510 of CAWJEI010000002.1, read as the reverse complement.
CGAGGCGATGCGCGCGGCCGTTGGCGTCGCCGACATGGCGGAGCTGTTCGCAGAGGCTCCCGGCGGCGTTTTTGGCGAATTCGACTTGCCGCGCGGAAAATCGGAGCTTGACGTCGAGCGTCATCTCGCGCGCCTCGCCGCGAAGAATTTTTCCGCTGGCCGCGCGCCCTTTTTCGTCGGCGCCGGCGCCTATAAGCATCATGTGCCCGCCAGCGTCGATCATCTGATCCAGCGCTCGGAGTTTCTCACCAGCTACACGCCCTATCAGCCGGAAATCTCGCAAGGCACACTGCAAGTTTTGTTCGAGTTCCAGACCCAGGTCGCGATGCTGACCGGCATGGAGATCGCCAACGCCTCGATGTATGACGGCTCCACCGGTTGCGCGGAAGCCATGCTGATGGCCCATCGCATCACCCGGCGGCGCAAGGCCCTGCTTTCGGGCGGGTTGCATCCGCATTACGGCGAGGTCGCGCGGACAGTCGCCCGGCTTGCGGGAGACGAAATCGTGACGCTGGCTCCCGACGTCCTCGCCAGCGAAGATCTGATCGCTCAAATTGACGACAGCCTCTCCTGCGTGATCGTGCAGACGCCGGACTTCTTCGGCAATCCGCGTGATCTTCGCCCGATCGCGGACGCATGTCATCGACATGGCGCGCTGCTTGTCGCCGTCTTCACCGAGGCGGTGTCGCTGGGACTGCTTATGTCGCCGGGAGAAATGGGCGCCGATATTGTCGTCGGCGAGGGCCAGTCCATTGGCAATTCGCTCAATTTCGGCGGCCCCTATGTCGGCCTGTTCGCGACGCGGCATGAGTTTCTGCGCCAGATGCCGGGCCGGCTTTGCGGCGAGACTGTCGATGTGGAAGGGCGTCGCGGCTATGTGCTGACGCTTTCGACGCGCGAGCAGCATATCCGCCGCGACAAGGCGACCTCCAACATCTGCACAAATTCGGGGCTCTGCGCGCTGGCCTTCAGCATACACATGACCCTGCTCGGCGAAGCGGGACTGCGCCGGCTCGCACGGGTCAACCACGCCAATGCGGTCGCGCTGAAGGACATGCTGGCGCGGCTCAACGGCGTCGAAGTCCTCAACAGGAGCTTCTTCAACGAATTCACGCTTCGGGTGAAAGGCGACGCAGCGGAGCTTGTCGAAAAGCTGGCCGCGCGCGGCGTGCTCGCGGGCGTTCCCGTGTCGCGCCTGCTGCCAGGCGCGGGCCTCGACGACCTTCTGCTCGTCGCCTCCACCGAAATGAACACCAACGAAGATCGCGCGGCCTTGGTCGCGCAACTGAAGGAAGCCCTGTGATGCTGGATCAACCCAAACGAGATTTGGCCGACGCGCCCGCGACCTTCACTGGCAATCGCGGGATGGATGTGGAAGAGCTTCTGCTGTTCGAGATCGGCCGGGCCGAGACGAGCGGCGTCGACATCGACGAGCCGTCGCCATTCGAGTTTTGCCTTGACGGGCTGGAGCGTAAACAGCCGATCGGCCTGCCCGGCCTCTCGGAGCCGGAAACACTGCGCCATTATGTGCGGCTATCGCGCAAGAATTACTCCATAGACGGCGGCCTCTATCCGCTTGGCTCCTGCACGATGAAACACAACCCGCGCCTCAACGAAAAAATGGCGCGGCTGGAAGGCTTCGCGGATATTCACCCCTTGCAGCCGCAATCCACGGTGCAAGGCGCGCTTGAAGCAATGGAGCAGCTGACGCATTGGCTGTTGACGCTGACCAATATGGAGGCGGTGGCGCTCTCTCCAAAAGCGGGCGCGCATGGAGAGATATGCGGCCTCATGGCGATCAAGAGCGCCATCGCCGCGCGCGGCGAGTCCGAAACCCGCAAGACCGTTCTGGTTCCGCAGTCCGCGCATGGCACCAATCCCGCCAGCGCGGCGCTGCTGGGCTTCGAGGTGCGCGCGGTTCCGGCCGGTCCCGACGGCGTCGTGCACGCCGAGGCGGTCGAGGCGCTCGTTGGCCCCGATGTCGCGGCGATCATGCTGACCAACCCCAACACCTGTGGCCTGTTCGAGCGCGACGTCGCCAAAATCGCCAAACTGGTGCGCGACGCTGGCGGCTATTTCTATTGCGACGGGGCCAATTTCAACGCCATCGCGGGCGTGGCCCGGCCCGGCGATTTTGGCGTCGACGCGATGCACATCAATTTGCACAAGACATTCTCGACGCCGCATGGCGGCGGCGGGCCGGGCGCGGGTCCGGTCGTGTTGTCGGCGCGCCTCGCGCCCTTCGCTCCCGCCCCGTTGCTGATAAGGACGGGCGAAGTCTTGCGGCTAAAGGAAGACGCCGAAGGGACGCAGGCGTTCGGCCGCATCACCGCCTTTCATGGGCAGATGGGCATGTTCGTCCGTGCGCTCGCCTATATGCTGGCGCATGGTGGAGACGGACTGGCGCAGGCCTCTCGCGACGCCGTGCTTTCCGCCAATTATGTCCGGGTCAGCTTGCGCGACCTGATGAGTTCTCCTTTCGGCGACCGCAAATGCATGCATGAAGTCCTGTTCGACGACGCGTGGCTCGCCGGGACGGGCGTGAGCACTCTCGACTTCGCGAAGGCGATGATCGACGAGGGCTTCCATCCGATGACCATCTATTTCCCGCTGGTCGCGCATGGCGCGATGCTGATAGAACCGACCGAGTCGGAGTTGAAAGCCTCGCTCGACCAGTTCATCGGAACGCTACGACGCCTCGGCGAACGGGCGCTGGAGGGAGACGCGGCGCTGTTTCATGCGGCGCCGCGATATACGCCGCGCCGCAGGCTCGACGAAACGCAGGCCGCGCGCAAACCAGTGTTGCGCTGGTCCAAAGGCGCCGCCTAACGATAGGGGTTGCAAGGGTTTAGTATCGCGTCCAAAATCACGGCGTCGCGCCAGCAATCCGCTCGCGGCGCAAGCCTTCCATTCAACCCCTTCGAGTCCGCAGCATGAAAGTCACACTGATCCAGATGAATTCGATTAGCGACAAGGCCGCTAATCTGGCGAGCGCCAAAGCGCTCATTGAACAGGCTGTCGCTCAGGAACGGCCCGACTGGATATGCCTGCCGGAGGTCTTCGATTTCATTGGGGGAACGCGCGCCGAAAAAATGGCCGCCGCCGAAGAGCTGCCCGGCGGCGCGGCCTACGCCATGTGCCAGGATCTCGCGCGAGAACATCGCGTCTTCATTCATGCGGGCTCCATACTGGAGAAAATCCCTGGAGAGGAGCGGATCCACAACACCAGCGTCGCCTTCAATCGCGACGGCAAGGAAGTAGCCCGCTATCGCAAGATTCACATGTTCGACATCACGGCCCCAGACGGCGCGAAATATCATGAGAGCGCCGCCTTCAAGCCTGGAAGCGACGTCGTGACCTACGACTGCGAAGGGCTGACGATCGGCTGCGCCATTTGCTATGATTTGCGCTTTCCGTATTTATTCCAGGCCCTCGCGGATAAAAACGTTGATCTCATAGCTTTGCCGTCGGCTTTTACTTTGGTAACCGGCAAGGATCACTGGGAAGTTTTATGCCGCGCTCGCGCCATCGAAACGCAGGCCTATCTCTGCGCGCCCGCTCAGACCGGCGCCCACAAGGCCGGACACGAGACCCGCTTCACCTACGGAAACTCCCTGATCGCGGACCCTTGGGGACATGTGGTCGCCAAGGCCTCGGAAGGTCCTGGACTGGTGTCATCACATGTCGATATCGAACGTATTAGGAAAATACGTTCGATGATCCCGGTCGCAAAACACAAAGTCAACTTGACGGCGTAAGTCGAAACGCATCACCGGCGCGCCCGCGCGGAGCCCTCCGCGGGGCCCCGCGGGACGCTAAATTATCCCTTTTGATCATGGTGCTAGCCTCAATCCGCCGTCGAGGGGCTGGGCGCCGTGCGAGCGCCTGGACCAAATCAATAGAAGCACTTGCATTTTCCATATTTATTATTAGGCTTGATTTTGTAAATTTTGCGGGGGAACGATGCTTATCGAAATGTTCCCGCATTTGAATTAGTGCGCTAGCAGTTCAGGAGATCGTCGTGCCGCATGAGTTTTGCGCTCAAGTCACAGCCAGTCAACCGCGTTTAATACTCACATGACGATGAAAGAGGAACTTCCGGGAAACACATTGACCCGCGCGGCGTTGCGCGAGGCTGTGTATGCCTGCTGCCCAACTCTTTCTCGCGCGGAGGCCCGTAAAATCCTTGACACCGCCTTCGAGGAAATCTGTGAGGCGCTGGTTCGCGGCGAGCAGGTGAAATTGCGCTCATTTGGCACGTTCAACATCCGCAGCAAGCGCGGCCGCGTTGGCCGGAATCCCAAGACAGGGGTGGAGGCGCCAATCACGCCCCGCAAAGTTATGACCTTCAAGGCGTCGCCTGTTCTGGTCGCCCACATCAATGGCGAAGCGGCGCCTGAAGAAGAAGAATAGCAGGCGCCTGTCCTTGCCGCCCTGACGCCCTCGTCTCACTTTCGAGCGTTTTCCCTGACATATCATCTTAAACCGGCTTCTCATGGAGCCGAAGTCGCGCTATCGCGGAACAACATCGGATCGCGCCGCCGCGGAATGCGCTTTGCGGGGCGCCAGCGGAACTGGGGATAAAAATGCGGAAATTGGGCGTGGCCGTCGCGGTCTTCGCTGCTTGCGCGCTTTTGGTCGGCGCGCACAAGAACGACACCGAAGTGCTTCTGCTCGCCGCCGGGGCCCTGATCTGCGCCTACACCACATGGCGCTCCTCGGAAATCTCAAGCTTCCTCAAGATATTCGTCAGCATATTTTCTTCGGAAGTCATTGTCTTTGGCATGGTCAGGCTGATCGAAACAGAGGATTCCTGGCCCGCATCCCTCAAGGACTATACACTTCCGGAAAGCATGGCTCTGACGGTCGCCGTGTTTTCGGTCCTCGTATTCGCCGTGTCGCATATTCGCGTGGTCAAGCAGATGACGCGTATCGCGGATCTGTATTTCGATTCCACGGGCAATACTGAATCGCGGCTTATGGGCGTTCGCATCTTCGCCGGGCGCGAAAGCGCGCTCGCCATCGCGATGATCGTCCTGCTCGTGCTGATCAACCAGGGACAGGTCGGGATCACGGTCCGCCTCTCCTTCTTCAATCGCGACTGGTTCAACGCAATTCAGGAAAAGAACCAGGCTGAGTTCTGGCGCCAGTTGTTCATGGTCTTCACGCCCTGGGCCTTCGTTTACATCGTCAGCGCCGTGGTCGAATTCGTGATGCAGTCCATGCTGGTCATCCGGTGGAGACGATGGCTGACCCGCCATTACATCTCCCACTGGCTTGGCCGCCACGCTCATTACCGCATGATTCTGGAAGGCGGACAGGCGGACAACCCCGACCAGCGCATCGCCGAGGACGTCAATTACTTCATCGACGGCGGCTCTGAAGCCTATGGCATATATTCCTATTCGATCCTGCTGATCTCGACCTTGAGTTCGCTCGTCTCCTTTTCGATCGTGCTCTGGAGTCTCTCCGGCAACTACCCGATCCCAGGCACCAGCATCCATCTTCCAGGCCTGCTGTTCTGGGTGGCGCTGCTTTATGCCCTGATCGGCACTCTGGCGACCTTTCTGATCGGCCGCTCCCTCAATACGCTCTTTTTCGAGCGGCAGCGGCGCGAGGCGGATTTCCGCTTTTCGCTGGCGCGCCTGCGCGAATATAGCGAGCAGATCGCGCTCCTGTCGGGCGAGCCAGCCGAACAGGCCTCCCTCGGACGCCGCTTCGACGGCATCGTCGCCAACTATCTGGCGCTCATCAGCAAGCGCAAGAAGCTGCTGGCCTTCACCTCGGGCTACGGGCAGATTTCGCCGATCATTCCCTATATTCTCACGGCGCCGTTCTACTTCGCGGGCAAGATCCAGCTCGGCGTCATGACGCAGACGGCAAGCGCCTTCAGCCGTGTGGAAGGCGCCCTGAATTTCTTCGTGACCTACTACACCTCGCTCGCCAGCTTCAAGGCGGTGCTGGACCGCTTGACCTCCTTCGGCGAGGCCATCGACGCGGCCGATGCGCGCCGCGAGACGGCGCTGCTGGCGTCGGCTCCGGCAGGCTCCCCCATTTCGCTTGATGGCGTCCTGCTGTCCTTGCCCGATGGCCGACGCATAGTGACCGCCGGACATCTGACATTCGCCAAGGGCGAATCCGTTTTGCTGTCGGGCCCCTCCGGTTCGGGAAAATCGACGCTGTTTCGCGCTATCGCCGGCCTTTGGCCTTATCGCGCGGGCGTCATCAGCGCGCCGGTCGGCGCGCATGTAATGCTGCTGCCGCAGCGGCCCTATATCCCCATGGGCTCGCTGCGCGGCGCCATCGCCTATCCTCGCGAAGCGGACGCATATCCGGCCGACGAAGTGAAATCGGCGCTGGAGGCGGCGCAGCTTGCGTCATTCGTCCCGAGGCTGGACGAGGAAAACGGCTGGGGCCAGCGCCTCTCCGGCGGCGAGCAGCAACGCGTCGCCATCGCGCGCGCGCTGCTGGAGAAGCCGGACTGGCTGTTTCTCGACGAAGCGACCTCGGCGCTCGACGAACAGCTTGAAGCCAAACTATATAAGATCCTGCACGAGCGGCTGCCGGACACGACCATTGTTTCGATCGGCCATCGCGCCACGCTGGCGGCTTTCCATCAGCGCCACCTCGTGATGGAGCCCGGCGCCGACGGGCTGTTCACGCCGGCGGAAAAGGTTCTGGCATGACAAAGGGCGCCGATGGCGGCGACGGGCGCGCGGGCGGACGTTCGCTCAAGGTCAGGGTGAAGACGGCCCGCAAACGCTCGTTGTCTTCTACGCTCTGGCTGCAGCGCCAGCTCAACGACCCCTATGTCGCGCGCGCGAAGCGCGAGGGCTATCGCTCACGCGCGGCCTATAAGCTGCTGGAGATGGACGAGCGCCATCATCTCCTCAAGCCCGGCATGCGCATCGTCGATCTCGGCGCCGCGCCCGGCGGCTGGTCGCAGATCGCCGCCGACCGCGTGAAGGTCGACGAGGGAAAAGGGAAAGTCGTCGGCGTCGACTTGCTCGACATGGAGCCCATTCCAGGCGTGTCATTCGCCGTCAAGGACTTCAACGACGAGGACGCGCCGGATTTCATCAAGGCCATGCTCGGGGGCCAAGCCGATGGCGTCATGTCCGACATGGCCGCCAACGCCACGGGCCACAAGGCGACCGACCATCTGAAGATCGTCGCGCTCGCGGATCTCGCGGCGGACTTCGCCTGCGAAGTGCTTTCGCCCGGCGGCTTCTTCGTCGCCAAGGTGCTGCAAGGCGGCACGGAGGGGCAGTTGCTCGCGCGCCTGAAACGCGATTTCGCCGTCGTGCGTCACGTCAAGCCGGCGGCGAGCCGCGCGGGTTCGGCGGAGCTTTACGTGCTCGCGACCGGGTTTCGGGGCGCTGCGCGAGACGCCTGACGAGGCGTCCGCTCAGGCGTCCCCCGCCGTCGCAATCCTGCCCGCAAGCTCATCGCCCGCATTTCGTGCAAGCCTCCAGAAGGAAAACACGGACGCCGCCGACACGGCCGCGACGACAAGAAACGCTGGAGCGAAATCCGCTGTCATCAGCGCGCCGCCGCCGCGCATCGCGCGTGACGCCTCCAGCGCGGCGGCGCCGATGGCGACGCCCGCCGATTGCGACAATTGCTGGCCGACGGAAGAGAAGCTTGTCGCGCGGCTCATGGCCCGCTGGTCGATCTCCGCATAGCCGATGGCGTTCAACGCCGTGAACTCCAGCGAACGGAAAAAGCCGCCCACGAGCAGCGCCGTCATGATGATCCAGTGCGGCGTTTGCGCCGTGAACCATGCGTTGACGATCAGAAAGACCGAGGACACAAGCGCGTTGACGATCAACACGCGGCGAAAGCTGAAGGCGCGCAGGATGGGCTGCGCCGCCGTCTTCATCGCCATTGCGCCAGCCGCCGCGATAAAGGTCAGCGACCCCGATTGAAAGGCCGTCAGATGGAAGCCTGTCTGCAACATGAGCGGCAAGAGAAACGGGATCGCCCCGACGCCGATGCGAAATAGAAAGCCTCCATAGATCGCCGCCCGGAAAGTCGGGATATTGAGCAGGCCGAGATCAAGAATGGGCGCGGGCGCCGTCCGGGCATGGCGGATATAGGCGAAGAGCGCGGCGATCCCGACGGCGGCCAGCGCGGCGGCGACAAAGGGCGGCGCGGCGTCTTCACCGGCAATGCTGAAACCGAACACCAGACAGAACAGCCCGACCCCGCTGAGCGCCGCGCCGCGCAGATCGAGCGGCGCCACGTCCTCTTCCCGCAGGTCAGGAATATAAATGCTCGCCAGCAAAGCGCCGAGCGCGCCAATGGGGACATTGATCCAGAAAATATAGCGCCAGTGGAAGTAGGTCGCGATGAAGCCCCCGACCGGCGGTCCGATCAAAGGGCCGATCAGCGCGGGGATGGTGAGCCAGGCCAGCGCCCGCACAAGCTCCGAACGCGGCGCCGTGCGCAAAATGACAAGGCGTCCCACGGGAACCATCATCGCCCCGCCCATCCCCTGCACGATGCGCGACAAAACGACGGCGACGAGCGAGGTGGAGAGGCCGCAAAGGATCGACCCGAAGGTGAAAACGAGGATCGCGGCGCGGAACACCTTGCGTGCGCCGAACTTGTCCGCCGCCCAGCCCGAGAGCGGAATGAACACCGCGAGCGCCAGAAGATAGGACGTCAGCGCGAGCTTGAGCGCTACAGGGTCTTCATGCAGATCAGCCGCCATGGCCGGTAGCGCCGTCGCCAGCACCGTGCCATCCAGATTCTCCATGAACAGGGCCGTGGCGACGATGAGTGGCGTCAATACGGTGAAATGCAAAGGCGGAGGGCTTTCCTGAAAGGAATCGGAGGGCGGCTGGCGCGAACGGCGTCTTGAGATATAAAGCAATTCGCGTCAACGCGCGGCAATCGCAGCGGCCTATGTTGTCTGGACGCGCCCTTCCAGGCGGCGAGTGAGACTCGCTCTGGTTCTTTGGGCGAGTCTGGTGTACCGGTCAGCCCCTCAAAGAGGACAGCAATGAGCAACGACGCAGAGGGGCCGAAGGAAAAGCGGGGCATATTCGCGCGTCTTTTCGGTCGCGGCGCCGCTGAACCGGAACCGCAGGGCGTGGATGCGGCCGCCGAGCCGCCCGCCCCCAGGCGCAGCTGGCGGGAGCGGCTGTTTGGCGGATTGTTCCGCTCGTCTCAAGCCATAAGCAAAGGCATCGCCGACGTCTTCACCAAGCGCAAGCTCGACGCGCTGACGCTGGAAGAGCTGGAGGACGTGCTGCTGCGCGCCGACCTTGGCGTCGCCGCCTCCTCCCGCATCACCAAGGCGGTAGGCGCCGCCCGCTATGAAAAGGACATAGAACCCGACGAGGTGCGCGCCATCCTGGCGCATGAAGTCGAGCGCATCCTTGACACGGTCGCCCTGCCCCTGGAAATCGACGCCTCCAAAAATCCCTTCGTGGTGCTGGTCGTTGGCGTGAACGGCTCAGGCAAGACCACGACCATCGCCAAGCTGACCTCGAAATGGCGCGGCGAAGGCAAGAATGTCGTGCTAGGAGCCGGCGACACTTTCCGCGCCGCCGCCGTGGAGCAGTTGCGGGTGTGGGGCAAAGGCTGGGCGCGACGGTGGTCGCGGGCAAGGAAGGCGCCGACGCCGCCGGCCTCGCCTTTGACGCGATCAAGACCGCGCGCGAACAGGGCGCCGACGTTCTGCTGATGGACACTGCGGGACGCCTCCAGAACCGCGCCGAACTCATGGCCGAGCTTGAAAAGATCGTTCGCGTCATGAAAAAGGCGGACTCGGAGGCTCCACATGCGGTGCTGCTGGTGCTCGACGCGACCGTCGGCCAGAACGCGCTGGCGCAAGTGGATGCTTTCGGCAAGACTGCCGGCGTCACCGGCCTCGTCATGACGAAGCTCGACGGCACCGCGCGCGGCGGCATTCTCGTCGCCATCGCAGAGAAATACGCTTTGCCGATTCACTTCGTTGGCGTGGGCGAAAGCGCCGACGACCTTGAACCTTTCGCCGCGCGCGACTTCGCGCGCGCTATCGCGGGGCTGGACCCCGAGGACTCTGACCCCGCGACCGCAGCGGCGGAGACAAATTCATGACGCAGGAAACAGCCCTCGAGGAAGCCAAGCCCACTGACGCGCCCAAGGGCAAACGTCTCAGCCCCGGCCTGAAGCTGGGTCTGGAGCTTGGTCCGCTCGCACTGTTTTTCATCGCCAACCAGAAATTTGGCATCTACGCCGCCACCGCCGCCTTGATGGTCGGCGTGATCTTCACGCTCGGCGTCTCCTGGATCGTCACGCGGCGCCTGCCCGTGATGCCCGTCGTCACCGCGATCCTCGTGCTGATTTTCGGCACGCTGACTTTCCTGCTGCAGGACGAAACCTTCATCAAGCTGAAGGTGACGATCCTTTACACGCTCTTCGGTTCCGCCTTGCTGGGGGCGCTCTACTTCGACAAGCTGCTGCTCCCGGCCGTCTTCGACGCGGCCTTCCACATTGACGACGCCGGATGGCGCAAATTGACCTGGCGCTGGAGCTTTTTCTTTTTCTCCCTCGCGGGACTGAACGAGGTGCTGCGGCGCGTCCTGACGACCGACGCCTGGGTCAACTTCAAGGTTTTCGGCATATTGCCGCTCACCTTCCTGTTCGTGCTGTCGCAAATGCCGCTGGTGTTTCGACATGAAATCCCCCGAGAGGAGGAGGACGCCGAATCCCATTTCTAGTGGAGGAAGGCTCGCGCTTGGCTCCCACGACATGGAGCGGGCCGAGAGGTCAGGGTTTGACTGCTTTTGACCCTGAGCGGACCCTTCGGGGGCGTCCAAAAAAGACGGGAGAGCCCATTAATGCCGCTATTGCGAAAATTGCGTGCGCTCTGTGTCGCGGCTTCCTGAACCTGCCGTCCACGAGCCGTCGACGCCAGCACATTGGTTAGCTTACGAACGAGGTCTTTCGTCCTGCGGCGTTGGGCTGCATAAGCGGTGTCGGTGCGCGGACCCTACTACAAGGACTCCGACCAAGCATAACCGCAATGGTTTCGTTTGCGCGGCTGCATTGCATTCGAAATCCGCCGCTGATGGAGTATGATTCTCGAAACGTCTCCTTTGGGCGCAAGTCGGGAGAGCATGGTGATCAGAAGACCTTTTCCAATGGCCGTGCTGGTCATTACTACAGCGCTATTAGCAACATCGACAGGCGCGGCGCGCGCGGAAGACGCGCCCTCCTCCCTCGCCGCGCAACCCTCGCTGACCGACACGCCGGATGGCCCCAAGGAGCAATTGCGCAGTGTCGGAATCTCGCCCGATGTTTCGGTCACGCAATTCTATCAGGGCCAGCCCGCCGGCGACGCCACGAAGACATGGTTCTATGGCGGCAAGGTTGACGGCTTTCTGAAGCTGGACCCGGAGAAGCTCGGCCTGTGGCCGGGCTTCCACGTCAATGCGCAATACGAACATTACTTCGGCGACGACATCAACCGCAGGGATTACGCGCTCATCCCCGTCAACACGGCGCAGGCCTATGTGAACCCGCAGGGCTATCACTCGGCGCTTTCGGTGAATGTCACTCAGGACTTCGGCGATCACGTTTCGGTGAGCGCGGGCAAGTTCAACATGCTCACGCTCGCCTCGCAGACGCCGCTCATCGGCGGCGGCGGCGTCGACACTTTCATGAACCGCGCCTTCGCCCTGCCCTCGACCGGCGTCGGCTACACGGCGGCGAGAGGCGGCGCGGCGGATCGCGTCGTCGTCTCCGCGCCTTACCTCATCGGCGGCGCGGTGACGCTGAAGACCGCGCCCGTGATCCTGACTCTCGTTGTCGTCGATCCGCGCAGCGCGCAGAATCCGCAAGTGATCGAGCATCCCTTCGACAAGGGCGTCGCGGTCGGCGGCGCGGCCACCATTCCGACGGAGATCGCGGGCCTGCGCGGCTACCAGAGCTTCCGCGCCGCCTACAGCGACGCGCGCGGCGTCGATCTCGACGACGTGGCCGGGCCGCGCCCGCCGCTCGCCGCTGGCGCGATCACGACGAAGAAGGGATATTGGTTCACCTCCTACGCCGTGCAGCAGAACCTCGTGCAAAACGCGGAGAAGCCCTCCGTCGGCTGGGGATTGTTCGGGCTCGGAACGCTCTCCGACGGCAATCCCAACCCGGTCAGATGGAGCATGCTCGCGGGCCTTGCGGGCAATAATCTGATCGACGGGCGCGAGGACGACCGCTGGGGCGCGGGCTTCTTCCATTACGGGCTGACGCAGCCGCTGCTCAGCGCATTGGAGGCGCTCGACGTGAGAAGACGTGGCGAGGGCGGCGTGGAGACTTTCTACAACTTCGCGATCACGCGCTGGCTGCGGCTTTCCGCCGATCTGCAATTGATCGATCCGTGGAACCCGGCCAGAAATCGCGAGACTTACATGGCGTTGCGCCTGCAGACGAAGTTCTAGGCTAGCCGATCCGAATGTTTTCACCTGCGTTTCACGTCATCCTAAGGATCATAGGCCAGCCAATTTGGCAATGACCCGTTGGAGCAACTCCGCAATGTGATATTTGAACAGAAATAGGGGAATCATTGGCAGAAGCGCAGCGACCGTGACAGTCATTAATAGGCGTGCGCTTACCGGAATCAGGCGCATATTGCGCACGATTGCAACGCTGTTCGACAAATCGGCTAGCGACTGCAAATCAGGTGTGCCCAACAAAGGCTCCGCCTGGACGCTGGACGCATTCAGCCATTTTTTTTCGAAGTCGTTAACGTATTGCGCCGCCAACACTGAATAGCCGCTGATACCCTTCTCTTGGCAATTCCTAAGTTTCAATGTGAAAAAGCACGGGGGCAAAAGCACCAGCGCCAAGTCCATGATGAGAGTGGTCGCAAGTGCAGGGTAGATCGCCTCGAAGACGGAGATGCCCGAGGAAATTTCCTCGGCGAACGATGCGGACATGACCGCCGAGATCGCCATGACCAACGGCGTGAAATAGGTCTGCACAACTTCAAGATATCCAAGCCCGGCGGCGCCATCTGGATGAGTCGGCACAAGGTGAAGTTCCGATCTTGCCACGCGCCAGAGGAAACACCACCAAAGCGCAACCCGCCAGAGCCAGCGAAAACCAAGGAAGCGTACGAGTGGCAGACAAATGATCCAATACCACAAACCAGCCAAGTGAAACTCGTCTATGGCGCGGCCCAGGTCGGACCCTATTGTTTTTCCAGACAGGCGCAAATGTGCGGCGAACAATGTCAGCAGCACAGTTGCAAGGAGGCACATTGCTTCCGGAAACCAGGAGTCTCGCCACCGATTGGTCCGCGTGATTTCGGTTTCCAGCGCCGGCAGCCCATTCGTGGGCACGACGCCCGAACGGACAATCAGGCTGACAAACTCCCTCAACCGAGTATCCAATAAGGATTTGCAGAGGAACAACAGCGGAATGACTAACAGTAGGCGAACATGCGCGGCGATCACGGGGAGTGAAAAAAACTTGTATCCGACGCCGTTCGATCAGCGCCAACCCGCACAGGATTGACCATGACAGCAAGCCCAGCGCCAGCCCGAGAGCAATCGCACTCCTCCCACCCCGGACGAAGCCCAAACGTTCACCCATCCGGTGCAGCGGGCCACCGAATAACGAGAATTTCTCGAAGGTTCGCCGTCCTTCCATGAATGAAGAGTAAGGCGGCGGTGAGCTCTGGGTCAAACCACGAATTGTCGCAACCTACGGCGACGCGAGAACGACAGCTTGTGGCGCATTGCCGAAGTTGACGCCTTCCCCGCCCCGAAACTCAAATAGGGTTCGAAGCCTCGGATTTGAACCACTAACGTCGGGGCCGATTTCCAGCTTCCGCCCCGCCCAGGCCACTTGACGATTTCATTAACCAAAACGCCGTAACGCTCTATTCACGATAAATATTCGCAAAGAAGTCACCAAGCAGAACTCGCGTTTTCAAATCAATAACCACGGCGAATGCTTTACATTTACGATAAAAATTTACGGGCTATGCTCTTGCGCATCATCAAGAGCGACGCCAGCGCGTTTTTCGCGGCGCGTTACGAGAACGGTGTGCGTCCATGTTTCACAAGCGTTTTTTCTCTGCCCTCCGTGGCGCCGTCGCGGCCGCCGCTCTGTCGGCGGCTTTGGCGAGCGGAGCTCAGGCCGGCCCAATAATCCTGCATGGCAACGGCCCCTCTCCCGGATCGGACCAGATTGTTCCGGCCGCCAACCAGGGGCCGCTGGGCGGCGGCTTCCTGGAAATGCTGGTCACCCAGGGCGATCCCGGCGCGCGAGGCGGCTATCGTCAGCAGCAATACGCGGATCCCTCCCGCCAGCGGGCCGCAGCCTCGAATGGGCAGCAGATTAACCTGCGCCGCGAGGTCGACCCCGCCTATCTGCGTGCGGAGGTCGAATATTCCGGCGCCGAGACGGGCTCGATCGTCGTCGATACCAACAGCAAATATCTCTATTACGTAAAGGCTCCGGGCCGGGCCATCCGCTATGGCATCGGCGTCGGGCGTCCCGGCTTCGAATGGTCGGGCGTCAAGACGATCAGCCGCAAGGCCGAATGGCCGGACTGGACTCCCCCCTCCGAAATGCTGGCGCGCCGCCCAGACCTGCCGCGCTTCATGCCGGGCGGCCCCGAGAATCCGCTGGGCGCCCGCGCCTTGTATCTCGGATCGTCGCTGTATCGCATCCACGGAACCAACGAGCCCTACACCATCGGCCAGAACGTCTCCTCGGGCTGCATTCGCATGATGAACGAGGATGTGACCGATCTCTATGAGCGCGTAAGAGTCGGCACGCGCGTCGTGGTGCGCTGATCCCCGTCCTACGGCGGGCTCCGGGCGAAGCCGGCTCCAAAAGCGCCGGCTTCAAAATAGAGCAGCCCCAACGGTGGCGAGGATGTTGCAATTGCGGCGGCTTCGGGCGATAGCAGATGCGTAGCCACCTTTTTATCCGCAGAGGCCAATCCCTTGCCAAGCCTCATTCGTTTCCTGATTACCTTGGCCGTTCTGGCGGCGCTAGGCTATGGAGCCATGCTGGCCCTCGTCACCTTCGTGACGCCGCAGCCGCGCGAGATGACGCAAACGATTTCTCCGGCGCGATTGAACAAATAGGCTCCAGGGAGAGCGCAAAGTGAACGCTCAGCCCCGCGCACTCCGCCAGCTAGATTGTTTCCTGGACATGCTCGCCGCCGAGCGCGGCGCCGCCCGCAACACGCAGGACGCGTACCGGCGCGACCTCTCCGACTACATCGACTATCTCGCGCGCTCCGGGAAAGAGCCCGCGTCCGCGAGCACGGACAGCCTGCGCGACTATATTGCCGCGCTCGGCGCGCGCGGCCTGTCCAACGCGACGGTCGCCAGGCGCATTTCGGCGCTACGACAGTTTCACAAGTTTCTCTATGTCGACCGCCATCGCACGGATGATCCCGCCGCCTCGCTGGACGGGCCGCGCCGCGTCAGAAGCGCACCGGGCGTCTTGTCGATGGCCGAGATCGACGGACTGTTGCGCGTCACGAAGGAAGGACTCGAAGACGAGAAGCGCCCGCTCGGCGAGCGCATGCGCGCGGCGCGCATGTATGCGCTGCTGGAGACGCTTTACGCTACCGGCCTGCGCGTCAGCGAGCTTGTATCGCTGCCAAAGAGCGCGGCGCGGGCGCGCGATCCCTTCATCGCGATCAAGGGCAAGGGCGGGCGCGAGAGAATTGTGCCGCTGACGACGCACGCCAAACAGGCCATCGCCGCCTATCGCGCGCTGCTGGAGGCCAAGAGCCCGGCTCTCGCCGCGACGCCCTTCCTGTTTCCCTCCGACAGCGACAGCGGTCATATGACGCGACAGGCTTTCGCGCGCGACCTGAAGACCGCCGCCGTGGCCGCAGGCATCGCCGCGAGCGACATTCACCCCCATGCGCTGCGCCACGCCTTCGCCAGCCATCTCTTGCAGAACGGCGCCGATCTGCGCGTCGTGCAGGAGCTGCTGGGACACGCGGATATTTCGACGACGCAGATCTACACCCATGTCCTCGACGAGCGCATGCGCGCGATGGTGCGCGACCTGCATCCTATGGGAGATGAGGGGAAGCAGTAGCGGCTTGCTTGATTAACCCGCCTGCGTCAATCTCGCCGCATAGCGCGCCATAAGATCGACTTCGAGGTTGAAGAAATCCGCCGCCTTGCGCGCGCCGATCGTCGTCACGGCGAGCGTATGCGGGATGATGAGCACCGAGAATTGGTCGCCCTCGACCTCGTTCACGGTCAGAGAAACCCCGTCCAGCGTCACCGAGCCCTTCGGCGCGATGAAGCGCGCAAGCTCATGCGGCGCCTCGATCATGAAACGCGCCATCCCGTCAAAGTCGTCGCGCGAGACGATCTTCGCCATCCCGTCGACATGGCCGGTGACGATATGGCCGCCGAGTTCGTCGCCGATCTTCAGCGCGCGTTCGAGATTGATCTTCGTCCCGACGCGCCACTGCGCGGCCGTGGTGCGGGCGAGAGTCTCCGCGGCCGCGTCGATCTCGAAATATGTCCGTTCGCCCTCACCTGCCGCCGCAACCACGGTCAGGCACGGGCCGGAACAGGCGATGGATGCGCCAAGCGCGATGCTCTCGGCCGGATAGGAACAGGCGATGCGCAGACGCCGCAAGGCGCCGCGCTCCTCGACGGAAACGACCTCGCCCATATCGGTGATGATGCCCGTGAACATCAGGCCGCCCTCTCTCGCCGGACCATTGCGTCGGGCCCGAATTGCGCGGTCTCGGCGAGGCGATAGAGCCGCTCGTCCTCAAGCACCGCGCGCGCGGCCGGACGCAATGCGAGACGCCCGGAGCCGCCAAAGGGCTTCGCGCCCGTATGCACGATCACCTCGTCCGCGAGGCCGCCGGTGATGAGGCTTTCGGCGACGCGCGGGCCTCCCTCGCAAAACACGCGCGTCACGCCTCGCCGCCCAAGCTCCGTCAGCGCGGCGTCGAGAGCCACGCGTCCCAGCAAATCAGTGCGCACGCGCAGGATCTCGGCACCCGTCGCGGCGATGAATTTCTCTATCTCGTTCATCGCCACGCTCTGCCCCACGACCAGCAGCGTCGGAATCTCGCGCGCCGTCGTGGCGAGGCGCGATCCCGGCGAAAGCGAAAGCCGCGAGTCGAGCACGACACGCAATCGCTTCTCGTCCTCCATCCCCGGCAGGCGAATGGTCATCAGCGGATCGTCTTCCCGCGCGGTGCCGGCGCCGACCATGACCGCGTCGTGCAGCGCGCGCTGCATGTGGGTATAGGAGTTGGCGAGCGGCCCGGTGATGTGCAGGCGCTGGTCATGCGTCGCGCCGGCGGCGTAGCCGTCGGGCGTCTGCGCGAGTTTGAGCGTCACCATCGGGCGGCCCTGCGTCACGCGAAGCGTATGGCCGAGATGGTCGCGTCTGGCCTCGCCCTCCAGCACATGGGTCGCGACCTCGATTCCAGCCGCGCGAAGCAGCGCATGGCCTCGCCCGGCGACGCGCGGATCGGGATCGTCCATGCCGGTGACGACGCGCGCGACGCCACGGGCGGTGATCGCGTCAACGCAGGGCGGCGTCTCGCCGTGATGGGAACAGGGCTCCAGCGTCGCGTAAAGAGTCGCGCCGCGCGCCGCCTCGCCCGCCTCGGCGAGCGCCATTGTCTCGGCGTGCGGCCGTCCGCTGATCCCGGTGAAGCCTCGCCCGACGATGACGCCATCGCGCACGACCAGCGCGCCAACCGCCGGATTGGGCGCGGCGCGGCCCAAGTTGCGGCGTCCAAGCGCCAGCGCCGCCGTCATATAGGTTTCGTCTCTATACAAATCGATCATGCCCGTTCCGGCGCCTTGTCCGCTGACGCCTTGTCTTCGGACGAAGCCTCGTCGGATTCGTCCGGCGCATCGCCGCCGCCCGCGACGAGTTCGTCGATGAGCGTGTTGAAGTCCTTCGCCTCGCGAAAATCGCGATAGACCGAGGCGAAGCGCACGTAAGCGACGGGATCGAGCGAGCGCAGCCCTTCGATCACGAGTTCGCCGATCTGGGTGCTATCGACTTCCGGATCGCCGGAGCTCTCCAGCTGGCGCACGACGCCATTGACCATCTGCTCGACGCGCTCGGGATCGACCGGGCGCTTGCGCAGAGCGACTTCAAGCGAGCGCATCAGCTTGTCGCGGTCGAAGGGCGCGCGCCGCCCCGATTTCTTGATGACGACGAGTTCGCGCAGCTGCACGCGCTCGAAGGTGGTGAACCTTCCACCGCAAACGGGGCAGACACGGCGCCGCCGAATGCAGGAGTTGTCCTCGGCGGGGCGCGAGTCCTTCACCTGCGTGTCGGAGGAGCTGCAATAAGGACAGCGCATCTCTCTGGCCTTTATAAAGACGCCCCCTCTCCCCGGAACGGGAGAGGGGGCGCGTGAAGGGCGTTGAAGCCTCTTAGTAGATCGGGAACTTCGCGGTCAGCGCGTGAACCTTTTCCTTCACGGCCGCTTCATTCGCGGCGTTGCCTTCTTCACCCTTGGCGGCGAGGCCGTCGAGGACTTCCACGATGAAGCCGCCGACCTGCTTGAACTCCGCCGCGCCGAAGCCGCGCGAGGTCGCCGCCGGCGAGCCGAGGCGAATGCCGGAGGTGACGAAGGGCTTCTCGGGGTCGAAGGGAATGCCATTCTTGTTGCAGGTGATGTGGGCGCGGCCCAATGCTGCTTCCGCCGCCTTGCCCGTGATCTTCTTGGGACGAAGATCGACGAGCATGAGGTGGTTTTCCGTGCCGCCGGAAACGATGGCGAAGCCGCCCGCGACAAGCGTCTCGGCAAGCACTCGGGCGTTGTCCTTGACCTGCTGCTGATACGCCTTGAACTCAGGCTTCAACGCCTCGCCGAAAGCCACGGCCTTGCCGGCGATGACATGCATCAGCGGACCGCCCTGCAGGCCGGGGAACACCGCCGAATTGATCTTCTTGGCGATGTCCTCGTCATTGGTCAGCACCAGACCGCCGCGCGGGCCGCGCAGCGTCTTGTGCGTGGTGGTGGTGACGACATGGGCGTGCGGGAACGGCGAGGGATGCAGGCCGGCGGCGACGAGGCCGGCGAAATGCGCCATGTCGACCATGAAATAGGCGCCGACGCTGTCCGCGATCTTGCGGAAGGCCTCGAAGTCCCAAATGCGCGAATAGCCGGAGCCGCCCGCGATGATGATCTTCGGCTTGTGCTCCTTGGCGAGAGCGGCGACCTGCTCCATGTCGATGCGGTTGTCATCCTTGCGCACTGTGTAGGGAACAGGCTTGAACCACTTGCCGGAAAGATTCACCGGCGAGCCATGCGTCAGATGGCCGCCAGCGGCAAGGTCGAGGCCCATGAAGGTGTCGCCCGGCGTGGCGAGCGCGAGGAACACCGCCTGGTTGGCCTGGCTGCCCGAATTGGGCTGCACATTGGCGAAGCCGCAGCCGAAAAGCTGCTTGGCGCGGTCGATGGCGAGGTTCTCGGCGATATCCACGAATTGGCAGCCGCCGTAATAGCGCTTGCCCGGATAGCCCTCGGCGTATTTGTTGGTCAGAACCGAGCCTTGGGCCTCCATCACGGCGCGCGAAACGATGTTCTCGGACGCGATCAGCTCGATCTCATGGCGCTGGCGGCCAAGTTCGAGTTCAATCGCCTTGTTGAGTTCCGGATCGGATTGCGCGAGCGGGGTTGTGAAGAAACCGGACTGGCTCATTATTTTCCTCTTATGCCAAAGGGCGCGAAACCTGTGCTTCTTCCGGCTTTTTCAGACGCTTTATGACGCCGCCGGTCCTGTGACGCGCATGAGTGAGGCCATGCGCTTACCATGCCTGAGACGCAACGAAAAGAGCGCGTGGCGTCGCGGGGAGATCGACCCCATCAATTAGCGAAATCCCCTGCAAGCTCCGCGCGCACCGCCTCCTGCACGACGGCCATGTGGCTGTAGGCGGGATGCGAGAAGCCCAGGATCACCTGTGCGCCTGGCTGGCGGAAGGCGGCGATCTGGGCTTCGGTGAAGGGGAAATGCACGAATTGCACCGAGCTGGCCTTGCCCTCGGCGCTGGTGCGATCCTGATCCGCCTCCGGTAGCGCCGGGATTTTCTCGCCGCCGAGCTGAAAAAAGGCCGTCTCCTCGATGCCGCCAAGGCCCGCCAGCACTCGGGCGCGTCGCAGCGGATCATCGATCTCGATCATGAAGGTCGCGACCAGCTCATGCCCCTTGGGGATCAGCGGATTATAGGCTTCGAGCTCGTCCTTGAGCTGTTCGGCGCCGCCCTTCTCGATATGCAGCATCTCCTGCACCTGCAGCCACATGGTGTCGAAATTCTCGAAATAGAATGTGACATGCGGACCGACCTCGATGCGGCGGTTGCGCTTCATCGCGCTGACGCGGCGGCGATGCTCCATCCGGTCCTTGGCGTATTCGGCCCAGGGGAGAATATCGGCGGCGGTCAGTTCATGGCTCTTTGACATTTCTTGCTCCAACGCCCCCGTTCGCAAGGCCGAGAGGCCCCGCCCCTACTCCGCCTCGCCATAGGCGCGGGCCAGCAATTCGATCGGATGCGCGATCAGTTCGGGCTTTGGCTCTTCGCCGCCTAATCGCTCGACGCCCTGAGCCAGATGCATCCCGGCGAGCGGGCACTCCGAAACCATGTATTTCTTGCCCGAGCCCGCGATCTGCCGCGCGGCGGGCTTGCCGACCTTGAGCGCCGTGTCGAAATTGGCGCCCTTGCAGCCCCAGGCGCCGCCATGGCCGGAGCAGCGCTCGATCACGGTCAGGTCGACATCCGGCACGAGGCGCAGGAGATCCGCGCCCTTCTGCCCCATGTTCTGCGCGCGCGAGTGACAGGAGACATGGAAAGCGACGCCGCCTTCGATCGGCTTGACGCCCTCGGCCAGTCCTTCCTTGCGCGAAATGTCGACGACATATTCGGACAGGTCGAAAGTCGCGGCGGCG
Organism: uncultured Alphaproteobacteria bacterium; assembly: GCA_963841875.1. Taxonomy (GTDB): domain Bacteria; phylum Pseudomonadota; class Alphaproteobacteria; order Rhizobiales; family Beijerinckiaceae; genus Methylocystis. The sequence goes on along the minus strand of CAWJEI010000002.1, from coordinate 23,601 downwards.
AGACGCTTCACGCTTTCGTCATGCGGCAGGATCAGGGGCCATTCGAATTTGAGCATCAATGCGCAGGACGGCACCAGCGCCACAATGTCGTAGCCCTCCAAGATATAGGGCGCAAAGGCGGCTGCGACGAGTTTCGCCGCATCGGCGACCTCGCCGATCAAGCCTTGTTCGAGTTTGGGCATGCCGCAGCAATGCGGGTGCAGCACTTTCGTCTCGACGCCGTTTTTGGCGAGCACGGCGAGCGCCGCCTTGCCGATCGACGTGTCGTTGTAGTCGCCGTAGCAGGTGGCGTAGATCACGGCCTTGCGGGCCTTCGCGGGGGCGTCGGCGGCGCGCGGCGGAGGGTTGTCCTTAGCTTCCGTTTCCAGCGTCTTGCTGGCATATTTCGGCAAAGCCGCCTCGGGATTGATCCCGAACAGGCTGCTCATGACGCGGCGCGCGGTCTTGTTGCCGATGTTCGTCGCCCAATTGGCGAGGCCGGATATTCTAGTCGCAACCTCGCCGTCGAAATCCGTTTGCGCCAGCGCGCGGTCCTTGAAGCTCACGCCATCCTTCGACGCCTCGACGGCGCGATGGCGCAGCAGCAGATGCGGGAAGTCGATATTGAATTCATGCGGCGGCACATAGGGGCATTTGGTCATGAAGCACATGTCGCAAAGCGTGCATGCGTCGACGACCGGCTTGAAATCCTTGCTGTCGACAGTATCGAGTTCGCCGCTCTTCGAATTGTCGACGAGATCGAACAGGCGCGGGAAACTGTCGCAAAGGTTGAAGCAGCGGCGGCAGGTGTGACAAATGTCGAACACGCGCCGCATCTCGGCGTCGAGCTTGGCTTCGTCGTAGAAATCCGCGCTTTGCCAATCAATCGGATGCCGCGTCGGGGCTTCCAGGCTGCCTTCCCGCATATCGGTCCTGCGATTTTTGAGTTACGTCTCATGTTCTCGCGCGCGAGGCGCGAGACGGATAGTGCCACTATATGGAGCCAAGGCCGCCTCGTGGCGGAGCGCGCCCTCCCCCCGCAATCGGGAGGAGGGTCGGCGGAGTTTACTTCAGTTCGTCGAGCGAGCGCTGGAAGCGACCGGCGTGCGAACGCTCGGCCTTGGCCAGCGTCTCGAACCATTCGGCGATTTCCTCGAAGCCCTCTTCGCGAGCGGAGCGCGCCATGCCCGGATACATATCCGTATATTCATGGGTCTCGCCAGCGACGGCGGCCTTCAGATTGTCGGAGGTCTTGCCGATCGGCAGGCCGGTGGCCGGATCTCCAACCGTCTCAAGAAATTCGAGATGGCCGTGCGCGTGGCCGGTCTCGCCTTCCGCGGTGGAGCGGAACACGGCGGCGACGTCGTTATAGCCCTCAACGTCGGCCTTTTGAGCGAAATACAGGTAACGACGGTTAGCCTGCGATTCGCCGGCGAAGGCCGCCTTCAAATTCGATTCCGTCTTGCTGCCCTTGAGCGTAGCCATAGCCTTTTGCTCCCTAGTGAAATCTTTGCCGAAAAACGCTCGCCGTCCGCCGCGCGGCAGGTGAAAGCGTCGCTACTTAGAATAATTCAAAATTCGTCGGCGCCAAGCCTATTCCTCCCTTATTCGCCGCCGCGACGTTTGGCCGCGTGAGGCATATTCCAGAATTATCCCCGCCGCGCGGGCGCTTGGCGCGGCGCCTTTCGCCAGAATCCTGGCGCGCAAGTCGCCAAATGCGGCAAGCTGCGCCGCCCGGACCGGCGTTTCATTGAGGCATTGCGTGACGCTCTCGGCAAGAGCCCCCGGCGTGGCCTCGCCCTGAAAAAACTCCGGGACGGGACGCGCCCCAACGATCAGATTGGGCAAGACGATTGAATCGACGCTCACGAGAAACTTCAGCCGGCTTTCCAGAGGCGAAACCTTGTAGGCGACCGTCATCGGAACGCCAGCCAGAGCAAGCTCCAGAGTAGCGACGCCAGATGTGACGAGCGCGGCGCGCGCACGCCGAAAAGCAGGAAATTTCTCGCTTTGGGCGAGCAACCGGGGTTTAACCCGCCATCGCGCGAGCTCCTCGCGCACCGCCGCTTCGACATGCGGCACGACCGGCATCGCCATTTCGAGACCGGGGCGCGCGCGCGCGAGCAGCGCCGCCGCCGCGCCGTAAACCGGCATCATGCGCCGCACCTCGGCATGACGCGACCCCGGCAGGATCAGCAACGGGCCGTCGGGGCTTTGCTCTCCGGGTCGCGCTGTAAGCGCGTCGAGATGTTCGATCAGCGGATGACCGACATAGTCGCAAGGCGGTCCGCCCAGCCGCGCCAGCGCCTCCGGTTCGAAGGGGAGAACGGCCAGAACATGGTCGATACAGGCTCGCATCGCCCGCGCCCGCCCCGGACGCCACGCCCAGACACTGGGGCTCACATAGCGGATGATCGGAATTTGCGGCGCCAGCTTCCTCACCCGGCGGGCGACACGATGCGTAAAATCCTGCGCGTCTATCAACACAAGACAATCGGGCGGTTCGTCAACGATCGCCCGGGCAGTTTCATTGATGCGCGCGACGAGACGCGGCAGCCGCGCCAGAACGGGAAGCAAGCCCATGACGGCGAGATCGGAAGAGGGAAAAAGGCTCGACAGTCCCTCGCGCGCCATTTCCTCGCCGCCCACGCCCGCGATCTCCACGTCGCGATCAGCGGCGCGCAACGCGCGCATCAGCAGCGCGCCAAGATGATCGCCGGACGCTTCGCCCGCGACAAGGAATATGCGCGTCACGGCGCTTGCGCCTTGCCTGCTCGCGGCGCGCAGAGCGGGCGGTTTGAGGGCGCGCGCAGGAAATCGACAAGAATGCGCAAATCGGGATCGCCTTCATGATGCGCGGCCAGACTCTCGACGCGCTCGGCGAGAGATCGCGCATCGAACTCCTCGCCGCGCGAAAACAAAATCCGAAAGGCGTTCTTCAACCGCGCAATGCGCTCCGCCGAAAAGCCCCGGCGCCGCAGACCAACGAGATTGAGCCCAAACAAATGCGCCCGATTGCCGCCCGCCAGCGCGAAAGGCGGCACGTCGCCCTCGACGCCCGCCAGCCCCGCGATGAAAGCATGGGCGCCGATGCGCGTGTGCTGATGCACGGCGCTGGCGCCGCCAATCATCACATGATCGCCTATTTCGACATGACCGCCGAGAAGCACGTTGTTTGAAAGAACGACGCCCTCCCCCAGGCGGCAGTCGTGCGCGACATGGGAATAGGCGAGCAACGCGCAATGATCGCCGACATGCGTCTCGACGCCGCCCGCGATGGTGCCAGCGTTCACCGTGACGCCCTCGCGAATGATGCAATCGGCGCCGACCAACAGCCGACCCTCGTCTCCACGCGCCTTCAAGTCCTGCGCTGGGGCGCCGATCGACGCAAAGGGGAAAACCTGCGTTCGCGGGCCGATGCGCGTCCTGCCCGCAACGACGACATGCGACGTGAGCTCAACGCCGTCGCAAAGCTCGACCTCCCGCCCGATGCTGCAGAACGGGCCTATGACGACATTGGCGCCGATGCGAGCGCCCGCGTCGATGACCGCGGAAGGATGCACGCGCGTGCTCAAATGTCTGGTCCACCTCTGGCTGGCGAGACCGGAAAAGCTCGCACTGAAACGTCAGACCCCGACCATGGCGCTGATCTGCGCCTCGCATACCAGCGCGCCGTCGACCATCGCGCGCCCGTCATACCAGTATATGTTGCGCCTGTTCGCCGTCTTGGTCATGTGAAATTCGAGGCGGTCGCCCGGCCCCACCGGCTTGCGGAACTTCGCCTTGTCGATGGTGACGAAATACACGGTCTTGGGCCGCGGCGTCGCCCTGTTGGCGTGCATGGCGATCACGCCTGCCGTCTGCGCCATCGCCTCGATCATCAGCACGCCCGGCATCACCGGCGCCTGCGGAAAATGTCCCTGAAACTGCGGCTCGTTGATGGTCACGTTCTTGATGCCGATTCCGAATTCGTCGCCACGAATTTCAATGACGCGATCAATCAACAGGAAGGGATAGCGATGCGGCAGGTAATCGAGGATGCGCAGGACATCCAGGGTTTCGACCGTGGCGGCCGCGGCGGCGTCATTCATTTTCTTCTCCCTTCGCGCGAGACGTTCATTGCGTCCTCGCTCTTATATTTGGTCGTTTCTCTTGTTCGACTTCCTGCGGCTCAGTCGCTCCAGCAACGCCTCGCCCCGCAGGAACCAGCGAATGGGCCTCGCAGGCGCTCCGCCGTAGCGCGCGAAGGCGGGAACATTGCGCATCACGCCCGATTTTGCCGCTATCCCGGCGCCGTCGCCGATCGACAGATGCCCGCCAATCGCCGATTGTCCGCCGAGCTGCGCGAAATCTCCTATCTCGCTCGATCCAGCAACGCCGGTCTGGGCGGCGATAACGCAGCCCCTTCCAACTGTGACGTTGTGAGCAATTTGCACGAGATTGTCGATCTTGGCGCCTTCGCCGATTATCGTGTCCCGAAGCGCACCCCGGTCGATGGTTGTGTTGGCGCCGATCTCCACATCATCCTGAATGATGACGCGCCCCAGCTGCGGCGTCTTCAAATGGCCCTTCGCGGACAGCGAAAAGCCGAAGCCGTCCTGCCCTAGCCTCGCGCCGGGGTGAATGATCACCCGGTCGCCAATGAAGGCGTGCGTGATGCTGACCTGGGCGCCGATGTGGCATCCGCGCCCGATCCGCACATGCGGGCCAATCACCGCATGGGGTCCAATGATCGTGCCGGCGCCGATTTCCGCGAAGGGACCGATGGAGGCGCCGGGATCCACCGTCACGCCCGCCTCCATGCGCGCCTGCGGATGCACGATTGCGCCGGGGGACACCCCCGAGGCGGCAAAAAGGGAGACGGGCTTCAGCGCGTCGGGGAAAAGGCGGCTCATCGCCAGCGTCATGGCCAGTTGCGGCTTCGCCACGATCAGGCCGATCACGCCGGCGGGCAGCAATTCAATGTCGGACGCCTTCACGAAGCAAGCCGATGCTCGACACAGCGCCAGCGCCTTTGCATAGCGGGCGTTGTCGTAAAAGGTCAGATCGCCGGGGCGAGCGTCCTCCAGCGAAGCCACGCCGGCAATTACGACGGCAAGCCTGGCTTCGTCCGCGCCGACGTTCGCGCCAGTCAAGGCCGCTATATCGGCGAGGGGCATGCCGCCCGGAGATTCGAAAAAGCCGACGCTGGTCACGGTGTCCGCCTCGCCGCCACTCTTCACGCATGGTGGATTTCGCGGCACTGGATGACAGCAATCCAGCCTTCGCGCAAGACGCGCAATGAGGCTGCGCTAGCCTACAGCGTGTTCAAAGGCGTGAAATATCCAGCCAATTATATCTTCAAGGGAGTCGCATGGCGATCTGAACAGCTCTTGGCGCTCGCGCTGAAACCGCCGACGATGAAAATGAAACCGCCGGGATAGTTGGCTATCCCGGCGTTGTCGAAGGCGTCAGAAGCTGGTGCCGCCAGTAAAGCGGAAGCGCTGGGTGACGTCGAAGGGTCCCTTCGATGTCGCGACCGCATAGTCGAAGCGGATAGGACCAAGCGGGGACTGCCAGAGCAGGCCGGCGCCGACCGACGAGCGCAATCTGAACTCCTGCCCGGAGACGATCATACAACTGCCCTGGCCATAGTTAGGCGGCGTGTAGGGATAGACGCAGGGCAGATTGGGAACGCCATAGAGATATTTGCTGAAGTTGGTCGGTCCTCTGTAATCCCAAAGCGAACCCGCGTCGCTGAATAGCGCGCCGCGCAGGCCAATGTCCTTCGGCAGGCCCCAGATCGGGAACTGAACTTCCACGGTGCCGCCAACATAATTGGTGCCGCCGATCGAGTTGCCCACCGTGCTGGTCCAGTTGGACACGTCGCGCGGACCAAGGCCGCCCGGCGCGAAGCCGCGAACCAGCGTCGGACCCAGGTTGAAGTTGTCGAACACGCGAAGATTATAGCCCGCGAGCGGCAGCAGATTGCCGCCTTGCAAGCGACCAATGCCGACGATGTTGCTCAGGAAAGGGAATTCATAATAATAGCGGAATTCGCCGGTCGAGCGCACATAGCGCGCGTCGCCGCCCAATCCAGCGAAGTCCTGCGTCACGTGCGTGGTGAGACCGTTCCGGGGGTTTTTGAAATTGTCCAGGCTGTTGTAGGAGAGCGTATAGCCGGCCAACGAGGTGATGAGCGAGCCTTGCGACTGCTTGATGGCGAGCGACGCCTCGCCGTTGCTCAGACAGTTATACAACACGTTCAGGCTGCTCGGCGTTGGCGCGAGCCAATAGCCGAATCCCGGCGTGTAGAACGGGATCGGGTTTTGACAGTCGTCGTATGGCTTCTGCGTGGTGTTGGGTATCGAGATCGTCGTGCTGTAGATCGAGTAATGCGGCTGGAGGCTGAGTTCCTCGGTGATCGGCACGCCCAGGCGCAAGGTGCCGCCAAAAGACGTGGTGCTATAGTAAGACCAGTTCCATGCGTCTTGCTTCTTCGCGAACAGGTCGAAGCCTGCCGACATGCGCTGATCGAGGAAATAGGGCTCGGTGAAGCTGAAATTGACGCCGCGCGAATATTGCCCTTCGTTCACTGAAAGACGCACCGCCTCGCCGCGACCCATGAAGTTGCTGTCGGCGACAGAAACTTCGCCAAGGAAGCCTTCCGTCGTCGAATAGCCGCCAGAGACGTTGAAGCTGCCTGTGGGCTGTTCTTCAACCTCGACATTGACGATCACGCGATCGGGCGATGATCCCGGCTCGTTGCTGATCTTGACCTTTTTGAAGTAGCCAAGACCATTCAGATGACGCTCGGCGCGGTCAATCAGAACCCGGTTGTAGGCGTCGCCCTCTCCAATATCGAACTCGCGGCGGATCACATATTCGCGCGTCTTGTTGTTGCCGCGAATATTGATTCTCTCGACATAGACGCGCGGACCTTCGTCGATGACGAATCTGATCGCCACGGTCCTGTCCGCCGGATTGCGCTGGCCGCGAGGACGGGCCTGCGTGAAGGCATAGCCCTTGCGCGCGATCTCGCGCGTCAGCACGTCGACGGTCTTTTCAACCGCGTCGCCGTTATAGACGTCGCCGGGAGCAAGCTTCACCAGCGGCCGAAGAGATTCGGGGTCGATATCGGGAAGATGAGACTCAACGTCCACGGTGGAAATGCGGTATTGCGGTCCTTCCTGGACCGTGATGGCGAGGATGTATCCGCCCTGCGCCGCGTCGAAGTTCGCTTCCGAATTCACGACGTGGAAGTCGGCGTAGCCGTTCTTCAGATAAAACCGGCGAACCAGTTCGAGATCGGTGGCTATCCGGTCCGGATCATAGACATCGCTCGTCTTGATGAAGGACAGGAAGTTCATCTCGGTCGTCTCCATCAAGCCGACGAGACGGCTCGTGGAATAGACCTCATTTCCGATGAACTTGATTTCCTTGATGCCGGTCTTGTCGCCTTCTTCAATCGAGAAGACGACGTCGATCTTGCCGTTCGGCAACTGGACGGTGCGATAGGAAACCTTCGCCGCGGCGCGGCCCGAACGCTTGTAGATTTCGGTCATCCGGGCCACGTCCTGATCGGCGACCTGCGGATTGAACGAACCATGAGCCTTTGTGCGGATTTCGGTCTGCAACGTGTCCGTCTTGACCTTGCTGTTGCCCTCGAAGGCGACGCGATTGATCAGATTGCCCTCTGAAACATGCACGATCACGCGGCCGCCGCTACGGCTGACGCTGACATTGGTGAAACGTCCGCTGGTGCGGAGCGCTTCCAGGCCCGCCTGAACTTCCGCGTCGCTCGTTCCCGCGAAATAAGAGCGGATCACGTCGGCGTCGCCATGCGAGCCGCCAACAACCTCAATGTCCGAGGTCGATGCAAGTGCGACGGAGCCGACAAAAGCGACTAGAAACGCGACCACGAAAGAACGACGTATCGAAATGGCTCTGGTCGACAGCATGTAACCTTTGTCCTTGTCGCAACTTCCGCCGCCCTAGAGCGCGGCGCGGGCTCTCGCAACTGACGCGTAACGAACGCGCCCCTGCTGGATCCGTTTATCCCTTCTACAAGGTTTAACGAACGCTGCAAATGCGTAACAAGACTTCTTACATCAATTTGTCGAAGCCGTGGCGGGGGAGCCACAATTCATGGCGAATGCAAGGTTAACGCCACGGTTCGACAAGATGAATTCGTTAAGCATGACAAGAAATCGACGCTCAACTGCAACCGGAGTAGGACAACCCGCCCCGCGCGACTGCGCGAGGCGGGCGAAATCTCTTTCTCCTTCGTCGCTTAGGAACCGATTCCGACGAGGCGCCGGAAATGTCGCGCCAAATCGTTGTAGGTGGCGAACAACATCAGCGAGCCCACCATCGCCAGTCCGATTCGAAACGCGTATTCCTGCACACGGTCATTGAGCGCCCGGCCGCGCAGCGCCTCGATGGCGAAGAACACGAGGTGACCGCCGTCAAGAAGCGGAACCGGCATAAGATTCAACAATCCAACCGATACCGAGAGCAGCGCGATCCAGTTGATCAGCGGCCATACGCCAAGCGTGGGGATCTTCTGGGCGATATTCCCGGAGGCCTCGGCTATGCCAATCGGACCGGAAAGCTGGCTGGCGCTCTCCCTGCCCGTGATGAGGCCGCCGAAGAAATGTCCGGTCTGCTCGACGATGGACCAGGTTTCCTTGACCGCGAGACCCATGGCCTCGGGAACCGAGCAGGGCTGCATCCGCATGTCGCGGAAATCCTCGCTGGATTTCAAGCCGAGCCGGCCGACCTTGATCTTGCCTGTCGGGCTGTCGAACTCGACCTCGTCCGGGGTCGCAATCAGGCTCGCTTCGCGTTCGCCCCGCAGCACGAGGATATGAAGCGTCCTGCCGGCCGAGGCTGAGACCAGCCGCTGAAACTGGGCAAAACTCTCAACATTCTGTCCGTCAACGGATTCAACCATGTCTCCGGGCAGAAACCCGGCTGCGGCTCCCGCGCGATTTTCATCCACGGAGGAAATCCGCGGCTTCAGGATCGCCTGCCCATTGACGATCACCGGGCGCCCGAAAGAGGCGAACAGGCCGAAGAAGATCGCTATGGCGAGCAGGAAATTGAACAAGGGGCCGGCGAAGACGGTGGCGGCGCGCTTCCAGACGGGTTGACCGTAGAAAGTGACAGCCCGCTCTTCAGGCGGCATGGCGGCCAGGGCCTCCGGGTCGCCGACGCTCGCGCCATTGGCGTCGCCGTGAAACTTGACATAGCCGCCCAGTGGAATGGCGGCGATGCGCCAGCGCGTTCCCTTGCTGTCGTCAAAGGCGCAGAGTTCCGGACCAAAACCGAGCGAAAAGGCGTCGACCTTGATTCCACACCAGCGTCCCACGATGAAGTGGCCGTATTCGTGAACGAACACGATGACGCTGAGCACGACGACGAATGGCACGATGTAACTTAACAGAGTCATGATGAAACCCATTGGATCTCAACTCCTTGCACGCTGACGCTTGCCTCGGCGCAGGTCGATGGCGTTGACCCCGCTTTGGTTACCAAGACGTTAACATGCCTGAAGCGGGTCATCCGGCCAAGATGGCCCGGGACCTTTCTCTCACAATATGGTCAACGCCGAGCGCTTCGGCCACACTTCCGGGCTCTTTCGCTGAACCGTCCTTGACCGCCGCCTCGATCGCGGCGGCCACGTGGCGGGCAATTCCCCCGAAAGCGATCCTGCCGGCCAGAAAGGCCTCCACGGCGATCTCATTGGCGGCGTTGAGCACCGTCGGCAGGCCGCCGCCGTCCTTGAGCGCGTCGAGCGCCAGCTTGAGGGCCGGGAACCTTTCGTAGTCAGGCCGCTCAAAGGTTAGCGATCCGATCGCCGCGAGATCAAGTCGGGGCGTCGGCGCGGCCATGCGCTCCGGAAACCCGAGGCAATGGGCGATGGGCACGCGCATGTCGGGCGCCCCCATTCCCGCCGTCACGGCGCCGTCCGCGAAGGAAACGAGGCCGTGGATGATCGACTGAGGATGAACCACGACATCCAGCTTTTCGGCAGGGACGCCAAAAATGTGGTGCGCCTCTATCAGTTCGAGGCCCTTGTTCATCATGGTTGCGGAATCGACGGTGATCTTCGGTCCCATCGACCAGTTGGGATGATTCAGCGCCTCGGCGACCGTCGCCTTCTCGATGGCTTCCCTGGTCCAGGTCCGGAAGGGGCCGCCCGAGGCGGTGATGATCATGCGTTCGATCGTGGCCGGGTCGGCGCCGCCGAGCGCCTGAAAAATCGCATTGTGCTCACTGTCCATCGGCAACAGCCGCACGCCCATCCGCTGCGCGGTGCGCATGAAAGGAACGCCCGCGCAGACCAGGCACTCCTTGTTGGCCAGGGCCACGTCGCGGCCAGCCTCCAATGCGGCGTGCGTGGGCTCCACCCCCGCCGCGCCGACGATGGCGCTGATCACGAGGTCCGCTTCCCGAACCGCAGCCTCGATTACGGCCTCGCGGCCGGCTCCCACCTGGATATTTGTGTCAGACAGCGCTTCCTTGAGCGCGGCGTAAGCCCCCTCGTCCCGGATCGCCACGAATTCCGGCTTGACCGCCCGCGCGACCCGCGCCAGCGCCGCATGATCCCGCCCGCCCGCCAAGGCTACGACAGTGAAGCTCTGTGGATTGCGTTCAATGAGGTCGAGGGTGGATTTTCCGATCGACCCGGTGGCTCCGAGCAAAACGATGCGACGCGGCGGCCTGCCGCCGGAGGGCGCCGATCCGGCTCCATTCAAGCTTGCAACCATGATGCCCGCCTACCAGAAAAACACGCCGGCGGCTGCGGAAGGCAGACCGCGTATGGCCCCGAGAAGGACCGCGAAAACACTTGCGAAGATGAATCCGTCGAGCCGATCCATCACGCCGCCATGCCCAGGTATGAGCTGGCTTGAAATCCTTCACGCCGAAACGCCTCTTCACGCCGGACTCGACCAGATCGCCAAGCTGCGCAAGAATTGCGGCGAACAGGCTGACGACGAAGACGGGCAGGCTCTTGATCGCGCCGGAAGCGCCAACATGGGCAGCCGCGAGACCGAGAAAAGCCCCGCAGAGCACGCCGACTATCGTGCCCGACCAGGTTTTTCCGGCGGAAACGCGCACCCAGAGCTTTGGGCCGCCGATCATTCTGCCGCCGAAATAGGCGAATATGTCCGTGCCCCAAACCACGGCGAAGACCCAGGCGATCGCCAGCAGTCCAAGGTCCGCCAAATCGCGCAGGGCGCAAACGGCAATGATCAAGGCGCCCGAATAGATCAGGCCTGCGCCAGACCATAAGCGCCTGCCGGCGCCAGCCAGAACGGCCAAGGCGCCGGCGAAAACAGCAAGCACGGCTGCTGCTGCCGGCATCATGCCCCCGTGAGCGAGCCCCGCGACAGCAGCCAGCGCGGCTCCTCCGACGACGACTCTGGCGAGGCGCCTCTCGCCGCCGATCAGCCCCTGCCACTCCCAGTTGATCGTGAAGGCCGCGAGCAACCAGAACAGGACAAAGACGTCGCCCCCGGCGATCAATGTAATTACCGCCGAAACAATGAGCGCCGCGCCCGAGGCGAGTCTCGGGCCGAGGTCTCCGAAGCCCGCTGATTTCTTCGCTGCCGCGCCCGGATCATCTCCGACTTGCGGGGACGATTCGGTCCCGCCCGGCCCTCGCGCTCCCGCTTCGCTCATGAAGCGGTCTTCGCGTTGCAGGGAATCGGCTCAAGCCGTCCAAAACGACGATCGCGGCGCGAGTAGTCATTGATCGCCGCCTCCAGGGCCGACTTGTCGAAATCCGGCCAGTTGATCGGCAGAAACACGAATTCGGCGTAAGCCGCCTGCCAAAGCAGAAAATTCGACAGCCGCTGCTCACCCGAGGTGCGGATGATGAGATCGGGATCAGGAATGTCGGCGGTGTGGAGGCGCGCGGAAATGGCGTCCGCGTCGATGTCTTCTGGAGAGAGACGGCCTGCGACGACCGCCTCCGCCAGCGCGCGGGCGGCGGCGGCGATCTCCTGTCTCGCGCCATAGTTGAAGGCCACCACGAGAGTGAGGCCGGTGTTATCCTTGGTGACTTGCTCCGCCTCGCGAAGGAGGCCAGCGACATCCGTGTCGAGGTCCGTGCGCGCGCCGATCACGCGCACGCGCACATTGTTGGCGTTCAATTCCGCAAGATCATTGCGGATGAAGCGATGCAACAGGCCGAGCAGGCTCTGCACTTCCTCGCGAGGGCGCGACCAGTTCTCAACCGAAAACGAATAGACCGTGAGATATTCGATGCGCAGGTCGATCGCCGCGCGCACAGCGCGGCGCAGCGCCTCCAGCCCGCGCCGGTGCCCCTCGACCCGCGGCAGGCCGCGCTCGGACGCCCACCGTCCGTTGCCATCCATGATCAGCGCGACATGGCGGGGAACTGGGCGCAAACGAGATGCTGCGTCCATAGCGGCGCTCTTCAACCCCATAATATCGCTATCCGCCATCTGAATGTTCCAAACCGTGGCCAATCCCGCTATTTCCGTGCAAAAACCGCCTTCAGCCGCCAGGGCGAGCCGCGGAATATATACACTTATACAGGCCTGCTACACCTGCATAATTTCCTTTTCCTTGGAGGCGAGCAAGGCGTCAATCTCGTGCACGATTTCGTCAGTGGCCTTCTGCACCTCGGCTTCGTGACGCTTTTCGTCATCTTCCGGTATCGCGTGATCCTTCAGCAGCTTCTTCAATATATCGATGCCGTCGCGGCGAACGTGCCGCACGGACACCCTGCTTTCCTCGGCGTATTTATGGGCGACCTTCACCAATTCCTTGCGCCGCTGCTCGTTCAACTCAGGGGTGCGGATGCGAAGCGTCTGGCCCTCCACGTTCGGGCTCAACCCCAGATTGGCGTCGCGAATCGCACGCTCCACCGCGCCCACCAGAGCTTTGTCCCATACCTGCACGGAAATCAGGCGGGCCTCAGGCACGCTGATCGTCGCGACCTGATTGAGCGGCGTGGACTGGCCATAGGCGTCGACATGAACCGGCTCGACCAGAGAAGCGGAGGCGCGCCCCGTTCGCAAGCCGCCAAACTCATGTTTCAATGTGGCGACGGCGCCCTGCATGCGGCGCTTCAATTCGGCAAGATCAAACGTCTGACTCATGATCGGAACAACCTGTATAGCGTCTGGTTTCGGGTTATCGGCGGAGCTAAGGGGAACCGCGCCCGCGCGGCTTTCGCTGTCTGATGGCTCTTGCATCGCAGGCGCCAAGACAAAGTTGCATCTCTTTATGGAACGACGTGGGTGGCTCGCCCCTCCCCTTTCAGGGTCGCGGCGATGGCTCCCTCCTCGCGGATCGAGAACACGACTATAGGGAGTTTGTTCTCTCTGGCGAGTGCGAAAGCCGCCGTATCCATAATGGCGAGATTCTTGGCGATAGCTTCGTCATGGGTCAAGACCTCATAACGCCGCGCGGTTGGGTCCCGCTTGGGGTCCGCCGTGTACACGCCGTCCACTTGCGTCGCCTTGAGGACCGCGTCGGCGGATAGTTCCGCCGCGCGGAGCGCCGCGCCGGTGTCCGTGGTGAAAAATGGATTGCCTGTGCCTCCCGCGCAAATCACCACCCTGCCCTTGGCGAGATGGTGCAGCGCAGCGCGCCGCGAATAGGATTCGCATATCGAGGGCATTGGCACCGAAGACAGCGCGCGGGCCGGTCTACCCTGGGCTTCGACGGCCTGCTCAAGCGCGAGGCCGTTCATCACTGTCGCGAGCATGCCAATGGAGTCGGCGCGAGCGCGCTCTATGCCTTTGTCGGCGCCCTGGATGCCGCGAAAGAAATTGCCGCCGCCGACGACGACCGCGATTTCAACCCCGGTTTCCGCCGCTGCGGCGAGGTCGCGGGCGATGCGCGCCAGCGTCGGCGCGTCGAGCCCGTGCTGGCCGTCGCCCATCAGCGCTTCGCCCGACAATTTGACGACAACACGCTTCCAACTTTTCGCCGGGCTGGTGGTCGTCATTAAATCCTGCTTTCAATCGGACAATTCGCGCAAAGCCGCATGACCTTCATACAAAACGACGCGCCCGGGCCGCAAGCGGCGCACAGGCGCGTCGTCGTTCATAACGCCAAATCGGAGGTTTCGCTCACATGCCGTGAGCGCCAGGACCTCAGCCCTTGACGGCGGCGGCCACTTCGGCGGCGAAATCCTCCGCGGCCTTTTCAATGCCCTCGCCAAGCGCATAGCGCGCGAAGCCCTTGATCGCGATAGGCGCGCCGGCCTTGCCCTCGGTCTCCTTGACCGCCTGCGCGACGGTCTTGCCGGCGTGATCGGGGTGGTTGGAGACCTGCTCGGGCAGCAAGACCTCCTTGTAATAGGTCTTGAGGCCAGATTCGATGATCTTCTCAAGCACATGCGCGGGCTTGCCCGCGTTCTTCTCGGCAAGCAGGTTCTTCTCGCGCTCGACGGTGGCTGCGTCGAGTTCGGCGGCCGTCAACGCCAGCGGATTGGCGGAGGCGACATGCATGGCGAGCTGGCGCGCGAGCGTCGCCAGAACTTCCTTGTCGCCCTTCGAACTCGAGCGCCACGATGACCGCGATCTTGCCAAGCCCGTCGGAAATCTGGGTATGCACGTAGCGGCCGACGACGCCTTCGCCGACCTTGAAGCCGGCGGCGCGGCGCAGCGTGAGATTTTCGCCGATGTTGGCGATGGCCGTGGTCACGGCTTCCGCCACCGTCCCGCCCGCGGGATAGGATTCCTTGCCCAAGGCGTCGATTTCAGTCTTGCCGGTCTTCAGCGCGACCTCGGCGATATTGCGCACCAGCGTCTGGAAATCCGCGTTGCGCGCCACGAAATCCGTCTCGGAATTGACCTCGACGACGACCCCGGACTTCTCGCCAGTCAGCGCTGCGACCAGTCCCTCGGCGGCGACGCGGCCGGCTTTCTTCGCGGCCTTGGAGAGGCCCTTCTTGCGCAGCCAGTCGACGGCCGCTTCCATGTCGCCGTTGTTCTCGGTCAACGCCGCCTTGCAATCCATCATGCCGGCGCCGGTGCTTTCACGCAGTTCCTTGACAAGAGCGGCGGTGATCGTGGCCATGAGCAAAATCCTTCAGTTTATTGGACGCCGGGGCTTGGGCTTTCCCATCCAGCGCGCATTTGAACAGGACGGCGACGCGCGGCGTCATTCCGTTACGGCGCAGGCCTTTTTGAAAAGAACGCCGGCCCAATCCGGACCGGCGCCCAACTTCCCTTTTGCGGCGCGCCATGGCGCCGCTGAAAGACGCCCGGATCAGGCGGAGGCGAGCGTGCGCGCTTGCTCGATCCAGTTGTCGCGAGCGATGCGGCCGCTGAGCTTGAGGTCGGCGTCGAGCTTCGCCGCGTCTTCCGGCTTGAGCGCGGCAATCTGCCAGTAATGGAAGACGCCGCCGTCATTCAGCTTTTTCACAATCTGCGGACCAACGCCCGGCAGCTTGGCGAGGTCATCGGGCGCGCCGCGCGGCGCGGAAAGAAGCTCGAAAGCCTCGCCCGGAGCTTCAGCCGATTCGGCGACTTCAAGCGCCGGCTCGACCGGAGGAGCCTCGGCGGAGCCGAAATCGACGCCCGCCGCGCCCTGGCTGCGCGAAATGCCGTCGATGGCGGCGCGGGCGATCAGATCGCAGTAGAATGCGATGGCGCGGCCAGCGTCGTCATTGGCGGGAATCGGATGAGTAATCCCGTCCGGATCGCAATTCGTGTCGAGGATAGCCACCACCGGGATCTTGAGGCGGTTGGCCTCCTTGATCGCCAGCGCTTCCTTATTGGTGTCGATCACGAAAATCAGGTCGGGCGTGCCGCCCATGTCCTTGATGCCGCCAAGGGCGGTCTCCAGCTTGTCGCGTTCGCGAGTCAGCAGGAGGCGCTCTTTCTTGGTGACGCCCGACGCTCCGGCGCCCAGCATTTCCTCAAGCTTGCGCAGGCGCTGAATCGAGCCGGAAATCGTCTTCCAATTGGTGAGCGTGCCGCCCAGCCAGCGGGAGTTGATGTAATATTGAGCGCTGCGCTTGGCGGCGTCCGCGATCTGCTCCTGCGCCTGGCGCTTGGTGCCGACGAAAAGCACGCGGCCGCCCTTGGCCACGGTGTCGGAAATCGTCTTGAGCGCCTGATGCAGCAAAGGCACCGTCTGGGCCAGATCGATGATGTGAATATTGTTGCGGGCGCCGAATATGTAGGGCGCCATCTTCGGGTTCCAGCGATGCGACTGGTGGCCGAAATGAGCGCCGGCTTCCAATAGGCCGCGCATAGTGAAATCAGGCAACGCCATGTGTTCTTCTCCGGTTGAACCTCGGCGAAAGCAGTTTGCGGCCGAGGGTTCGGCCACCGGAACGACATCTTGAAGCAGACGCCGCTTAAACTCTCGCCTGTGGGATGGAGCGCTCTATAAGGCAGTTCCAGGCCAAGGGCAAGCGCCGATAGGCACGATGACCCAGGTTGGACTGGCCCGCCGGACAAAGACGCCGGCGATGCGGTGGGCCAGGGCGTGATAGCGGCCCGCATGCGCGCCCTGAGACATTTGACCGTCAGGGCGGGGGCTCGTTCACCTTGTCATCGCCCGCCACGGCGCCCTCGGCGAGATGCTCGGCGATGTCGCAGGAATATACCTGCTCGAACCGCTTTTCGTCCGCGTCGATGCGTTCGAGATCCTGACGCATGACCACAATGAAGGCGACAAACACACAAAGAGACAGCGCGGCGATGACAAAATCGACGGCCGCCAGGCCGAAATAATGGCTTCCAGCCAGTCGCCAGCCAGTCAACTGAACCAGCACCGGCCACGCCGCCAGCATGACGCGAAACTCAGTGGAGCCGAGGCCGGCGTATGACAGCCGGTGCACGCCTTCCACCGTGATGCGCAGATAGGTGTAAGAGCTCATAAGAAGGTAAAGCGAAAGCAGCATCAGCGCTGACGTCAGCGTCAGATATGGCGAAAAGCCGAGACCGATCACCATCGCGCTCTGTGCGATAAGGTCGCAAGAGTGTTCAAAGAGGAATCCGTGGCGACGCGTTGACACGCTGCGCACTCTGGCGAGCACGCTGTCGACCGAATCGCCAAACCAGTTGACCAGAATGCCCAAGATGGCGAGCGGCAGAAACAGAGGCGAAAGATTGCAAAGGACAAGCGAAACGCCAGCCATGATTCCGCCTAGGACGCCTACAAGGGTCAGATCGGACGGCTTAAGAGACCTTGGCACCAGGCGCACGAGGCGCTGGAGCAGAATGCGCTCCGGCCTGGCCAGGAAACTCTTGTTCAGCCCTTTTCCCGACAACTACCAAACTCCCATGGACGGCGCCCGGATTGGCCGCGTTGACGCTTAAAACGACCGCTGCGTGAAACAACGCGATCGACTGGCTTACGTAGTAACTATTCCAACCACTTGCGGAGTTCAATTTTTTATCATGACGTCTCTCCGCCCGTCCATCGGGTTCAAGACGTGGATTTGCGTCCATGGGTTGAATTAGTTCGCGTTATCAAATGCTCATCCGGCTCTGTCCGCTGCTTGGCTGGGCTCCTGGATCGTCGCCGCGCGTCAGGACGCCAGCGCTTTTACACTCGTCCAAATCATGTCCGCGATCATTTCCGGCTTCGCGATCGGCAACGATACAGCCTCCGGCGCAATCAGAGAGCGGCGCGGCGTGATCTTTCCGACAAATCGCTCCATTTTTTCAACGCCGTCCTCGATTGCCTGAGCGAGCGCTTCCACATTGAGCCCCGCCAGCGACACGATCTCCGGACATCTTTTCCGCATTTCCTTGCCAGGAAAATCATTCGTGATTGTAAGAAGGCCGGCCTCCGCCATCTCCAGCGGCGGATAGCTGGGATGAGGCGACACCATGAGAGAAACGCCGACTGACGCGCGGTTGAGATAGTCCGCGTAATCCGACAGGGTGGCCTTGCCGCCGACGTGCGCGTTTTGCACGGGATAGGCCAATGCCGCTTCAAACTCCTCGCCAAGAAAAACCACGCTCCATCTGCTCGCGCGAATGGGATCGCGCTGCTGCCAGAGGCAAATACTCGCGCAAACGAGTTCGAACGCGTTACGTATCACCGCAGGCCGCCCGTACACGAGAATGAGCCGTTCTCTCGGCATGGGACTAAGCAGCGCAGCGACCTGTTCATTCGTGCGATATGGCAGGCAGAATGCAGCGCGGAAATTGTGCTTCGCGGTCATGACGCTGAAGAGTTCTTCGGAGTTGATGATCGCGATCGTCTCCTCCGAATGCCCGTATGTCGCCTCCGCAATCGCCGATTTGCTGCTCCAGCCATAGAAATTCGGTTCGTCATCCTGGATGACGTAGACGAAAGGCAGCCGGCCGCCGAAGAAGCGCCGCCGGTCGCGCTCGAAAGCCACCGAAAAATCCGAGGTCCACCAAGCCGTCGCTATGAAGAGGTCGTTCGCTCGAAGATCGAGTCTGCCGCCATCCCGCTCGCTCGCGTCGACAATCGTGCGCGCAAGCTCGTCGACGCTGGCGGCGAAAGGCGAGGGCTTGTAATCGGGAAAATTGGCGTATGCGGAACTATCGATTTCCGCGTCCGTAACGATGATCCTTCGATCAAATCCTTCCCCAAGCGCCTGCGCGATGTCCCTGAACAGGCCAAGCGCAGTGGCTACGCCGCCGAAGGTCTGTTGCGGATTGATGGTGGGAACGATGAGATTCAATCGGGGACGCGCATTGCGCGACGGATAGACGGGGATTGGCTGCGTCTCCTTGATCAAGCGCGCGAAGGGAGGCAGCTCTATGTCGACATTGGCGAGACAGGGCTGAAACACACGCAATCTGTGATGGGGTATGTCTTCCGGAGCGTTGACCGGCAATACGGTTTTCAGCGCGGGATAGAGATCCCGACGAACGACTTTCAGCCACTCGAAGCCGCATGATTCGGCTACCATGAGCACGGAGCGTTCGATGGCGTGGGCCAATGTGCCATCAATCTGCCCCCGCTCCTCGGCGAAGTCGGAATATTCCAACCCTACGTCCAGCAATGGCCGGATCGCAGCGCTACGCCCCCAGAACATTGAGCCCGACGGAAACTCCAGGACCAGGTTCTTGTTGATTGACACCCCCATCCGGCGCATCAGCCCGCGCGCCAGATCATAGTCGTAACCCCAATTCAGAACGCCCCGCAGCTCGAACAGATGCTGCGGAAATACGATGCCGATGCGCGGATCGTCGAAGAGACTGAGATTGCTGGCCGCGATCTCCGGCGAACCAAACAGATTGTCCATCAGATAATCGCGCCACCGAGCCAGGGGCTCGCCGCCGTGCGGAGAACGCTTCGTGTGAAGGTGCAGGAACAAGTCATAATGGTCATAGACGTCGCGGAATCCCACGAATTTCGCGCCGACGTCGCGGCCTCGGTTGGGCAGCAATCGAATTTCCACGCGCCCCTTGGTCCATTTCCCCGCATCCGCGGCGATCTGCGGATGTTTTTCGGTGGTGTCGGTCGACAGGTAAAGGTCGACCGCGCAAGGTATGTTGGTGAGCTTCTCAAGAACAAGAGGCAATATGTCAGGATAAAAAACGTGAATGATCGCCGCGATCGGCCCCGTGGAGGCAGGCCGGACCGGGTATGAAAATGGCGTCTCCAGCGCGAAGTCGACGTCGTTTACGGGGCGACGCGAAGGCGCCACGCCGTCCGGCTTCAACAACTCATAGGTATAGTGATAGCGTATGGCCGTGGCGCGCGCCGCGGCGTTGACGGGATTGCGGCTCTTCCCAAGCGGCGGGTCATATTCGGCGGCGACCTGGCGCAGCACCGCGCCAACCGCAACTCTTAGCCCCTGGGTGCGGACGAGTTCGGGGCCGTCCTTCAAAATATCCCGAGGGGCCAGAAAAACGCCAACCGGAGAATCGATGATCTTGGCGGCCTCTCGCATCGCCGCGCCATAAAGCGAGACGACGCCCCGCTCGGTCAAGATGATATAGCCATTGCGCAGATGCCTGCGCACGGCCTGTAGCGTGGTTTCCTTCTTGTTCGAGGTCATGATCAGCGCGCCCGCCCTTCCGGCGGAACGCTCATCGCGCTATAGGCGCCCATGGCTGCGCCCCGACGCGGGCAAATGAACGAAGACAATTTGGTTCTTTTCAAATCAGGCTGATCCCTCTTCATCGGTCTTGAACCGCAAGCGGCGCCAGAGGCGCCAAAAGCCCGCCGCCAGCAGCTGCGCCAGAACAGCGGCTGTCGCAAACCTCTATCATTTTTCCTGGGCGGCCGCAGCTCCAAATCATCCATGCATTTAGCAACATCCATGTTAAAATGTTGAAAGTCGAGGGTCGGCTCGCCGCCCCGACGCGCTGGCAAATGCGGATAAACGAGGCGCAATGTTCTTCCATATCGACGCAGACGAGGGGCATACGATCAAAGGATGGCTGGCTCCTGACAATCCGTCGCAAATTCCCAAAATCCTGGTCAGAATTCAGGACCAGGAGGAATTCGAGCTGGAAGCCGACGTAATGCGACCCGATGTGCGGGAACTTGGCGTTCACGCCACGGGGATGGTTGGGTTCCAGGTCACAAACCTGATCGTGCCAAACCTGGAACAAATGCAGGATGTCGAGCTCCTCGAAGCGAGCATGCGCCTGCCGATTTTTCGCCGGCGCCAGCCCGAGCGCCATGTCGAACGGAAGGTTTTCCTCTTCGATTGTTCGGTCATGCCGCAGCGGCGCATAGTCTCCGCGGCCGCCCGCAGTTTTGGCCTGAACTACACGTGTTCGGAGCGTTATTCGCTGGAAACGATGATTGTCCTTCTCAACAACAGCTTCAGCCATTCGCTGTTTTTCTCGGGACGCTCCAATTTCAACCGTTATTCGTTATACCTGCGCAATGCGGGTTATGTCGCCGCCGCGATGCTGCGCGACCCTTTTGAGGAACTGGCCGAACGCCTGCTGGTTCTCAAACTGCTCTCGCGTCCCAACACCAGTCATTTGCTCAAGACTTTTGTCACGGGCATCGACTCTCTGGTGGACATGGCTCGCGATCTCGATTTCACGGATCAAAAAGCTCTTATATCCGCATTTCGCGCCTGCAGCGACGTTCAACGTCTGGCGCTCTCCAGCCCAATGGTCAAGACCTTCGGTTGCAATGTGGATGAGCCTCCCGAGTGGCGCCATGTGGCTGTAGCGCTCGAGAATCTCGCGACAATGGATGTGGTCGGAACTGAATCCGCGTTCCCGCTGTTCCGCAATCTGTTCAACGAGGCCGTCGGCTCGGAGGTGCTCGTCGATGATGAACGCGAGACCTTTGTGACCGTTCAGGAATTGGCTGGAACATTATCGCGTGTCGGCCTTGTGGCTGACTACCTTGAACTTGACCTCGCACTTTATTCATTCGCCAAGGAGTCAATCGTCGCGGCGTACGAAGGCAGCGCGGACGAGCTGGCCGCCAGGGACACTCAGACCATCTGATCTGCCACGGCGGCGCCGATCAGCATGCCCACACCCCAAAGAACCGACAGTCCGGAGAACAGCAGTAGCGTCGAAACAATGACCTTCGGGGTAGTCTCCGATTCCGGCAGCGTTGGCGCAACGACGACCACCAGATAAAGACCCTGCTTTTCGAGCTGTTGTCGCGCCTTCTGATAAGAGTTTTGCGCTATTGTATAGAGAGTCTGCGCGAACTGTTCTTCGAGCTTCAAGCGTTCATACGAAGCGATCTGCGCCGAGAACGGCGTCGGACAGCTTGTCGTTTGTCAGTTTGCTGCGCGCGTCGGCGATTTCCCTTTCCAGCGCGGCAAGTTTGGCGCGCTGCACACGCTAACTCGGCAAGTCGCTCTGGAGCGACCCCGAAAATGTCGCAAGCGAATTCTCGATGTCTATCTTCTCCAAGAGCAGCTTGCCGATCAGCTCGCCGATGCTTGACGCCTTTGAAGCGGGATCAATGAGCGAATTGGCGTTACGGAACTGCAGCAGCTTCTCGCGGGCGTCCGCAAGCCGCTGGCTGCTGACTGAAACTTCCGCGTCTGCCCGCGTCAGGGCGTCCTGGCTCACACGCACTGTGATCTGATTGACCAGCGCCTCGCTCAATCGCACAAGATCCTTGGCCAGACGAAGGGTGTCCTGCGGATTGTATGCCTCGACCTGAATGGTCAAAATGCCCGATAGCGCATCAACGCTCGCCAGAAGATGTGTGTTCCAATACTTCCAAAGCTCCTCCAAATTGGCGCCGCGCTTCAAACGCGAGAAATAATCAACATCGTCGCGCGCGAAGATTTTCTCGAAATAGGCTCGGCCGCCGATATCGGATATCAGTGCCCAACTCTTGAGATAGTTGAGAACGATATAGGTGTCCTGCGCGGTGCTTTTGGAGCCGCCCCCAATTTTGCTCAACACCGACATCGCGTCGGAGCCGACAGCCGCCTTCTGTTCCTGCGCCGCGCGGACGGTAAGACGCAACTCGACCATGTAGCCCTTTGATTCCCATAGAAGCGCATAAAGCCAAAAGATGAACGTAGGCAGCAATACGAACAGAAGGAAGATTTTTCCTCCAATTCCCATCCCACCTGCCGAGGACGAGGTTTCTTCACGCCCGCGCGAGGGAGCGCCCACGAGGACAGGCAAACGGTCGCGGATGACCGCTGGCAGGGATTTCGCCAGATTGGTCACGTCCGGTGTCGTCAATGATCCCCGGACGCTCGCAAGCAGGCCGACGAATTTCCCCTTAATGAAGTCGGTTCTTGTCATTTTTGTCAAAAATCTTGGCTTTCGGAAAGTCCTGCCCGCAAACGAGCGTCCCCCGGCACGCCGGTGAAATCCGGGTGCGGTCGCGGCAAAGCTGTCCGAGGATCGCGCCGTGATTTCATAGCCAATCCAGCAGGCTTTGTCGCCACAGTCTCATTGGTCATTCATATCACCCAACTGAAACACCCCCCAAGGCATATCATCCACAAAGGCACACTCCATTATTTCTTGGGCCAAAGCGTGACAGCGGGGATGGGCTCCCGCCTGCGGCCATCACGCCAGCGCCGGTGTATGCGCGTAGAGGGACAATGCGGGATGAAAAAAGGGATCATGCCGGATAACGGCGCGCCATTTGGCGACAAAATATGCTCGTTCCGCCGCATAGGTCTTTTGCAGGCGGAATGTGGCTCCTCCACGGCTCGCGGACTGATGATGCAAAAGGATCGCGCGTGAATCGCAGATAACGCGCCATCCCTGGGCGGCAAGCCGAAGGCAGAGGTCAATGTCGTTCAGTTCAATCGGCAAATTTACCTCGTCGAAACCGCCGACCGAGTTGAACTTGGCGTGGTCGACCATAAGGCAGGCGCCCGTGACGGCGGATACTTCATGCGGATAGAAATTCACGCCGAGCCAACCTGGATCGTGATCGGGAACTTCGGACCCGAAATGCCCCGCGACGCCCCCCATTCCCATCGCCACCCCCACATGCTGCACCCTGAAATCCGGAAACAGCAGCTTGGCTCCAACGGCGCCTATGTCCGGCCGGCTGGCGAATTCCAGCATCAATTCAATCCAGCCGGGTGAAACGACCGTCGTGTCATTGTTCAGGAACACCAGAAAATCGCCGGTCGCCTGCGCCGCTGCGGCGTTGCAGATCCCCGAGAAATTGAAAGGTCCGGGCGCGGAAAGAACCCTGACGCGCGCATCGCGCTCTGTCATCTCCTGAAGCAGGCGGTGT
>CAWJEI010000001.1:0-382615 GCA_963841875.1 uncultured Alphaproteobacteria bacterium | reverse complement strand
CGTTTGAGGCACTCGGCTTTTCCATTGCCCCCAACATCGAATACCCATGCCAAAGAAAAATCCTCATTCCCGCCGATTTCCGCAACCAGCGAATCTTCCTCCGCTTTGACGGCGTCTATGGCTACACCCGCCTCTGGATCAACGGCGTCTATCTGCGCGACCACTTTGGCGGCTTCACCTCCTGGGATTGCGAAATCACCTCTCATGTAACTCCAGGCGAACAGGCTCACCTGGTCCTCGGCATCACCGACCGCAGCGACGATATCTCTGAAGCCAGCTACTACGCCAAGCATTCCATCGCCGGAATTCTCGCGACGTACGCCTCTTTGCCGTTCCACCCGTCTGCCTCAGTTCACTCGATGCATCAGCCTCCTTCGATCCAGAGCGTAAATCCGGACTCATCGATCTGTCCGCCGAGCTATCGCCATCAAACCCCCGCTCCGCACAAATCCAGCTTTCTCTAACCGATGAATCCGGCGCAACCGTCCCTCTTCAATCAAACGAATTTCCCTTCGCCCCCGGCGATACCCGCGCAACCCAAAAAATCGTAGTGCAATCTCCCCAGCCCTGGGACGCGGAACACCCCAACCTCTATACGCTGCACATTTCTCTCATCCTCGACGGCCGGACCGTCGAATCCCTCGAGCGCAAAATCGGCTTCCGCACCATCCTTCGCGACGGCAACCGGCTCCTGGTAAACGGCCGCCCAATCAAGCTACGTGGCGTCTGCCGTCACAGCATTCATCCCATCCATGGCCGCGCCGTGCCCGCGGAGTTCGATGAAATCGACGCCGCCCTCTTTCGCGCCGCCAACATCAACTTTGTCCGCACCTCCCACTACCCGCCCTCCGAGCATTTCCTCGACGCATGCGACCGCCACGGCATCTACGTTGAAGAGGAATCCGCCGTCTGCTGGTCCAATGAAGAGAAAGGCCCGTCATCCAGTTCTGAATTCACCTCCCGCTTCATGAGCCAGTTTCAGGAGATGATCGAGCGCGATCGCGGCCACGCCTCGGTTCTCCTCGGTCCCTCGGCAATGAAAGTCAGTGGGGCGCAAACTTCGCGGCTGAGCGCCGCTTCGCCACCGAGCACGATCCCACACGCCCCGTCATCTTCAGCTATCCCGATTACGTGCCCATGGAAATCTCAGCCTACGATATTTATAGCCGCCACTATGCCGATGTAAATTCTAACCTCACCAGCTCCACCTATCCCCTGCTCAACGACGAATTCGCCCACATCTCCTGCTATAACCTTTATACCTTGCGCCGCGATCCCGGCATTCGCAACTTCTGGGGACGCAGCATCCAGCGTTTCGGCGAAAAGTTTCTCGCCGCTGAAGGCTGTCTTGGCGGTTCCATCTGGGCCGGCATCGACGAAGTCTTTCTCTTGCCCGATGGCCCGCAGGGTTACGGTCCCTGGGGCATCATCGACGGATGGCGTCGCCCCAAGCCCGAGTACTTCCTCACCGCCAAAGCCTACTCGCCCATCCGCATAGCTGACCGGCCCTTGTTTGCTCCTTCAAACGGCAACCCCCTCGCAATCCCCATCACCAATGCATTCGATCACGCCAACTTTGATGAGCTTGAGATTCGCTGGGCAATCGGTTCTGACTCCGGCCTTCTTCACTCCATCGATTTAGCCCCGCACCACTTCGGCTATCTTGAGATTCCGCCTCGCGCCTTTGAGCCCAACAGCGAATTGCAACTCGACTTCTTTGCAAAAGGAAAATTGATCGATCAATTCCGCCTGAAAATCGATCCCGCTCCTCCAACGCTTGCCCTGCCCAGGCCTGCCCCGGCGCTCCTGAGTCACAGCGGCAACGACCTGCTTATCACCAGCCCAAATTTCTCCATCACTGTTAGCCAAATCACCGGCCTCATCCACGAAGCCCATTTCAACGGCCAACTCATCCTCACCGGCGGTCCCTATCTTGACCTGGGTACGGGCCCATTAACCAGCCCCTGGCTCTTCCGCCACTTTGAGGCTGTCGTCAGCGACGATAAAGTTACGCTCTTCACCGCGGGCGAGTGCAAGAAAAGCGAAGGCATAGACGGCATCCCCGTCGAATTCGAAATCGAGATCGATGGCAGCGGCCTGCTCACCACGCGCTACCGCGTCCGCGCCAATGCTGCCGAGACCAGCACCTCCGGGGTCGCCTTCATGCTACCTTCCGCCGTCGACAAGCTCTCCTGGAATCGCGATTCACTATGGTCCGTCTATCCCGCTGATCACATCGGCCGTCCCAAAGGAGTCGCGCCGAAGAAACCCTCCCACGCGCCGCTCATCTACCGAACCAAACCGCAGTGGCCCTGGTCACAAGATGTTGAAGATGCATTTCTTTTCGGAAAAAACGGAGCCCCGCAAGCCACAAATGATTTTCGTTCTCTCAAAGAGAACATCTGGCACGCATCCTGCACCCTGGCCTCAAGCAGCGTTAGCGCCCGCGCTGAAGCCAACGCGGACGTAGCCATCCGCGCATCGGTACAGCCCGATGGCCAGGTAGCGTTCAGTCTCTATAATCAGTGGTCTTATCCCGGTCTTGAATGGGGAAACTACACAGGCACTGGCGTTGCGCCGGCCCAAAACACACGCGAAATCAAGCTGCGCCTTACCGATCTCCCATAAGGAAGTGAAGTAGTGAAAGCTTCTTCACTACTTCACCATTTCACTACTTCACTATTCCACTACTCCACCACTACCGCACCAACCCCTGGAAGAGCGGCGACTTCAGCAAATCGTTAAACGTCTTGTCGCTGGTGGCAAAGTGGATGCTCATTTTCCCCGCATTCGAAGCGATTTCGGTCCCGTTCAGCGCCTGCTTCTCCGCATCCGGACTGCTCATCTTGCGAATCGTCAATGCCGCGGTCAGCAGTGAGGAAATAGTTGCCGCTGTGATGGTATCGCCGGTAGAGATGGTCAGGTCAAACTTTACACCATGCGAAAAATTCATCGAATACCAGGAGGCTTCCAGGCGCTTCTGCACGGAATCGAAGTCGGTCACTGAGCCGGCCTCGCCCAGCACCTGCTTCATCATCATTTGCGTGCCCTTCTGGTCAAGGATGCTCCACAGCGGTTCGGAGTCCACGGTGTTCATGGCGTCCATCATTGAAGAGTTGGTCAGCATGCTGGCTACCATTCCATCCCGGGCATCCAGCGCCTTGGTCACTGCTTCTTTTTCTCCAAAAACCATGGTGGACGGATCAACAAAGCAAAGCACCATGCCCGTCTTGGGCAGCGGAAATATCTTGTTCGTCCGCACCATGGCAGGTTTCACCTTCTTCTTGGCAAAACCGTCCAGAATGTCCTGCAAAGCAAACTGGCCCTGGGCGATGCCCAGCGTAACCATCTTGTCGGTCGGTGGCGGCTGGGCTCCCGGCGCGTGTGAAACCTTCGCATTCGTGTTTGTCACCGGGACACGGAACATGGCAAAGGCCAGCTCGTCCACGTCGTGGTTCTCGTTAATTCCTGACTTGGTCAATGCATCGTCAAATTGCTTCAGCTCCGGCGGCATCACGCGGTCGCGCAGATTCATCGCCGTCGTCGAGTTCTCCATCGCCCGATAATCGATTACGACCAACTGCTGCACTTCATGCGGAACAGACGTGCGAGCATCGGTGGTCAACTGCGCCGCCTGTGCCAGGGTAGCTGCCGCCAGCAGCATGGTTGCAATCGAAACTTTTTGAAAAGCCTTCAGCACTTTCTTCCTCCGATTTTCCTGTGTCTTTTTTCTCATTTCAACTGCCGTGAGCGCGACGCTTAATGGTCTCGTCACCATCCGTAAAGCCCCAAAATGCTTTCAATCCAACGCTTTCATTGTACCTGTCCGGCTCTTCACCTGGCCGGCCTTGGTCCGCTATCCCTCTGCCGGCCATGCAAGCGGAGACCCCAGCCGGCGCTCCAGTATCTTGGTCTGAGGTTCGAACTCAATCAATTGACGCATCCACTCGCTCTCCCGCTCGCAGGCCGCCTCAGGAATCAGCCCGATCACCTCGCCCTCCACCAGCGCCGCCTTATGCTTCTGTGCCAGGTTGGCCACCGCGCGATACACCTGGGAGAGCGGAGTCGCCGTAAAATCCGTGATATTCATAGATAGCTGAGCCCGCCCATGAGCCAGAACCCCCATCGCTTTCACGCCCTTCAGCCCCCTGAAGCAGCCCGAATCTCCCGGGCAATGGCTCTCACCATGGCTACGTCCGCGGAATCGAAGTAGATGTTATAGGCCACCAGGAACTTACGTGCCCCCACCGCACAGGCTCCTGCGGTGGGATGCAATCCGGGACCGCCCAAATCTGGCCGCCGAGCCGTTTCATTGCGCACCGCGTCCCTCAGCCCCTCAAACTGCCCCCGCCGCACATCTTCAAGGTTGGCCCTGTCAGGCCTCGCCGCCGCCGCCTCATAGAAATACACCGGCACGCCGTACCGTCGCCAGATTTCCAAACCCGCCTGCCGGGCCAGCAGGGCGCATTGCTCCAGCTTGATGCCGGAGATGGGAACAAAAGGAATCACGTCTGCCGCGCCGATGCGTGGATGCACACCCTGTTGCCGGGTCAGGTCAATCAGCTCCGCGGCCTTGCCTGCCCCGCGCACCGCCGCTTCCACCACCGCTGCCGGGTCCCCGGCTATCGTCACCACTGAGCGGTTGTGGTCTGCATCCATTGACCAGTCCAGCAGCCGCACCCCCTCCACGCGCATCGCGGCCACAATCGCCTCGACCCGCCGGGCATCTGTACCCTCTGAGAAGTTGGGGACACACTCGACTACCGCTCCACTCATCGTTACTCCACCCGGACATTGAAAGGGCACGGCTTTAGCCGTGCCGAATGTACTGCAAAATTCGTGCGGACTTTAGCCCCTGAGGGGATGTTTTTTCAACAATTCATATCCCCTCACCAACTAAAGCCCCGAGCTGCTTATTTCCAAAACGTATAACCTATCTGTACCTGGATGCTTGCGTTCACTCCAGGGTTGCGGTCCCCCAGCGAAGCCGAGGAGATGTGTTCCCCGTTTACGCCTATATCGATTGACCGCCTGGCCTTCGTGTAAATGTGAACCCCTCCGCCTCCCTGCGGCGAAAAGTTAAATACGCACGTCCCTCCACCACCCGGAGTTGATTGCGGCGCCAACTCATCCGGCGGAAACTTGTGCGTCGTATAGATCACCCCGCCCGCGGCCTGAATCCAGGGCTCAAAACGATCCGACTTGGTATGAAAGTTCCAGCGAAAAATCACAGGGGTAACGCTGATGCCGCGATAGGTGCCGCCGCCGAAGGGAGCGTCGCCATAGTCAGTCCCTCCAATAATGACGTCCTGCTCATGCGGCGCCGGCGTATACGCCTGCCACAGCGGGATGATATTGCCGCCCAGCTCAAACTGTCCGCTGAATATACCGGCATGCAAAACCGGGGTAAGCACCCTGCCCAACTGCACGCCCGCGGAAAGAAACTCGTAGTTCGACCGGCTG
Organism: uncultured Alphaproteobacteria bacterium; assembly: GCA_963841875.1. Classification (GTDB taxonomy): domain Bacteria; phylum Pseudomonadota; class Alphaproteobacteria; order Rhizobiales; family Beijerinckiaceae; genus Methylocystis. The sequence goes on along the minus strand of CAWJEI010000001.1, from coordinate 377,152 downwards.
CCCAGGCCATTTCCATAGTTCACAAACGGCCCATACTCCCACTTCGCGCTTGTTTGAGCCGGGGTTACGGCACTTACTACGGCACTCGTGGCTGCGCCATCCGGCGTCACAGCCCCGGCAAACTGCGTCCCCGCCATCAGCATCCCGGCCATCAGGAAAAACAAGAAAAACCTCGCTGTTCGTCTCAAAATTCTTCCCTTTCCTCCATCAAAATTGTTGCTTCCCGCAAAAAGGCCGCCACAACCGGGCGGCCTGGTCTCTTCGCGCCGGGTAGTGTTCAGCCCGCTGCCTGTTCCATCTGCACCGCGTCCATATCAAAGTTCGAATACACATTTTGCGTGTCATCGCACTCTTCCAAAACTTCCAGCAGCCGCAGCATCTGGTTCGCCGCCGTGCCTTCCAGCTTGGTATATGTAGACGCAACCAAAGTCACTTCGTTCATCACCGTGGCAATCCCCGCCGCCTTCACCGCCGCAAGAACTCCATCGTAAGCAGCCGGATCGGTAAGAATCTCCCAGCTATCGCCCTCGTCGTTCAGGTCGTCTCCGCCGTGTTCGAGCACGATATCCATCAACTGCTCTTCCGTGGCTGCCGATTTCTCTACCGCGATCACGCCCTTCTTGTGGAACATAAACCGCACCGAACCGGACTCGCCCAGGTTCCCGCCATTTTTGCTGAAGGCGTGCCTTATCTCGCTTACCGCACGGTTGCGGTTATCCGTCATCACATCCACGATAATGGCCACGCCGCCGGGCCCGTAGCCCTCAAAGCTGATCTCTTCGTAGTTCACGCCTTCCAGTTCGCCGGTACCGCGCAAAATGGCCCGCTTGATGTTCTCCTGCGGCATATTTTCCGCCTTGGCCGCGGCAATAGCCGTGCGCAACCGTGCGTTGCCGTCCGGGTTGCCGCCGCCCTTGGCAGCTACCGTAATTTCCTTCAGGAGACGAGTGAATATCTTGCCGCGCTTAGCGTCCAGCGCGCCCTTCTTGTGCTTGATTGTGGCCCACTTAGAATGGCCGGACATAAGAACCTCAACGATCCAAAGACTATACCGGCGCACACGCGCCCGACCTTGTGAGTATACCACCTGTAAAGGTCTACCATTCGTTCGTTGCCACTTCCATGGATGTTCATTTGTAGGCGGCGTTTCTCGGCGAAAGGAACTGCTATCAACGTTCTCTTTGATAGCCATTAGATGTCACCTGTGATATCATCAGATCATGAGGATTGTGTTCGATACCTCGGCTTTGATTAGCGCAATTCGTTCCAGTTCCGGTGCCGCTGCTGAGATTGTCCGGTTACTGCTCCTCAAAGAAATTACGCTGCTATTGGATTACAAGTTGGTTTGTGAGTATCGGGATGTGGCTTTGCGATTAGAACATATTGCCGCTTCTCGCGGAACATCGGAAGCGGCGGAAGCTGTAATCGATGCCCTGGAATCCGTTGCTACACCGGTATTTGTTGCGGTCATGCACCGGCCGCTTTCACAGGACGAGAATGACGATATGGTGCTTGATGTCGCCATTAACGGCCGAGCCGATACAGTTGTCACAAACAATGTGAAAGACTTCAAACAGGCGGCGCGACATTTTGGAATCAAGGTACGAACACCAAGGGAACTTTTGATGGAAATCCGGGATGGAGGTTTTTATAATGCAACTGAATCCTAAGAGAAGCGCACCCAGTAAGTTTCCGCTGCGGCTCATGCCTTCCGTGCGCAAGGGAGCGGAAGCATTTTCACAAAAAGAGGGAGTCTCCCTCAATCAATTCATCAACATTGCGATTGCGGAAAAATTGGCTCATCTCCAGCATGATGAATGGCTGGCTCGACGCCCCCAGCCCACAGTGGCGAGGATTTCGCGGGCGCTTCAAATGCTAGACCGCCCATCCAAAACTGCCCTGTCCCCCGGTGACGAGTTGCCAGGCGGATATGTCTCCATTCGTAGGACGTCAAAATACCGGCGTGCCGTTAGTGCTAAATAGGGCAATAATTACCTTGACTCCACCAAGCTATAAGTGGAGAATGAAGGTGTATTTTGACCCTAGTAACAGCAATCGCCTTTATTGACGATATCGGGCGGGAACGAAATTTGCAGCCATGGGAGAAATCTCCCAGAGGGCTAGTCAGTTGGCTAGATGTGCTTCAGTTTTCCGCTTATATGTTCTTTTGGTGCGGTCGCGCCTTAAGAGAGATCAAAACCGAGTGCCTTGTTGCGTCAATTCCCGGAGATGGAGAGCAGCCGATCTTTCACATGGCCGCTCCGATAGACGACAAGGCTAGAGAAAGAGCGAAAAAAGCCCTTGCGTTCGCAGAGCCAGAGTTCCGAAAGGTTGGGCTTACGATAACCGCCGATATGACCATGGACTTAATTGGTTCATTGGAGCAGATCGAGCGCACGCAAAACTACCAGTGGCTCACCGATCAAATAAGCACAATCGAACGGTTGGCTGACAGGGAGCTAAATGGGAAGTTTTTTCTTTACATACCCACGGAACGAGCAAAATTTTGGCCAACAGCGAATCAGATAAATCCTTTCGGAGATGCGGTCGCAACTAGATTTCCGTCCACGACTTTTGATGCGGCTAATAGTGGAGTTTGCTTAGCAACCACGACGGCAACGGCAGCCGTGTTCCATTTAATGCGGGTCATGGAGATTGGGCTGACCGCTCTGGGCAAGGTGTTCAACGTTTCTTTGGAGCACACAAGTTGGGGAAATGCCATTGAGCAGATCGAAAGCAAGATCAGAGACATGCACAAAGATCCAGTCTGGAAGGCGTTACCGGACTGCAAGGAGCAGCTGGCATTCTTTTCGCAAGTTGCCAGCCAGTTCGGAATCATCAAAGATGCTTGGCGAAATCAGACAATGCACGTGCGAGCGAAGTACACCGAGGATGAGGCAGAGCGCATCTTTGAAACCGTGAAGGCGTTCATGCAAAAACTCGCTGAAAGGTTGCAAGAATGACGAACGAAAATCCCGAGTTTGATAAGTTCAACGCAGTGCTGCGGAAGGTTCTTTCTGTTCCGCGCGAGGAATTACTGAAACGTGAGAAGGCTTGGAAGAAAGCGCAGGCGCGAAAGAAGGCGACAAAGGAATCACGCAAGAGCGGCGGTGCGAAGTGACCAAACACTTAGTGCTATTCTTCGCTGCTCTCGCATTTGTTCCTTTGGCTTGCAGGGGGCAAGAATCCGCCGTCCCTAAAGAAGTGCAGTCACTATCCGATGGGTTCTACTACAAGACTCCGCAGGGATGGCAAAAGCTACAGCCGATTACTATGTCAGGAGGCGGCCTAAAACACGCTGGCAAAATGTTCGTGCCTGGGCTTACGCCGCAAATGGTATGGACGTTCCGGGATGCGGAATCACCTGCACAGATTGCCGACAAAAGACCAACGTTCTACATCAAAGAACTTCCCGCACTAGCGAATATCGCTGGCCTCTCTGGGCGAGATTTATTGATCGTCCGCTTCGATAAGAAGAAAGATCACCGCGAACTGCAAACGACAAACGGCGGCAATATGTTCACGTTCAAAGCTGGCCTCAGCAAAGACCGTATGCCAGACATCACCACAAAAGCGATTGCCGATGGAATTTTCACGGTTACGCCGAATGAGGACTTGCAACCGGGAGAGTACATGATTACGTTTAGTTCCATTGGCTACAGCGGATATGATTTTGGGATAAAACAATGACATCACAGACGAAACACTACATCGAAGTATCGGACATCCTCTCCGTAAGATGTGACTGCAAGCATTGCGGAGCATCACTCTCGCTCCCCTTGTCGCGAGATGTAGGCAAGTCCCTACTCGTATGCCCGCAATGCAACAAGGGATGGGCGAGACTTGATAACTCGACGGAGGAAACACTCATCAGCGAGTTTGCGCTCAAGGTTGAGAAGTTAGTCTCAAGCCTTCCGAGACTCGGATTCAACCTGCTTTTAGAGATCGCTTCGGACCCCGCTTCAACCGCAAAGGGTTAGCATGTTGCCGTTTCTAATCCCTTGCCGGTGAGTTCGGCAAAGGTCAACCGCTTGCCGACAATCTGACGAATAACGCGATTGAAGCGGCCAGCATCATCAAGGTTCTTGCGGTTGTTATAGCGGAAAGTCTGCTCATCGAGGTAACGGAAAAGATGGAAAGGTTCGATACTCACGTAGGTTCCGTTGATGCCACGCTTCAACAGGCTCCAGAAGTTTTCGAGGCCATTGGTATGAATCCGTCCATTCACATACTCGACAGCGTGATCGACGACCGCATGAGCATATTCGTTGGCAAGACCGCTGTAGGACGGCAGCGCATCGGTGTACAGCGCCGCACCCGCCTCAACATGCTTGCGGACCTCAGCCTGAATCACAGCCTTGCGACGACTAGGGATAATAGCGGTTCTGACCTTGTCCCCCGCGCTCAAGAATGCCCATCACGGCGGTCTTGTCCTTCCCGCCGGTGCCGGTGATGCGGCGCTCACGCTTGCTAACGTGCATGTTCCGCGATTTGCCGCCGATGAAGGTTTCATCTGCTTCGACTTCGCCACTCATCTTGCTCCCAAAGGAATCATCCTGCATGGCGAGCCGGATGCGGTGGAGCATGAACCATGCGGACTTCTGGGAAACCTTCACATCCCGCGCAATCTCGTAGCTGCTGATTCCGTTCTTGCAATTGGTGAGGAGCCAAGTTGCGGTGAGCCACTTGTCGAGGCCAATGGGCGAGTCTTCCATCATGGTCCCAACCTTGATGGAGAATTCACGCTTGGCGTGATGGCTGGAGCAAGTCCAGGTCCGGCGATGCGCCCTGTAATTGACATTTTCATTGCCGCAGGTAGGGCATTTCACAATGCCGTCGGGCCAGCGTTGCGCTACAAGGTGAGCAATGCAGTTGTCGGGATTCGAGAAGTATACGATGGCTTCCTGAAGGCTCTTTGGTTCGGTGTTCATAACGTCCCCCACTGTCAAAACTATAGCGGAAATCGGTGGTGGAGTCAAGGTAATTATTGCCCTAAATAGCAGTGCGTCTCTGGTGTCGGCGAGGGTAAAATTCCCATTCAATTCCGCCAAGCTGTTACCCTAGAACCATGAAATTCGGAGTTCTAGTCTTTCCCGGCTCAAACTGCGACCACGACACCTACAACGTGATCGCCGAAGTGGCTCATCAGCCCGTCACCTTCCTCTGGCACGACTCCGCAGACCTCCAAGGAGTCGATGCCGTGCTGGTTCCCGGCGGTTTTGCCTATGGCGATTACCTGCGCACCGGCGCCATCGCCCGCTTTTCCCCGTCATGCAGTCCGTCCAGCGCTTTGCCGCCGGCGGCGGAATCGTCCTCGGCATCTGCAACGGCTTCCAGATCCTCACCGAATCCGGCCTGCTCCCCGGCGCACTCATGCGCAACGCCGGCCTAAAATACATCTGCAAGCAAGTCCATCTCCGCACTGAAACCACCAACAGCCCCTTCACCAACGGCCTCACCAAAGGCGAAGTCCTCCAGTTACCCATCGGCCACATGGAGGGCAACTACTATTGCACTCCTGAAGTTCTCCATCAACTTGAGTCCGAAGACCGCATCGCCTTCCGCTACGCCACTCCCAAAGGTGAAATCACCCCTGAAGCCAACCCCAATGGCTCCTTGAGCAACATTGCAGGCATCCTGAACGCAAATCGAAACGTCCTCGGCATGATGCCCCATCCCGACCGCTCCAGCGAAAAACTCCTCGGATCAGCCGACGGCTGGAAGATCTTCGCCTCCATGGTTGAGGCTCTTGAAAAGTCAGCTATTAGCTCTTAGCTCTCAGCTTTTAGCTGATCGTGTGTCAAAGAATTTAGGTGATTCCAGAGAACTGAATCATTCCCCAGCTGCAATCACAAGCTAACAGCTAAAAGCTAGAGGCTAATAGCTAGACCATGATCGACATTCACCACCATCTCATCTACGGCGTCGACGACGGCCCGCCCGATCTTGAAACCTCCCTTGCCATGGCCCGTGAAGCCGCCGCCGAAGGCATCACCCACATCGTCTGCACTCCCCACGCCAGCTACGCCCATCCCTTTCAGCCCGAACTGGTCGCCGAGCGCCTCGCCGAGCTCCGCGAACTTCTCAAAGACGTAGTCCAGCTCGGCCTCGGCTGCGACTTTCACCTCAACGCCGACAACATTCTCGATGCCCTCGCCAACCATCCCCGCTATTCCATCAACAACAAAGGCTACCTGCTCATCGAATTCCCTGAAGTCATCATCCCGCCCCAGCTCCCCGATGCCATGCGCAGGTTGCAGCTAGCGGGCTACACCCTCATCGTCACCCATCCTGAGCGCAACACGGTCCTCTACCAGCGCCCCAACATGCTGGCCGACTGGATCAGGACCGGGTGCCTTGTCCAGGTCACCTCCAGCTCGCTCTACGGCCGCTTCGGCAAACTGGCCGAAGCCTTTTCCAATGAATTGTTAGACCGCAACTGGATCCACTTCATCGCCACTGACGCGCACAACCCCCAGTGGCGTCCGCCGCACATGAAAATGGCCTATGACTATATCGTTCAGCGTTCAGGCGAAGAAACCGCCCGCCGTCTCTGCGTCTCCAACCCCCGCGCAGCCCTCGACGGCGCCCGATGGCCAGCGCAACCCGAGCCTCTGGGCCTGTGGAAGGCGTGCCCATGAAGTTCGAAGCCAGCCGCTACGCCGCCAAACCCGCCAAACCCAGCCCTATCCCAGCCGAGGACAGCGAAGTTCCAAAGACGGTCACAAAGAGCTTCTGGGGCCGTTTGTTTTCGCGATAAAGCTCTGCAACCTTAAACCATCACCATACTTCGTGCCTTGCTGACCCCTCCGCCACGCCCAATCCTTGGGGATGGAATCGAGTGCAAAAAAACTTATCCCATTTGGACGGCCGGGAGTATACTTTCTAACCAGTAAATCAAAATGAAATTTCTGCTCTCACGCGGATGTTTAGTCCAGTCCGCCGAATAGCAGGTTATTAATCATTTCTAAACAGAAAGGAGAACTCTGTTAATGAAGTATCTTTCTTACACTTTCTTCTGCGCAATTCTTCTTTGCTGTCCAGCTATGCACAGCCAGCCAGCTCTCACTCTCAACAACAATCAGGTCAAGTTTCTCGTTGGATGTGGCGTGCGGCAGGACGACATTCAGGCAATCCCAAACCTTACTAGCGACGGCCAACTCAAAATCTTGGCTATATTGCATAACAGAAACAGGGGATGCGGCGATCTCAAACCATTTAAAGATAGCCGGGACTACATGAGAAAGTACACTCCACCCCCGAGCATGAGCATCGTGCCGCCAAATGGATATGACATCGATTTCCTGACGAAAGCTGAAAGCGACTATTTAGGCAAGATCGACTCTGCAATTCTGGCCCAGCTCTTAAAGGACTTTGGCGTTAAGTAAGGATTTAAAAAACTGTACGGTAACACGTGCCAGTTCTGGAATGAAAAGGGGGATTTTCCGGTGAAGTATTTTCAGTACATCGTTATATGCGTAGTCCTTCTGTCCTGTTCCTCACTATACGGCCAGTCTGTTCTCGCCGTCAGCGCCAATCAAATCAAGTTCCTCAATAGCTGTAGCGTTCTACAGGGCGACATCGACGTGATCCACAAACTTCCCATCGCCGGACAGAGAAAAATACTGGCAATATTGCGAAATCACGGCAGGGAATGTGGCGACCTGAAAGACTTCAAGAACACCAGAGACTATATCCGGCTGTATACTCCGCCCCCCGAGGTGAGCCCCCGACCGCCGATGGGTTGGGATATGGATTTCCTGACTGAGGCCGAATCGAACTATATGAGCAAGATCGACGGGGATCATCTGAACAAGCTTTTCGAGAAACGAAATAATCGCTAGATACTCCTACCGCGGATTGCACAGGGGCTCCCCTGCCGAATCTCTAGGCCAGCCCCAACCCGCCATCCACAACCAAAACCTGTCCGGTAACAAACCGCGGTCCCGTGGCAAAAAACAACACAGCCTGGGCCACATCCTCTGCCGTCCCATTCCGCCCCATCGGCGTCTTCGCCGCAAATCGCTCGGTCACTTCATCCAACCGCCCATCCAACTCAACGAACCCCGGCGCCACGCAATTCACGCTCACTTCCGGCGCAAATGCCTTGGCCATACTCTGCGTCAAACTGTGCAACGCCGCCTTTGAAGCGCAATAGTGCGCATGACCCGCCCACGCATTGATCCCACCCAGCGACCCGATGTTCACAATCCGTCCCTCAGCAGCGCGAAGCGAAGCAAGTGCCTCCCGCGCCACCAGAAACGGCCCCCGCGCATTGGTCTCGAACACCGCATCCCACTCGTCCAGCGTGATTCCATCCAGCGGCGTAGTCTCAAAGACGGCGGCGTTATTCACCAGCACGTCCAGCCGCTCAAATTTCCCCATTGTCTCCGCAATCGCCCGCCGCACCGAGGCCTCCGAGCGAACATCGCACTCCACCGCCAAAGCCCGGCAGCCCAGAGATTCAATCTCCTTAGCCGTCCGCGCAGCCTCATCCTTTGATTTCAGATAAGTAATGCAAACATCCGCCCCGGCCTCGGCCAGTGCCAGCGCAATCGCCCGCCCAATGCGCCGCGCGCCTCCGGTAACCAGTGCCGATTTGCCGCTGAGGAGTTGGTTTATCATATGCCTGCTTTGAAAGGGCATGGCTTCAGCCATGCCGACCGATGGACAAATGGAAGTTTGGGCTTTAGTGTCTGCGTGAGAACTTCACGAGGCACTTGTAATCATCGCGTAGTTGAGCGACAACAGAAGTATGTCGCGATTTAAAGTTTACAGCCCGGATCAGGCTTATTTGCTGCCGCCGAGCGTGCGGGATGAGTTGGGTTCCAAGCACCTTTGCTTTTTCGTCCGCGAGGTGGTGGAGCGGTTGGATATGAGCGTGTTCGAGTTGAGCTACAGCGCCGAGGGCGGGGAGCTTTATTCGCCCCAGCTGCTGCTGGGCGTGTGGCTGTACGCTTACGCGTTGGGCATCACCAGTGCGCGGCAGGTGGAGCGGCGGCTGGTCGAGGATCTTGCGTTTCGCTATCTGGCTTCCGGCGAACGGGTAGACAACTGGGCCTTGAGCGCGTTTCGCCGGCGTCACAGCCTGGCGCTGAACGACGCCTTCACGCAGGTGCTGGAGTGGGCGCGGGGCAAAGGCATGGTGAAGCTGGGGCGGGTGGCGATTGACTCGACGCGCATTGCAGCCAACGCCTGCAAAGACAAGGCGGACTCGGAGCAGGCGCTGCGCGATACGCGGGCGCGGTTGAGGCGCCAGGTGCGCATCTGGCAAAAGGCGGCGGATGGTGACGACGCGGAGCCGGGCGGATTGGAAATCGCCATTGCGGAACTCGATCAGGCTCTGGCGGAGATGCCGCGGCGCATGGAGCGGTTGAAGAAAAGCGGCTTGAAGAAGCTGTCGCGGACCGACGTGGATGCGCGCTTCCTGCGCCAGCGCGGAGGGTTTGTGCTCGGCTATACGGGCGAGATCGCCGTCTCCGACGACCACCTGATTGTGGCCCAGCAGGTGACGCGTAACGTAAACGACAACGCGTCGTTGCAACCGATGCTGGACGAGGTCGAGCGGCGCTGTGGCGCGCCGCCGGGCGCGGCTCTGGCCGACAGCGGCTTCTTCTCCATCGACAACCTGGAAATGATGGAGCAACGGAATATCGATGGTTATGTACCGGACTCGAATCTGGCTTGCGAATTGAATCTGGGCAGGCGTTGCCCTAAAAAGGCGCGCGCCGCATCTCATCGCAGGATGCGCGCCAAGCTGCGAAGTCCGGCCGGGCAGGCCGCCTATGCGCGGCGCAAGGCGGTGGTCGAGCCGGTATTCGGAGTCCTGAAACAACAACGTGGAATGCGTCAATTTCGTACCCGTGGATTGCAAAACGTAAACAACGAATTCACCCTGGCCACGCTGGCCTATAACATCACCCGGCTGCACCGCACGCTGGCAGCCTGAAAACAACCCCCGCCACTACTGGCGGGAAAAAACTCAAAACTAGACCGCCGCTGCACAGGGCCAACGGCGTTCTCACGCAAACACTTTAGCCCCTGAGGGATTTTACGCATTCAAATCTACGTTCCCTCAATTACTAAAGAAGAACTCACTCAAATGACTTGAGCACACCGCAGTGGACATGTCTCGTCCCAGGTTAGATACCCGTCCTAATTATGCTGAGGCGGACTGGTCTGCGAACCGGGTTGCGTGACAGGCTTGTCCTTGTCTGTAGCTGGAGTTGGCGCCGCATCCTTGGGCTGTGCCGTCGTCTGGCCGCCAATCAGCGAATCGTCGTGCTTCTCGTAGATCGAATACTGCTCGCCCGGCCGCTTCAACCTGATCTCAATCGCCATATTGGCCTTGTCGATCTTGTAGTCATCCCCATAGGTCTGAAAGCCGCGCATCACAATCTGCATCCGCACCGTGGCGCCAATGGGAAGAACATCGATAATGGTCTTGCCATCCTCGTTGGTCTTCAGCTCCATGTTGCCCTTGTCCTTCTCACCCTCCATGGGATGAAAAATCACCGCCGCATTCTCAACCGGCTTGCCATTCCCGTCGCGCAACACGGTCACCTCAATGCGCGCGGTCGGCGCGGGCGCCCTGTATTTACGGCCGCGATTGGCCTTCTCCTGGGCGCTGACAACAAGCGTGAGGGCAATCAGGCCGCATACGGCCACGAAGACGCTGAGTAGTAAAAAAGAACGGCGAGGCATGGAATTCATTCTAACCCTTTCACCTGAGCGCCAGCCAACGGGTTTGTTTTATGGCATTGCGGCATTTTGAAGGGTACGGGCTTTAGCTTGAAGGGTACGGGCTTCAGCCCGTACATAAATCAATCAAAATGATCCGGGCTTTAGCTGTAAAGTTTCAACACGTTGTTTACTCTTCCAGCCGTTGTTTTTTGAAAGGGCCTGGCTTCAGCTTGAAGGGTACGGGTTTAGCTTGAAGGGTACGGGCTTTAGCCCGTACATAAATCGAGCCATAATGATCAGGGCTTTAGCCCCAAAGACGCGTAACATCGGCAGATTCATGCTCGTAGCCGTAGCAGGGGTTGTGGGAAAGTGGAAAGCGCTCTTCAGCTTTCCACCTTTTCCATAACCCACCCACTCTGATTCACTTGCATCGATGTAAACAATCTCTTGATACACGACATTTAGCCCCTGAGTGAAGATTTATCTTGACCAACTACGTACTGCATTTTTCCCTCCGCATCTCCAGCGCATGGACCCTATAAAAAAACTGCCCCAGTTTGCAGATAATTACCCCCACTCCGCTCACAATACTCTCAGGAGAACTCCACATCATCCAATCCGCCCAATCACGCATGTTCGTCCAGCCCCGATCCCTCTGTGATGCCCGCCGCTTAAACGCCCATGCACCCCACCCCCTACCCCCTATCCGGTAGTAACCAGATAGTTATCTAATAGTAACTACCCACGTAAATCAAACAAACATATATGAGTTAGCCAATAACTGAATCTTAGCGAAACTCACTCATATTTTTACCTGCAACCCCTTGACAACACCATTCATCTTGCTTATCGTTAGCAATTGGAAGGTGAGACTGCTAGCACACCGCTGGCATAACTGCTCAACTGCCTCTATCTCTCTGATTTAAGAGCTATATTGGCAACTCCCACGTCTTCTATACAACAACTCAAACCCGCGGACGGGGCTCAACCCTGGCCGCGCGTGAAGGAGAAGCAAAACAATGGCAGCAGACATGGCCTCCGCAATACAAATCAAATCGTTCACCCCGCTCCATGACCGCATCCTCGTCCGCCGTGTGGAAGAGGGCGAAACCATCCGTGGGGGCATCATCATCCCCGACAGCGCCAAAGAAAAGCCCCAGGAAGGCGAAGTCATCGCCGTAGGCAAGGGCAAATCCAACGACGAAGGCAAGGTCTTCCCGCTCGACGTCAAAGCTGGCGACAAGATCCTCTTCGGCAAGTACTCCGGCACCGAGATCAAGATCGACGGCGAAGAGTACCTCATCATGCGCGAAGAAGAAGTCCTCGGAATCGTGAAGAAGTAATTGCAAACGTAGCTGTCAGCGAACAGCTGACAGCCGCCAGTTTGCAAAGAGATTCGGTAACAAAAACTGTTAGCTGTCAGCTATCTGCTGTGAGCTAACCAGACACTGAATAGGAGATATTCAAACAATGGCAAAGCAAATTCTGCACGGTGAAGAATCCCGTCAGGCGATCCTGCGCGGCGTCAACACGCTGGCGGACGCCGTCAAAGCGACGCTCGGCCCCAAGGGCCGCAACGTTGTAATCGAGAAGAAGTTCGGTTCACCCACCATCACCAAGGACGGCGTGACGGTGGCCAAAGAGATTGACCTGAAAGACCCCATGGAGAACGTGGGCGCGCAACTCGTCCGTGAAGTTGCCTCCAAGACCTCCGACGTAGCCGGCGACGGCACTACCACCGCAACAGTTCTTGCCCAGTCCATCTTCCGCGAAGGCGTAAAGACGGTTGCGGCCGGCGCAAATCCCATGGCCCTCCGCGCGGCATAGAGAAGGCCGTCACGGCCATCATCGGCTCCCGCGACAAGGACGGCAAGTGGGTCGATACCGGCGCCCTCGGCAAGCTCTCCAAGCCCGTGAACGAAGGTTCCGTGGCCCAGGTGGGCGCAATCTCCGCCAACGGCGACCAGGAGATCGGCGACATCATCGCCGAAGCGGTCAAGGTTGTCGGCAAGGACGGCGTCATCACCATTGAAGAGTCCAAGACCATGCACACCGGCCTCGAAACAGTCGACGGAATGCAGTTTGACCGCGGCTACCTCAGCCCCTACTTCGTCACCGACGCTGAGCGCCTCGAAGTGGTTCTCGAAGAGCCCTACGTCCTGATCTACGAGAAGAAGATCAGCGCCATGAAGGACCTTCTGCCCCTGCTGGAGCAGGTCGCCCGCGGCGGCAAGCCCCTCCTCATCATCGCGGAAGACGTTGAAGGCGAAGCCCTCGCCACCCTGGTCGTCAACAAGCTGCGCGGCACACTGAACGTCGCTGCCGTCAAGGCTCCCGGCTTCGGCGACCGCCGCAAGGCCATCCTGGGCGACATTGCCATCCTCACCGGCGGCAAGGCCATCACCGAGGATCTCGGCATCAAGCTCGAAGGCGTGAAGCTTGAGGATCTGGGCAAGGCAAAGCGCATCACCATCGACAAGGACAACACCACCATCGTTGACGGCGGCGGCAAGTCCAGCGACATCGAAGGCCGCGTCAAGGAGATCCGCTCGCAGATCGAAAAGACCACCTCCGACTACGACAAGGAAAAGCTCCAGGAGCGCCTCGCCAAGCTGGTCGGCGGCGTCGCCATCATCAAGGTGGGCGCGGCAACCGAGACCGAGCTGAAGGAGAAGAAGGCTCGCGTTGAGGATGCTCTGCACGCCACTCGCGCCGCGGTCGAAGAAGGCATCGTCCCCGGAGGCGGCGTGGCTCTGGTTCGCGCCATTCCCTCGGTCGACGCCCTCATCAAGACCCTCGAAGGCGACGAGAAGATCGGCGCGCAGATCGTTCGCCGCTCGCTCGAAGAGCCTCTCCGCCAGATCGTCGCCAATGCCGGCGAAGAGGGCGCAGTGGTGGTAGCCAAGGTTCTCGAATCCAAAGATCCGCACTACGGCTACAACGCCCTGACCAGCAAATTCGAAGACCTGGTCAAGGCCGGCGTCATCGACCCCACCAAGGTAACCCGCACCGCCCTGCAGAACGCGGCCTCGATCGCGGCTCTCCTGCTCACCACCGAAGCACTGGTCGTCGAGCTTCCCGAGCCCAAGTCGGCCCCGGCCGGCGGCGGCCACGGCGGCGGCATGGACGGCATGTACTAAGAGCAAGCCGTCCAGGTGGACGCATTTACAACGTAAAACGAACAAACAAAAGGCCCCCAGCTTCGGCTGGAGGCTTTTTTGTTGTTATTTCTTGACGTTCCTAGGTATAACAGGTAGCATACCTATATTGGTATATACAGAAAGGGGATGAGATGAGCGTTACTACATCGGAATTGCGTCTCGCGGACCGTATCTGGCTTGCCGTTGCTATGCTTCACCAGCAGCACCCGCAAGCGGCGTCTTTCTCTAAACTTGAAATTCGAGAAGAGCTCGATAAATCGGAGCTTGGTAGTGGAACAAATCCTGCTTCCGTTAATGCTCACTTGAAGCAGCACCTCGTTGCCAATGTGCCGCCATCAACTGGCAAATACACCATGTTATTTGAGACCAAAGTAGGTTTCCTGCGCCTGTACCGTCCAGGCGATTTGATCGATCCGCAAAGACGGTCGGGGCGCGGTATCTAAATACATGCCGAAACGAGAGGAGGTTCCATTTGAGTATCACCATCTTCTCGACTGGTATGAGGAATGGTGTAGACAACAGGGTACAAGCGGTGTCGCTAATTGGGAGCAGGACCCACTCATTCAGCTCATCGGCTCCGGTAAGCACATTTGGGCCGACGAGCACGCAGATGAATATGTCGAGAACCTGCGGAGGGAAGATATTTGAGCAAGATATTCTTCGACACAAATGTATTCATCTATATGTTTGAGGGACTCGAACCCTACCGGACACGGATGATCGAAATCAGGCGGCGCATGATGGAACGGGGAGATCGCATCGTAACCTCTACCATGACGCTCGGCGAGTTGCTGGTAAAACCTACCAAACTCGGCCAGGCATCTCTGATCGAACAGTACGACCGTGCCGTGCGGTCAACCGCGGAGGTTGTCAGCTTTGATGCTCAAGTTGCATGGCGATTTGCCAGCCTTCGCGCCACTCACAATCTACGCAGCGCGGACGCAATTCAGTTGGCATGCGCGGCCCACACTGGCGTTGACTTGTTCCTGACCAACGATCAGCATCTGCATCCACTCAACATACCCGGAATCGGATTCATAACGCCGCTCGATAAATCGCCGATCTAAGAAACGCATTAGTGCAAACGTCATCAGCATACGATGGCAAAGAAAGCATGTACTAAGAACTAGCCACACAAAACGCCACAAAAAAATGGGGAGACCGCAAGGTCTCCCCATTTTTAGTCCCTAGTCTCTAGTCCCTGCTCTTATACCGCCGCCCGCGCTCCCACGCTGACGCCCGGCTTATAGGCGATCGCCGGACGAATGAGGTCGGCAAGACGCTCCAGAATATCGACGCGGACGACTCTTTCGCCGCACACACGGTAGCCCGCCGCGCGATAAAAGCCCTTGGCGATCGACGAATCCGCCGCGAAGGAGGTTCTGCCGGACGCCGCCAGATGCGGGGCCTCTTCCAGTCCCTTTACGCTGTCCAGGCCGCCATGCCGCAAGGCCCAGAGCAGCGCCGCGAGCGCGCGGGGGGCTGGCTTCAACAGGAGCGGCAGATAAAGATGGTAGGCGCCAAATCGCACGCCGAGCTTGCGCAGCGCGGCGCGATCTTCCTGAGAAAACCCTTTTACCTCCTTGGCGACGCGGCTGCGCTCGAGCACCCCAAGTTCTTCGGCGATCTGAAACGCGACTCCCCGCACGGCGCCAGCGAGCCCTTCGCCAGATTCCAGCTGCTCAAGGGCTCCGAGAAGTTTCTTGACTCGCTGCGCCAGCCAAAGCTCCAGCCGCTGCCGCACTTTGTCGTGAACAGCCCCGGACAACTGCTCGTCGGCGAGCACATGAACCGTGGGTTTGAGGATCGACGGGCCTTGCGCGATTTTGCCGACGGGTTCCCCGAGCCAGCGGATCGTTCCGTCATTGCCCAGCACAAAGGCGTCATCCACCGCGTCGAAAACCCGGGTCGCCCGAGCGTCGAATTCGCTGGCGAGCGCTTTTTGGGCTGCGGCGTTCAGCGCCTTTGCCGCCTCGCCCGCAGCGCCTGGATCGGCGGTGAAGCGAAATCCCTGCAAGGATCCAACATGCTGGCCTTCGACAACAACATCGCCGGCGGCGGTAATTTCGGCTTCGAGCATTGCATTCTCTCTGAGACGGCGCATCAGCACGCTGGTGCGGCGATCGACGAAGCGCTGGGTGAGACGTTCATGAAGCGCGTCGGATATCCTGTCCTCTACCTGACGCGCGCCGCTCTGCCAATGGCCGGAATTTTCGAGCCAGCCGGAACGATTGGCGACGAAGGCCCATGTTCGCACTTGCGCCAGTCGATTGGCAAGGGTGGCGATATCGCCGTCCACGCGGTCCATGACGGCGAGCTGGCGAGCCATCCAATCGCCCGGTATCCTACCACGCCTGACGATAAAGCCGAAAATCGTCGCCGCCAATTCCGCATGCGCGGCCGGAGAGGACTTACGATAATC
Organism: uncultured Alphaproteobacteria bacterium; assembly: GCA_963841875.1. Taxonomy (GTDB): domain Bacteria; phylum Pseudomonadota; class Alphaproteobacteria; order Rhizobiales; family Beijerinckiaceae; genus Methylocystis. Next base: position 360,886 of record CAWJEI010000001.1, on the reverse strand, counting down.
CGGGATCTGGCAAGCTTCCCACAGTCTTGCGACGTCGGCTGCGGCCTTTGCGTTCCTGACAATATCCTGGTCACGCTGCAACGCCTCCAGCGCCAGCTGGTCCTCCTGTACCGGCGCGCGCGCCAAACAGGGATTGTTCGGCAACACGTCCAGCGAGGCGGACAGGGATTGCAGCGAAGAGAAATCCAGATCCGGATTGCGCCATTGCAAGGTCGTGACGGGATCGAAGCGGTGGTCTTCCAGCGCCTCAATCAAATCCTCGTCGAAAGGCGGGCAGCGCCCGGTGCTCCCAAAGGTTCCGTCGTTCATGTGCCGGCCCGCGCGCCCCGCGATCTGCCCGAATTCCGCGCTGGTCAGGCGACGAAAGCGCCATCCGTCGAATTTGCGATCGGAGGCGAAGGCGATGTGATCGACGTCCAGGTTCAGACCCATGCCGATCGCGTCCGTGGCGACAATGTAATCGACGTCGCCGTTCTGATAGAGATCAACCTGGGCGTTACGGGTTTTTGGGCTGAGCGCGCCAATCACCACCGCCGCGCCGCCCCTCTGGCGCTTGATCCACTCGGCGATGGCGTAGACTTCCTCCGCCGAAAAGGCGACGATGGCGCTTCGCGGCGGCAGCCGCGCTATCTTGCGCTCGCCAGCATAGGTCAGGCGGGATAATCGCGGACGGGCGAATATCGGCGCGCCAGGCAGAAAGCGCTCGATCAGGGGAGCCATGGTTCCCGCCCCGATCAGAAGCGTCTCCTGGCGTCCGCGCCAACGCAGCAAACGGTCGGTAAAGACATGGCCCCGGTCGAGATCGGCGGCCAATTGCACCTCGTCGATCGCGATGAAATCGACGTCGACGTCGCGCGGCATCGCCTCGACCGTCGCGATCCAGTAGCGCGGCGCATTCGGCTTGATCTTCTCCTCGCCGGTCACCAGCGCGACATTTTCGGCGCCGACCCGCTCGACGACGCGGTTGTAGACTTCGCGCGCCAGCAACCGCAGCGGCAGGCCGATCATGCCGTTTGGGAAGGACAGCATCCGCTCAATGGCGTGATGCGTCTTGCCCGTGTTGGTCGGCCCCAGCACCGCACACACGCCCGCGTTCCGCGCCTCGGGGCGGCGGCCCACCGGCGATCGCGCTGAGGAGGGGGGGCCGAGCAGGTCCTCCATGCTCTCCAATTGCATTGGCCGGCCTTCTAACTGCTCTGTCACCCGCACCCTCGGCGCAGTACCGCTCTCTCAGTCTTGTTTCATAACGGAACTTCGACGCGGAGGCGATTTCACTTTTCGAACAAGCTGCGAACGAACCGCGCCCGAATCGCCGACTACGGAAGAATCCCGATCTGTTCCGCTAAATATAGACCGTCGCCAGACCCAAACCACAACAGATTGTTTCGCACCGTCGCCGGAGGAAAAAATGCAGGCGGTTGAGGCAATACATGGCGTTTAATTGTCAATCCCGCCGCCCCTGCGATTCGGGCGTAAACCTTTGGAGAAAAGCGTGAACGCAGCCGGCACGAATCGCTTTCCCACCGCTGTTGTCGTCTCGTTCCCACAAGATATTGGAGCCGGAAGAACCGAACCCGCAACAAATAGCTATGAGGATTGCACAAAATTGTCTTTCCACGACAAATTTGATGGGAAAATAGTTAAGCTCCCGTCCAATTTCGGCTCAGGAGCCCAGACCCTCATTTGCCGTGAGGGTTAAGCTGCCCTTAGCAGCGCATAGCCGCGCCTGTTAAGTTTCAGGTCTTAGCGGGAACATTCCGCGCCCGAATCAATTCCCCATCGGTGTTGGCCAACTGTTCCCACAAGACTTTGGGGTGAACGAGGCCAGGCGCCCCAAATATGAGACCGCTCGCAGGATGACGCCTTCACGCTCCCGCCAGAATCCTGTTTGGCGTTTACTGATTTGTCCCGCTCCGAGGCATGTGGCGACTTCACAGCGCGGGATGGACGCGTAGGGCAGTGAGCGGTTACGAGGGACGTTAACTATTACGCGCAACTGCTCGACTGGAGAGGAATGAGATGGTCAGGGACAGCAACGGGACAGAACTCAAGGATGGCGACAGCGTCACCCTCATTAAGGATTTGAAGGTGAAGGGCTCCTCCGTCACGCTCAAGCGCGGCACGGTCATCAAGAATATTCGATTGACCGAAAATGAGGATGAAATCGACTGCCGCTCCGATAAGGTCAAAGGCTTGGTTCTGCGGGTCGAATTTGTGAAAAAAGCTTAGATACTCCCGAAATCCGAAGGCGAAGGACGCAATGACCCTTTTCTGCTTCGCCGCCGCGGGGCTTTTGGGCATGGCTGGGACGCTTCCCTCTCTGGACCGCCCCGGGCTTGATCAGCCTTATACTGTTCGCCGCCTGTGGCGGCGTCTATATCGCGCTCTCGCTTTTCTGGCTGCGGGCTGTCCTAGGCGCGTACCGATTTACGGGATTTTCACGGACGCCGCGCTTTGCCTGGCTGGCGCGGCCGTAATGCTGTTGGCGCCTCGCTGAACTCCCGTAATTTCCACCTTCATTCTTAACAATATACGCGCGCGCCAGCATGCAATTAAGCGAAGCATTAACCACTTCGCCTCCATAGTTGATTGAGACGAATTTGCATGGCGGGCTTGCGCCGCGCGTCTCCGATCCAGGACGCCGCGCCGGTAGTCGCCACAACGCATTAAGCGCTGTTCAGTCGCACAGCGTTCGAAAGACCGGCACGATGAAGGTAGTCATTCTGACAGGCGGCCTTGGAACTCGGCTTGCCGAAGAAACCTCGGTGCGGCCCAAGCCAATGGTCGAAATCGGCGGACGTCCGATCCTGTGGCACATAATGAAGGCCTATTCCGCTCACGGATTCAACGAGTTCGTTCTGTGCCTTGGCTACAAGGGCTATTACATCAAGGAGTTCTTTTCAAATTACTTCCTTCATATGTCGGACGTCACCTTCGACATGCGCACGCGCGCTATGGAGGTGCATCGCGAACATGCGGAGCCCTGGCGCGTCACGCTCGTGGACACAGGCGACAACACACAGACCGGCGGCCGTCTCAAACGCGTGATTGATCATGTCGCCGACGAGGAAGTTTTTGCGCTGACTTATGGCGACGGCGTTTCCGACATTGACCTCACCGCCGAGCTGGCCTTCCATAAATCCCACGGCAAACTCGCCACGGTCGCCGCCGTTCGACCGGCGATGCGCTTTGGATCAATGACGCTGCATGACGACCGGGTGACAGCGTTCGCCGAAAAGCCGGTGGCGGAGAGCGGCTGGGTCAATGGCGGGTTCTTCCTGCTCTCGCCCAAGGTTGGCGATCTGATCGAAGGCGAACTCGGTGATCTGGGAGCGCGGCCCTCTCAACGCGCTGGCGGCCATGGATGAATTGCGCGCCTTCGTGCATGACGGCTTCTGGTATCCGATGGATACGCTGCGCGACAAAATATACCTCGAAGAACAGTGGACCTCCGGCCAAGCGAAGTGGAAAACCTGGTGATCTCCTCAGCATTCTGGCGTGGCAAACGCATCTTCGTCACTGGTCACACCGGCTTCAAGGGCTCCTGGCTATCCCTGATGTTGTCGCGGCTCAATACGCGCGCGACAGGATATGCGCTGGAGCCGCCCAGCGCTCCCAATCTCTTCGATCTCGCGCGGGTTGGCGAATGCATCGACGACATTCGCGGCGATATTCGCGACCTGGATCATCTGCGCACCGCGATGACGGCGGTGGCGCCAGAGATCGTCATTCATATGGCGGCCCAACCGCTGGTGCGAGCCGCCTACGACGACCCCGTGACCACCTACGCCACGAATGTGATGGGCACCGTCAATGTGCTCGAAGCGGCGCGCGCAACGCCGAGCGTGCGTGCGATCCTGATCGTCACAACCGACAAATGCTACGAGAACAAGGATTGGGTGTGGGGCTATCGCGAAACCGACGCGCTGGGCGGGCATGACCCCTACTCAAACAGCAAGGCCTGCGCGGAGCTCGTCGCCAGCGCCTACCGCGACAGCTTTTTCTCAAAAGCCGGAGACGTAAAGGTTCTTTCCGCCCGTGCGGGCAATGTCATCGGCGGCGGCGACTTCGCGGCCGACCGCATCGTTCCGGACGCCTTTCGCGCTTTCATCGCCGGTCGCTCGCTGCATATCCGCAACCCCGTCGCCGTGCGACCCTGGCAACATGTTCTCGAACCTCTCACCGGCTATCTGATGCTGATCGAGGCCGCGATGAGCGGCGCCGCGCACATCGACGGAGGCTGGAACTTTGGCCCCGGCGGCGCCAGCGAACAGAGTGTCGAGGCGCTGGTGACGCGTTTTATCGAGGCCTTCGACAAGAAAGCGCGCTGGACGCACGATCAAGGCGAGCATCCGCACGAGGCGAATCTCTTGCGTCTCGACACAGCGAAGGCGCGAGAAATCCTGGGATGGTCCCCATTGCTCGATTTCGCGGAAACCGTCGACTGGACCGCGCAATGGTATCGCAACCTGGCGGACCGTGGCGACGTCATCGAAAAAACCATGCATCAGGTGGACAGCTATCTCGGGCAACGCGTGCGCCTTGTTTCGCCTTTCACGCAGCAAAGCGTCGAAGAACCGCAAGACGAGCCAGTTCTCCGCCAGCACGCATAGAAGATTCACGGGCCAAAATTCTTCCGCCGAGCGAATTTTCGGCGGAAGAGGCGCGCTTTCGCGAGCGAAGTTGTTGAAGACCTCTGTCGGCGCTTTGACGGCATACGGGCGCAAGCGGTAGAACCCGCCTCTCCTTTCGAATCGGGACAGGCGCATGACCACAATCATCGAACGCATCAGCGCGGAGCTTGCCGCCAAGCCCTGGCAAGTGGAAGCGGCTGTCGCTCTGCTTGATGGCGGGTCGACGGTGCCCTTTATCGCCCGCTACCGCAAGGAGGCGACTGGCACGCTCGACGACGCTCAATTGCGTCTTCTTGAGGAACGCCTGCGTTACCTGCGCGAACTGGACGAGCGCCGGAAGGCGATTCTCGAGTCGATCGACTCGCAGGGCAAGCTGACGGACGCCTTGCGCGGCGCCATCAATCAGGCGGATAACAAGGCGCGTCTCGAGGATATATATCTTCCCTTCAAGCCGAAGCGCCGCACCAAGGCGCAGATAGCGATTGAGGCCGGGCTCCTGCCGCTCGCGGACGCGCTCATGTCCGCGCCGCAAAATGATCCAAAAGCGGCCGCGACGCCATTCGTCGACGCGGAAAAAAATGTCGCCACCGTCGAAGCTGCGCTGGAGGGCGCGCGCGCCATTCTGGTCGAACGCTTCGCCGAAGACGCTGATCTGATCGGTCAGTTGCGCGAATTGTTCTGGTCGCAGGGAACGCTGAAATCCAAGGTGCGCGAAGGCAAGGAGGCGGCAGGCGCGAAGTTTTCGGATTATTTCGAGTTTTCGGAGCCGCTGACCAAGCTTCCCTCGCACCGGATTCTCGCGTTGTTTCGCGGCGAGAAGGAGGAGTTTCTCGACCTCGAAATGACGCCGGAGCAGGAGCCGGGCGCAGCAGGCTATGAGAGCCGCATCGCGCGACGCTTTGGCATAGAAGATCGCAGCCGTCCGGGAGACCGCTGGCTCGCCGAAACGGTCCGCTGGGCCTGGCGCACGAAGATCGAACTTCACCTTGCCGTCGACGCGCGCTCGAAACTGTTCCGACTGGCCGAGGATGAAGCGATCAAGGTCTTCGCTGGGAATCTGCGCGATCTCCTTCTCGCGGCGCCGGCCGGGGCCAGGGCGACTTTGGGCCTCGACCCTGGCTTTCGCACCGGCGTCAAGGTCGCCGTTGTCGACAGGACCGGAAAGATCGTGGCGACGACCGCGATCTATCCGCATGAACCTCAGCGTCGCTGGGACGAAGCGCTGGCGATTCTTGGCCAAGCTCGCGCGCGAACATAAAGTTGAGTTGATCGCCATTGGCAATGGCACCGCCTCCCGCGAAACCGACAAGCTCGCGGGCGAACTCATCGCCAAAAATCCCGAGCTGAAGCTTACCAAGATCGTGGTCTCCGAGGCTGGCGCCTCGGTCTATTCAGCTTCAGAATACGCCTCGCGCGAATTGCCCGATCTCGACGTGTCCTTGCGGGGCGCCGCGTCGATCGCCCGCCGGCTGCAAGACCCGCTCGCGGAGCTCGTCAAGATCGACCCCAAATCCATCGGCGTCGGCCAATATCAGCATGACATCTCCGAAACCAAGCTTTCGCGCTCGCTTGACGCGGTCGTCGAGGATTGCGTCAACGCCGTAGGCGTCGACGTAAACACCGCCTCGGCGCCCCTGCTCGCTCGCGTATCCGGCGTCGGCGAACTGCTCGCGGGCAATATCGTTGCCCATCGCGACGCCAACGGACCCTTCCGCAGTCGCGCGGCGCTGAAGGAAGTGCCGCGTCTCGGCCCGAAGGCGTTTGAACAGAGCGCGGGCTTTCTGAGAGTGATAGACGGCGACGACCCGCTCGATCGTTCCGGAGTCCACCCGGAAGCCTATCCGCTCGTGCGGAGCATTCTGACGGCGGCGAAGACCGACATCAGATCGCTCATCGGCGACGCGGCGACGCTACGCAGCCTCAAGCCCGTGCAATTCGTCGACGAGAATTTTGGCCTGCCGACAGTTACTGACGTGATCTCGGAACTGGAAAAGCCGGGCCGCGATCCGCGCCCGGCCTTCAAGACGGCGACGTTCCAGGACGGCGTCGAGAAGATCAGCGACCTCAGGCCCGGAATGATTCTGGAAGGCGTCGTCACCAATGTCGCGGCATTCGGCGCCTTCGTGGACATCGGCGTGCATCAGGACGGGCTGGTGCACATTTCCGCCATGTCCAAGACTTTCGTCAAGGATCCCCGCAGCGTGGCCAAGCCCGGCGACATCGTGCGCGTGAAGGTGCTGGAAGTCGACGCGCCGCGCAAGCGGATCGGACTGAGCCTTAGGCTCGACGATGAAGCGCAGCCGCGCAATGCGGCCGATCCCCGCAACTCCCATGGCTTCTCGCGCTCAGGCCAGACAAGCTCTCGCGCGCCCGCGCCAGAGCAAAAGCGCGCGGCTGGCGGCGCCAAGCCGGCCGCTGGCGGCGCGCTTGGCGAAGCGCTGCTGGCCGCACTCCGGGCCACCAGCGACAAGGCGAAATAGCCGAACGGGAACAGGCGAAGGCAAGCCTCCGACGGGTTGTCCGGGATCAGCGAATGTGCGCCCTCTCAGTAGACCTTGTACGGCAGGAATTTGCCCGACATCGTGATTTTGACCCGATCTCCCTTGGGATCGGCTTCACGAGAGAAGTCCATGTTGAAGTCGATGGCGCTCATGATCCCGTCGCCGAATTCTTCGTGAATGAGCTCCTTGAACGTTGATCCGTAAACGTTCACCAATTCATAGAAGCGATAAATCAACGGATCGCGAGGAACGGCGGTTGGCAGGGAGCCTTTGTAGGGAGGAACCGTCAGCCATCGCCTTTCCGCGTCGGTAAGGTCGAATATATCCCCTATAATTACCGCCTGATCCTGCGAGAGAGTCATCTGCCCAAGACAAGCCGCGGTCAGCCACTCCTTGCTGCAGCCGACGCGAGCGGCTATGTCCGCCCACTTCAATTTTCGGGCGACTTTCGTCGCGACGATCTTTTCGGTAACCTCAAGCCTGCTCATCCAGTCTGCTCCGCCGGTTGTTCATTGCGCATCCCGCGAGTCCCGCCGCATCGGCGGAACATTTCTCATCAATGAAAACGGGGAGGCTTCAGGCCTCCCCGCTTTCTTTACGCAGTTTTCGAAACGCGTCAGACCTTGGCGAAGCGAGCGGCCTCTTCCGAACCCTTCGTAGCATTGCCTTCGCTGTAGGAATGCGCGCCGACGCCTGCCAGCTTGCCGCCCTGTACGACGAGATATTCGTTGCGGATCGGACGATCCTCGAAATAGCACTCCAGGATCTCGCGCACGCCCGCCGCATATCGGGTCTGCGCGGACAGGCTCGTGCCCGAGATGTGCGGGGTCATCGCGTGATGCGGCATCTTGCGCCACGGATGGTCCTTCGGCGCGGGTTGCGGGAACCACACGTCGCCCGCGTAACCGGCGATATGTCCGCTCTCCACAGCGCGAACCAAAGCGTCACGATCCACGAGCTTGCCGCGCGCCGTGTTGACGATATACGCGCCACGTTTGAAGAACTTAAGCGTCTTCTCGTTGATCATATGTTCGGTTTCTGGATGCAGCGGGCAGTTCAGCGTCACGACGTCGCAAACCTTGGCGAGGCTTTCCAGGGTCGAGTGGTAGGTGAGGTTCAACTCCTTCTCTACAGCCTCCGGCAGGCGATGGCGGTCCATGTAGTGCAGACCCACGTCGAACGGCTTCAACAGGCGAAGAACGCGCAAGCCGATGCGGCCCGCGGCCACCGTGCCAACCTGCATGGCTTCGAGGTCATAGGAGCGCGACACCGCGTCGGCGATGTTCCAGCCGCCGTTGACGATGATGTCGTGCGACGGGACGAAATTGCGCACCAGCGCCAGTATCGACATCAGCACATGCTCGGCCACCGCATTGCTGTTGCAATAGGTGACCTCGGCGACGGTGATGTTGTTCTTGATCGCCGCCTGCAGGTCGGTGTGGTCCGAGCCGATGCCGGCCGTCACGATCATCTTGAGCTTCTTCGCCTTGGCTATACGCTCGGCGGTCATGTAGGCCGGCCAGAACGGCTGCGAGATCACGATTTCCGCGTCAGGCAGTTCGCGGTCGAGCACGCTGTCCGCCCCGTCCTTGCTCGAAGTGACGACCAGTTGGTGGCCGTTCGACTCGAGATAGCGGCGAAGTCCCAGTTCGCCGGAGACGCTGCCGAGAAGCGCGCCCGGCTTGAAGTCGACCGCGCGCGGCGTCGGCAGAGTTTGGCCGTCAGGATAGATCTTGGGTTGCGGACAATCGTCGCGCGCGTAGGTCTTCGGGTAGCCGCCGACCGGATCGTCATAGAGGACGCAAACAACTTTCGCCATTTGGATGGTTCCTTCCTTTGGAAACAAAATTGGGGCGTTCGGCCAACTTGTGAAGGTCGACAAAACTCCAGGAGATGTAGTTAAAATCGATCGCTGGGATGCTCGTCCGCGTCGACGTCGACCTCACGCCCATTTCGCTCAAGCCGCGCTGTTTCGCCTTAAGTTGTTTCCGCTGGCTCGAACGTTTGCAACTTGGCTTGACGCAGGCTGTTGTTCAAATGAATTTGGGCTAAGTCTTGATAGCGACGCTCTATCAATGAGCCGGGGTGGGAGAAGTCAGGGGACTGTTGAAATTCTGACTGCAGGCCGATTTCATGAGCGCCACCGCAAGCGGAGACGCAGGCTCGCGATCCGCGACGACAAGGCCGATGGACTGACTGTGCGTCGGGCTCACGAGTTCAATCCCGATAAGATCTGGCGCATTGCCGAACACATGGAAAAAGGTGTGCGGCACGATGCTGCTGTAGTCGGCTGATCGCAAGTGAGAACAAACGCCAAGAAAGGAGTTGCAGACGATAGCTGGAGCGATGGTGACGCCAATCGAGCCCGCGAGCTTGTCGAGAATTCGACGATTTTGCATGTCATCGCTAAGTAGACAGAGTTTTTCGCGGGTGGCGTCCGCCCAGGTGATGGTTCTCATCTTTTCGCGAAGCCGGGTCATTTGCGTGACGAATATATATCGCTCGTCATAGAGCGTCATGCTCTTCACGTTTTCCAGAGGCTCGTTTTCGAGGTAGGTGACGCCGCCGTCCAGTTCAAAGGCGTCAAGCCCGCGTTGTATCATGCGCGACGTCATCGACTGGATGTCGATGCGCACCGCAGGGTGACTCGTGGAAAAGGGCGCTGTCAGAAATGCAATCGCCGGCATGGCGGCGGGGATGACCCCCAGCCTCAAGGTTCCGGTGAGGCCATGGCGAACGCTCGTCAGTTCTTCCCGCATGCTGTCGTAATCGATCAGAATCTGCTGCGCCCAGACAAGCGCTTTCTCTCCTTCCGGCGTCAGGCCAATGAAGCGATGTCCTCTGACAATGAGGGGCACCTGAAGAAATTCCTCCAGCTTGCGAATGGCGATCGACAAGGTTGGTTGCGTGATGTTGCAGATTGCCGCCGTACGCGCGAAATGCTTTTCCTTGGCGAGGGCGACGAAATAGGAGAAATGACGCATCAGCATGTTGATGATCTCCGATGGCGCCGCATCCGCGATCAAATTGTTTGTGCGCGAGCCGATGCGGTTCCGCGCCCAGTAGAGATAAGAATGGGCGTCGTGGGCCATGCTAAGGGCATGGCCCACAGTGTCTTCGCGGAAATTTGATAGGCCGTGCTGTGGCGGGTTAACCGACGAAAATTCTACTCCGCCGCTTCCACGGGAGGAGCGACTCGCCGGCTGTTGTCCGCCATCTCGCGATATCGCTCCTGCCATTCGGTTGGGCCGTTGGAGGGCGCCACCTGCACCGCCGTCACCTTGTATTCCGGGCAATTTGTCGCCCAGTCGGAGTTATCGGTCGTGACGACGTTCACCTGACAGAGCGGGTGGTGGAAAGTGGTGTAGACGACGCCGGGAGCCACGCGGTCGGTGATCCTGGCGCGCAGCGTGGTGTCGCCGGCGCGGCTTTGCACCCGCACCCAGTCATCCTCGCGCACGCCACGCATTTCCGCGTCCTGCGGATTGATCTCAAGCACGTCCTCTGGATGCCAGTTGCTGTTCTCCGTCCGGCGCGTTTGCGCTCCGACATTGTATTGCGAGAGGATGCGGCCGGTGGTCAGCAGCAGCGGGAAACGCGGACCGGTGCGTTCTTCGGTAGGGATATATTCGGTGATGACGAATTTGCCCTTGCCACGAGCAAAGCCCTCGATATGCATGATCGGCATGCCCTCGGGAGCGGCGTCGTTGCAGGGCCATTGCACCGAGCCAATCTCGTCGAGTTTCTTGTAGGACACATGAGCGAAGGCTGGCGTCATGCGTGCGATCTCGTCCATGATCTCGCTGGGATGCGTGTAATTCCAGTCACAGCCCATCGCTTGTGCGAAGAGCTGCGTCGCCTCCCAGTCGGCATATTTGGCCTTGGGGCTCATAACGCGGCGCACGCGCTGAATGCGGCGCTCCGCATTGATGAAGCAGCCGTCCTTCTCAAGGAAGCTGGCGCCAGGCAAGAGGACGTGGGCGTAGTTCGCCGTCTCGTTGTGAAAGAGATCCTGCACGACCACGCATTCCATCGCCCCGAGCCCGGCCGAAACATGCTTGATGTCCGGATCGGATTGTAGAATGTCCTCGCCCTGCACATAGAGGCCCTTGAATACGCCATCGATGGCGGCGTCGAACATGTTGGGGATGCGCAGACCCGGCTCGCTGTCGAGGGGCACGCCCCACTCAGCTTCAAAGGCGCCGCGAACATTGTCATCGGAGACGTGACGGTAGCCCGGGAACTCATGCGGGAAGGAGCCCATGTCGCAGGAGCCCTGCACATTATTCTGCCCGCGCAGGGGATTTACGCCGACGCCGCGACGTCCGAGATTTCCCGTGGCCATTGCGAGATTGGCGATGGCCATGACCGTCGTGGAGCCCTGGCTGTGTTCGGTAACGCCGAGGCCGTAATAAATCGTCGCATTGCCGCCTGTGGCGTAAAGACGCGCCGCGTCGCGCACGAGTTCGGCGGGGACGCCGGTATATTTCTCGACTGCCTCGGGGCTGTTGCGCTCCTCGGAAACGAAGGCCGCCCAGTCCTGATATTCGTCCCAGTCGCAGCGCTCGCGCACGAATTTCTCGTTCGTCAGACCCTGCGTGACGATCACGTGAGCGAGCGCCGTGACGATGGCGACATTGGTGCCGGGCTTGAGCGGAAGATGATACGCCGCCTCGATATGGGGCGAACGCACCAGTTCGGTGCGGCGGGGATCGACCACGATGAGCTTGGCGCCTTCGCGCAACCGCTTCTTGATCTGGGAGCCAACGACGGGATGAGCGTCGGTCGGGTTGCAGCCGATGATCAGCACGACATCGGCTTCCTCGACCGAGTCGAAATCCTGCGTGCCGGCGGATGTGCCGAACGCCTGGCTCAGCCCGTAGCCTGTCGGCGAGTGGCAGACGCGCGCGCAGGTGTCGACATTATTATTGCCAAAGCCGCCCCGGATCAGCTTCTGGACAAGATAGGTTTCCTCGATCGTGCAGCGGGAGGAAGTGATGCCGCCGACGGAGAGGCGGCCATATTTAGCCTGTATGCGCTTGAACTCCGAAGCCGCGTGGTTGATCGCCTCCTCCCAGCTCACGGGCGTCCAGGGATCGGTGATCTTCTTGCGGATCATGGGGGAGAGCACGCGGTCGCGATGCAAGGCGTAGCCATAGGCGAAGCGGCCCTTGATGCAGCTGTGGCCGTGATTGGCCTTGCCGTCCTTCCAAGGGACCATGCGCACGATTTCCTCGCCGCGCATCTCGGCCTTGAAGGTGCAGCCGACGCCGCAATAGGCGCAAGTGGTCACCGCCGAATGTTCCGGCTGGCCGATGTCGATGACGGAATTTTCCACCAGCGTCGCCGTGGGGCAGGCCTGAACGCAGGCGCCGCAGGAAACGCATTCGGATTCCATATAGGCTTCGTCCATGCCCGCCGCGACGCGGCTGTCGAAACCGCGCCCGTCGATGGTCAGCGCGAAGGTTCCCTGCACTTCCTGACAGGCGCGCACGCAGCGATTGCAGACGATGCATTTCGAAGGGTCATAGGTGAAATAGGGATTGGATTTGTCCTTGGGCTTCCAGTCCTCGTTGAGTTCTCCGGCGTTGCGGGCAAAAACATGGTTGCGGCCGTCATTGCCGTAACGCACTTCGCGCAGCCCCACCGCGCCGGCCATGCTTTGCAGCTCGCAGTCGCCGTTCGCGGGACAGGTCAGGCAGTCGAGAGGATGGTCGGAGATATAGAGCTCCATAATCCCGCGACGGATGGCGTCGAGGCGCGGGGTGGAGGTCTTGACTGAAATTCCCGCGGCCACCGGCGTCGTGCATGAGGCGGGAAGACCGTTGCGGCCTTCGATCTCGATCACGCACAGGCGGCAGGAGCCAAAGGATTTGACGCTGTTGGTGGCGCAGAGCTTTGGGATCTCGATACCCGCTTCCATCGCCGCCCGCATGATCGACGTGCCCTCGGCGACGCTGATCTCCTTGCCGTCGATCTTCAGCGTCACCTGCTTTTCGGACTTGGCCGCAGGCGTACCGTAATCGATTTCCCTAATAAGCGTCATAACCGCGATCCTTGTCCACCAGAGCTGGCGTTCGACTTTCCACACAAGTAAAGCCGACGACTGGCGCGCCGGCATGGAAGCCATCATCGCGCCGCGAGGCAGAACGAAGCTTCCTTTTCATCATGATTTTGCACAATCCGCCTCGTCATGCGGCTATAAACAGACGAAAATCATGATATAAAATCATTGCATAAACGTCTTTGCCTATCAATACGGCTTTCCCGTGGGCCTATTTGCCTTTAATATTACGATTTTTTGCAAACGCTATGTGATGTATATTCTTAATATAAGCTGATAAAAATTTAACATAAGCTTTACTTTTTTGAATTATATGTTTGATTATAACTTTTATATATATTGATTATGAGAGTGAAGAGTGACCATGAGGCTCCGTCGCGCCGTCGTCCTGCGCCATCTTTGTTTCGAGGATCTCGGTCTGCTCGATTCTATTCTTGCTCGGGCTGGCTTTGAGATCGCCTATCTCGACGCGCCGATCGAGCCGGTCGACACGCCGGCAGCTCGCCACGCCGATTTGCTCGTCATCCTGGGCGGACCGATCGGAGCCTATGATTGCGAACGCTATCCTTTCCTCCTCGACGAACTGCGCGTCATCGACCTCAGGCTGGAGCGAGATCTCCCGACTCTCGGTATTTGTCTCGGCGCACAGCTCATGGCGACAGCGCTTGGCTCCAGGGTCTACCCAGGACGCGAGAAGGAAATCGGATGGGGACCGGTCAAATTGTCCGCAGCTGGGAACGCTAGCGCCCTTGCTCCCTTGGCGAAGGACGGGGCCAAAGCCCTCCATTGGCACGGCGACACATTCGACTTGCCGGCGCAAGCGACGCACCTCGCTTCGACCAAGCTATACGAGAATCAGGCGTTTCAATTCGGACAAAACGCCCTCGCCCTGCAGTTTCACATTGAAGCCGATCCTTTGAGGATCGAACAGTGGCTGATAGGCCATGCCTGCGAACTCGCGCATGCGGGGATTTCGCCTCAGTCGATTCTGCGAAGAGGCGAGGCTGATCAGGCCAAATGCGTTGCAGATCGCGGAATCGGTAATTTCAGGGTGGATCGAATTCACTTCTAATTGAGTGTTCCGCGCGCGCGGGGCATGGGCGGTCGCGCGCCAATCACTTTATCGTAGCGTATCAGTCATCGCAGCGGGACAATCGAGAGTCGGGGACGATCGTTCGCCAGCGCGGTCCTGGTTCCTGCATGCGAAAATGCGCTGGTTCTCGCTGAAATTTCAGGCGCGCGATTTTACGCCGACCATTGTTCGAAAATTTACCCAAAGAGATTTCACTGCGGCAATCTAGTCAGAAAAGGCCGCGACCGGCCGAGCGCCGCGACAAGCTTCAACAGAATCATTAGCTTATGAAGGGACTGGAGCGGGTGAAGGGAATCGAACCCTCGTATTCAGCTTGGAAGGCTGCTGCTCTACCATTGAGCTACACCCGCGCTCGCTTCGATATGCCAAGCCCGACAGCTCTTGGCAATGGGGGAATTGCGTGTTTCAAGGTACCAAGCTGGGACAAATCGCTCCCCTACAAAATTTCCCATTTGACAGCGGCGAGCGAGCCCACTAACCGGAGCGCCCGACGAACTTCTTTCTTAGGCGGGCGTTCCCACGCCTCTGCGTCTTGAGGATTTTAGGACCGTGGTCAAACCCGAACTCGGCGCAAAGCGCCAATGCCTGTCTTGCGCGACTAAGTTTTACGATCTCAATCGGGATCCGATCCTTTGTCCAAAATGCGCGGCGGTCTTCCATGTCGCCCCATTGGCGCGCGCCGCCGCGCGGGTAGCGGACGAGGAAAGCGAAGTTGAAAAGGACGAGGCCGAAGTGGTCTCCCTCGTCGAAGTCGAGGAAGAAGAAAACAAAGTCGAGGCGATCGAGATCGACGACGACGTTGAGATCGACGACGCGGTCGAAGCTGACGACACTTTCCTCGAGGAGGAAGAAGAGGAAGACGACGACGTTGCCGGCCTCATAGACGGCGATATTGAAACCGACGAGGAAAGCTGAAGCTCTTCCCGACTTTCGCTCTCATGCGCTCCCGGATCCAAGATCTCCAGCTTCCCCAGAAAGTGGGCTGGAGATCTTTTATTTTATGAGATTCGGTTTAGGAGACAATTTCCGCTAATCGGGCGGCGGGCGTCTTTGCGCCGTGAATTTGCGCTAACTACGCAAAACGTTTCCTGACCGCTGACAGTCCGGCGCGCAACCCCGAATCCCTCTGCAGGATCGCCCGCGGCGAGGCCATGCCGGCAGACCGGAAAGTAGAGCCCGGGTAATCCTGAAATATCAGCTTCTTAATACGATCATGCATCAAAATCGACTGCTTTCTCCGGATCTGGAACAATACAAAGCCTGATGGACTTCAATTCGAGCGACAAAAAAAGGCCAGAAAAAACCCCCACGAATCGCATTGTCGGAGAACTGAAAGGGGATGAAGGACTCGCCTCACCCGCCTTACCGCGTAAATACTACCCATCAAACATATTTGATGGGCGAAGAGCGTTGCGGGAAAAACCCAAGCAACTCTTTGACGGCAGGTTTTTCTTGTTCTGCATCTCTCGCAAAAAGCGTCATGCGTTCAAAACGCCATCAAAGATGGAAGAATTACGCCAGAGAGCTTTTGAGCGTGTATCGCCCCTCGCCAAAAGGCGCTTCTTGGCGACTTTGCAATCTCAAACTCCCGAAGTATCGCGGGTATATGCATACCGATACAGTTGCTACAATAATATTTTCAGAGTTTAAACAACTTTAGGCTTTTATTTGTTGTAGAACGTTCAAGGGCGATGTAGATTTCACCATCTTTCAGGCCGAATCAATGGCTGGCGTCTTCTACACGCTTTGTAGTGTCCGCCTTGAGGCGATGAAAACGGCCTTAGTTCGGTCTTTCGAAGGCAAGAGAAGGCAATGAGTGACGCGATGACCTCCAACAACAATATCGAACTCGCGGCCGAGATAGTGTCCGCCTATGTAAGCAACAACTCGGTGCCGGCGGCGGATTTGCCGAGTTTGATCAATGAGGTCTATGGCGCGCTCGTTCGAGTCGGCGCGGGCGGCGTCGCCGTCGTGGCTCCACTCGAGGCTCCCAAGCCCGCCGTCGCGGTGAAGAAATCGGTTACGAACGATTTCATTATTTGCCTTGAAGACGGGAAAAAGTTCAAATCGCTGAAGCGCCACTTGCGCACGCAATATGGGCTCTCTCCCGAAGACTACCGTGAGAAATGGGGTCTTCCGGCCGACTATCCAATGGTTGCGCCCAATTACGCCAAGGCTCGCTCCAATCTTGCTAAGCAAATGGGGCTGGGGCAGCAGCGCCGTCGCCGCGGTGCGAAATAACGCTGCTTCTCTCGCAGCAATATTGATGCGCCTTCCGCATTATTAGCCTTCCCGAACGACCAGTTATTCGCCCCCTTGTGGCTGTTGCAAAATTGCAACAGCTCCGCGCCAAAGACGGATATTCCGTGTTGTTGGCCCGAGCGGACTTGCGCCGCATCGCTCTCTGCGAGAGATATCGCAATGAATGGCGCAATGGCTTGCTCGGTCTCGCGCGCCAACCTGAAAATCGCTCGAAATGACGGGGAGATGCATGCGGCGGCTTGTGTTCGCACTTATTGGCGCCATTGGGATCGCCAGCTCTAGCTCTGGTTCCGCCATGGCGGAGACTGATCCTATTTCCGCATTGTTCAATCCAGTTGCGCCTCGCGCTGCCGAGGGGCGGCCGCAAGCCAGCGCGATCCCCCGGGAGGTCGTGAGATACGACGGGCGCTATTCTCCCGGCACGGTCATTATCTCCACCAGCGAGCGGCGGCTTTACTATGTTCTCGGCAATGGGCAAGCGATCCGCTATGGCGTGGGCGTCGGCCGCCCAGGCTTCGAATGGGCGGGCTCACGCTACATATCCTCCAAGCGCGAGTGGCCGGACTGGACGCCGCCAGCGCAAATGCTCAAGCGCCGTCCCGATCTGCCGCGTCACATGGAGGGCGGCATCAACAATCCGCTGGGCGCCCGCGCCATGTATCTTTCCGGAACGCTATACCGCATTCATGGCTCCAACGAGCCGGAATCGATTGGGCACGCAGTGTCCTCGGGATGCATTCGCATGACAAACGAGGACGTGACGGACCTCTACGATCGCGTAAAGATTGGCACGCGGGTCGTTGTCGAACGCTAGGCCGAGCGCCTTCATGGCTTGTAACGGCCGGCTCAGCCGGCCGTTTTACTTTTCGCCCGGCCGGTCCCGGTCCAGCCCCTTGGCCGCGAGCTCCTCAAGATACGCCTTGAAATTTTCGCTCTCCCCAACGCCCAACTCGCGCAGATAACGCCAAGTAAATATCCCCGTGTTGTGCATGTCATCGAAGTCGAGTCGCACCGCATAATTGCCGACCGGGACTACATCCAGGATGGCTACATTGCGCTTGCCGCCGATCGTCTTGCGTTCCGCGGCTGTATGCCCTTGAACCTCCGCGCTCGGGCTGCGCACGCGCAGATATTCCGCGCTCAAGGTATAAGTTGAGCCGTCGTCGAAACTCACCCCCAACGCCCGTCCGCCATTGACTAGCCGGATCTCGCTAGGCCAAGGTTCGTTTGTCGCCATTTCGCCCTCCGGGCTGAACCACCCCTGTAAACTGTTCCGAAGCTCCGACCGCCTTATATGGTTTGTTTGATACGGGATAGCGCGACTTGACAAAACCGTGTATGTGGCCGCCATGAACGCCCCTTTGCAAGCTCCCATGGCGCACGCCACGCCTGCCTTGGTCGACCCCTTCGGCCGGGCGATCTCCTATGTGCGCGTGTCCGTGACTGACCGTTGCGACTTCCGCTGCGTTTATTGCATGTCGGAGCACATGCGATTCCTGCCCCGCCAGGATTTGTTGACCCTTGAGGAACTGGACCGCCTTTGCAGCGCTTTTATCACGCGCGGAACCAGAAAACTGCGCATTACCGGCGGCGAACCCTTGATGCGTCATGGTGTGATGAGCCTGTTTCATTCCTTGTCGCGCCATCTGGTTTCGGGCGCCCTTGATGAACTGACCCTTACCAGCAATGGCTCTCAACTGGCGCGCTACGCGGAGGAACTTGCGGATTGCGGCGTACGCAGAATAAACCTTTCTCTCGACACTCTGGATGCGGAAAAGTTCCGGGCGGTAACTCGCACGGGCGATCTCTCGCGCGTGCTCGCCGGGATGGAGGCAGCCCGCAAGGCCGGCCTCGCGGTCAAGCTCAACGCCGTGGCGCTGCGCGGGGTCAACGAGGACGAGGTCGTTCGACTGACAAGATCTCGCTCATGAACGCGGCATGGACATGACCTTCATCGAAGTCATGCCGCTCGGAGACATGGAGGGCGTAGCCCGCGCCGACCAGTTCATGCCGCTATCCGAGGTGCGCGCGCGCCTCGCCGAGGAATTTACGCTCAAAGAGATCGACTACCGCACGGGTGGCCCCGCCCGCTACATGCGAGCCAGGGAAACAGGCGGGCGAATTGGCTTCATCACGCCCCTGACGCACAATTTCTGCGAGAGCTGCAACCGCGTGCGCGTCACCTGCACGGGAACACTCTACATGTGCCTCGGCCAGGAAGACGCCGCCGATCTGCGCGCGCCGCTGCGCGAAAGCCTCGCCGACAGCGCATTGCACGCCGCGATCGAAGCCGCGATCGCCCGCAAGCCAAAGGGACATGATTTTCTTATCGATCGCAACGTCAGCGCGCCCGCCGTCGCCCGCCACATGAGCACGACAGGCGGCTGACGGCCTTTTCTTCCCGACCCACCCGGACTCCCCCATGCCAGCCAGCCGCAACGTCGCCTTCATCGGATTGGGCGTGATGGGATTTCCTGTCGCCGGCCATCTCGCGCGAGCCGGCTGCGCAGTGACCGTTTACAACCGGACGCCCGCAAAAGCGCAAAAATTCGTGGAGATGTTCCCAGCCCGCGCAGCTCCGACGCCGCGCGACGCCGCTCAGGGCGCTGATTTCGTATTTTGCTGTGTCGGCAATGACGACGATCTTCGCTCCGTGACCCTCGGAGAAAACGGCGCCTTTGCCGGGATGAGGCCGGGCGCCATTTTCGTAGACCACACGACCGCCTCCGCACAGATCGCGCGCGAGCTTTTCTCAGCCGCGCAGGGCCTTGGATTGGGCTTTGTCGATGCGCCCGTGTCAGGGGGGCAGGCGGGGGCGGAAAACGGCGCCCTGACCGTCATGTGCGGCGGCGCGCCGGAGGATTACGCCAAAGCCGAACCGGTAATCGCGTCCTACGCCCGTGCCTGCCGGCTGATGGGGCCGAGCGGCGCCGGGCAGCTTACAAAGATGGTCAACCAGATAACGATAGCCGGACTTATCGAGAGTCTGTCCGAAGCTCTGCATTTCGCTGAATGCGCCGGACTCGACGCTTTGGCTGTCGTCGACCTCATAAAGAACGGAGCGGCGCAATCATGGCAGATGGAAAACCGCGCCGCGACCATGCTTACGGGCGAATTCGATCACGGCTTCGCGGTGGAGTGGATGCGCAAGGACCTCGCCATCTGCCTCGACGAGGCGCGGCGCAACGGCGCCCAGCTTCCGGTCGCCGCGCTGGTCGATCAGTTTTACGGCGAGGTGGAAAAAATCGGCGGGAAACGTTGGGATACTTCCAGCCTGATCGCGCGGTTGAAGCGATAGAATCAGCCAACAATGATATTTGGTTAATTTTTCGTAAACGATGCAACCATTCCGCAGCGGCCGCGTTCTTGTTCCCATAAGAGGCGCTTCGGAGAGATGGGCCCGTAGTCTAGCGGCCCTGATTTTCGGAAAAGGCCCGATCACCCTTCCAGGCAGGGGCTCAGAATGGTTGTTTCGCGGGAAAAATCAATCGCCGGCCGCACTTCGCGGATCGTCCTTCTCGTCACCGCCGCTGCGGGCCTTCTGGCTGCGGTCGCGGCTGCGCCTGCGGCGCCCACGGACAGGGACTTGAAATCCGCGGTATCGAACAAGGCCCAGGGAGGGAGTGCTGCGACGCTCGGCGAAGCCGCGAAAGGGATGCAACCATTAGGGCGTGGGCCGGCCATAAGAGTTGGTCGCGCCTTCGACGCGGAGGACGAAGATTGCACATTGGCCGTGACCCGAGTCACGGACGAGAGTGGCCACGTCCGGGTCAAGCGCGGCGTAACATGCGCCAATTGACTGTGTGACAGTCGAGACCTGAATGCGCGTTCGAGCGCCTGCGTAAAAGGGAGCCGACAAATATTCGGCGATGGACGGGAGCGATCCAGAAAGGGTCTCTCCCGTCTGCATGTTTGTATATCGTCGCTGCGGACTTGGCGTTGACGCGCAACCACGGCCTCCGTACTGTGCCGGCCTCCAGCCCTCGCTCAGATCGGAACAATGTCCTCCGCCATCACGCCTTTCGCCGCGCCTTCCATGTTCCCCGCCGAACTCATTGACGCCGCCCGCGTTTCGCAGGCATGGCCGTTCGAGGAAGCGCGCAAGCTCGTCAAACGCGTTGAAACAAGCGGCCAGACCCATGTTCTGTTCGAAACGGGCTATGGGCCTTCGGGTCTTCCGCACATCGGGACATTTGGGGAGGTGGCCCGCACCTCCATGGTCCGCCACGCCTTCGAGGTCCTGACCGAGGGCAGGATCGCCACGAAGCTGCTGGCCTTCTCCGACGACATGGACGGGCTGCGCAAAATCCCCGACAACATCCCCAATAAAGAGATCATCGCCCCGCATCTCGGCAAACCGCTGACCCGCGTCCCCGACCCTTTCGGCACGCACGACAGTTTCGGCGCGCATAATAACGCTCGGTTGCGCGCCTTTCTCGACGCCTTCGGCTTCGATTATGAATTTGCCTCCTCCACTGAATATTACGCCTCCGGCCGGTTCGACGCGGCGCTGCTACATATGCTGGCGCGCTATGACGCCGTAATGGAGATCATGCTGCCGAGCTTCCGGGAGGAGCGCGCGGCGAGCTATTCGCCTTTTTTGCCAATTCATCCGAGAACCGGCGTCGTGATGCAGGTTCCTCTCACCAGTCGCGACGCGAAGGCAGGAACGATCGACTGGAGCGACCCTGAAACGGGCGAAAACTTCACCACCCCGGTCACGGGCGGCCATTGCAAGCTTCAATGGAAGCCGGACTGGGCGATGCGCTGGTATGCGCTCGGCGTCGATTATGAGATGGCGGGCAAGGACCTGATCGACTCCGTGAAGCTCTCCGGTGCGATCGTCCGCGCGCTCGGCGGGAAAGCGCCCGAAGGGTTCAGTTACGAGCTCTTCCTTGACGCCAATGGCCAGAAAATCTCGAAGTCCAAGGGTAACGGCCTCACCATCGACGAATGGCTGACCTACGCCAGCCCGGAGAGCCTCGCCCAATTCATGTATCAAAAGCCGACGGCGGCGAAACGCCTGCATTTCGATGTCATTCCGCGCAATGTCGACGATTACTTCACCTTCATTGAGGCCTATCAGCGGCAGGGCTGGAAGGAACGGCTCGGCAATCCGGCATGGCACATCCACAATGGAAACCCGCCGGAGCCCGAAACGCTGCATCACCCCGGCGAGGGCGACGCCAAGGGAACGACGGTTTCCTTCGCCATGCTGCTCAATCTCGCCACCGTCGCCAACGCGGAAGACCCGGCTGTGCTCTGGGGCTTTCTGCGCCGCTACGCGCCCCAGGCGTCGCCGCAGGACCATCCACGGCTCGACAAGCTCGTCGGCTATGCGGTCGCCTATTTCCGCGACTTCGTCCGCCCCGCGAAAAGCTATCGCGCCGCCGACGACGTTGAGCGCGAGGTGCTTGGAAAGCTGTCGAACGCGCTCGGCGCGCTGCCCGAGGGAGCCAGCGCCGAAACGATTCAGGCGACGCTTTACGATGTCGCGCGCGTTACGCCGCGCTATCAGGATTTGAAAGCGAAGGGCGCGACGCCGGAGCGGCCGGGCGTCTCGAACGACTTCTTCAACATGCTCTATGAGGTGCTTCTGGGCGAAAAGCGCGGCCCGCGTTTTGGCTCCTTCGTCGCGCTTTACGGCGTGAACGAGACGCGGGCGCTGATCGCCAAAGCGCTCGCCGGTGATTTCCTCGCCAAGGCGGAGTGAATAGACATGCGCGTAGCCGACGCCGATATTCTGATCGTGCCCGGATTGCACGACTCCGAGCCCGACCACTGGCAGAGCCGCTGGCAGCAAAAGCTCTCCACCGCGCGCCGCGTCGCTCAGCAGGACTGGAGCTCGCCCAAGCGCGATGATTGGGTGAACGCCATAGTACGCGCGGTCGAGGAGAGCGAGCGGCCCGTCGTGGGCGTGGCGCATTCGCTGGGCGTGATCGCCGTTTTGCATGCGGCGGAGCGCGTCGGCGAAAAAATCGCAGGCGCCTTTCTCGTCGCGCCTCCTACCGAAGGCGTGCTGCGCGAATTTCCGGCCATCGACAGCGGCTTTCTGCCTGTGCCCCGCAAGCCCCTTGGCTTTCCCGCACTTCTCGTCGCGGCAACCGACGATCCTTATTCCGACCAATCCTTCGTGAAGGATCTCGCTGCGGACATAGGCGCGAAATTCATCGACGCCGGCCAGTCCGGCCATATCAATGTCGCGAGCGGACACGGCCCCTGGCCCGAAGGGTCGATGACTTTCGCCCAATTCATCTCGAAGCTATGAAGCGCGGCGCAGCGGCTGCGCTCTGGGCGCTGGCGTTTTTCGCTGCTTCCGTCGCGCGCGCGGAAATCGGCGCTCCCTATGGACCGCCGCCGCCGCCGCCCATGCCGGATGGTTTTTCGCGCGAGCTGAACGGCGCCACGGGAGCGGACGCATCTCGCCTCGTCATCTGGCGTCCTGCGAAGCCCGGCGCCACGCTGCTGGTGGTCGCGCAGGAAGAACCCTCGCTGGCGTCGATTTCTCAGCCAGATCTATTGCGTCTCGCGCGCGAGCGCAACATGACGATCCTGTTCACGGGAGAGCCGGAAAAGCCGGCGATCTCGCCATCCGCGATGCAGAAATTGCGCGAAACGGTCATTGAGCTTCGGCGCGTGAGCCCATTAAAGAAGGCCATTGGCTCCGGACTTGGAGCCGGCGCCGATCTCTTGCGAAAACTCGCATTCGACAAGGAAGGTGCGCCTTTCGACGCCTTGTTGCTGGCGGATGGTGCGGAGACCCCGCCAGGCGGCAGGAACACGCCTTTCGTGATTGACCTTTACGGCTCCAACGCTTTCTGGAGCCCCGCGCCAAACAGTTCTCCAATCCCAGCGAAAGGGCCGAACAGGCGCAGCTTCTTCATTGCTGGCGCGGTGATCTCTTCAGCGACGGCGGGCAATTGTTCCGCGCGCGTCAATGACCGCGCCATCGAGCCCGCGCGCCGCGCGCTGCTCGCGGCGCTCGACGATTTCTTGCAGGGCGGCCCCCCGCCTCCAGCCTCGCGCGACGCGGCGCTCAAACCCGCGAGGGACCTGAACTGGCCCAAAATTCCGAACATGCCCGCGCCGCCCACCGACGCCCGCCTCGCGCCCGCCATCGACCCCGACGGCAATGAGACGAGCGGCCTGCGCCTGCCGGATCAGGCGCTGCCAATCGCTACTTTTACCGGCTGGAACGCCGGTAAAGACTCGGCGAAAGGCGGCTGCGCGGCGGGCGCGAAATTTCCATTCCCCATCTCGCGCGCGGCGCGCGAGGCCAGCGGCGACCCGCGTCAGTCGCTCCCGGAACGCTATGGTTCGCGCGCCTATTTCGTCGCCGCGCTGCGCTCGGTCGCCGACAAATTGGCAAAGGAGCGGCTTCTGCTGCCGCAGGATGCCGACGCCTATGTGGCGGAAGGGAAAAAGGCGCCCTTTAATTCAACCACCAGATCCCTGCATTGAGATAGCTCGCGAAACCGACCCACGCCGCATAGGGCCAGAGCAGGCGCGCGGCGGTCTTATCGAGGCGGCCGAAAAGAAAAATCGTGGCGATGATCGCGGCTTCCATCGCCACGACCACCACGAGCCCGAGCGTAGGATTTTGGCGCCGAAAAAAGCGAAGGACCAGCACATATTCAGCGCCAGCTGCCCGGCGAAGGCCAGGATCGCCCAGCGCCGCGCCTTTGACGGCGGCGTCGAGAGGATTCGATACAAGGCGTAGGCCATCGCCAGATAAAGCGCGGTCCAGACCGGGCCAAAAATCCAGTTCGGCGGATTGAGCGGCGGCTTTGCGAGGCCCGCGTACCAGACGGGGAGGCTTGGGATTGTCGCCGCATTGCCCAGAGCCGCTGCGATGACGACCGGCGCGAAAGCGAGCAAAGCCCTTTGCAAAACGAGCCTGCCTCGGGTCTTCGGAAATATAACTTCCATCACCGGTTTCGAATCCCCTAAAGCGTCAGCGGCCCTCAACGGCGTCGGCGCCAGCGCCCACCGTCGCGCCCAGATTCGTGCCTACAGCCTCAAGATTGTCGCCGAAATTATCGCGCGTGCGCGGGTCGATGACCGCGAAGGGCGCCGAGACCACGACGCCGGCAGCCGATCCAACGGTCGAAGCGGCGCCGATAGCCACCTGCCCGAGCTTGTCGCCGACCCCGGCGCCGCTGGCGGACAGCGTCTGACCGCTTGCCAGACTCCGACCGATGGCGCGGACCACTTCCGGCGATTGCGCGAATGTGCCGTGTCCGAGCGGGTCGTCGGACTTAACATCGGTAAGGTCGACCGCCGTTATGTTGTCTTTCTTCAAGTCCTGACGGAACGGGGTCGCGGTGGGGTCGATGCCGCCCACGCGCGGCTTGTCGCCCCACACCCGCCGCGAAGCGGCCAGCGCTTCATCGCCACGCGAGACGAAAATCGTATAGCGGGATGAGGCCGAGCCGATTTGCGCAATCTGATTCTGGAACACGTCGAAATCGACGTCGGGCGCGGCGAGCATGACGTCCTTGATCTTGGCGGGCAGTCCGCGGTCGCGAATCGCCATCTGCCGCAGAGCCTCTGTGGTCACCCAATTGCCCATGGAATGAGCCAGTATGGAGATTTCGCCAACCGACTTGTCGTCGACAAGATGTTGCAGAAGTCTTTCCAGCGCGTCGCGCGAATAGCTCGCGCTTTCGTGATCATATCCGTAGGCGAGCAGCTTGCCGCGAGAGGGCCAGGTGAACAGCACCGGCACGGCCGTCGCGTCTGAATCATGCGCGATCTGCGCAAGCCGATAGACCGCCTCCTCGAAGCGCGTATTGAAGCCATGCACGAAAACGAGCACCTGCCGGCGCGGCGTTTTGGCGATACGCGCGTCGAGGCGGGCGAAGGCCGCTCCTTCATCCATCGTGTCGGCGCGCAGCGTGGCGAATTCCTTCATCGGATCGGGAGGACTGGACTGGGGCCACTGCACGTCGCCGATCTTGCGCACGCTGTCAGGCGGGAGCGAGACGGCGATATCGGCGAAGGCGAGACGCTCGCCGCGTTCGCCCGTGAACAATTCGCCGGGCTCGGCGCCGACGGAGCTGCGCGTTGTCGCGACGAGCATGTCCACTCGATTGGTTCCCGGCGCCTGCATGCCAATAGGGACGAGGACGCCGTGCGGCCTGCCCGCGCACCCGGCCAGAAAAAGTAGGCCGACAATTGCGGCGAAGCGCCTTCTTCGCGATCTGGTCATACTGGTCCTTACGCTGCGGCCGGAATGTTCCTATATGCGGAGCGACTTTAGAACACAGCCCGTCTTTGCGCCAACATGATGACAGCCCAATAAACGGGCTATCTGCATCGCCGACCCACCGGTCGGCAAAAACGGTTACTCCCGGCCGACGCTGACATAGGTAAAGCCGCGCTTTCTGACGTCGGCGGGGCGATAGACATTCCGCAGATCGACGATCACCGGGCTTTTTAACAGCTTCTTCACCCTGTCGAGATCGAGCGCGCGGAAGGCGTCCCATTCCGTCACGATCACCAGAGCGTCCGCCCCCTCGATCGGTGCATAGGCGTCGTCGTGGAAGGTCACCTCCGGCATCAGCGGACGCGCCTGTTCCATGCTCTCGGGATCATAGGCGTGGACGCTCGCCCCGTCGCCAGCCAGCGAGGCGACGATCGCCAGCGACGGCGCATCGCGCATGTCGTCCGTATTAGGCTTGAAGGCGAGCCCCAGCAGAGCGATGCGCTTGCCGCGCACCGAGCCGCCAAGCGCGGTGATGACCTTGCGCGCCATCGCCCGCTTGCGCGCGTCATTGACCGCCACCACCGTCTCGACGATGCGCAACGGCGCGCCCTCGTCCTGGCCGGTCTTGATCAGCGCCAGAGTGTCCTTGGGAAAACAGGAACCGCCATAGCCGGGCCCCGCGTGCAGAAACTTGCCGCCAATGCGGCCGTCGAGACCAATGCCGCGTGCGACGTCCTGCACATCGGCGCCTGTCTTCTCGCATAGATCGGCGATCTCGTTGATGAAAGTGATCTTTGTCGCAAGAAAGGCGTTGGCCGCGTATTTCGTCAGCTCAGACGTCCGCCGGCCGACAAAATGCAGCGGCGGCTGATTGAGGCTGAGCGGCCGATATATCTCCGCCATCACCTCCCGCGCGCGCGGATCTTCCGTGCCGATCACGACCCGGTCGGGACGCTTGAAATCCTCGATCGCCGCGCCCTCGCGCAAGAACTCCGGGTTGGAGACCACCGCGAATTCCGCGTCCGGCCGGATCTCGCGGATGATGCGCTCGACCTCGTCCCCGGTGCCGACCGGCACGGTCGATTTGTTGACGATGACCGTAAAGCCCTCCAGCGCTTCCGCGATGGTCTTGGCGGCGGCGTAGACGTAAGACAGGTCCGCGTGGCCGTCGCCTCGGCGCGACGGCGTGCCTACGCCAATGAAAACCGCAGCGGCGCCCCGCACCGCCGGCGCCAGATCCGTCGTGAAGAACAGCCGGTCCTGACGCACATTGGAGGCTACCAACTCCTCAAGACCCGGCTCAAAAATAGGTATCTCTCCCTTCAGCAACCGATCGATCTTGCCCGCATCACTGTCGACGCAGGTCACGACATGACCAAAATCCGCAAAACACGCTCCAGAAACCAGGCCGACGTAACCCGAACCTATCATCGTGATGTTCATAAGCTTTAGTCTCTCACTCGCTCAAAGGTCCGACATAAGGCAAAAGTTTAGGGCGTTGTTTCAACCGCCGACGCCAAAGGCGGCCAGGGCCGCCATATTGACGATTTCAGCGTCGGTCGCGCCCAGTTGAACGATCTGGATCGGTTTGTCGAGACCGACGATCAGAGGGCCAAGTACCGTGGCCCCACCCAGTTCCTGCAACATTTTCGTGGAGATAGCCGCCGAATGAAACGCTGGCATGACAAGTACATTGGCGGTGTCCTTGAGGCGACAGAAGGGATAGGAGGACATCAACTGGCGGTTGAGCGCGATGTCCGCTCCCATTTCGCCCTCATAGGCGAAGTCGACGCGGCGATTATCCAGAATCCGCACCGCTTCATGTACGCGCGCGGTGCGCTCCCCAGGCGGGTAGCCAAAGGTCGAAAACGCAAGCATGGCGACGCGCGGTTCGAGACCGATGCGCTTCGCGACGCCCGCCGCTTCGATCGCGATTTCCGCCAAATCGGACGCCTCGGGCATTTCAGTGATCGCCGTGTCGGCGACGACCACCACGCGTCCGCTGGCCAACACCAGCGAGGCGCCAATCAGCCGGTGGCCGGGCTTTTGATCCACGACGCGCCGCACGTCTTCAAGCGCATTCGAGAAATTGCGCGTCACGCCGGTCACCATGGCGTCCGCGTCGCCCTGGGCGACCATCGCGGCGGCGAAATGATTGCGGTCGGTGTTGATCAGGCGCTGGCAGTCACGCAGCAAAAAGCCCTTGCGCTGCAGACGTTCGAAGAGAAATTGCGCGTAGACGGCGTTCCTCGATGAGAGCTTTGCGTTGTGCACTTCGATTTTGTCGCAAAGCTCGAGACCGGCGGCCGACGCCGTGTTCAGCACGCGGTCCTCGCGGCCCACGAGAATCGCCCGTCCGAGGCCCTGATTGACGAAGGCGAGCGCAGCCCGGATCACCTGCTCCTCCTCGCCTTCGGCGAAGACGACGCGCTTGGGACTACGCCGCACGCGCTCGTAAATCGTCTGCATGACCGCGGCGACCGGATCACGGCGCGCGGAAAGTTCGGCGCGATAATTCTTCATGTCCACGATGGGCCGGCGGGCAACGCCAAATTCCATCGCCGCTATCGCGACAGCAGGCGGAACCACAGAGATCAGCCTTGGGTCGAAAGGCGCCGGAATCAGATAATCCCGACCAAAGCGCGGGCGCGCGCCGCGATAGGCGTTGGCGACCTCGTCCGGCACGTCTTCTCGCGCCAATTGCGCCAGCGCCATCGCCGCCGCGATTTTCATCTCCATGTTGATGGTCTTTGCGCGCACGTCTAGCGCGCCTCTGAAAATATAGGGAAAACCCAAGACATTATTGATCTGATTTGGATAGTCCGAACGGCCCGTGGCGACGATCGCATCCGGACGTATCGCAAGAGCGTCTTCGGGCGTGATTTCCGGGTCCGGATTGGCCATGGCGAAAACGATCGGATCCTTCGCCATCCTTTTGAGCATGTCCGGGGTCAGGGCGCCCTTCACGGATAGCCCATAGAAAATATCCGCCCCGTCCAGAGCCTCGGCCAGGGTGCGCGCTTTCGTGTCGACCGCGTGGGCGCTCTTCCACTGGTTCATGCCTTCCGTGCGGCCGCGATAAATGACGCCCTTGGTGTCGCAGAGCGTCACATGCGCCGGATCAAAACCAAGCGCCTTTGCGAGATCAAGACAGGCGATGCCGGCGGCTCCCGCGCCATTGCAGACGAGTCGCGCGGTTTTGATGTCGCGTCCAGTCAGTTTCAGGGCGTTGATCAGGCCCGCCGCTGAAATGATCGCGGTGCCATGCTGATCGTCATGAAACACCGGGATATCCATCAATTCGCGCAGGCGCTCCTCGATAATGAAGCACTCCGGCGCCTTGATGTCTTCCAGGTTTATGCCACCGAACGAAGGCCCGAGATAGCGAACGGCGCCGATGAATTCTTCGACATCCTTCGTGTCGACTTCAAGGTCGATCGAATCGATGTCCGCGAAACGCTTGAACAGCGCCGCCTTGCCTTCCATGACGGGCTTGGCCGCGAGAGCGCCGAGGTCGCCGAGTCCCAGAATCGCCGTGCCATTGGTGATGACCGCGACCATATTGCCTCGAATCGTGTAATCGAAGACGAGCGAGGGGTCTTTCGCGATTGCAAGAACGGGAGCGGCGACGCCGGGAGAATAAGCGAGTGACAGATCGCGCTGCGTCGCCATTGGTTTTGTGGCCACAACGGCTAATTTTCCGGGTCTCCCACGCGAGTGGAACAGCAAGGCTTCCTTGTCGGTGACAATAGGACGCTCTTGCGCCGGCACTTTATTTTCCGCCATGATCCAACTTCTCCAAACGCATGCTGCGTCGCAGCAATCATATTCCCTGTGCGTCCGCAAGCAAAGCCTCCGACCTAAGAGACAAACGGCCAGCCCCGGATTTCATTTCAGCCAGAGATCGACTTATGCACATGCGCGGTCCGCAATTGCGCCAAAACATGAGAGGGAGGAACTTGATTGTCGGCGCATTGGTGTTTTTCATCATCGCCAACACGTTGCTCGCGGATCCTCATGCCGGGGCCGCGCCACTGGAACCCGCGAGCGATACTGGCCCCTGCTCTCTCGCCCAGACAGTCCCGGCCACGATTGTCCTTGTCGACGATGATTTCGATCTACTCCTGGACGATGGTCGCCGCGTCGCGCTGGCAGGAATCGAGTTGCCTTCGGCAAATGGGGAGAACGCCAAACTACACGCGCTCGCATGGCAGAGATTGTCGAACTGGCTCGCGGGGGCGCAGGTCTATCTCGCGGCGCTTGCGCCCGCGCCCGACCGTTGGGGCCGGCTTCCCGCGCAGGTCATCGCGGCGGCGGACTCAGCCGTCGATTCGCCATACGTTTCCGTTGGGGCGATAATCCTCACCGAGGGATTGGCGCGTTTTCGTCCAGACCCGGCTGCTGCCTCCTGCTCCAAACTCTATCTTGACGCTGAAGGAGCCGCCCGCAATTCCAGCCTCGGTCTTTGGGCGAACGATCCCATCATCCAGATTGGCGACGAAATCGCGACATCGACCGCGACCCTCTTGGGCAAAAAGGGCATGGCTATCGTTGCAGGAACGGTCAATTCCGTTGGCGAAACAAAGGGAAGCATATACCTCAACCTGGGACGGCGAGGCGTTCTCGATTTCGCGGTTATGATTTCCCAACGAAATTTGGCTATATTCGAGAAAGTCGGTGTTTTCCCCCGTGCGCTCAGGGGGCAGCGGGTGCGCGTGCGAGGGTTGATTGAAACGAATACAGGGCCGCGAATGGAGATTGCGTCTCCGGCAGAACTGGAATTGCTTGATCGCGGGGCCGCCCAGTGAATGGCGGCGCTACGCCGGGGCCGCACTCTGGTGTTTAGGTTTTATCGCCCTTGGCGCATGCGCCCAGCTGGAGCAGCAGGGCCAGCTTTTCACGCCGCCAGCTCCGCCAGTCGCGCGTCCGGTGGAGAGCGCGCCGCGCGCGGACAACCGCAACTCAGTTCAACATAAGGAGTTGGTCGCCCAGTTTGGCGGAGAGTACCAGGCGCCAGCCGCCGAAGCCTTTCTCGACGCCATTTTGGCAAAGCTGGCGCGCGCCAGCGACATGCCCAACCAAACGGCCTACAAGGTCACAATTCTCAATACTCCGGTCGTGAACGCCTTCGCCTTGCCATCCGGAAACCTCTATGTGACGCGCGGCCTGCTGGCGCTCGCCGGCGACGCATCCGAAGTCGCGGCGGTGATGGCGCATGAGATCGCCCATGTCACCTCGCACCACAGCGCGTTGCGCGCGGAACGCGAGCGCGAGGCGGCGCTGATCTCCAAGGCCGCCGAAGTCATTCAGAACAGACAAAAAGGCGAGGAGATCCGCTCGTCGCAGCGCCTGTCGGTAGCCAGCTTTTCCAGACAACAGGAGCTGGAGGCGGACGCTATCGGCGTACGCGTGATTGCTCGCGCGGGCTATGACCCCTACGGAGCTTCCCGTTTTCTCACCGCATTGGGCAAATCCTCCGAACTGCGGGCTGCTTTGTATTCGAAGAAGAAATCGTCGATTGATTTCGATATTCTCTCGACACACCCCTCTACGCCGGACCGGGTGGCGCGAGCTGTCGCCGCCGCCCGCCAGATCGGCGCTCCCGGCACCGGACAACGCGACCGCGAGGGTTATCTGGCCGCAATTAATGGCGTCGCATTCGGCGATGATCCAAATGAAGGCTATGTTCGCGGGCAAAAATTCACGCATCCAAGGTTAAGGTTCTCCTTTACGGCGCCCGAGGGTTTCCTTCTGGAAAACTCAAGCGAGGCAGTGTTCGGCGTTCGCGAAACCAACAACGAAGCGCTCCGACTGGACAGCGTTAAAGCTCCAGCGAGTTCAGTCCCTCGAGAGTTATGTGGCTTCTGGATGGGTCGACGGCCTGCTGCAATCGACCGTGCGGCGAACTGAACTGAATGGGCTTCCAGCCGTGACCGCTTCGGCGCGGGCCGGCGAATGGAACTTCCGTCTCGCCGTCATCCAGATTGGAGACGAATTGTACCGGCTGATCTTTGCGGTGCGCGAACTGAACGACGACGCCGAGCGCCGCTTCAACGCGTCAATCGCGACCTTCCGTCGCCTATCAGCGGAGGAAGCGCGGGAAGTGCACGGCTTGAAGATTGGCGTGGCGACAGCGGCTCCGGGCGACACGATCGCGACGATGGCCGCGCGCATGGTCACACCCAACCGTCCCGCCGAATATTTTGTGCTTCTCAACGAATTGGACCCCGGCGAGGCGCTGACGCCTGGGGAACATTACAAGATTGTTACTGAATGATTTTTCGCGCTGGCGTCCGGAACGATTCCGGCGCGCGCCGGTTAATCTTTTAGAACGGCTTTAACTGGCGTCGACGACGGCGCGCTTTTCAACAGCCCACGTCGTTTCGGCGAGGGAGAGTATCATGGCTTATTTGCCTGGAGTTAGTCGCGACGTTATGCGGGCCGCGATGGCTGCGCCATTTCTTGAACGAGATGAGGAAAGGCGCCTTGCCGTCGCTTGGCGAGAGCACGGCGATCGAAGGGCGCTCGATCGACTCACTGGCGCGCATATGCGGCTTGTGATCGCATTGGCGGGTCGCTTTCGTCACTACGGTTTGGCCCCGGCCGATCTGGTGCAGGAGGGGCATATAGGTCTGCTGGAAGCGGCCCAGCGCTTCGAGCCAGAGCGGGAGGTCCGCTTCTCCACCTACGCAACCTGGTGGATTTCGAGCCTCAATACAGGACTACGTACTACGCAACTGGTCGATAGTGCGAGGCGGAACGAGCTCAACCCAAAAGGCGCTCTTTTTCAATCTCCGGCGCTTGCGCGCCAGATTGGCGCGAGGCGAAGAAGGGCAAAATCCCAACGCCGCCTTCCAGTCGATCGCAGATGCGCTGGGCGTCCCGCGCGCCGACGTCGAGTTGATGAACTCGCGACTGGGCGGGGGCGACTCTTCGCTCAACGCCATGGCTCTCGACGCCGATTCCGGCGGAACCGCCGAGAAAATGGATTTTTTAATCGACGGTCAACCATTGCCCGACGAGCTGGTTGAGGAATCCATAGACGCTGATCGCCGCGCGCGATGGTTGAAAGATGCGCTCGCGGTGCTCAACGAACGGGAGCTGCGGATCGTTCGGGAAAGACGCCTGAGCGAAACTCTGGTCACGCTCGAGACTTTGGGCGACGAACTCGGCATTTCCAAGGAACGGGTAAGGCAGATCGAGAACCGGGCGTTAGGCAAGCTGCGAAAGGCGCTCGCGCAATTGAACAACTTCGGCGATACGGCTGAACAATCCTGACCAGAACCACGAAAGAGGCCGCCCGGTCTCAACGACGGGGCGGCCTACTTTGGATCTATTGGACGTTAGAAGGCGAAATCCTAAGCCGCCCGGTCGACATCCGAATCCTCGGCAACGTCGGCGACCATTTCCGCGTCGCTCTTGGCGCCGCGCCGTGGGCCCTTCAACAGGAATGATTCGATAACCCTGAGCGCCTCGGCGTCGATCAGCTTCCGAACCGCGGCAACCTCGCGCGCCATACGATCCAGAGCCGCCTCATAAAGCTGACGCTCGGAATATGACTGCTCGGGTTGCGTATCGGACCGATAAAGGTCGCGGACGACTTCCGCGATCGTCACAAGATCGCCGGAGTTGATCTTTGCCTCATATTCCTGGGCCCTGCGGGACCACATCGTGCGCTTGATGCGCGCCCGGCCGCTCAGAGTTCCCAGCGCCTTGTCCACAACTTCCGTTTGGGCGAGCTTGCGCATGCCAACAGTCGTCACCTTGCTCGTCGGCACTTTCAGGATCATTTTGTCCTTGATGAAGCTGACCACGAACAGTTCAAGACTGAAGCCCGCGACTTCCTGCACCTCTATGCCGACAATCTGACCGACGCCATGCGCCGGGTAGACAATGAACTCACTCAGCTTGAACCCGTGCTTCTGACCGGCCGGACGAACTTTTGGCGCCGACGGGACAATCTTCGTCGAAGACGGCGCAAGTTTCATTGCGCCAGAGTTATCATCGCCGGACGCGACGGCGGCTGCGATGGGTGGGATCGACTTTGGCGCCGCGGCCTTGGCCGCATTCTCAGGGATATTCTTTGCCACTTGGATTGGTTCGCTCGCAGCTGGAGTTATCGACGCTGTCGCGGAGGGTCGCAGGCCCAGAAGTTGCGCCGGCGCATTGACGACAGGGTTGAGGGCGTTGGTTTCTTCCGGCCTGGTCAGCTTGGTGTCCTTTTCCTGATTCTTGTCCTGATTCTTGGTAGCAATCGCTGCCTTATTCTCAGATTCGCTCGCCTTGATTTTCGGCGCGCCAACGGTGCGCGGCTTCTTCCCAGCAGAGCCGCGCGCCACAGAAGAGACTCGCTTGTCTGACCGGGCCGCAACCTTGGACGTTTCCCGGCTGACTGATCGCGAGGTCGTTTTTACGGAGGTCCGAACAGTTTTCGACGCAGTTGGCTTCGCTGCAACTTTCTTGGATGCGCCAGCCTTGGGCGCGCCCGCTTTGGTAGACAAAGCGCTTTTCACCGTACCCCGGGCCTTCGTCCTGGACGCTTTGGCGACCACGCCCTTACCCGCGCCCTTGTTCGTCGCAGCAGACTTCTTGGCGGCGACCGCCGTCTTTCCCCCGCTCTTGGCAACGGATTTGGCTGTATTCTTGGTCTCAGTCTTCGTCGACGTCTTTGTTGCCGCTGTGGCCGGCGGCTTGGCGCGAGCCAACGTTCCCGACCGGCGGGCGACTTTCACGCTGCGCACCGCCGAGTCAGTAGCGGAAGATTTCGGCGCCGTCTTACGGGCTTCCCCGCGCGATTTGACGGAAGCAGCGGCTTTCCGACCCTTGGCGGCTTTGTCAGTCGACGGCATACTCGGCACACTCCTCTATCGCCCCGCGTTGGAGACGGGGCAGATCTCGTTACGCCACCTGTTTGGCCCCCCTCGATTGAAAGGCCATGGCGTCGGACCGCAGGCACCAAATTGGCGAAAGCTCAACGTGCAGACTAGAAGCGGGACCAGACCATCGCGTCGGTCCCTTCAATGTCGGATGTTGGCGAAAGCCTCCGATGAACATGGTGTTGCAGCGCAACCGTCAAATTGCTTTTTCTTAGCGCTTCGCCCCCGGTCACGCGTCAGGGCGAGCTATAGAGCAGGCCTATACATAGCACGTGTTTTGGCGAAAATCAAAGCCGGAGAAAGTCCGCGCCAGCGCCTCTCCCAACAAGGTCTCAGCCTTTCTATATGAAAGATAAAGGGAATTTCATGCATTAACCAGTTGTAAAATGTTTGGCCCGGAGCGGAGCTGGCCCGCTCCGGGCCATGCGTGCGTCAATCGCCCTCGCCCGGCTCTGGCGAGAAAGAGGACTCCAATTTACCCGGCTTGCCATCCCATTCCTTCGCGTCCGGAGGCGGCTCCCGCTTGATGGTGATGTTAGGCCAGTTCTGGGCATAATCGGCGTTGAGCTTCAGCCATGCTTCCAGGTCCGGCTCGGTATCGGGCTTTATCGCCTCCGCCGGGCATTCCGGTTCGCACACCCCGCAGTCGATGCATTCGTCCGGGTGAATGACGAGCATGTTGGCGCCCTCGTAGAAGCAGTCGACGGGACAAACTTCCACGCAATCCATATATTTGCACTTGATGCAGTTTTCCGTGACGACATAAGTCATGGGAGGTTTCCTGTGCTTTGGCGGTTTGCTAGCGCCTTTGCATTTGCGATGCAAGCGAAGGATGAATTGGGCTTAGGTCCAGCCCGGCATTGCTTTTACGAATAAGCAGGCAGCGTCACGGAACGGTCGCGAAAAATTGTCAGGTTTCGATAGAATCATGGAAAATCAGTCGCCTTTTACGTCAGCTCCGTCCCAGAAAATGACCGCCCGCGCGCTGCTGTTGGGAGAACGAATCGACACCACCGGCCTTGAGCGCACCGATCTGGTTTCCACCGCTCCGCTCGCCTTCCATACCGGGCAGGCGGGTTTTGTCGTGCTCTATAAATTTGGCGTCGCGGTCTTGTTCGGTCTGTCGCCACTGGAGGAAGACGACGTCTTGAGCCAAGTCGGAGCCCGCGTCGCGGGGGCGGTGTCCCGGCGGGACGACGAAACCCTGATGCTGGAGCTCCTCGCCGAAGGCGAGGAGAAACCTCTCGCCAACGGGCACCTGTCGGTCAAGGATGCAACCGGTCCCCGCCTTCTTGTCATTGCCGACGCGCTGGCCAAGAGCGTGGCTCTGGCGCGCGACGAACGGCGGGTTAATGCGGTATTCGACACTATAGAACCCTTCGCCGCGACGCTCGCCAGCACGGGGCGACCACCCTGGAAGCGGCGCGCCATGCTCGAATTGATCGGGCAGACCCTTCTGGTGCAGCACCGCGTCTCCGGCCGCGTCGCCGTCGAGGACAAGCCCGATGTTCTCTGGGACAGGCCGGATCTCGAACGGCTCTACGCCCGTCTTGAGGATGAATATGAACTTGCGGAACGCGGCCGTACCTGAAGACCAAACTCGACGTGATCGGAGAGACCGCCCGCGCCTTCACCGAAATCATCGACGCGGATCGATCGGTGCGACTGGAATGGACGGTCGTGGTGCTGATCCTGACCGAGATCATCCTCTCGCTCGCGCAGATGTTCCTTTTTCGCGGCGGCCATTAGCCTCGGCGGGCGTCCTATGCTTCACAGACCGGCTTGTCGCAGCTCTTCCAAAACTTGCTCGATAATATTCTCCCCCTCCAGCCATTCGAATCCCGGAAGCTGGTGGCGCGCGAAAGTCGCCTGACGCTTCGCATAATGACGCGTGTCGCTCTTGCCGCGCGCGACAGCCTCATCAAAAGAGAGGCGGCCCTCGAAATGGGAGAGAAGATGCGGGACGCCATGCGCGCGCATGGCCGGCAGCGCCGGATCAAGCCCGCGCGCGCCGAGAGTGCGGACCTCTTCCAATGCTCCAGCCCCGGTCATTGCGTCAAAGCGCGCGTTTATGCGCGCGTAAAGTTCGTTGCGCGCCGGTGAGATGAAAAACCCCGCGCATTTGCTCGCGTCCAGAAGGGGCGCCGCGCGGGCGCCCTGGAAACTCGCCAGCGGCTTCCCGGTCGCTTCGAACACCTCCAGCGCCCGCAGAATGCGTTGTGGATCGCTGTCGCGCAGCCGGGCGGCCGTCTCTGGATCAAATTGCGAAAGTTCGGCGTGAAGCTCCTGCGGCAAGCGTCCCTGCGCGCGCGCGCGAACGCGAATTCGCACCTCCTCCGGCACCGCCGGGATATCGGAAAGCCCCTGGAGCGCCGCCTTGAAATAAAGCCCGGTGCCTCCGGCGACAACCGCGAGCCGCCCCTGCCTCCTGATCTCTTCAAGCGTCGCGCTGAAATCCCCCAGCCAGCGGCCGACCGAATAGTTGTGCGCCGCGTCGACATGGCCAAACAGACGATGCGGGACGCTTTGCTCTTCCTCAGCGGTCGGGCGCGCCGTAATAATCTTGAGATCGCGATAGACCTGCATCGAATCCGCGTTGACGACCACGCCGCCAAATTTCCGGGCTATCGCCAGAGCCAACGCGGACTTGCCGGAAGCGGTCGGCCCTGCGATGAGAATGACGCGCGGCGGTGCGCAGGTTTTCGGCTTATCCTCGGACATGAGCCTATTCGCAAGGAAAGCGGCGTAATGTCAAAATCGATTGTTCGGCATGTCGCGACTTTCGTCGCCGCCCCCGGCGGGAGCTTGGGAACGGATATCGCATTGCAAGCCCTCGCGAAGGCGGGCGTCTCGCCATCGAGGGTCGATTGGCTCGACCCAGGCGTTGCGCTTGATGTTTTCTTCGACGCCGCCGGGGAACAACTCCAGACCCTACGCGCTGGCGTCGAGAGCGCGCTGGGAGCCGAGTCCATCGACGTCGTCGTCCAGCCGGCCGCTAAGCGCCGGAAGATGCTGCTCGTCTCCGACATGGACGCCACGATGATCGCTCAGGAGTGTCTGGACGAACTTGCCCGCACTGTCGGCCTGGGCGACGCCGTGGCCGAGCTCACGAGTAAGGCGATGCGCGGCGAAATGGATTTCGAGGAGGCGCTGACAACCCGCGTCGCCTTGTTCGAGGGCGTTTCCACGGAGGCGATCGACGGGCTGGTCGAAAGCCTCACGCCCAACCCGGGCGCGGGGACGCTCGTGGCGACAATGCGGGCGTATGGCGCGCATACTGCCCTGGTGTCCGGTGGATTCACGCTATTCGCGTCGCCGGTGGGCGCGCGCCTGCGGTTTCACGGGGTTTTCGCCAATGAGCTGGAAATCGCCGAAGGCCGCCTTACCGGCCACATCACGCCGCCCATCCGGGGCAAAAAGGCCAAGGGGGATATTCTCACGGGCTTGCGCGACAAGCTTGGACTAGCTGCGGAAGCGACGCTGGCGGTCGGCGACGGGGCCAATGACCTCGACATGCTGGCTGTGGCCGGCCTCGGCGTCGCATGGCGCGCGAAGCCGCAAGTGGCGGCGGCGGCGCAAGCGCGGTTGAATCATGCGGATTTCACGGCGCTGTTGTTCGCGCAAGGCTTCGCGCGCCGGGAGTTTGTCGAAAACTGAAAGGCGCCGCTTTCACGGCTGCAAACAAAATTCCCTCTTCCAGCGTCGCTGGAAGAGGGAAAAGGGCAAATCCAGTCGCGACTTATGCGGTCAATCCAGCGGCAGGGCCACGAAATGCGTGTCTCCATGTCCATTGGCGACAATCAGCAATGCGGTCTTCTTTCCGCCGTCCTTCAGCGTCTTGATTTTCTTGACCGCGTCGGCCGGGTCCGCAATCGCTTCCTGGTTGATTTCCAGCACGACCTCGCCGGGCTGCAGATGCTTCTCGGCGGCGTCGGAGCGTGGGTCGACCGATGTGATGACCACGCCCGATTTCACCGCGTCCTTGATCTGGAAACGGGCGCGCAAATCCTCGGAAAGCTTTGAAAACTCAAGTCCGAGAGCCGTCTGCGAGGTGGGCTTGTCAGCGCCGCCTTCACGGCCTTCTCCGCCGTCGCGCGAAGCAACCTTCTCTCCATCTTCAAGTCGGCCCAGCTTGATCGTCCGGGTCTGCTCCTTGCCGCCGCGCACGACGACAAGTTCAACGTCCTTGCCGACGGGAGTCGCCGCGACGAGCTTGGGCAAATCACGCGATTCCTTGATCTGCTTGCCGTCGAATTTGACGATCACGTCGCCCGCCTTGATATCCGCATGCTTGGCGGGGCCGCGGTCGTCGATACCCGCGACCAGCGCCCCGCGCACCGCGCCGAGACCCAGATTCTCCGCGATGGCGTCGTCGACGTTCTGAATACGCACGCCAAGCCATCCGCGCCGCGTCTCGCCGAATTTTTGCAGCTGTTCAATAACCGGCTGCACCGTGTTCGCGGGCGTTGCGAAGCCGATGCCGACAGATCCGCCCGAGGGCGAAAGAATCGCTGTGTTGATGCCAACCACCTCGCCGTCCATGTT
Source organism: uncultured Alphaproteobacteria bacterium (assembly GCA_963841875.1). Taxonomy (GTDB): domain Bacteria; phylum Pseudomonadota; class Alphaproteobacteria; order Rhizobiales; family Beijerinckiaceae; genus Methylocystis. The sequence continues at coordinate 321,703 of CAWJEI010000001.1, read as the reverse complement.
GAACAGCGGACCGCCGGAATTGCCCTTGTTGATGGATGCGTCCGTCTGGATGTAATTGTCATAGGGGCCGCTGTCGATGTTCCGGTTGCGCGCGGAGACGATGCCTGCCGTCACCGAACCGCCGAGACCGAAGGGATTGCCGACGGCCAGCACCCAGTCGCCGACCCGGGCCTTGTCGCTGTCGCCAAACTTCACCGCCTTCAGCGGCTTCTCCGGCTTCACTCGCAGCACCGCGACATCTACCTTCTGATCCTTGCCGATCACCTCTGCCTTCAGCTTCTGGCCGTCGGTGAAAATCACCGTCACTTCATTGGCGTCGGCGATGACGTGATTATTGGTTATGACAATGCCGGATGCGTCGATCACGAACCCCGAGCCCAGCGAGCTGGATTTGTGGTGCGGCATTTCGGGCATGCCTTGCCCCTGCTGCTGGCGTCGCTTGAAAAACTCTTCGAACAGATCGTCGAAGGGAGCTCCGCCTGGCGGCGATCCAGGCTGCGCCTCGGCGCTCTTGGGGTGCTTGGTTTCGCCAGTTTGCACGGCGGAAATATTGACCACCGCGTCGGACACCTGCGCCGAAAGGTCGGCGAGCGACTCGGGGCCTTTCGCCCTAGCCGGCGCGAGCATCAGGAATACAGCGGCCAATCCGGTCAGAAACGCCGCCGGTGTGGCGCGAACAACGCAAGCCATGTGTTTCTCCTAGCAGAGATGAAGACTCCCCCGTGCGCAGCGGTACATCACCTGCAGCGCCAATTTCAATGTTTTTGCGACGGTCGGCCCGCTAATGTTTCTTTTCCTGCTCGTCCACCGCTGGAGCGACCGCTACCGCCGGGGATTTTTGCCCCCCCGGCGCTCCGAAAAAACGGAAGAAGTCAGAGCGCGGACCGATCAGGAAGCGCGTATCGCCGGATTTGAAGGCTGTTTCGTAAGCCTGCATCGACCGGTAAAAGGCGAAAAAGTCAGGGTCTTTACCAAAACTTTCCGCGAAAATGCGGTTGCGCTCGGCATCGCCCTCGCCCTTGATCTGATCGGCCTGGCGTTGCGCCTCGGCCTTCAGCACGATCACGTCGCGATCCGCCTTGGCCCTTATCTTTTGCGCTTGCTCGGAGCCCTGCGCGCGATATTCCGCCGCCTCGCGGGCCCGCTCGGTTTGCATCCGGCCATAGACCTTTTCCGAGATTTGCTGGGGAAGGTCCACGCGCCTGATCCGCGCATCCACCACCTCGACCCCGAATTTATGCGCTTCCAGATTGGCCTGGTCCTTGATCTTGACGATCAGGGCCGCGCGCTCGTCACGCACGATCTGCTGCTGATTGGCTTCGCTCAGCACGCGCCGCACGGCGGAGTTCAAGACCGAGGCGAGCTGATTATTGGCGCCCAGAATGCCGCCCACCGTCTGGTAGAAACGAAGCGGATCAACAATCTTGTATCGGACGAAGCTGTCAACCTCCAGACGCTGATTGTCTGAGGCGAGCACTTCGAGATTTGGGCTTTCCGCGGAAAGAATCCGGTTATCGAGGAAGACGACGTTCTCGATAAACGGGATCTTGAAATGCAGGCCCGGTTCGGTGATGAGGCCGCGTCCCGCGACCGGTTCTCCAAGTCGAAGCACGATCGCCTGCTCGGTCTGCGATACGGTGAACAACGCGCCGCCGGCGATAATCAGGCCGACCAGCAACAGAAGGGCGACAATGAAGGAAACGGATTTCATTTACGGGCTCCGCCCTGGAACGGCGCGAAAGCGGGAAGAGGCACGAAGGGCGATACGCCGCCACCCTGCTGCTCGTCGAGAATCACCTTGTCCGCACCGCCAAGCACACGCTCCATGGTTTCAAGATAGAGACGTTCGCGCGTCAGAGCCGGCGCCCGCTTGTACTGCTCATAAATCTGGTCAAATCGGGAAGCCTGGCCTCGCGCCTCGGCGACGGTCTGCTCCCGATAGGCCTCCGCCTCCTGGAGGATGCGCGCAGCAGCGCCGCGCGCCTCCGGGACAACGCTGTTGGCATAGGCGTCGGCCTCATTGCCCAACCGCTGCAAATCCTGCTGCGCCGCCGTCACGTCGCGAAAGGCGGTGATCACCTGCGAGGGCGGATCCACCGAGAGGAGGAGCACCTGCACGACCTGCACGCCGCTGTGATAGCTGTCCAGGATTTTCTGCATCAATTGTTGAGAGGCCGGCTCGATCAACTTGCGGTCGGCGGTGAGGATTTTCTGGATTTGCGATTGACCGACGATCTCGCGCATGGCGCTTTCCGCCACGGCCTTCACGGTGAGCGCGGGCTCGAAGATGTTGAACGCGAAATCTTCTGGATGGGCCGGGTCGATCTGCCATATGACACGGAATTTCACGTCGGCGATGTTCTCGTCGCCCGTGAGCATGAGGCTTTCCTCGGTCGCCTCGGGCGATTGGGTCGTATTTCGCCGACGGCCTGGCGCGGCATCCTCGCGAAAGCCGATTTCGATCGCGTTTCGGTCAGTGACAGCCAGCTTGATCACCGAACCGATAGGGCTTGGAAGGTTGTAATTCAGGCCAGCCTGGGTTTTGCCCCTGTATTTGCCGAATATCAGGTTAAGACCGATCTCATTTGGACCGACCGTGTAAAAGCCAGACAGCAACCATGCCAGGACCGTGAGCAGGACGAGAATTGCGGCGCCCCGTCCTCCAAAACCCGATGGAAGCACCTGCTTCAGCCCCTCCTGGGTGCGGCGAAGCAACTCTTCGAGGTCCGGCGGCTGACTCCCATTATTCGGTCCCGCGCCCCAAGGGTTGTTCTTGTTTCCCCAGGGATCATTGTTTTGATTGCGTGGGCCGCCTTGATCGCTCCAGGGCATATTTTCTCTTTGTTACAATTGGGTAATTCCCGTTAATCGCGAGGTGGCCGACTCGTCCGCCGACAACCCTCCGACTAATCGAGATATACACGGTCCAAGATTGTCGTCACGACATATAGGGCTTTGACGGCGCGGCGGCAACGACCGTCAAAACCGGGACGCCACAGCTACTGGACCGGACTTCCATCGACTGTTTCGCCGAGCGGCGGTTCTGGCTCCAGTTAAGGGAGCAGACCTGTCGCTCAGCCGAGAACCGGGCGGCCTAGCGTGGCCATAAGCCTCACCGCTTTCTCAAACAAGGCGGGCTTACGCTGGGCCATGATGCCTTGATGTCATGAATTCAATCTTGCGGCGAAAGTCGCGGGGCGCGCCGCCGACACACGCGGCGACGTTCTTAGAAATAACCTTCACGCTTTTTTTGTTCGAGTGAGCCGCCATCCTCGCCGTCGCTGATTCTTCCCTGACGTTCCGACATTCTTGCCCCCAAGGTTTCTTTCACCACGGCCGCCAGACTATCGGCCCGCGACTCGATCGCCCCGGTCACGGGCCAACACCCCAAGGTTCGGAACCGCACGGTCTTCGTCGTTATTTGATCGCCCGGCTGAAATCGCATCCTCGTCTCGTCGTCGATGGCGACATAGGCGCCCTGGCGCTCGACCACGGACCGCGGCGCCGCGAAATAGAGGGGAGCCAGCGCGATCTGGTGCAGGAACGCATAGTCAAGGATATCGTGCTCCGTCCAGTTGGAGAGCGGAAACACCCTGGCGGATTGGCCCTTGCCGAGACGCATATTATATTGTCGCCAAAACTCGGGCCTTTGTTGGCGAGGGTCCCAAACGTGCCCCTGATTGTGTACGGAAACGATCCGCTCCTTCGCCCGGGACTTTTCTTCATCACGGCGCGCGCCGCCGAAGATGAAGTCATAGCAGCCCTTGTCGAGCGCCTTCTTCAGCGGTTCCGTTCGCATGACCATCGTATAGCGATCGCCATAGTCGAATGGATTCACTCCGGCCGCCCGCCCCTCCTCGTTGGCGTGAACGATGAGTTCAAAGCCATGGCCGCGCGCGAAGGCGTCGCGAAACTCCAAGAGCTCACGAAACTCCCAGGTCGAATCAATGTGCAGCAAGGGGAAAGGCGGTTTCGCGGGATGGAAGGCGCGAAGCGCAAGATGCGCCAGAACGGTCGAATCCTTTCCGGCCGAAAAGAGCATGACGGGCTTATTCGCCTCCGCGACCGCTTCGCGCAAAATATGAATTGCCTCCGCCTCGAGCCATGCGAGATGACTCCTGAGCGACGTCATGCCTTGCCTCTCTATTTTACGTGTGTTGAACGTCGGCTGGCGCGACGGCGAGTGATCGCGCCAGCCGACAAGGGGCGAAAAAGCTTCAGCCCGCATTCTCCATCTGGTTTTGATATCCGCGGGCCTTGCTTGCCGAGGCTTCGATAACTTCCTCGATCGTTCGCAAGCCGGTCGTCGGCGCGTTGACGAGAACCGCCATGTTCCCGGGAGCGTGCTGGTTCTTCCACATTTTTGTGTGGGCCGGCGGAATGTCTTCCCATGAAAAAACTTCCGACATGCAGGGGTCCACCCGGCGATCCAGCACGAAGCTATTGGCCGCGCAGGCCTGTTTCAAATGGGCGAAGTGCGAGCCCTGGATCCGCTTCTGCCGCATCCAAACGTAGCGCGCGTCGAAGGTCAGATTGAAGCCTGTCGTGCCGGCGCAGAAAACGACCATCCCGCCGCGCTTAACGACAAGACAGGAAACCGGAAAGGTCTGTTCGCCCGGGTGCTCGAAAACGATGTCGACGTCCTTTTTGCCCGTAATGTCCCAGATCGCCTTTCCGAAGGCTCTGGCGTTCCTGGTCCAGTCGTTAAACTCGGGCGTATTGACTTTGGGAAGCTGGCCCCAGCACGCGAAGTCCTTGCGGTTGATGACGCCCTTCGCGCCAAGCGACATTACGTAGTCGCGTTTGCTCTCGTCCGAGATCACGCCGATGGCGTTGGCGCCCGTGGCCGCGCAAAGTTGCACGGCGAAGACGCCGAGCCCGCCAGAAGCCCCCCAAACCAGAACGTTGTCGGAAGGCTTCAATCGATGTGGCTCGTGGCCGAACAGCATGCGGTAGGCGGTGGCGAGCGTTAGCGTGTAGCAGGCGGCTTCCTCCCACGTGAGGTGTTTGGGGCGCTCCATCAGCTGGCGATCCTGCGCGCGGCAAAACTGCGCGAATGAGCCATCCGGGGTCTGATAGCCCCAGATACGCTGTGATGTCGAAAACATCGGATCCCCGCCATTGCACTCCTCGTCGTCGCCGTCATCCTGGTTGCAGTGCACGACGACTTCGTCGCCGACCTTCCAGCGCTTGACCTTGGAGCCCACCGCCCAAACGATTCCCGAGGCGTCGGAACCAGCGATATGATAGGGGCTATTATGTCCATCGAGCGTCGAAACCGGCTCGCCGAGCGAAGCCCACACGCCGTTGTAATTGACGCCCGCCGCCATCACCAGAACAAGCACATCATGACTGTCGAGTTCCCAAGTCGGAACAACCTCCAGCTTCATCGCTTCTTCCGGCGGCCCATGCCGATCCTTGCGGATAGCCCAAGCATACATGTTTTTCGGCACATGGCCGAGCGGCGGAATCTCTCCGATCTCGTATAGATCCTTCGTCATGATTTCTCCCTGCTTGCCTAAGATTTCGTGATGGTTTTCGTATACCTGGCGTCCCCGGCGCGTTCTTTTCCATGCATCGCCGCGAAGCCGCTCGGGATGCGGCCACACCATGAGTCATGCAGCCGCGGCGTCGAAGATCGCCGCTTCCTCGCGCCAGTCCGCCGGCCCGCAGCGGCGCCGGATTCCCTGCGTCTCGTCATCGAGCGAAAAGAGATGCAGCCAACCATTGTCGACGAGCGACCGGACGTGAGCGTGATTTTCGAGCACGCGGTCCATCGCGCTCTCCGGGGCAGCGATGAAGACATTGAGACGCAGCGGCTCATGCACAAAGCGCTTTCCGTCATGCACGGATTGCCAGGGCAGGCCGACGCGTAAATCCCCGGCATTGCCCTCGATGACGCCGAGTCGCCCCACGACATTGTGCAAGGTCTTGTTGCCGCTCCCGAAGGCCTTGTTGTTCGTCGTCGAGCCGAAATATTGCAGATTGATCCAGCTCGCGACGACCATCGGGGCGGTCATGATCAGCTCGAGAACGCGAAAGCCTTCGTCCACGTGATAGTCGTAGCTATGCAGGAAAGCGCGCCCCGCGAGGTCCAGCCCGGCAGTGCGTTCGCGCGGAGCCGCGACGAAGGCTGCGTTGCCGGCGAGGCCCCATTCGGGGCGCACCTGCGACCAGTCGCGGCTGCGCGCCAAGACCTGTTCGCTCGTCCTGGAGCCCGACGTGACGCCAAGAAGACTGGCCCGCTCCAGACGCGCAAGACGTCCGGCCTGGGCAAGCCAACCCTTCAATTCGTCGATCTCTTGTCGATGGGAACAGGGCGCCTCCTCTGCGTCGAAAATCTTGACCTCATCCGTCGTCGTGTCGTGCAGCGCGCCGAGAAACCGAACGTCGTCGGCAATGACGATTCCCTTCTCCCGCAGGCCCCTCCGCACCTCGCCGTCGTTCAGGATCGCCGCGGCGACGCGCGCATTGGCTTCGCCCGTATGGCCGCCGCACGCCCCGCAATCGAGCCCTGACGCATGGGGATTGTTGACCGTTGTCGAACCGTGACCAGCAAGCAGGACGAGGCGTGCAAAGCCTTCTCTCATTGACATGGCTTTGAGCACGGCTTCCGCCATCGCAAGTCGCTGCTCGGGGTCAAAGCCGGTGGCGCGTCCGCCAACCACGCGCGGCGCAAGGCGCGGACCGACGCGCGCCAACATGCTGCGATCGAGACCGTCGAGATTGGGATGCGGCGCGGGGCGGGTGAGACCGAAGCTGTCGGTGACGATCTTCGCGACATAGGTCAGGCCGACCGTCTCCACATAAGCGAAGGAAGAGACCGCCGAGAGCTTGAAGGCCTTAAGAGCCTTGGCGACACGCCGCCGCAGCAGGCGCAGATCCAGCACCGATTTTTCTTCCGTCTCGGAGGCGCCGTTTACCGCCTCGCAGACGATGAAGGAAGGTTTCAGCAGCACGGGGCATTGCGCGCCGCCGCGCTTTTGGGCGATGGGCACATATTCGATTGGAAGGCCGAAGAAGCCTGCAAAGCCGACCGTCGCCACATCGGGGAGGATGGTTTCGAACGCGCGGCGAAAAACCTCGGAGCGCACGTCGATGCAAAAAGCCGCCTGGACCGCGGGACGCGGTTTTGAGCCGTTTCGCGGCGCGCGGGCGACATGGTTGGCGAGACGCGCAATGAGGCCACGCCGATGCGCGATTTCATAGGCTTCGTGCAACAGGAGATCAAGCGCAAGATCCTCATCGTCGTTGAGGCGCTCGTCCAAGGGCGTCAACGCCGCTTCGGCCATGGCCTTCGACCAGGCGGCGCGAAAGCGGGCGTCGGTTCTAGCCTGATAGAGTCCGTAGCCATAGGAAATACGAATGGCGAGCAGATGCAGGAGCGTATCGTTCTTCTCTCCATGAAGCTCGCTGTTCCAGACGAGATGACGCGCATAAGCGGCCCAGCCGCCTATGTCGAACAGCGCGCGATAAAGATAGTCGCTGACGGCGCGAGCTGGAACGCCGAGCTTGTCGATCACGCAGCCGATCGCCGCTATCGGATCCTCGGGCAAGCTCTCGATCGTCTTGCGAAAACCCTTGACGCCCATCACTTCCGGATTGCGGTCGAAACGCGCCGTCGCGCGCCAGGCGTCATAGGGCGAAAGATGGCGCACCGGGAGCCGCCAGTTCGCCTGGCCTTCGTCGAAATAAGCCGCGCACCATTTCGAAATTTCGTCGATCATGAAGCCGACGAGCGAGGCCTGTCGATCGCCGTCGGCAAGCTCGTCGAGCAGTTCTGCGACGGTCGTGAATACGCCAGGCGGTCTTCGATGCGCACTTGGCGTTTCTTTCAGCTTTGCCTTGAGCGCGGGAAGGTCAATCGGAAGCGTCGTGTTACGAGGAGCCGTGGCCAGCGCCGCCTCAAGGGACGCGTCGTCGATGACGCCAGTGGCGACCGCTTCCTGGTAAAAGGCGCGGGGCGCGAGCATGTCGATCCGCGCAACCCGCCGGAGAATCGCCGAAGTTTCGGCGAAGGGACGGTCCGCAAAGCCAAGGAAGGGGTTGACCGCGACGAAGTTCTTTAGCGGCCATGAGGGTGCGACCTTGCGGCAGGCCGCGTCAATGGAAGCTTCCAGCGCTTGACGCGAGAGCGCCGAAGTCGCTGGCGCATATTGAGTTCGACGATCTTGAGGGCAACGGACCCGGTCATGGGAAAGTCCTCGTTCTCAAAGGGTGACGGCGGAAGTGGGGTGGCGCGGCCATGCACGCAAAACCAGCCGATTGGCGAGCGTGTTGAGATAAAGTCCCTGCGAAAGATGAACGTATGCGGCTCGCCAGAAGGGCGATGTCGCATGACGCGCCATCACGCTCTGAAACAGCGTCACGCCAGCAAAAGAGACGATCACCAGTGCGATCAGCGCGAGATCCATCGGTCCATGCAGAGGTCGGGACAATGGCAGGCTTCCCGCGACAAGCGCTTCAGCCCCGGCGTGCAGCGCAAAGAAGGAGGCGGCAAAAGCCGCACCGAGCGCCACGGTCCTGCCTACGACATAAAGACTGGGACGCTCGTCGAGCGCATTGGCGATGAGATGCGTCAGGCCAAGCAAAAGGACGGCGGCGAGCGTCAAAGCGCCTGGCTTCGCCACGAGACTGGCGCCAAAGAACGGCCCGATGATGAGCGCTACGGCTATAGTCGCCGCCAAGGCCAGCGTGAAGCGCGCCGGATGCGGCTGGCCGCCCGGGCTTGGCGTCCAGGAGGCGCGCGCCAGATCAATGACGCTGCCCGATGATAGAAATGCATGCGCCTTATAGAGCGAGTGCGCCACAATATGAAGCAACGCCGCAGGAAAGGCCCCAAGGCCGCATTCGAGCATCATGAAGCCCATCTGCGCGATCGTCGAATAGGCGAGCGAGATCTTCACGGAGGTCTGCGTAAGCATCACGATCGAGCCAAACAGCGCGGTCGCGCCCCCAACGAGCGCAAGCGTCGAGAGTGCGGCGGTCGAGGGCGCCACGATGTCGGCAAGACGAAGGATCAGGAAGCCGCCCGCGTTGATGACGCCGGCATGCAGCAGAGCCGAGACCGGCGTCGGCGTCTCCATCACTTCGAGCAGCCATCCATGCACCGGCGCTTGCGCCGATTTCAAAAGAGCGGCCAGCACAATCAGCAACGCCGGCGCGCTGAGGATGGGCGCTGGATCGGGCGCGGTCCGCGCGGCCTGCAATAAGATGGGTAGATCCAGAGTCCCAAAACGCGACCAGAGCAACCAGGCTGCGACAAAGAGGCAGAGGTCGCCGATGCGGCTTGCGATAAATTTCTTCTTGGCCGCGAGTTGCGCCGCAGGCCGCTCGCCGTAAAAGAGCAGCAAGCGGTGCAGGCATACGCTCGTCGCAATCCAGGCGAGAATGAGCAGAGCGAGATTGCCGGCGACGACAAGGGTAAGCACTGCGGCGAGGGTCAAAGCTAGCCACTTGAAAAAGAAGCCCTGCCTTTGATCGCCATCGAGATAATTGCGGCTGTAGCGCAGCACCACGACGCCTATGAAGGCGACGAGCAGGAACATGATGACCGATAAGGCGTCCAGACAGACGCCGAGACCGACGCCGTTGACGCCAAAGGTTCCGGAAGAGAGCGATCCGAGCCCGGAGACGGCGAGCGCCGCGCTCAACGCGACGGTGAACGCAAAGGCGCCGGCCACGAGGCAAAGCGCCGCCATTTTCCTCGGCGCTCTGTTCGCCCAAGCGGACGGGGCCACGCCGGCGACGACGAGCGCCGCGGGCGCCAACAGAACGAGCAAAGTCATGCTTTGTGACATGGGCCTCTCCAGCCAGTGCTGAAGACGCAATCTAGGTGGCATTATGAATTATGAAAAATTCAAATATTGAAATTAATCGTTCTATAAATCATAATAGCGTCATGGCGTTTCTAAACTATCATCATCTGCGTTATTTCTGGGCGATCGCCAAAGAAGGCTCGATGACTCAGGCGGCGCGGCGAACTCAACACATCCCCGTCGTCGCTATCCGTCCAACTGAAAACGCTCGAAGATCAGCTCGGCCACGACCTCTTCGAGCGGCGAGGCCGCGCGCTTCAGCTTACCGAGGCCGGGCGAATCGCGCTCGATTACGCCAACACGGTCTTCAAGTCGGGCGACGAGTTGCTCAACACCCTGAAGGGGCTCGGAGATGAGAATCGTCAGACGCTGCGTATCGGCGCGGTGGCGACGCTGTCGCGAAATTTTCAGATCGAACTGCTGCGGCCATTGATCGGCCGGCGCGACGTCGAATTGATCGTCCGTTCCGGGGCATTCCAGGACCTTCTCGCTCAGCTAGAAAACCACGCGCTCGATATCGTGCTCTCCAACCATCCGGCGACGGCGGATCAGGACGCCGACTGGCAGAGCACGCTGATCGACGAGCAGTCCGTCAGCATCATCGGCCACCCCAAAGTCGTGAAAAAGGCCTTTCGATTTCCAAAAGACCTCGCGAAAATTCCCATCGCGCTTCCGGGGCGGGGAAACGCCATCCGAATGGCTTTCGATGCGCTGCTCGAAGCCGCAGTCATTGAACCAATCGTGCTTGCCGAAGTTGACGATATGGCGATGCTGCGTCTCATCGCGCGGGAAAGCGACTGCGTCGCGCTCGTCCCGCCGGTCGTGGTCCTCGACGAATTGTCATCAGGAGCGCTGATCGAGCATTGCAAGCTCCCGCAAATCAAGGAGAGCTTCTACGCCGTCACCCGTCGCCGGCGCTTCCCCAACCCATTGCTGAGTGAGCTCAGGCCCTCGAAACTCTTGGCTTTGTAAAGCCTCAGGTCGAGGTGCGGAATGTAGCCTGGAGCGGCCCAGGACGCAGCTCAGCTTTTCTTGACGATCGCTCGTCGACAACCGATCCCGCCTCGGTGATCCGCGTCGTTTAGAGGAAAAGTTCAGGGTGTCGTATTTTCAATGCTTGAACGAGCGCGAGCGTCTTCATGTCCACGACTTCGCCAGCGTCCATCATCTCGGCAAGCTTGCCTAGCTCCATCTCCACTACCGTAATATTTTCTTGCTCCGCCGCAATGCCGCCACCGGCGGCAACCCGATCGGCTTGCACATAAGCCGCAAGGAAAAGAGTCATCCCCTCGGTTGAAATGCCCGGCATGGACCAGACGGTCGCGACACGTTCGAGAGATTGCAGACGGAGGCCCGTCTCCTCCAGCGCCTCGCGCCGCGCGGCCGTGATGGAGTCCACATCATCGATGATGCCCGCAATCGCTTCAAGCGTATGTTCTTGCCCCAACGAAAAGAACGGCGGAGCCCTGAACTGCCGCACCAGAGCGGCCATTTTCCGTTCTGGGTCAAAGGCCAGAACAGCAACTGCGTTGCCGTGGTCCTCAATCTCCCGTTTAATGAGCTGTCCGTCCGGCAAGCGCACGGAAACGACCAGGAAGCGAGCCCATCCACTGTATTTGGTCTCGATGCTTATGATTTCGCTTTTCATGTCGACCTATGCAAAAAGCTGCATTCCTTTATCCTCCAACGAACACAGCATTTGGCGTCATTGAAGAATTGCAGGAAATTGAGAAATTGCGCGTTTGGGTCTTGCCCGAACTCATCCAGGCTCAGCGCTTCAGTTCCCGTTAGCGCATCCCGCCACCTTTCTGCACAGACATGAAGACAAACGGGCTAATTGAGGAGGCAGCCCCTCTCCATCCATAGTCGCGACAACGATGCCGGAAGTTCAGCGGCTTTCCACCTGAGCGGACTTCCACTCGTTCAACACCCCTACCGCCTCGATCATCAGCGGCCGGGCGCGGGGGGCAGGCTGCACACAGGCGCGCTCCAGCTCACGCAATTTTTCCAGTCCAGGAGGCTCCGACGCGCATCGCTCCAGCAATTCGCCGAGCAGCAATCCCCAGGCGCGAACCTCAATCCGCCGCCAGGCGTCGCCTTCCCCGCCAATCGGTAGTGCGCAGGCTGCTCCGAAATCGCTTAGCGCCGCCTCGCCGTCCCGGCCATCCCAGAGGATGTTGTGGGCGTATAGATCGCCATGCAACAGGCTGCGGGCGTGAAGATGCTCCGCCGCCGCCGCGACGCCTTGAGCGATGCGGAGGGCGCTCGACGGGCTCAGGCGCAGTTCAGGATCATATATGTCGCGGCTACAGCTCGCGAGGTCCGGCGGCCCTGCAAGCACGCGCCAATGCCTGGGCAGAAGCGGCATGAGGAGCGCGTCAGCCCCCTCGGGGTGATCCATCACCCGTCCAAGGGCGGCCGTAAGATTGGGATGCTCGCCAGCGGCAAGGCAGGCCGCCATTTCGCGTTCGGGCCGGCCGTCGCTCGTCATCGCGCCCTTGAAGAGTTTCAGGGCGACAGGCTGGGGCGGTTTCGCGTCCACGGCGTTCCAGAGCGCATGATGCACGCGCCCGGATGCGCCCTCCCCCAGATGCTCGCCTATGTCGAGATGAGCCCAGGGAACCAGAGCGGCGGTCGCCGGCGCCACATCGCGCTCCAGAGGATTGCCGGACCAGGAAATCCACGCGAGGCGCGGCAGACTGGAAAGCCATTGCGGCAGCGCCTCAAGGCGATTGGAGCTCAGCCGCACGAGTTCGAGCGCAGCCGCCTTGGCCATGCTTCCCGGGAGGCTTTGGAGGCGGTTCCCCGCAAGCATCAGCTTCTGTAAATGTGGCCGCTCGCCGAGCGCATCGGGCAAATGCTTGATCCGGTTGTCGGTGAGGGTGAGCCAGCGCAGCAGCGGCGGCAGGGACTCGCCGGGGATTTCGCATAGTCCTGTCCCCCGGAACCCGATCTGGCTGAGCGAGACGCAATCGCCGAGCGCGGCGGGAAGCCGCTCGAACCTGTTGCCGGAGCAAAACAACACCCGCAGCCTGCGCAGTCGGCTGATGTCGTCGGGGAGAGCGGTCAGCTCCCCGCCGCTCAGATCCAGGATTTCAAGCGTGTCGGCAAGGCCGAGTATTTCGCGCGGAAATTCGGTAAGCCCTGACAGGCGCAGCTCACGCGCGCCCGCGAGATCGCCTCGTCGAAGAGCCTCCAGTTTGGTCCGCGTCGGGGCTGGCATGGCGTCGCTTCTATCGGACCCAGTCAAAAAGGAAAAGCCCTTCCTCCGATGCACGGGAAGCTGGCCGACCGCTGGATTGAATTGATAAAATCGAGGCCACTTCGGGACTTTCCGGAGTGAAGGGCGCGGTTTCGACGGCGCCTCCCGGAACCCCGCCATCCTTTACAAGCGCTGGCTCCCGACTTACACCATCGCCCCAATCCTCAGCCGGCGACGACGAGCCTCGCCCTGCCCTTCGTCAGCGCCGAAAAGGCGACGCAAGTTGGAAGCTTCAGTGGCCGACACGCATTTCAAGCCTTCGCCGCTTCGCGCCTCGCGCTCCAGCGGCCTGTCGGGTCGCCTGCGCCCGCCCGGCGACAAGTCCGTTTCGCATCGTGCGCTGATTTTCGGTCTGCTCTGCGTCGGAGAGACCACGATCGAAGGACTGCTTGAAGGCGAGGACGTATTGCGCACCGGCGCGGCCTGCCGCCAGCTCGGCGCGCGCGTAACACGGCGCGGCGAGGGCGCCTGGAGCGTCAATGGCGCAGGACTTGGCTCGCTCCTGCCGCCACAGGAGACGCTCGACTTCGGCAACGCCGGAACCGGCTCTCGGCTCATGATGGGTCTTGTCGGCGGCCATGCGATCACCGCGCGCTTCGACGGCGACGCCTCGCTGCGCAAGCGCCCGATGCGGCGGATCCTCGATCCGCTCGTGCTCCAGGGCGCGCGCGTGCTGGAGCAAGCGGAGGGCGGCCGCTGCCCGATCCTGTTGCAGGGAACCGGCGAACCTCTGCCCATCGAATACAAGACCCCGGTCGCCTCGGCGCAGATCAAATCGGCGGTGCTGCTGGCGGGCCTCAATTCGCCCGGACGAACTGTCGTGATCGAGGCCGAGGCCTCGCGCGACCACACCGAGAAAATGCTGCTGCATTTCGGCGCCAACGTCGTGAGCGAGCCCTACGGCGAACACGGCCGCCGGATCACGCTGGAAGGCCGCCCGGAACTGCGTGCGAGCAAAGTCTGCGTGCCTGCGGACCCCTCCTCCGCCGCCTTTCCTCTCGCCGCGGCCTTGGTCGTGGAAGGCTCGGAGATTATTGTCGAGGGCGTGATGACCAATCCGCTGCGCACTGGCCTGTTGACGACGCTGCTCGAAATGGGCGCCGACATCAGCTTCGAGAATCGCCGCATCGAGGGCGGCGAGGAGGTCGCGGACGTCCGCGCGCGCTATTCGCCCGATCTGCGCGGCGTCGACGTTCCCGCCGCGCGGGCGCCGTCGATGATCGACGAATATCCGATCCTGGGCGTGGTCGCGTCCTTCGCCTCCGGCGAAACGAGAATGCGCGGTCTTTCCGAGCTGCGGGTCAAGGAATCTGACAGGCTTGCCGCAATCGCCGCTGGCCTAAAGGCGAATGGAGTCGACTGCGCTATTGAAGGCGACGATCTCATCGTTCAGGGCGGCTCCGGCAAGGTCAAGGGCGGCGGCTTCGTCGAGACGCATCTCGATCATCGCATCGCCATGAGCTTTCTCGTCATGGGCCTCGCCGCGCGGGAGGCCGTGACAGTCGACGATCAGACCATGATCTCCACGAGCTTTCCGTCGTTTCGCCCATTGATGGAAAAGCTGGGAGCGAGATTCGCGTGAGCGGGTTGGTCATAGCCATCGACGGGCCGGCCGCCTCCGGAAAGGGCACGCTGGCGCGGCGGCTCGCGGCGCATTTCAATCTGCCGCATCTCGACACGGGTCTGCTGTACCGCGCTACGGCCTGCGCGCTTCTCGACGAAGGGCTGCCGCTCGACGACGTGGCGTCGGCGGTCGCCGTCGCGCGCGGTCTGTCGCTGACGGATTTTGACGACGTACGCCTGCGCACCCGCGAAATGGGCGAAGCGGCGTCGATTGTCGCGACGCTGCCACAGGTTCGCGCGGAGCTGATTGAATTGCAGCAGCGTTTCGCGCGCGGAGAAGAAGGCGCGGTGCTGGACGGGCGCGACATCGGGACAGTGATCTGCCCCGGCGCGCGGGTGAAGATTTTTGTAACCGCGAGCGCCGAGACACGCGCGCAGCGGCGCGCGCTGGAGCTGGCCGGACGCGGCGAAAAGGCGGATTATCAGGACATTCTCGCGGATGTGAAGAAGCGGGACGAACGGGACAGCGCCCGGAGCGTCGCACCGCTGAAACCCGCCGCCGACGCAGTGACGCTCGACACCAGCGACCTCGATATAGAGGGCGCCTTTCGCACGGCGCTGGCGATTGTCGAGAAGGCGCGGGGGTGAGCCCGCGCCGCGTCTTTCGCTTCGCGCCCTCGCCCAACGGCTTTCTGCATCTCGGCCATGCCTATTCCGCCCTGTTGAATTTCGAACTCGCCCAAGACTGCGGCGGGAGATTTCTGCTGCGCATCGAGGACATAGATGTTGGCCGCGCAAGGCCAGAATTCGAGGCCGCGATATATGAAGATCTTGCCTGGCTTGGCCTTGAATGGGAGCGCCCCGTGCGCCGCCAGTCCGAGCATTTCGACGATTACGCCAAGGCGCTGGAGCGTCTCGACGCGCTGGGGCTTCTCTTTGCTTGCACATGCACGCGGGGCGACATCGCGCGCCATGCGCCAAAGGACGGCCCGCGCGACCCCGACGGCGCACCGCTCTATCCCGGAACATGCCGCGACAAGCCGCGCCTGCCTGTAAGAGACGTGTTGCGACAGGGCGGTGTCGCGGTGCGGCTGGACATGGACAAGGCGCTGGCGCTCGCGCCGCCCGATCTCGCGTGGCGGGAGTTTGGCGTTGGCGAAGTCCCGGCGCATCCTGAAAGCTGGGGCGATGTCGTGCTGGCGCGCAAGGACACGCCGGCGAGCTATCATCTCGCGGTGGTCGTGGATGACGCCCTGCAGGGCGTCACGGACGTTGTGCGCGGCAAGGATTTGTTTTGGGCGACGGGGCTGCACCGGCTGTTGCAGCAGCTATTAGGCCTGCCTGCGCCCGATTACCGTCATCACGAATTGCTTCTGGACGCTCAAGGGGAAAAACTCTCGAAAAGCCGCCTGTCCAAAACCTTGCGTGACCTGCGCGCGGAGGGCGTGACGCCGGAGCAGGCGCGAGCGATGGCGGGATTTGCAGGGAATTAAGCCCACGCCCCCATCGCCCTCCACTTTGCCGCAAATTCATGTTCGAAGAGGCTCCATGAGCGAATTCACACCGGAAATCTCCGTCGTCGTCCCGATGTTCAACGAGGCGCGCAACCTGCGGCCTCTCGTGGCGCGAACTCCTGCCCGTGCTGGAAGGCCTCGGCGGCGCCTTTGAGGTCATCTTCGTCGACGATGGTTCTCGCGACGCCACGCTGGAGACCCTGCGCGAACTTCATGGCGAGGATCCTCGCCTCATCGGCGTGTCGTTCAGCCGCAATTTCGGCAAGGAAATCGCCATCGCCGCCGGGCTGGATCAGGCGCGCGGCAAGGCCGTGGTCATCATGGACGCCGATCTCCAGCACCCGCCGGAGGTCATTCCGCAATTCGTCGAGAAATGGCGCGAGGGCTATAAAAACATTTATGGCCAACGACTTGACCGCGCCACCGACCCAAAATTACGGACGATGCTCACCCGGGTTTTCTATCGGCTGATCGATCATTTCGGCGACGTGGCCCTGCCGGCGGGCGCCGGCGATTTCCGTCTGCTCGACCGTCAGGCGGTCGACGCGCTGCTGCAAATGCGCGAGCGCGCCCGCTTCAACAAGGGCCTGTTCGCCTGGATCGGCTTCAAGACCATCGGCGTCCCCTTCATGGTGGAGGAGCGGGCCTTTGGCGTCTCGACCTTCAATTTGGCCCGCCTGATGCGATTCGCGCTCGACGGACTGATGTCCTTCTCGTCGATCCCTCTGAAAATCTGGGCCTATGTCGGCATGGCGATTTCAGGCTTCGCGCTGGCGATGGCGGCCTGGTTCCTGATCAAGACGATGATTCTGGGCGTGGACGTTCCCGGTTACGCCTCCTTGATGGTATCGATCGCGTTTTTCTCGGGCGTCCAGCTGCTCTCGCTCGGCGTGCTCGGCGAATATATCGCGCGCATTTTCGCCGAGGTGAAAGGCCGCCCGCTCTACCTCGTCGCGGAGCGGATCGGCGGGGCGGAAGACCCGCAGGCGAAGAGTTAACGCCGGCTTGCTAAAGACGATGACATGATTCGCAATCTGCTCTCGGTCGGCGGCTTCACCCTGCTTTCGCGGGTCACCGGTTTTTTGAGCACGGCGGTGCAGTCGGCGGTGATGGGCGCCGGCGAAGTTTCCGACGCCTTTTTCATCGCGCAGCGCCTGCCCAACAGCTTTCGCAGCATTTTTGGCGAAGGCGCCTTCAACGCCGCCTATATCCCCTGCTATTCGCAGGCGCTGGAGCAGGAGGGCGCCGAACGCGCCAAGAACTTCGCCTCGCAGATCTTCACGCTGATCATTATTTCGCAGCTTGTCGTGTTGCTGCTGGCGTGGATCTTCACCCCGCAATTCGTGTCGCTGGTCGCGCCGGGCCTCGGCGACCGCCCCGAGAAATTCGCGCTGACCGTAGAGCTGACGCGCATCACATTTCCCTATCTTATGTTCATGGTGCTGTTCACGCTGCATCAGGGCACGCTGAACACGCACGGCTATTTCGCGCTTGCCGCCTTTGCGCCCGTGCTGATGAATCTCTGCGTGATCGCGGCGCTGGCGCTCGCGTTTCTGTTCCCCAACGCCGGCGTCGCCGCGAGCTGGGAATTCGTGGTCTCCGGCGCATTGCAGCTGGGCCTGCTGATGTGGTCGGCGCAGCGGCACGGCCTGTTGGAGAGATTCGCGCGAGTGCAATGGGTGCGCGTGCGCGAGTTTTTCCTGATGCTCGGCCCGGCGGTGATCGGCTCCGCTAGCCCGCAGATCGCGGTCTTCGCCGATACGATACTTTCATCCATGCTGCCGGACGGCGGCGTCTCCGCGATTTCCTACGCCGAACGGCTCTACCAGCTGCCCAATGGGTTGATCGGCGTCGCGGCGGGCACGGTGCTGCTGCCCGAGATGAGCCGGCGCATCGCCTCTGGCGACGAGGCCGGGGCGCTCGACGCGCAGAACCGCACCATGGCGCTCACCATCGCGGCGGCTGCGCCCTTTTTCATCGCCTTCGTGACCATGCCGGAATTGATCGTGGCCGGCCTCTTCATGCACGGCAAATTCACTCTGGCGGACGCCTACGCTTCCGGCGACGTTCTTTCAGCCTATGGCGGCGGCTTGCTTGCTCTGGTGCTGGTCGCCTCGGCCAAGGCCAGCTTTCAGGCTCATGGCGACACAAAGACGCCGATGATCATCGCCTTGTGCGCACTGGCCGTTAACGTCGCCCTGAAGGTCGCCTTGTTCCGCCCTCTCGGCGCCGTCGGCCTCGCGACGGCGACTTCGGTTGGCTTCTGGATCAACCTCTCGGCGCTGGTTGGAATAGCGCTGTCGCAAGGAAGGCTGCATTTCGACGCGCTGTTTGGCAAAGTGCTGGCGGCGACGGGCCTGGCGTCAGTGCTGCTGGCTGGAGTGGCTTTCTCCGGACGAGCGCCCGCGCTGGCGCTCGGCGCGCATTTCGGCTCGCTCGCCAATCTCGTCGCGCTGCTCGCACTGGGAACGGCGGGAACGCTGGTATATGGCGGCGTATTGGTTGGCGCGCTGCGCTTCTCGGGCGTGAGCCTGAGAAGCCTGCGCGGGGCGGGCGGGCGAAAGGCCTGACCCGATCAAACCAGTCTGCTGCGCGCCTTCGCCGCCTCGATGAAGCTCGCGAACAGGGGATGCGGCTCGAAGGGCCGCGATTTCAATTCCGGGTGGTATTGCACCCCGATGAACCAGGGATGGTCGGGAATTTCCACCGTCTCGGGCAGCAGGCCGTCGGGCGATGTCCCGGCGAAACACAACCCCTTCGCCTCCAGCCTCTCGCGATAGCCGGCATTGACCTCGTAACGATGGCGGTGGCGCTCCGATATGTCCTGTCGCCCATATATTTGAGCGATGCGGGAACCCGCGCGCAGATGCGCCGGATAGGCGCCCAGCCGCATCGTGCCGCCGAGATTGCCGCCCGCGCCACGCTGCTCAAGTTCATTGCCGCGCAGCCATTCGGTCATCAGGCCGACAACAGGCTCATCGCAAGGGCCAAATTCGGTCGAATTCGCGCCTGCGATTCCGGCCAATGACCGCGCCGCCTCTATCACCGCCATCTGCATGCCGAAACAGATGCCGAAATAGGGGACATTGCGCTCGCGGGCGAAACGCGCCGCCAGAATCTTGCCTTCCGCTCCGCGCTGACCGAAGCCGCCCGGCACCAGAATACCGTCGACATGCTCAAGATGCGCCGCCGGATCGCCGCTATCGAAAATCTCGGATTCGATCCAGTCGAGATTGACCTTCACGCGATTGGCCATGCCGCCATGCGCCAGCGCCTCGATCAGGCTCTTATACGCGTCCTTCATGCCGGTGTATTTGCCGACGATGGCAATCGTGACTTCGCCCTCGGGATTGTTGATCCGCTGCGCAACGGCGTTCCAGCGGCTCATGTCGGGCTTGGGAGCCGGCTCGATGGCGAACGCCGCGAGAACCTGCGCGTCCAAACCCGCCGCATGATAGAGACGCGGCACGTCATAGATGTTAGCGGCGTCGCGAGCCTCGATCACCGCGCTCTCCCGCACATTGCAGAAGAGCCCCAGCTTGCGCCGCTCATCGCGCGGGATCTCCCGGTCGCAGCGGCAAAGCAGAATATCCGGCTGGATGCCGATGGAGCGCAGCTCCTTGACCGAATGCTGCGTCGGCTTGGTCTTCAACTCACCCGCGCTGGAGATATAGGGCAACAGCGTCAGGTGGATGTAGATGCAATGGTTCTGCGGCAGATCATTGCCGAGCTGGCGGATCGCCTCGAAGAAGGGCAGGCCCTCGATATCGCCGACCGTGCCGCCGATTTCGATCAACACGAAATCGACATTCTCATTGCCCTCGAGAACGAAGTCCTTGATGGCGTTGGTGACGTGAGGAATGACCTGGATCGTCGCGCCGAGATAATCGCCGCGCCGCTCCTTGGCGATGATGTCCTGATAGATCCGCCCCGTCGTCACATTGTCCTGCTTTGAGGCTGGACGTCCGGTAAATCGTTCGTAATGACCGAGGTCGAGATCAGTTTCGGCGCCGTCGTCGGTGACGAAGACCTCGCCGTGCTGATAGGGGCTCATGGTCCCTGGATCGACATTGAGATAGGGGTCGAGTTTGCGCAGGCGCACGCTGTAACCGCGCGCTTGCAGCAATGCCCCCAGGGCCGCCGAGGCGAGCCCCTTGCCGAGAGAGGAGACCACGCCGCCGGTGATGAAAATATAGCGAGCCATGGGGCTCCACGCCTAACGCCTAAAACTCGATTCGGGTAGCGGGATTTGCGTCTTCGCACCGATTTATCTTTGCGAAGACGCGAACAGGGCGTGAATTCACTTGGTTGGCGACACCCAGGTCGTCGGCGCGGGGGGCGCCTTGGGCTGGGGCTCGGTCCGCTCCGTCGCCGGCTTTGCTGGTTCAGCCGCAGGCGGGGCTGGTTCGGCCGCAGCCTTCGGTTCCGCCGAAGGAGCAGCGGCAGGAGCCGGCTCTGTCTTGGGAGCGGCCCAAGGCTCTTCGGCCGCAGGCCGTAGCGCGGGCTTTTCGGTGGCCGGGGCAGCGGGCTGAGTCGACGGCGCTGCGGGAGCCTCCACGGCTGGCTGCTGAGCCGGCGCCGCCGCTTCAGGAGGCGCGGCTGGCGCTCGGGGCGCGGCCTGACGCTTCTGTTGCGCGCGCTTCAGCTGTTCGAAGATGCTCTCTTTCTCTTCCTCGGCGGCCTTCTGCTTATCCGAAGCGCCCTCAGGCGCGGCGGCCGGAGCCGGCTTGATCTCTTTAACTTCGAGCTTGTCCTGGTCGACCGCGGTCGTCCAGTCGGCGCCGCCGGCGGCGTGGCGCTCCCAGGCGGGCAAGACCGTCAGGGCTATACTCGTGAAAAAGAAGATCGTGCCCAGAACACCAGTGGCTCGGGTAAGCGCGTTAGCCTGGCCGCGGCCGCTGAAAAGGCCGCTCTGGCTCAGTCCCAGCGCGCTGCCTTCCGATTTTTGATACAGCACCAGCGCCACGAGCGCTATGACCACCATCAGGTGGATCGCCATGATGACTTGCTGCATTAGATAGAGTCCCCTCCCGGCGGAGCTCGGCGCTCGACGCATTATTCATTGCGAGGCCTTCTACACGAAAGAAGCAGCCTCGCAAAGGGGCGCCGTAAGCCGCGAAGGGTCCGACTGGACTGGAATTGAAACCAGAAGCGGCGGAGAGCGATTGGCCCGGCCGCCCCGCCAGTCAATTTTCGCCTCAGTAAATCTTGCCGT
The DNA here is from genome assembly GCA_963841875.1 of uncultured Alphaproteobacteria bacterium. Taxonomy (GTDB): domain Bacteria; phylum Pseudomonadota; class Alphaproteobacteria; order Rhizobiales; family Beijerinckiaceae; genus Methylocystis. The sequence goes on along the minus strand of CAWJEI010000001.1, from coordinate 300,331 downwards.
CCTGCCCCTTCCAGCCTTCGGAAGTCTCGTCGAGGCGGGTCTCGTCCTTGAAATCGATCACCTTCCCCGGCTCAATATATTGTTTTTCCTTGACTTCCTGGATCTGGCGCGTCGTCGAATAATAGGTGCTGGCCGAGCAGCCAGCAGGAACGGTCTTGCTTCCGTCGGCGGCTTCCGTGGGCTTGCACTCGAGATGAGCGCCCTTGGGGAATTCGACTTTTGCGGTGAAGTAAAACTCGACGCCCTTGTGCCCGGCGCCTTCAACGTCCAGCCGCCAGAAACGGTCGACCTTGAAATCAATGACCTTGGCGTCGGGATCAAATTTTTGATGAATGACGCTTTCGAAAACCTTCCCGGCCTGCTCCGGGCCCGGCTCGCAATTAAGGAGGCAGAAAGCCTTGGCCGGCGCGCTGGCGGCCAAAGCCGACGCGAACGCAGCCAAGGCGAGGATTTTCAGTTTGCTCATCGGTGTGTCTCCTGACGTTTTCCCACAGCGGCTTTTCTTGATTGGTTCGGGCCCGCCAAATGCGCTGGCGCGCTGTCTCATGACCTTTGCTGCAGTTTCAAGCTGCACGGCTCCATGATCAATCGCAAGAGCGCGGCGCCGGACTAATTGTCGCACGAAAGCCGCCATGTCGCGAGATCGCTCGTTGAGGTTGCGTCGGCAATCCGAGCGCCTTATTGACGCGCGAGAGGCTCATGAGAGACCGGCCAAACGCCATCGGCTCAAACCCAGGAACGAGAGGAATTTTTTATGCCCGCCTATAAGCTCCTGCTTCTGCCCGGCGACGGAATTGGCCCGGAAATCACCGCCGAGGCGGAAAAGGTTCTGGCGTTTCTGAACCAGTCGGGCGTTGCGAAATTCGAGACGGAGACCGGCCTCGTGGGCGGCGCCGCTTACGACGTCCACAAGCAAGCGATCAGCGAAGGCGACATGAAGCTGGCGCAGGCGGCGGACGCCGTCCTTCTCGCCGCGGTCGGCGGCCCGAAGTGGGACGGCGTTCCCTATGACGTTCGCCCCGAAGCAGGTTTGCTGCGGCTAAGGAAGGATCTGGGCCTTTTCGCCAATCTTCGCCCGGCGATTTGCTATCCGGCCCTCGCAGATGCTTCGTCGCTCAAGCGAGAACTGGTCGACGGGCTCGACATCATGATCGTGCGCGAGTTGACCGGAGGCGTCTATTTCGGCGAGCCGAAGGAAATCATTGATCTGGGCAACGGTCAGAAGCGGGCCGTAGACACGCAGGTCTACGAAACCTACGAGATCGAGCGCATCGGACGCGTCGCTTTCGAACTGGCGCGCAAGCGCGGAAACAAGGTCACTTCGTCCGAAAAGGCCAATGTGATGAAGTCCGGCCTGCTTTGGCGCGAAGTCATCACCGCTTTGCACAAGCGCGAATATGCCGACGTGCAGCTCGAGCACATGCTCGCCGACGCGCTCGCCATGCAGCTCGTGCGTTGGCCCAAGCAGTTCAACGTCGTCGTCACCGACAATCTCTTCGGCGACATGTTGTCGGACGAGGCCGCGATGCTGACCGGTTCGCTCGGCATGCTGCCCTCAGCCTCGCTCGGCGCGCCGAGCGAGGGCGGCAAGCGCAACGCGATGTACGAGCCCTGCCATGGCTCGGCGCCCGACATCGCTGGCAAAGGGATCGCCAACCCGATCGCCATGATCGGCTCGCTGGGCATGGCGCTGCGCTATTCCTTTGATCTGCCCAAGGCGGCCGACGCCATCGACGCGGCGATCTCGGGAGTGCTGGCGCAGGGCCTCCGCACGGCCGACATCAAGGGCTCGGCGACATCCACGGTCTCGACCGGCCAGATGGGCGACGCTATCGTCAAGGAACTCGCCAAGACGCTGAAGTGAGCCAACGTGAATTGCGCGAACTGGCGGAGGTCGGTTCGCGCTTTCGCTCTTCACCAGCCCGCGATGCGCTTGCAGGAAGCGCCAGCCTGACCAAAGGCGTATCGATCGCCGCAGGCGTAAGCGACAGGCGGCTCCCCGGTCTGGTGGAACAAATCGTATCCTTCCTTCAAATTCTGCCAGAAGCCGCTCCATTGCGCGGCATTGGCGGAATCCGTGGCGAGAAACGAAAGGAAGCCGCCTCCGCTGCTTTCGCGAGCGATCGCGGCATCCGTCATGCGGAAGGGAAAAATATGCACGGGCACTTCGCGCTGGCCCCCGGCGATCGCCGCCGCGACGAAGCCGTAAATTTCCTCGATGCCCTTGTCGGTCATGGCGAAACAACCCACCGACTTGCAATTGCCATGCACCATCACCAACCCTCCGGTGCGGCCGTTCTGGCGATCGAAAGCATTGGGATAGCCGACGTTGAAGGCGCGATAATAATTTGAATGCGGATTGAGCTGGCGCGCCGAGACTGAGTAGAAGCCTTCGGGCGACTGATAATCAGCCTCTTTCAACTTGGGGCCGAGCCGTCCGGACCATTTGCAGACGGGGAAAGTGCGATAGAGCGCATAACGCCCATTGCTCTTCAGCCAAAGCTCCAGTTCCCCTTCCTTCTTGAAAATTCTTACATAGACGGGCGCGCCCATATTGAAACGCGCGGGGGGCTGGTCCGTTTGGTTGAAGCTTTCCTCGGGCGCGGGCCGCAACACCGGTTCCGTATGCGCTGCGATTTGCTGGGCGGGCTGAGAGGCCGAAGGAGCCACAGGCGGTTGCGTCGCGGGCGTTTCTTTTACGGGCGATGGCGCAGGCGGCTGAACTGGCGCGGAAGCGGCGGGCGCGGACAGCGCCGCGAGGTCGCGAGGACGCGTCGGAGGGAGCGGCGCGTTCGCCAAGGCCGGGGGCGCTGACGGTGGAGCCGCTGTCGCGTTTTCCTGCAGTGCGGGCGGCGGCGCAGGCGGTTCCTGCTCCTGCGGGGCTGCGGGAAGCGCAGCGAGGTCGCCAGGGCGCGACGGCGGCAATGGAATCAAGGGCTCTGCCGGTCCCGCAAGGTCCGCCGGCCGCCTAGGCGGCAAGGGCGCCTCGGCGGCCGCCAGCGGAGCAGGAGCCGTCGCGACGCTCGGACCAGGCTCCCGCCAGGGTTCGGGATTTTCCAGAAGGGTCATGTTGTCCCCGCCCGCCGACGGTTCCGGCTCGGCAGGGGCGATATGCCCCCGCAATCCGCGCAGGAACGGGCCGGCCAGGCCGCCGCCCGCGACCTGGCTGGGCGCGGGAGCCGTGACAATCTGGACCTTGGGGATCGAAGGCGAAAGGGCGGCGTTCCGGTCGCCGGTGGAAAAATGACGCAAGACAAGGCCGCCCGCGACGAGTGCTATCGCCGTCAGTAACGCCAACAAAAGATGTGTGCGACTCGCCGTCATCCGGACCGGTCCATCCCCCGTAAAGGCCTAGCCTAAAGTCAGAGCGCTTTTAAGGCAAACAAGCGTTAACCGACAGGGGTTTCTTCAGGCTGGGCGCCGCAGGGATATGGCTGGCGGGAATTTCAACTTCCAGAATCAATGCCCCTCGAACGAAACCAATGTGCGCACGGGAACTCCCAGCGCCTCGATTTTTTTTCTGCCCCCCAGATCCGGCAAGTCAATCACGAAACAGGCGGCGACAACTTCGGCGCCCATTTTCTGCAATAGCCGTATAGCCCCTTCCGCCGTCCCGCCAGTCGCTATCAGGTCATCGACAAGAATGACCCTCTCGCCCGGCGCCACGGCGTCTTCGTGCATTTCCATCTCGTCGACGCCATATTCGAGCGCGTAACTGATCGAGACCGTCTTGTAAGGCAATTTGCCCTTTTTCCTGATGGGGATAAACCCTGCCGACAATTGATGAGCGACTGCCCCTCCCAGTATGAAGCCCCGGGCCTCCATGCCCGCGACCTTGTCCATCTTCGAGCCGGACCAGGGCTGCACGAGCTCGTCGACCGCCCGGCGAAAGGCCTTGGCGTCGCCCAGCAAGGTGGTGATGTCGCGAAACAGTATCCCCTTCTTGGGATAGTCTGGAATAGTGCGGATGGCGGCGGCGAGGGGCATGTTAAGTCGCTCTTGGAAAATTATGGATTCGCCGCTTCATAGCGCATTTGAAGGGGAAAGACAGCGCGGCGGCGCTCCCTGCCCTCTCAGCCCGCGTTTACCCGCGCCATGATCGCCTCAAGCTTCTTGAGAAGGGCCGGATCGCGCGCCTCTGGCGCCGTGAAGAATCGCAGCGTCGAGCGCCCTGTCGGAGCCAAGCGGACAGGGCTCATGGTCCTTGGGAAAGTCTCGCAACAGGCGCGCCAGGAGCGCGCTCGCCGCCGAGGCGTTCTTGCGCACGATCTCGATAACCGCCGCTACGTCCACGTCGTCGTGTTCGGGATGCCAGCAATCGAAATCCGTGACCATGGCGACGGTAGCGTAGGAGATTTCCGCCTCTCGCGCGAGTTTCGCCTCGGGCAGCGCGGTCATGCCGATCACGTCGTAGCCCGCCGCCTTGAACGTCAATGATTCGGCATAGGTCGAGAACTGCGGCCCCTCGATGCAAACATAGGTCCCGCCTTGCACGCAGGAGATTTTCTCTGCCTTGGCAGCCGCGAAAATGCGGGCGGAAAGCTTGGGCGCGATGGGGTGCGCCATGGACACATGCGCAACGCAGCCATTTCCGAAAAATGAGGTTTCGCGGCCGAAAGTGCGATCCACGAATTGATCGACCAAAACGAAAAGCCCGGGATAAAGCTCGGATTTGAACGAGCCGCAGGCTGATATCGAAACAATGTCGGTGACGCCGGCGCGCTTCAGCGCGTAAATATTTGCTCGGTAGTTGATCCCGGAAGGCGAAAGCGCGTGGCCTCGCCCATGACGGGGCAGAAAAACCGCGCGGGCGCCGCCGATTTCGCCAAATCGCAAGGCGTCCGAGGGTACGCCCCAAGGCGTTTCAACACGCTCTTCGCGGATGTTTTCCAGACCGGGCAGATCGTAAACTCCCGAACCGCCAATGATGCCGACAACCGCCGCAGTCATGTCTCCGCTCCCGCTTCCGTCGCAACGACCCGCCTCTTTTGCGTCATAGAGCATTTCTGGAGGGAAGTGGACGCTCTTTTTGGCTTGTAATGCGCCACAAAATTAAAGGCGCGGCCTATTGCCTCACATGCTGCTTCACTGCGCCGCCACGTCCGGAAACCTTGACTGGAGGCGCGTTTTCCCCCCAATCGGCATTCGATCGGCGAGCCGACAGGGTTGCGCCACAAAAACGCCTGTGTTAGGGGACGCCCCCAATGGAGCGAAGGCGTTGCGGCCTTTGCTACATATCCTGTGACCTCACCATCGCCCGACGCTCCAAGTTCTGTCGCCGCCGCGCCCAAGCGGCGCGGCCGGGGGAGGCAAAGCGGCGCCGATCTTAAAGAGCAAAGCCAGTGGCTCAAGACGGAATCGACCTTTCCGGCGTAGCGGGACGTTACGCTTTCGCCCTACATGAATTGGCGTCCGAGCAACGCGCGACCGAAGAGGTCTCCCGGTCGCTCGCGGCGTTCCAACGGTTGCTCGGCGACAGCGCCGATTTACGTCGACTGGTGGAAAGCCCGGTGTTTTCGGCCGCGGAACAGGTGAAGGCGCTAGAACGCCGTCCTGTCCAGCGCCGACATCAAAGGCCTGGCCGCGAACTTCATCCGCCTCGTCGCGACGAAGCGGCGCCTCTTCGTGCTGCCCGAGATGATCGCGGCCTTCCAGCGCCTCGACGAGAACGCCAAAGGGCTTGTTCGCGCCGAGGCGACCGTGGCCTCTCCGCTGCGCCCGGAGCATGAGAGCGCGCTGCGTCAGGCTCTTTCGGCGGCGACCGGCGGTAAAACGGTCAATCTCAACGTCAAGACGGACGCCTCGATCATCGACGGCATCATCGTCAAGCTCGGTTCGCGCATGGTCGACGCTTCGCTGAAGACCAAGCTCAATTCTATTCGCACACGCATGAAAGAGGTCGGCTGATGGTGGATATCCGCGCCGCAGAAATTTCCGCGATTCTCAAGAACGAGATCGCCAATTTCGGCAATGAAGCCCAAGTGACCGAAGTCGGTCAGGTCTTGTCAGTCGGCGACGGCATCGCCCGCGTCTATGGTCTGGACAATGTTCAGGCCGGCGAGACCGTCGAGTTCGAGAACGGCATTCAGGGCATGGCCCTCAATCTCGAAAGCGACAACGTCGGCGTCGTCATCTTCGGCTCCGACCAGCACATCAAGGAGGGCCAGACGGTCAAGCGCACGGGCGCCATCGTCGAGGTTCCCGTGGGTCGCGAACTGCTCGGCCGCGTTGTCGACGCGCTCGGCAACCCCATCGACGGCAAAGGCCCTATCAAGTCTGCGCGGCGCTCACGCGTTGACGTGAAGGCGCCAGGCATCATTCCGCGCAAGTCGGTGCATGAGCCGATGGCCACCGGCCTCAAGGCTGTCGACGCGCTTATCCCCATCGGACGCGGCCAGCGCGAACTGATCATCGGCGACCGTCAGACCGGCAAGACCGCGATCGCGCTCGACACGATTCTGAATCAGAAGTCGATCAATGAAGGCGACGACGAAAAGTCGAAGCTTTACTGCGTCTATGTCGCGATCGGCCAGAAGCGCTCCACCGTCGCGCAATTCGTGAAGGTGCTCGAAGAGCGCGGCGCGCTTGAATATTCCATCATCGTCGCGGCCACGGCTTCGGACCCGGCGCCGATGCAGTTCCTGGCGCCCTTCTCCGGCTGCGCCATGGGCGAATATTTCCGCGACAATGGCAGCCACGCCGTGATCATTTACGACGATCTGTCCAAGCAGGCTGTCGCCTATCGCCAGATGTCGCTACTGCTGCGCCGTCCTCCCGGACGCGAAGCCTATCCCGGCGACGTGTTCTATCTCCACTCCCGCCTGCTTGAGCGCGCCGCCAAGCTCAGCGACGAGCGCGGAGCCGGATCGCTGACCGCGCTTCCAGTCATCGAGACGCAGGCCAACGACGTGTCGGCCTATATTCCGACCAACGTCATTTCGATCACCGACGGCCAGATCTTCCTCGAAACAGATCTGTTCTATCAGGGCATCCGCCCCGCCGTGAACGTCGGCCTGTCGGTGTCTCGCGTCGGCTCCTCGGCCCAGACCAAGGCGACCAAGAAGGTCGCCGGCAAGATCAAGGGCGAACTCGCGCAGTATCGCGAAATGGCGGCCTTCGCCCAGTTCGGTTCTGATCTTGACGCCGTGACGCAAAGATTGCTGAACCGCGGCGCTCGCCTCACCGAACTCCTGAAGCAGCCGCAGTTCTCCCCGTTGAAGATGGAAGAACAGACCTGCGTGATCTATGCGGGCGTCAATGGCTATCTCGACCCGCTGCCGGTGAGCCGCGTGCGGGCCTTCGAAGACGGGCTGCTGGCTCTTTTGCGCACGACGCACGCCGACCTGCTCGAAGCCATTCGCACGTCCAAGGATCTGTCGGACGACTCGGCCGCGAAGCTCAAGAGCGTGGTTGAAGATTTCGCCAAGAGCTTCGCGTGACGCGGCGCGCCGGTAAGCGGCGCGCGCCCCTTTTGTGAAATGATCTCGCGACGATCCCGCCGCGAGAAGCGCTTCAAAAACCTCGCGTTCGTCTCGAACGTGAGTGGAACCTGAGCAAGAAGCTAGCCCATGGCCTCGCTGAAGGATCTTCGAAACCGCATTTCTTCCGTCAAGGCGACGCAGAAGATCACCAAAGCCATGCAGATGGTCGCGGCGGCGAAGCTGCGCCGCGCCCAGATGGCCGCGGAAGCGGCGCGCCCCTATGCCGAACGCATGGAGAGCGTGCTCGCAAATCTTGCTGGCGGCGTCACGGCGGGCGGCCCCGAACTGCTTGCCGGCAACGGCCGCGACGACACGCACCTACTTATCGTCGCCACGGCGGAACGCGGGCTTTGCGGCGCGTTCAACTCCTCGATCGTGCGTTTGGCCCGCGAGCATATCAATCGGTTGCAGGGCCAGGGCAAGACGGTCAAGATTCTCTGCGTCGGCAAGAAGGGCTATGACCAGCTTCGCCGCCAGTATGAGAAGGACATTGTCGAACTGATCGAACTGCGCGGCCTCCGTCAGATTGGCTTTGATAACGCCGATCCAATTGGCAAGAAGGTCATAAAGCTGTTCGAGGAAGGCGCGTTCGACGTCGCGACTTTGTTCTTCGCGCAGTTCAAATCCGTCATCGCGCAGTTGCCGACCGCGCTGCAGCTGATTCCGGCGCAAATTCCGATCAACGAAAACGCGCCGGCCGTGACAGGGGCTCAACCCTCCTACGAATATGAGCCTGGCCAGGATGAAATCCTGTCCGAGCTGCTACCGCGCAACATCTCGGTGCAGGTTTTCCGCGCGCTGCTCGAAAACGCCGCCTCGGAGCAAGGCGCCAGAATGAGCGCGATGGACAATGCGACGCGCAACGCCGGCGACATGATCCGCAAGCAGACGATGAAATACAATCGTTCGCGGCAGGCGATGATTACCAAGGAACTGATCGAAATCATTTCGGGCGCCGAAGCGCTCTGACGAAAAAGTGAGGACGTAGCATGGCATCGGGCAACAAAGCCACGGGGCGCATCACTCAGGTCATCGGCGCCGTCGTCGACGTTAAGTTCGACGGACATCTGCCGGAAATCCTGAACGCGCTGGAGACCAATAACCAGGGCAACCGCCTCGTGCTCGAAGTGGCGCAACATTTGGGCGAGAACTCCGTGCGCACGATCGCCATGGACACCTCCGAAGGCCTGACGCGCGGTCAGGAAGTCGTCGACACCGGCGCGCCTATCTCCGTGCCCGTGGGCGACGAGACGCTGGGCCGCATCATCAACGTCATCGGCGAACCGGTCGACGAGGCTGGGCCGCTAAACACGCCTTCCCGTCGCGCGATCCATCAGCCGGCGCCTTCTTACGCCGAACAGGCGACCGAGGCGCAGATTCTCGTCACGGGCATCAAGGTTGTCGACCTGCTCGCGCCTTACGCCAAGGGCGGCAAGATCGGCCTGTTTGGCGGCGCTGGCGTCGGCAAGACCGTGCTGATCATGGAGCTGATCAACAACGTCGCCAAGGCGCACGGCGGCTACTCCGTCTTCGCCGGCGTCGGCGAGCGCACCCGCGAAGGCAACGACCTCTATCACGAAATGATCGAGGGCGGCGTCAACCAGAAGGGCGGTGGAGCGGGCTCCAAATGCGCGCTGGTCTATGGCCAGATGAACGAGCCGCCGGGCGCCCGCATGCGCGTGGCCCTGTCGGGATTGACCGTCGCCGAGGATTTCCGCGATCGCGGCCAGGACGTGCTCTTCTTCGTCGACAACATCTTCCGCTTCACCCAGGCGGGCTCGGAAGTGTCCGCTCTGCTCGGCCGCATTCCCTCTGCGGTGGGTTATCAGCCTACCCTCGCGACCGACATGGGCGCGCTGCAAGAACGCATCACCACCACAACCAAGGGTTCGATCACTTCGGTTCAGGCGATTTACGTCCCGGCCGACGACTTGACCGATCCCGCGCCGGCGACCTCCTTCGCGCATTTGGACGCCACCACCGTGTTGTCGCGCTCCATCGCGGAAAAGGGCATCTATCCGGCGGTCGATCCGCTCGAACTCGACCTCGCGCATGCTGTCGCCCGCGATTGTCGGCGAAGAGCATTACGACGTCGCGCGCAAGGTGCAGTCGACGCTGCAGCGCTACAAGGCGCTGCAAGACATCATCGCCATTCTCGGCATGGACGAATTGTCCGAAGAGGATAAGGTGGCCGTCGCCCGCGCCCGCAAGATCGAGCGCTTCCTGTCGCAACCGTTCCACGTCGCCGAAGTCTTCACCGGTTCGCCCGGCAAGCTGGTTTCTCTCGCCGACACGATCAAGGGCTTCAAGGGCCTCGTCGCCGGCGAATACGACCACCTTCCTGAAGCGGCCTTCTACATGGTCGGATCCATCGAAGAAGCGGTCGAAAAGGCCGCCAAGCTCGCCAAGGAAGCCGCTTAATTCGCTTTCGCTCGGGACCGGAGCACCCGGCCCGAGCGTTTGAACAGCGCCGTCGGAGACAGACATGGCCGCATTTCACTTCGAACTCGTCTCTCCCGAGAAACTGCTGTTCTCGGGCGAAGTCGAGCAGGTTGTTGCGCCGGGCGCGGACGGGCAGTTCACCGTGCTCAAGGACCATGCGCCGGTGATGACCACGCTCAAGGCAGGCGTGGTGCAAATTGACGCGGCCGGCAAGGTCGAAAAGCTTTTCGTGCGCGGCGGCTTTGCCGACGTGAGCGCCAGTGGCTTCACGATTCTTGCCGAACAGGCGGTCGCCATCGCCGATGTCGACGTCGCCAAGCTTGAGGCAGATATCAAGAACGCGCGCGATGACGCCGCCGACGCCAAGACGGATGAGGCCCGCATCGCGGCCAGCGACAAGCTCGCGCAATTGCAGGAGCTGAAGGTCGCTCTGGGGGGCTGATCGGCTCCTACCACTCCTTTTGCCGCAGGGCTGAAAGGATGGGCAATGCGACCTGCTCCCGTCACACCGCCAGACCGGCGCTCACGCGTTCCAAATGCCTATGATCTTTTTCGAATAGTCGGAACGCGCCAGAATTTTCGTCAGAAAATGCGCGACGTCTCCGGGCTGGATGGATTTGAACCCGCCGGGAAAAATGGCGCTTTCTACATAAGCGCCAGTGGCGGCGCCATCCTTGATCCACGGACATCCTGCAAGCGACCAGTCCAACTTCGAGTTGCGGACAATCTCAAATGCGGCGCGATGATCGCGCATGGCGTGACGTACCGGCGTTAATCCCAGCGCGAAGGCGGTGAAGGAGCCGAACGCCGTTTTTTCTGGCATGTTCGCAGTGCCCGACACTGCGACGTAGCGCGTAACCTTGGCCACCTCCATCGCCGCAAGGATCTCTCGCGTGGAATCTGTGACGAATGTTGAAGGTTTCAGGGGGTCGACGCCGACCGCATTCAAGACCGAATCGCAGCCAGCTTGCAATGCCGCGGCAAGGGACTCGGGATGCGCAATATCCCCGACCACGACCCGCACGCCCGCGTCGCCGGAAAATTTCGTTGGATCGCGGACAAACGCCGTGACTTCGTGTCCCGCGGAGCAAGCAAGACGCACCGCCTCCGACCCGACTCGTCCAGTCGCGCCCAGCACCAGTACACGCATATTCCCTCCCTAACGACGGGCGGCAAATACTATTGCGCTATCAGTTATCCAGGAAGCTTCGCAGCTTGCGGCTGCGGCTCGGATGCTTGAGCTTGCGCAGGGCCTTGGCCTCGATCTGGCGGATGCGTTCGCGCGTGACCGAGAACTGCTGGCCGACTTCCTCAAGCGTGTGGTCGGTGTTCATGCCGATGCCGAAGCGCATGCGCAGCACGCGCTCTTCGCGCGGCGTCAGCGAGGCCAGCACGCGCGTGGTCGTCTCGCGAAGATTCGACTGGATAGCCGCCTCGATCGGCAGGACCGCGTTCTTGTCCTCGATGAAATCGCCGAGATGCGAATCCTCCTCGTCGCCAATCGGCGTTTCGAGCGAGATCGGCTCCTTGGCGATCTTCAGAACCTTGCGCACCTTCTCCAGCGGCATCGCCAGCTTTTCCGAGAGTTCCTCGGGCGTGGGCTCACGACCGATCTCATGCAGCATCTGGCGCGAGGTACGGACGATCTTGTTGATGGTCTCGATCATATGCACCGGAATGCGGATGGTGCGAGCCTGATCGGCGATTGAACGGGTGATCGCCTGCCTGATCCACCAGGTCGCATAGGTCGAGAATTTATATCCGCGCCGATACTCGAACTTATCCACCGCTTTCATCAGGCCGATATTGCCTTCCTGAATGAGGTCGAGGAATTGCAGGCCGCGATTGGTGTATTTCTTGGCGATGGAGATCACGAGGCGCAGATTGGCTTCGACCATTTCCTTCTTGGCCTGCCGCGCCTCTCGCTCGCCCTTTTGCACCATGTGCACGATTTTGCGGAACTCGGAGATTTCCAGACCTGTCTCGGTGGCAAGGGCGTGAATGTCCGAGCGCAAATCCTTGATGCGGTCTTTCTCCTCGGCGACGAACTCCCTCCAGCCGCGCGAACCCAGCTTGGCGACGCGAGTGACCCATTTGGGATCAAGTTCCGAGCCATGGAACTTGTCGATAAAGTCCTCGCGCGCGACGCCATGAGAATCCGCGAGCCGTAGCAGCTTGGTCTCGAAACCAATAAGGCGCTTGTTGATATCATAGAGCTGCTCGACCAGAGCCTCGATACGGTTCTGATTTAAAGACAAGGATTTGACGTCGGCGACGATCTCTTTCTTGAGCGTCTTGTATTTGCGCTCCTGCGCCGGCGTCAGCGTCTCATTCTTGAGGCGGTTTTCGACATTCTGATCCTGCAGCCTGCGCAGCTTCTTGTACGCGTCAGCGACTTCGCGCGAAAGTCTCCAGAACCTTGGGCTTTAGTTCTGCCTCCATCGCGGAGAGCGACACGGAATTCTCCATGTCGTCATCTTCCTCAAAGTTCTCCTCCGTCGCCGGAGCATCATCTCCGAGTTCCGCCCCGAGGCCTGCGGGCGGTGTGCGAGGCGCCGTAGCCGGAGCCAGAGCTGCTCCCTCCGCGGCTCCCGGCGCCTTGCCTGCCGCCTTTCCGTCAGGGCCAGCATAGGTCGCCTCAAGGTCAATGATGTCGCGCAGCAATACCTTGCCGGCCTCCAGTTCCTCCCGCCAGATGATAATGGCCTGGAAAGTCAGCGGGCTTTCGCACAGGCCGGCGATCATCGCTTCGCGGCCCGCCTCGATGCGCTTGGCGATCGCTATTTCGCCTTCGCGCGAGAGCAACTCCACCGAGCCCATTTCGCGCAAATACATGCGCACGGGATCGTCGGTCCGGTCTGTCGGCTCCGTGGTGCGCGTCGCTACGGCGGTGGATCTTGACGCCTCGACGAGTTCGCCGCCCTCCGCCTCTTCCTCTTCTTGAGGAGCGGCCTCTTCTTCAGCGTCCTCGGTGTCGTCGCCTTCGGTGACCGTAATCCCCATTTCCGAGAGCATGGAGATCACGTCCTCGATCTGGTCCGAAGAAAACTCCTCCGACGGGAGAACCGCATTGAGTTCGCCATTCGTGACGAAACCGCGCTTCTTGGCGAGTTTGATCATCCGTTTGACAGCGGCGTCATTCAGGTCGAGCAGAGGGCCGTCGGCGGTTTCCGTGATGACGGCGCCTTCGCTTTCGACCTTTTCCTCGTCTTTTTTAGCCATTCACTCGCTCCGAAACGGTCCGCGCAAGCGCCACGCTCACTCCGCGCGACGGCTCCGGACGCTCTTCCTTAAGTCGCCGCCTCGACCAAGCACGATCATGAGCGTCTCGCAAGGCGACCCTAATTTTCCTTGAGATGAGTTATATCGCGACCCATCGACCCGCAATGGTTAAATCCCTGCCGCCGAATCGCGCTGTCAGACAGTGACTGGCGACGGCTTAAAGCCCCCTTAACCATGATTCCCGAGGGAGTTCGCCCCACACTCAGAGACCGCGGCTGGCGCGACCCGACATGGCTCCAAAACCTTCCAGAGCGGCTTCAGTTCCCTCAAGCGTCGATAATTGCGTCTGGATATCCGCCAATCTGGCGGCGTCCCCTTCGTTGGGATCCTCCGCCAGACGCCCCGCTATGTTACGCAACTCCCTATTTAGCGCCCAAACCTTGCGATGCAAGCTTAAAACTTGGCGTAGCGTGATCGCCGCGTCGGCAGTCGCCGCCTCCGGTTGGACGCTCCAGAGATTTGCGTGAGCGGCCATGCCCTTAAGCCGCCCGAGAAACGAGGCGAGCCCGGCCTCCGCTATTGTTTTGGTCAAGCCAGTCGCCTGATCGCGGTCATTTGCGCCCTCCCCTTCCAGAGTTTCGGAAGCGGCCTGGACCAGGAGATCGCGGAGCGCACTGGCCTCATGCGACTCGAACTCAAGAGCGGCAAGATCCTCGATATGGTCCGCAAGGAGCGCCGGGTGGTTGATAAGAATCAAGAATATCAGGCACTCTCGCGCCGAAACCAGAGATTTGACTCCCTTGAACAAGGGCGAATTGGCCAATGACGCGCCGACGCGCACCGGCCCTGCTGGCGGCGCCGAACTCGGAGAATCCCCTTCCGCCGCGATTGCGCTCGTAGTTCCTGCGCGTCGTCCAGGCTCGAACCCGACCCGAGCCGTCGCCGGCGCCGCCAAGCAGCCTGGAAAGCCGCTCCGATAATTCCTGCCCATAATAGCGGCGTAACGTCGAATCGGCGATCAGGCTCGTAATTTCACTGAGCCGGCGCTCAAGCGTGGCGCGGCGCTCAGGCGTATCGAGGGCGCGTTCTTCGATTTCGCGTCGCCAGAGCACTTCCACCAATGGCAGAGGCGCCTCCAAGGCTTCGGCAAGCGCCCGGGCTCCACCGGAGCGGAGCAGTTCGTCGGGATCCTGCCCACCGGGCAAGAGGACAAAACGCAGGGTCTTGCCCGCGCCGATCAAGGGAAGCGCGGTGTCGATGGCGCGGTAGGCAGCCTTCAGGCCCGCCTTGTCGCCGTCGAAGCAAAGGATCGGTTCCTCCGCCATCCGCCACAGCAGCGCGCATTGTTCCGGCGTGAGCGCCGTGCCGAGCGGCGCGACGGCGTTGGGGAAGCCCGCCGTGGTCATGGCGATGACGTCGACATAGCCCTCGACGGCGATCACCGTCCCCGCGTCATGCGCCGCCTTGCGGGCGTTGTGCATATTGTAGAGCGTGGCGCCCTTGTGAAAGAGCGGCGTCTCCGGGGAATTGAGATATTTGGCCTGGGCGTCCTTCTCCAGCGCCCGGCCGCCAAAGGCGATCACCCTCCCGGCGCGATCCTGAATCGGGAACATGACGCGGTTGCGGAAACGGTCGTAGGGCACGGCGATATCCTCGCCATGGATCAGCAGCCCGGCCTCGATCATCACCTCGACGCCGGCGCCCTTGGCGGCGAGCGCGTCCCGCAGCCCGTGCCGGTCCGGCGGGGCGTAGCCGATTCGGAAATGCGCCTGCGAACTGGCGGAAATCTGGCGCCTAGAGAGATAGTCGCGCGCCTCCCGCCCTTTTTCACCCGCAAGCTGCTTTTGAAAATATTCCGCCGCCCAGTCCATGATTTCGGTCAGGGAGGCGCGCCGGCGGTCGGATTCGCGCTGCTCGGAGGTTTCGACCGGCATGGGCAGGCCAGCCATGGCGGCGAGCCGCTCGACCGCCTCCGGGAAGGAAATCCCCTCGGTCTCCATCAGAAATGCGAAGCCGTCGCCATGCTTGTTCGACGAGAAGTCGTGGAAAAAGCCCTTTGGATCGTTGACGTAGAACGACGGGGTCTTCTCGGCGTTGAAGGGCGACAGCCCGCGCCACTCCCGCCCTTCTTTCTTGAGCTTGACCTTTTGTCGCACCACCTCCGACACGGGAACCCGCGCGCGGATTTCATCAAGAAAGGAGGGGGTGAATTTCATTGGCGTCCGTGTTGGCTAGAGGCCTTCCCTAACACCTTTGCGAACGAGAGGTCTGAGGAACTTGCAGGATTCTCCCGCTCTTCACATCCCTATGGCGGCGGCATTGACAGCGCAAGGCGTATATACGAATGTGTTCATCCCGGCGCTTAGGCCCCGTCAGGAAACAATCGCTTCGCATAGTTGGTCCGATGGAGCGATTGCGTAATTCCATTCGCCGTGGAAATCGGCGCGTTTGATGTTGATGCTTGCCATTTCGGCTTCCGAGACGACGATGCCTTTGGGATAACTGTTGTCATTGAGTTCGCAGTGGACCTGCAAGCCGGTTTTTGTGGTTGTGGCGGCGATCAGATCAACGATCACGCGATAGCTGACCAGGGGTTTGGCGCGCCAGTTCTGCGTGATGAATGAGAACAGACGGTGCTCGATCTTGTTCCATTTGCTCGTTCCCGGCGGAAGGTGATGAACCTCGATCGTCATGCCGAGTTCATCGGCGAGCTTTTGCAACTCGCGTTTCCAAAGACGCACGCGTGAACCATTGCTGCCGCCGCCATCAGCGGTAATGAGCAGACGCCTTGCCAGAGGATAGCGAGCGCGGCCCATGTCCTGCCACCAGCGGCGAATAGTCTGCACGGCGAATGCCGCTGTATCGTTGTCGATCCCGACATTCACCCAGCCCGTGTTGGCGGCAAGATCATAAACTCCATAGGGCACGGCGCGGCCAAGTTCCGCGATCAGAAAGTCGTGCACACGCACTTCTTCTGGCGAGCCCTGAGGTCGCCATTCGCGACCGGCGTTCTTGAACTCGCCAACGAGTTCCTTCTTCTTCGTGTCGACGGAGATCACCGGCTGGTTCTCGGCCAAGGCCGTCTCGACCGCCGCGTTGATGAATCCGAACTGAGCATCGCGGTCGGGATTGTCGGCGCCTTCCTTGGTCTTGCGATTAGCTTGCAGACTGAACTTCTGCGCCTTCAACAATTCGCCGACGACCGTATGGCTGATTTTGTGCCCGAGCTTGTTCAGTTCGGAGGCCAGACGACGCAGGCTCTTGCACGTCCAGCGCAGCGGCGACATAGGATCGCCGCGCGCGTCGGGCTCGACAAGCACGTTCAGATCGTGGAGCAATCGGCTGTCCGTCTCGGACAGCGATTTCCGCCCACCTCCCGGACGGCGAACGCGCCCCTGCGGCAGCGTCTCCGGCGCCTCGAGATCTTTCAGGCCGCGCCCGATCGTGCTCGCGGCGATGCGCGTAACACGCGCCACTGCCGCTATACCACCATGGCCCGCAGCCCTGGCTTCCGCAGCGGCGAACAGACGCCGCTGGCGTTCATCGAGATGCGGCAGCATCGACGCCTTGCGCTCCTGGAGCGAATTTTCGTCAATCATCCCCCAACGCTACGACGCCGCGCGATCGCCGGGAATCCAATATCTCTTCCCTCGAAAAACCAATTCAGCTATTTCCTGACGGGTCCTAAGCCAAGACGCCGTTCCATAGAGGCCAATGGATGAATACTAATGACGCTCGACCTGGGTCCGTTCGAATGGGATTCGAACAAGGATGAGGTCAACAAAGAGAAGCACGGAATCAGGTTTGAAGACGCCATCGAACTCTTCGATGCGCCATTTTTGAGATTTCGTTCCGACCGCTCCGGCGAAATCCGTTGGGTCACTCTTGGCAAGGCTCAGGGGCGCGTGATCGCGGTGATCCATACCGAGGGAGAGGGGCGAATTCGCATCGTCTCGGCCAGAGTGGCAAGGACAAAAGAACGTGAAATCTACCAGGAGCGCATCGGCGACACATGCTGAAAAGGACCAGCGCAAAGCGTCGCAAACTCTTCCGACCGACGCCGAAATCGACGTTGCGGTCGCAAGCGATCCCGATTGGGCGGAATTCGACTCCATCGACTGGAGCAAGGCGGAAATCGTCGTTCCGCCAAAGAAGCAGGCTATCTCGATCCGCCTCGACGAAGACCTGATCGGCTTTTTCAAGGCCGAAGGCCCCGGCTATCAGCGCCGCATCAACGCCGTCCTGCGCGGCTACATGAAGCAACGCCAGAAGCGCTGAATCTCAGGCAGCGGTCGCCGCCTTCAGCCCGCGCTCCAGATCGGCCAGAATATCGTCGATATGCTCCAGGCCGATGGAGAGCCGCACATAGCCCTCGGTGACGCCGCTCGCGAGCTGAGCCTCGGGCGAAAGCTGCGAATGCGTCGTTGTCGCCGGATGAATGGCGAGGCTGCGGGCGTCGCCGATGTTGGCGACATGATAGAACATCGTCAGCGCGTCGATAAAGCGTCGGCCCGCGTCCAGCCCGCCCTTGAGCTCGAAGCCGAGCAAGGCGCCATAGCCGCCCTTGAGATATTTGTCGGCCCGCGCGCGCGCCTCGCCACTCTGCTGCGAGGGATGAATGACCTTCACTATTTCCGGCCGCTTCGCCAGAAAATCCGCGACGGCCCTCGCGTTCTGCACATGACGCTCCATGCGCAGCGTGAGCGTCTCGATCCCCTGCAGGGTCAGGAAGGCGTTGAAGGGCGACATCGCCGCTCCGAGATCGCGCAACAGCGTCGTGCGCGCCTTGATGACATAGGCGATCGGCCCCAAAGGCTTGACCGCCTCGACCCAGACGGCGCCATGATAGGAGGGGTCGGGCGTATTGAGCGCCGGCTGGCGGGCGGGAAATTTCTCCCAGTCGAAATTGCCGCCGTCGATGATGGCGCCGCCAATCGACGTCCCATGTCCGCCGAGGAATTTCGTCGTCGAATAGACCACCACGGCCGCGCCGTGATCGAGCGGGCGCGCCAGAATTGGCGCCGCCGTATTGTCCATGATCAGCGGCACGCCGAACTCCCGCCCGATGGCGGCGACTTCGGCAATCGGAAAGACGGTGAGCTTGGGATTTGGCAAGGTCTCCGCGTAATAGGCTCTTGTGCGGTCGTCCGTGGCGCGGCGGAAGTTTTCCGGATCGGCGGGATCGACGAAGCGAACTTCGAGCCCCTGATCCTTCAGCGTATTGGCGAAAAGATTATAGGTGCCGCCATAGAGATCGGTGGAGGAGACGATGTTATCCCCCGCGCGCGCGAGATTTTGCACGGCATAGGCCGAAGCCGCCTGCCCGGAGGCCAGCGCCAGCGCCGCCGCGCCGCCCTCCAGCGCCGCGAGACGCGTCTCCAGCACGCCGGTCGTCGGATTGCCGATGCGCGTATAGATCTGGCCCATTTCCTTCAGTGCGAAGAGATTTGCCGCATGTTCCGTGTCGTGGAACTGATAGCTGGTGGTCTGATAGATGGGCACGGCCACCGCGCCATTGGTTGCGTCGGCGCGCCAGCCGGCATGCAACTGCAGCGTCTCGGGATGCTTGGATTCAATGGCCATGGCGTAGGGCTTTCTCTCGACCGTCGGATTGCGGCTGGGCAAGTTAACGAAGAGCGCCCGCTCAATAAAGTCTCATGTGGCGACTTTTGCCACACAGGCGAGTGCGAAAGCATATTCGAGCGCATGTTCGTCGAGCCGCTCGAATCGCCCCGATGCCCCCCCATGCCCCGCGCCCATCTGCGTGTGCAGCAGGATCGGACCGCCTCCGGTCATGGTCGCGCGCAGCCGCTGCACCCATTTCAGCGGCTCCCAGTAAGTCACGCGCGGATCGGTGAGGCCGGCCAGCGCGAGAATTGGCGGATAGGACTGAGCGCTCACATTGTCATAAGGCGAATAGGTAGCCAGCCGGTCGTAAACGGCGGCGTCGGTGATCGGATTGCCCCACTCCAGCCATTCGGGCGGCGTCAGCGGCAGATCGTCTCGAAGAATGGTGTTGAGCACATCGACAAACGGCACGCCAGCGAGAATTCCCGCGAACAGCTCCGGCGCCATGTTGGCGACCGCGCCCATCAGCATGCCGCCGGCGCTTGCGCCCTGAGCGACTATGGCGCCCTGGCGCGTGTATCCCGCTGCGATCAAATGGCGCGCGCAGGCGATGAAATCGCTAAAGGTGTTTGTCTTATTTTCGAGCTTGCCCTTCTCGTACCAGCTCCAGCCCTTGTCGGTGCCGCCGCGCACATGCGCATAGGCGTAAACAAAGCCCCGGTCCACCAGGGAAAGCACGGTGGAGTCGAAGCTCGCTGAAATAGCGTGACCGTAAGCGCCATAGCCATAAAGCAACAACGGCGCGCCGGCGCCCGGCTGAAAACCGGCGCGGTGCAGCAGCGTGATCGGCACGCTCTCGCCATCTTTCCCCGTGGCGAAGAGACGCCGCGTCACGTAATTCTTCGGGTCGTGACCGCTGGGAATTTCCTGACGCTTGCGAAGCACCCGCTCCCGCGAGACCATGTTCGTAATCATAGGTCTCGCGCGGCGTCGTCATCGACGAATAGGTGAAGCGCAGGATGTCCGTGTCAAACTCAAGACCCGGTTCGAGATATAGCGCGTAGGCCTCCTCGGCGAAGGCTATCGCGTGCTCCTCGCCACTCGCTAGCTCGCGAATTTTGAGGCGCGGCAGAGAGTTTTCGCGCTCGACCCAAACCAGACGCCTTGCGTAGACCGTGCAAATGACGATCATGCGGCCGGGCTGATGCGCGACAAACGCACGCCAATCCTTGCGCGAAGTCGAAGTCAACGGCGCCGAGAATATCGCGAAGTCATCAGCGCCGTCAGCGTTGCTGTGGATAAAGAGACGATCGCCATGCGGCTCGACATCGTAACGCAGTCGCGGTTCCCGCCGCGCGACACAGCGCGGTTTGGCGGCGGCGTCCGCGAGATCGATCAAATGACATTCGCTGGCGTCGTGCCCGTGGAACGAAACAATGGCGAAACGTCCGCAGCGACTTTCTCGCAACGCCACGAACCACGCGGGATCGGCCTCTTCGACAATCAGTTGATCCGTATCAGGGGCGGTCCCGACAACATGTCGAAAGACCTGCGCCGTGCGATGATTTTCATCCACGCGCACGTAAAAAAAACTCTTGCAGTCCTGACTCCAGACGATCGTCCCGTCAGTTTCATGAACGATGTCCGGACGGTCGACGCCGTCGCTGAGCGCACGCGTGCGAATGGAATAGAGTTCTGAACCCTTGTCGTCGACGCTCCAGCCAAGCTGTGCGTGATCACGCGAGTGAACCGTTTCGCCAATGTCGAAGAACTCGGCGTCTTGGGCCAGAGCGTCGCCGTCGAGCAGGATCTCTTCCGCGCCGCCCTCACGCTTCGTCCGGCAATAGAGTGGATGCTCGCCGCCTTCGCGGTAACGCTCGAAATAGGCGAAAGGCCCATCCGGCCAGGGCGCGCCAGCGTCATCTTCCTTGATGCGGCCTCGCATTTCCGCGACAAGCGTTTGGCGCAGGCCCTTGAGCGGGGCCAACACGCTGTCGCAATATGCGTTCTCCGCTTCAAGCAGCGACTTTATGTCGGCGGGCAAGGCCTCCGGATCGCGCAATACTTCGCGCCAGTTTTCAGCCGCCAGCCAAACGTATGGGTCTTCGAGCGCGCGGCCGTGAAAATGACGTAGCGTGGCGCGGCGCTCCGCCTCTGGCGGAGTTGCGGCCGAAGCGTCGAACCGCTGCGCATACGGGGCAGGCAGGTCAGGGGCGGCCATTGCATCCTCGTCGATCAGATGTCGCGACCAATCGTCTGATGTGGCCTTGCCGCAGAGCGTCAGCGCCGCCGCGAGCATCCGCTCTCCAGTGGCCGGAAATTATTTGGAGCCTGCGG
Organism: uncultured Alphaproteobacteria bacterium; assembly: GCA_963841875.1. Taxonomy (GTDB): domain Bacteria; phylum Pseudomonadota; class Alphaproteobacteria; order Rhizobiales; family Beijerinckiaceae; genus Methylocystis. Next base: position 279,281 of record CAWJEI010000001.1, on the reverse strand, counting down.
ACTGCGTGTTTTGCGCAAGCCTCTTGATTGCTTCGAGCACCAGCGGATTCAACCCCGCGCCGCCTTCCGCCAAATGCTTTATGATATTGGCGCGCATCCGCGGATCCCAGAATTTCTGGATATGGTCCACGATTCCGGCAACCTTGTCCGTCGACTTTTGCGCGCTGAAGAAATCGCCAATCTGGTTGGCCATTTTCACCAGTGTATCGACCGTGCTATGCGACGACATGAATGGGCGCCTGTTCGAGAATTCGGGATGGATGGGTGAAGATTTCGAAATCGCGCCCTCGCATTACCGCGACAAGCGTCATACCGCAAGCGTCGGCGGTGCGGACGGCGAGCGCCGTCGGGGCCGAAATGGCTGCGATAACGCAAGAGCCGATACGCGCTGCTTTCTGAACAAGCTCGACGGAAACGCGGCTGGTCATCAGCACCACGCCGGCGGACCCCGCGACACCCTGTCGCGCCAAAGCGCCCGCCAGCTTGTCCAGCGCATTATGCCTGCCCACGTCCTCACGCAGGATCAGCTCGCTGGTTTCGGGATTCCAGAAAGCCGCGCCATGCACCGCCCGCGTTTCCTGGTTGAACCTCTGCGCGCTGGGCAGGCGATTCATCGCCTCCACAAGTTCCGTGGCGGATACCTGTAAGGAATTGTTTAGGGCTGGAGGCTGGCGGGTCGCCTGTTCAAGACTTTCTATGCCGCAAAGCCCGCAGCCTGTCGGACCAGCCATGGAGCGCCTGCGCTCGCCATACTCGCGCTGGCGCTCGCCCGGGAGCCAGCTGCGCAGCTCAACGCCCAAGTCGCTTGCGACGACCTCGACCTCGACGCTCCTTGCTCCAGCGTCAATCAGCCCTTCTGTGATCGCGAATCCGATCGCGAAATCCTCAAGGTCAGCCGGCGTCGCCATCATCACGGCGTGAGTTGTCCCGCCATAAGTAAAGGCGACTGGAGTTTCCTCGGGAATTAACCTGACTGCGGGCGCCGTCACTTCGTGACGGCGCGCCAGACAGGACACTTTTACGGTCGGCGCGGGAACCTCTTCCGTCATTCCGCCGCGTCGATCGTACCCGCTATGCGACGGCTCGCCTCCGACAATTCACGGTATTTTTCCTGCCATTCGCTCGGCCCGTTGGTCGACGAAATCTGCACGGCCGTGACCTTGTATTCCGGACAATTTGTCGCCCAGTCCGAATTGTCGGTGGTGATCACATTGGCCTGGGTAATCGGGTGATGGAAGGTCGTGTAGACAACTCCGGGCGCAACGCGATCGGTGATTTGCGCGCGTAGCGAGGCTTCGCCCGCGCGGCTCTGGACCCTTACCCAATCGCCATCCTTGACGCCGCGAAGCTCGGCGTCGTGCGGGTGGATTTCGAGCACATCCTCGGGATGCCACTGGCTGTTCTCGGTGCGCCGCGTCTGCGCGCCCACATTGTACTGCGACAATATGCGCCCCGTGGTGAGCAGCAGCGGGAAACGCGGTCCCGTGCGCTCGTCGGTGGGCACATATTCCGTGATGACGAACTTGCCCTTGCCGCGCGCGAATCCGTTGATGTGCATGATTGGCACGCCATGCGGATTTTCATCATTGCAAGGCCATTGGACCGAGCCTTCCTCTTCGAGTTTCTCGAAGGACACGCCCTTGAAGCTCGGCGTCAATCGAGCGATCTCATCCATGATCTCGCTCGGATGCGTGTATTTCCAGCCCAGCCCCATGGCGTTGGCGATCAACTGGGTGACTTCCCAGTCGCCATAGCCGTTCTTCGGGCTCATCACCTTGGTCACGCGCTGGATGCGCCGCTCCGCATTGGTGAAAGTGCCGTCCTTTTCAAGGAAGGTCGCGCCCGGCAGGAAGACATGGGCGTAATTGGCCGTCTCCACCAGGAAGAGATCCTGCACGACCACGAGTTCCATCGCCGCGAGGCCGGCCGAGACATGCTTCGTATCTGGGTCGGACTGAAGAATGTCCTCGCCCTGAACGTAAAGGCCCTTGAACGTGCCGTCGACGGCAGCGTCGAACATGTTGGGGATGCGCAGGCCGGGCTCCGGATCGAGCTTGACGCCCCATTCCGCCTCGAACACCTCACGCGCCTTCTCACCCGATATATGCTGGTAGCCGGGCAGCTCGTGCGGGAACGAACCCATGTCGCAGGAGCCCTGCACGTTGTTCTGTCCGCGCAGGGGGTTCACGCCGACGCCACGCCGGCCGAGGTTGCCGGTCGCCATCGCGAGATTGGCGATCGCCATGACGGTCGTGGAGCCCTGGCTGTGCTCGGTCACGCCAAGGCCGTAGTAGATCGCGCCGTTTCCGCCCGTGGCGTAAAGCCGCGCGGCGGCCCGCAGTTCAGCGGCAGGAACGCCAGTGAACTGCTCCACCGCCTCGGGGCTGTTGTGCTCTTCGGCGACGAAGGCCGCCCAGTCCTGGAACTCGTCCCAGTCGCAGCGTTCGCGCACATAGGCTTCGTTGACGAGACCTTCGGTGACGATCACATGCGCCATTGCGGTGACGACCGCGACATTGGTGCCCGGCTTCAGGGGGAGATGATAGTCGGCCTGGATGTGGGGCGAACGCACCAGATCAATCCGGCGCGGATCGACGATGATCAGCTTCGCGCCCTCGCGCAGGCGCTTCTTCATGCGCGAACCGAACACGGGATGGGCGTCGGTCGGATTGGCGCCGATGACGACGATCACATCGGCCTCGTCGACCGAATCGAAGTCCTGCGTGCCGGCGGAGGTGCCAAACGCCTGATTGAGACCATAGCCGGTCGGCGAGTGACAAACACGGGCGCAGGTGTCGGTGTTATTATTGAGGAAGCCCGCGCGGGTCAGCTTCTGAACGAGATAGCTCTCCTCGTTCGTGCAGCGCGAGGAGGTAATGACGCCGACTGAGTTCTTTCCGTATTTGGCCTGGATTTCCTTGAAGCGGCGGGCCGTGAAGCCGATCGCCTCCTCCCAGGAGACGACGCGCCAGGGCTCGTGGATCAACTCGCGGATCATCGGGTTCAGGATACGCTCGCGATGCTGCGCGTAACCATAGGCGAAACGGCCCTTGATGCAGCTGTGGCCGTGGTTGGCCTTGCCATCCTTCCATGGAACCATGCGCACGACTTCCTCGCCGCGCATCTCGGCCTTGAAGGTGCAGCCAACGCCGCAATAGGCGCAGGTCGTTATAGCCGAATGTTCCGGCTGGCCGATCTCAATGACCGACTTTTCCTGCAGCGTCGCGGTGGGGCAGGCTTGAACGCAGGCGCCGCAGGAGACGCATTCGGACTCCATGAAGGCTTCATCCATGCCAGGCGAAACGCGGCTGCCGAAGCCACGGCCGCTGATCGTCAGCGCGAAAGTGCCCTGCACTTCTTCGCAGGCGCGCACGCACCGATTGCAGACGATGCACTTGGACGGATCGTAGGTGAAATAGGGATTGGATTCGTCCTTGGGCTTCCAATTGAAATTGGCGGCGCTGTCATTGCGCGCGAAGACGTGGTTGGACCCATCGTAACCGTAACGCACGTCACGCAGGCCAACCGCGCCCGCCTGCGTCTGCAATTCGCAGTCGCCGTTGGCGGCGCAGGTCAGACAGTCGAGCGGGTGGTCGGAGATATAAAGCTCCATCACGCCGCGACGGATCGCCTTGAGGCGCGGCGTCTGGGTGTGGACGCTGATGCCAGGCATGACCGGAGTGGTGCAGGAAGCCGGCGTGCCGTTGCGCCCCTCGATCTCGATCACGCAGAGACGGCAGGAGCCGAACGCCTTGATGCTGTCCGTGGCGCAGAGCTTGGGGATTTCCGTCCCGATATCCATCGCCGCGCGCATGATTGACGTGCCCTCGGGCACTGTAACGACCTGACCGTCAATGGTCAGCGTCACCAGCTTCGAAGACTTCAACTCGGGCGTTCCGTAATCGATTTCCTTGATCAGGCTCATGGTCAGTACCTCACTCGGCAGCGGCTTCAAGGGCCGGCTTGTGGAAGTCTTCGGGGAAGTGACGCAACGCGCTTTCGACTGGATAGGGCGCAAATCCTCCCAGTGCGCAGAGAGACCCAAACTTCATCGTATTGCAAAGATCCTTTAACAATTCGATGTTGCCTTCGACATTCTCGCCAGCGCGTATCTTGTCGATGGTCTCGACGCCGCGGGTGGAGCCAATGCGGCAGGGCGTGCATTTGCCGCAGCTTTCGATGGCGCAGAACTCCATGCCAAAGCGCGCCATCCAGGACATGTCGACCGTATCGTCGAACACGACGAGACCGCCGTGGCCGATCAGACTGTCGACCTTGGTGTAGGCCTCGTAGTCGAAGGGCGTGTCGAACAACGACACGGGCACATAGGCTCCGAGGGGACCGCCGACCTGCACGGCGCGGACAGGACGCCCCGAGAGCGTGCCGCCGCCGATGTCATTGACAATTTCACCGAGCTTCAGGCCGAAGGGCACTTCACAAAGGCCCGCGTATTTCACATTGCCGGCTATCTGCAGCGGAATCGTGCCGCGCGAGCGGTCCATGCCCATCGCATGATATGCAGCTCCGCCATCGGCCAGAATCATCGGTGCGGTGGCCATGGATAGGACATTGTTCACCACGGTTGGCTTGCCGAACAGACCCTCATGCGCCGGCAGCGGTGGCTTGGCGCGCACGATCCCGCGCTTGCCCTCAAGGCTTTCAAGCAGCGAGGTCTCCTCGCCGCAGACATAGGCGCCGGCGCCGATGCGCAGCTCGATATCAAACGAAAGATTGGACCCGCGCACATTCTTGCCGAGAACCCCGGCGGCGCGGGCCGCGACCAGCGCCTCGTTGAAGATTTCCGCGACGATCGGATATTCCGAGCGAAGATAGACGTAACCCTTGTCCGAGCCGATGGCGAAGGCGCAAATGGTCATGCCCTCGATCAGCGAGAAGGGATCGCCCTCCATGATCATTCGGTCGGCGAAAGTGCCGGAGTCGCCCTCGTCGGCGTTGACCACGACATATTTTTTTCCCGCCGGACAATCAGCGACTGTCTTCCACTTGATGCCGGTGGGGAAGCCGGCGCCCCCACGCCCGCGCAGACCGGAGGCCGCTATTTCGGCGACGGTCGCCTCTGGGCCGATCTGAAATGCCCGGTCAAGACCCTTGTAGCCGCCATGCGCGGCATATTCGGCAAAGGACACCGGATCGATAACGCCGCAACGCTGGAAGGTCACGCGACGCTGGCGGGCGAAATAGGGATGCTCTTCGACCTTGCCGATGGCCAGGGGGTGGGCGCCGCCCGAGAGGAACCCCGCGTCGAACAGCGACCCCACGTCGGAGGGCTTCACCGGCCCGTAACCGACGCGCCCGGCGGCAGTCTCGACCTCAACCAAAGGCTCAAGCCAGAGCATGCCCCGGGAGCCGTTACGAATGATCTCGACGCTGAGGCCGCGAGCGGCGGCCTCCTTCTGAACGGCGGCGACGACCTTTTTGGCGCCCATGGCCAGCGCGGCCATGTCGCGCGGGATGTAAATCTTGGTCATGCGCTTCTTGCCTCTTGCGCGAGTTCGTCGAGCCTTGCGCCGTCGACGCGCCCGATTGGCTCGCCGTCAAACATCGCCGAAGGGCTGTGCGAGCAAAGCCCGAGGCAGTAGACCGGCTCAACCGTCAGAGCGCCGTCAGGCGTCGTCTTGTGCCATTCCAGCTTGAGGCGAGCCAGGAAATCCAGAGCCATCTTCTCGGCGCCCATGGACTGGCACGATTCAGCCCGGCAGATCTTGAGCACATGGCGGCCGTGAGGCTCTCGATTGAAATCGTGATAGAAGGTCAACACGCCATACATCTCGGCGCGTGAAATGTTCAGCGCTTCCGCCATCTGCGGCACGGCCGCATCCGGCACATAGCCAAACTCCTCTTTCAAGGCATGAAGAATAGGCAGGGCAGGCCCCTCCAGCCCAAGATGGGCGGAGATAATTTCCTGCGCCCGTGCGGCGTCCCACGGTACGGCTCCAGACATTTCTTCCCCTTGACGGTCTTCAGCGCGGCAGTTGCGAAACCTGCCTTTTTACCTATTTAATATGACACTGCCGCAAATCCGTCCTGCAATCAATAGGGCTGAATCGTGGAACCATAGGCATTATCTATTGAGACCTCGGCACAAGACTGGACGCGTATTTTTTCGCCTCGGCGACCAGCGCCGCGACCTGCGGGATGACCGGCTCGCGATGAGGCACCACGAGGCCGATCTCATGCACGGCCTCTGGCTCCTTGATGGGAATGGCCCGCAAGGGCTCCGCAACCCCGAAGGTTCCGGCTAATTTTTCCGGCATGATGGTAGCCCAGCGTCCTGCCTTCACCTGATCGTAAAGCATTATGACGGAATTGGATTCCAGTGCGGCCTCGATCTCGCCGCCGGATTCCCGGACCAAGGCCTCCACGATGCGGCGGTTCTGCATGTCGGGTGTCAGCAGACAGAGCGGGATTTGCCCGACATCCGCCCAGGTCACGCTGGTGCGGTCACCAAGGGGATTACCCGCGACCGTCAGCAGGCAATAACGCTCCACATACAAGGGCACCGCCCGGACGCGCCCCAGGGGTTCGTTATCAAGATAGGTGACGCCCGCGTCGATATCGAGATTGTCCAGCATCGTCAGGATTTCCGACGAGGATGCGGACAAGACCTTGAGGCTTACGCCAGGGTGTTTCTCGAGGTAAGGGCCAGTGAGCGCCGAAATGATCCCGACCGCCGTCGGGATCGCGGCGATTTTGAGCTGGCCAGAAAGCCCCTCGCGCAGGGTCCGCACTTCCATCCGCATGGCGCGCGCATCGGCGACAATCCGCTTGGCCCACACCAGCACGCGTTCGCCTTCCTCGGTAAGGCCGTGGAACCGGGAAGAGCGGTTGACCAGCAAGACCCCCAGCATCTCTTCAAGCTGCTTTATTCCTGCCGATAGGGTTGGTTGGGTCACGCCGCACAATTCGGCCGCTCGCGAAAAACTTCGCTCCTTGGCAACGCTGATGAAGAATTCCAGCTTATCGATCACTTGAGCCGCAACCTCGCCGCGTCAGAGCACTGGCCTCGAATAGCATGGAATCGGGTCACCCAAGCCCAGAAAACATAGCGTCTCCGCAGAAATTACAGTTCCGGGCATGCCTTTGCCTTATTTTACGTGGATTTGAATGTCGAGCTTTTCACGACTATCCTTGCCCCGGCGAATTGGCTGCGCCGCACGGCCATAAGAAGAGAAACGTGTGAATGAGTTTAGCGAATAGACGAACTGGACTCACCGTCGCCGCCATCGCCGCTCTGGGGTGCGCGTTCGCAGATCCAGTCCATGCGACGCCTTCGGTTGTAATTGATGTGGCCTCCGGACAGATTCTTGAGCAGGAGCAGGCTACCGCGGTCTGGTATCCAGCTTCCGTAACCAAGCTGATGACGGTCTATGTGGCGCTGGAAGCGGTGCGGCAGAACCGGCTTACCTTTGACACGCCCCTGGTCGTTTCGGCGCGGGCGGCGAAAATGGCGCCCTCTAAAATGGGCTTTCGGGTCGGGTCCGAAGTCACCTTGGGCAACGCCCTCGTCATGCTTATGGTAAAATCGGCCAATGACGTCGCGGTCACGATCGCCGAGGGCGTCTCGGGGTCCGTGGAAGCGTTCGCCGACGAAATGAACAAGGCTTCGGCTGAGCTGGGAATGCGGGAATCGCATTGGGTGAACCCCAACGGCCTGCCGGACGAACGGCATGTGACATCCGCCCGCGACCTCGCCATTCTGGGCCGGGCGTTGCTCTTGCGGTTTCCGGAGTCCGCCAGCCTCTACAACATAGGGGCGATGCAGCTTGGCGGCAAAATTACCGCCAATCACAATGGCATGCTGGGACGCTACCCGGGCGCCGACGGGATGAAGACCGGCTTCACCTGCCCGGCTGGATACAATCTTGTCGCTTCCGCTACTCATGGCGGACAAAAGCTCATCGCGGTGGTTCTCGGAGCGCCTTCGGCGAATGCGCGGACAGCCAAGGCGGCTTCTCTGCTCGATCGCGCGTTCCAGACCGGTTCGCCAATGGGCACGCTGGAAAGCCTTCCCAGCTTCGGGCCCGGGGGGGCCGCGCCGGACATGAGAGAGTCGGTATGCCACCATCGCGCCAAGGCCAACCAGGAGTTCCTTGCGGAAGTCGAGGACATGTCGATCCCGATCACGGCGGCGCCAACCGGAAATCCGGTGGTTGACGCCTTGGCGGGTGGGCGGCAACAGGTGAGCGTCAAGGATCTCGCGCAACTGCCGCGCCCATTGTTTGAGCCCGTCAAGGTCTACGCGGGTCGGGCGCCAGGCTACCAGGGGCCTGTGGCGCGGGCGCGCGCGCCGGGTGTCGCGATCGGCGCCGAGCCTGACATGACCGCCTATTCCAGCCAGAAGAGCGAGGGAACGGAGGCGTCGCCCATATCCCACCCCGCCGCCGACGCAAAGCCCCTGCGAAGCGCCGGCAGGAGCAAGGCCAAGGTGGCTGAGGCCAAAAAGCCAGCAGCCAAGGTCCAGGCAAAAACGCACAAGGAGCATGCCGCAAGCGGGAAGCCAGCAGCCAAGGGTCATGCGCAGCCCAAACACGCGGATAAAGGGAAAAAGGCCAAAGCCTCCGCCGCCAAGACCAGCGGCGACGCCGGAGGCGCGGACGCGGGCGACAAGGCCGCCGACGGTCAATGAGCGCGCAAGACGCCGGCCTTACTGCGCGACGCCCGCCGCCGCCCCTGCCGCTCACTGTGCTCACGGGCTTTCTTGGGGCGGGCAAGACAACGCTGCTGAACCGCCTTCTAGCCGCGCCCGAGCTCTCGGACACTCTCGTGCTCATCAACGAGTTTGGCGACGTCGGACTGGATCATCTGTTCGTCGAGCGCATCGACGGCGACATGATCGTGATGAGTTCCGGCTGCGTCTGCTGCACGATCCGAGGCGATCTCGTCGCCACTCTCGAAGACCTGCTGCGCAAACGCGACAACGATCGAATCGCGCCATTTCGCCGCGTCGTGCTTGAGACGACCGGCCTTGCGGACCCGGCTCCGGTGCTGCACGCGATCATGTATCACCCTTATCTCATGCTGCGCTATCGCCTCGACGGAGTGGTGACGCTGGTCGACGCGGTGAATGGCGAGGCGACGCTCGACGCTCATGAGGAGGCGGTGAAACAGGCCGCCGTCGCCGACCGGCTGGTGGTGACGAAAACCGATCTGCCCGAGGGCGCGGCGCGGCTGCCGAACCTTCTTGAACGTTTGAAGAGGCTCAATCCCGGCGCGCGGATTTTACTTTCGGCGCAAGGCGAAGCAACGCCCGACGCGATCCTCGATTGCGGGCTCTACGACCCAACCGGGAAAATCCCTCGCGTCGCGCAATGGCTGAACGCGCAAAGCGTCCAAGCGGCGCATGATGGCCATGACCATCATCATGACCATGACGTAAACCGCCATGACGACCACATCCGCTCTTTTTGCCTTTCCAGCGAAGCGCCATTGGCGCCTGCGGCTTTCGACATGTTTCTGGACTTGCTTCGGCAGGCGCATGGCCCGCGCCTCTTGCGGGTAAAGGGCATTGTGGCGTTAAGCGACGATCCCTCGCGGCCCGTGGTGATCCATGGCGTGCAGCATGTGTTTCACCCGCCGCACCGGCTGGACGCCTGGCCAGACGCAGATCATCGAACGCGTATAGTCTTTATCGTCAAGGATCTGGACGAAAGCTTCGTGACGGGACTCTATTCGGCTTTCGCCGGCACGCCGGCCATCGGCGCCCCGGACGCGGCGGCTCTCACTGACAATCCTCTGGCTCCGAGAAGGGGCGGCCTGCTGGGGTAGCCAGGATAACCCGGCGCTAGCGGACTTGAGAGGGCGGCCCGAACGGCAATCCGCCCGCCCGCCGAATTAAACCCCCAGCTTCTTCTGCAAATTCGTCGACGACGTTGTGTATTGGAACAGAAGCTTCTTGTCCGGGTAAACATAATGGTGCGCCCGCTGCGCCGCCAGCGCGCCCTCGTGGAAGCCACAGAGGATCAGCTTCAGCTTGCCTGGATAGCTATTGATGTCGCCGACGGCGAAAATTCCGGGATGGTTCGTCTCGAATTTCTCGGTGTCCACCGGAACAAGGTTTTCATGGAGGTTAAGGCCCCAATTGGCGACGGGGCCGAGCTTCATGGTCAGGCCAAAGAAGGGCATCAACCGCTCGCAGGGAATAGGGGTCTCGACCCCGTCATCGCCTTTCAGCGTCGCGCTGGCGAGTTCTCCCTGTTCGCCTGCAACCTGGGTGATCTGGCCGAGCTTGAAGGAAATTTTTCCGGCTTCGACGAGATCATGCATCGCCTTGACCGAATGCGGCGCGGCGCGGAACGCGTCCCGCCGATGCACCAGAGTCAGGCTTTTGGCGACCGGCTGCAGATTGAGCGTCCAGTCGAGCGCCGAATCGCCGCCTCCGACAATCACCACGTCCCTATCGCGGAAGTCCTCGACCCGGCGCACGGCGTAAAACACCGACTTTTGTTCATAGGCCTCGATGCCGGGAATTGGCGGCTTTTTGGGCTGGAAGGAGCCCCCGCCGGCCGCCACGATAACCACCTTGGTCTTGAACTGCTTCCCGGCGTCCGTTCCGACAATGAACTCCGGCTTGTCCGCCGTTCCGATGGATTGCAGAGTTCAACCATTTCGTTGAAATGGAAGGTCGGATGAAACGGCTCGATCTGCTTCAGGAGATCGTCGGTCAGCCCCTGCCCCGTGACGATGGGCAAGCCGGGAATGTCATAGATCGGCTTCTCCGGATAAAGTTCGGAGCACTGCCCCCCTGCGCGCGGCAAGATATCGATCAGATGCGCGCGGATGTCGAGCAGCCCAAGTTCGAAAACCGCAAAAAGTCCCGCTGGGCCGGCTCCGACGATGACAACGTTGGTTTCGATCATCTCGCTCATCTTCTGTCCTTCACCGCTAAACCGGATCGCCCCGCCGCCTGGGAACGCGGGAATGTTGCGATCAGGGAATACAAGGCGGGGTTGCGGCCGCGCCGTTCGGCGCCATGCTCTATAGTATTTATAGGGAGGCGCAACTCTGAATAACGCCGCAAGGCGCAACCCCAGCGAGCAGGTCGTGCATCAACCCTGCTGAGCCGGGGTGCTGACCACAAGGCCGTCCAGTTCAGCTTTGACCGTGATCTGGCAGCAAAGCCGGGAGTTCGGCTGCACGTCAAAAGCGAAGTCGAGCATGTCCTCTTCCATCTGCGAGCGCGGTCCCGTCTTGTCGACCCAAGCGGCGTCAACATAGACATGGCAGGTCGCGCAAGCGCAGGCGCCGCCACATTCCGCTGCAATTTCCGGAATGTCGTTGCGACGCGCGGTTTCCATCACGGTCGAGCCGGTCTCGCCTTCCACTGTGCGCGCCTGACCATGCGAATCAATGAAGGTGATCTTGGCCTTTGTCGGCGCTCTACCGCCCGGCTCAGCGCCATAACGGGTAGCTTGATTGTCCAGGCTGGTCTTGACCATGATCCTTGTCTCTTCCTTGCGTGGCCCGCGCTGTCCGTCAATCCGGGCGGCGCGCCGGAAAGACGACATCAACCTCCCCGCTGCCTCCCGCAGCGCGGGGATCGGCTGAACAGCGCGCAATTCCTTGGTTTCGCCGATCAGTTACCACCCGGCCGATAGCTGCGCTAGCCCCTTTAACGACATGCCTCGCTCCCTCGGCGTCTGGTTCGGGTCAAATTCGCCCGCGCACCCAAGCGACGAGGCGATCGGCGGCGCGGTCCAACGCCTGGTCCAGCGAGCGAACGGCTTCGGGACCCGTCGTGTGGTCTGCCGGCGCCTGCCCCAGGAAAACCGCAGCGCCAACCAGTCTGCCGCCCTGCTCGCTCGACAGGCGCGCGGCAATCTCAACGACTGCGCGCCTCCCCGACACATCAATTTCGAAGCGCCGCAGTTCGGTCGCGATTTGATAGCTGGCCGCGGCGCCCGGAAAAGCGGCGTCCACGCCGCGTTCCCTAAGTCTCGCGATCAGGCTCGCCTGCACCAGATGCGGCAGCCGATCCGCCCATTGCGCATCCGCAAGGTAAGCCAGATCGTCGGCCTCTCCCCGAATGACGAGACGATTTGAGTTCACCAATTGCGAAGCCGACGGCTCCGCGACCGCGACCGCGGAAGCGCGGGATATGGTGAAGGTTCGCGTATTTGCGGCAATGGACGCGCCAGAAAGATCGAAAGTCTCTCTCTGCGTAGCGCCGCAGCCGTAAAGACCGAGAGCCGCGACAAAAATCACCAACCTCACCCGAAACGATCCCGGCTTGCCGTTTTCGGTTTCAAAGCGACCACCGACTTTTTGTTCTGCCCTTAGGTCAGCGCTACCCATGAATCCTCTGTCGCGCGATCGCCGACGCAAGGGGTCTGGCCAAGATTTGCTTCCGCGAACAACCTACTCGAAACAGCCTTGTCCAGAAAGACGACGGCGCCCATGCGTCACAACTTCGCCAAAAAAAAGGAATAGCCGTTACCTCGCGCCCCGCCCTGCCCGAGGAAGGAAGCGCCGGAAGCAGCATGATTCAGCTAGAAAACGTCTTCAAATATTATCGCTCGAACGGGCACGTCAAGATCGTTCTGGACCACATAAGCATGGATTTCATGGCGGGGCGAAGCTATGGAATTCTGGGGGTCAACGGCGCTGGCAAGTCGACCATGATGCGCCTCCTTGCGGGAACCGAGCTGCCCAACAGCGGCAGGGTGCGCCGTTCCGCCAGAATATCTTGGCCGCTGGGATTTTCCGGCGGACTGCATCCAAAGCTCACCGGCAGAGAGAATGTCGCGTTCGTGGCGCGCATATACGGCCATGATGTGCGCCGTACCGTGAATTTCGTCGAGGATTTTGCTGAAATCGGCGCCTACATTGATGTGCCGATCATGACATATTCATCGGGAATGATGGCGCGCCTGGCTTTTGGCCTGTCAATGTCCATTGACTTCGAATGCTACCTCATCGACGAGGTGACGGCGGTTGGCGACGCGAGATTTGCCGCGCGCTGCAAGGATGAGTTCGAGAAACGCAAGAAACGCTCGGACATCATCATGATCTCCCATAGCATGCCCACGCTGAAGGAATATTGCGATCGCGGCATTGTTCTTGCCGGAGGGCGTTTGCACCTGTTTCCTAATGTTGACGATGCTATAGAGCTTTATAAGAAAATGAATTCGTGACGACCGCGACGCTTTCAACGGTCATTGGAGCCCGCAAGAAATGAGTTTCTCCGAGCTGGACACAAAGATTCCGGCAACAGTCGACGACCCCAGGGCGTTGCGAGAGTCGATCTCGCGCGCTCTTCGCCGCGCGGCGCGCAAAGCGCGGGCGCCTGCCGCGATCATTTCTGGCGGCGCCGGTTTTCAGGCCCGCAAGGGCGCGCGCGCGTTTCGCATGGGATTGATCGCCAGCTTCATCTTACTGGTTATCGTGCCCCTGATGATTGAATCCGTCTATTGGGGATTGATTGCCACAAAGCAATATACGACCGAGGCGAAGTTCGCGTTGCGAAGCGGCGAGGCCTCGCCGCTTGACGCTCTTGGCGGCGTAATCGGCGCACCCGCCTCTCAGCAGATGCAAGACACGCAGATCATTGCAAACTACATCAAGAGCCGAACCATGGTCGAGGCCCTGAACAAGGCGCTTGACCTTCGCCGCATCTACGCGCGCCCGGAAGTCGACTACTTTTCGCGCCTTTCCCGTTCAGACACGATCGAAGATCTCGTAAAATACTTTCGCAAACGCATGGATGTCTCCGTGGAGGCGGTTTCAGGAATTGTCCAAATAGATATTCGCGCCTTCACGCCCGAGGACTCCTTGGCGCTGACCAACAAAGCGATCGAGCTTTCGGAGATTCTCGTCAATGATCTTTCAACGCGATCACGCCGGGATGCCTTTCAGCTGGCGCAATCCGAACTCAACCGCGCCGAAGGGCGGTTGCGAGCGGCGACGGAACAAATGCGCGAGGTGCGAGATACGCAAGGCGTTCTTGACGCGAGCGCGGCTGCGGAAGCAATAACGAAGGTCATAAATGTATTGCGTTTGGAGCTGTCGCATGCCGAAGAAAGCATCGCAACGCAAGGCGGGGCTGTCACTCCCGACGCGCCGCAGGTGCGAGTGCTGAACGCGCGCATCAAAAGCCTTAAGAGTCAGATCGCTGACTATACGCGGCAGATCGCGGGCGGCTCGGATGCTGGCGGCGACAGCATGGCGCAGCGCCTCGGGGCGCTGTCCCGTCAGCAGGTGGAATTGGACCTGGCGCGTCAGCAGTATGTGCTCGCTTCGGCGAATTACGAGAGCGCGCGCGTCGCCCTGGAGACGCAGACCGGCTATCTGGCGTCCTTCCTCCATCCGACGCTTGCAGAAAAGTCGACCTACCCGCGGCGTGGGTGGGAATGGTCTATCGTGGTTTTCCCGGCGCTACTGATATGGATGCTTCTCGCCTCTCTCGCTTTGGTCGCGCGCGACTATATGGCGAAGTAACAGCACGTCTGGCAATCTGGTCCACGAGCGTCTTTCTGCCGCAGACAGCGTGCTTGATGCGCCTGCGCCTAGAGCCTAGACATATGAATAGATGTCTCAACTGCAAGAAATCGCTGCGGATCATCGGGACAATTTCACATGTCGACTTCCATACCGGTTGCACTTCCACGAAATCCCTGTTTCTCGTCCGGCCCCTGCGCCAAACGACCCGGTTGGTCTCTGGAGAATTTGGCGAACGCGACGCTCGGGCGTTCCCATCGCGCCAAGGCGGGCAAGGAAAAGCTCGCGCAAGCGATCGAGCTTTCGCGCGAGATTCTGCAGGTTCCCGCCACCTATCTTATTGGAATTGTTCCAGCATCAGACACAGGCGCCGTGGAGATGGCGCTGTGGTCTTTGCTCGGCGCCCGTGGCGTTGATGTCCTAGCCTGGGAGAGCTTTTCCAAAGACTGGGCGACCGACATAGAAAAGCAGCTTAAAGTCCCGGGCGCACGGAGCCTCTTGGCGGCTTTCGGCGAATTGCCTGACTTAAATGGGATCAATTTCGACAATGACGTCGTTTTCGCCTGGAACGGAACCACCTCGGGCGTTCGCGTGCCAAACGCCGAATTTATCCCTGATGATCGCAAGGGTCTCACGATCTGCGACGCAACCTCGGCCGCATTCGCGCAAAGACTTGATTTCTCGAAGCTCGACGTAACCACCTACTCCTGGCAAAAGGTTTTGGGCGGCGAAGCAGCGCACGGAATGATCATTCTGTCGCCGCGCGCCGTGGAGCGCCTTGAGAGCTATACGCCGGTATGGCCGCTGCCGAAAATTTTCCGTTTGACCAAGGGTGGAAAGCTCAACGAAGGCATTTTTCGGGGCGAGACCATAAATACGCCCTCCCTGCTATGCGTGGAGGATTATCTCGACGCCCTGAACTGGGCGAAGTCCATTGGCGGCCTTGATGGGCTCCTGGCTCGCGCGGATAAAAACGCAAAGACGGTTGCCGACTGGGTTGAAAGTACGCCGTCAGTTGATTTTTTGGCCAAGGAACCGGCTACGCGCTCCAACACGAGCGTTTGTCTGCAATTCGCCGATCCCAAGATCACCGCGTTGCCAATCGAACAGCGCGCCGCGCTCGCCAAGACGATCGTATCCCTCGTCGAACGGGAGAAAGCGGGCTTCGATTTCGCCGCCTATCGCGACGCGCCGCCCGGGTTCCGCATTTGGTGCGGCGCGACAGTGGAAGCGTCCGACATCGCCCTACTGACCAAATGGATTGACTGGGCCTACGCCGAGGCGACAACGGGTCTGTGATCCAACGACGGCACTCCGAACAGGACGAGATCAGCGTTTTTGCGCATCCATCGCACAAGGATTTCAGATATGCCCGCACGCGTCCTCATCTCCGACCAACTTTCCCCCGCCGCAATACAGATATTCAAGATGCGGGGCGTCGACGTCGATTTTCTACCGGCGCTGGGGAAAGACAAGGAGAAGCTTGCAGCGGCGATCGGCGATTATGACGGCCTGGCGATACGCTCCGCAACCAAGGTGACCGCCGACATATTGGCGAAGGCTCCGCGATTGAGAGTCATCGGCCGCGCGGGCATTGGCGTCGACAATGTCGACATTCCCGCCGCGACGGCGCGTGGCGTCATCGTCATGAATACGCCCTTCGGAAACTCCGTCACGACGGCCGAACACGCTATAGCGCTGATGTTTGCGCTGGCGCGCGAAATTCCCGCCGCGGATGCTTCTACACAAGCAGGCAAGTGGGAAAAGAGCCGCTTCATGGGCGTCGAGATCACCGGGAAGACGCTCGGGGTCATCGGCTGCGGCAATATAGGCACGAATGTCGCGACGCGCGCGCTGGGACTCAAGATGCGGGTTATCGCCTTCGACCCCTTCCTCTCCGGGGACCGCGCGAAGAGCCTGGGCGTTGAGAAAGTGGAACTCGACGAATTGTTGGCGCGTTCGGATTTCATCACGCTGCATACGCCATTGACCTCGCAGACCCGCGACATCCTCTCCACCGAAAGCCTCGCCAAGACGCAAAAAGGCGTGCGCATCATCAATTGCGCGCGTGGGGGGCTCGTTGATGAAGTGGCGCTACGAAAGGCGCTCGACAGCGGTCATGTCGCAGGCGCGGCCTTCGACGTATTTGTGACGGAGCCGGCGACGGCCAACCCTCTGTTCGGACATCCTCATGTCGTTTGCACGCCGCATCTCGGCGCCTCGACCACGGAAGCGCAAGAAAAAGTGGCGCTGCAAGTCGCCGAGCAGATGTCCGACTATCTGACGCGCGGCGCCATCTCCAATGCGGTAAATTTTCCCTCGATCACCGCCGAGGAGGCGCCCCAACTGCGTCCTTTTGTGGAGCTTGCCGAAAAGCTGGGGCTTTTCGTCGGCCAGATCGCGCGCAGCGGAGTCGACAAGATTTCAATCGTCTATGAGGGCATGGTCGCAGCCCAAAAGACCAAGGCGATTTCCGCAGGCGCAATCTGCGGCTTGCTGAAGCCTATACTGGACGATGTCAATCCTGTTTCCGCGCCCATCATCGCCAAGGAGCGCGGCGTCGTCGTCGAAGAAGTGACGCGGGAGGTCGAGAGCGACTATGAATCACTCGTCACGCTTCGCGCGTCAACGGCGCAGGGCGAGATCGCCGTATCCGGAACCGTGTTCCACGACGGCAAGCCTCGCATCGTCCGCGTTGGCGACATCGCCGTGGAGGCCGAGTTCGCGCCATCCATGATCTATGTGACGAATGAGGATAAGCCGGGCTTCATCGGACGGTTTGCTGGGTTGCTCGGGGACTCCCACGTCAATATCGCGACCTTCGCGCTAGGGCGAGACCACGTGGGCGGCGCAGCGGTCGCGCTGGTGGCCATCGACGGCCTTGCTCCGGACGCCACTCTCGCGGCGATCCGGGAACTGTCGGGCGTCGAGCGTGTCATCGGCATGCAGTTTTAGGCGTGCCGAAGCAGGCGCTCAATTCATGTGCCATCCATGGCTGACGATAATAAATTCGCCGGTCATCGCGTTGGTCTTGAAGGCGGCGAGCATCAAGGCCACTTCCGCGACATCGCTCACCATGGTGAACTGCTTGTCGACGGTTTCTCCAAGCATCACCTCGTTGACCACGCGTTCTTCAGTGATTCCAAGATCATGCGCCTGCTGCGGGATTTGCTTCTCGACGAGCGGCGTCATGACGAAGCCGGGGCAAATGATGTTGGACCGCACATTATGCTTGGCGCCCTCCTTGGCCATGGTTCTCGCAAGACCAAGCAATCCATGCTTGGCCGCCACATAAGCGGATTTGAGCGGCGAGGCCTCGTGGCTATGCACAGAGCCCATGTAGATCAGCGCGCCGGACTGCTGTGGATACATGTATTTTAGGCAGGCCTTGGTAGTAAGAAAGGCTCCGTCGAGATGGATCGCAAGCAGCTTTTTCCAGTCGGCGAAAGGAAAATCTTCGATCGGATGAACGATCTGTATCCCGGCGTTGGAGACGAGAATATCGATTGTGCCAAATGTTTTCGCCGCGAGGTCAACTCCCGCGTTGACCTGATCTTCGTTCGATACGTCCATGGCGACCGCGAAGGCTACTGCGTCGCCGCCAAGGTCCGTCGCCGCGGCTTTCGCCGCGTCCAGGTTAAGATCGGCGACGACGACACGGCCGCCGGCTTCGACAAACCGCTTGGCTATGCCGAGGCCAATCCCACTTGCCGCGCCCGTAATGAATGCGACCTTGCCATTAAGTTCCATTGATCAGTTCCTTTGTTCGGCTATTCGGCGAGATAGTCATGAACGACCTTGCCAAGGCCCAGCGTCAAATCGGCGACAATATGGACGGCGGAAACGATATCGCGGACCGGAAGCTCCCCGACGGGAGCCAAGGGATGCCAGCCGAGATCCAGCGTCGCCGGCCCCGACCACGCGCCCTTGATTACGAGATCCTCAAGCCGGTAATCGACCAGTTCCAGAATGCGGGGAGAGCCGTCGACATGCGGGATGAGCTTGAGCAGGTAATTAGGAGCGAGCATCGTCTTTGCGACTGTCGCGGCGTCCAGCGCGCGATATTTGAATCCCATCGCGCCGGTGGCGATGCGCACCGGCCCATAGTCGAGCGTTCCCACCAAGGCGTCCTGATGAACGCTGAGCGAGGGCTGGCCAAACTTCTTGGGAAAACCCCATAGCTCTCGCCCGCCATAGATCGGGGCGCCGTCATTTAGAAACATCGCATGGGTATAGGAGCCCGGCTGCCCGTTGAATTGCACCGGGATCACCTGCCCGGACTCCGTGTAGTCGCCAAAGCCGGTGGAGTTGGGCATCCGAATGAACTCGTATTTCACCAGCGGTTCGTCGAAGGTGAGCGGCTCGGGCAGGATTTTCTCAATCGCCTCTCGATCGGTGCGATATGTGATGATGAAATACTCGCGATCATAGAATCGATAGGGCCCGGGTGGATATGCGGGACTCGTCAACGGCATGGAGAAGGCGCGGCGGCGAACTTCTTCGACTTTCATATTGGCCTCTCAAATCATTTCTTTGGCGTTTCATCACGCGTGAGATCGAATACCTCCACCGCTCCAACCGGACGCGTACGCCCGATCCATGCGGGGTGACTGAGAGTGGTCTCCACGTCGCGAAGGCCATCGGCCCAGTTCCGCTCCATAGTGAACCGCGAAAACTCGTAATCCTTCGACGCGTTCTCATACACCGCGCGGCGATGGATAAGGTGCACTATGGTGGTCGCGGCGTCAGAGCCTCTCTCCTCCAGGAGGCGCCAGTCTGGATCGGCGCGCGTCTCCGCCGGCAGTTTGGCGGCCAGCCTGCTTATCGCCAGTCTGACATTCTGACGGTGACACATCATGTCGGTGTTCAGCCGCGTGCGGCTTGAGTAGCGAATGTCCTTCTCTCTCTGCGCAACCTCCAGCAATGTCTTGGGCAATTCGCCTCGGGCGCTGAAGAGGTCGATCTGAAAAACACAATAGTCGTCCTCGGTCCCCTCAAAATCGAGTACATATTGCAATGGCGCATTCGAGACGATGCCCCCGTCCCAATAATACTCGCCGTCGATTTCGACCGGGGGAAACGATGGCGGCAAGGCGCCGCTGGCCATGACGTGCTCCGGCCCGATCTTGTGATAATTGGTGTCGAAATATTGGAAATTGCCTGTGCGGGCATTCACGGCGCCGACGCTGAAACGAATCCCGCCGTCATTGAGCAAATCGAAATCGACAAGCGAAAGAAGCGTTTCTCGCAGCGCGCTGGTGTCATAAACTCCAACTTCGGAGGGCTTGTAGGGCCAACCCGGGATTTGCGGAGGGGCGCGCGGTGCGAAGAAGCCCGGAACGCCGAAAGCCGCGGTCATCGCCGCACTGGATTCATTGAAGAGCCGCAAACTCGCATCATCCTGCGAAATGGGTTGCGCCAGCAGGTTGCTCGATGTCTGGCGCCAAAATCGCTCCAAGCGTTCGACGCGCCGCTGGGGCGGATTCCCGCAGATGATCGCGCCATTAATCGCGCCAATCGATACGCCTGCAACCCAGTCCATATGAAAGGTCGCCCGCTGAAGGGCCTCATAGGCGCCGGCCTGGTAAGAGCCCAGCGCGCCGCCGCCCTGAAGGACAAGCGCTATTTTCTCTTTTCTGGATTCAGGCATGAGTTCTCAAGATTGCAGGCGCGAGACCTTCGCGCCCCTTCTACTTTAAACTGTCCCGCTGTTCGTTGAACGAAATTTTCGACAAATCCAAAAATATTTGAAAAATCAGGGTGTGCTCGGACGCCGGTTTTCGCCAGGAGGGAGTCCCCGATGAGCCCTGGGAGCCATGACCGGCAAGCAACCCACGGGCGGAACTGAGATTTGGAAGTCGGCTTCGGCATTTTCGCCAACGGCGGCCGTATCTTGAGTCAGGCGCAACCCCGCGGCCCCCAACCAGACGCTGCCCGTCCCGATCCCGACTGATGCGCACGCTGCTCCATTTTGGGATGCCGCCTTCGGCGTCCATCTCGGACGAAAGCCTTGGACAAGATCACGTCCTTAACTCTCGCTCATATCCCAGAAGGTTAAGGGGCGCACATGCAATCAATCGGGCGAACCCCCGCGAGCGTAGAAACCCAAAAGCCCGGACGCCCCGATATCGACTTCCTTCCAGAGCTTCTCTCCGATTTACGGCGGGGGGAACTCGTTCGAGCATTGGAGCGAATCGAGACCCAGCGCGAGTTTGTCAATTCCAGTGAAACAGCGAGCTATCTCGCCGGCCTCGCACGCGCCACACATGGAGATCCCGTCGGGGCGATCCGACATCTTGAACAAGCCATTCGCTTAAATCCGAGGCATGCGCGCGCGCTGGAAGCCCGTGCGATAGCTTTGCAGAGCCTGGGGCGCGAAGAAGAAGGGATCGCCGACTGCGAAGCGCTTGTGCGGATCGAGCCGCAAGATCCGCGCGCCTGGATCCTTCTGGCGACAACGAATTTCAGGGCGAACAAATTCCACGCGGCGCTCGGCGCCTACGCCCGCGCGCTCTTCCTTGATCCGGATAATACGGCGGCAATAACCGGCGAAGCTCTATCTTTGCACGCCTTGCAGCGCGACGCCGAGGCGATCGGAAGTTACGACCACGCTTTGCTGCTTGCGCCACGAGACAAGGCTCTTTGGCACAATCGCGCCGTCTCTCTTGCGTCACTGAACCAGAACGAGCAAGCGCTCAATTCATACGGACGGGCCATTGCACTGGATCCTAATTACCTTCCGGCGCGGGATGGCGCGATAGTCGCGCTCCTGCGGTTGAAGAAATTCAACGAGGCGTTGACGCTATGCGATGAAACGCTCCCTCTTGCGCCAAATCATGCGCCTGCAAAATTCATGAAGGCTAATGCATTGCATGAACTGCGGCGGTTCACCGAGGCCCTTCTCCTCTATGATCTGGCGCTGCTGCAATGTCCAAATGATCCAAGAATTATCGCCAATCGCGGCATCACGCTTCTCCAGCTCGGCGCTTTCGAAGATGCGCTCGCCGCAGCGCTGGAAGCTGTGCGTTGGGCTCCTGACTTCGTCGTCGGCTGGCGTTGCAAGGGCAGCGCTGAATTGAGGCTGACGCGATATGAAGATGCGCTTGCTTCGTTCGACATCGGGCTGCAATTGTCGTCGAACGATCCCGACATCCTGTGCGGCCGCGCGATCGCGCTGAAGGAATTGTCACGGTTTGACGAGGCGCTCGATGGCTTCGAACAAGCCCTTTCGGCCGATCCGGCCCATGTGGAAGCGAACGCAAATCTCGGAGCGCTGCTGCTCCTGCTCGGGCGCTTTCCTGAAGGGCTTCCCCTTTTCGAATATAGATGGATTCAAGGAGAGGTCGCCAAGGCGAACTCAGTCTTTCCCTGGCCGGAGTGGAAGGGCGAACCGCTTGCAGGAAAACGCCTTCTGGTCATGGACGAAGCCGGCCTTGGCGACGTCATCCAATACTGCCGCTATCTGCCATTGCTTGCCGAATCCGCCGCGAATGTGGACTTCTCCTGCCGACGCCCAATGCGCGCGCTTCTGAGCGGCGTGAATCACATGGTCAATATCATCGACCAACCCGGCAGTGATGAAAGATATGATTTCTGCGTCGCTCTCTGTAGCCTCCCATTAGCGTTCGGAACGGCGCTCGACACAATACCTGCAAAGTTTCCCTACCTTCGGGCCGATCGGGAGCGCTCATCAATATGGTGCGCGCGGATCGGGAAACATGGCTTCAAGGTCGGCGTATCATGGCATGGGAGTTCGCACGCCCACTCTGATAACGCCCGCGCGACGCCGCTGGCGGCGCTTGCCCCGCTCGCGGAAATCGCTGGCGTTCGCCTGATAAGCCTGCAAAAGAACATGGGCGTCGAGGAATTACTGGCGTCGCCGAACGTCATGCGCATCGAAATGCTGGACGCGGACTTCGACGCAAGCGGCGACGCATTCCTGGACGCCGCCGCCGTGATCGAGAACCTTGATCTGGTCATATCCGTCGACACTTCGATCGCGCATCTTGCAGGCGCTCTTGGAAAGCCGGTCTGGATCGCCCTTAAGCACGTGCCGGAATGGCGCTGGCTGCTCGGGCGCGACGACAGCCCCTGGTATCCGTCGGCGCGCCTTTTCCGGCAGGAACAGCGCGGAGATTGGGATGGGCTATTCCGCCTGATGGCGAAGGCCCTTAAGGAGCTCGTCAGCGCAACGGCCGCCAGCGCCCGGGCGCCGATCCTTCTTCCAGGCTCCGTTGGCGAGCTTATCGACAGGCTGACAATTCTTGAAATCAAGTCGCAAAGAATCACCGATCAATCCAAACGCGCGAATGTGCAGCGCGAACTCGTTCTTTTGCGCGAGACGAAATCGGCGCACATCTCTCAAGGACCGGATCTTGATGCGCTTGAGCGCTCGTTAAAAGAAGTGAATCTGTCGCTCTGGAACATCGAGGACATGATCAGACGTCATGAGCTGCAAAACGACTTTGGCGATGAATTCATCAACCTGGCGCGCCGCGTCTATAAGGAGAACGACCGTCGCGCTGCGCTCAAGCGCCGGATCAACCTACTCTTCGATTCGCCACTGATCGAAGAAAAATCCTATGATGAAACCTCGGAAAAGTGAGCAAGGCGAATTCCTCCAGCCAGTCGCGGCGCCGGCGCCGGGCAGCCTGCCCGGCCAGAAGCTTGCCTCTTTTAAGCCGCCTCGGCGAGCGCGGCTTCAAACGCCACCATGTCTATCACCGGCGCATAGGTCTCGCGCTCGGGCTCGGGCGCCGTCAGCAAGGGCGCCGCAGCGCGCGCCTGCTCCAGCGCGGCTTCCATCTCGAAGCGACGCAACAGCGCCATCAAGCGATCGAGTTCACCGCCGTTCAATTCCTCGCAGGCGGTCAATACCCGCTCGATCATTACGAGTGACAGCTGCGCCTCTCCGCTTCCGCCGAGCACACCACCGAACTCGCGTTGCGCCTCAAGCGCCGCCCGGAACGCGGGCAGGAGCTTCGGAGGCAACCCCGCCTTGGCGTAAAGCGCAGCGAAGCCCGCGCCACGAAAATCCCGCAACTGACCCGCCACCCGATCTTCACGCAAACCCGAAAGCTCGACCAGCGCGGCCTCAAACAGATCTCGATTGCCAGAAAGAAGCGCCCGCAGCACCAGGCTGGGCGTCAGCTGGCCCGACGTCCGCAAATGCGCGCAAAGTTCGCGCACTCCCGCGCGACCGTCCCTGACTGCGGTTTCGGCGACAATCATCACATTGGCCTTGTCGCGCGCCTCTCGCGACATGCGCTCGGCGCGCTCAGGCGACAGCCATGCGCAATCAATCACGAAGGCGCTGAGGCTCGCGGCGGCCGCAGCCACCAGTTCGCTGCGAATGGTGGCGGGCAGCCAAGGACGAGCCAGCAGGGCTTCCCGCATTTCTCCATCATCGCCAAATCGCTCGATCATGCGACGCATGGAGAAGTCCGCCAGCTCCGCGCCGGGATTGACGGCGAGGGAAATGGCGGCTTCACGCGCGCCGACCTCGGCTAAAGCCGCGCCGACGCTGAGCGGCACGCGGGCGCGCAAGGCGATGGCGCTCTGCGCGAAGGCGTCGCCGACGGCGGCGCAATCGATCAACTCAGCCTCGGTCAACAAGGGTGAACGGGAAAGAACGGGCGCGGCGATGTCGGACTGGTCGCTGGCGAGCGCGGAAATGAGCGAATGTGGAGCGTCGGCGGCGCTCGCGAAATTGTCAGCTAGCGCCCGGCGCACCACTGGAGACGGATCGTCGAGCAAGGACATCAGGGCAATCTCGGAGTCCCGGCGTGTCGGAGCGTCCATCTCCGAATAGAGGTAAGCTCTAGCCAGCGCTCCGGCTCCTTCGGCGCGCTGAGCGGCCGTAGCTTTTTGTGCCCATTGCAGGAAATTACGCACGATCATGGGCAATTCGATCCTCTCGACGCCGACGACGGAAATATGCCGTTCACGGATAGAGAATCGTCGGTTATGGTAAATTCCAGCTTAATGGCGGCCTGACGCCTAGAAATTGCTGAAGGAACGCCGACACAATTGCGATCCTGCCTTATCCTTCCCGACGATCCGCTTCCGCAGGCGAAGTGTCTGCTGGCCTGTGGCGCGGACGCCTTGCTGCTAGATCTTCGCGAGGCGGCCTGCGTCGGCTGGGAGTCAGCACCCGCCTTCTTGAGACTGGCCAGAACCGTCGAACCGCGTCCGCAGGTATATGTGAGGCTTGGACCGCTCGAAGGGGGGGCGGTCGATCTTGCGCTGACGAGGTTACGAGACGCGCCGCCGGACGAAATCTTTCTGGAAAAGGCGGCGGAAGCCGCCAGCGTCCAGCATCTCGGCTCCAAGCTCGCGGTGTTCGAGGCGGAAGCGGGATTGCCTGACGGCGCCACCCAAATCGTGGCGCTTTCCGCTCAAACCCCCGAAGCGGTTTTTGCTCTTGGTGGATACAGGAATTGCTCTCCACGGCTGGCGGCTCTCGCCTTCGAGACCGAACCATTGGCGAGGGCTTTGAAAATAGAGATGTCGGACGAAGCGCCGCCTGCGCCAATCATGCTTGCACGAAGCCTCCTGGCGCTCGCCGCGTCAGCGGCGAGCGTGTTGGCGCTGGACTTGCCCTCTCGTCGCCGACTCGATGACGCCGAATTGCGGGCGCAATGTCTCGAGGCGCGCCGCAATGGCTTCAGTGGCAGAGGGGCGAACGCTCCGGAAGAAATTGCGATCATTCAAGAAGCCTTCCGGACAAGAGCTTGAGCCAGAAGGGCGTCGACAAAAGGCCCCAATTTGCGCCATAGCTGGCGCATCATGCGCATTACAACGATCGCCAGTCTGTTTGTCGCCATTTTGATCGCGCCGTCCGCATGGGCGGAAAGCGCGCCGAAAGGCCCTCACCCGACCAAAACCACGGCGTCCGACGCCACGGCTCCGCAAGGTGGCGTTCGCCTCGCCGCCGCCTTGGCGTCAAGCGATCAGCAAGGTGTAAAGTCCGGCATTGTCTGGCGTATTTTTGAGGAGCATGGCGACCCAAATGGCAAGCACAGGCTGGTTGCGGAGTCGCAGGAGGCAACGCCGACCATTAGTCTCGCCGACGGCTCCTATATCGTTCATGCCGCCTTTGGCCTGGCCGGGGCCACGCGCCGCATTGTCGTCGAAGGGCGAACGCTCTCTGAACGCCTGATCCTGAACGCCGGCGGCCTCAAACTGGTCGACGTGCTGGGTGAGACCCACATCCCGCCACAGCGCCTTTCGATATCCATCTATGTGCCGGAGCGCGGGAATTCGGAAGCCAAGCTTGTCCTCGCCAATGCGCGGGGCGGAGAGACAATCTCTCTGCCAGAGGGCTCATATCATATCGTTTCGACGCTCCTTGACACGAGCCAGGGCGCGCAGGGCGCCAACAACGCCACGAACTCGATTGTGACCGCCGATCTACGCGTTCCCGCTGGAAAACTGATAGAGGCCACGCTGCGCCACCGGGCCGCCACCATGACCCTGAAGCTTGTCAACACGCCGGGCGGAGAGGCCCTCGCGAACACCTCCTTCTCCGTGCTGACGCCGGGCGGCGACGTGATCCGCGAATTGATAGGCGCGTTCCCTTCGCTGGTTCTGGCGGAAGGCGAATATGTCGCGATCGCGCGCCATGACGGAAAAACCTATCAAAACACTTTCAAGGTGCAGTCGACCAAGGACGCCGACGTGGAAATCGTGGCCAAAGATGCGCCGCCTCAAACTTCGGAAGCGCCCCCTGGAGCAGAATAACGCCTGGCAGTTCCCGCCGAACTGGGGCCCGGCGCAATAAAGCTCAAGCAACAAGGGCTGCCGCGCCGTCGAGCACCGACGTCCCCCCGCCGGTCACCACCCTCGCCAGGCCCGGCGCGGCGACGGCGATATTGTCGGCGAAGAAACGAGCGATCGCGAGGCGTCGTGGATCGCCATACGCAGCGCCTTTTATGAGAAGCGTCGCGCCACGCGCCAGCGCGAAGAGCCTCAGATAGGGCGTCGCGCCTGCGAGCAGCGTGCCCGTATCCGCATCGAAGAGGTAGCGGCTGGCGGCGTCAAAAGCCTGGACGGCCTCACTGGCCGGGCTGAAATCGCCAAGTCCCTGCGCCTGATCGAGGATCAAGCGCATGTCCTCAATCTCCCGGCGCAACGCGGCTCCGTCGGAAAGTTTCAACTTGCGCGTGACGAGATCAATAGCCTGAATGCCATTGGTTCCTTCGTAAATCGAGGTGATGCGGGCGTCGCGCATCAGTTGCGCCGCCCCCGCCTCTTCAATGAAGCCCATGCCGCCTAATATTTGCACGCCTAACGACGCCACCTCATTGCCGATGTCGGTGGAGAAGGCCTTGGCGAGCGGCGTCAGCAGGCCCGCGCGCTCATGCTCCTGGGCAGCGCGCGCGGGATCCGCCTCGCGACGGGCGCGATCAATCGAAGCCGCCGTCTCAAAGCATATCGCCCGCGCGGCGTGGGTCAAGGCCAACATGGTGAGCGCCATGCGCGCGACATCAGGATGATTGATGATCGGGACAACCGGATCACCACTCCGCGCGGTTCCGGCCTTCTCAAATTCGCGCCCTTGCCGCCGCTCTCGCGCGTAGTCAAGCGCTTGCCGGGTCGCTCGCTCGGCGAGCGCGACACCCTGCACGCCCACCGCCAGCCGCGCATTGTTCATCATCGTGAACATGCAGGCCAGCCCCTTGTTTTCCTCGCCGATCAGATAGGCCGTGGCGCCTCCCGCATCACCATAGATCATGGTGCATGTCGGCGAGCCATGAACGCCCAGCTTATGCTCGATGCCCGCGCAACGCAGGTCGTTGCGGCGCTTGAATGCGCCCCCTTCGTCCGGAAGAAACTTGGGGACGAGAAACAGGGAAATTCCGCGCGTTCCCGCCGGCGCGTCCGGGAGCCGCGCCAGAACCAGATGGACGATATTTCCCGTCAGATCGTGCTCGCCATAGGTGATGAAGATCTTTTGTCCGAACAGCCTGTAAGTTCCGTCCCCGGCGCGTTCGGCTCGCGTCCGCAGCAGGGCGAGGTCCGAGCCGGCCTGAGGCTCGGTCAAGTTCATCGTGGCCGTCCACTCGCCGGATATCAGCCTGTGAAGGTAAATCTCCTTGAGTGCGTCGCTTGCATGCGCCTCGATAGCCTCTATCGCGCCGTGGCCAAGGAGTGGGCAAAGCGCGAAAGCCATGTTCGCGCCATTCCATATTTCCGTGCAGGCGACATTGAGCAGCGCTGGCAGGCCCAGGCCCCCATGTTCGACGGAAGCCGCCAGGGCGTTCCAACCGCCCGCCGTCCATTGCTCATAGGCCTCGCGCCAGCCGGGCGCGGTGATCACCGCGCCATCGGAAAAACGCGCTCCAACGCGGTCCCCTACCTTGTCGAGCGGATGCAAGGCTTGTTCGGCAAATTTCGCGGCTTCGCTCAGCGTCGCTTCCGCGACGCCGCCAGCGATATCCGCATATATTCCCTTTGCATCGATTTCGCCGGGCCTGGCGGCCAGATTGATGGCAAAGGTCAAGTCGTCGAGCGGGGCGCGGTAGGACATTTGGTCTCCAGAAGAGAATCGCTGTCCATAGATTTAGCGCGTATGCGCGAGCCTAACAGCCCAACTTGAGCTAATCCTGACCGCAACGCCCATCATTATCGCTTGCTCACGGCTCTCTCAATTGCGCGTGGCGAGGCTGAAGGCGTTGCCCATGCGTGGCAAACGGACTGGCGTAATCGATCATGACGAACTGAACTATTCTCCGTTTTCGGGACCGCAGAGTCTCCTTGTAGCGCGCTTTCATTTCATCGGCGACATTTGGCCTCATCGGCGTCGAAGTTCACCTCGTGAGAATAAAGCATCTCCATAATATTTTGTCTGTAATGACTGCTTGTAGTCTGCAATTGCATCGCAGCCAGCGAATGAGGCAAATTATTCGCAAGCAGGCCAAAGTTGCCGGATGGCACCATCGACGCTCCGGTCATTCGCGTGAGCCTGGCTTCAAAGCCGGGCAACCAGTTTGCTTTTCAGCGGATACCGAGGCAGTGAATAATAGTTCACGATCGTATATATAGAGATAACTCAGAACAACCACGCTTGTTATATATATTAGAAATAGTTATATACATTACATTCATTACAAATAGCGTGTTTATAACAATTACAGCCTAAATTAATGTCATTGCAGGGTAGTATCTATGGATGCGCACCTTAATACATGGAGGATAGCCATGCCCCGGTTTGCAAATGTGCGCCAGAGAACCAGGGAGAAAAATCTTCGTGTCAAAATCTTCGTAACACCAAATTTTTCCATGCGTTTCCACAAATAGGGCTGTCGCCTGTTACGCAACTCAGCTTGACAAGCCGGGTGAAAAAGAATCCCATCATTTTGTGTGGAGCATGGCTCCCGCCTCGTGGATGGCCCATAATAGTCCCACAAGAAAAATAACAACCCGACCGTAGTTAAGAGGAACCTCAAAGATGAAAATAAGCGCCTTTGTGACGGCTATCGCGATCCTGGCCGGCGTTGCCGGCCCGAGCCTGGCCTTCGACCACAGCGCTCCCACGAGCAGCCTCGTCCAGAAAGTGGGCTGCAGCCCCAATGACGAGGACAAGCAGGGCAAGTGCATGGAGAAGTGCGACGACGAATTTATCAAGGCGAGCCAAGCCTATAAGGAAGGCAAGACCAGCGACCAGGTTGAAGCAAAGTCCGGCGAAGCCCGAAAGGTCTGTGAAAAAGCTTGCGGCTGCTGATTTCGCCTCGCCCGGCGGGCGAGGGTTCGGATCGACAACGCGCAGGGGCCGCCTTCGGGCGGCCTTTTGCTTGATCGGGCGTTGGATTACGCGGCCTTGGCCTTCTCCTTCGCCATCATCTCCACGAAACGCGCGAAGAGATAGTGACTGTCCTGCGGACCGGGTGAAGCCTCCGGGTGGTGCTGGACCGAGAACGCGGGGCGATCTGTCAGCGCGATGCCGCAGTTGGAGCCGTCGAAGAGCGAACGATGCGTTTCCTTGGCGTTTGCCGGAAGGCTGTCCCGATCGACCGCGAAGCCATGGTTCATCGACACGATCTCGACCTTGCCAGTCGTGAAGTCCTTGACCGGATGGTTGGCGCCATGATGCCCCTGAGGCATCTTCCGCGTCTTCGCGCCGACGGCAAGCGCCATCATCTGGTGCCCGAGGCAAATGCCGAACATGGGCACCTTGCGCTCCAGCAAATCATGGATCACCGGCACGGCGTATTTGCCGGTCTCGGCGGGATCGCCCGGACCATTCGACAAAAATACCCCATCCGGCTTGAGCGCCATGATATCCGCCGCCGCAGCCGTTGCGGGAGCGACCACCACCTCGCACCCGGCGTCGGCAAGCAAGCGCAAGATGTTACGCTTGACGCCGTAATCAATGGCCACGACCCGGAAGCTGGCCGTCCCTTCGCGCTCGCCGTAGCCCTTGCCGAGGCGCCAGCTGGTTTGCCTCCAGTCGAAGCTTTGCCGCGCGCCGACCGTGGGCACGAGATCCATTCCGTCGATGCCGGGCCAGGCGACGGCCTTGGCGTGCAATGCGTCAAAGTCGAAGCGTCCATCCGGCGAATGGGCGATCACGGCGTTGGGCATGCCCTTTTCCCGGATCAGCGCCGTCAATGCGCGGGTGTCGACGCCGCTAAGCCCGATAACGCCCCGGGCCGACAGCCATTCGGCGAGATGCTGCTGCGCTCGATGGTTGGAGGGGGCCGTGACGGGCGCGGCGAAGATCGCCCCAAGCGCGCCGGCGCTCCTGGCCAGATCAACCGTCTCTACGTCCTCGTCATTGGCGCCCACATTGCCGATATGCGGAAAGGTGAAGGTGACGATCTGCCCGGCATAGGAAGGGTCGGTGAGGATTTCCTCATAGCCGGTCATCGCGGTGTTGAAACAGACTTCGCCGACGGCCTCGCCCGTAGCCCCAACTCCGAACCCCTTGACGACTTCGCCCGTGGCTAAAACCAGCACGCCAGTGTGCAGGGGGGCCGCCCAACCCGTCGCTTTGTCTTGATCCACGCTCATGTCCGCTCTATGCCCGTCCTGTCGGCCCTCGGGAGCCGCAGTTCACGGTCTAATATATTTGTCCTGGAAGTGGAAACATAATGCGCGAGAAGATGTCCGCCGACCTCAAGGCGGCGATGAAAAGCGGCGATCGGCAAAAAGTCGACGCCCTCAAACTCATTAACGCCGCCCTCAAGGATAAGGACATAGAAGCGCGCGGCGCCGGCAAAACCGTGTCGGAGGACGACGTCCTTGCGCTCTTGCAGAAGATGATCAAGAGCCGGCAGGAATCGCTGGACATCTATGAGAAAAACAATCGTCCCGAGCTCGCCGACAAGGAGCGCGGCGAGATCGCGGTGATTTCGAGCTATTTGCCGCAGCAGCTGAGCGACGCGGAAGTCGCGGAGGCGATCAGTTCCGCAGTCGCGGAGCTGGGCGCGACCTCGATCAAGGACATGGGCAAGGTCGTCGCTGCGCTGAAGGCGAAATACACCGGCCGGATGGATTTCGCGAAGGCGAGCGCGGCGGTGAAGACGGCGCTGTCGGGTTGACGCAAAAGCCCGCTCGGGAGGGACGACTACTTTCTGCACCGGCATTTCTTGGGTGGTACCGCCACCCCGGCTTGAACGGGGGACCTCTAGATCCACAATCTAGCGCTCTAACCAACTGAGCTATGGCGGCCCGAAGCGGCGTTTTGTCGCGCCTGTCCGGCATATTACCGGGAATGGTGGGCGCACAAGGGCTCGAACCTTGGACCCGCTGATTAAGAGTCAGCTGCTCTACCAACTGAGCTATGCGCCCGTCCGATGCCAAGGACGCTTGTGAAAAGCGCCCCGTCCTCAGAACGTGGGCGGGGATAACAAATGGCAGGCGGCATGTCCAGCGCTCTTATGACAAGAATTCCGATGCAAAGGGTCTTGGGGAAAATTTCAGGCGGCGAATACGGCGGGTTGTCCGCCTAATGAAGAGGCGACGCAATGTCGCGGGTCGCCTAGCCGACAAGCAGACGCTGCCCGTGTGTTGCAAAAACTGCCCATTCGCCGATCCAAGCCGGCCGGCAACGGTAAAGTTCTCCGCAAAGTGGCAATTCCGACTTCCCAGCAGCCTAAAAGCGGGTTAGCTGTTTATTCTGATTTAAGAGCACGGGAAGAAAGATGTCGCGTAAGAAAATCGCTCTCATCGGCGCAGGTCAAATCGGCGGCACGCTGGCGCATCTGGCGAGCATGAAAGAGCTCGGCGACGTCGCCCTGTTCGATATCGTCGGCGGGGTGCCGAGCGGCAAGGCGCTTGATCTCGCGCAGGCCGGCCCTGTCCATGGCTCGGACTCCAAAATGACAGGCGGAGACGATTACGCTCTGATCGAGGGCGCGGATGTCGTCATCGTCACCGCGGGCGTGCCACGCCAGCCCGGAATGAGCCGCGACGACCTCCTTTCCATCAATCTGGGCGTCATCTCCAAGGTCGGCGCGGGCATCAAGAAATACGCCCCCAACGCCTTCGTCATCTGCATCACCAACCCTCTCGACGTTATCGTCTGGGCGCTGCAGAAATGCTCGGGCCTTCCCGCCAACAAGGTGGTCGGCATGGCGGGAGTGCTCAATTCCTCGCGTTTTCGCTATTTTCTCGCCGAGGAACTCAATGTCTCCGTCGAGAGCGTCTCCGCGTTTGTTCTGGGCGGACACGGCGACGACATGGTTCCCTCCATCCGTTATTCCTCGGTGGCCGGCGTTCCGCTGCCCGACCTTATCGAGATGGGCTGGACCACGCAGGCGCGCATCGACGCCATCGTGGAACGCACACGAAAGGGCGGCGGCGAGATCGTAGGCCTTCTCAAGACGGGCTCCGCCTTTTACGCGCCAGCGGCCTCCGCGATCGCCATGGCCGAGAGCTACCTCAAGGACAAGCGCCGGGTGCTGCCCTGCGCCGCCTATCTTGACGGCCAATACGGCGTGAACGGCCTTTATGTGGGCGTGCCGGTCGTGATCGGAGCCGGGGGCGTCGAAAAGGTACTCGAAATCAAACTCGACGCGACCGAGAAGGAAATGTTCGAGAAATCCGTCGCCTCCGTCCGCTCGCTGATCACCGCCGCTGGCGCGCTTAATCCGGATTTCGCCTGAGCGACGGGATGTCGTGAAAAGAATTTCCGGCGTGGAGACGACGCCGGGCCACTTCCGGCGCGACGACGCCGGAGCACTTGCCGAGAGGGGCCCGAAAGGGCTTAGCACCACATGAACATCCACGAATACCAAGCCAAGGCCATTTTGCGCGATTTCGGCGCCCCCGTCGCGAGCGGCGCCCCGGTTTTGAAGGCGGAAGAGGCTCTGGCCGCCGCCAAGACGCTGCCGGGCCCGGTTTACGTGGTGAAGGCCCAGATCCACGCCGGCGGACGCGGCAAGGGCTCGTTCAAGGAAGCAGCCGCTGGCGAGAAGGGCGGCGTGCGCATTGCGAAGTCCTTGGATGAGGCCGAACTCTTCGCCAAGCAGATGCTGGGCAACACGCTCGTCACCGTGCAGACGGGCGAGAACGGCAAGCAGGTCAATCGCCTCTACATCGAGGACGGCGCGGCGATCGACAAGGAGTTTTATCTGTCGATCCTGATCGATCGCGCCACGTCGCGCGTTTCCTTCGTCGTCTCGACCGAAGGCGGCATGGACATCGAAACGGTCGCCCACGACACGCCCGAGAAAATCGTCAGTTTCTCGGTCGATCCGGCGACGGGGATCATGCCGCACCACGGCCGCCATGTCGCCGATGCGCTTGGCCTCAAGGGCGATCTGGCGAAGCAGGCGGGCAAGCTGACCGAGCAGCTCTATGCGGCCTTCATCGCCAAGGACATGGAGATGCTGGAGATCAACCCGCTGATCGTCACCAAGGACGCCAAGCTGCGTTGTCTCGACGCCAAGGTCTCCTTCGACGACAATGCGCTCTACCGGCATCCCGACATCGTCGAATTGCGCGACAAGACCGAGGAAGACGAAAAAGAGATCGAGGCGTCCAAACATGAGCTCGCCTATATCGCCCTCGACGGCAATATCGGCTGCATGGTCAACGGCGCCGGCCTCGCGATGGCGACGATGGACATCATCAAGCTCTACGGTGAATTCCCCGCCAACTTCCTCGACGTCGGCGGCGGCGCCACCACGGAGAAAGTGACCGCGGCGTTCAAGATCATCACCGCCGATCCCAAGGTGAAGGGCATTCTCGTCAATATCTTCGGCGGCATCATGAAATGCGACGTGATCGCCGAGGGCGTGATCGCCGCCGTCAAGGAAGTGGGCCTGCAGGTGCCGCTCGTTGTGCGTCTGGAAGGCACCAACGTCGAACTCGGCAAGAAGATCATCGACTCCTCCGGCCTCAACGTCATCGCCGCCGAAGACCTCGACGACGCGGCGCAGAAGATCGTGGCAGCGGTAAAAGGCCGATCATGACATATGTCTCGCTCCCGGCTTTGGACGCAGCCAGCGCCAAAGCCGGAAGAGCGTTCCGCTTCGCCGCCATCGCGTTTTCTGGATGGGTTTCCTTGGCTTACGCTGGCATTAGTCGCGGCGCCATATTTCGTCCTTGCGATAGCCGCATAAAACGGCCATCATTTTGGTAGACAAAGTGGCGTTCCGCCAAGCTCCAAGCGCTGTTCGCGGCTCCACATCCCCTGCATCCGGCCAAGGTTGGGATCATATCGTGCTGCTCCGCTCCAGAACATTGGTTACGACGCCTCGCAATGCGAATCGAGCGACGCCGCTCAAAGCCGCGCGAGGCTCCACGCTGGCGCTGGCGCTGGCGCTCTCCTGCGGCTTCGTCACTGAAAGCGTGGCCGCGCACGCACGCGAAAGCCTGTCCGTGGCGCGGCCTTTCGAGGTCGGGTCCAGCCTGTCGGGCAATTATCTGGCGGCGATCGTCGCTCATTCCGAACGCGACACATTCGCGGCGTCGACCTTCTTCCGCGAGGCGCAGCGCTCCGATCCGCACAACCGGGAACTCACCGAACGGGCGCTGATCGCCGCGCTGGCGAATGGCAATATGCCGGACGCCTTTTCGCTGGCGGGAAGCGTCCTGTCGCATGATCGGAACAATGGCGTCGCCAATCTGACGCACGGCGTCGAGGAGATGCTGGCGCATCAATATCCCAAGGCGCGCGCCTCATTCGCCAGGGACGGCGGCGACAAGCAGACCGACATCAAGAACATCCTTCTGACGGCGTGGACCTACGCCGGCGCCAAGAACACCCGGCGCGCATTGGAGACGCTCGACAAGCTGCATGGCGAGGGCTTCTCGGTGCTGCGTGATTATCATGCGGCGCTGATCGCCGACATCGCCGGCGACAAGGCCGAGGCGGATAAACGCTTCAAGGCGGTGCTGAGCGCCGACCGCACCGTGTTGCGGCTGGTCGACGCATACGCCCGGTTCCTGTCCAGCCATGGCGACAATGAATCGGCGCGGCGTCTCTATGAAGCCTTCAACGGCGCCGTGCCGAATCGATCCGCTCGTCGTTGCGGCGCTCGCGGAGATCGACGCGGGCAAGACCCTCACGCCTTTCGTGCGCAATCCGGAGGAAGGCGCGGGCGAGGTTCTTTATGGGCTGGTGTCTCTTGGCGGACGCCAGGGCGACGAACTTGCGGCGCTGATCTACCTTCGTCTGGCGCTGGCGCTGGCGCCCGACAACACGCTGGCGACCTTCACTCTGGCCGATATCTATGAGCGGCTGAAAGCAGGAAGAAGCCGCCATAGACCTCTATGACAGCGTGCCGGAGGCGAGCCCGTTGCGTGTGAACGCCGACGTGCAGGCCTCATTGCTGCTGGAGACATTGGGCAAGAACAAGGAAGCGAGCGAGCACTTGCAAGCCGTCGTCACCGCGCATCCCAAGGACGCCGATGCGCTGACGGCTCTCGCCAATCTGCAGCGTTCGCGCAAGCTCTTCGCCGAGTCGGCGGACACCTACACACGTGCGCTGGCCTTGCAGCAGAAGCCCGAAAAAAGCCAATGGCTGCTCTATTATTACCGCGGAATCGCCAATGAGCGGCGCAAGGACTGGCCGGATGCAGAGAAGGATCTGAAAAAGGCGCTTGAGCTGAACCCCGATCAGCCTCTTGTGCTCAACTATCTCGGCTACTCATGGATCGATCAGGGCGTCAATCTCGACGAAGCCTTCCGCATGCTGCGCCGCGCGGTCGATCTGAAAGGCCGCGACGGCTATATCGTCGACAGTCTCGGCTGGGCCTATTACCGGCTGGGCCGCTACGACGAGGCGGTCGCCGAGCTGGAAAAAGCCATCGACCTCAAGCCGTCGGACCCCGTGATCAACGACCATCTTGGCGACGCCTATTGGCGCGTCGGGCGCAAGCTGGAGGCGCAGTTCCAGTGGAACCATGCGCGCGATCTCGGGCCCGAGCCGGAAGACCTTCCGCGCATCCTCGACAAGATCAAGAATGGCCTGGCCGACAAGCCGGCGGTCGCGGGCGACAAGGAAAAGAACAAGGGCGGGTGATTACCGCAAGGAACAACCGGCTCCGCCTTGACGGCGGGGCCGCTCGTCACACATCCACCAGCGCCGTCGCGAAGGCCGCGTTCTCCTGAATGAAGGCGAAGCGCGCTTCGGGCTTGTTGCCCATAAGCCGCTCGACGCAATCCGCCGTCTCCTCACGCTCTTCTCCATCGATGACGACCTTGAGCAGCGTGCGCAGCTTCGGGTCCATCGTGGTTTCCTTGAGCTGCTTGGCCATCATCTCGCCAAGGCCCTTGAAGCGGCTGACCTCGATCTTGCCCTTGCCGGTCAGCTCCTTGCGCTTCAGCTCTTCCATATGCTCGTCGTCGCGCGCGTAAACGGTCTTGGAGCCTTGCGTGAGCTTGTAGAGCGGCGGCACCGCGAGATAGAGATGGCCCTTCTCGATCAGCTTTGGCATCTGCCGATAGAAGAAGGTGATGAGCAGCGAGGCGATATGCGCGCCGTCGACGTCGGCGTCGGTCATCACGATGATTTTCTCGTAGCGCAGTTCTTCCTCGCGATAATGCGCGCCCAGGCCACAGCCGAGCGCCTGCACCAGGTCGGAGAGCTGCTGATTGGCGGCGAGCTTGTCGCGCGTCGCGGAGGCGACGTTGAGAATCTTGCCGCGCAAGGGCAGCACCGCCTGATTGACGCGGTTGCGGCCTTCCTTGGCGGAGCCGCCGGCCGAATCGCCCTCGACGATGAACAGCTCCGACCCTTGCGCCGAATTATTGCTGCAATCGACCAGCTTGCCCGGCAGCCGCAATTTGCGCGTCGCGGTCTTGCGGGCGACGTCCTTTTCGGCGCGGCGGCGCAGCCGCTCCTCGGCGCGCTCTATCGCGAAATCGAGCAGCTTGCTGGCCTGCGAAGGCGCCGCCGCGAGCCAATGGTCAAAGGCGTCACGCACCGTGCTCTCGACGATGCGTTGCGCTTCCGCGCTCATCAGCCGGCTCTTGTTCTGGCCCTGAAACTCCGGCTCGCGGATGCGCACCGAGATCATGCCAGCCGCCTGCGAAATCAGATCGTCGGCCGTCACGTCCTTCGCGCGCTTGGCCTGCCCGATGCGCTCGGCGTGATCCTTCAGCCCGCGCAGAAGCGCCAGTCGAAAGCCCGCTTCATGCGTGCCGCCGTCGGGCGTTGGAATCGTGTTGCAGTAAGAGTGGACAAAGCCGTCGTCGGCGGGGAGCCAGGACACCGCCCATTCGACCGAGCCATGCCCGCCCTCGCGCTCGACCTTGCCGGTAAAAGGCTGTTCGGTGACGACTTCCTTCCCCTCGATCTCGCGGGCGAGATAATCCTTGAGGCCGCCCGGAAAACGCAGCACCGCCTCGGCGGGGATGTTGGAGCCGGGCTCGATCAGCTCCGGCGCGCAGCGCCAGCGGATTTCGACGCCGCCGAAAAGATAGGCCTTGGAGCGCGCCATGCGGAACAGCCGCGAGGGCTTCCAATGCGCCGCCGGCCCAAAGATTTGCGGATCTGGCCTGAAGCGCACCCTGGTGCCGCGCCGGTTCTGGACCTTGCCGAGCTTTTGCAGTTTTCCCAGCGGCAGCCCGCGCGAAAACTCCTGCCGGTAGAGCTGCTGGTCGATGGCGACCTCGACTTCGAGCTTTTCCGAGAGCGCGTTGACGACCGAGACGCCGACGCCATGCAGGCCGCCGGAGGTCTGATAGGCGCCGGAATCGAATTTGCCGCCCGCGTGCAGCACGGTCATCACCACTTCCAGCGCGGTCTTGCCGGGAACCTTGGGATGCATGCCGACGGGAATGCCGCGGCCGTTGTCGATCACGGTCAGCCAGCCGTCCGGCTCCAGCGTGACGGAGATGAAAGTGGCGTGGCCGGCGACGGCCTCGTCCATGGAATTGTCGAGCACCTCGGCGAAGAGGTGATGCATCGCGGCTTCGTCGGTGCCGCCGATATACATGCCCGGCCGCCGGCGCACCGGCTCCAGCCCTTCGAGAACCTCGATGGAATGGGCGTTATATTCGACCGGCCCCGTGGGCTTCGCGCCTTTGGCGGGCGCGGGAGCGCCCTTGCCGGACTTGGGAGAAGGCGCGGCGCCCCCGAACAGATCGTCGTTTTTGGCCATGGGCGGATATTACCGCGATTCGGGGTGGAATTGCGACGCGTCATACCGCCTTTGCCACCGTCAGCACCAATTTGGCGGGAGCGGGAATATTCAATGCGCTATCAACAATATCTACATGCTGGATTGAATAAGCCAAATTTCTGCCCCACATTTTCTGAATAACATCAATCAACACACCCGACCCATGAGAAACCTCCATCTCGCCCACTTCCGTTAAGTCCAAATTTACAGGAATAGATTTAAAAACTCTTCGTCCCTCATCTTCGTCAAAAAGGTCGCTTTCTTCTGATGACGAACAGAATACGCTTGGTTTTATTTTGTTAGCGAAGAGAACAGCTTTAAGATCCTTCATGGACGTCCACTGCACTCCATCTTTGTAGTTTTTCCAAGGAGAAGATGTGCCCAATTTGACGATTTACTTATTCGATCCTTCGCCATTTCGTAAGTTATGAACTGACCACCGGAATAGCAGAATGGAAGTCGGCCAGACTGACCGCCATTGGTGATCACGAAGTGGCTTAATGGGATTAAACTTAGGGTTTCGTGAGCTTCTGGATCAATTAGAGCGGCCTGCTCTTAAGCCAACGCTTGAAAGCATCTTTCGGCACATCAGTGCTGCCGTGTCCCTAGTAACGCGATCAGTCGAACCAGTCATCACACCAACAAAATAGCTTCCAGTATCCCTATAGTATTGATGCATATCTCTGCCATGGCGAAAAACTAACTTTTCTCTAGACGGATACAATACTCCTTCTACACTCATATATCCGAGATGAGAGTGGAGAGCATTATTATTGAGCCCAAGAGCGGCCCGGCCATAGGTCCTTCCATTCCATACGATAGGCCTTAAAAGGCGCGAATAAGCTTTTTTTACCGCAGCTCTTGATTCAACGTCTGATATACTCATTATTTCATCAATGAAAATATCTCCATTGACATTTATCCAATCATTTCCGTGCTTATAAGTCCTCTCCCTAAGTTTATCTGAGAATGACACATCTATATCCAACGCGGCACAAAGATGAATTGAATAACTATAAATTCCTTGTATAGAAGAGTTCGAAATTTGTTGAGAATCCAGCTTAACGCTTACTCTTGCTAGAAAAGCCCTCTGGTAACTCGTTAATCTTGCATTTCCTAAGTATGGGCCTGGTATTTAAAGATGAAAATTCAAGCACTCTTGCTTCAGAGGCACCGGCGTCATAACGCCTGCTTGCCACCCGAACCTCACGACCAAGAAGAAAAACCGAAAAAATCCTATTCCAAATTTGCCAATTGGCCGTGTTGTGACACTTGTGAGAGCTGGATATTCCTCAGCTAAGAGAGAACTGGTCCAAATTGATTTTCCGAAGTCGATAAGAGGCCCAGTAAGTATCCTTTGCGTCATGCCGATACCGCTATCGTCTAGATGGAGCCAGACCTCATCTGACCCAGTGACACTAACTCCCTTCTCCAGTGTCAGACATATCTTTCCGGGAAAATCAGCCGCCGAACGCTGGCCGCGTCTCCCTTTCACTGCGTCCACAGCATTTTGAAACAATTCACGAATCGGGGCCCTGTATCCCTCCCCATAAAGATTCCTTCCACCCAAAGTGAGAGCAAGGTGAATTGGATCGGTCACTCGAACCTCGGCATTTACGGGCTCCCACCCGTCAACCGGCAGTTGCTTTAGAGAATAGTCGGGGTGATTGGATGCCCTCTACTCCTTCCGCCTCAAATGGGCGTGTCGGATTCTTCCAGGGCAGCTTGGCTTCCATCAAGCTCGTTGTTGATCATGTTAGCGACGTCGAACGCTAACCACCAAGCTCCAGCCTCGCTTTGATCAAATGTACTCGAAGAATAGAGAAGTTTGTGGTCGCGCAGGCCGAGTTGACCGATCTTGGTCTGAAATCTCCAGTGTTCGTCCGAAGCCCCTTGTGGCGATTTGATCGCGTAAAGCATGCGGGGGGCGCGACGGGCATCAATGTGTGCCGCATCCGACATCGTAGCATGCATGCAACCTTAACTTCATTCAGAACCCATTCACTTGGCAACCCAACTATCGGCGTAATTGCTGTGCGGAATTCCTTATTGAGCCTACCGACTTCCCAATGATGACTGTGTGCGATTTTTCCAATTCGGGGACCGTAGTAATCCCGCAGGCCGGAGTCTTCGAGAAGATGAATTTCTCCCTTTACAGGATCTTTCCATGTCATTGACATGAGTCGCTCAGCCTGAGAGGCATGCAGCGCCCGCAAGACGGAGAAAATCGCGGACTTTAAAATTTCCTCGGGCGGGTTTTCTATCGCGTCCGGAGTAACCTCTATTCCGTGTTTCCGGAGAGCGGGGATAAGCGCATCCGCCCACTCTTTCGATTGCCGTAGGGAATTTATGCCTTTAGAATAGGCGGCGATGGCCATAGCGGCATCATGTATCAGAACCGCTCCGCCAAACACGAAGGCTTCTATGGGGGTTACTTGGTATTCGTTGCCAATGATTCTGTCGGCTGTCTCCGAAAGAGCGTCTAAGTGGGTGACATCATGGACAGTCAGACCCACACAATCTTGATGGACCTGCGCAGCTAACCCGTCTTATTCACCCAGCGGCTTAATTTAGCTGGCGGATGTAGCGTAAGATATTGATTTAGTGTATGGATTAGTTGCTTACACCGATCCTTCACGCCATCACATCGAAGCCACACCCGCCATGCTCGACGATAGCCTTCTCCCGTTCTCGTTTCCAGCCGTTTGCCGCAAGAAGATCACCGCCGCGTTCGACGGTGGGCGCATCACCTCGGACGCCGGCGTGATGCTGTTGGGCAAGCCGAGCGTCGACTGGGCGTGGCGGGCAAGCTCGCGGCCGTCGTCGCCGATCCGCGCAATCCCTTGCTGATCACCCATTCTCTCGACAGCATTTTTCGTGCGCGCATTCTGGCCATCGCCTGCGGCTACGAGGATGCGGACGACCTCGATCATCTGCGCAGGGATCCGGCTTTCAAGATCGCTTGCGGGCGCTTGCCCGATACGGGCGACGATCTGTGCTCGCAGCCAACCATGTCACGGTGGGAGAACGCGCCGACCTTGCGCGAAATCGTGAAGCTTTGCGGCGTCCTCGTCGATGTTTATTGCGCCAGTTACGCCAAGCCGCCGCAAGCGGTCACGCTCGATATCGACGACACCTGCGATGTCGCGCATGGCCATCAGCAGTTGTCGCTGTTCAATGCGCATTACGACGAGCGCTGCTTCCTGCCAATCCATGTTTACGACACCGCCACGGGACGCCCCGTCGCCATCATTTTGCGGCCTGGCAAAACCCCGTCCGGCGCGGAAGTGCGCGGCCATTTGCGCCGGATCATCCGCCGCATCCGCGCACATTGGCCGACGACCAGGATCACCATCCGAGGCGATGGTCATTATGGCCGCCGCGAGGTAATGGATTGGTGCGAGGACAATGGCCTCGACTATGTTTTCGGACTGTCCGGCAACAAGATTCTCGCCGCCGCTGTCGATTTCGAGGCCGACGATATTCGCACTCGCCGCGCGTTGAAACAGATACTCGTCCTGCGCGGCTATGCGCAAACGAACTACGCCGCCAAATCATGGAGAGCCGAGCGCCGCGTCTGCGCCCGCATCGAGGCGACGGAACTCGGGCTCGACATCCGCTACGTCGTCACCAACATCGCCAATGGTTCGCCCGAACATATCTACGACACGCTCTATTGCGCGCGCGGCCAGATGGAAAATCTGATCAAATTGCACAAGAGCCAACTGGCGTCGGATCGCACCTCCTGCCGTTCGCCGCTCGCAAATCAGATGCGGCTCGTTCTGCATACCGCCGCCTATTGGCTGATGCTCGAATTGCGTGACGCTATCCCCAAAACCAATCCGCTTGCCGTCGCCGAATTCGTGACCTTACGCGAAAAGCTGCTGAAGATCGGCGCCCGCATCGTCGAGACCGCAAGCCGCATCAAACTCGCGCTCGCCACCGCCTGTCCGCAGGCTGGACTGTTTCGAATTCTTGCCGGCGCCTTACAGCCGGCGGGGCCGTGAACGACGGGCAGAGATAGTCTCCGCGCCCAGAGCAACCACATCCAACTCCAACGCGTTCAAAGTGCCGACCGACCCAGCGAAAGGACGCATCGCGGAATTGCGTCCGGAATCACGGCGCGAATAAAATCAGCAATGCGCGGCGATGGCGTGAATAAGACGGGCTTCCGTAATGGCCCCCTCGGCGTCAAGTCCCATGTGTCAAATTCTTCAATCTCTGGCGCGCCGCGCGAGCGCGCGCTCTAGCGCCGTAGCAAGCGCGGCGCCTGCGATCCGTATCCGTCGTCTTCATCGCCGGTCTCTTGCTTCCGTCCGTGGTCGACGCGAAGGTCGCCACATGATGCGATCAGAGGAAAAGGTGAGCCTATCTAACGGCGCGTGGTCCGTCATGTGATGCCCACTGCCCATCTTACGGCTTCACCCTCTCCATCGTCCCGGCGACGGGACCCCGAACGAAACAGCCCTCGGAAAGGACCGCCTCGAATTCTCTTTTCTGCGACGTTCACGCGTTGGCAGGCCCGGCTGCCGGCAACGTCTCCTTTGTCCAGCGAAAGTTCGTTCCGTCGACCCACATCCGATGCAAAATGACGCCGAGTTTGCGGGCCACCGCCCCTTGGCCCGCGTCGTCCGCGCCGTTTGGCGACATCCATTCCCCAGCGCTTCAGCGCCGAGAAACGCGTGATGCGCGATAATATGGCGTTGGCCGCTTCATAAAGCGCGGTGCGCGCCATCATGTCGCCCACGCAGGAGACGTGGCCCGTCACGTCCGTCTCTCCGGATTGATATTTTCGCGGCGTCAGCCCCAACAACGCGCCAACGCCTTTGGATTTTCGGATCCGTGCCGGATCGTCGATCGCCGTCTTGAAGGTGATCGCCACGAGGGGCCCCACGCCCGGCGCGCTCATCAGTCGCCGACAAATTTCGTCCCGCCGCACGAGCGCCAGCATTGTCTTGTGCAGCTTCGAATATTCCTTCCGCAAAGCGGCGCGCGGCCAGTACCGCCTCGGCGATTTGCTCCAACATCGCCTGGCCGGCGCACAACTCCCGCACGCGCGCCTCGAAACCCGTGCGCGTCACAACGCCCATCTTCAGCCCGAAGCCGCGCAAAATGCCTCTGATGCTGAATTCGATGTCCAGCAGTTTGGCAAGCAGTTGCTTGCGCGCCACGAGCAATGCTCGCACTTCCTGGGAGCCCGGCGATTTGCAAGAACCGGGCGGAACCAGCCCATCCGGAGAAGCTGCGCGATACCGCGCGCGTCGCGACGATCCGTCTTGACCGTCATCGCCGAAAGCGCCGCCTTCACGTGACGGGTCTCCAGCAGAACCGTCTCGAAACCGCCATTAGCCCGTCTTATTCACGCCATCGCCGCGCATTGCTGATTTTATTCGCGCCGTGATTCCGGACGCAATTCCGCGATGCGTCCTTTCGCTGGGTCGGTCGGCACTTTGAACGCGTTGGAGTTGGATGTGGTTGCTCTGGGGCGCGGAGACTATCTCTGCCCCGTCGTTCACGGCCCCGCCGGCTGTAAGGCGCCGGCAAGAATTCGAAACAGTCCAGCCTGCGGACAGGCGGTGGCGAGCGCGAGTTTGATGCGGCTTGCGGTCTCGACGATGCGGGCGCCGATCTTCAGCAGCTTTTCGCGTAAGGTCACGAATTCGGCGACGGCGAGCGGATTGGTTTTGGGGATAGCGTCACGCAATTCGAGCATCAGCCAATAGGCGGCGGTATGAGAACGAGCCGCATCTGATTTGCGAGCGGCGAACGGCAGGAGGTGCGATCCGACGCCAGTTGGCTCTTGTGCAATTTGATCAGATTTTCCATCTGGCCGCGCGCGCAATAGAGCGTGTCGTAGATATGTTCGGGCGAACCATTGGCGATGTTGGTGACGACGTAGCGGATGTCGAGCCCGAGTTCCGTCGCCTCGATGCGGGCGCAGACGCGGCGCTCGGCTCTCCATGATTTGGCGGCGTAGTTCGTTTGCGCATAGCCGCGCAGGACGAGTATCTGTTTCAACGCGCGGCGAGTGCGAATATCGTCGGCCTCGAAATCGACGGCGGCGGCGGAAAATCTTATTGCCGGACAGTCCGAAAACATAGTCGAGGCCATTGTCCTCGCACCAATCCATTACCTCGCGGCGGCCATAATGACCATCGCCTCGGATGGTGATCCTGGTCGTCGGCCAATGTGCGCGGATGCGGCGGATGATCCGGCGCAAATGGCCGCGCACTTCCGCGCCGGACGGGGTTTTGCCAGGCCGCAAAATGATGGCGACGGGGCGTCCCGTGGCGGTGTCGTAAACATGGATTGGCAGGAAGCAGCGCTCGTCGTAATGCGCATTGAACAGCGACAACTGCTGATGGCCATGCGCGACATCGCAGGTGTCGTCGATATCGAGCGTGACCGCTTGCGGCGGCTTGGCGTAACTGGCGCAATAAACATCGACGAGGACGCCGCAAAGCTTCACGATTTCGCGCAAGGTCGGCGCGTTCTCCCACCGTGACATGGTCGGCTGCGAGCACAGATCGTCGCCCGTATCGGGCAAGCGCCCGCAAGCGATCTTGAAAGCCGGATCCCTGCGCAGATGATCGAGGTCGTCCGCATCCTCGTAGCCGCAGGCGATGGCCAGAATGCGCGCACGAAAAATGCTGTCGAGAGAATGGGTGATCAGCAAGGGATTGCGCGGATCGGCGACGA
Organism: uncultured Alphaproteobacteria bacterium; assembly: GCA_963841875.1. GTDB lineage: Bacteria > Pseudomonadota > Alphaproteobacteria > Rhizobiales > Beijerinckiaceae > Methylocystis. The sequence goes on along the minus strand of CAWJEI010000001.1, from coordinate 234,548 downwards.
CGGCCGCGAGCTTGCCCGCCACGCCCAGTCGACGCTCGGCTTGCCCCAACAGCATCACGCCGGCGTCGAGGTGATGCGCCCACCGTCGAACGCGGCGGTGATCTTCTTGCGGCAAACGGCTGGAAACGAGAACGGGAGAAGGCTATCGTCGAGCATGGCGGGTGTGGCTTCGATGTGATGGCGTGAAGGATCGGTGTAAGCAACTAATCCATAGACTAAATCAATATCTTACGCTACATCCGCCAGCTAAATTAAGCCGCTGGGTGAATAAGACGGGTTAGTCAGGCCGGCGTGAAGCCACTGAGACAGCGGCCCCGCCTCCAGCCCGATCCGCTCGATCGCAAGTCCTGTCTTGCGCATGAAGGCGACAATCGCGTCGGGATGGCTTTCGACCTTCCCCTCGAGCGCGATTTTACCCGCCGCGTCCACAATGCAGACGCTCGAAAGTTCCAATGACACGTCGATTCCGGCGGTAATACCGATGACTTGTCCTCCGACCCCCTGTGCTCAGGGTCGGCCTCAACCGCGACCCCGCTCATCTTGACACGGGGGACAAGCCACCGCCCTTCGCCATCAGGCTCGGGACGGGGCCATTACGGCATCTAAGGGCTCAACACGTTCTCGCATGCTCAGAAGCGCAGTCCGCAGCCTGTCCCGGCCCACAGCCTGAGGATCGTCCGCGCGCGCTTCGAGTGTACATTGCCACAAAATGCGTATTTTGAAATTGAGCCTTTCGATATCAAATTCGCCCGCTGCGGAAACTGAAAGCGGAGTTGACTCGCCAGCAAAAACTTCTCCGCCTGCTCCAGATCGACCGACACGAGCTGCGAGATGCCGCGCTCGGCCTGCGTCACGCCGAAGAGCCGGTCCATGCGCGCCATGGTGATGGGGTTGTGGGTGATGGTGACGAAGCGCGTGTCGGTCTTTTTGCGCATGGCTTCCAGCAGGTCGCAGAAGCGCTCGACATTGTAGTCGTCGAGCGGCGCGTCCACCTCGTCGAGCACGCAGATCGGCGAAGGATTGGTGAGGAACACCGCGAAGATCAGCGACATCGCGGTCAGCGCCTGTTCGCCGCCCGAAAGCAGCGTCATGGTCTGCGGCTTCTTGCCGGGCGGGCGGGCGAGAATGTCGAGCCCCGCCTCCAGCGGATCGTCGCTTTCGACAAGCTGCAATTCCGCCGTGCCGCCGTCGAACAGCAGCGTGAACAGCTCCTTGAAATGCGCGTTGACCTGATCGAAGGCGGCGAGCAGGCGCTCGCGGCCTTCCTTGTTGAGGCCGGCGATGGCGGCGCGCAGTTTCTTGATCGCCTCGGCGAGGTCGTCGCGCTCGGCGAACATCTTGCCCTGCGCGCCCTCGATCTCGGCGAGTTCCTCCTCGGCGCGCAGATTGACCGCGCCCAGCCGCTCGCGGTCGGCGCGCAGCGATTCGAGCTGGCGCTCGATCTCCGCGCTCGGCGGAAGCTGGTCGTCGGCGCCGACTCCGGCCATGCCGAACAGCGCCTGCGGCGTCGTGTCGAGGTCGTTGGCGATGAGGCGCTCGACATCGGCGGCGCGCTGGCGCGCGGCTTCAAGCTGCGCCTCGCTTCTGGCCTTTTCCTCGCGCGCGGCGCTCATCGCCTCAAGCGCGGCGCGCGCGGCGCGGTCGCCTTCGGCGAGACGCGTCTCGCCCAGCGCGCGCGCGTCGGAGGCCTCGCGGCGGGCCGCCTCGGCCGCCTCGACGGCTTTCGCCAGATCGCGCTTTTGCAGCACGAAGGTCTCGGGCGCCTCGGCCAGCTCCTGCTGCTCGGCCTTGGCGGCCTCCAGCCGCTCCTCCAGCTCGCCGATGCGGTCCTGCGCCTTGTCGCGGCGCTCCGCCCAGGAGGCGCTTTCGCGCAGGATCGCGGCCCGGCGCGTCGCCCGCGCATTGACCTCATGGCGCATCGCGGCCAGAGCGGCGCGCGCCTCGCTTGCCTGCGCCCGCTCGACCATCGCCTTGGCGCGGATATTCTCCAGAGCGCCGGCGAGGAAGGCCGGCTCGTCGAGATCGTCCATCGCCCCGAGCACCGAGTTGCGCTTTTGCGCGGCCTCGTCGCGATTGGCGAGGGTCTGCGCCTTCGCCTCCTCCAGCGCCGACAGTCTTTGCGCGACCTGCGCATAGCGGCGTTCGGCGGCGCCGTGACGCTCGCGCGCCTCGTCCAGCCTTGCGCGCGCCGCGCGCTGGGCGTTGCGCGCCTCGCTCTCATGCATGGCGGCTTCGCGCGCGGCCTCGGCGGCGAATTGCGCTTCCTCGGCGGCTTCGTCAGCCTGCGCGCGGGCGACGGCGGCTTCGCTGCGCAAATCCTCCAGCCGGTTCTTTTCCACAAGGCGGCGGGCGGCGGCGGTGGGCGCCTCGGCGGCCTGAGTGAAGCCGTCCCAGCGCCACAGGTCGCCCTCTTTCGAGACGAGCCTCTGGCCGGGCTTGAGCAGGCCGCGCAGGCTCGCGCCCTCTTCGCGCAGCACGACGCCAATCTGATTGAGCCGCCGCGCCAGCGCCGGCGGCGCATTCGCGACTTCGCTCAAGGGCCGCACATTGCGCGGAAGCTGCGGGTCGCCATCGGCGGGGGTAAGCGCCCAATGCGCGGGGGCGGAGGTCTCGGCGGAGGCGTCGAGATCGTCGCCAAGCGCGGCGCCAAGCGCGGTCTCATAGCCCTTGGCGACGGAAATCTGCTCCACCACCGGCGCCCAGAGCCCGCCGGACCCCGATTGCAGCAGCTTTTCCAGCGTGCGCACTTCGGTTTCCAGCCGCTGCGCGCGGCGCTCGGCCGCCTCCAGCGGCGCGCGCGCGCCAGCCTCGGATTCGCGCGCTTGCCGGTGGGCCTCTTCGCGCTCCTGCGCCGCGAGATCGGCGGCCTGCGCTTCCTCGCCGGCCATTTCATAGGCCTGCTCCAGCCGCGCGACTTCCTCTGCGCCGCCGCCCTGGGCGGCGATCAGCGCGAATTCAGTTTCGAGACGCGTCAACTCGGCCTCGAAGCGCGCGACGCGGCGGTTTTCCTCCGCGAGCGAGGATTCCAGCGCGGCGCGGCGGGCGTTGACGCCGGCGAGACTCTCCTGCGCGCTGGCGAGTTCGGCCTCGGTGGCGGCAAGAGCCGCCTCGATGCGCGCTACCTCGTCCTGCGCCTCGCGCTCGCGGTCGCCGTCCAGCGAATCGGCGCCAATCAGTTCGCCGCGCTCTTCCTCCAGCCGCTGCGCCACCTCCGCCGCGTCGTCGATCAGCGCGCGTTCGCGCTCCAGATCGCGGGCGAATTGCTCGATATGGCGGGTCAGCTCGGCGATACGCTCCCTGGCGCGCCGCTCCTCGCCGTCCAGCGCGTCGCGCGCGACGATCAGGCGATGCAGAGCGGCGCCAGCCTCTGCCTCTTTTTCGCGCAAGGGGGGCAGTTCGTGGGCGGCAATCGCCTGCTCCCGCGCCGTGGCGGCCTGGTCCAGGGTGCGCTGCGCGACCGCGCTTGCGTCCTGCTCCAGCTTGCGCTCGGCCTGCGTCAATTGCTCTGCCGCCGCGCGGTAATTGATCAGCGCGGCCAACGCTTCATTCTGGCGGATCTGGGCGGCGAGCGTGCGATAGCGCCCCGCCTGCCGCGCCTGCCGGCGAAGGCTGTCGGCCTGGCTGTCGACCTGCTTCAGCACATCCTCAAGCCGCGTCAGGTTTTCCGAGGCTGCGTTGAGGCGGAGCTCGGCCTCGTGACGGCGCGAATGCAGCCCGGCGACGCCGGCGGCGTCTTCGAGAATGCGGCGGCGCGCCTGCGGCTTGGCGGAAATGATCTCGCCGATCTGCCCCTGGCGCACCAAAGCGGGCGAACGGGCGCCCGTCGCGGCGTCAGCGAACAGCAGCTGCACGTCGCGGGCGCGCACCTCGCGGCCATTGACCCGGTAGACCGACCCCTGCTCGCGCTCGATGCGGCGGGTGACCTCGATCGTCTCGGAATCATTGAAGGCCGCAGGCGCCGTGCGCGCGGAATTGTCGAGCACCAGCGCGACTTCCGCCAGATTGCGGGCGGGACGCGAGCCGCCGCCCGAGAAAATCACGTCGTCCATGCCCGAGCCGCGCATGTTCTTGTAGGAGCTTTCGCCCATCACCCAGCGCAGGGCTTCGACGAGATTGGATTTGCCACAGCCGTTCGGCCCGACCACGCCGGTGAGGCCCGGCTCGATCAGGAAGTCGGTGGATTCGCAAAAACTCTTAAATCCAAGAAGGCGCAGACGTTGGAACTTCATGACCGCATGAGCGCCACAAAAGAATGGCGATTGCAAGATTTTCTGCATCAATATGTTGTGGGTAGCCGCCCTCACGACGACTACTGGCCGGGGAAGCCGTTGAATTTTTAACTTGCTAGAAACCATCAAGGCGGAATTATTCTTGCAGTGGCTTCAGCGGCGCGCCGGCGCCTTTTGGACTGACGAGGACAGCGTGGCTTCTTCGAATCGCGACAAGGGGGAATTTCAGCGCTCCGGCGGCGAGCTGTCGTGCTGCCAGAATGGCGACTTCTGGGTTTTTGGCTATGGCTCGCTGATGTGGAAGCCGGGATTCGACTTCCTGGAAAGCGCGCTGGCCGACGTGCAAGGCTATCATCGCTCGCTGTGCATTTTTTCGCATGTTCACCGGGGCACGCCCGAACGCCCCGGCCTGGTGCTGGGGCTGGATCACGGGGGCTCCTGCCAGGGTGTGGCGTTTCGCGTGGCGGCCCGCAAACGCGAGGAAACGCTTGCATATTTGCGCGAGCGCGAGCTGGTGACCTCGGTCTATTTCGAAAAGACCCTGAACGTGCGCTTCGCGGAGGGGTCGAGCGTGCCGGCTCTGGCCTATGTGGTTGATCGCGAACACGAGCAATATGCGGGACGGCTACCGCTGGACGAAGTGACCCGCCTCGTCTCCGGCGCGAAGGGCGCCTTCGGCGACAATCCGGCCTATGTCCGCAATACATATGAGCATTTGCTTCGGCTCGACATCCATGACGAGGAGCTGGCGGCGGTGACTCGCAGGCTTGACGCCGTCCTCCTGCCGGGTCAAGCTGCAGGCTTACGCCGTCTGCGGGCAAGGCTGCGGCGGAATGAACGGCGCGCCGTATCTCGGCGGTGTGACTGGATAGATTGACAATCCGCCCCCTCCGGGTTAGGTCATCCTCGCTTCGGCGCGGCGGTTTCGCCGCGTTTTTCGTTTTGCGCGCCCTACCGGTCGCGAGGACGGACCGAAGCAAAACTCGGTCAACTGCAAAGAAGCCGGCCGGCGCACAAGCGCCAGAGCGCGGAACGAACACAGGAAAAAACGATGTTCGCAGTCATCAAGACCGGCGGGAAGCAATATAGCGTCGCCGCCGGAGATATTATCACAGTCATGGCGCTTGAAGGCGAAGCCGGAACCGCCATCACCTTCAACGAAGTTCTGCTCGTCTCCAGGGACGGCGCAGCCACCATAGGCGCCCCGACAGTCGCGGGCGCCAAGGTTCTCGCCGAGATCACGGAGCAGACGCGCAGCCCGAAGAGCATCGCCTTCAAGAAGCGGCGCCGGCAGAATTCCAAGCGCAAGCGCGGCCATCGTCAGGATCTGACGCTCGTCAAGATCACCTCGATCGAAGGCTGACCGGCGCGAATCGGGCGTGGAAATTCCACCCGGATTGAGCTATAGATAGTGAAAGGCGCGCCCAGGCGCGCGATCCCATTCCAGCGGCGCGAGAGCGCTGCTCATAAAGTCTCGGAGCAGGAACAATGGCTCACAAAAAGGCAGGCGGCTCGTCCCGCAACGGCCGCGACTCGGACGGCAGACGCCTTGGCGTCAAGAAGTTCGGCGGCGAATCCGTGATCGGCGGCAATATCATCGTGCGTCAGCGCGGCACGAAGTGGCATCCCGGCCTGAATGTCGGCATGGGCAAGGACCACACGCTGTTCGCCCTGACCGCCGGCAAGGTTCTCTTTAAGACCACCAGCGGGCGCGCCAGCGTAACGGTCGTTCCCGCAGCCATAGCCGCCGAATAGGCGGAGGATCGAAGGAAGACCCTCCGCCGGCCCGACGAACCCCGGCGGACTTTTAGGTCTTCGCATTCAGTGAACACCGCGCTCAAGAGCGAGAGCTCAAGGCAAAAAGTCCGGAAAATGGCCTCATATGGCCGTTAGGGGGAAGCGGGTCGCCGCTTCCTCTTTTTCGTCCGTGGACCGCCTTTGGACTTTCGCCTGGAGCTTTGAGCAATGTTTCCGGATATCACGCGCGACGACATTTTCAGGCTGGAGACCGAAAGGTTGTGGCTCCGCTGGCCGCGCGCGTCCGACGCAGAGGCTTTCGTCAGGCTTGCAGGCGATCCTGAAGTTGCGAAGCAGACCGCTAACATCCCCTATCCCTATGAGCCGCGTCATGCGGAAACTTTTATCGTCAGCGTGTGCGCGGAAAACGCCAGCGGCGCCGGCCTGTCGCTGGTGATGGCGCCGAAGCGGCGTCCCGATGAAGCGATCGGGATAATCGGCGCGCAGGGAGCCGAAAGCCGGGGCGTCGCGACGCTCGGCTTCTGGCTCGGGCGGCCCTTTTGGGGGCAGGGTTACATGGGCGAAGCCGGAGCGGCTTTCGTCGATCTTATATTTGGCGTCACTTCCGTGGGCGAAATCGCGGCCGCCGCATTGCCGACCAATACCGCTTCCCTGGAGCTTCAGGAGAAGCTGGGCTTTGCTCCAGCGGGACGGGGGCGACTGATGGCGCCGGCGCGCGGCGGCGAAGTCGAGGTCGAATGGCGCCGTCTGACGCGGGGCGCGGCCCGCACGCTGTTTGGCGCACGGCGGCCGAAACTTACGTCCACGTAACGCGGAACGCACGAATCATGAAATTCCTGGATCAAGCTAAAGTTTACGTGCGCTCCGGCGACGGCGGCGCCGGCTGCGTCTCATTCCGGCGCGAGAAGTTCATCGAGTTTGGCGGTCCTGACGGCGGCGACGGCGGACGCGGCGGCGACGTCGTGGCTGAATGCGTCGAAGGTCTCAACACGCTCATCGACTACCGTTACCAGCAGCATTTCAAGGCCAAGACCGGAATGCACGGCATGGGAAAGAACCTGTACGGGGGGCGGGGATCAGACACGGTTCTGAAAGTTCCGGTCGGCACACAAATCTTCGAAGAGGATGAGGAGACGCTGATCGCCGACCTCACGGAAGTCGGGCAGCGCGTGGTCATCTGCAAGGGCGGCAACGGAGGCTTCGGCAACGCCTATTTCACCACCTCCACCAACCGGGCTCCGCGCCGCGCCAATCCGGGACAGGTTGGAATTGAGCGCACCATCGTATTGCGCCTGAAACTCATCGCCGACGCCGGCCTCATCGGTCTGCCCAATGCCGGAAAATCCACCTTCCTCGCCAGCGTCACCGCCGCGAAGCCAAAAATCGCCGATTACCCCTTTACGACTTTGCACCCTGGCCTCGGCGTCGTGCGCCGGGACGAGCGCGAATTCGTGCTGGCAGACATTCCAGGCCTCATCGAGGGCGCCCATGAGGGCCACGGGCTCGGCGACCGCTTTCTCGGCCATGTCGAACGATGCAGGGTGCTTCTGCACCTCGTCGACGCGACGGGCGAACATGCGGGACGCGACTACAAGACGGTGCGCCACGAACTTGAGGCCTATGGCGCCGACCTCGACGCCAAGGCGGAAATCGTCGCGCTGTCAAAAATCGACGCCGCGGACCCCGATCAACTCAAGAAGCAGCGCGAGCGGCTTAAGCGCGCCATGGTATCCGCCGGCCCCCCTCGGTCGGACGACGCAAGCCCGCCGCCTCTGCTGCTCCTCTCATCGGCGACGGGAGCGGGCGTGACGGAAGCCCTGCGCGCGCTGCTGACGGTCATCGACAACGAGCGCACGCAAGAGCGGCAGCGTGTCGAAACCGCCGAATGGCGACCTTAAGTTACGACGCCGCTCATTGACAAAGCGCGAGGAGCGCATACGTTAGCGAAATCATGGCCAACAGGACAGACAAGACTTGGCAATTCGGATCAGCGACAGCATCTATGCTCGTCGCTTATCTGTTTGTCACTACAAGGACTTGCGGTTGGCATTGCGGTAACGCCCAAGCTGGGTCAGCCGGGCGTTTTCGCTAACTCCATTTGCGTGAACGATGACGAGTCCCGGTCGGGAGAAAAAACGCCAGGCGTCCCGGCGGGCTCGCGCAGTCATGCCGATAAATGCTGCCTGCTTCATTTCTCCGGAGCAGGCGCTCCGCCCTCGTCATCTTTCGATGACGCCCTGTTCAGGGCGTGGCGCGGGCAACTCGCGTGGTCTGGCGCGCCAGCGCAGCTTTCGATTTCCTGGCCGACCTTGCCGGTCGGCTCCAGAGCGCCGCCAATCTCCATCCTCTGACGGCGGCCAAAGGCCGCAGTAAATTGCGACGTCCGTTCTCCCGGGGAATGCGGGGACGTCGTCCTATTCGTGAAATCTGTCAGGGCGTTCGAGTCCTGCCGCGTCTCTCATCCAGTGCGGGTGCCCCTACAGGGGCGACGGATTTTTACAAGGTCAGCAGGAACAATGGACTATTTCCATACGTCAACAAGCCCGCCGGACACGGCAGGGGCGCCGCCGCGTCGCGGTCGCCCTTCGAAAGAGGCGCCCACAGAGCTAGCCTTGGCGGCGAAAAGCGCAGTGGAGCCCTCCCCAGCCTCCCCGCACCTCGTCGAAGTCGTCGAAAGCTATTTCGGCGCAGATGGACGACCGATCAAGCGCAAGAGCCTAGGCGCGGCCCGGATTGCCCGCAGCTATGACGAGCACGGCAATCAGGTCGAGGAGGCCTATTACAGCGCCGACGGACGGCCGACGCGACGGAAAGGACTCGGCGCGGCCCGCATTCATTGGCGTTACGATGAAAGCGGCAGAAAGGTCGAAGCGGAGTTTTTCGGGCCCGATGGGGCGTTATTGTCCCGGGAAAATGCAGATGAACTGCGCGCTCCAGCGCCAGAAGACGCCTGAAAGACGGCGAACGCCTCCAATAAAAACTGAAGGGCTCGGCCGCGAGGCGCGAGCCCTCTTTTTTTCTTTTTCATGGCCAATGACGGCGGGATCAACAACGTCAATTGACGCTGGCGATCAAGAGTCCGTCCCACCCCTTGGCGCCGACGGTTTGCAGAGCGGTCGCGGAAACCCGCGGCTCTCTCGAAACCAGATCGAACAGCGCTCGGCTGGCCACCACCATTGGATCCTTGCTGGCTGGGTCCACGACGGCTCCAGCGCGAATCACGTTGTCCACGACGATCAAGCTTCCAGGTCGCGAGAATTTCAGCGCCCATTCAAAATAATTGGCATTGTTTTCCTTGTCGGCGTCGATGAAGAAAAAGTCGACGGGCCCAAACCCCTCCGCCAATAATTTCGGGAGCAAATCAAGCGCGGCTCCAACGCGAAGGTCGACCCGCTCATCCACCCCTTCCCGAACAAGATTGGAGCGCGCGATTTCGGCGTGTTTGGGGTCGTATTCCAAAGTCGCCAGCTTGCCGCCGGGCTCAAGCGCCCTCGCCAACCAGATGGTGGAAAAGCCGCCAAGCGTCCCGATTTCGATGATGTTCCGGGCTCTTATCGAGCGCGCCAGCAAATAAAGGAACTTCCCCTGAGCTGGGGAAACATCGATGTGCGGCAGGCCAGCCGCCGCATTCGCGTGAAGGGTTTCCGCTTGCGCCTCCGCGCCGCCAATCAGTCGCTCCTCGATATAGCGATCGCAAGCAGCCCAATCATTTTCCTGCATCAAGCTACCTCGCCTATGGAGAAATCCCTCGTCCCCCGGGAAGGCCGCGACCTGGCCGGAAGCCTTACCGAGCGCTTTCATGCCGACTGCAATCAACCAGATGGTCATCGACCATCCCCACCGCCTGCATGAAGGCATAAACTATAGTAGGGCCGCAGAATTTGAAGCCGCGCGCTTTGAGGTCCCCGGCGATTCGCTCTGAAAGCGCAGTCTGCGCGGGAATGTCGCTCGTGCGCCTCGGGTGGTTCACGATCGTCCGACCGTCGACAAAATCCCAAAGATAAGCCGAAAAGCCCCGTTCCTCCTCGAGCGCCAACCAGGCCCGCGCCGAAGCCACGGCGCCCTCTATCTTCGCTCTGTTACGGACGATTCCCCTGTTTTGCATCAGCGTTTCGATTTCTCCCGCGTCGAATCTCGCGACTCTTTCCGGTCGAAATCCCGCGAAAGCCGAGCGAAACGCGTCTCTTTTTCTCAAAATGGTGAGCCACGAAAGCCCGGCCTGGAAGCCATCAAGCGCCAACTTCTCGAACAGGGCCCGAGAGCAGCGCTCCGGCCGACCCCATTCATTATCGTGATAATCGACATATAGCGGGTCGTTGCCACACCAGGGGCACCGACTTTTGCCATCGCCATGCAAAATCACGCCAGCATCGCGCCACGCAAGCGGATTTTCGCGCCTGGTTTTTTCGCGCATCGTGGCGGCCCTTCATCGAAACGCTCTTTGGTGCGACAAAACGGCGTCTTTGAGCACTCTCTAATTAGGTTCAGATTGCGTTCATGTCGATCTTGGGATTATCGTCATGTCGTGAAAGTTGGATGGCATAGACTCTGCTTGCCGAGGCGGCCACGGTCATGCATTCAAGGCAGTTTTCGACGACCGTTTCGATTCTGGATGAACTTGCCAAATGGCAAGATTGTCCATCAGGGGGAGAATTTGATGTCAATCCGTCTCGCTATGTCTACCGCCATCGGCCTGTTCGCCTTCAGCCTTTCTGTCGCCGCTTCCGGCGAGGCGCAGGCGCAGGCCAATGTTCTGAAAGAGTGCGGCTCGCAATATCAGGCCGCCAAGGCCGCAAACCAACTCAATGGCCAGAGCTGGCAGGATTACCTGAAAGCCTGCCGCTCTCGTGTCACGGAAACGGCTCCCGCAGCAGCGCCAGCCGCTGCTCCCGCCGCGGCGCCTACGCCGGCTCCTGCCCCCGTTGCAGCGCCCGCTCCTGCCCCCGTTGCAGCGCCTGCTCCTGCCCCCGTTGCAGCGCCTGCTCCTGCCGCAGCCCCCGCAGCTACGCCCGCTTCCGCCGCCGCCAAGCCGGCTAAACCGGTCAGCGCCGGACAGGCTGCCGCGCATGATCGCCAGAAGCAGTGTGGCGCGGAATGGAAGGCCAAGAAGGCCGAAATTCGCAAGACCGATCCCAAGGCCACCTGGCCGAAATTCTGGAGCGACTGCAATAAGCGTCTCAAAGGCGACGCGCAGTAAGGCGCGCCGATCCCGCTGATATCCCTGTCGCCCGGAGATGTTTCTCCGGGCGATTTTTTATGGGTGCGACCGCTGTCGTTTGACGAAGTTTGCAAAGATTCTTGCGATCCCATCGGGTTTCGTGGCACAGGCACTCGTTAAGGATCGAAAAAAGTGGGGGCGAAATTGGACAAGACCGAATTGCGCAAGCTGCAGGAATTCCTGCGCCGCTCGCTCGGCAATGAAGACGTGATGGTTGCGCCTGACCCCAAGAACCCCGACGACGCCGCCGTGCGCCTCGGCGAGCGCCAGATTGGGTCGCTGGTCGTGGACGACGAGGATGGCGACCGCTCCTTTGCTTTTTCGATGAAAGTGCCCGTCGGTCGAGAGGTGCTGCAATCCTATTTGCGCAAATTATTTGAAAACGATCGGCTCACCGTCGCTCCACGTGGTCGCAAAACCGATTCGGTCGAGTTGAATAGCGGCGAGGATTTTCTGGGGATTATCTCGGCGGACGACGCCAAGGCCACGAGCTACACCCTGCAAATCGCGATACTCGACTTCGATCTCGACGATTTTTGACAGCGCGAGGGCGCTGACCAGAATCTCTATGGGCGGGTCGACGTCATGGTTTTCTGCCCGCCTATCCGCGCGAGGAAACCCCGCGCCCCTTCATTCAACGCCCCCCAGTGTTCAAGCAAATCTGGCGCGTATCGCAGTTCGACGTCGAGACCATCCACGCGGAAAATTGAAAGACACAATTCGCTGACCACGCCGGATTCGCTCTTGTTGCGTGGACAGCGAGCGAAAAACTCCTTCCCATCGGGCGGCGCGATATAAAGCTCCTCAATGTCGTAAGGCGATCCATTTTCGAAATGGCGCATCACGAGGCCGTTCGGCCCAGCAAAGGCTTCCCCTCGCAAAAAGCGCGCGTAAAGCTTCGTGGGGCGGTCCGCAGGATCCATGCCGTCGTCTTTGAGCGCGACAGTTATCAGCACTTTGCTCTTCGCCAAAGTCGCCCGCGACTTGCCTGGCGACGGCTTTTCCACGCGCCCTGGCGACGAAAAGTCGGGAAAGACCGCGACAAACGCCAGGCGGTCCGTGAAGCCGCCAACCGCGGTGGATTCATCGCGCGCATAGGCCGGATCGAAGGAAAAATGCGCCTCCCCGATATCCGCCTCTACCTTGTCGCCCGGCGCGTCACGCCCCCGCAACACGCCGTAAGCGCCCGCTGTCAGCAAGGCGAGCAGACCCAACAGGGCGAAAAAAAGGCGCATGCCGCGGTTCACTTCGCCCTTTGTCGTCAGCTCGTGACGCGCCAGCCGTCGCCGCTTTTGCAGGCCTGCCCCTTCGCCTCGCTCGGACGTCCGTTGATGAATATCTTGTGGGTATAGTCGCGACAGCCGCCAGCCCCATTTTCCGGACCGGGCGTTATGAAGCCATAGGCTCCATGGCCGCCCTTCCAGCTCTTTGGGCTTCCCGAGTTCACGGCCGCTTGTTGAGCCGCGATGGCGGCGGATTTGTCCTTTTCGTCCAGGTCACGGCCAATCGCCGAACCAACGACGCCCGGAGCCGGAGGCTCCGGCGCCGCCACTGGCGCGGGGACATTGGCGATTGGCGGCGGCGCGGACGAATTGCACGCGGCCAGAAATAGCATCGCCAGCAATGCTCTTACGGTCTGCAATTGAAGCTGGAAGTCCTTCAAGCGCCCTTTCGGGGCGATCAATTCAGCGCTCGGCATATCCATTCCCTTATAAAAATGCGTCGCTTGCGCCTTCGTCATGCCGGATCGAAACTCGCCTGTCAAAATCCGGGCAGCCAGAGTTGAGCGCGAAGTCCGCCAGCGGGACTGACGTCAAGCCGCAGCGATCCGCCATAAGCGGCGGCGAGGTCAGTCACAATCGAAAGCCCCAGACCCGAGCCGGGCTTTGTTTCGTCAAGTCTGCGCCCCCGCTCGGTCGCCGCGGCTCGCAGCTCCGGCGCGAGGCCGGGGCCATCGTCGTCAATGGTGAAGAGCAACAGGCTGCGCCCTGAAGCGCTTTGATCCGCTTCGCGCGTAACCATGACGCGGACATCGCGACTGGCCCATTTGCCTGCGTTATCGAGCAGGTTTCCGATCATTTCCTCAAGGTCCTGGCGCTCGCCCAGAAACCACAATTCACTAGGAGCGGCGCCGGAAAAGACCGTGCCGCGATCCACGCAAATCTTGGTGAAAGTGCGGAGCAGAGCGCTGAGAACCGGTTCAACCTGGGTTGTCGACCCGATGGCGCCAGCACGCGCGGCCGCTCTGGCGCGATCAAGATAGAAGGCGAGTTGATCGCGCATGATCGTCGCCTGCTCGTTCACTTTCTCCGCAAGCGGTCCGGGCGCGGCGTTGGCCTCGTTCACGATGACGCTAAGCGGGGTCTTCAGCGCATGAGCAAGATTGCCCACCTGAGTGCGCGCCCGCTCTACGATGTCGCGGTTGGCGCCAATCAGGAGATTCAGTTCATCGACAAGCGGCGCGACTTCCGACGGGTAGCGCCCCGCGATGCGTTCGCCACCGCCTCGCCTGATCTCGCCAAGCTCCCCTTGCAGGATGCGTAATGGACGAAGCCCAAAGCGCACCTGAATGGCCGCCGCGATGGCGAGAGCTATCGCCAGCAAGGCGAAAGCCACGGTCAACGCGAAGCGAAATCGGTCGATGTCGTGTTCGGTTTCTTCCGTGCTCGCCGCGACCTGAACGAGATAGACGCCGACGTCGCCAACGTCGATGACGCGTTCGACTATGCGCAACATCCTGCCGTCGGGCCCCTGCGCGACGCCGTGGCGGGTTCCGCCTGTTTCGGGAGTGACGCCAAGATCCGCCAGTTTCGGCAGTTGCGCGGCAAAGAGTGAGCGGGACGCCTTGATTTCATGCGCGTCATCATCCAGCCGGGTGATCTGCCAATACCACCCCGAGCGCGCAAGTTCGAATTGGGGATCGCCAAGCTGGCCGGGGCCGCTGCGCCCCTCCTCGCCCGACAGAGACACATCGGCGACGAGCGCGCGCAAATAGACGTCCAGACGTCGCTCGAACACGTCTTCGGCGCTGCGCCTGTAATATTGGGTTAGCAACATAGAGGCTACAAGCAGCACAAGGGAGCTTAGCCCCGCCGCGGTGAAAAAAAGGCGTCGCGCGATGGATTTTGTCGTGAAGTCCGATAAGCGCATTGGCCAATCATGGGGAGCTGCGCGGCTGGGCGCTTAGGCGCGCCGGCCAGCTTCCCGATCCATGTTCAGGGAGGGGAAACGCTCAACCTAACCTCTTTCCAGCTTCGGTCGGGGGGTCGACCATATAACCCAAACCCCGGATCGTCTGGATCAGTTCTACGCCAAGTTTTTTTCGCAGTCTCCCGACGAACACTTCGATAGTGTTGGAATCGCGATCGAAGTCCTGATCGTAGAGATGCTCGATGATTTCGCTGCGCGAAATAACCTTGCCCGAATGATGCATCAGATAGGCGAGCAGCCGATATTCATGAGAGGTGAGCTTGATCGGCGCCCCGTCAACCACCACCCGCCCCGCCTTGGTGTCGAGACGCACCGGCCCGCAGACGATCTCATTGGTCGCGTGGCCGCTGGCGCGCCGCAGCAACGCGCGAATGCGCGCCAGAACTTCCTCCATATGAAAAGGCTTGGCCACATAATCGTCCGCGCCGGCGTCAAAGCCTTGCACCTTGTCGCTCCACCTGTCGCGCGCGGTCAGAATCAGCACGGGCATGAGACGGCCAGCCCCGCGCCATTGCTCTAGCACGGTGACGCCATCCTTCTTGGGTAGACCGATGTCCAGCACAACGGCGTCATATGGCTCGGTCTCGCCGAGGAAATGCCCCTCCTCGCCGTCAAAGGCGCGGTCGACCACATAGCCCGATTGTTCAAGCGCGGAGACGAGTTGGCGATTTAGATCCTTGTCGTCCTCCACTACAAGCAGCCGCAAGGCATTCCCCTCCAAAAGTTATGCGCCTCGGCGCGTTAATGCTCCAGCTGGCCGCGCTCCGGCCGTCCGGGCTCGGCGCGGCCGGCCTCCGGACGCGCCGGCTCCTGTCGACCAGCATGCGGACGGCCGCTGGCGGCGTCCACGAATATCTTCATGACCCTGCCATCGCGCCGCAGAACATTGATTTCATAGAGAAACACCTCACCCCTGCGGCATAGCCGCGTCGAAAGCGCTTCTCCCTGATTGGCGCTGCTCGCGCTCTGCATCAGCGGGAAGGGATCAACGAGGCGGTGCTCCGCGATCTTCTGGCGCGTCTGGGCCACCGAAAAGCATTCCAGAGTCTGAGGGGTCTCATTCGCTGCGGCGCGCACTGCCGACGAAACCATTCCGATGCTCGTTACCGCCATGACTGTCGCCGCCCGCCATAACATTCGCATGCCTCCGAGGCGAGTATCGACCTCTCGACTGAACGTAAAATGAATGGGAGGCAAAGCATAGGACCATGCGGGCGATTGCTTCGGCGCGAAGCATATTGATCATCCGATTGCGGCGGATAGTCCGGACATGTGAAACGCAGGAGGTGAGTCGGCCTGTCTCAATAACGCGCCCGCTTTGGCCATCTTTTTGGCCACAGCCTTATGAATTCCGGTAGTTCGTCGGTGTCCACCTCGTCCTCCGCCGCCTCCACCCGTCCCTGCACCGAGACCCCCACCCGATGCACGGCTTCGGGATCGCCGCTCAAAAGCGGATGCCAGGGCGGGAGATCCTTGCCTTCGAAGCGCAGCCGATAGGCGCAACTCGGCGGCAGCCAACGGATTTTCTCAAGCTTTGCAAGAGTTAACCGAACGCAGTCCGGAACGATTTTCTTGCGGCCCGCATAGTCACCGCATTGACAGCTGCGTTGATCCAGAAGTTTGCAGGCCACGCTGGTGTGATGGATGTCGCCTGTATCCTCGTCCTCTAGCTTGATCAGACAGCAACGGCCGCAGCCGTCGCACAGGCTCTCCCACTGCGCGCGAGTAAGTTCGCCCAAGGGCTTTTTCCAGAACGGTTCAGCACCGTCGGGCGTTTGCGACAGCGGGCGTGACTTGGGCGCCCTGTCGCCAATTTCATCGGCCATTATCGTCTTATGCCGCATCGCCTCGCCATTGGAAACCATAACGGCAATGGGCGCTGCGACGGCCATCGTCAAGACGGTTTAAAAAGTGCTAACTTCGAGGAGCGCAACGCAGACCTTGTTTGCGCGGGAGTTATCGAGCCTTGTGGAAGCGTCTTAGTTCACTGCCGATCGTAAAGCGCATCTCGCGGATTTTATTGGCATTCGATGCGCTGATCGATTCCAGCATGTTCGACAGCGGACGAAAGTCGCGCGAGGCATATGAGAATTTTTCCGCCTTCATGGCGCGGTTCCACGTTTCAGGCATAACTCGAATTGGCGTTGAAATCGCCTGCGAAACGCTGACGCTCTCGCTCGGCGCGGGCATAGTCGCCCTCGCGCTCGCCTCCTCCGCCTTTCGCATGACGAGCGACAAGGATTGGCTTAAGCGAGCAGACCTTGCCGTCACCTTTCTCGATCACTACGGCGCCGAGGTCGGCCAGCGCGGCATCAAGCATGACGACGCCGTTCCGCTCGAACAATATCCCGATTATTTGATCAAGGCCGTTCTGGCCACCGAGGATCGGCGTTTCTATGAACATTTTGGCATAGACGTTATCGGCACGGGGCGGGCGCTGACGGTCAACGCCCGGTCTTCCGGCGTCGTGCAGGGCGGCTCCTCCATCACCCAGCAGCTTGCGAAGAACCTTTTCCTCTCCAATGAGCGCACCATCACGCGCAAGATCAACGAAGCCTTCCTTGCGCTCTGGCTGGAGCACCACCTGACCAAGCGCGAAATTCTCAAGCTGTATCTTGACCGCGTCTATATGGGCGGCGGCACTTTCGGCATTCAGGCGGCGGCGGAGTTCTATTTTGGCAAATCGGTGAAGGACGTCTCGCTGTCCGAGGCGGCCATGCTGGCGGGGCTTTTCAAGGCTCCGACAAAATACGCGCCGCATGTGAATTTGCCCGCCGCACGGGCGCGCGCAAACGACGTTCTGGAGAATCTCGTCGACGCCGGCTTCATGACCAGCACCCAGATCATCCCGGCTCAGCGCAACCCCGCGACGCCAGTCGCCCGAAAAACCGACTCAAGCCCCGACTGGTACCTCGACTGGGCCTATGGCGAGGTCCAGAAGCTCGCCGATTTGGGCAAACTGGGCGAGGATCGGGTTCTCACGGTTAAACTGGCGCTCGACTCCAATGTGCAGAAGCACGCAGATTCCGTAGTCGAGGACATGCTGCGCGAAAACGGGCGCTCCTATCACGTCAAGCAGAGCGCTCTGGTAGTGATGGAGCCGGATGGCGCGCTGCGCACGATCGTGGGGGGCGCGATTATGGCTCCAGCCAGTTCAACCGCGCCACCGAGGCGATGCGTCAACCAGGGTCTTCATTCAAGCCATACGTCTATCTGACGGCGCTGATGACCGGCAAATTCAAGCCCAGCACGATTGTCGTCGATTCTCCCGTCTGCATTGGAAATTGGTGCCCGCATAATTTCGGAGGCTCCTACAAGGGATCCCTGCCGCTGGCCGAAGCTCTGGCGCATTCGCTGAACACGGTTGCGGTAAAACTCTCTATCGCAATCGGCAATGGCTCGCCCAAGGCGGGCCGCGCCAAAATCGTCGAAACGGCGCGTCGCCTCGGCATAACCGCGCCGCTGGAGGACACGCCGTCGCTGCCCATCGGCGCCGACGAAGTGAATTTGCTGGAACATTCCGCCGCTTACGCCGCCTTCGTCAATGGCGGCAAGAAGACGACCCCCTACGCCGCCGTCGAAATCCGGAATCGTCGCGGCGATCTGCTTTATCGCCACGACCGCGACGCGCCTCCCCAGGAACAGGCGGTTCCCTTCGATAAGGTGGTCGAACTCGGCTCAATGATGCGCAAGGTCGTCGAGGAAGGCACAGGCAAGCGCGCCCAGCTTGGCGAGGGAATTGATGTGATCGGCAAGACGGGCACCACCAATGGTTTCAAGGACGCCTGGTTTTGCGGTTACTCAGGCACGATGGGCGGCTGCGTCTGGTATGGCAACGACGATGGCGAGCCGATGAACAACATGACCGGCGGGACGCTGCCCGCCCGCACCTGGCACGACATCATGGCCTATGCGCATCAGGGCGTGCAGCTGAAGCCGATCGTCGGCATGGCGCCGGCTCTCCCATCGGAAGCGACAGCCGGCGCGGCGCCTGTCAAGACGCTTGAACTCGGAGCGCCGCAACGGCCCGCGACTCTTGTCGAAAGGCGCGCTGGAGGCTCTCGATTCGATCCAGTCAAAAATCAAAACCCTGCCGGTCGGCAAACGCGGCGCCGTGGAGGATCTCCTGCCTTCCGGCGGTCGGCGAGCACGCAGCGCATCAGGAGGTTTCCGAGCCGTTGGCGGCGCTGTAGAATAGGGCCCGACGCGCGCTTGCGTCCTTGAGAAATTTCAGAGAAACGCCACCCTTGCGAGCACCCTTCGACAAATATCTGCGCGCTTCCTCGGTGATGTTGAGCGGTCTCGCGCTTGGCTTTGTCCTCACCGCGGCCGCGCTGAATTCCGGCTATGGCTTTGGGCCGTTACGCGTCGGTCCCTGGACAGCATGGCCCCAAACCGGCGGGCCGGATATCGATCCCTTCGCGCGCGCGGCCCTCGCGCGAAGGGGGGAGGCTCCATTGGGGAAGGACCAGGGACTGATGTTTGTCGCGGAGACCGATTCCGCCGGCGCCCGGCTCGACGCCCGCTGCGAATACAGGATCAGCGATCCACTGCCTTCCGCCCGCTTCTGGACGCTTGGCCTCGCCAGCCAGACCGGCGCGCCGCTGACAAATCCCACGGATCGCTACGGCTATACGTCCAGTGGAATTTTGAGACGCGAGGGCGGCGCGTTCGACATCTCCGTCGCGCGCAACGCCCGCCCCGGCAATTGGCTGTCGCCGGGAAACGGTCAGGCATTCCTGGTTGTCCTGCGTCTCTATGAAACGCCGCTTGATCCAGGCGCCCGTTTTGACCCCTCGACATTTCCGAGCATAACGAAATTGGCCTGCGCATGAATTTCAAGGATCGCGCTATCGATCTCTTGCCGTGGGCGATCGCCACGCTGCTCATCGCCGCGATCGTGCATATTGTTTCGATCCTGCTGACGCCGCTGGTGGCGCCACGCGACGCCTATGCGCGCCTGGTCGACGCGGCGCGAACCGCGCGAACGGCTCCCGGCGGCGTGGCGACATTCGAAGCAACGGCTCCAAATTCCCAGCCCTTGCCATTCGAGGACCCCATGATGGCGGAAGGCGTTTGTCTGTTCGATTTGTCGAAAGGCCCGCTGCATCTGCGCACCACCGTAGACGTCGACGGAGACGACTACCTCGGGATATCCTTTCACAGCGCTTCTGGCGTCATTTTTCACGCAATGACTGACCGCGCCTCGATCAAAGGAAAAGTCGACATCGTTGTCGGCAATGCGCATCAGATAGCAGAATTGGAAGCTGACGACTCCGAAGATGCGCCGCCACAAGAAATACGCCTGACTGCCCCGAGTTCGCGCGGGTTTGCAATGATCAGGGCGTTAGCAAAGCGACCGTCCGACTATGAACGCGCGCGATCCAGCGTCGAAGCAATTGTCTGTGATATATTCCAGCCTCGCGCGCCGTGATCGGAAATCCGCCTCCCCCAAGCTAAATGACTGGGCGCCGACGCAAGGAACCTCATTCCGAGGGTCCGGCTAATTTTTCGGAAATGCCCGGGAAGCGTCACCCGCGCAATCAACCCTTGCGGCTCTCGGTCAAGCAACTCGAGGCTTCCTTTCGACTCCTCGACCAGCGAGCGCACAATCGACAATCCCAGCCCAAATCCGACATGATCATTCATGTTGCGGGCCGGTTCGCCGCGCACGAAGGGTTCCAGGACCGCGCTCTTTCTGCCTGCGGCTATTCCGGGGCCATCATCCTCGACATCGATCTGGATAAGTTCCGGGAAGGCTGTCGCAGAGTGACGATCACCGCTTTCGCATGGGTCACCGCGTTCTCGACAAGATTGCTGAATACGCGCTGCATCTCGGTGAGCGACCCAAGGATAATCTGGTGCTGGCCGCCGCGAAAGGTCACGTCATAACCCAGATCAATATATTGGTCGCAAACTGTTTGCAGAACGCTATCAAGGTCTATGAGACCGCGCTCCGGGGCATGTCTTGCATCTCGAAGATGCTGCAAATTCTTGTAAAGCATCGAATCCATGAGATCGACATCGTGCAACATTTTTGATTTCAGCGAGTTATCCGAGATGAATTCGGACCTCAATCTAATACGCGTGATAATTGTGCGCAGATCATGGCTGATTGCAGCGAGCGCGTGGCTACGCGCCTCGATCATCCCATGAATTCGGCTTTGCATTCTGTTCAGAGCGCGCGCGAGATCGCGCACTTCTCTCGGCCCCGCTTCGTCAATCAATGACCGGTCGACGCTTTCGTCGGGAAACCTCTCCGCCTCCCGGGCAAGCCTGACCAGCGGCGCAACAACGGCGCTGGAAACCCAGACTGTGAGGATGGTCGCGCAAAGAATGAAAAACAATGCGGAGCGCTCCACAAGTCTTACGAAGAACGATGGCCCACCGGCGGATCGCGAGCCCCTTTGCGGGCGCATCCAAATCCCAGATCGCCCCCCCGAAGATGAGGCCACTGCATAGCCCCCTTTGCGCAAGCCGACGGCAACATCTTCCGGAGAGCCGTCTTTCGTGGTGGTTGCCACGAAAATGCGGGCGCCATCCCATAGATGCGATCTGAGACCGGAAATATCCGCGCCGTCTGAAACCGCAGGAGATAAAGCTGATGTGTCATCCCGTAATGAGAACACAAACCGAGGAGCGATGTTGTTCAATGATGCTAGAGTCCTGGCTCGTTCATCAATTGCCGCAGCATCGATTATCCAAAAAGCGCTGGCCAGAAATTCACCGGGTTCGACCGTCGGTCGACGCTCGTCGGGATTGCCTATGGAATTAACAGTCGTCATAACCAGATGGAACAAGATAATTGCCGCCAGTATTAGCAGCGCAATCTGTCCAGCCAAATGATCCGGCCGCAAACGCCGAATGAATTCCTTCATGAACGAGTCACCTGAGCAGTAAACATGTATCCCTCCGAGCGCACGGTCTGGATAAGCTTTGGGCTTTTCGCGTCCAACTCTATTTTCTGCCTCAAGCGGCTTATAAGCGTATCAATGCTGCGCTCGAAGGGGCCAGTCGTTGGACCATGGGTTAAATTGATCAGATGGTCGCGCGTCAGCACCCGATTTGGGTGCTCGCACAATGCGTGCAGCAAATCGAACTCCGCGCCTGTCACGGCGACCTTCGTGCCCTGCGGCGCAACCACTTCCCGTGCGGAGATATCGACAGTCCAGCCGGAAAATCGGTAGCTTTGACGACTGCCGTCCGCGTCGATCCGGTCTGGTTCGGTCGCGCGTCGCAGCACAGACCGGATGCGAGCCAATAATTCGCGCGGATTGAAGGGCTTGGCGACATAATCATCCGCGCCCATCTCAAGGCCGATAATCTTGTCAACATCGTCGCCCTTCGCCGTCACGATTATGATCGGCAGAGCTGTCTCCGCCCGCAATCGCCTGCAGATAGAAAGACCATCCTCGCCGGGCAGATTAATATCCAGAATCACCAGATCATAGGCGCGTCTTGCGAGCACGGCGTCCATAGCCGAGCCATTCATGACGACCGTGACGTCGATTTGATTAGTTTTCAGGTAGCGAGAGATCAAATCGCCAATTTCGGCGTCGTCTTCCACGAGCAGAATGGATAGGGTTTCTGTCACGTCATTCTCTATGTCGCGCCTTCATCAGACTCACGCGAACCACTCGCGCACGAGTAGCCGGTAGTTTTGCGGCGAATTTATCACTCCAGCGACCTTTGTCACGCACGCTGCGGCGAAGGTTCCCTCGCGGACCATGTCATATTACGAAATTCGTGCTGGCGTCCGTCACTGCATTGTCCAGATAAAATAGAAGAAGGAGCCGTAAACAAGAAGCGCCGCAATCACGGCTATGTAATCGCTCATCATCCTCTCCAGCTGGATTCCCATCTATTCTTCACCCGCCGCGCCGCCAAACTGATATCCATGGCTTCGGCCCAGGGTCGCGGCGGGTTCCGTCGTAAATTCGCGTTCAACATGATGCTATCGCCCTTGCGCGCATCACTTGCTCCAGCCATCGCGATGTCCCCAATGGCCGCCGTGTCCCCGGCCGCCAAGCGCGTGCAATAGCACGCCGAAACGATGCTTCTGCCCATCGTCGAGACTGTCGTACAGAGGTTTGGCGGCGCTCGCGAGCTTCACCAATTCCGCGGCGCGCGCCTCCAGGCCTTTCGCACGCGCCTGCAAAGCATCGATCGCATTATGCTGTCCGTCATGGTCCTTGGACTTTTCACGCCACTCCGCGACACGCGCGGCGCGGGCTTTTGCCTCCTCGCGGATGGCGGTTTCGAGCGTAGGCCAGTTCTTTTCCTGAGCTTGGGTAAGTTTCAGGCCGGCCTTCAATGCCGCGATACGGGCGTCCGTGAAAGCGGCCCTGTCTTCCTCCGACACTCTATAATGTTCGCCCTGCGGTTGCTCCGGTCCGGCCGCGATAGCGCAGGAAAGCGACGGAATTAAAAAGACGGCCGTAGCTGCCGCCATCAAAAAGCGTTTCCTCATTTCCTTCTCCTTCGAGGGCGTTTTTGCGCCAGATTGATCGTGGCAGAACGCTATTTCTGGGGTATGTCCAGTCGAAGCGGAATGTTTCGGGGATGTGTCCAAAGTCCCGGACTTGCGCGGGAAAAGGCTGATCCGCGCCGCAATCGCGTCACATTTTCAGTGGGAGCAATCACTAATCTGCTGATATTACGGAGCTAATGACCAGGAAATATTGGGCGGCCCCATCTATCAGGAACGCTCTTTCAGTCGCTCCAGGTCGAACGCCTCAACGTCGCGCAGAAGCTCGATGAAAGCAGTGGCCCAGTAATCAGCGGCCGCGACCCCTTTTTCCGCCGAAGCCCGAGTTGCGTCGCCCATGGCGCCAGCCGCTGAAAGGTCCTGCGCCATCCAGCCAAACCCAGCCGGACGATCCGCTCGGAGCCAGGTGAAATCACGCTCGAAATCCCTGCTTGCGGGGACAAAGTTTTTTGCGCGCGCCATATCGACGAGTTCCGGACGGAACGCCAGCATCAACGAGGTCTCCACCTCGCCGCCGTGTATCCCATGGCGTAATTCGTCCGCGCCAAACAGACCGTCGGGGTAGCCAAAGCGACTCCAGGAACAGGTAGCCGCCAGTAAGCCATGACGCGCGCGTAGCTCCAATGCGCATTGAGCAATCAGGGGAGAGTTTCCGCCGTGTGAATTCAGCAGCACGATCTTTCGAGCGCCAGCCGCGATGGCGCCCTCAAGCGTCTCGGTCAGGATGTGAAATGCCGTCGTGGGCGTAAAACTCAAGGTGCCCGGAAAGTCCCGATGCTCGGTGGAGACGCCGATGCTCTGGATCGGGAGAAACAGCACGCCAAGATCGCCGGGCGCGCGCGCGACGACGCGCGCGATGCAGCCCTGCATGATCTGGAGGTCGACTCCCACGGGAAGGTGCGGCCCATGTTGCTCGACGGCGGCGATAGGCGCGACCACGATCGTGCGCTCCCAGTCCAGAGCGGAGAAGTCGCGGGTCGAGAGATCGGTCCAATAGTGGGAAGGATGCATGAGCCAATCCTATTAGCTTTTTGGGCGACACGCCAAGCAGGTCGTCAATATAAGGCTCATTAACCGGGGCCGCGTAGGGTTACCGCGCCCAAGGAGAATTTATAGACGTCGGTTTTGGGGCGCCCGGCCTCGCCGCGTGAGGACGCCGAAATGGGGATGAAATCGACCGAATCCGAGGCGCGATTGCATGACCACGACGCGCTCTCGGAGCTTTTCGCCGAGCTTTGCGTAGCCGCAGGCGCCATTATCATGAAAGTCTTTTCAGCCGAGAACATCGGCGCACGGATCAAGAGCGACAACAGCCCGGTCAGCGATGCGGATGAGCAGGCCGAAGCTTTCTTGCTAACCGAACTGTCGCGTCGCCTGCCGCATCTGCCGCTGATTGCGGAAGAAAGCTCCTCGCGAGGCGAGACGCCAGCCCAGAAGGGCGCGTTTCTGCTTATCGACCCACTAGACGGCACGCGCGAATTTATCGCGCGACGCCCGGAATTTACTGTGAACATTGGCCTTATCGAGAGCGAAACGCCGAGGGCCGGCGCCGTCTATGCGCCTGCACTCGGCGAACTTTGGTTCGCGGGCGGCAAGGCCTTTTTCGCCAGGGTCGCCCCCGGCGGCCCGCTGCCTGCCCGCGAGAGTTGGCTCCCGCTGCACACGCGGCGGCGCCCCGCGGACGGCGCGACCGCGCTCGTCAGCCGCTCGCATCTCGATGCGGAGACAGAGGCTTTTTTGGCGAAACAGAACATCAAGGAGACGAAAGACGCGGGCTCGTCGTTGAAATTCTGCCGGCTGGCGCAGGGAGTCGCCGACATATACCCGCGCTTCGGGCCAACCATGGAATGGGACACGGCGGCGGGCGACGCCGTGCTGCGAGCAGCCGGCGGCGTCGTAGTCACCCCCGCCGGCGGACCATTCCTGTATGGCAAGGCCGCGCAAAATTACCGAAATGGCCCCTTCGTGGCGTTCGGCGACCCCGCCGCGGCAACACTTTATTAACCACGCAACTGCAATCTTCCCGCCAAGCGCACGCCGCCTTGTTTGCGGCGCCTGCGCGCCGCGCCATTGGCGATCTTTGCTCCGAGATTCGGCTGAGAGACACGTTAACGCCAGGGGAGACTATCTAAATGAGCGACGCCGACCACTCATGGAAATCCATGCGCGCGCCATTGTCGCGCCGGGCCTTGTTGCATCTCGCCGCCAGCTCCGGACTGGCGTTGACGACGCGCGAAGCTCTAGGCCGCGACGAACCGTCGTCGGGGCGTCCAGAGAGCTTCTCGGACAATGAGGTCATCGCCAGCGGCCACAAGTTTTTTGGGTCAATTTCGCGCGGTCTGGCGGAGGGCGTCGAGACCGCCACGCGGCGTTGGGGCAAGCCAAACGCCTATGTGCTTGGCCAGGAAGCTGGAGGCGCGTTCATCGGCGGCCTGCGTTATGGCGAGGGCGAGATGTATACGCGGAACGCCGGAAGGCGCCGCGTATATTGGCAGGGCCCCTCGTTGGGCTTTGACGCGGGCGCGGATGGCGACCGCACCATGATGCTCGTCTACGGACTCCCCGCCGTGGAAGCGATCTACCAGCGTTTCGGCGGCATGGATGGATCGGCTTATTTCATCGGAGGCTTTGGCTTCACGGCGCTCACCGCCGGCGACATAGTGGTCGTTCCGGTTCGCTCGGGGCTCGGCGCGCGGCTTGGGCTTAATCTCGGCTATCTCAAATTTACCTCGCAATCGACCTGGAACCCCTTCTGATCGTGCGTGAAATCCGCGAAAGGATCTTTGGCCGGAGCCCGAGCCGCAGCGTGCGCCTGGGCGATCGGCTCATCATCACCGAGGGGTTGCCCAGCAATTTCTGGACAGACCAGCATCATTTCGCGATGACTGTCGGCTGGCCGATGTTCTTCGTGATCCTGGCGCTGGCCTTCACGCTTTTCAACATTCTTTTTGCCGGGCTCTATTGGCTCGGCGCCTATTTTGGCGACGATCCCGTCGCCAATGCACGACATGGCGCCTTCCTGGACTATTTCTTTTTTAGCGTCGAAACGCTCGCCACTGTCGGCTATGGCGACATGCATCCACACTCGCTCTATGGCCATGTGGTAGCTACGGTCGCGACCTTCGTGGGCATATGCTCTATGGCTATTACAGCCGGGTTGACCTTTGCGCGCTTCGCCCAGCCACGCGCGCGCCTGCTGTTCGCGCGCAACCTTGTGATCACGTCCCATGAGGGCAAGCGCACGCTGATGCTCCGCTTCGCCAATGAGCGTCACAACGCCATCACCGAGGCGAGCGCGCAACTATGGCTGGTGCGCAATAACGAGCCAACGCTTGAGGGCTCGCGCTTTCGCAGATTTTATCGACTGAAGCTCACCCGCGACGAAAATCCGATTTTTGCGTTGAGCTGGACAATAATGCACGTCATCGACGAGACCAGCCCGTTACACGACTGGAAGGAAGAAGATTTCCTCAACGGCGAGACCAGCCTCATCGTGATATTCAGCGGTCATGACGAAAGCTCCAAACAATCCGTGCGCGGGCGACGCATCTATTCCGCGGTCGACATTCTGATCGATTACTCTTATGTCGATATCGTCCGCATGGACGAAACGGGCGCGCCAACTTTCGATTATACGAAATTTCACGACGTCAAACCGGCGGCGCCCCGCGCCCCGAACCCGGCGGCTTTTGATTTCCCCGCTGCCCTGATTTAGAAACGTCTCTGACGACGCCCGGTTCCCATTGGCGTTAGGCAGGCAAGGACGAACGCGTGTTGATCGAACAGGCGATGTATTTCGCGCTCGGGCTGCTGGTCGCCGGGCTGATCATGCTGATGTTTCTGCCTGCGATCTGGCGGAGAGCGCTGCGCCTGTCCATGCGTCGGCTTCAAATGCTGGCGCCCCTGTCACGGGAGGACGCCATCGCCGAGCGCGACCTGCTGCGGGCCGAATTCGCGGTTCGCGAGCGGCGGCTCGAACAGGAAATGGCTGCGGTAAAGGCTTCCCGGACGCAGGATCTCGTCGACATTGGCCGTCACGCCGCGCGTATCGCCGGACTCGACGGACAGTTGAAGAAATCCCAGGCCGAAGGCCGTGAGCTGGAGCACCAGTTGCAGGATGCCCGCAAAACCATTGTGGAGCGCACCGATCTCCTCAGTTCGACGGAAATGGCGCTTCATGAAGTTACGGAACGCGCGGAGCGCGGGGTCGCCAGTCTCAGGGCGCTTCGCACCGACAATGAAGAACTCGGTCGGGAAAAAGAGGTTGTCCTGACTTGGGTCGCCGCCCATGAGGCGAAGATCGGGGATCTTCACCAGGAAAACACCGATCTGCGGCGCGAACTGGAGCGATTGAAGAGCGATTTCACCGAGTTGACCGCTGAAGCGAAACGCCTCGGCGACGTGGATGCGGAACTGGCGCGCGTAAGCGGAGAACTCCAGACCGTCTCAATCGCCAAATCTTCTCTCGAGCAGAATCTTGCTGCGTCCCGCGCGAAAGCGACGGAGGATCGCGAAAAGCATGAAAGCGAGATCGCTCACCTCGAAAGCGCCCTGCGTCAGGCGCGGACGGAGGCGCGAGACCACGCCGACCGGCTGGAGACCGCTCGCGCCGATAATTCCATGTTGCAGGGCGCCGTGGAGGCGCTCCGCGCCGACCACGCGAGACGACGAGCGGTCGATGGCGGCGCGGATGCTCTCACGACGCAGGATGTGACCGCGTTGCGCAAGGAAATCTCCGACCTTGCCACGCGGATCCTGGAGACCGGCGCCTCCGTCGCGTCGCAGAGCGAATCCGCGCCGGCCAAAAGAGCATGAAGCACGTCGCGAACTCGCGATTTGCCCGACCTTAACGGTGCGCATAAACTCTGGAACCAGGGGTTCGCCCGCTTGACCAGGATTATGCGCTCTGGGAAATAAGGCGACGTAATATCTTGAACGAAGCGAGGTATGCCTTGTTATTCGCCGCCATTTGTCTGGATAAGCCCGGCAGCATAGATCTGCGGCTCGCGACGCGCGCGGCGCATCTGGCTTTTCTCGAAGCCAATGCGCCAAAGGTCAAGCTGGGCGGCCCGTTTCTTGACGAAGCCGACAAGCCGGTCGGCTCGCTGCTCATCCTCGATTGCGAAACCGAGGCAATTGCGAAGAGTCTCCTCGACAGCGACCCTTACGCCAAGGCTGGACTTTTTCGCGCGTCGAGCTTCGCCCTTGGCGGCGCGTTGTCGGAGCTGAGCTTTAAAATGGCCCACTGGCTGTTCAAGAGCGAACCAGCAACCTGGTCATTCGAGCAGCAACTCGACGCTGGCGAGAAGGGAACGTTCTGGAACGGCGTACGCAACCATCTCGCGAAAAAGCATATGATGGCGATGAAGGTCGGCGAGCGCGGCTTTTTCTATCATTCCAACGAGGACAAGGCGATCGTCGGGATTGTCGAGGTGATCAAGCCCTATTACCCGGACCATACGGATGAATCAGGCAAGTTTGGAATGGTCGATCTGCGTGCGCTGACGGAGCTGAAATCGAAAGTCACATTGGCGCAAATCAAGGCCGAGCCGCGCCTATCAGGCATGGTTCTTGTCAACAACTCGCGGCTTTCCGTGCAACCCGTGAGTGACGCGGAGTGGGATGTGGTGCTGGAGCTTGCAGGCAGCGCCAATTGAATCCATGATCAGCTCCAGCGCTCACTCGGGGAACAGGCGCATGCGCAGCGCGTTGGGACTGACGTCGTGAATTCTGCCCTTGCGACGCATCGGATTTTGAACGTCCGCATTTTTCACCGGAGACAGCGCGCATCGGCGCTCTAATGTCTTTTGATGCGGAGTCCAACCAAGGACGGTTGCGTGACGGAAACAGCCTCATCTCCCCTGCCGGCGACCGGCTCCGGGTGCGATTCCATTCACGAGCAGAGCTTCATTCTCGAGCGCATGAAACTCGCGCTTGAGGCGGGCCGTACGGGCATTTGGGATTGGAATCTCGTTACCGGGGAAGTGCATCTCGACGCGCGGGTGCGCGCCTTGTGGGGGCTCGCGCCGGATGCGCCCGCCAATCTCGATGTTTTCCGACGCGCATTGCATCCTCAGGACAAGAGGCGCACGAAAGAGGCCATCGAGCAGGCCATCGATCCCAACCACCAAGACGATTATGAGAGCGAATATCGCGTTATCGGCCTGTCGGACCGTGTAGAACGCTGGGTCTCGGTGCGTGGGCGCACCTTCTTCGAGGACGGACGAGCAGTAAGAATCGTCGGGACCGCCCGCGACATCACGGATCGCAAGCATCGCGAACAGCATGTGCGAACGCTGCTGCGCGAGTTAGTGCATCGATCAAAGAATCTTCTTGCAGTTGTGCAGGCCATGTCCAGGCAGACAGCTCGTGGATCCGATTCGATCGAGGACTTCCAACGAAAGTTTTCGGCGAGACTGCAGGCGCTGTCCATGGCGCATGACATACTTATCTCACAAGATTGGCGCGGGGCGTCGATGCATGAGCTTGCTCGCGCGCAAATGGCTTATTGTCTCGACATCGGCGCGGGAGAAGTCGCCGAACATGCGCGCATCGACGGTCCAAAGGTTATGCTGAAGCCAGAGGCCGCGCAAAACATCGGCCTCGCACTGCACGAACTCGCGACAAACGCATTGGCCTATGGCGCACTCTCCTGCACGCACGGAAGCATAGCATTGAGCTGGCGCCTTGAAGGCGGTCGTTTTCTTGTGGAGTGGCGGGAAAGCGGCGGTCCCACGGTGGCTCAGCCAAGACGGGAAGGTTTTGGTCACAAAGTGATCAAACGCCTGGTTCCACAAGCACTCGACGGCGAGACGACGCTGGATTTCCCCCCTGAAGGTTTTGTCTGGAGATTGTCGGCTCCTGCAACCTGGGCAATGGCCGGATAAGGTCCGGCAAGCCGTCGCGTCGCAAACAACGGCGCAATCGATGCGGAAACGAGATCCGCCAGACTAAGCCTCGCCGCCCGGCTCTTTCGTGTCCGAAGAAGGCGGTTTCTTGCGGAATGTCCTGCGACTCGCTCGTTTCTTCGCGGACGTGGGAAGGGCCGGCGTCGCTTTTTCCTCAATCAGAGGCGGAACATGATTTTCATCCGGGCGCCCTGGAAATCCTCTCGCGCCGCCTCTATCAATGACGCCCCGTCATAGCCATTCAACGGATAAATGGCGTAGCCGGGCGGATAGGGCAGGCCGCTGCTATCTCCCAATTCGTGACGCTGCGCGAGCGCATAAATGCGCGCCGCGACGCTTTTCAAATCCGACGCATTCGCCAACAGGCTGATGCACACGATAATCTGATTGCGATTTATTACGGCGACATGGTCCGTCGGCCTCAACGCCCGACGAATCTTTTCCGCGAGCGCGTCGATGATTGCTTCCGCCGCGGCGATTCCATGCACTCGGTCGAGTGCGGGAAGCGACGGGATTTCAAAATAGATCAACCCGATTGTACGGCTAAACCGGACGCAGGCGGCTGCGGCGATTTCGATCTGCTTTCCAAGGGTGACCACATCGGTCGTTGGCGTAAAAGGGCTCTGGGGAAGGCTTCTTGGCGTCAAGGCGAACTGGTTCTTGTCGATGGCAGGGCCAATGGCTGACATCGCCTGCGAAATCAGATTCTCCTTGTCATCGACCCATGATTCCGGGGTCTTTTTCCCTCGCTGGCGCAATAACCAAGCAAGAGCTCCAAGCAGCACGAGGGCTCCGCCAATGTAACGCAGGGACAACACCAGACCTTCATTTTCATGAACGGTAATATCTGGTTCTTTTTCTTCGAGCGAAATTGTCTTGCTCAGAGCGAGTGACGCTTGCTGAATTAGGCCGCCGCGCCGCGCGTCTTGAGACCGGTAGTCCAGTTTCTCCAAGGAGCCGAGATTCGGACGCCAGGATTGCGAGACGATCTGCTCCAATTTTGCTCGGTCCACGCATGAACCACCCTGTATCGTCGCGGCGATAATTGACAGGACATGGAGGGTTGCCGGGTAATAATTCTGGTTCTTCCTGAACTGATAAAACTCATCCGGGTAGGGCCGATTTGAAGCAGCACAATGAGCAATATCCGCCAAAGCGCGGTATCCAGGCTCGCTGAGAGTCACACTCGCGCTTTTTTTGGCGCCTGGTTCCAGATCGATGAGAGTGATGTGAGACAATTCGACAGGCCACGCTTTAGCGACCGCACCCAATCTTTCAGGCGTAGCCGCATTGGCCCAGAACACATAAAGCGGGATCCGTATCGCGTCATATCCAAATCTTGCGTTGAAGCCCCCTGCGGGCGAAAGCGTCCGCTGGCCCAACGACAACCAGTCCGGGGGAACTCGCCGATCTCCGAAACGCGCTGCATTCAAGAGATCGATCCCCGCTTGACTCAAGCCGCTCCAATCATAGCCTGGCATTACCTGCGCCAAACGCGCGAAAGCAGGAAACACCCAATAGGAAAGGTTGACGACAGGACCGTCGGACTGCTCGTTCGCGGAGAAGCCTCGTGTCGCGGGCATCAATATGGGCCCGTGATTGCTGCTTGAGCGTATGGATTTCTCGACAATGTCCTTGGTGATGGCGCGCGCTTCATTCAAATAGTCCGGGTTCTCCCAAAAGTCGGCGGCTTCCGCCAAGGCCCAGGCAATCAGAATGTCGCCGTCGCTTGCGTTATTGTTGTCAAAAGCCTGCCCTGCGCCGTCGGACCAACTCCAAGCCGCCAATCTGTCGGCTCGTACCGACAGATGTCCTTTGGTCCATGACCAGATTGCGTCAAAAGCTGCTCGGTCCGCCGCCGCGACGGCCAGCAACATGCCGTAACCCTGGCCTTCGCTATGACTTATGCGATTGTTCCCGGTGTCGACAATCCTGCCGCTTTGGTCGAGAAACTGGGTGCGGTAGGCAGTCCAGATCGCACTGTCTTTCAAGACGCCGCCAAGCTGGATTGGCGGCGACAAGGATTTCGCCAGTGCGGAATTTGAA
The DNA here is from genome assembly GCA_963841875.1 of uncultured Alphaproteobacteria bacterium. Lineage (GTDB taxonomy): Bacteria > Pseudomonadota > Alphaproteobacteria > Rhizobiales > Beijerinckiaceae > Methylocystis. The sequence goes on along the minus strand of CAWJEI010000001.1, from coordinate 202,691 downwards.
TTCCGAAGCTCTTGAGCGACTGCCGCCGGAGCGACAAAAAGCAAGCAAGCCAAAGCGGCGGCAAATGATGAATAAAATCTTCGAGGCAATTTATCGCTCCAACAATTGGATATTAAGTCAAAAAAACCATGTGTCCGCACCGGGTCGATTGAGAGGCCGAACGATCATAGCCGACTTTCTCTGTGCGTATCGCATTCGGGCCGACGAAAGAGCACTGGCTCATGCAACTTCGCACACAGGCCATAAAAAACAATGAAATCATATAATTACACAAACAATTAATCAGCCTGTGCAATTCAAGCCAAATTTGAGGGATGCAAGGCTGATCGAGCCAAGAAAGATCTTCATTGTCGAAACTAATGCACGATATTTTGACACTGCGCGATTCGCCAAAACAATCAATCACAACAAAAGCTAACACTAGATTATCGATTTACAGAACAGCTCTTGCCTTAAGGAATCTTCGATCACGTTGTTACCATAGCGCAGCTCTTGCATCAAGTTATACTCATATAACCGCGCGAGCGGACCCTGCGCCACCCCATCAAGCTGATGCCTGCTTCTGATTGATCACGAAGCATAATTTGATGCCAGGCGGCATTTCCACACGAACGGTTTTTTGCGCGGCGCCGGCATTAAACCATCGCCCCGTGTGAACGCCGCGAGGTGAGAAAATTCGAATCACTCCACAGTCACGCTCTTGGCGAGATTGCGCGGTTGATCCACGTCTTTGCCCATGAAAACCGCAACATGATAGGCGAGAAGCTGCGCCGGCAGGGCGTAGACCAGCGCGGCGAAAGCGCCTGCGGCCGTCTCCGGCATTTCAACGAAGCCCGCAAGCTCCGCCGCCGCGGCGATCTTCGCGCTCATAGGGCCGACCAGAATGAGATGTCCGCCGCGCGCGGCGACCTCCTGCAGGTTGGAAACGGTCTTTTCCAGGCTCGCGTCATGCGGAGCGAGCACGATCACTGGCATGGCGAAATCGATCAGCGCGATCGGACCGTGCTTCAACTCGCCAGCGGCGTAGCCCTCGGCGTGAATATAGGACAATTCCTTCAGCTTTAACGCACCCTCGAGCGCCAAGGGATAGGATGGGCCTCGACCGAGATAGAGCACGCTCGAAGCCCTGGCGACGTCGCGCGCGACCGGCTCCAGCCGCTCCTCGTCCTTGAGCACTTGCGCCATCATGCCCGGCGTCGCGATAAGCTCGGCGACGAGCTCTTTTTCCCGCGCTTCGGTCAGCACGCCGCGCGCCCGGCCCAGCGCAAGCGCAAGACAGGCGAAGACCGCGAGTTGGCACGTAAAAGCCTTTGTCGACGCAACGCCGATTTCCGGCCCCGCCAGCGTCGGCGCAACGGTGTCGCTCTCGCGGGCTATGGTCGATGTGTCGACGTTGACGATGGAGAGAATGTGCTGGCCCTGCGATTTGGCGTAGCGTAGTGCGGCCAGGGTGTCCGCCGTCTCGCCGGATTGCGAAACAACAATCATCAGGCCGCCTTCAGGCAACGGCGCCTCGCGGTAACGAAACTCCGAGGCGATGTCTATGTCCACAGAAAGACGCGCGAAGCGCTCCAGCCAATAACGCGCCAGGAGCCCGGCGTAAAAAGCGGTGCCGCAAGCCGAGATCGTCACCCGTGAAAGCGCCTTGGCGTCGAAACCAATATCAAACGGCAAGCGCACCGTTCCATTGGCGAGATCGAGATAATGCGCCAGCGTGCGCCCGACCACTTCCGGCTGCTCGTGAATTTCCTTCGCCATGTAATGGCGGTAGTTGCCCTTGTCGACCATCAGCGACCCAGCCTGCAACGGCCGCTTCGCGCGCTGGACGACACTGCCTGAAGCATCGAAGAAGGTTGCTTTTTCGCGCGTCAGAACGACCCAGTTGTCCTCGTCGAGATAGACGATCTCCCTGGCGAAAGGCGCAAGCGCGAGGGCGTCGGAGCCAAGATAAGAGCCGCCGTCGCCGAAACCCACCGCGAGCGGAGAGCCGCGCCTTGCGCCAATCAGCAGATTTGTCTCGCCTTCGAACAGGAAAACGAGAGCAAAGGCGCCTTTTAGTCGCCCTAGAGCCTTGGCTACGGCGGCCTGCGGCTCGGCGCCCTGTCGCATCTCCTCGGCGACAAGGTGAGCGACGGCCTCCGAGTTCGTCTCCGTGGCGAACACATGCCCCTTAGCGGTCAGCTCTTCGCGTAATTCGCGGAAGTTCTCGATGATGCCATTATGAACCACCGCCACATTGTCGCTGGCGTGGGGATGGGCGTTTACCTCGTTCGGGCGCCCATGCGTCGCCCAGCGCGTATGGCCAATGCCGATATGCCCCTTGAGCGGCGCATCTTTCAGTTTATCTTCAAGATTGCGCAGCTTGCCGCTGGCGCGCAGCCGGGTCAGGCGGCCATCTTCGAGCGTCGCTATGCCCGCGGAATCATAGCCCCGATATTCCAGCCGCCGCAGGGCCTCGATCAACGCGGGGGCGGCCGGTTCGCGCCCAAGAATTCCCACAATGCCGCACATACACGGTCTCCAAAAAGATAAAAGACGCAAGAGCACGAGTGGCGCCAAGGCGACGAGGCCCTGAGGCTGCTTCGTGAATTTGGTTAAGGCCGGAACTCACCCCTTCTGATTTTTCTTCATCCGCTGCGCCTGCCGGAAGGTCTCCGCCCATCCCGATTTTTCGACCTGCTTGCCCCGCGCGAGCGCGAGCGCGTCGACGCCCACGTCTTTCGTCACGACGGAACCCGAGCCCACATAAGCGCCAGCGCCGATATTCACCGGCGCAACCAGCGACGAATTGGAGCCGATAAAGGCCCCCTCCCCGATCGAGGTGCGATACTTGAAAAAACCGTCGTAATTACAGGTGATGGTCCCCGCTCCGATATTGGCGTTCGCGCCGATGTCCGCGTCTCCGATATAAGTAAGGTGGCTCACTTTCGCGCCGACGCCGAGATTGGCCGCCTTGATCTCCACGAAATTGCCGACCTTGGCTCCAGCTCCAAGATTTGCGCCGGGACGCAGCCGAGCAAATGGGCCAACGCTGGCGGCGGCGTCAACGCGGGCCCCTTCCAGATGAGAAAAAGCGTGAATGACAGCTCCGTCGGCAATCTCCACCCCTGCGCCGATCACGACATGGGGTTCGATCGTCACGTCTCGGCCAATCTTCGTGTCCGCGCAGAGAAAGACCGTCTCCGGAGCGATCAGCGTGGCGCCGCCCGTCATCGCTTTACGGCGCAACCGGTCCTGCGCGATGCGCTCCGCCTGCGCCAGCTGGACACGGTCGTTGACGCCAAGAACCTCGCTCTCCTCTCCAATGACGACGCGCGCCTCCAGACCTTTCGCGCGGGCGATCTCCACGACGTCGGTGAGGTAATATTCGCCCTTCGCGTTCGCGGCGCCGACCGCGCCCAGCAGCTCCAGCGCGCGCCGCCCGTCGAGCGCCATCAGTCCGGCGTTGCAAAGCGTGATCGCCCGCTCCGCATCGCTGGCGTCTTTCTCCTCCCGGACGGCCGCAAGCCGCCCCGCTTCGTCCCGGATCAGGCGCCCGTAACCGAATGGATTGGCCGCCTCGAAACCCAGGACGGCGACGGTCGCTCCCTCCTGGAGCGCGGCGCGCAGAGCCAGGACCGTGGCCGACGTCACCAATGGCGTGTCCGCGAAGAGAATTAGCAGATCGTCTACCCCCTCCGCTATCGAGTTGCGGGCCGCGAGAACCGCGTGGGCGGTGCCGAGCCGTTGATCCTGAACGAATACATCGCCATCAGGGCAGAGTTTCAGAACCTCTCCGCGCACGTCCTCGCGACTGGGTCCAATCACGACGGCTACTCTCTGCGCATCCGCGCCCGTGACGCACGCCAGCACGTGCGCCAGCATCGAGCGCCCGGCCACCTTGTGCAGAACTTTTGGCTGATCGGATTTCATCCGCGTTCCCTCGCCAGCGGCGAGAACGACGGCAAGGGCCCGGCGGCGGTGTTCGTTAGTTGGCATTTGCGCGCGAAAACCTTTCGGATCAACAGGGACGAAAGACGACGCCCTTTTATCAGCTCTTTGCGAGTTTCGAAGCCGCAGGACGACCGAGGGTGCGGAATTTTGCCGCAGGGCCGCTGCTTCGCCCTGAATTATCGCGGACCGATTAAGAAAGCCGTTTCGAATCCCGATGGTTCTTGTATAGATTGGATTAACTTAACATGTCCCGCCGCGCCTCCCTCGGGTTTGTAGAGCTTATGGTCGAACGTAGAGATGTTTTGCGAGCCGCGCTGGGCGCGCTGGCCGCCGGTATCGCCCCCGCCATAGCCGCGCCTCAGGATCCCGCGCCAACTCCAGCCGCCCCTGCTCCGGCGTTCTCTCGCGACAACGTTCTGGAGCTTGCCCGCTCGCTCGCCAAGAAGCCCTTCGCGGCGCCCGCCAATGATCTGCGCGAGCCTTTCGCCGCTCTCAGCTACGAGCAATATGTCGGCATAAAGATGAAGCCGGGCGCCGCAGTATGGGCGGGCGAGAATAAGGGCTTTTCGTTCGAACCGCTGCATCGGGGGCCCATTTTCACCACGCCGGTCGAACTTTTCATCGTCGAGGGCGGCGTCACGAAACGGATCGCCTATGATCAGGCGCAATTCGACTACGGCGGGCTGAAAGTCCCCGAAAAATTGCCGGACATGGGTTTTTCGGGCTTTCGCGTTCTGCGCGCGCAAAATGGCGGCCCTGAGGCGGAGGTGGCGATGTTTCAAGGCGCCAGCTTCTATCGGGCCTGCGCCCCTGGCCAGAACCTTGGAACAAGCGCTCGCGGACTTTCGATTTGCACAGCGGACCCCAGGGGCGAGGAGTTTCCGGCGTTCCGGATTTTCTGGATCGAGAAACCCGCGCTTGGAGACAATACCCTTGTCATCCACGCCCTGCTCGACTCGCAAAGCGTCACCGGCGCCTACCGCTTTACCTTGCGCCCGGGGGAAGCCACGATCGTCGATACGGAACTGACGCTTTTTCCGCGCGTGGAACTCGATCATATCGGCATTGCCGGGCTCGCCGGCGCTTCGTTATACACCCCGCTCGACCGGCGCCGCACCGACGACATCCGACCCGCGGTGGCGGAAATGAACGGCCTCCAGATGCTGACGGGCAAGGACGAGTGGCTCTGGCGTCCCTTGTCCAACCGCAACAACCTTCAGCTGTCGTCATTTGTGGACGCCAACCCCAAGGGCTTCGGCTTTCTGATGCGCAACCGCGACATCAGCGCCTATCAGGACGACGAGCAGCATTGGGAGCGCCGTCCGTCCCTTTGGATCGAGCCCTTGGGGGAATGGGGCGAAGGTTCGGTGCAACTGGTTGAGATCCCGTCCGAGTCTGGAAGTAAACCAGAACATAATGGCCTACTGGCGCCCCAAGCAGCTCTTGACGGCCGCCAAGGAGATAGGTTTCGCCTACCGCCAATTCTGGTGCTGGGAGCCGCCGGCGCGTCCGCCCATGGCCTATGTGACCGACGCGCGAGGCGGCCGCGCGCCGGCGCCCAAACTCCGCCGCTTTGTCGTCGTTTTTTCAGGCGAAGTGCTTGGCGACCCCGCGCGCGTGGCGACGCTCAAAGCGGCGCTCACAACCTCTCCAGGGGCCGCGACGAATATTCACACCTACAACAACGAGCAAACGAAGACTTGCCGGGTGGTGTTCGATGTCGACCCTGGCGGCGAAACCTTTTGCGAGCTTCGGCTCGTCCTACAATCGGGAGATGACCCGATCAGCGAGACCTGGCTTTATCGATGGACGTCCTGAACCAAGCGATTGCAGATGTTTCGTCGGCTAACGGCGATTCCGCCCCTTCGGACGACGTGGTGCGTTCGCCACCGACACCGGTTGAAAGCCGACTGTCGATGCCGGCGCAGAATCTTTTCAAATACGATAGCAGACAGAGGCGCCGTCCTGCCGCGCCACATAACGCCTTCGCGCCCTGGCTGGCGCGGCTCGTCGCCTTTGGCGGAGGCGCCGCGCTGACCGCTTTCGGCGCGCACGAGATGTACAAGGTCATCGACGTCGGCGGCGTCACGACTTTGAAATGGGCGTTGCTCGGCCTGTTCGTGCTGAACTTTTCCTGGATCGCGCTGTCCTTCTCCAGCAGCATCGTTGGCATGATTTCCCTGCTACGCCGACCGCCACCGCCCGCCGCGCCGACCAGACTAGCCGCCAAGACCGCCGTCGTAATGCCTATCTACAACGAAGCGCCGAGCCGCGTTTTCGCTGCTTTGCAAGCGATTTTCGAGGATGTCCAGACGACCGGACTGGCTGAGCATTTCGACTGGTTTTTCCTCTCGGACACCACAAATCCCGACATCTGGATCGCCGAGGAGCGCGCCTTCATCGGCATCCGGCGCCGGTTAGGGGATGCGGGCGCACGGGTCTACTACCGGCGGCGCGAAAAGAACACGAGCCGCAAGGCCGGCAACATCGCGGAGTTCGTCTCGCGCTGGGGCGGCGCCTATGATCACATGGTGGTGCTGGACGCGGATAGTCTGATGACGGGCGCGACCATCGTTCAACTGGCCGCCGCGATGGAGGCGGACCCCGACTCAGGCATCATCCAGACGCTGCCCCTCATCATCAACCGAAACACGCTTTTTGCCCGCGTGCAGCAATTCGCGGCCCGCATCTACGGCCCGGTCATCGCGGCCGGCCTTTCCGAATGGATGGGGCGGGACGGCAACTACTGGGGACACAACGCGATCATCCGCACCGAGGCTTTCGCCCGACATTGCGGCCTGCCCGACCTGCGCGGCCGCCCGCCGTGGGGCGGCCACATCATGAGCCATGACTTCGTTGAGGCGGCGCTCATTCGGCGCGCTGGCTACGCCGTCTATATGCTGCCGACGCTGGGCGGCTCCTATGAGGAGAGCCCGCCGTCGCTGATCGACCTCTCGATCCGGGACCGGCGCTGGTGCCAGGGCAATTTGCAGCATGTCCGCGTATTATTCGGTCGGGGGTTCCACTGGGCGACCCGTCAGCATTTCCTTACCGGCATTTTTGGCTATCTGACCTCGCCCCTGTGGCTGCTGCAACTGCTCATCGGCATCATCATCGTTTTTCAGGCGAGTTACTTCCGGCCGGAATATTTTTCGTCTGAATTCACGCTCTTCCCTACCTGGCCGCGCTTCGACGCGGAGCGCTCGCTGGAACTGTTCGCGCTCACCATGGGGATTCTGCTGGCGCCGAAATTCTTTGGCCTCATCGTAGCAATCCACGATCCGGAGACGCGGCGCGGTTCTGGCGGCGTGGTGATGCTGCTGATTTCCACGCTCTTCGAAATCGTTCTCTCGGCCTTGCTGGCGCCCATCATGATGCTGATTCAGACGGGCCACGTGGTGCATATCGTCTTCGGCTTCGACACAGGCTGGGATCCGCAGCGGCGAGACGACGGCTCGGTGCCACTGGCCGCGATTGTGCGCCGCCATCGGTCACACGTCGCGCTGGGCGTGCTAACCCTGGTCGCAGGCCTCATGATCTCGACCTCTCTGGTCGCATGGATGTCGCCCACTATCGCGGGTCTCATTCTCGCCATCCCGATCTCCTGGCTGACCAGCCAACGCTGGCTGGGCCTCGTGTTCAGGCGCGCCGGGGTGCTGGTAACGCCGGAGGAGACCAACACGCCGCATATAGCCAAGCGTGGCCGCGCCCTGTCCAAAGTGCTGGCGCGAGCGGACGAAGACGAGGTGAACGGTCTCCAGGCTATTCATGACGACCCTGAACTTTACGCCCTGCACGAGGCCTGGCTGCCGGCGCGCAGGCCGCGTCAGCGCGGCCAGATCACCGCCGACCGCGCCGTAGCCGAAGCCAAGCTCGCGGACGCGGAAACGATCGAGGACGCTGTGCAATGGCTCAATCGCGGGGAAAGGCTTGTGACGCTGGGCGATCGCGCCTTGCTGTCAATGGTGGCGCGCCTCCCCAGTCGCGCCAAACCCGAGGCCGCCGCAGCCGAATAGAGGCCGCATGACGCTGATCTACAAAATCGTCGCCGACCCCATCTGGCGAGCGGCCAAGGAGAGGTTTGGCGGGTCCGGCGTCGATCTCGCCGATGGCTTCATCCATTTTTCCACCGCCGCGCAGGTGAAGGAAACCGTCGCTCGTCACTACGCCGGGCAGGACGGCCTGTTGATGGTCGCCGTCGACTTTGAAATGCTCGGCGCAGCGCTCAAATGGGAAGTTTCGCGCGGAGGCGATTTATTTCCTCATCTCTATGGCGAGCTGCCGCTTTCCGCCGTTTCATGGGCCAGGCCTCTGCCTCTTTGCGCCGACGGAAGCCACGACTTTTCAGGTCTCCCGCTATGATCCAGGCCTTTGGAGGCCTCGCGACCAGAGCGCTGCGCCTGCTCGACGCGGAGGACGCCCATCGCGCGACCATCGCAGCCCTTAAATTCCTGCCCGCAACGAAGCTGAAGCCGGATGACCCCAGTCTGGCGGTTGAAGCCTTCGGGCTTCATTTTCCCAATCCAGTGGGCCTGGCTGCCGGCTTTGACAAGAACGCCGAGGTTTTCGACGCAACCCTGGGACTGGGCTTCGGTTTCGTGGAGGTGGGCACGCTCACCCCTCGGCCTCAACCGGGCAACGCGCGTCCGCGCGCCTTTCGTCTCGTCGAGGATCGCGCCGTCATCAACCGATACGGGTTCAACAATGAGGGCCACGCGCCAGCCTTGAAGCGCCTCGCGGCCCGCCGCAGAAACGGCGTCGTCGGCGTCAATGTCGGCGCCAACAAAGATGCGGCGGACCGGATCGAAGATTATGTCGCGGGCGTCAGCAACTTCGCTGCGGTCGCGGACTATTTCACGATAAACGTGTCTTCGCCCAACACGCCGGGCCTTCGCGACCTGCAGGAGCCACAAGCGCTCTCGGCCCTTCTGGCCCGCGTGCTGGAAGCGCGGGACGCCGCCCCCGAGCGCCGCCCGGTTCTATTGAAGATCGCGCCCGACCTCGCGCTTGCGCAACTCGACGACATTGTTCGCGTCGCGCGCGATGCGCGCATCGACGGGATGATCATCTCCAACACGACTATATCGCGCCCCTCCGGGCTTCGCTCCCTTCTCGCGAAGGAGGCGGGCGGCCTCAGCGGCGCGCCGCTGTTCCCGCTGTCAACCCAGCGGCTGGCCCAGGTCTTTTTGCGGGTCGAGGGGCAGTTTCCTCTGATCGGCGTCGGGGGCGTGGACGGCGCCGAAGCGGCATTCGCGAAGATCGAAGCGGGAGCCAGCCTGGTGCAGCTTTATTCGGCGCTCGTTTATGAGGGCCCCGGCCTTGTCGCCAGCATCAAGCAGGGCCTGATCGCACGCCTTGCCCGCGAGAATGTGGCGCTCGGCGCGGTGATTGGCCGCGGCGCGAGTTTCCTTTCCGAAGCCGCCGGTTGAGAGCATCCGGACTCTTGCGAAACCGAAAGGCGTGGAGCGCGGCTTGACCCCCGGACCGCTCTCGCTTAATTTGATCGAAGATAAATTCTACCGGGCCAAGATAATGAGCAGCACGCTCCTCGTACCTTTCGCGCCGTCGTCGGGCCCCGCTTAGCGGGTTTGTCCGGGACTGGCGCTTGACCAAAGGCCCCGAGTGGGCCTTTTTTGTTGCCCGAAACTCGCCACGGCTTAAGAAGAACGCACAAAAAACGGAAAGCAAGACGATGTTGAAAGAGATGACCGGCGCTGAAATGGTGGTCGAAGCCCTGAAGGATCATGGCGTCGATATTCTCTTTGGCTATCCGGGCGGCGCGGTTCTTCCGATCTATGACGTTCTGTTCCAGCAGGAAGCCGTGCAGCATATTCTGGTGCGGCATGAACAAGGCGCGGCGCATGCCGCGGAGGGCTACGCGCGCTCTTCCGGCAAGGTCGGGGCGCTGCTCGTCACCTCCGGGCCAGGGGCCACCAACACGGTGACCGGCCTGACCGACGCCCTGATGGACAGCATTCCGCTGGTCTGCATCACGGGGCAGGTGCCGACGCATCTCATCGGCTCCGACGCCTTTCAGGAATGCGACACGGTCGGGATCACCCGCCATTGCACCAAGCATAATTATCTCGTCAAAAGCATCGACGATCTCTGCCGCGTGCTGCATGAGGCGTTCTATGTCGCGACCAACGGACGGCCCGGCCCGGTCGTGGTCGATATCCCCAAGGACGTGCAATTCGCGCGCGGCGTCTATTCTCCGCCGCACAATGTGCATCACAAGACCTATCAGCCGCAGATAGACGGCGACATGACCTCGATCCGCGAGGCCGTGCAGATGATGGCCGCGGCAAAGAAGCCGGTGTTCTATACTGGCGGCGGCGTGATCAATTCCGGCCCCGTCGCGTCGACGCTGCTGCGCGAACTCGTGGCGCTGACGGGCTTCCCGATCACCTCGACGCTCATGGGACTGGGCGCCTATCCTGGCTCGGGCGGCAATTGGCTGGGCATGCTGGGCATGCACGGCACGTTCGAGGCCAACAACGCCATGCATGACTGCGATCTGATGATCGCGGTGGGCGCGCGCTTCGACGACCGCATCACCGGCCGGCTCGACGCCTTCTCGCCCGGTTCGAAGAGAATCCAAATCGATATCGACCGGTCCTCGATCAACAAGAACGTCAAGGTGGATCTTCCCATCGTCGGCGACTGCGCGCATGTGCTGGAGGCGATGGTGCGCGTCTGGCGCTCGGAAGCCATGCACGCTGAAAAGCAGCAGTTGGGCGACTGGTGGCGGCAGATTGACGAGTGGCGGGCGAAGAAATCCCTTGCCTTCCGCAACTCCGACAAGGTCATCAAGCCCCAATACGCGGTGCAGCGGCTATACGAACTCACCAGGAATCACGACGTCTACATCACGACTGAAGTCGGCCAGCATCAGATGTGGGCCGCCCAGCATTTTCACTTCGACGAACCCAACCGCTGGATGACTTCCGGCGGCCTTGGCACCATGGGTTACGGCCTGCCCGCCGCGATCGGCGCGCAGCTCGCGCATCCGGGCTCCCTCGTTATCGACATCGCGGGCGAAGCCTCCATATTGATGTGCATCCAGGAACTTTCGACGGCAATCCAGTATCGCCTGCCGGTCAAGGTCTTCATTCTCAACAACGAATATATGGGCATGGTGCGCCAGTGGCAGGAATTGCTGCACGGCGGGCGCTATTCGCACAGCTATTCGGAAGCGCTGCCCGATTTCGTCAAGCTCGCGGAAGCCTTCGGAGCCAAGGGAATTCGCTGCTACGATCCAGCAAGTCTCGATGGGGCGATCAAGGAAATGCTCGATTACAACGGGCCGGTGCTGTTCGATTGCCATGTCGAAAAATCCGAAAACTGTTTCCCGATGATCCCATCGGGCAAGGCGCACAACGATATGCTGCTCGCTGATCTTTCGGACGACGCAGGCGTCGAGCTTGGCGCGATTATCGACGAAAAAGGCAAGATGCTGGTCTGAGCGCGCAGGACGCCCGATTACACGCGCGCTCGTCCAATGTGGCCATTAACAACGGAACAGCCATGAACGCCCCAACCTCACCGCCCTCGCCATATTCCGCGTCGACGGCGCAATCCAAGATAGAGCCGCACACGCTTTCGGTACTGGCGGACAATGAGCCCGGCGTTCTCGCGCGCGTCGTCGGACTGTTTTCGGGAAGGGCGTACAATATCGAGAGCTTGACTGTGGCCGAAGTCGCTCACGCCGAACATCTCTCGCGGATCACGATCAGGACTTCGGGGGCTCCGGAAACGATCGAACAGATCCGGCATCAACTGGAGCGGCTGGTTCCGGTGCGTCAGGTCACCGATCTGACCGCAGGGGGGCGCGGGCTGGAGCGCGAATTGGCCATGGTCAAGGTGCGCGGACGCGGCGAGAACCGGGCCGACGCGCTGCAGCTCGCCGACGCCTTTCGCGCCCGCATCGTCGACGCCACGACGGAGAGCTTCATCTTCGAATTGACAGGCAAGCCAGAAAAAATCGACGAATTCGTCGATCTGATGCGCCCGATCGGCCTCGTGGAAGTCTCCCGGACCGGCGTCGCCGCGATTTCGCGAGGACCGGAGCCGATCTGACCCCAGGATGCGAGCTTTTGACCTTGTCGGCGACGCCGCGTAGAAGAAGCCGCAAATTTCAACTTCACCGACCATAGCCCGTCCCTTGGGACGGGCGTCATAAAGACGCCCCATAGCCCGTTCCCAAGGACGGGCGTCAGACAGACGCCAATATGGGGCGTCCCGCCGCCAGCCGAGGGAAGCAGAGCAAATGCGCGTTTATTACGATCGGGATGCCGACATCAATCTCATCAAGGGCAAGAAAGTCGCCATTATCGGCTACGGAAGCCAGGGTTTCGCCCATGCCCTCAATCTCAAGGAAAGCGGCGTCCCAAACGTGACCGTGGCTTTGCGCAAGGGCTCCTCCTCCGCAGCCAAGGCTGAAGGCGCCGGACTGAAGGTGATGGAAGTGGCCGAGGCCGCCAAATGGGCGGACGTCGTCATGATGCTGACCCCGGACGAGCTGCAAGGCGAAATCTACGCCAACGATCTCGCCCCCAATCTCAAGCAGGGCGCGGCCCTGCTCTTCGCCCATGGCCTCAATATCCATTTCAACCTGATCGAACCCCGCAAGGATCTCGACGTGCTGATGGTCGCGCCCAAGGGCCCCGGCCATACCGTTCGCGGCGAATATCTCAAGGGGGGCGGCGTGCCATGCCTGATCGCCGTTCACCAGAACGCTTCCGGCAACGCCCTTGAGCTTGGCCTTTCCTATGCAAGCGCCATAGGCGGCGGGCGCGCAGGCATCATAGAGACCACTTTCCGCGAGGAATGCGAGACCGACCTCTTTGGCGAGCAGGTCGTGCTGTGCGGCGGCCTGGTCGAACTCATCCGCGCCGGTTTCGAGACGCTGGTCGAGGCGGGTTACGCGCCGGAAATGGCCTATTTTGAATGCCTTCACGAAGTGAAGCTCATTGTCGACCTTATCTATGAGGGCGGCATCGCCAACATGAATTATTCGGTCTCCAATACGGCGGAATATGGTGAATATGTCACCGGCCCGCGCATCATCACACCCGAGACCAAGGCCGAGATGAAGCGCGTTCTTGAGGACATCCAGTCAGGCAAGTTCACCCGCGACTGGATGCTCGAGAACAAGGTCAACCAGACGTCCTTCAAGGCCACGCGGACCCGCAACGCCGCGCATCCGATAGAAGAAGTCGGCGCGCGTCTGCGTGGCATGATGCCCTGGATCGGCAAGAACAAGCTTGTCGACAAAGACCGCAACTAGCGCATAGTATGATGAGTATTGGGCGCTTTGTGGGGATGTACCTCAACACGCCTGCTGCTGGCAGCAAAAAGAAAAATCAGTCAGTTCCGAAGCCGGAGCTGAGGGGCGGGAGGCCGTTGAATGCATGGAGGGGCGGAACGTCCGGCCCAATTGACCGGCGACGAAATTCGTCGCCGGATATCGGATATCACGCGCCTCCGTCTCGCCGGTCACCTCAACCAACTAATGGGGCATTTCTCGCAAGATGTCATCGTCCATTACAACTGCACCAAAGAGGGCTTGTTCAGTCCTGGGGTTCTTAACGGGCGAGCGGAATTCCACGCAAATCTGCGGCTGACCGAAGAAGAATATCAAGGAGTTGACGGCGAGATCGCGGATATTCTCGTTGAGGGCAATCTGGCGGCGGTCCGCTGGCGCACACGTTGGCGGCACCGTGGAACAGGGGTCGTTTACCGGCTGGAAATGGCTTATTTCCTGCGCTGGCAAAACGACGTCGTAATCGAAATGCACGAGTTTCTCGACATTCCCGGCGCGACAATCCTCGGTCGTAGCGTTCTGAGAAGTTTCGAGGATCTTATGGAGCCCCGCCCGCCGGGGTTGACCCGGGAAGAGATACTGGAACGGGTGCGGGCGCTCGCCGATTTCCCTTCGCCGCAAGGCATGGATATAGCGGCGATGCGGAAATATTGCTCGCCGGATATCGTCTGCGAGTTTGTCGGCGACAGAGTGCGCATTCCATACGCAGGCAGGCACATTGGCGTAGACGCGATCACCAACATCGTGCGTTCAATCGGCGTCGATTTTGAGCAATTGAACAGTTCACTGTCCGACGTCGTGATCGACGGCGGCCGCGCGGCCTGCCGCCGCACCGTCGAATGGCGCCACTGCGGAACAGGTCGCCGCGGCCTGGTGGCACTCGCCGAATTTCTCAAAGTCGAGGACGGGCTGATCGTCGAACTGATCGAATACCGGGACAGCATCACCATTCTTGAAATGCAGGGCGAGATGGAAAGCCGGTGAAGACGCCGTTACGCTTTCACACTCTCGACGTATTCACCAACACCAAATTCAATGGCAAGGCGCTGGCCGTCGTCGAGAGCTGCGACAATCTCAGCGGCTTTGAAATGTCGTCTCTCGCGCGAGAGTTCAACCTTCCAGCAACAGCCTTCCTGTGCGCGCCGCGCGATCCGGTCAATAGCGTTAGCCTGCGCACCTTCGTCACAAATGGCGCGGAACTGGCGTTTTCAGCGCATTCCCTCATCGGCGCGGCCGCGCTGATCGCCCAGACCCGCGCCTTGGAAATCCTTTCGCGGCGGGAAGTTGTCGTCGCGATTGAGACCGGGAACAGTGTTTTTTCTTGCGAAGTCATAAGAAGCAAAGCCGGCGTCGCCTATGCGCAATTCGCGCTTGAACCTGGAGCGGCAGGAATTCCTCCAGCTCCTCCCGACATTAATTCGCTGGCGCGGGCTTTATCGCTGGAACCCCGCGACATTGGTTTTGGCCGCCACGCGCCGCGCATCTATGGCGCGCATCGCCTCTTCACGCTTGCGCCGGTAATTTCGCGCACGGCGATAGACGAGGCCAGCCCCTCAGGAGAGTTGCTTGGGGAAGTCCTTGGCGAGACGGTCGGCTTGCTGCTTTACACATCCGACACCATCGAGCCGGACAGTGCGGTTCACGCCCGTTTATTCGCCCACACGGGCGCCGAAGATCCCGCAAATGGAGAAGCGGCGGCGGCCTTCGCCTGGGCGGCATGTGAATTCGAACGCCCGGACGACGGCGAACACCAAATTTTCATGGAACAGGGCCACAGGATGGGTCGTCCGTCACGATTGACCTTAGGCATGAATATTCAAGGAGGGCGCCTCCAGGACATTCGACTTGGCGGGCAGGCGGTCCAAATTTGCAAGGGAGAGCTTGAGCTTTGACGGACGCGGTGCGGATTCTGACCGTCGATCGGCTGGAGTGCGGGCTTGTCCATTATGATTGGCCCTTCGCCCGCAACTCCGCAAACGAGATCGCGGAGCATTGGGCTCGGCAAACCAAGCTTAACCCTGCTCTGTTCGACGGCGCGGTGCTACTTGCAAACGGCGCACGGACGCGCTTGGATGCGAGGGACCAACGGGTGCTTGAACTCGATTTTTTCGAGGTGCGATTTTCACAGTTCCTGAGGTGGCGAGACGTTGGTTTTCCTGATCGCTCCGTTTACAACTGCTTCGCCATGCCCGCCTTGCGCTCGGGGGACAGGCGCCTTCTTGCTTGGTGAAATGGGGCCGTCTCACTCCTGCGCGGGACAGCTTTATTTTCCCGCTGGCACGCCAGATCGCGCTGACGTAGTAGGAGATCGCGTCGATCTCGACGGCAGCGTCCTGCGCGAATTGTTCGAGGAAACTGGCATTCACGTCACGAGCGGAATGTTCACCCCTGGCTGGCATGTCGTGTTTGACAGTCAACGTATCGCCTGCATGAAGGTTATCGACTGGCCGAAACCGGCGAAAGAGCTGCTTGAACAGGTGGAAAGGCATATTTCCCAGGAAGCGGAGCCGGAGCTGGCGCGTGGACATCTGGTCAGCGCGCGGGCTCAACTTGCGGATGACCGCTTGCCGGGGTTCATGATCGCATTCCTGGATCGAATGCTGCAGCAGTGACCCACCCGCCATGCAAAAGATTTTCAGCTGAATTTCCTGCAACGCCAGTATAGATTGCAGCCCATGATCAAAGGCCATGACGGCGATGGGCCCCAGGGGGCGGCCGACCCACGTCTCGATATAATCCGCGGCGCGTTGAAGGATCACTGCATTGTGCTTGTCGGCATGATGGGGTCCGGAAAGAGCGCGATCGGGCAGCGCCTCGCCGCGAGGCTGGGGCTCAAATTCATGGATGCCAACTCCGAGATAGCGGCCGCCGCAGGCATGTCGATTCCGGAGATCTTCGCCAAATATGGGGAAAGCTATTTTCGCGATGGCGAACGCCGCGTGCTGTTCCGTCTTTTAAATCAAGGGCCCGCGGTTTTGGCGACCGGGGGCGGAGCATTTCTTGATCCGCGCACGCGTCAGCGTATAGCCGAGCGCGGCGTTTCCATCTGGTTCGACGCCGACCACGAAACCTTGCTCAGGCGCGTGCGGCGCAAAAGCGATCGCCCCCTCCTGCAAACCGCCGACCCCGCAGCCACGCTGCGCCGTCTCATGGACGAACGTTATCCGGTCTACGCCAACTCCGACATAAGGGTGCTCTCGCGGGACGCGCCTCAGGAGGCGATGGTCGAGGAAACACTCGAAGCCCTGGCCATTCGCCTTCCCGGACTATCGCTAGGCCCCCATCATTCCATCAAGGAAACTCAGACAAATCATGAATCATTTCGCTCAACGCCCGAACCCGGCCGACAATGGCGAGGCGCATCGAGAAAGCGTACGCGTCGGTCTCGGCGAACGCTCCTACGATATCCTGATCGGTTCGGGCCTTCTTGCGGAAGCCGGCGAGCAAATCTCGGCTGTCGCCCCGGGAGCCGCCTGCGCCATCGTAACTGACGCCAATGTGGCGCCGCTTTATCTGCCTGCGCTCCAGGACAGTCTGAAAGCGAAGGGCATCCGTTTCACGTCGATCATCGTGGAACCAGGCGAAGCCTCCAAGTCCCTGTCGGTCTTCGGCCAGGTCTGCGAGCAGGCGATCGCCGCCAAGATCGAGCGACGGGACGTGATCGTCGCGCTCGGAGGCGGGGTCGTCGGCGATCTGGCCGGCTATGTCGCCGCCAGCCTGAGGCGGGGAGCGCGCTTCGTCCAGATCCCCACCTCATTGCTGGCGCAAGTCGACAGTTCCGTCGGGGGAAAGACCGGGATCAACTCGCCGCAAGGCAAGAATCTCATCGGCGCCTTTCACCAACCAGCGCTGGTTCTTGCGGACGTCGAAGTGCTCGCAACTCTGCCGCCGCGCGAATTTCGCGCCGGCTATGCCGAAATCGCCAAATATGGACTGATCGGCGATCGTCGCTTCTTCGAATGGCTGGAAGCTGACGGCGACGCCGTGTTTCACAACAAGCCGGAACAGATTTGCGCCGTCGCAGTGAGTTGCGAGACCAAGGCGCGGATCGTAGCGGCCGACGAGACGGAACAAGGCGACCGCGCGCTGCTCAATCTTGGTCATACCTTTGGCCACGCCTTCGAGCGGCTCGTCAATTATGACAACGCCCGCCTGGTGCATGGCGAGGGCGTCGCGATCGGGCTTGCGCTCGCGCTCCGCTTCTCGCAACGCCTTGGGCTGTGCGACGGTCAGGATGCGGAGCGGGGCGAGCGTCATTTGGCGAGTCTTGGCTTGCCGACGCGCATTAGCGACATACCCGGCTGGAACTTTGACGCCGAGGCCATATTGGCGGCAATGTATCAGGACAAAAAAGTTGAACGAGGCGCGCTCACTTTCGTGCTCTTGCGCGGAATCGGCTCCGCCTTCGTCGCAAAATCCGTCGAGGCCAGCGACGTGCACGATTTCTTGCGAAGTGAAATATAGCGGGGAATCATCCAAGGACTCCGAGAAGGCAAGTCGGGGAGGCGAGCTTGAGCAATGGCGATCTCTGGACGGCGCTGCTCATAGTAATTCTATGCGTGATCCTTTCGGCATTTTTCTCGGGGTCTGAAACAGCGCTGACGGCCGCGTCGGCGGCGCACATGCATGCGCTCGACAAGGATGGCGACAAGCGCGCCGCAATTGTCTCGCGCCTCATGCGTCAGCGCAATCGCATGATCGCCGCGCTACTGCTCGGCAACACGCTCTTCAACATCGGCGGCTCCGCCTTCGCGACCAGCGTGCTGGTTGTCCTGTTCGGAGAACACGGGGCGGTCTATGCAACATTCATCATGACCGTACTGCTGCTGGTTTTCGCCGAGGTTCTTCCAAAAACGCTGGCTATAAACCATCCCGATCGCATTTCTCTGTCGGTCGCTCCAAGCGTCAACATAGTCGTATCTGTCTTCGGCCCGCTGCTGGCCACCGTCGAATTTTTCGTGCGCTGGCTGCTCAAAATGGTCGGCGTCGAACTTGGGCAGGGCCGAAACGTTCTATCGCCCTATGACGAGTTGATGAGCGCGGTCGATATCTTGCACGAAGAGGGAAATGTCGAGCGCAGCGCACGCGACATGTTCGGCGGCGTCCTCGATCTGCAGGTCATGCATGTTTCGGACGTGATGGTGCACAGAACCAAGATGCGTGCCATCGACGCCGAGCTGCCCCCGCAACAAATTATTCGAGAGGTTCTGGCCTCCCCCTATACGCGCATGCCGCTGTGGCGCGAGCGTCCAGACAACTTTATAGGCGTTCTGCATTCCAAGGATCTGCTTCGCGCGCTTGACGCCGCTGGCGGCGACGCCTCGGTATTGCACATCGACGAAATCATGCTGGAGCCCTGGTTCACGCCCGAGGCCACCACGCTAAAGGATCAGCTGGAAGCATTTCTCAAACGCAAGACGCATTTTGCGTTCGTCGTGGATGAGTATGGCGAGGTCATGGGTCTCGTTACGCTTGAGGATATTCTCGAGGAAATTGTCGGCGACATACGCGACGAACACGATATCGCCATGCTTGGCCTGCGCACGCAAAAGGACGGTTCGGTGCTCGTCGATGGCGCCGTTCCGGTGCGCGACCTCAACCGGGCCATGGACTGGCATTTGCCGGACACGGAAGCCACGACGGTCGCCGGGCTCGTCATTTATGAGGCCGGCGCGATTCCCGAGGCGGGTCAAGTCTTCAGCTTCCACGGTTTTCGCTTTGAAGTCCTGCGAAAGATCCGCAATCGGGTCACGTCGCTGAAGGTGACTCCGGAGATCTGAAACCCAGCGTCAGGCGCTGGCCGCCGGCGCAGCGGCGGGAGTTTGGCCGGTCAGCAATTGGGCCGACGCCAATGCCGCGAAGCGCCCGCCTTGGCGAACCAGTTCGTCGAAGGAGCCGGTTTCGACAATCTCGCCATTGTCGAAAACAGAAAATCCGGTCCGCGTTCCGGATCGTCGCCAGACGATGAGCGATGACGAAAGTGGTGCGGCCCTTTGTAGCGGCTTCCAGCGCCTTCTGAATCTGCTTCTCGGTCTCGGCGTCGAGCGCGCTGGTCGCCTCGTCGAACACCATGATGGGCGGATCCTTGAGCAAGGCTCTGGCAATCGAAAGCCTTTGCCGCTCGCCGCCGGACAATGTGCGCCCACGCTCCCCGACCTCCGTCCCGACGCCTTCGCTTTGTCGGGCCACGAAACCAGCGGCCTGGGCGCGCTCCAGCGCCAGCGCGATTTCCTCGGAAGTGGCGTCAGGCTTGCCGATGCGCAGATTTTCCTCGATCGAACGGGCGAAGAGCATCGGCTCCTGGAATACCACACCTATGTTCCGGCGCAGCGAGGTCAGGGTCAGATCGCGAATGTCGACGCCGTCGACCGCGACGCGCCCTTCATTCGGATCAAAGACCCGGTGCAGCAAGCCAAGCGTTGTCGACTTGCCCGAGCCGGTGGAGCCCACGAGCGCGATGGTCTCGCCGGGTTGGGCGACGAAGCTGACGTTGCGCACCGCCATGCGCCTGCCGTCGTATGAGAAGCTCACATTCTCAAAGGCGACTTCTCCCTTGAGCCGGCCGGCGTCCTGGGCGCTGGGACGATCAGCGATGACTGGATGAGTGTCGAGGATGGAAAAAAACTCCCGCAATTTGGCTGATTGCTGAAACAGGTAATTGATGAAGCCGACGACCTGCTCCAATCGCCCGATCAACATCGTCGCGAAATTCATGAAGGTCACGATCTCGCCAATGGAGGCGAGGCCCTGCATATGCAGCCATGCGCCAAGCAGAAAGATCCCGAGCACGGTGAGCGTCGCCGAAGCGCGGCTCGCCACCACCACGATCGCCCACCACGACAGAACTGGCATCTGCGCCGCAAGAAGTTCGTCGATGATGCGGCGGAGCGCCTGGGACTCGCTGTGCGTCCTGGTGAAGCTCTGCACGACGGGAATATTGCCAAGCGCGTCCGAGGCTCGGCTCGCAAGCGCGGCGTTGTAGCGCTCCACCGCTGCCTGCAGAGTGTCCGTGCGCCGAAGCACATAGGTGGTGACGACGTAAAACACCGCCACCATCACGATCAGCAGGCTGGCGAGGCGCCAATTGTAGAACAGCGTCGCCGGCAGGAGCAGAAACAATGCGAAAAACGAGGCGCAATTTTCTCGGAAAAACGACAGCCACAGCCCGAACATAGCCCCAGCGCCTTCCAGCATCGACTGCAGCAGGCGGCCTGAATGGACATTGGCGTGGAAGCTCAGGGGAAGGTTGAGCACATGATCGAAATATCTCGCCATGACGGCGAGACGGCTGCGATGCGAAAGCCTGTCCGCGTGAAGGCCAACGGCGATCGAGGCGCCGATCGAGAACAGGCCAAAGCCGGCCCACGCCAGAACAAGCGGGAGAAGGTCGCTCCACGTCAGCGCAGCCCCTGCCGCCTGGGAGCTGGTCATCAGATCGATGATCCGGCCGAAAAGCACCGGTTCGGCGAATTGCGCGGCCGCGAGGGCGAGATTGGCGGCCACGAGCACATAGGCGAGCGTCGCGTCCGGCTTCAGCTGGCGCAAGACACGAAGATAAATTGAAAACACCGACATGGCGCGGCTCTGGGAAAGCGGACAGTCGCCCATACAAGGCGCTGCGTCTGTGCGCAAGGGAAACGGCGGCGGAATCAACGAAGCTGGCCATGAAAATTATTCGGATCGTCTCCGCGACGAAAGTTCGTCCAGTTCCAATCCGACCGGCCTGTCGTCCCGGGGCTGGAGACATCGGCCTTTCCCCGAGGCCAGTGGTCGCGGGTTGAAACTTTGCCGCATTCGCATTTTCATGGGGCGGCGGAGCGGACTTCCAAATTATCCTTTGAAGGCCTAAGTTCCGCGTCGTGCACGCTGCCGCGCGCAGCCAGCGAGGGAGATTTGAATGAGCCTGATTTCACGTTGGCGTTCGCTGGCCCTGGCGAGCTTGCTGGGTTTCAGCGTAGCTGGCTGCGGCTACAACACGATTCCCACGTTAGAGGAGAACGCCAAGGCGAAATGGGCCGTCGTCCAGGCGCAGTATCAGCGGCGCTCCGACCTCATTCCCAATCTGGTCTCGACCGTGCAGGGATACGCCAAACAGGAAAAAGACGTGCTGACCTCCGTGGCGGAGGCGCGCGCCAAGGCGACCCAGATCAAGATCGACGCCTCGTCCCTCACCGACCCCGAGAAGATAAAGCAATTCCAGGATGCGCAGGCTCAACTCAGCGGCGCTCTGGGGCGGCTTCTCGCCGTCAGCGAGGCTTATCCGGACCTGAAGTCCAACGCGAATTTTCTCGCCCTGCAATCACAGCTCGAAGGCACGGAAAATCGCATAAATGTCGCGCGGCGGGACTATATCGAGGCGGCGCGCGACTTCAACCTGGCCCTGCGCACATTCCCGACGCTCCTTTGGGCGAAGACCTTTTTCACTTCGGAGAAGCCCATGGCCGAGTTCACCGCGAGCGACGCCGCGCAGAGCGCGCCTCAGGTGAAATTTTAGACTAGTCTAGACCTGGGACGGCGAGAACTGTCAGAATAGCGGGTCTGGGGCGGTCGATCGGGCGTCCGGCTTTTTTCCACTCCAGGCTCGCCTATTTGTCAACTTGCCGAAGCTCGCGCGGCAAACCGGCAATTCGACGCCAGAAGCAAATGCCGCCGGCGCCGCTGAGCCAGCAAGATCAGGGCAATGAACCAGCACGCCGCGCCAGATCAACCGCTTAGCGTCTCCAGCGCCGAAGATCGCTCAGCGCTCAGCGAGATTTGCGCCAGCGACGCTCTATGGCGTCACATGCGGCTCGAAGCGACTGCGGCGCTGGCGCTAGAGCCCGCGCAGACGTCGTTGCTGATGGGCGCCATACTCAATCGTTCGGGCTTCGCCGACGCGATCATTCACCGGGTCAGCCAGCGGCTTGGCGCCGCCTCGATACCCTCGCAAATGATCGCCGACGCTTTCGCCGCCGCCGTCGCGGCGGAGCCCGCGATCATCGAAGCCTTTCGCGCTGACCTCACCGCGATCATCGAGCGTGATCCGGCTTGCGGCCGCCTGATCGAACCCTTCCTTTATTTCAAGGGCTTCCACGCCATCGAAACCCATCGGCTCGCGCATTGGCTGTGGGGTCAGGGCCGCACGGATTTCGCGTTTTACCTGCAAAGTCGCAGTTCCGAGGTGTTCCAGACGGACATCCACCCTGCCGCTCGTTTCGGGCGGGGCGTATTTCTCGATCACGCCACCGGGCTTGTGGTCGGCGAAACGGCGGTCGTCGAGGACGATGTTTCGATCATGCAGAATGTGACGCTTGGCGGCACCGGCAAGGAGTCGGGCGACCGCCATCCAAAAGTGCGGCGCGGCGTCCTGATCGGCGCTGGCTCCAAAATACTCGGCAATATCGAGATCGGATCATGTTCGCGTGTGGCGGCCGGCTCCGTCGTTTTGCAACACGCGCCGCGAAACGTCACCGTCGCCGGCGTGCCGGCCAAGGTCATCGGCGTAACGGGCTGCGCCGAACCCGCACGCGACATGGACCAGCTCCTTAGCGACCTCGCCTATGATTCTTTCAACTATGTGATCTGACCGGAAAGACAGACGAAGGTCACTGGACCTCGCCGCGCGCGTCAACCTGCCGATAGGAAAAAGTGAAGGCGCTGTCGAGATCGAGCGCCGCGTATAGAATCGGCTCGGCCGTCAGGAAAGGGCGCCAATATTCCGCGAATCCCCTTGCACTCTCGACGCCCGGGCGACGAAACCGCCCTTCGCCAGGCTGATGCGGATCAATATTGGGATTCTGGAACCGCTTCGTGAAACCATAGGCTGAAGTCACTGTGAAGCGAACCGAGACGCCCGCGACGTCGAGCGCCCGCAGCGCATCCATCCACGGCGCCGCTCGCAGGGATTTGCGCACCATGTGCAACGCCACCGCCGGGTCGCAGGCATAAGTAAAGGCGCTTGGCCCAAGATTTCACGAAAAGACGCTCATATTGCGAAAAGGCCACGACCAGACGGCGCAGGCGCTTGTCTCTGTTCCGCGCCAGGCGATCGACCAGTCGCGCCAGAGTGGCGATCCAGTTGCAGTCCTCCAGCCTCACCATGGGCAGCACCAGCACGATCGCCTGGGCGGCGAGCAACTGGCCCGCGAATTTGTCCTTTACGTCGTTCAGGATAGCCACCCGAGCGCCCTCTGGGGGCACCGCAAGTTCTCCGGCTGCATCGACGACTTCAAGCAGCCAGGGCCCGCGCTCCATAACCGCCGGCGGCGCGGAGCCATGCAGCGCGAGGCGGAAATAATATTCGTAAGTATCCAGCGTATCGGTCGCGACGCCGCCTTCGACGAAATCACGCCGAAGCTTTTCGTAATCGCCGTTTGGTCCCACGAAAATGTCCTGGGGCTTGGTCGAGGCGCTGGCGTCGAGAATTTCTGACTCCCCTATCGCCTGCAGGGCCGGGCGCAATGTGACAGGGTAGCCGAAGGCGCTTTGAGCGACACAATCCGTGAGCGAGGCCAGCAGGGACGACTTCCCGCCGTTTTTCGGCCCCACGAGACATATCGACAGCTTTTCCGTCATTTCCCCCCGCATGGTCGGCCCTGCGCCACGGACATTGCTTGGACCCGCTTTTGCGAACGCGACACCGCGTCCGCCCGGGAGGATACAGGCGCCCCGCAAAGTATGAAAGGTGACGCGGAAATCGCGGCGTGTTAATCGCGGCCCATGCTTGAAGGTCTGCCCCCCAATGGCGCCAGCGATGTGATGCGGCTCGTCTCCGACGAGCGCCGCGCTCGCGCAATCGCCGACATCATAGTCGAAACATTCGATCCCGCTGAAACCGCTGCCTCCGCCTTCGAACAGGAGGACGGCGCCTCCTGGGCTGTGGAAGTCTTTTTTGGCGAGCCTCCTGACGAAGAGCTGATTCGCGCACTCGTGGCCGCCGTCGCGGGCCCCGAAGCCGCCGAAGCCGCCCAATTTTCGAAAATAGCCAAGCAGGACTGGGTTCAGAACGCGCTGGCCGGCCTCAACCCGGTCCGCGCCGGTCGCGTGCTTGTACATGGCTCGCACGACCGCCAAAAGCTGCGCGGCAACGACATAGGCATCGAAATCGAGGCCGCCCTGGCCTTTGGCACTGGCCATCATGGCACGACGCTTGGCTGCCTGAGGGCGCTGGATCGCATATTGAAACGCCGGCGTCCACGGCAAGTCCTTGATGTTGGGACTGGCACAGGCGTGCTGGCTATCGCCGCGGCGAAGCTGCTGCGCGGCGCCGTGTCGAGTTCGGACATCGACCCCGTGGCTGTCGAAACCGCGCGTGAAAACGCCATCGCCAATGGAGCCGGCCCCTATGTGCGGCCTGTAGTCGCGGCAGGCGTTCGGCATGCAGGTTTGCGCAAGAGACGCGCGGATTTGATCCTGGCGAATATTCTTGCGAAGCCGCTGCGCCTGCTGGCGCCAGGTCTTGCGCGCGTGGCGACGCCAAATGCGGAGCTGGTGCTGTCAGGCCTGCTGCTCCGCGACGTCGCGGGAGTGCTCAGCGCTTACGCCGCGCAAGGTTACGCGCTTCGGGAACGCCGCGACATCGATGGCTGGGCCACCCTCGTGCTTAAGCGTGGCGGTGCGCCGCGTCCCTTGAGACATAGTTCCCGGACTATCGGAGGCGCCGCTCAAACGCGTGGCGTTTGACGTCGCGCAACAAGCGAAGATCCTAAGTCGCGAGCGCCCATGTTCTTTGTTCTGTCGAAGATTTTTGAATTCTTTGGCTCACCGTCGCATGTGGCCCTGTTCCTGATGGCCCTCGGCGCAGGCCTCGCCTACACGCGCCATGCCGGCGCGGCGCGGCGGCTGACGACGGCGAGCGCCATTCTTCTGCTTCTTGTCGCTTTCGGACCGCTGGGACATTTCCTGGCGACGCCGCTGGAGACACGGTTTCCAGCACAGCCTGACAATATGCCGGCGCCGGACGGGATTATTGTCCTCGGCGGCTCCGTCGATGAGATGCTGAGCGGCCAGCGCGGACGAATAACATTCACCGAAGCGGCCGAGCGACTGACGGCGCCGATCGAGCTTTTGCGGCGCTTTCCGGAGGCGCGTCTGGTATTCACCGGGGGCTCAGCGTCCATGACCGGCTCGCCCTATAGTGAAGCTCAGGCGGTGCGCCAGTTCTGGCGCTCGGTTGGGTTGGATACTGGCAAAGTTGCTTATGAAGACCGGTCCCGAAATACATTCGAGAATGCGATATTCACGCGTGATCTTGTGAAACCCAAGCCGGGCGAGCGTTGGCTGCTCGTCACATCAGCCATGCACATGCCGCGCTCAGTCGGCATTTTTCGCAAAGCAGGCTTTCCAGTGATCGCCTATCCGGTCGACTTCCGCACAAACGGCGACTTCTGGCGTCCCGGCATCTCGAAATACACCAATCAGGCAGTCGGCGTGACGGACTTCGCCGCGCATGAATGGATTGGCCTCATAGCCTACCGGATGACCGGCAAGACCAATGAGCTGTTTCCCGCTCCTTGACGAGGCGAATGATTGCTTTCCGCCGGGAGCTATTCCGGCCGCCCTTGCCTCCTGCCGCGCGCGCCGGATGATGGATCTACAGCCCGCGCGTTTTGACCCGAGCTCGAAGGCCAGTTGCCATGTTTCATTTCGAGAAAGAGCGCGATCGCCTGGGCGCGGTTGCGGACGTCGAGCTTCTCGAACAAATTGCGCAAGTGGAATTTGATCGTGTTGATCGAAACGCCAAAGTCCTTGGCCAGTTGACCATTGGTATGACCGGACCCAAGCGCCGATAGCAGGCTTCGCTCCCGCAGCGTCAGGTTCTCAAGCGGGTCCGCGCGCATCTTGCGGATGTCGACGAAGGGGAAAACCATATCGCCCGCCGCGACCGCGGAAAGGACGTCGAGAAGACGTTCCGGCGGGGCTCTCTTGCTTACGAACCCCGCGCCGCCCAGCTGCAAAGTTTCGGCCGGCGCGGCCGGATCGTTGGTTCCGCTGTAAACGACAATCTTGGGCGCGGACGCTTGCCGCGACAAGGCGCGCAGAACTTCCCGCGCGTGCAAATTGGGCAATTGCCAACCAATCACGGCGAGACTGAAATGCGGCTGTCGGGCGGCGTCGAGAAACTCTTCGCCATCCGTGACCTTAAGCACAAGGTTGAACCGACGATCATCGGTCAGCAACTTGTCCAGCCCCGCAAGGATCAGCGGGCTCTTGTCGCAGACGGCCACGTCGATGACAGCGACGTTTCCGGATTTTTTCTTGTCCCCCGTTTCGCTCCCCTGACTCCGCTTGGCGCCGTGGTGGTCGTCGTGGTGGTCGTCGTGGTGGTCGTCGTGGGAGCGGGACGACCGCTGATCTGTCGAGTTCAGACGCGGAGGGAGGCTCTACAGGCCTAGTCGAAGAGGCAGGCGACATGTTCAATTCCAGTGCTGGGCTCGACTGTATTCTAGACGAGCAATCCGTCAAATCACTATTTCCTCCGGGATCTCAGCGGCGCCGCGACCGGAAAATGCTACGCATGAGACTTTTCGCCGACGTTTCAGGCACCCTGCCCGTTTGTGGAGGATAAGGCTAGCATACATACGTCCCGCGCCAATGAAAAGCCGACCAAGGAGAATAACTGCGCCGACTGCGCGCGGCGTCGGGCGACAAATAAAAAAAACGCGGCGCACCGGCATTTCGCCGGCACGCCGCGCATGATGACAGCGCTTATTGAGCTGCTTAGTTCTGGTCGGTGAAGACCCAACGAGCGGCGAAATAAGCCGCCGCGCCCAAAACGATGATGGCGACCATGCCAACCGGGGTCGCAGCGTAGCTTGTCAGTTCGAGAATAGCGCCCATAATTTCCTCCTAGTGGTCATACACTAATATTGCCGGTCTCGGACAGTTGCCGACATTTCAACGCGTCACTCAACAAGAGTGACATCCTGTCTTACGATCTGCGGTTAAGTGGATCGTATTTCCTCACAGGCTCCCGCCACGTCTTTACCCGACGCTGGCTGTCCCTCGAAGAGACAGGAACACTCCTGCATGGTCGCTTCCGGTTCTGTTCCGCGTCGGGAACAAACCATGTCAATCAGCAGCTCGCGTCTGCGGTTCCGATCTGCAGTTATTGATGGAATTATTGTAACCACGGATCATTGTCAAGCGACACGAATCACTTGAGCGGCGCTACTTCCAACCAAAGCTCGGTAAAGTTTACGCTTGCCGGACCTTGAGACTCCACACTATCTTTCGCTCTAAGCTCAAACCAGAGTTCGCATGCGTCGCATGCGACAATTTGACATGGATGAAGAGAGTAAGACATGCCCCGCCTGCCATCCATGAAATTCATTCTGGCCGTCGTAATAGCGATCGCGGCGCTCGGCGCGTACATCGCAACGCGTCGCACGCCAGCCTGCGGCGCGGACGGCAAGATCATGTCCACGCAGAGCGATTGCCAAGCCTGGGGGTTCGACGCCGCGACCTGCAAGGCCGTCGTCGAAAAAGCGCGCATGATTGCGATAAGAGCGGCGCCGCGGCTAGACAATTCGATTCAGTGCGAAACGCAATTCACCGATTGTTTCGAGGCGCAGGACGGCGGCTTCTACCCAAAGCCGTCCTTCTGTTTACGCGGCTCCGGTAAAGAAGCCTCGGAACCGACCGAATTGCGGTATCTGCAGTATGAATCGGATCGCATGAACCGCAAGAAGACGCGGGAAGTTCCGATTAACTGACAGCGTCCGTCCCAGTGTCGCGCAAACTCTAGCGCTGACCGATCTGGAACTCCACCGCGTCGATCGACAGCATTCCGGCTGTCGTCCTGATGTCGATGCGCAGCGGAGCCACGACATGCGCGTCCGACAGCGGAGCAAGCCAGACGCTCATCTCGTGGTTTTCCGCCATGAATTTGGTCGAAGTGCTTTGCGGACTATGGCCCGAGATGGGCGTGTAGCGGGCGGAACATATCGTCACTGGCCCCACATAGCCTTTTGTCTTTGCCGTCCTGGTTTCGACATAGGAAAGCTGCACGTCAAAACGCGTCACCCCGTCAAATACCGGTATCCTTCGATTGCATGCGCTTGGCCCGACCAGGGGTTCGCCAGCCGGAACGCTCATGATCAGCGCGCTGACCGGGTTGACGACGCGCTTCTTCTGTTCTTCGCTCACCGGAAGGCGGATCGCGGCGTCCCACGGGGGCGGATTCACCTCCACGTCGCGCACGGTATTGCCAGCGAGCGACATCCGCGTCGTGCGCGTTTCGTATGAGTTGGTGAAGGTGTTCGCGAAACTGACGGGCGAAGGGCCTCCAGATGCTATTTTACCGGATGCGGTCGCCGCGGCTTTCGTGTTGTTGACGAGATTGGCCAACCCCGATGTCTTCATCGCTATATCAAGACGGTAACCTTGTTGATCGATCGATGCATTCGCGAACGCGCTGCCGAAGGAGATGCCCATAAGACTGAGCGCATAATGCGCCTTCAGACTTTCGGCAGCCGCACTGTCCACGAGAAACATCGACAACGCCAGACACGCAGCCGGGAGGGGCGATCGCATCCAGGACGCCGACAAAGGTGCGATAAAGATGTCGCTCATTTTCGCTCGCATCAGATCCAAATCGGGTTGAGCCGTCACGGCCTATCATCTTCGGGTAAGCCGGGCCACCGCACCGTAAAGGTCAGGCCGTTTCCTGGAAGCGGCCGTCAGGAAAGATGCGCCAGGCGCGCAATCCCGCCTTTGCGACGACCATGCGCCCCTCCTTCGCCAGATTGACGAGATGCTTGAATATGAGGGGATTGCGCCATGAAAACGGCTTTCCAGGGTCGCAAACAGCGTGATATTCGTCGCTGTCGGGATCTTCCATCAGCAGGGTGCCGATGCGGTCCGGCCTGAATTGGGCGTTCAGGCCTCGATCGTCCTTCCAGTCGCAATAATAGTCGCGACAAACCTGCGGTCGCGTCGCATAGACCGAGCAACCGCCGGACGCCGAACAATGGCCGCACAAATCGCCGGCCTTCTTCTTTAGCTCCTCGATCTCCAGAACCTGACAACAGAAGGAACAGGAGCCGCAGTCTTTCCCCGGTATTTCCAGCATGATTTCCCTGAAGATGGGGTTCGTCTTCGACAGACGGAATCGAATCTGCTTATTGTGCTTACAACTCGCCGAGAAGCAACAGGGGCTAGTTGTAGCGACCTGCCCCATATATCCAGTCCCGGAGCGAGAAAGGCATCCGGGAGCAAAGCGCCGGGGGAACTTGATGCCGCATACGACAATCGATCCCGAAAAATTATTCGTGACCACGCAGTGGCTCGAGGCGCATCTGAATGAGCCCGACCTCGTTATCTTCGACGCTTCCTGGCACATGCCAGCGGCCGGGCGCGACGCTCGCGCGGAATTTCTCGCAGGCCATATTCCCGGGGCCGTGTTTTTCGACATTGACGCGATCGCCGACAAAAAAACCGACCTGCCCCATATGCTCCCGGAACCAGTGGCTTTTTCATCCGCGATGCGCAAACTTGGTTTTGGCGACGGCATGCGCGCGGTCATCTATGACAGCGTTGGCCTGTTCTCCGCGCCACGGCTTTGGTGGACCCTTCGCGCCTTTGGGGTTGAAGACGCCGCGATCCTGATCGGCGGCCTCCCGCGATGGGTCGCGGAAGGACGAAAGCTGCAGCAGAGAGAAACGCCCCGCCCGACCGCTCATTTCACCGCGCGCCTGAATCACGGCCTCGTCGCCGAAGCCAGCGACGTCAAAAAGGCGCTGGAGGCGAAATCGGCTCAGGTCGTGGACATGCGTTCAGCCGAACGCTTTCGTGGCGTCGCCCCGGAGCCGCGTCCCGGACTGCGCTCCGGCCACATGCCCGGCGCGATCAATCTGCCTTTCGGCCGCTTGATCGACAAGGATCGGCTGAAGGAGGCCAACGCTCTGGAATTGGAGTTTCGCGTCGTAGGCATCGACCCGGAGAGCCCCGTCATCGCCACATGCGGGTCCGGACTCACCGCATCCATCCTGAGTTTAGCCCTGGCCGCCACAGGCCATGGCGCTTCCGCCGTCTATGACGGCTCCTGGTCTGAATGGGGCGCACGCGAGGATTTGCCTGTAGTCACTGACCACGGCTGAGTTGTGATATGACCGCGCGGCGCAACCGGCGCGCGCGTAATCGCCCGCCGTTGCGCGTGCCCCGGACCGGGCAATAACCTTTAGCGAGGAGCGTTTTAGCTGTTGGCGCGCTGAAGCGGGCTTTTTGCCGCTGGGAAGGCTTGGCATGGGTGCTGCATAAGGCAGCCGCGCCTTTGGGGCTGCAAGCGCCGCCTAACCAGGCGGACCCGAAGCGCCGTAGAGTTCCCATACCAACGACCGGAGATAAAAACATATGGCGAAATACAAGCTCGAGGTACATTTGGCTTGATGGCTATACTCCAGTTCCAAACCTCCGGGGCAAAACGCAAATCAAGGATTATGATAGCTTTCCGACCCTTGAGCAGCTCCCACTTTGGGGCTTCGACGGCAGCTCCACTCGGCAAGCGGAAGGTAGAAGCTCCGACTGCGTTCTCAAGCCAGTAGCGGTCTATCCTGACGGAACGCGCAAGAATGGCGTTCTCGTCATGTGTGAAGTCATGCTGCCCGACGGCGTCACGCCTCACCCCACCAACGCCCGTGCGACCATTCTGGACGATCCGGGAGCGTGGTTCGGCTTCGAGCAGGAATATTTCCTCTATCAGGACGGACGCCCGCTCGGATTCCCCGACCACGGCTTTCCTGCGCCTCAAGGCCCCTATTACACTGGCGTCGGCTACAAGAACGTTGGCGACATAGCCCGCCAGATCGTCGAAGAGCATCTCGATCTGTGCCTGGAAGCCGGCCTGAATCACGAGGGCATCAACGCCGAAGTGGCGAAGGGCCAGTGGGAGTTTCAGATATTCGGCAAGGGTTCGAAAAAGGCCGCCGACGAAATGTGGATGGCCCGCTATATCCTGCAGCGTCTCGGCGAAAAATATGGCGTCGACATCGAATATCACTGCAAGCCGCTCGGTGACACCGACTGGAATGGCTCCGGAATGCACGCCAATTTCTCCACGACTTATCTGAGGGAAAAGGGCGGCAAGGACTATTTCGAAAAGCTGATGGCGGCCTTCGAGAAAGCCAAAGCCGATCACATCGCCGTCTATGGTCCAGACAACCATCTGCGCCTTACCGGCTTGCACGAAACCGCCTCGATCGACACCTTTTCCTGGGGCGTTGCTGACCGCGGCGCGTCGATCCGCGTTCCCCACAGCTTCGTGAAAAACGACTACAAGGGCTATCTGGAAGACCGCCGGCCCAATTCTCAAGGCGACCCCTACCAGATCGCTTCGCAGATCCTGAAAACGATCGCCTCGGTCCCAACGCCTTAACCGAAAAGCCGGCTGTCCCTCCCGCGCCTTCGGAAATGGAGCCGCCTCGCTTGCGAGGCGGCTTTTTTCTTGTTTCGGGAGGTCTCTCGATCGCCCGGTCATGATCATTTTCAGGGAGGCGAACCCATAGTCCACTAAAATCAGCGATAAATTTGCGCAGATGCCGCTTAATTGAAAGGCTGCCTGCCGATGTCGCAGGCAAATTTTATCCGTGGCGCAAATTTTCACCAAATGCTATTAGCCCCGAGGTTCCTCACGCTGGGGCGTCTCGGCGCCTTGCCGCCAGGGAGCCGAGATTAATGCGCGAAGGCAAGGTGAATGAAAAAAATCGAGGCGATCATCAAGCCATTCAAGCTCGATGAAGTGAAGGAGGCGCTGCAAACGGCGGGTTTGCAGGGCATCACCGTCACCGAGGCGAAGGGCTTTGGTCGCCAAAAGGGGCATACGGAGCTCTATCGCGGCGCCGAATACGTCGTGGATTTCCTCCCGAAAGTGAAAATCGAAATTGTTCTCCCTGATGACGCCGTGGATCGCGCCGTGGAGGCCATCCGCAAGTCCGCTCAGACGGGCCGCATCGGCGACGGAAAGATTTTCATCTCGAATATTGAGGGAGCGATCAGAATCCGTACCGGGGAAACTGGCGTGGACGCAATCTGAAACGTCCGTCCCCCAATAACAGGAACGACCCTCCCACCTTTGACTTGCGGGCGTTAATCTCTACAAAAAATGTAACAAACAGGGGCTCAAGGACATGACGACGGCTACTGAAGTATTGAAGAAGATCAAGGACAACGACATCAAGTATGTCGACTTCCGCTTTACCGATCCGCGCGGCAAGTGGCAGCATGTCACCTTCGACGTGTCAATCGTCGACGCCGAAGCCCTCGTGGAAGGCGTCGCTTTCGACGGCTCCTCGATCGCCGGCTGGAAGGCGATCAATGAATCCGACATGCTTTTGATCCCGGATCTGGCGACTGCGACGCTGGACCCCTTCTTCGCGGCCTCTACCCTGGTCATCGTTTGCGACGTCGTTGAGCCCACCACCGGAGCCCGCTACAACCGCGATCCGCGCGGCATCGCCAAGAAGGCCGAGGAATATCTGAAGTCTACCGGCGTCGGCGACACCGCCTTCTTCGGTCCGGAAGCGGAATTCTTCGTGTTCGACGACGTTCGCTTCTCCGCCGATCCCTACAACACCGGCTTTTCAGTCGACAGCTCGGAGCTGCCGAGCAACTCCTCCACGGCTTATGAGGGCGGCAATCTCGGCCATCGGGTGCGCACCAAGGGCGGCTATTTCCCCGTGCCGCCAGTCGATTCCGCGCAGGACATGCGCGGCGAAATGCTCGCCGCGATGGCCGCGATGGGCGTCGCCGTCGAAAAGCATCATCACGAGGTCGCCTCGGCCCAGCACGAACTCGGCCTCAAGTTCGCGACCCTCGTCACCGTCGCCGACCATCTGCAGATCTACAAATACGCCATCCATCAGGTCGCCAACTCCTACGGGAAGACGGCGACCTTCATGCCCAAGCCGGTCTATGGCGACAACGGCTCCGGAATGCATGTGCATCAGTCGATCTGGAAAGCCGGCAAGCCCGTCTTCGCGGGCGACAAATACGCGGGCCTCAGCCAGGAATGCCTCTGGTATATCGGCGGCATCATCAAGCACGCCAAGGCGCTTAACGCCTTCACCAACCCGTCGACCAATTCCTACAAGCGTCTGGTTCCGGGCTTCGAGGCTCCGGTGTTGCTCGCTTATTCGTCGCGCAACCGTTCGGCGTCCTGCCGCATCCCCTATGTGACCAGCCCGAAGGCGAAGCGCGTCGAGGTTCGCTTCCCCGATCCGACGGCGAACCCTTATCTCGCCTTCTCCGCCATGCTAATGGCCGGTCTCGACGGCATCGCCAACAAGATCAATCCGGGCGAAGCCGCAGACAAGGATCTCTATGATCTGCCTCCCGCGGAACTCAAGGCCATCCCGACCGTTTGCGGCTCCTTGCGCGAAGCGCTCGACAGCCTGAAGGCCGACCACGCCTTCCTCACTGCGGGCAATGTGTTCAGCCAGGACTTCATCGAGTCCTATATCGAGCTGAAGTATCAGGATGTGTATCGGTTCGAAATGACCCCGCATCCGGTCGAATACGACATGTACTATTCTTACTGATCAATCCCGCTTTATTCCGGCGACGACCAAAGTTGTCGCTGGAACGCGCGGCGTTGGCCCGGAGGACGGCTCCCCTTGAGCCTCTCCGGGCCATTTCTTTGCGATTTGCCGCCGAAAATTGCGGGCGCGTTCAGTTTTCCGCGCGGACCAGCGGAACCGCAAAGCGCGCCAACGCGCGGGCGTAGGCCTGCGGGCTGAAGGTTGCGTCATAGAGGCGCCGCGTGTCGCTGATCGCGCTGTCGGCAAGAGCGTTCCCGGCGCTAAGGCGAGCGAAGGCCTCGCGCAAAGCGGAGGCGAAACCGGCCGCGTCTTCGCGCAACATCACATTGGAAAGAGTCCTGGGGTCGACGCCCATGCCGCGAAACGCCTGGGACGTCGCGATCAGGGGCGCGCCGCTGGACATTGCTTCAACCGCCTTGATCGACAGGCCATGCCCTTCGATGGTCGGGAGCAAGATGCAGCCCGCGTCGGCGTAGACGGCGCCTATGTCGGCAACGCGTCCCTTGAACAAGTCGCAATGTTGCTCGTAAAGCGCCCTGTCGCGATTTTTCACGCCAACGTCGATATTGCCATAGATCGCAACCGTCACATCGCCCGCCAGCGGCAGCGCCTCCCTCAGGAACCAGCGCAGGCTGACAAAATTCGCGTAATTGTCGCTGGCCACGATGACGATGTTCCGGCCTCGCTCGCTCAGCGCGACCGGCTTTGTGGCGGGATAAATCAAGGCATGACGCGCCCCGGGCAGAAGCCTCTGGAACTCCAGATACTCTTCCTCATTTAGGTGGACGCAAAGATCCGCCCGCCCGGTCCAGTCCAATTCGACCGCCAGCATGTCGTCATAAGTTGCGTAGGGCGGCACAAAAAAACCGCCTTGATTGCGCAAGACATATTGCCGCGCCTGAATGTCCTGGGTCTCGACGATGATCGGCGCGCGGGTGGTGCCCCGCAAACGCTCGGCGAGCGGCAGAGTGAAATAATGGTTGGCGTGGATGAGGTCGATCCGCTCGGTCTCAAGTCCTTCAGGAAAAGGGGCGCGCTTGGCGAGCTCGATCAGCCAGGTCGCCTGATCGCCGTGGATGAGCGGCCACCATCCATTGAGCAACAAGGCGGATGTCAGAACGCTGTGGTTCGGCGGCGCCGTGAAGAACCGCTGGTCGGCGTGAAGGTCGCCGGTCGCGGCGAGATAGCCCGGCCAACGCGGCCCCTCGGGCGCCGGAGGCGAAAGCGCGTCCATCATCGCAATGGAAATCACTCGCGCGCCCAACGCCTTATAGGCCGCTATCTGGCTGACGTTGACCTGATAGCTGCCGCAGGAGTGCCAGGCGGCATGGACGACGGCGACGGTTTTCCCGGACAGGGGCGTAGCGCCAGCCTCTCCGTCAAGTGCCTTGTCAGCCGCCAAAATCGCCCCTCTTGCTAAGCCCCAAACTTTCCAAGTAGAGCTTCGTATATGAGCCAGAACCTGCCAAATCCAGTCTTTTCGCAGACCGCCGAAGCGGGCGCCTCCGCGAGCCCTCCTGCCGGAACCGCCAGCAAGCGCTACGGCATCGCCATCGTCGGCAATGACAAGATCATCGACTGGCTATTGCCGTTTCTGGAGAGTTATCGCGCGACCAACTCCGGTCTGCCGATATATCTGATCCCCTATGACGACAACATCGCACAGACCCGCCGGGCGGCGGAGATTTACGGCGCGCATTTCGTCGAGGAGGAGCCTACCGAGATCGACAAGCTCGCGCACGAGCTTTATCCGGGCATATTCAATAATAATCGTCGCCGCCTTCGCAAGCTTCAGGCCCTGTCGTTGCCCCTCGACGAGGTGGCCTATGTCGATGTGGACGTCATCCTGTTTCGCGATTTCACGCCGATTTTCGGGCGACTGGAAGCAGGCAAGACCGAATTCATCGTCGCCTCGCCAAGCTTTGAATATGTCTACAACGACCGGCGCGACGCCTATCCATTCCTGCGCGACGTGCTGCTGTTCAACGATGGCTTCTGGGTCACCTCTAACAAATATTTGAAGCTATCGGATTTCATCGAGACGATGGCCAATGACGCAGCGATTTTCCATGACGTGCGCAAGCGCGGCCAGCTGTTCGCGCAGCCCCTGGTCAATTTCGTGACCCATCGGCGCGGCGTGAAAATCGCCTTGCTGCCCAATGTCGTCGAGAACGCCTCTCACGAGAGCTTCTACAAGGCGCCCGGCGTTACCTTCGTGAATGGCAAACCTCTCGATCCGGATGGGAAGGAAATCTATTTTTGCCACTGGGCCGGCGCAACCGCGTTGCCCTCGCGCGGGATATTTGATCCAGCCTGGACGGAGTTTTCCAAAGCCGCCTGGGCGAGGTTCAAGAAATGAGCCGACGCCGCTTTGATGGCCGGATGCGGTATCGCTGACGATGCCGCGCCTGCTTTTCCTCTACCTCATCAAGCGCATCGCCCTCGCCGCCTTCGTGATCGAATTCGCGCTTTGCGTTCCTGTGGTGCTCTCCTATCTCCTGGGCTCGCTATCGGCGGCTGCGGTGCGCGGAGGTCTGATATGGCCCGCTCTCGTCGGCGTGACGCCGACAGTCGCCTATGTGGCCTTGCCCATGGCGGTCGGCGTCGCAACCGCCCTGGAGTTTTCGCGCATGGCGACCGAGGGCATGATCGCGGTGCTGTTCGCGCTTCGCCTTTCGGTATGGGCCATATGCCGCCCTGCTCTCGTTCTCGCATTGGCGCTCGTTGGCGCAGGATATTTTCTGGCGAATTTCGTCGCGCCGCGATCCGCGGGCAGCATGCAGGACGTGCTGAATGTGGTCCGTAACTCGCTCAACCACCGCATGCTTGATCCCGCGCGTTTCTACACGTTTGAGAACGGCGTGAAGACGCTATATCTCGAACGCTGGGAAACGCCGGACATCGCCGTGAATCTTTTCGTGCGGCAGATCTCCGTGGAGAAGAATCAGGAACAGACCATCACCGCCGCGCGCGCTGAATTCCGCCGCAACGATTCCGGCGTCATCGTCGCGCTCACGAAAGGCAGCATTCAGACCCGCCCGCTCAACGGCAGCGACGTGCGCATCACCAATTTCGATGAATACGCCATGGCCCTGCCGATGCAGGGCAACAGCGGCCTGCCACAACGTTCCTGGCGCGGCGTTTTCGAACTTCCGGCAGGCGAGTTTCTGGCGCAATTCAACACCGCGCGCTCGGACCCAAGACTTCTCGCCGAATGGGCGACCGAGGCGGCCATGCGCCTTGGCGTGCCGCTTCTGGCGCTGGGCCATTCGATGCTCGCCATGGCATTGATGCTTGCCTACGGAAACGTGACGGGGCGACGAGGCTCCGGCGGCGCATTGCTGATCTTCGCAATTCCCGCTGCTCACATAGTGTTTCTGGTGGCGTTGCAATCGCTGTTGCGCGCCGACGCTCGCTTCGTGTTCCTGCTCGCCGGCCTCGTGACGATGGAAATTCTCTATTCCGCCTTCTTGATCGCCCGGTTGAATTACGGTCCGCGTCCGCGAGCCCTGAGCGTAAATGCGGCGCCACGCCCCAGGTCAGGCGATGGACTGGCCTCGCCCTACGCCTGATAAGTCAACTCTCGGCCATCGCGGCGCGATAGGCGTCGAGCACGGTCGCCGGCTCGCCTGAAAGCCGCACGACGCCATTGTCCAGCCAGATCACGCGATCGCAAAGAGCTCGCAGAAAATCCAGATCATGCGACACCATTAGAATGGTGCCGGCTTTCGCGAAATTGGCGATGAACGTCTCGCACTTTTTCTGAAACGCTTCGTCGCCAACCGAGAGCGCTTCGTCGACGATCAGAATGTCGGCCTTCGCATGAGCGCAAATCGCAAAGGCGACGCGCGCGAGCATGCCGCTCGAATAAGTGCGCATCGGCTGTTCAAATGACGGGCCAATATCCGCGAAGGCTGCAATGTCTTCAATGCAGGCGTCAACGTCGCGCCGCGACAGCCCCAGAATGGCGGCTCCGATGCGGGCGTTTTCGCGTCCTGTCAACAATCCGTCAAAACCCGATCCAAGCGCCAGTATCGGAGCGATGCGGCCCTTGACGGAAAATGCTCCCCTGGTGGGACGCGTGATGCCGCAGAGAATCTGCAGCAAGGTCGTTTTCCCGGCGCCATTGCGGCCGATAAGGCCGACGCGTTCGCCTTTCGAGACGGTGAAGCAAACGTCGTTCAGCACCCACTTTTCCTTGTAGAACTGCTTCCACAAGCCGAACAGGATCTGCTTCAGCTGGTCATTCTGGTGGGCGTAAAGCTGGAATGCCTTCCCTACGCCCTGGCTGACGATGATAGGTTCAGATGACATCGACGATGACCGATTTATAGCGCATGAAAAACTGGTAGCCGAACCAGAACACGGCATAGGAAATGACCACGACAAGG
Source organism: uncultured Alphaproteobacteria bacterium (assembly GCA_963841875.1). Taxonomy (GTDB): domain Bacteria; phylum Pseudomonadota; class Alphaproteobacteria; order Rhizobiales; family Beijerinckiaceae; genus Methylocystis. The sequence continues at coordinate 164,529 of CAWJEI010000001.1, read as the reverse complement.
GCATAGCCGAAGAGATTCGGCAGCCGACCATCAAGCGTGATCGCGCGGAACATTTCGATGTAGTCGCCGATGAGATTCAATCGCAACCAGAAGGCGATGTGAGGCGGCAGTTGGTCGAGCGAATAAAATACTGGCGTCGCGAACATCAGAATGGGCACGATCGAGGCCATGATATGCGCAACGTCGCGCGTGAATGCGCCGAGCGCCATGAAGAACCAAACCACGCCCAGTATCAGCAACGCGAATGGCGCGACGAGAAAAGGCGTGAACAGCAGAGACCAATGCAGACCGCCGCCCGTGACAAGCTGAAAGGCCAGAAACACGAGAAAGGCGATCCCTCCATAGGTGAAAGCGCGGATCGTCGCGGTCCAGGCGATGGTCTCGCTGGGAAAAATGGATTTCTTGACGAAGTTGACGTGCTCATGCAGCAGCATCGGCGCGCGATAGGCGAGCTCGCTGAAGAGGTTGAAGACGATCAAGCCAATGAAGATGCCCGCCGCATATTGCGTGACGCTTTTGCCGGCCGCGAGTTGCGGCACGGTGACGGAAAACACCACCGTATAGGTCAGCATCATGATCAACGGAGACAGCACCGCCCAAAGCGGACCAAGCGCCGATCCCCGAAAGCGCGAAATGAACTCTCGACGCGCCACGGCGCGGATCAACTCCCGGTGCGCGCCAGGCGCGCTCAAAGGGTTCGAGGATTTCGGGAAGCGTAGCGAGGGACGTCAGGCTCTAGTTCCTTTCCGAGGCGCGCGGCTTGGGCGCAATGCCCGCATAGACCAGTTGGGCCGGGCCTCTGTCAATGGCGGGACATGCGCCCGGAGAGCCTGTCGCGCGAGCCAACGCGTCCCCGAGGCTCCAGCGCCGCACGCGTGTCAGCCGTCAAACCACCCAAAAATGACGATCGGCTGCTTTTACACCACAAATACATGATTCAGAATACCAAATTGCCACCGCACGAGTCGCCGCGCCAAGCCTGGTCCGGCCGCTCCGTTCCATCGGAAACATCATCCGGAGGCGCAGCGTTCCGAGGCGTCTATTGAAACGGGCTAAGCCCGGAGGAGGAGCCGCCGGTTCACGGCAAGCACATGATTCGCATGGGCTAACCGGAGGGCGCTCACTTTTGGGAGTTGGCAAGGCGCCTCAGGGGAGCTTCTCATATCCTTCCTTGAAGCCCTTCAGCATGACGAGATGTCTGAGACCGTCATAAGGGGTGAGGTAAATGACAAGGGTGGCGATCTTGCCGTTTTTCAGCTGGTCGACAAACTTGTCGTCGATGACCACATCCGCGAGGCAGCCGGAGGGAAAACATCTGAAGAAAGCCGCGCGCCCGATGTCAGTCTGATCTATCTTCAGGCTTACGCCGTTGAGCAGGAACACGCTCATTGGCGCGATGACGCGAAAGACCCCATTCTTCGCTTCTTTTGATTTGACGACCATTACGCCCAGATTCACATTGGCGTTTTCCTCGGCTCTGACGGTCTGGGTCAAAGCGCATTGCTCTGTCGCATTTTCGCCAGCGGGCGTCTCACAACGATATTCCCAGGCGTCGAACTTCGTCTTGATTGCGCCCTGCGCAAAAGCGGAGCCACAAAAAAGGATGGACGCGGCGGCGACAAGAACGCCAGAAGCAAGACGTCTCGGGAAACCATCTGGGCCGGCGTAGCAAATTTTCATTACGAGCTTCCCAATCGACATATTTCCTCGAGCAAAGGACTGGCTGTGGACATTCGTTGTTTGAGCAACGGCGGGCCGGCCGGCGCATGCGCAAAACCGCAACTTTCGGGATTGCAATTATCACTCCAGCGGACGCCGAAGGAAAATGCTCCGCCCCCGCCCCAGTCTGTCCACTGGGCCTCGGCCGCGCCCGCACAGGACGCGGGCAAAGCCTCTAAATAGTTGATTTATTGGCGCTCCCTAGGGGAATCGAACCCCTGTTTTCGCCGTGAGAGGGCGACGTCCTAGACCGCTAGACGAAGGGAGCGTTACGACGACGCTCTATAGACCGCCGTCGCTGGAGGCGCAAGCATGTCCCTGTAGAGCGCGTCGAGCCGTTCGACATGCCGGATCAGCGTCGCGGGGGCGCGCCAATAGCTCTCATAGGCGGCTTGAGACATCCGCGTGACAAGCCCCGCGTCGCTCAGCCGGCTCATCGCGCCAGCGAGCGCGCCAGCGTCGCCGGAGGCAAACCAGAGCCCGCTGACTCCGTCCTCGATCTCGTCGCGGCCGGCGCATTGGTCGGCGACAATAACCGGCGTGCCCAGCGCCTTCGCCTCAAGCACGGTGAGCGGCTGGCCCTCAAACCATAGCGAGGGGAACACCAGCGCCCTGGCCGCGCGCATCGCCTGGCGCACATTTTCGCTGTCCTGCCAGCCAAGCAATCGCGCGTTGGGAAAACGTGCGCGCAACTCTTCCTTCAGCGGGCCGTCTCCGACGAATGTAGCAGGTACGCCAAGCTTCGCGGCGGCTTCGGCGAACAGAAACACGCCCTTCTCCGGCGACAGCCTGCCGACAAAAATAAACTCGCCGGCCGCCGGATTTTCCTTGGGGCCGAGATCGGGCGCGTCAATCGGATTGGAAATACGGGTCACGCGCGCGCCTGCTGGCAGATAGGAGCCGATGACTCCGCGCTGAAAATCGGAGAGGCAGATATAATCGCTAAAGACCGCAGGCAATCGCGCCAGCCGCTTCGCCATGAGCAAGCGCCCGCCGCGCCAGATCTTGCGGGGATAGCTGATCTGGTCGCAATTCGTGGCGAAGCAGGACGCCGACAGCGGCTTCAGCGAGCAGACTTCGTCCTTTTGATAATTGTAAAAGCCGCCATTGGGGCAAAACAGGAAATATTCATGGACGGTATAGACCGCCGGCAGGCCGCTGGCGGCGATGGGGCGAGCTATCGAAGGCGACAAGGCGCGCGCCCAGCCATGCACGTGAACGATGACATTTTGTTTTGGCAAGCCTGCTAGCAGCTCCCCGAGCGCCTTGCTCGCTGCGCTGTTCCAGGTTCCTTGCAGCATGGCCTTCGCGCGCGAGGCATTCCCAAGGAGATCCGTCTGCCCAAGGCAAACGACCTCGACTCCCGCTTCTCGAAGCCGCGCGTCCACGGGAGCGGCCGCTGCGAAGAAAATGACCCTTGCGCTGCCTTGCTTGAGCCCCAGCGCGCTCTCGATGGCGACCTTGGCCTGCCCGCCCGTGATGGAGCCGTGATCGGCGCAGATCACCACGGTCAGGGGTTGGCTATTGCTCACGATACGCAGTCCTTGCCGCCCGCTGTTTTTCGCTCGCCGGCACTGAACAGCCTCAGCGTTAAAAAATCGCTCCTTCTTGGAAGGGGAGCGGCGCTCCTATTCAAACACCACGCTCAGCCCGTGCTTTTCCACCTGCTGTTCGATGGCCTCCAGAAATCCGCTGGAGTTCGGCGACCTCGATCTCCATCTCGTCGTGAGGGCGCGTCCCAATGTTCAATTTCGTCCAGGACGATAAAAAATCCGCCTCCTCCTCAACGTCGGCGGGCGGCGCGGTATTGGCTATGGTCAGCGTGCGCCCGGCGCTGCGCACGCGAATGGCGCCCTCCGTGATTTCCACCTCGATAACGGAACCGCGCCGCGCCATGCCTTCCCCCAACAACCGCTAATCGACGCTAGGCAGGTTCAGCCCAGCATGTTCGGCGACCTTGCGCATCAAGGTCGGCAAGCCCTCCTGGCCTAAACGCGCGAGAGGCGCCCAGCGACAGCCCAAAGGCGCCGTGCTTCCATTGGGCGCGTCGGCGACAAAGACGGTCAACTCCAGCGAAAAATGCGTGAAGACATGCCGCACCGCGCCCGTGAGCGGGCGCCACCCCGCATCGAGCGGCGCAAAACCGAACGCCGCGCCAACCTCGACATCCTGCGTGAGGGGCGTTGACGGAATTTCGCTCATGCCCCCCAGCAACCCTTTGGAGGGGCGGCGGCGCAGCAATATCTCGTCGCCGCGCCGCACCACGAAGGCGGCGCCACGCCGGTGCGGCCGGGCCGCCTTCTGGGCCTTGACCGGAAAATCGAGCTGCCGCCCCGCGCGCAGCGCAGCGCAGCTTGCGGCAAGGGGGCAGCGGCTACATCCCGGCGCGCGCGGCGTGCAAACCGTTGCGCCAAGATCCATCAGCGCCTGCGCGAAATCTCCGGGCCTTTGATGCGACAAGAAGCCTTGCGCATGCGTCTTGATGACGGATTTCGCGGCTGGCAGGGGCTGCTCCACCGCGAAAAGCCTTGCGACGACGCGCTCCACATTGCCGTCCTGCGCTACGCAGGGCCGGTTGAAAGCGATGGCCGAGATCGCCGCAGCCGTATAGGGCCCGATCCCCGGAAGCCGCAGCAGATCTTCCTCGCTCTGCGGAAAGCGCCCGCCATAGGCCGACACTTCCCGCGCACAAGCATGCAGGTTGCGGGCTCTGGCGTAATAGCCGAGCCCGGCCCAGGCGGCCAGCACATCGTCTAACGGGGCGCTCGCCAGCGCCTCGACATTGGGCCAGCGAGCGATGAATTTATTGAAATAGGAAGTTACGCTGGCGACGGTGGTCTGCTGCAGCATGATCTCCGATAGCCAGACCGCATAAGGGTCGGCCATGTGTCCCGGAGGCGCCCGCCAGGGCATCATGCGCCGATGCTGGTCCCACCACCGCAGGAGTCTTTCGCCCCTGTCGTCGCTGACAATCGGCTTTCGACGCTGGGCGGAAGCGGCTACCATGGGGACCGGCCAAACTTGGCTTTGCTGGCGCGATCGCCGGCGGGGTTAAAGCTTGGGTCGTCATAGCATAAAATCCGACGCGGCGCGGCGCGGGCGTCGCAAGTCCCTTCAGCCGCGCCCAGGCAAAAGTAATTTGCGGAATTCTAAATGAGCTCCCCTACCGCGCCACGCCATCGGCGAATGGCGGCCCGCCCTTTGGCGGAACTGGTCAATCGCACGCTCGACCCGCTGATTGCGCGGCAGGGTTTTGGCGAGTCCACGCTGCTTACCCAATGGGAGACGATCGTCGGCAAGCGCGTCGGCGCGCTGTGCCAGCCGGCGAGGCTCAACTGGCCGCCGCGCGCCCGGCAAAAGACGGATGGAGAGGCCAATCGAAGCGCCACGCAAAGCGCGCAGGGCAGCGCGCAGCTGCCGGCGACGCTGGTTTTGCGCGTGGAGCCCGGTTTCGGGCTGGATATTCAACATATGAGCGGCGCCATCATCGAGCGCATCAATACGCATTTGGGCTGGCGCTGCGTCGCCAGGCTCGTGATCCGGCAGGAGCCCTTGCATCGGAACGCACCCAAACCGCTCCCCCCACTCCCCGACCCTGCCGCGCGGGCGCAAGCGGCCCAGGCGACGCAGGGCGTCGAGGACGAAGGACTGCGCGCGGCGCTGATTGCGCTTGGAGAAAACGCCTTATCGGCAAATAGGCGCGGCTAGTTATCTTGTCCGGCCGCTCATGCGCCACTCCCTCGTTGATCCAAGCGTCGTGACGCTGGCCAGCTCCGCCAAGGGCTAACCAGACATCCAGTCTCGCTTTAGGCCGTCAGGAAAATATCCTCGACTGGGCGATGCAAGCCGCACGTGCGCGACAATGCGGTGCGGAAGGGGCTTTGGCGAATTGTGAATGAGGGATATGAGCGGTTCGCGGGCGTCAGGTCATGTCGCCGGCGAACCAGATTTTTAATGGCGCTGACGGAACCCGAAAAGGTCGTCCATCACCAGCGAGGTCTTGTCGCAGGCGTGATTGAGGCAGGGCAGGCCGAAGCCGGCTTCGAGCGTGAGCAGCAGCGAGTAGTGGTCGTAAGGCGTGTTGCTGACGTAACCGTTAGGCGCGTAATTAGTCTCGGCGAGGAAGACGACGCGATTGGCCGCATTAGTGTAGTCATTCTCGTCCCAGGTCAGGATGATGACATTTCGGCCCATCTGCCAGATCTTCGAGTTCTTGATGCCGGTGATGACCTTGGCGACCTCGGCGTCGCCCTGTTGCAAGAGCAGGTTAAATTCCTCCTGCTGGTTCGCCGTCGCCCCTTGGGTGTTAGTGGGGGCAGAGCAGATCGGCGTCCCACCAGAAACGCCGCCATGCATGTCGTTGCACTGATCCGGGACGATGAACGAGAAGTTCGGCACCCTCTCGTCATGCTGCAAATCGGCCCACAAGCCGTTATCGCTGTCGAAGTTCGCCACCCGATCGAGGCTCAAGGCCGGATCGGCGCCGGTCTCAATGTCAAGGAAATAGGCGAAGGGGTTGTGCTTCACGGCATAGAGCTTCTGGATCGGGCCGGGTCCGAAAGTCGCGACGGGGCTCAGGTTCGAGTAAGCGCCGTCCGAGTAGTTGAGCCCGTAGACGCCTGGAGAAACAGTCGGCAGTCCCTCCTGATAGCTTTTCCAGCTCATGCCTCTCTGGACGAGCTGATGGGCGATCGACTTGGGCGTGAAATAGGCGGCCGGATAGTTGTACAGCGCGCAGTTGTTCGGCGCCGGCTGCTGTCCGTTCGGAATGGCGATGTCGCCGTTGCACTGGCTGGAAGAGGTCGCGGTCGCGACGACGGGATTGTCCGCCCCCGCAACGGCAATCGGCGTGAAAGCGTTAACGCAACCCGTGCTGCCGGGAGCGTTGTCCACGCAGCCGCCGTTCGGCCAGTTGGGCCAAAAGTCGTTGGTGAGGCCGAAATTGGAACCGCCGACGATTTCGAGATAGTTCGGCGCGCTGGGATGGCCCACGGCGAAATAGTTCGTCGCCCGGTTGGCGACCTTCGCATAGGCGTTTATGAACGGAGCGTAGGAGTTTCCAAGGATGTCGGTGTCGGTCTTGTTCTCCATTATGATGAAGAAAACGTGATCGAAGCCGCCGAATCCGCCGTGCGGAACCGGTCCTTCCTTGGCGCAGCTGACCGCCGATATCGCCGTCGCGCCCAGAAGCGCGAGGGCGGTCGATTTCAAGAACGAACGCATAAGCTTCCCCATCATCTCTTCTTCCGCCAAGATCGGCGGGCGTGGGGAACTTGCCGCGATTGCGTGACTGTTTTTAAACGGAAATGTGAAACTCGCCTTTAGGCGGCAAGCAGGGCTTCTCCTCGCTCCGGCCCTAAAATTGCGTAAAGCGCCGCCGATTCGGGCTATTCCGGCTTAAATCGTTCCATGTCGCGGGAACCAAGCGCTAGATTTCGGCCACTGGCGCCGTTTCGATGAATTTCGAAGGAATCATCCTCTACGTTGCCTCAGAAAAACGCACTTTTAGGAACTCAACATAGTCGGCCTCAGCCAGGCCTGCGCCATGGCGCCCGGCGCTTCGCGCTCCAGCAATTTCCGTTTCCGCTCTACGCCCCAGCGATAGCCGGAAATGTCGCCGTCGCTGCGCAAAACCCGGTGGCAAGGGATCGCCACCGCGATCTTGTTGGCCGCGCAGGCTCCGGCGACCGCTCGAACCGAGCGAGGCCGGCCGATGCGTCGCGCGATCTGGGCGTAGCTGACGGTGGAGCCGGGAGGAATGTCGCGCAACGCCTGCCATACCTGCCTCTGGAAATCCGTGCCCTGGACATCAAGCCCGAACTTGCGCTCCAATCGGGGCTGCTCGATAAAGCTGGCCACGAGCGAAAGCTGGACCAGAAAATCCCCTTCGCCTTCCACCAGTTCATCCTGTGGAAAACGCCGCCGCAATGCGAGCAATAGAGAAGAGCGCGCGTCCCCAAGAAAAATCGCGCAAATCCCTGTCGAACTGGCGGCGGCCAGCGCGAGGCCGAGGGACGTCTCGGTGAACCCAAAGACAATGCTCCGGCGGTCCATTCCAAACTCAAGGCGCCTCTTCGTCACTTTCCGGCCCTTCCGATGGTCGCGTGCTGGCGGCATGAGGTTTGCGTCCTATTTTTAGGGTTGGAAGGTCCGCAACAAAAGGGACAATGCTCGCTCATGCCATTTTTCAAACGGGAACCCGACCGCATTATTCCCAGCGTCCTGGGATCAAGTATCATGCACAGGAAATCGCCCCGCCTCTGGCGTGACCCGGAGAAACAATGTAACATCCTGAAATAGAAGGCTGTTTACAATCTTTCCAAAGTAGGAAGCGTGATGATCCTGTGCTCATGCAATGTCCTTTCGGACCGCGACATACGAGAGCGCCTCGGCGAAACCCCGGGCCAACGGAGCGTGGGCGCATTGTTCCGCCAGCTCGGCTGCGAGCCCAAATGCGGTCGCTGCATGCGCAATATCGTCGCCATTCTTGAACAGCAAGGTTCGCCGCAAGCAACCGAGTGCGCGGGTGGCGGCGCTTGCGACAGTTGCCGTGCGGACGAATTAGCGGCTTAAATACAATCGACGGCAATAGGAGAGGGGCGGCAATGCGCGGCGACGACAAGGTTATCGACTATCTTAATCGCGGTTTGCGCGCGGAACTCACGGCCGTGAATCAATATTGGTTGCACTACCGGATTTTCGACGATTGGGGCTTCCTAGAGCTTGGCAAGAAATGGCGCGAGGAATCCATCGAGGAGATGCGCCACGCCGATCAGTTCGTGAAGCGCATCCTCTTTCTGGAGGGCTTCCCCAACATGCAGAAGCTCGACGCGTTGCGCATCGGGCAGACCGTCGAGGAAATCATCGACGCGGATCTCGCCACGGAAATCGACGCGCGCGCGCTTTACCTTGAGGCGGCGGCCTATTGCCTCTCGATCAACGACCGCGTTCTCGGAACAACTGTTCGAGGAGATCGTGAAGAGCGAAGAGCACCACATCGATTTTCTTGAAACCCAGAAAAAGTTGATACAGCAGCTGGGCGTGCAACTCTATTCGCAAAAGCACATGGGCGAGCTGGATTCATAGAGGCGCAAAATTCCGCCGCGCCCGCTATCCCAAACTACCTTTCACCGTCTCGATCAACTGCTTGAGCGTGAAGGGCTTCGGCAGGAAGCCAAAGTCGCCTTCGGGAAGATTTTTCGCGAAGGCCTCTTCGGCGTAGCCGGAAACGAAAATCACCTTCGCCTTGATGCCGCGTTTGCGCAGCTCCGCGAACATTGTGGGGCCGTCCATTTCCGGCATCACCACGTCGGAGACGATAAGGTCGATGTTGCCCTGTTCGCGCTCAACCACCTCTAGGGCCTCAAGGCCTGAGGCCGCCTCAAGAACGGTGTAGCCGCGCGACGTCAGCGCCCGCGCGCCAAAGGCGCGCACCGCATCTTCATCCTCGACCAGAAGGATGCGTCCGTGGCCGGTGTAGTCGGCCGCGGGTTTTGCGGCTTCCGCCTTGACGGCGATCTCGCCCGCTTCGGGAATGTGGCGCGGCAGGAAGATACGAAAGGTCGTCCCCTTGCCGACTTCGCTGTCGACGAAGACGAAACCGCCCGACTGCTTGACAATTCCGAACACCATCGAGAGGCCGAGGCCTGTCCCCTTGCCGACTTCCTTGGTGGTGAAAAAGGGTTCGAAAATCTTCTCCTTCACCTCCGGCGGAATGCCGCTGCCGCTGTCCTCCACTTCGACCAGCACATAATCGGCGGGCGTCAGCGCGGCTTCCTTGAACTCGGCGCATTCGGCGGCGGACACGTTGCGCGTGCGCAACTGCACCTTGCCGCCGCTTTCGGGCATTGCGTCACGAGCATTGACGACGAGGTTGATGACGACCTGCTCGAACTGGTTGATGTCAGCTTTAACGAACCAGAGGTCGCGGCTGTGGCGCAGGTCGAGTTCCACTTTCTCACCGACGAGCCGCCGCAACAGAATCTGCAATTCTGAAAGCGCGTCGCCAAGCTGCAGGACCTGCGGGCGGAGCGTCTGTCGACGCGAGAAAGCCAGCAATTGACGGGTCAGGCCGGCGGCGCGATTGGCCGTCTGCTTGATCTGCATGATGTCCTGGAACGACGGATCCGTCGGACGATGGCTGGCCAGCAGCAAATCGGAATAGCCGATTATGGCCGTGAGCATATTGTTGAAGTCATGCGCGACGCCGCCGGCGAGCTGGCCCACCGCCTGCATTTTCTGGGATTGCGCGAACTCCTCCTGCAGCTTGCGCTGCTCCGTCGTGTCGAGCGCGTAGATCATCGCGCTCTTCTTGCCGGCGTCCTCATCCGGGGACGCGAAGAATCGCACAGAGCGCGCGCCCGCGCCCGACCCTTCCTCGAACACGACATCCACCGGCTTGACGTCTCCGTGACTGTCGAGAGCAGCGTCGATAGCAGCCTTCAGGGCCGCCCGATCGCGCTCGCTCATCCCCGACAGCAATGGGGAAGGCGCGCCCGCGCCTTCCGACTCCGCCAGCCCGCTTTGGAGCGCCTGGGGCAACAGTCGCGCAAAGGCTGCGTTGGAACGTCGAACGCGGCCATTCTCGTCAAGTGTGGCGATAGCCATAGGCGTGGAGTTGAAGAATCGCGCAAACTTTACTTCCGCCGCGCGCAAATTCTCTTCGGACTGTTCGCCTGGGGCGCGGTTCAGGACGAGCGTGCGTGAGGCGCCGGGCGCGCCGTCCTGGCCGAAGGCGACGCGATGCTGCAGCCGCACGGCCAGCGAGCGGCCATTGCGGCATTTGAAGTCCAGGTCGAACTGCTGAGTGCGGACCTCTCCAGGTCCGCCGGAGCCCATCGCGAGCAGCGCCGCGCCATTATTGGCGACAATGTCGAATATCGTTAATCCGCCCGAACCCACCTGAGTCAGATCATATCCCAGCCACCCAGCGAGCGTCTTGTTCATATAAGGAATGTCGCCGCCGGGCGCGGCAGAGAAAAAACCGGCCGGCGCGTGATCGAGAAAGTCGATCGCGTGTTGCAATTCCTGAAAAACATTCTCCTGACGCTGGCGGTCCGCCGTCACGTCGGCAACGGCCCATAGCGTCGCCTTTGCGCCAAAATGCGTGAGCGGACGAACCTTTATCCGATACCACGCCGCCGGGGCGCTCCCCGTCAACGGCGGAGCCAGACGCAAGTCCTCGGCCTGTCGCTGCCCGGCGCGCGCGGCCTGGACCAGTCTGTAAATGACATCGGAAACTTCCGGCGGCCCCGAGAAGAGTCGTTCGACCGTCAAAATGCCGCCGACATCCCTCGCGCCGCACAAGGTCATATAGGCTTCATTGGCGTATATGACCTGCAAGTCGCCTTCGGTGATCAGCAATCCTTGGTCCGAAGTGTCAGCCAGCAGTTTCGTGACGTCGTTTCGTCCGGCGTGCTTGGAAAGCTGCAGCAGGCCGACGGCGTAGGCGAAAAGGCAGAAGACGCCCACCACGGCGAACACAGCCAGGGCAAGAATCGTGAAGCGCGGCGCTGTGGCGGGAGCAAAGAAAAACACCGCCATCACGCCGACCAGCGCGGCCGCCAGCGCAATTACAAGCTTGGCGCTGCCGGGGCGGTCTGTTCGGTCGTAAGCTGACGACGCCGGCTTGTCGGTCATCCTGAACGTCTCGCGGGAGGCTCGCAGCGCACCCGGCGACCGCGATCAAAGAATCAGCCTCGAACAATGACCGCATGCGCGCTCCAAGGCAACGCTCCGACGAGTAATTGGCCTCTTTCGAACGATTGACAAGCAGCGTTAACCATTGATTAACCTTTTTGGAGGCGCTTGCCGAGAAAGCTGTTAATTTGCCAAAATCCGTCTAGGCAGTTCGAACGAGAGATTAGAGTTTCATGTTACAAAGCATCACGCAGTCGCAGCTGCTTCCGATCCTTCTGGCGATTGCCGCCTTTCTGGTCGCGGCGCTGCTGATTCTCTATATCTTCCGGCTGCTTTTCGGACGCCGCATTCGTGCGACGGGCTCACGCAATCGCCCACGCCGCCTGGACGTGGTTGACGCTTTTGACCTCGATCGCGAGCGTCAGCTCGTTATTGTCCGGCGCGACAATATCGAACATCTGCTATTGATCGGCGGTCCAAACGATCTTCTTGTCGAGGGCGCGATCAACCGCGGCGAGGCCGCCATCGCGCGGCCTGAGCCCCGAGAAGCTCGGCCGCCAGCGCCGGGTTGGCCCCCCGCGCCGCATCCAGCCGAATCGGCCGAGATGCAGCCGCCACTTCGCGAGCGCGAAGCTGCTCCCGCGCAAGCTCCCTTCTCGCTCGACAGCCTTAAGCGACGGATTCAGGAGCCAACGCGCGGGGTGGAACCACCAGCGCGCGGGCCGGAGCCAACGCGAGCGCCAATTCCCCCTCGACCTCAGGAACCGACGCGCCCTGCGCCACCGCCCCCTCCAGTCGCTCCGCTGCCCCCCGTCGCTCCGCTGCCGCCCGATCTCTTCGCGCCGACCGCGGCCCGCCAGCAGCCCCCTTCCCCGGAAGCGCCGCCGCCGCCAACTCTCGGCTCCGCGCCGCGCATGGGCGGGCCTATCTTCACGCCGCGCCCCACGGCTCCACGCCCCCCGGCGCCCCCATTTCTCAGCCGCACGCAGAAAGTCGCGCCGCCCACGCTGAAAAAAGATATGGCGCCGCCGCCTCCCGCCGAGCCGACAACGCCTGTCGCGGAACCTAAACAAGAAGTCTCGCCGGAGGTACAGCCTCCAGCAGCAGAGGCGGCGCCTTCCGCGCCGGAAACTCCCGCTCCCGAGACCCTGCCGGAGCCGGAAGCGGCCACGCCGGCCACGCCGGCGGCGACAGAGCCAGCGGACGCGTTGGAGTCACTGGAGGCTGAAATGGCGCGTTTGCTTGGCAGACCCGAGCACTAAAACGAACGCCGCGCTTCAAGGAGCGCGGCGGATCTGCATAACCGTCAAAAGATTTAAAGGCTTAATCGTCACGGTAGACTTTTTCTCGTCTCTCATGGCGTTCCTGAGCCTCGATGGACAAGGTTGCGATTGGGCGAGCGTCCAGCCGCTTCAGGGAAATCGGCTCGCCGGTCTCCTCGCAATAGCCGTAAACGCCCTCTTCGATGCGAGCGAGGGCCGCGTCGATCTTGGAGATCAGCTTTCGCTGTCGGTCACGCGAGCGCAGTTCGATTGAGCGGTCCGTCTCCGACGAAGCGCGATCTGCTATGTCGGGATGGTTTTCATTGTCATTCTGCAAGGTCGCCAAGGTCTCCCGGCTTTCTTGAAGAATTTCCTCCTTCCAGGCGAGCAGCTTGCGCTTGAAATATTCGCGCTGCCGCTCGTTCATGAAAGGCTCGTCCTCGGACGGCTTGTAACTAACTTCGAGTTCGACAGCCATTGCCGTGCATCCCCTGTTGGGCCTTGGGCGAGGCCTATATAGCGGCGCCACAACGAGCTTACAATTGCCTTCAGGCAGAACGGGGCCCTTGCGCACAAGAACGGGCCGCCAAGAGCAAACTTCTTCGCATTCGGCCCATGATTTCACATCATTTTCCTGCCCTCTCGGCGCGGCAATCCATTTGCCGTGGCAAAAGGTCAACGCTGCGTAAGATCAGATGCCCCCAGATCTTGAAGAGAAGTTGAACGATTCGATCAACATTGGCGGAGCGGCGGCGACCCCACCGTCCCGCAATGCGCTCCAGGTGCGCCGGGTCGGCGCCAAGGGCGCTGATTCTTGCAAAGAGTTCGCCGAGGCTCTGGTTGAAGCGCAGGTTGCGGGCAGGAGCCACGACGCGACCATTCTCGATGAGGAAGTTGCCGTCGCGGGTGAGGCCCGTGAGCAGCAGGCTGCGGGGATCAAGCATGTTCGTATACCAAAGACGCGTCACCAGAAGGCCGCGCCGCGTCGCCCGGACCATGTCATCAACTGACGCATCGCCGCCCTCCATGCGAAAGCTGCGCGGATGCGGGATCGCCTCCTCGCCAATCCTCTGCGCATAGGCGCGAGCGCGATAGAGCGAAGAAACGACGCCCCTGTCGATCCATGGGCGCGCTCTGTGCGGGACGCCCTCGTAGCCGATTGGGCTTTCCGGCGCGAGCGCATCGCCGGGATCCGACCGCAGCGTCAGTTTGGGATCAAAGAGCGGCTCCAGCAGGCGATTGCCGCCTCCCTTGCGGGAAAAGAAACTGCGGCCCTCGTCGGCTGCGCGCGCATTCAGTGAAAGCATCAACCACCGCGCAAGCTCAGCCGTCGCCATCGGCTCGAAAATCACCGTATAGCAGCCAGGGTCCAGATCGCGCGGCGCTTCGTCATGCATGGCCTTCTCACAAGCTCTCCGCGCCAGTTCGTCAACGTCAAGGCGCGAAGCGCAAAACTCGTTCGCGCCGGCCCAGCCCGACCAACTGTCCGAAACATTGCGCGCTGTCGCCGATATCTCGATTTCGCTGTGCCTGTCATAGGCGAACAGCCCCTCGCTCGTCGCCAGAAGATGGAAGCGCCGTCCGCTGGCGGCTGAGCCAAAAGTCGCGACGCCGCGCCTTGCGCCCTCAGCGATTACAACGCCAGCGCGCGCGGCCAACGCTTCGAGCGGCAGCGTCGCGGTCGCCTCGTCATATCGTTGCGACTGAGCGTAGATCTGCGGCCCAAGGGGGGCTACATAATCTGGATCCTCCGGCAACATGCGGGCTATGGCCTCGGAGCGCGCCAGCGCGCGCGACAGCGTTTCCTCGTCCAGCGACGAAACGCCGACAGTGCCGACCCTGCGACCGACATGCGAAGAAATGCGAAACGACATGTCGGCGGTGGTCATGTTGGTCGTCGCCCCGCCGCGCGCGAAACGCAAATGCTGCTCGTTTCCCCCACGAACGACAATCTCGCATGCGTCGGCGCTAGAGCGCGCGATCAGGCGATCGACAAGCGGTCTTAGGTCTTGCGCGGAGAGAAACATCCGAGAAAACATCCAGGGCCAGGAAGCGCCGCATCAGATTGCGCGGAGGAAAGGCGAAAGAGGCTTGAGCGCCACCTCTTGAGAAAATACGCCTGATTTGGAAATTCAAGTGGAAATCTTTCTCAGCCGCGCCAGCTAATGCGGTGAGGCCCGCCACGAAGCGGAGCAGGATCGCCCAAGCGCCAAGGAGGCCGATCGCGCCGGGCGCGGATGAGAGGGTGGCGAAGGTTCCGCTCCAGGCTCCTGATTATCCCAAGAGCCGGGCCGCAGCGAGGATGCGAGTCGCGCATTCCTCCGTCATCCCAGATCAAAGGGAGTTTCACCATGATTGAGAGACATTGGAACGCCGACCTTCTGGCTAAAATCTTTGGCGTCGTCTTTCTCGCCGTCGGGCTGTTGGGTTTCGCGCCCAACCCCATCGTGTCCCCTACTGGCGTATTCGAGGTCAATGAAGCTCACAACATCGTGCATATCGTCACGGGCGTCGCCTTCGTTGCGGGAGCCATGCTCGGCGCCCCCGTGATAACAATCCGGGTCATCGCGGTGCTCTACGCTCTGGTCGCCATCATAGGCTTCGTCATGCCTGGTTCGATGCTGCTCAACATCGTCGCGATAAACATGGCGGATCGCTGGCTGCACGCCGTTCTCGCCGCGGTATTGCTGCTGGTCGGCTTCCTGGCTCCCGCGCCGGAGAGCATGCGCCACGCGCGAATGTAGCTACGAAAGACTTCATCGACCTTTGGTGAGGTGAAAAATTCTCGAAGGAGGTCACGCCAAGCAGGACGATGCCGTCACCGGTATCGTCCTGTTCTTTTAAACGCTCGAACTCAGCATTCTGTTGTCGATCGGCAGGCGGGTGCGCGAGGCTAGTGACGCCCCCTTCCTCCAGACTGCTGTTGCTGCTCGCCCGGAACCGACGCCTTCGATGGATATAGGTCGACAGCCTTCTCCAGCGTCCAGAAACAATCCAATCCGCCGGAGGGTCTCACGCACCACAGGGGGCCGTCCCGTTCATCGACATCGACCAGTTGACCCCGCGTCAGCTGCAGACAATCACCGCTTTCGGCTCTGGTCTTGAAATAGGCGGCTGTCGCCTTGCCATCCTTGTCGGAAGAATGTTGCAGCGCCTTCTTTATGTCCGCCTGATCCTTGCAGGCCATAATCGCTCCCTTCAACGCGGCGCTTTGCGCCGTCGTTTGATAAAGCGTGAAAAAACCGCATACGACAAACGCGACTTTGAGGGATCTGGTTTTCATTCCGGAGAGCCTTGCTTCTGGTCCGATCATTTCCCACGATCCCGCATAACAACGCGTCACGCGCCGCCACGGTCGGTGTTAGAATCTGCACGCCACGAAAACGCGCGACGGGCGCGCCATGCGAAACCGGCGCAAGCTGCATCGGCTCCGCCTTGCCGCAGGTGAATGTGCCGTTCAGACGATAGGTGGAGGCGTCGCCAAGCCCGTCGAGGCCACGCCAGAAATCGAGCGTGCGGCCCTGATAGGCGGCGCCTTGAACCATGTCGCCGAGCGCGCCATTCTTGATCTCGAAGAACATCTGCCCGCCAAACTGGAAGTTGTCGCGTTGCTGGTCAATGCTCCAACTTCCGGCTCCCAGGATATAAAGCCCATCCTCGACGCCTGCGATAAGATCGTCGCGCGAGCAGGGCCTGGAGTTTGGGGCCAGCGAAATATTCGGCATGCGCTGTAGTGGAAACGCATGGGGACTGTCCGCATAGGCGCAGCCATTGGACCGCGCGAGTCCGATCAGATGAGCTTGTCCAAGCGCCATCTGGAAATTCTTGAACAGGCCCTTTTCGACAATTGCGAAATCGGCGGAAGCCGCTGGCGCGCCGTCATCATCGAAACCGATGGTGGAAAGGCCGCCCTCTTGCGTGCGGTCCGCGACGATGTTCATCAGTTCCGACCCGAAGCACAGCGTTCCGAGCATGTCGGGTTTGACAAAGCTTGTGCCCGCGAAATTCGCCTCCCAGCCGAGAGAGCGGTCCAGCTCAGTGGAGTGCCCTACGGTCTCATGAATGGTCAGGAACAGATTGCTCGGATCAATGACGACATCGCGCAGTCCAGGGGTCGCCGGCTTTGCGCGCAGCTTTTGCCGGGCGTCGGATGCGCCTGTGCGCGCTTCATCGATAAGGCCGCATCCCGCCACATAGTCCCAACCCGCGCCGCGCGCGGGCGCCAGACTGTCGCGCGTGGCGAAGCGGCCAGAAGCTTTGTCCACGGCGGTGATCTGGAATTGCGGATGCACGCGGGTGCGGCTTTGCAAAATGCGACTGCCGTTGCTGTTCGCAAAGAGCCGGTCCTCGCGCGCCGCCATGAAGGTCGCGAGCGAGAAATCAGCGCCCGCGTCGCGAGCCGCGGCGTTCACGGCAAGCAGAAACTCGGCCTTTACGCCAGCGTCGACGTCGAATGGATCAACGCCGAGCGGCATGGTCCATTGCGCCTCGATGCAGGGCAGGGTCTCGACCACAATCGGGCGCAGCTGAATTGGCGAGACCGCCCGCGCATTGGCGAGCGCGATTTCCACGCCGGCAAGCACGGCGGCGCGCGACAGATTTGCGGAGCCGTAAAAGCCCCAGGCCCCTCCCCGCAATACACGAAGGCCAAAGCCCGTCATGGCGGTTTCGCTTACGTCCTCCAGCCGGCCATCCCGGGCGAGCATGAATTCGCGCCGCGTCTCGCCAAGCCTGATGTCCGCATAATCAGCGCCCGCCCGGCGGGCGGCGTCTATCGCAATGTCGGCGAGATCGAAAAGGGTCGCGCGGTCGAGCGCCGAAGCGCCCGGCGGTGCATCATTCGCCTCATCTCGCCGGGCCAATGCCGTCATGTTTCCTCGCTTGGGCTAGGGCTATGCCCTGACCGCGAGAATTTACCGCCCTCGCAACGCGTTCAAGACCTTGAGCCCGGCGCGACCGTCGCGCTTCAATCCCGCCTTGCCCTCGAAATCCGCGATGGCTTCCTTGGTCTTGGTCCCGATCACCCCGTCAGGGTCGCCGACATCATAGCCCTTTTGATTGAGCAGCGTCTGCAATTCGCGGCGCTGTTCCCGCGACAGGCCTGGATCGTCCGTGGGCCAGGGCGTCTGGATGCCAGGGCGACCGCGCAGACGGTCTGAGAGGACGCAAATGGCCAAGGCATATGATCCGCAGCATTATAGGCATAGATGGCGTCGAAATTATGCGTGACCAGAAAGGCCGGCCCGTTGCGGCCCGCCGGCAACAGCAGCGCGGCGCGGCCCTCCCCCAGCGGCCCGCCGTCCAGCCTTCCGATTCCCCGTGAGGCCCAGCTCGACATCGGCTGGCGGTTCGTGCGGCCCGAAGGACCGGAATAGCCATCGGGCAACCGCACTTCAAAGCCCCAGGGCATGCCATGAGTCCAGCCGCTCTTATGGAGGTAATTGGCGGTGCTGCCGAGCGCGTCGGCTGCCGAGCTGGCGATATTCTTGCGTCCGTCGCCATCGAGATCGACAGCCGTCGTGAGAAAGGTCGAGGGCATGAACTGCGTATGACCGAAAGCCCCCGCCCATGAGCCGACGAACTCCTGCGGCGCGATATCGCCATGATCGAGGATTTTCAGAGCCGCCATCAGCTCCTTTTTGAAATATTCGTTGCGACGCGGCGCCTCGCAGACCAACGTCGCCAGGGACTGCACCACCGGCCGTTTGCCGAAGCTCTTGCCAAAGTCCAATTCCACGCCCCAGACCGCCACGATCGCCGCCGGATCAACTCCGAACCGGCTTTCCGCCGCGCGGAGCGAAGAGGCGTTCTTTTGCATCAGTTCGCGCCCCTCTTCGACGCGCTCCTCATCGACGAGGCCGGCGATATAGTCCCACACGGGCGTGGTGAACTCCGGCTGCTTGTCCATGAAGCTCACCGCGTCGTTTGGCTCCAAAGAGCCAAGGGCGCTGGAAATCGTTTGGCCCGACACGCCCGAGGCGGCGGCGCTGTGGCGCAAGCTGTCGAGACATGAGTTCCAGTCGGCGCGCGATGGCGACGAAAAGAGGCAAAGCGCGGCGCAGGCCGCTAGGAGGTGATTCGTTTTCATGGGCTCGATGCTAGCCAGTCACGGTTAATGCGCAATTCCCCGATCCTCTGGTTCATGGATCGAGAATGCTGGCGCAGAGGCCCAGCAGCTCCTCCACCGCCGGGTTGGAGAACACTTCGCCGGAGGGCTCAAGGCGAACGATTGGATCGCGGGTGCAGGAACGCAGGCAGTCCCGCGTCACGCAGGAGATGCGCCCGGCCCGCGACGCTTCTGGAAAAGCGTTGGAAATGGCGTTGCGTAGTTCAGTCAGCAGAACCCGGCCCCGTCCCTCCGCGTCACAACGCGGCCCGACGCAGACCAGCAGCCGGCAGGCGCCTCCATCGGGCGAGGGATCGCCATGCTCCCGTCAATGCGCGCACCCCTGAATTCATGCCGCGATCGGCCTTCGTTTGCACGCTCACATCCTTTGGCGGCTCCCGACGCCTTCCGTAATCTCGCCATAGCGCGCTCCAGCCCGCCGGTCGACCCACGCGGGGCCGCCTTCAATTTGCGCGCCGGTTCGGCTAATATACCGCAAAGGGGCCTCGCCGTTATTCCCAGAAAAAGCAACAAAACCGAGCCCCGCCCTATCGGAAACCCAAAGGAACTATGATGCGAAGCTCGATGTTCAAGACGCTGGCGCTGGCCGTCATGCTGACGGCGGCTCCTATCGGTGCGCAGCGCGCAGCGGCTTTTTGCCTGTTCGGCGGATGCGACGTAACCGAGGAGCAGGCCAAGACCGTGTTTGGGAATATGGTCAAGAAATACTTCGACAAGCCGGGAAACCTCATCGAGTTCAAGACCAAAATGACCGAGCGGCTTGAGATGCACGCGACCGGAGAGAAAGGCTACGAATATTTCTTCAACGCCACGGTGGTCTTTCCCGAGGGCGCCAACCTGGAGTGCAAGCCCGACGACGCCAACAAGGTTGCCGAGGGCTGCTCTTCCAGCAAGCATTTCGTCACCGCGCCGCGCAGCTCCGACCCCAAGGGCAAGCAATATGTGGCCCCGGGGGAAAAGGTTCTCTTTGACGAAGAGTATCGTTTCTATGAGGCCGGAAAAGGCTGGAAGGGCCCGGACGGCAATGTATACAACCCTGACTGAGCCTCGCGTTCAGGCCTGAGAGCGGGCATGCGCCAACGGGGTTGAAGCTCCAGCGCCCAAGCGCCAACTGACAGGGCGCGGCGATCACGCCGCGCTTTTTCTCGCCGAGGCATGCGTGGGGGCTTTCGAATATTTCGCCACGGCTTTCGTGACGCTTCTAGTGGTGGTCGAGCCCTTTGGTCTCGCGCCGATCTTTCTTGCCGCGACGCGCGCGCTGGCCCCGCAAGAACGCGGGAGCGTCGGATTGCGCGCCTCCGGGATGGCCTTTCTGATATTGACTGGCGCCGCGCTGATAGGCGAGCGGTTGCTCTCGACCCTCGGCATATCGCTCGCCGCGTTCAGAATAGCGGGCGGCCTGCTGTTATTTTCGATCGCGTCGGAGATGGTGTTTGGGCTGCGCATCGCCCGCGACGCCCGCGACGCCGAACAGGCGCTTGAAGAGAACGCCGATGATCCGGCGGCGTTTCCGCTCGCCATTCCGCTGATGGCGGGGCCGGGGGCCATCACGGCGACGCTTCTGCTGGCGGGGCGCGCCCAGGGCGACGCGCTCTTGCTCGGATTGCTCATCGGGGCCATTGCGGCCGTGGCCCTGTTCTGCCTTGGCGTATTTCGGCTGGCCAATCGCATCGAGGCAGCTCTCGGCGCTTCGGGGGCGCTGGTGCTGGCAAAGCTCCTCGGCGTGCTGCTTGCCGCTCTCGCGGTGCAGTTCGTCATTGATGGCGCGCGCGCGCTTCTCGCCTTCTAGTCGCCGCCGCGCATGACATCAATGCTCGACATGCGACCAAATGCGACGCTTGACGAAATAAAGCAGCCCGGCGAACACGACGAGAAACGAGATAACGCCCATGCCGACACTTTTGCGTTGGTTGAGGTGCGGCTCCGCGGACCACATCAGGAAGGCGGCGACGTCCTGCGCATATTGCTCGATCGTTTGCGGAGTCTTGTCGTCATAGGTCACCGATCCGTCAACGAGTGGCGGGATCATGCCGATACGACGGCCCGGCATATAGATATTGTAATATTGCCCGTCCGGTATTTTCACGTCTTTTGGAGCGTCCTGATAACCTTGCAGAAGCGATGCAATGTAATCGACGCCATGCTCCTGGTATGAAAATCCCGGGATGGCGTCGAACAGGAAGGTCGGAAAACCGCGCGAGTAGCCTCGCGCCTTGGCGAGCACCGACATATCGGGCGGATAGCCGCCGCCAAGCGCCGCGCGCGCCGCCTGCTCATTTGCGAATGGCGGCGGGAAACGGTCGCTGGCGCGGCCTGGGCGTTCGAAGTAATCCCCTGCTGCGTTGGGACCGTCCTTGATCTTGTAGCTCGCCGCGAGGGCGGCCACCTCATCCACTGAAAAAGCGGGGCCGCCGACGTCGCCCAGGTTGCGGAAGGCGAGCATCTTGATCGAATGGCAGCTGGAGCAGACCTCTTTGTAAACTTTGAAGCCGCGGCGCAATTGGGCCTGGTCGTAACGTCCGAACGCTCCTGCGAAGCTCCAGGTGAAATGGCGAGGCTTTTCCTCGTGCTTGACCTCGCCCTCGCTCGCGCGAGCGACGCCGGGCGCGGCGAGCGCCAAAGCCGCCAGAACGATCGCCCCAAACCCTAAGCTTCTCATCGGCAAGTTCCGCATATCGATGGTTCGCCTGCTTTGCGGTTTATGATGCAACGGCTCAAACATGGGCCGCATCCTCTGCGACGGCGTAAGTCGCTGAAATTGACGACGCGATGGACTCGGGCTCGGGCCGCGTCTTTTCATACTTGCCCAGCAAGGGAAGCAGCACGAGGAAGTGGAAGAAGTAATAAGTCGATAGAATTCTCGCGGACCAGAGATAGACGCCTTCCGCCGGTTGCGCGCCGAGATAGCCGAGGCCGATGCAGACGACGACGAAAATCCAGAAGGCCTTGCGGAACCAAGGGCGATAACGCGCGGATTTGACCTTGGAGGTGTCGAGCCATGGCAAAGCCGCGGGGATCAGCACCGCCAGGAACAGAGCGATCACGCCGAGCAGCTTGTTCGGAATGGCGCGCAGCACCGCGTAGAAGGGAAGGAAATACCACTCGGGGACAATATGCGGCGGCGTCACCAGCGGATTGGCTTCGATGTAATTGTCCGGATGACCGAGATAGTTGGGCACGAAAAAGGTCAGCCAGGCATAGACCACCAGAAACACGCCGATTCCGAAGGCGTCCTTCATCGTGGCGAAGGGCGTGAAGGGCACGGTTTCCTTCTCCACGTCCTTCACTTCCACGCCGGTCGGGTTGTTCTGCCCGGTCACGTGGAGCGCCCAGACATGCAGCGCGACAATGGCGCAAAGGATAAAGGGCAGGAGGTAGTGCAGCGCGAAAAAGCGGTTGAGCGTAGGGTTGTCGACCGAATAGCCGCCCAGCAGCCAAGCCGTTATCGAGTTC
The DNA here is from genome assembly GCA_963841875.1 of uncultured Alphaproteobacteria bacterium. Taxonomy (GTDB): domain Bacteria; phylum Pseudomonadota; class Alphaproteobacteria; order Rhizobiales; family Beijerinckiaceae; genus Methylocystis. The sequence goes on along the minus strand of CAWJEI010000001.1, from coordinate 142,329 downwards.
CCGACGACGGGGATGGCGGAGAACAAATTGGTGATGACGGTTGCCGCCCAGAAGGACATCTGTCCCCAGGGGAGCACATAGCCGAGGAAGCCCGTGGCCATCATCGCCAGGAAGATGAAGACTCCCAATATCCACAAGACTTCTCGCGGCTCTTTATAGGAGCCGTAATACATGCCGCGAAAAATATGGATATAGACCGCCAGGAAGAACATCGAGGCGCCATTCGCGTGCGAATAGCGCAGGAACATGCCCCAGTTCACATCGCGCATGATGTGCTCGATCGACTCGAAGGCCAGGGTCGTCTCGGGCGTATAATGCATGGCGAGAACGACGCCCGTGAGGATCTGGGCGACCAGCATGAATGAAAGGATCGCCCCGAACGTCCACATGTAATTGAGATTCTTGGGCGTCGGATAGGCGACGAAAAAGTGGTACATGAAGCCCAGAATTGGCAGCCGGCGCTCCAGCCAGCGGGCGAAAGAACTCTTGGGCGTGAATTTGGAAGGTCCGCTCATCACACTCGTCTCGGGCGCTGGGGTTGCAGGCGGGCGAAGGCCAAACGGGCGGCTAGCCGATTTTAATTTTTGTGTCAGTGACGAAAGTATATTTCGGCACTTCGAGATTACTTGGCGCCGGACCGCTTCGGATGCGTCCCGACGTGTCGTAGGTCGAACCGTGACACGGGCAGAACCAGCCGTCGAATTCGCCCTCATGACCGATCGGGATGCAGCCCAGATGAGTGCAAACTCCAATCACGACAAGCCAATCCGGCTTCTGCACGCGCTTGCTGTCAGCCTCTGGATCAGGGAGGACGTCGAGCTGCACATTTTCCGCCGAGGCAATTTCGGCTGCGGTGCGGTGACGGACGAAAACCGGCTTTCCACGCCATTTGACGGTGACAATCTGTCCGGGAATGATTGCGGTCAGGTCGACCTCGGTCGAGGCTAACGCCAGCGTCGAGGCGTCCGGATTTATTTGTTCGAGCAGCGGCCATACCATGCCGCCGACAGCCACTGTCGCCATCGCCCCGGTCGCGATATACAGAATGTCGCGGCGGTTAGGCTGGGCAATTGTCTCGTCGCTCACTCTGGACCCTTTCCGGAATATTGCGCCATGCAAGCGCGACGCGCTTGATAGTCTATCGTCCTTGTCGCCGCTCCGACAACACCCTGGCGGCGATGGCCGGGAAAGCCGCTCCCTCTGGGATACGCTAGGGTTGTGGCGCCAAACTTCTACCTTGTCCACAATGCGCGCAAGTGAAAATTCGGCAAGCCTCGATTTCTCGCAGTCCGCGCCTTGTCTGGCGGCAAGTTGACAAATTCATCGGCTCGGGGCGAAACCGCAGGTTGGAACACTCTCGCAGCGTCGAGGCTCGATCAAGGGCGGGACGTTTCGCCGCAGGGAGACAATCGCATCGCCATGAACCCGCCTCGCGCCTCAAGATGACCGAACCCCGCTCCGCGCAATATCGAGGTGGGCTCATGCTGGCGCTCTACCAGCCGGATATTCCTCAGAACGCCGGCACGATGCTGCGCATGTGCGCCTGCCTTGGCGTCGACGCCGCCATCGTCGGGCCAGCCGGCTTCCCGACCGACGACCGCCATTTCCGCCGCTCGGGAATGGACTATCTCGATCATGTGGCGCTTGCGCGACACGCCTCTTTCGAGGATTTCGAGGAATGGCGGCGCGAGCAGGCGGCGCAGGGCCTCGCGCGGCGGCTCGTGCTGCTCTCCACCAAATCGCCCGCGCATTACTTCGACTGCCGCTTCGCGCCCGGCGACATACTGATGGTCGGTCGCGAGTTGGCCGGCGTGCCACAGGAAGTCGCCTCGCGCGCGGACCTTAGCCTGGCGATTCCGATGCAATCGGGAATGCGCTCGCTGAACGTGGCGGTGGCGGCGGCGATGGTTCTGGGCGAAGCTTTGCGTCAATTGCGCGCGGAGCCGGCGATGACGGGGGATTGAATGGAAAGACTCACAAGAAGCCGCACTCCTTGAGCAACGCAAGCAAGCGGCGCGCGCATGGTTCGAGGCCCTGCAAGCGCGAACTCTTTTCCGCGTTCGAGGCCCTTGAGAATGAAGCGCCGGGGCCTTTCGCTCCACGAGCCTTGGAGCCAGGAAAATTCACCACCTCGCCCTGGAGCCGGACGGATCACACCGGCGCGCCCGGCGGCGGGGGTCGCATGGGAATACTGAAGGGCCGAGTATTCGAGAAGGCGGGCGTTCACGTCTCGACGGTTTTCGGGACTTTCGCGCCGGAATTCGCCGCGCAGATCCCCGGCGCCGCCGAAAACTCCCGATTTTTCGCCACGGGCATTTCCCTGATCGCCCATCCGTGGAACCCGAATGTTCCCGCCGTGCACATGAACACGCGCTTTGTTTCGACGACAAAATCATGGTTTGGCGGCGGCGCCGATCTGACGCCGGTTCTGGATCGCCGCCGCAACCAGCAAGATCCAGATACGCTCGCCTTCCACACGGCGATGCAGCAGCCCTGCGAGGCGCACAAGGACGTCGCCGACTACGCACGCTTCAAGCAATGGTGCGAGGAATATTTTTTCCTCAAGCACCGTGGCGAGCCGCGCGGGATCGGCGGCATTTTTTACGATTATCTTAACAGCGCCGGGGACGCGGGGAACTCCGCCTGGGACAAGGATTTCGCCTTTACCCAAGGCGTCGGCGAGGCCTTCCTCGACATCTATCCCGCGATCGTGCGGGCAAATTACGCCACCCCCTGGACCGAGGCGGATCGCGAGGAGCAGCTCGTGCGGCGCGGCCGCTATGTCGAATTCAATCTGCTTTATGATCGCGGCACGATCTTCGGGCTCAGGACCGGCGGCAACGTCGATTCGATACTGTCTTCCATGCCGCCGATGGTGAAATGGCCCTAAAACGCGCGCTGCGCGAATGTCCACAGCCGGTTGGCGAAGAAGGTCACGAACATGATCAGGATCGTCGTGACAATCTGAGCCGGCAGATAAGGGGCGTTGAACCTTTCCACAAAAAAACTCATCAACAGGAACGTCAGGCAAAAGCCCATGAAGGCGACGAGCGCGAAGCGCCATGTCGCCTCGGCGTGGGGGCGGTCACTGGCAAATGTGTGCTGGCGGTTGAGCGCGTATGAAACGACGCCGCCCACCACATAGCCGATCAGCGTGGCCGGCACCGGAGCCCAGCGCGCGCCTTCGACCAGCGCGATCAGCACCGAATAATGCGCCAATGAGGCGGCGACGCCGACAAGGGCGTAGGTCGAGAGCTGGCGTGGAAGGGTCACGGGCGGCCTAATGCGGTATGTTCGCATAATATTGCGCCAGCGCCTCGATTTCCTCATCGGTGATGTGGCGGCTCATATAGCGCATCTCTTTGTGTGGCCGCTTGCCGGAACGAAAGTTCTGCAGCTGGGTGACCAGATAACGGTCGTGCTGGCCGGCGAGGTTGGGGATTTCCACATCCTTGGCGATTCCCTCCGCGCCGTGGCAGGCGGCGCATTGCGCGATCACGTCCTGGATCTCGGCCCTGTCGAGCGCGCGGGCGCCCCCGGAACAAGCAGCGCGAAGCAGAGAAAACCAACGGTCTTTTTCATCAATTGTTCTCCGGCTGGCCGCACCCCATAGCGATTCGAAATGTCCTTGGCGCCCATCCGGTTTTATCTTGTCCACAGTCTATCTCAAACAGCGGTTTTGCCGTCGCCCCTTCACACAAGCGTCAATCTCGTCTAGGAAAAGCCCGACTTTCGAGCCGGGCGCGCCCGCTCGCGCCCTCCTGAGGGGCATTTTCGGGACGCGTTCCGGTCCAAAAGGCCCGGCGACGCGGCCTTTTTTTATGCGCGCTCCGCCTGGGGCCGGCGAAAAAACAGGACAAAATGCCGAAAAGAACCGACATCGCCACCATCCTGATCATTGGCGCCGGGCCTATCGTCATCGGACAGGCCTGCGAATTCGACTATTCCGGCACCCAAGCCTGCAAGGCCTTGCGCGAGGAAGGCTACCGCATCGTCCTCGTCAATTCGAATCCGGCCACGATCATGACCGACCCGGACATGGCCGACCGCACCTATGTCGAGCCGATCACCCCGGAAATCGTCGCCAAGATCATCGAAAAAGAGCGCTACCAGATCCCAGGCGGCTTCGCCCTTCTCCCGACCATGGGCGGCCAGACTGCGCTGAACTGCGCCCTGTCCCTCGAAAAAATGGGCGTTCTGAAGGAATTCAACGTCGAGATGATCGGCGCCTCTGCTCACGCCATCGACAAGGCCGAGGATCGCGAGCTGTTTCGCGAGGCGATGACCAAGATCGGGCTCGACACGCCGCGCTCACATCACGTCAAGACGCTTACGGCCGCGCTCGCCGCGCTGGATGACATCGGTCTGCCCGCGATCATCCGCCCCTCATTCACATTGGGCGGCACCGGCGGCGGCATCGCCTATAACGAGGCCGAATTCATCGACATTGTGAAAGGCGGCATCGACGCTTCGCCGACCAATGAGGTGCTGATCGAAGAAAGCGTTCTTGGCTGGAAGGAATATGAGATGGAGGTTGTCCGCGACAAGGCGGACAACTGCATCATCGTCTGCTCGATCGAGAACATCGACCCGATGGGCGTTCACACGGGCGACAGCATCACTGTCGCTCCCGCGCTGACGCTGACGGACAAGGAATATCAGATCATGCGCGACGCCTCGCTGGCGGTGTTGCGCGAGATCGGCGTCGAAACCGGCGGCTCCAACGTGCAATTCGCGGTCGATCCGGCGACGGGCCGCATGATCGTCATCGAGATGAATCCGCGCGTGTCGCGATCCTCCGCGCTGGCGTCCAAAGCGACGGGCTTTCCCATCGCCAAGGTCGCCGCCAAACTCGCTGTCGGCTACACGCTGGACGAGATCGCCAACGACATTACCGGCGGCGCGACGCCAGCCTCGTTCGAACCGGCGATAGACTATGTCGTCACCAAGATACCGCGCTTCGCCTTCGAGAAATTCCCTGGCGCCGAGCCAATTCTCACCACCGCGATGAAATCGGTCGGCGAGGCCATGGCGATCGGCCGCAATTTCGCGGAGTCGCTTCAGAAGGCGCTGCGTTCTCTGGAGACCGGCCTTTCGGGCCTCGATGAAATAGAGATCGAGGGCTACGGCAAGGGCGACGACATGAACGTGCTGCGCGCCGCGCTTGGCACGCCGACGCCTGACCGCCTGCTGGTCGTCGGACAGGCGCTGCGCCTTGGCATGAATCCGGAAGAGATTCACGAAGCCTGCAAGATCGACCCCTGGTTCATCGCGCGCATCGGCGAAATCGTTGCGCTGGAGAACAAGGTTCGCCAATTCGGCCTGCCGCCCGACGCCGAAAACCTGCGCATGTTGAAATTCGCGGGCTTCTCGGACATGCGCCTTGCGACGCTGACTAATTGCGAGGAAAAAGACGTACGGGCGGCGCGTTTGAAACTGGGCGTTCGCCCGGTCTACAAGCGCATTGATACATGCGCGGCGGAGTTCGCCTCGCCCACCGCTTACATGTATTCCACCTATGAGACGCCTTTCGCGGGAACGCCCGCGAGCGAAGCACAGCCTTCGGATCGCAATAAAATCGTGATTCTCGGCGGCGGCCCAAACCGCATCGGTCAGGGCATCGAATTCGACTATTGCTGTTGTCACGCCTGTTTCGCGCTGGCCGACGCTGGTTTCGAAACGATCATGATCAATTGCAATCCCGAGACCGTGTCCACCGATTACGACACGTCGGATCGGCTCTATTTCGAGCCGCTCACCGCCGAGGACGTCGCTGAAATTCTCGACGTCGAAAGCTCGCGCGGCAAGCTTGTCGGCGTTATCGTCCAATATGGCGGGCAGACCCCGCTGAAGCTCGCGAACGGCCTAGCGCAGGCGGGCGTGCCCATTCTCGGCACGCCGGTGGATTCGATCGACCTCGCCGAGGACCGTGACAGGTTCAAGCGTTTGCTCGACAAGTTGAAATTGAAACAACCGAAGAACGGCATCGCCTATTCGGTCGAGCAGTCGCGCATTGTCGCCAGCGAACTCGGACTGCCGCTGGTGGTGCGCCCCTCTTATGTTCTGGGCGGCCGCGCCATGGCCATCATTCGCGACGCCGGCGCGCTGGACGACTATCTTCTGGGAGTCCTGCCGAGCCTCGTGCCTTCCGAGATCAAGGCGCGCTATCCCAATGACAAGACGGGCCAGATCAATACGGTCCTTGGAAAGAATCCGCTGCTTTTCGACCGCTATCTGACGGACGCCATCGAAGTCGACGTGGACTGTCTGTCGGACGGCGAAAACGCCGCCATCGCCGGAATCATGGAGCATATCGAGGAAGCGGGCATTCATTCCGGCGACTCCGCCTGTTCGCTGCCGCCTCGCTCGCTCTCCAAGGAAACGCTGGAGGCGCTTGAGCAGCAAACCAAGAGCCTCACGACCGCGCTCGGCGTCGTCGGTCTGATGAATGTGCAATTCGCGCTGAAGGATGGCGAGATTTACGTGCTGGAAGTGAATCCGCGCGCGTCGCGCACGGTGCCCTTCGTCGCCAAGGTCGTGGGCAAGCCCATCGCCAAGATCGCCGCGCGCGTCATGGCTGGCGAGCCTCTGTCGAATTTCGAACTTCCCGGCGGCGAGTTGAAACATGTCGGCGTGAAAAAGTCCGTGTTCCCCTTCGCGCGCTTCCCCGGCGTCGACACGGTGCTTGGGCCGGAGATGCGGTCGACCGGCGAAGTGATCGGTCTCGATCTTTCCTTTGCGGCCGCATTCGCCAAAAGCCAGCTCGGCGCCGGCGCCCGCGCGCCGAAGGGCGGCGCGGTGTTCGTATCCGTGCGCGACGCCGACAAGCAGCGCGTCATCGCGCCGATACAGATCCTGGCGGCTCTCGGATTCCATATTCAGGCGACCGGCGGCACCGCGCGATTCCTTGTGGAGAACGGCATCCCGACCCAGAAAATAAACAAAGTGTCGGAAGGGCGGCCGCACATCGTCGACGCGATCAAGAACGGCTCCATTCAGCTGGTCTTCAACACCACGGAGGGAGCGCAGGCCCTCGCCGACTCGCGCTCCTTGCGTCGGGCGGCCCTCTTGCATAAGGTTCCCTATTATACGACCCTCGCTGGGGCGATAGCCGCCGCGCAGGGTATCAAGGCCTATATGTCGGGAGATCTTGAGGTGCGCGCCCTCCAGGACTATTTCGCCTGAGCCGCGATGGCGAAAGCTTATTGAATTCATAGGCAAGGCGGCAGGGACGACGAACGCTTTCCGCCTCTTGCGGCTAGGGTTCCAGTTCTCACGGAAGGCGCAAGCGAACCGAAGACGAGCCTCGAAAGGCTTAGCTCCAGCTCATTATGATTCGCCCTCCTCCGGCGCCGCCGCCCGGCGGAGCAGTAAAAAACTTTCTCCCGACAGGAACAGGCGGGAGCGATAGACGAAAGAGCAAGAACGATGGTGGAGAAGGTGCCCATGACCGTCGCAGGCCACGCCGCGCTCGAAGAGGAGTTGCGCCGTCGCCAGCAGGAAGAGCGCCCGCGTATCATCCAGATGATTTCGGAAGCGCGCGCGCATGGCGATCTTTCGGAAAACGCCGAATATCACGCCGCGAAGGAATCGCAGTCGCTGAACGAGGGCCGTATCGCGGAACTCGAAGACAAGCTGTCGCGCGCCGAGGTCATCGACGTTTCGAAGCTTTCCGGCTCGACCGTGAAGTTCGGGGCGACCGTGACCGTGCTCGACGAGGATACGGAAGAGGAAAGGCGCTACCAGATCGTCGGCGAATCCGAGGCGGACGTGAAAGGCGGGCGCGTTTCCATCACCTCGCCCATCGCAAGGGCGATGATTGGCAAGAAGGCCGGCAACACCGTCGAAGTGAAGACTCCCGGCGGTGGAAAGAGTTATGAGATTCTGACGGTCGCATTCGTGTGAGCCCGTCAGGGATGAGCGGCAAGGCGCTCGCCGCCCTGCCCCCCTCCATCTCTTTGCGCATCCTTTCGGACGGCCTCGCCGGTCATGAGTCTCAGACTTTGGGAATCGCAGCGGAGATGGGGCTCGTCCCGGACATCCGTCGCGTCAGCCCGCGAAAACTCTTCGCGGCGCTCGCGCCCTTCGGCCCCATCGACCCAAGTGAATCGCCCCGCTTTCTCGGCAGCCCCATCGCGCCGCCCTGGCCGGACATCACGCTGGCGGCGGGACGCCGCACCCTGCCATATCTGCGACGCCTGAAACGCGAATCCGGCAGGCGGGTTTTCACCGTTTACGTCAATGCGCCCGCCAATGGCCTGCGCGCCGCCGATCTGATCGTGGCGCCGATCCACGACGGGATTTTCGGGCGCAATGTCGTCACGCCGGTCACGCCGCCCAATCGCCTCTCGCCCGCTGTTCTGGCGCAGGCGAGGCGCAATCCCGACCCGCGCGTGGCGGCCTTGCCCGCGCCGCGCGCCGCCCTCTTGATCGGCGGAAACAACCGGCATTTTCGCTTCACGCCGCCGGACGCCATCGCGCTGGCTGAAATCGTTCGCAATTTCTTCGCGCAAGGTTACAGCGTCATGGCCACCGCCTCGCGTCGCACGCCAGGATTCGTGGCCGAGGCCTTGAACGCTGCGCTGCAGGAGGGGCGGGGCTGGCTATGGAATGGCGAGGGCGAAAACCCCTATTTCTCCATGCTGGCCAACGCAGACTCCCTGGTCGCCAGCGCAGACAGCGTCAGCATGGTCGGAGAGTCCGTCGCGACCGGCGCCCCGGTTTACGTTTTCGCCCCCATCGGAGGCCATCGCAAGATCGCCGACTATCTGGCGAGGCTGGAGCGGCTCGGGGCGGTCCGGCCCTGGAACGGAACGATCGAGCGCTGGCGCTACGAACCCATCAATTCGACCCCATCGATCGCCGCCTCGATACTGACCGCCTATGAGACTTTTCGCGGTCTGACGCCGCCTTTGCCGCCCCCGGAGGCGTTCGAGGACGAGGAGGACGGCGAAGAATATGAAGATGATGATTGCGAGCCGGAAGATAATGCTTAGATTGCGCCCAGCCCGCCGCCCCTACCCGCAGGAACAAGCTTTGCCATGCCGTCAGCCGCCGCTCAACATTCCCGCGTGATTGTGCTGGGGTCCGGCCCCGCCGGCTATACGGCGGCGATCTACGCCGCGCGCGCCATGCTGGAGCCGACGCTGATCGCCGGCTTCGAGCAGGGCGGCCAGCTGATGATCACCACCGACGTCGAGAACTACCCCGGCTTCGCCCTGCCGATACAGGGCCCCTGGCTCATGGACCAGATGCGCGCCCAGGCCGAGCATGTCGGGGCGAAGCTCGTCTCCGATCACATCGTCGAGGCGCGGCTGGGCAAGCGGCCCTTCGAACTGCTTGGCGATTCCGGCCAGCTTTACACCTGCGACGCTCTGATCGTCGCCACCGGCGCCAAGGCGAGATGGCTTGGCCTGCCGAGCGAGGAAAAATTCAAGGGCTTTGGCGTCTCCGCCTGCGCCACCTGCGACGGCTTCTTCTTTCGCGGCAAGAAGGTGCTTGTGGTGGGCGGCGGCAATACTGCGGTGGAGGAAGCGCTCTATCTCTCCAACATCGCCTCTCATGTCACGCTGGTGCATCGCCGCGACACACTGCGCAGCGAGCGCGTGTTGCAGGAGCGGCTGCGCAAGCAGGCCAATGTGAACATATTGTTCGACCACGCCGTCGACGAGATTCTGGGGAGCGACGATCCGCCTTCCGTCACCTCGGTTCGCGTGAAGAACGTCAAGACCGGCGCGACGCAAACGCTTGAAGCGGACGGCGTATTCATCGCCATCGGCCACAGCCCGGCGTCGGAGCTGTTCAAGGATCAGCTGACGCTGAAACCCTCCGGCTATATCGCCGTGGAGCCGGGCACGACCCACACCAATATCGCTGGCGTTTTTGCCGCTGGCGACGTCGCCGACGAAATCTATCGCCAGGCGGTGACGGCGGCGGGCCTTGGCTGCATGGCGGCGCTCGACGTCGAAAAATATCTGCTGGACGCGCCCGACGGCGCTTGAAAAAGGACAGAACACAATGAGCGAACGCGTCGTATACCAGAAGAAATCCATGCCCGTCGAAGTCGAAGAGGGCAAAACCTATTTCTGGTGCGCGTGTGGCCGCAGCGCCAGTCAACCCTTTTGCGACGGCGCCCATAAGGGCACCGGAATCGAGCCCGTCGCCTATAAGGCCGAAGCCACCGGCAAGGCCTTTTTCTGCGGATGCAAGGCGACGCAAAAAGAGCCGCTTTGCGACGGTTCGCACAAGCATTTGTGAGTTGCGGCCCTCCCCCTCAAAGGGAGGGCGAACGCAAAAAAAGATATCGCGAGCCCATGCCTGATCTTCTGCTTGAACTCTTCTCCGAGGAAATCCCCGCCCGCATGCAGACGCAGGCGGCGGAAGACCTGCGCAAGCTCGTCACCGCCGCCCTCGTCGACCGGGGGCTTGTCTATGAGGGCGCCGCGAGCTTCGCGACGCCGCGCCGGCTCGCGCTCCACATCGCCGGACTGCCGGTGCGCCAGCCCGACGTCCGCGAGGAGAAAAAAGGCCCGCGCGTCGGCGCGCCCGATGCGGCGATTCAGGGTTTTCTGAAAGGCGCCGGCCTCGCCTCGCTGGAGCAGGCGACGATCCAGAAAGACCCCAAGAAGGGCGAATTTTATATCGCCGTGATCGAGCGTCCCGGCGCCGACACGATCGACCTGCTGGCCGAGATTATTCCCGCCGTGATCCGCAGCTTCCCCTGGCCGAAATCCATGCGCTGGGGCGCCGCCTCCGTGCGCCCCGACGCGCTGCGCTGGGTGCGCCCGCTGCATTCCATCCTCGCGACCTTCGGGCCGGAGACGGAGGCGACCGAGGTGGTGCACTTTTCGGTCGACGGCATAGATTCGGGCAACAGGACATACGGCCACCGCTTCATGGCGCCCGAGCCCATCGAGATTCGGCGCTTCGACGATTACGTTCCCGCTCTTGAGCGCGCCAAGGTCGTGCTCGACGCCGGGCGGCGGCGCGACATCATCCTGCATGACGCCAAGAACCTCGCCATGGCGCAGGGGCTGGAGCTTGTCGAGGACGCAGGGCTGCTGGAGGAGGTCGCGGGGCTGGTAGAATGGCCGGTCGTGCTGATGGGCTCCTTCGATGAAGCCTTTTTATCGATCCCGCCCGAGGTGATCCGCGCGACGATCCGCGCCAATCAGAAATGCTTCGTGCTGAAGCGCCATGACGGCGCGCTGGCGAACCGTTTCATTCTCGTCTCCAATATCGAGGCGAGCGATCACGGCAAGACCATCATTGGCGGCAATGAGCGGGTCATCGCCGCGCGGCTGTCGGACGCCAAGTTTTTTTACGAAACCGATCTAAAGACGGAGCTTGAAGACCGGCTGCCGAAACTCGACAAGATCGTGTTCCACGAAAAACTCGGCACGCAGGGCGAACGCGTGAAGCGCATCGCCGCGCTGGCGAAGGAGCTGGCGCCGCTGGTCGGGGCCGACGAGGGCATGGCCGAGCGCGCGGCGACATTGGCCAAGGCCGATCTCGTTTCGGAGATGGTTGGAGAATTTCCCGAGTTGCAGGGGCTGATGGGCCGCTATTACGCGACCGCGCAGGGGGAATACGCCTCCGTCGCGGCGGCCTGCGAGGAGCATTACAAGCCGCAGGGGCCGAGCGACCGCGTACCGTCGGACCCCGTGTCCATCGCGGTGGCGCTGGCCGACAAGTTCGATACGCTGACAGGTTTCTGGGCAATTGACGAGAAGCCAACCGGCAGCAAGGATCCTTACGCGCTGCGCAGGGCGGCGCTGGGCGTGATCAGGTTAATCTTGGAAAACAATATTAGGCTTGGAATATTGCGCATACAGCCCGAACTCATGAGGCAGCATTATTCATCGTTTCACGCGCGGAGACTGAAAGCTCAATTGGAGGCAACTGAGCATCTCTCCGGAATTGGCTTCTCCGATGAACAAACGGGATCTCTCATTCAAGATGTTGTCGAGAGAGCTGGCCCACTGGCAACACGCGAGTTTTTGCTGGGGGAAGTAGACGGTGCCTGGGAGCGTTCTTGCGACCTCCTCTCTTTTTTCATCGATCGCCTGAAAGTCTACTTGCGCGACCGGGGGGCGCGATACGATCTTATCGACGCGGCCTTGGGCGCGACGCCGGCCGCCCCCTCCCCCCTTGCGGGGGAGGGTACGGGTGGGGGGTCGCGCGATTCAGGGGGCGCAACCCCCTCCCCCGGCCCCTCCCCGCAAGGGGGAGGGGAGCACGCGACACAGGACGATCTCGTCATGATCACCACCAAGGTCGAAGCCCTCTCCAAATTCCTCGACACCGACGACGGCAAGAACCTGCTCGCGGGCTATCGCCGCGCGGTCAATATTCTGAAGATCGAGGAAAAGAAGGACGGTCCCGGCGCCTATGACCAGCGTCATGCGCCGAACCTGCGCATCGAGCATCAGGAGCATATGCTCGCCGCCGCCATCGCGCGGGCGCGCGAGGAGACGGCCGAGAAGCTCAAGAGCGAGGATTTCGCCGGCGCCATGCACATGCTGGCGAAGCTGCGCGAGCCGGTCGACGCCTTCTTCGAGCATGTCACCGTCAACGCCGAGAACAAGGATCTGCGCCTCAACCGCCTGCGACTGCTCAACGAGCTGCGCACGGTGATGCTCGGCGTCGCCGATTTCAGCAAGGTCGCTGGAGACGGCGGGACGGCTTAAGACCCGTTGCCCGCGAGCGTGCGCGGCGCCGGGGCGATGACCTTCGCCGTTCCGCCGCTGATCTCCAGCACCGACAGCCCACGATCGTTCGTGCCGTCGACGTGGAAGCGGAACAGGCCGTCGGCGCCCTTGAAGCCTTCGGGATTGGTCAGCACGCCCTCGGCGAAACGCTGCGAGCCCTGCACGCGCGACAACGCGATGGCGAGCGAGACCGCGTCATAGGCCTGCGTCGCGATGCGCACCGGCTCTGTATTGAACTTGGCCCGATAGCGCGCCGCGAAAGCGTTGAAGCCGCCATTTTCGGGAGCCGAAAACCAGGCGCCCTGCAGCGCCGGGAGCTTGAGAACGGCTGGATCGTTCCAGAGGCCCGTCCCGAGAATCTGCACCCGCCTTGAATCGAGATTGGCCGCCGTGAGTTCTCGCGACATGGCGCCCATGGCGTCGGCCTGCTCGAAAATGAACAGCGTGTCGATCTGGTCGGCGACGGCGGCTACGCGGCGAACCGACTCGCCGGCGGCGCCCGGCTTGAAACGTTCGATCGTCAGCACGCGCAGACCGTGATTGGCGGCGCTCTGCTGGAACTGCCCCATCGCGATGGTTCCATAGTCGCTCTCGGGGATGAGCGCGGCCACCGACTTCTTGCCGCGCAGGGCGGCGAAATCGATGATGCGCTCGACATAGCCCTCGACCAGGAACGACATCAGATACGAGCCGCGCGACGCGGCTGAGCTGTCCGTGGTGAAGGCGATCAGGGGCCGCCCGGCGGCGCGCGCGACGCGGCTCGCCTCCTTGACATTGGCGGCCGAAACCGGACCGAGAATGATCTCCGCGCCTTCGTTCACCGCCGATTGCGCGGCCGCGGCCGCTCCGGCCGGCGAAGAGTGATCGTCCTTCACCAATATGCTGGCGTCATTGGCGCCGGCGTCGGAATAGGCGAGCTGGGCGGCGTTGCGCAGCGACGCCCCGACCATCGAGGGGCCGGAAGCCTGCGTCAGCGGGACTATGAGCGCGATCTTGATGGGGCCGGAGCCGATCTGCTCGCTCACCTCGGACGAGGGAGCTGGCGCAGACGGGGAGGCTGGCGGCGGCGCGTTCAGCTTGAGGTCTCGGGCGCCGGGAATGCCAGGACCGGACATCGGATTGCAGCCCGCCAGAAGGGCCGCCGCGATCAGGACGCCAAGGCCAAAACGCGGGCGCGGCGCGATTTCGCCCGCTGGCGACACTCGTTTTGTCTTGAGCATGAATGTAACGTCCCTTGCCCTGCGGCGACCGCTGCAAGGTCAGTCCCGCCCTTTATTACGTCAGAATAGGCCCGTTTCAGGGGTCCAATGTCAATAGAGTGGCATGAGCGGCGAATTTGAGCGGAAACGGCGCCTTGCCGGGATAGGCCACGTCGTTCTATATAAAGAACGATTGGGCGATCAATCGAACAAATGCGAATTGCCGGCCCGGATTTGGGGAATCATGTCTGACGAGGAAACGCTTCCGCCCTCGGCGAACTATACGGCCTTCGGGCTGCGCGCCGAGGCAGAACCCATTGCGCCCGGCCTGCACGTCGTCGCGACTCCGATCGGCAATCTGAAGGACATTTCCTTCCGCGCGCTGGCGACACTGGCCGCCGCCGATGCGGTGATCGCGGAAGACACCCGCGTCACCCGCTTTCTTCTGGCGCATTACGGCATCTCGACGCCGCTCGTCGCCTATCACGAGCATAACGCCGCAGTGATGCGCCCGCATTTGATCGCCAGGCTGGAGGCGGGCGCGAAGCTGGCGCTGGTTTCCGACGCCGGCACGCCGCTGGTTTCGGATCCGGGCTTCAAGCTGGTGCAGGAGGCCCTGCAGGCGGGCGTCAAAGTCACTTCCGTTCCCGGCCCCTCCGCCGTGCTCGCGGCGCTCGTGGTCGCCGGCCTGCCGACCGACCGATTCTTCTTCGAGGGCTTCCTGCCGCACAAAAGCGGTCCGAGGCGGGCCCGTCTCGCCGAACTCGCGCGCATTCCCGGCACGCTGGTGTTCTTCGAGAGCCCGCGCCGAATCGCCGAGACGCTTGTCGACTGCCTCGCCGCGCTCGGCGACCGCGACGCCGCCATCGCCCGGGAACTGACCAAGCTCTATGAGACCATAAGGCGCGGTTCGCTCGGCGAACTCGCGGAGGCGCTGGCCGCAGTGGAGCCGCCCAAGGGCGAAATCGTGCTGCTTATCGCTCCGCCCAAAGCCGGAGCGGAAGCGCTGGACGAGGCCGGTCTCGACGCCAGGATCGAGGAAGCGCTAACGCTCCATTCGGTGAAGGACGCCGCGAGCGTCGTCGCCGCCGCGACCGGCCAGCCGCGCCGCCTGGTCTATGCGCGCGCGCTGCAAATCTCGGCGGCCCGGGAAAAGTGAGTTCCGGGCCCGCGCGCAGGCGCCGACTGACGCATGACGCCGGGCTGCGCGCCGAGCAGATCGCCGAGCTCTGGCTGCGGATGAAATTATACAGAATTCTTGCGCGCCGTTATCGCGTCGACGGCGGCGAGATCGACATCATCGCGCAGCGCGGAGACGCCATCGTATTCGTCGAGGTGAAGGCGCGCGCAACGATGGACGATGCGAGGACCGCCATCACGCCGCAGAAACTGCGTCGCTTTTCTATCGCGGCGGCGCGCTGGCTGGCGGCGAACCCCTGGGCGGCCCGCTATACGCTGCGGGGCGATGCGGTCTTCATCGCGCCTCGTCGCCTGCCTCACCATGCAGTCTGCGCGTTCGAATTAAGGCTGGGCTGACAGCGCGCTGTTGACGGCCACGCTCGCGCCGCTAGATGCCCTGCTTAAACCATGCCGCCTCGGGGAGCCGCAAATGAAATACACCGCGCTTATGTTCGGCCTTTGCCTCGTCCTGTCCGCCGCTCCGGCGCAGGCTGCGATGAAACCCGGCGACAACGCGCCGGACTTTGCGCTTCAGGCGGCGCTGGGCGGTCATGACTTCAAATTCTCTCTGGCGGAAGCGCTGAAGAAAGGGCCGGTGGTTCTTTATTTTTATCCGAAATCCTTCACCTCGGTCTGCACCGTGGAGGCGCATGAATTCGCCGAGAGCATCGAGGACTTCGCCGCGCTGGGCGCAAGCGTCATAGGCGTCTCCAGCGACCCCATCGACGTACAGCGCGAGTTTTCCCAGAAGGAATGCCGCGACAAATTTCCGGTGGGCGCGGATCCCGATTTCAGCGTGATAAAGGCTTATGACGCCGCCTTCTCGGTGCCTCTCAAGGGTCCGCTATTCGCCGAGCGCATCTCCTATGTGATCGCGCCCGACGGAAAGATCATCCACGCCCTGGTCGATTCGGGCTCTCACAGGCACATTGAAAGCGCGCTGGCCGTCCTTCGGAAATGGCGCGCCGAACACAAACAATGAGGCGGAGCCTGGATCAGGGATTTTGCGGCCAGAGGAAGGGTGTAAGGCCTGGAATTTCATCGGTCATGCTTTGCAGCTTGGGCCGTCCAATCATGACTTCCGCCGCGCCGAAAATCTCTTGCGCCAGTTTTTGCAGTTGCTGCGGGGAAAGCCCCATGCTTGCCAGGCGTGTGGTCAGGACCACAAGATCGCCCTTGGATCCGCCAACCGCGCTGCCGATCTTTTCCAGCACCCCGCTGACGCCCTTTTGTGGCGCTGTCCTGGCGGCTTCGATCGCCTCCGTTGCGCCCGGAAACTTGGTGATAAGCTCGTCCGCCACGCCGCCAGAATGCCGCTGCTGCAAGAATCCAAATACATGCCCTACCGCAAGCCGCGCCACTTCCTTGTCAACGCCTACGCTATTGGAAATATGCGCCAACCATTCTTCCATCGACAAACTCCTCGCGGCCAACCCGCCTCGTGATTCCGTCTATCACATGTCGCGCCGCACAACGAAATCAGCGGCCTTGGAGCCGGAAGCCCTGCGGCCAACAGCGAGGAAATTGACCCGCTCAGCTGGACAGGGACAAGTTGTCGGGGCAAAAGGCCTTAGCTGCGGGCGATGATCGTCCGGACTTTCGCGGAAAGACGCGCGTTCGCGCTGCACAAATCGAGGGGCGCAGATGAATAAGCCGACCACGGACATCGAGACTCTCAAGGGCGCGGCGGCGATGTTCGCCCGCTATCGGCGCGACGACTCGCCAAAACCCACGCAGTGGAACGAAACGCTCGACCTCCTGCTTGCACATCGCTCGCATCGCGCCTTTTTGCCTCAGCCATTGCCCGAAGGCGCGCTGGAGACGATCATCGCGGCCGCGCAATCGGCTTCGACCTCTTCCAACCTGCAGGCCTGGAGCGTCGTCGCGGTCACCGATCAGGAGCGCAAAAACCGCCTCGCAGATCTTGCGGGCGGCCAACAACATATTCGCGACTGTGCGGTGTTTCTGGTCTGGCTTTCGGATCTATCCCGGCTGCAGGAGCTTGCCAGGCTCAACGGCCGCGAAGCGGGCGCGCTTCCCTACGTCGAATTGTTCTTGACCGGGGTCGTTGACGCCGCTCTCGCGGCGCAAAATGCCGTGGTCGCGCTGGAATCGATTGGCCTTGGCTCGGTCTATATCGGCGCCATGCGCAACAAGCCGGAGGAAGTCGCCAGGGAGTTGAAGCTTCCCCCCAATGTCTTCGCGGTGTTTGGCATGGCGATCGGCGTTCCCGATCCGAAAGTCGAAACCGGCGTCAAGCCTCGCCTTGGCCAGGGGGCGGTGCTGCACCACGAACAATATTCATGGGGCGAGGCGCAAATCGACGCGATCAATACGCTCGACGCGAAATTCCGCGACTTCCAGAAGGAGCAGGGCCTGCCCGAGCAGGGCTGGATTCGTCAGGTTCTCTCGCGCGTGCGCGGCCCGGACGCCATGAGCGGCCGCCACCGGCTCAAGGAAGCGCTGGCGGCGCTGGGCGTGGAATTGAAGTGAGGATTTTGAACTTTCCTCGCCCTACTGGTCCGCTGTATCCAGCGTGAAGCCAACCTTGAGGACAACCTGATAGCTGCTTACGGCGCCGTCTTCGATGACGCCACGGGTTTGCACGACCTCGAACCACCGAAGTTTCCTCAGCCTTCGGCTTGCTCGATTGATGGCGGTTCGAATCGCGTCATCTGTGCTTTCCCCAGATGAGCCGACTAATTCGACGACCTTGTAAACCCGATCGGTCATGGCGCCCTCCCCAGTTGCTATTCGCTAAGGAGAAAGATTAGGGCGGAGCGAAGACAAGTCAGCCCGCGTCCCGCGCCAACCGGCTTCTGGAGCGCCCGTAGAAAAAATAAACGAAAAGGCCCAGCGCCAGCCAAATTACGAAACGCTCCCAGGCGACGGCCGGAAGCTTAGACAGCAGCCATAACGAAAAGCCCACGCCGACCATCGGCGTGAAGGGCACGAAGGGCGTACGGAATTTTCGTTCGGCGTCGGGGCGCGTGCGCCGCAAGGCGATCACCGCGACGCAGATCACGACAAAGGCCGACAGCGTGCCGATATTCACCAGCTCCGCGACTTCGCGGATCGGAAACAGGCCGGCGACCAGCGCGCAAATCCCGCCGGCGATCAGCGTCGGGCGATAGGGCGTGAAGAAACGCGGATGCGGCTTTGCGAACCAGGCCGGCAGCAGCCCGTCTCGGCTCATCGCGAACCAGATGCGGGCGCAGGCGAGAAGGAAGGCGAGCATCACGCTCAGGAGGCCCGCCACCGCCGCCATGGACACGATCAGCGACACCCAGGGCATGCCAATGCTGGAGAAGGCGATCGCCGCTGGCGCGGCGTTGTTCAGCGTGTCGTAGCGGACGATCCCGGTCAGGGCGAGGGACATCGCCACGTAAAGCGCCAACGAGACGGCGAGCGACAAGAGCACGGCGCGCGGCAGGTCGCGCTGCGGGTCGCGGGATTCCTCCGCCGCCGTTGTCAGCGTGTCATAGCCGAACACGGCGAAAAACACGACCGCCGCGCCCTCGACAACCCCGTCAAAGCCGAAGGGCATGAACGGGCGCCAATTGGCCGGGTCGATATGCGGCGCGGCCGCGAATATCACCAGCAGAACCGCCGCGATCTTGAGAATGACCATCGTCGTGTTGAAACGCGCGCCCCATTCGATGCGCAGCGTCAGCAGGCCGGCGACGCCGAGCGCGCCCATCACTGCGACAAGATCGATGACATAGCCTTCCCCGACGCCTGGCGCTCCGCGCGCCCATATTGGCAGTTGAACGCCAAATTGCCCCAGCAAGGCCGCCACATATCCAGACCAGCCGATCGAAACCACGGCCACGACAAGAGCGTATTCGAGCAGGAGGTCCCAGCCGATGATCCAGGCCACGAGCTCGCCGAGCACAGCATAGGCATAAGTGTAGGCGCTGCCCGCAACGGGAATCATCGAGGAAAATTCCGCATAGCATAGCGCCGCCGCCGCGCTGGCCACGCCAGCGATGACGAAAGACAGAGAAACCGCGGGGCCTGCCTGCGTCGCCGCGACGACGCCGGTGAGCACGAAGATGCCGACGCCGATCAGCCCCCCGAGCCCGATCGCGGTGAGTTGCCAAACCCCAAGCACGCGGCGAAGCTGACCCGGCCGGCCGGCCTCGGCCTGGAGCGCCTCGATGTTTTTCGTGCGCAGGAGATTCTTGAGCGTCATGACAAGCAACGGAGCTGGTATGGAAGACGGAGGGACAGCATGGACTGTCACGCCCTCGCCTGCAATATGGCGCAGGCGCGGCTCTCGCGCGCCGGCGGCGCGCGCTATTTACCCGGTTTTGTTTCTCGGAGACGATCATGAGCGAGCATTGGTTCATCTCGGGCGCCAATCGCGGCATAGGGCTGGAGTTCGTGCGGCAGCTGAAGGCGCGCGGCGACGAAGTCACCGCGGGAGTACGGAACGATGAGGCGCGCGACGCCCTCGCCGCACGGCTGGCCCCGCAGCACGCGCAGGCGCAGACGCTGACCTTCGATGCACGCGACGCGGCGTCCATTCGCAAGGCGGCAGATTTGCTGAGCCAGCCCATCAACGTGCTCGTCGCCAACGCCGGCGCTTTCGGACCGCAGCGGCAGTCGACGCTCGAAATGGATTTCGAGGGCGCGCTCGATCTCTTTTCGATCAACGCGCTCGGTCCGCTGCGGCTGGCGCAGGCGCTTTTACCGAGGCTGCGCGGCGCCTTGAATCCGCGCATCGTGCTGATGTCGAGCGAGCTTGGTTCGATGGCGAACGTAAACCCCTCGACCGCGATCTATTCGGCGACGAAGGCGGCGCTCAACAAGCTCTCGCAATGCCTCGCCAGCGAGCTGAAGCCGCAGGGAATATGCGTTGTCGCAATGCATCCGGGATGGGTCCGCACAGACATGGGCGGCCCCAACGCCCCGTTGAGCGTGACAGAGAGCGTCGAGGGAATGCTTGCGACCATCGACGGACTCGGCATCGACGACAGCGGAAGCTTCCTGAATTTTCGCGGCGAGGCGCTCGCCTGGTGAACGGCCAGAGGGCTTTCCCTATCGCGAGCGCGAGGATGCGATGGCCGCCTGCGCCGCTTCGGTCAGCGCTTGTGCGGCCGCCGCCGTCATCAGGGCGCGCGGCGTTTCTATTTCGAGCGTTGTCGCGACATGCGCGGGACGCGGCGACAGAATGAAAATCCTGTCGGCGAGTGCGATCGCCTCGCTCAGATCATGCGTGACGATCAGCGTGGTCACATGCGTTTCGTCAATCAGCCGCGCGATTAGTTCTCGCAACTCCCGCGCAAGCGCTGCGTCGAGCGACACCAGCGGCTCGTCGAGCAACAGAAGATCCGGCTTGACTGCGAGGGCGCGGGCAAGTGAAACGCGGCGGGCGAGGCCGAGCGACAATTCGCCAGGAAAATGCGCGGCGTGACCCGCAAGGCCCAAGGCCTCCAACAGCGCCTCGATCTCCGCCGCGCTCGCTTGCGGCGCCGCAATGCGAATATTGTCCGCGACGCTTCGCCAGGGAAGCAGACGCGGCTCCTGAAACACGACGCCGAGACGGCTGTGGTCGGGCAACGTCACTTGCCCCGCGAACTGCTTGTCGAGCCCCGCCACGATGCGCAGCAAAGTGGTCTTGCCGCATCCCGAGGGGCCCACCACGGCGCCGGCCTCGCCGCGCCTGAGCGTGAGGCGCAAATCCTCCAGCGCGCGCTGCGGGCGCCCATTGGCGGAGAGATAATCCTTAGACGTAATGGCGACTTCGAGCAGGGTCGCCGCGCCAGCGCGAGACATGTCGTTCAAGGGGCTGCACCAGAAATGTTTCGACGCCAAGCATGATCGCCACGAAGGGCAGCGCATAGGCCAAGAGCAGGCGCACGTCAAAAAGCTGGAAGGCCAGGTTGATCTCGAAGCCGACACCGTTCGAGCGGCCAAGCAGTTCCACCACCAGGACGATCTTCCACACGAGCGAAAGGCCGGATCGGGTCGCGGCCGCGAGATAGGGGGCGAGTTGCGGCAATACGACATGGCGCAGCCGCGCCTTCAGTGGCAAATGAAAGACCTGCGCCATTTCGTCAAGCATGGGGTCGAGCGCCCGCGCGCCTTCTCTCGTCATGACCACGGCGCCGGGAAGCTTGTTCAGCGCCACGGCGCCGATCGCCGCGGCTTCATTCAGGCCGGCCCAGACATAGGCCAGCACGATCACCACCAGCGCCGGCAGATTCAGCAGCACGACGAGCCAGGGATCGAGAATTTTGTCGGCGAGGCGGTTGCGGCCCATCACATAGCCAATCGCGCAACCGAGACTCATGGCCAGCGCGAAGGCTGCGGCGACGCGCGCCAGAGTGGCGCCAAGATTCAGGAACAGTGAGCCCCTGCGCGCTTCCTCTAACATCACGAGAACGACGGGCCCCGGACCGGGCAGCCGGTGCGGATCGGAAAAAAGCGCCGCAACTTGCCACAGCGCAATTATGGCTGCAAAGGACGCCAGCCGGATCAACGGGTTTCCTTCGTGTCCTTATAGAAGACGCCCGCGTCGAGCGACTTCGCCGGTCCGACGAGCTTCTCTCCGCCGATCTGCGCAAGAACGGCGAAAAGCTTTGCAGCGTCTTCCTCCTGCTCACGAGGCTCGCCAACGGGCGTCGCTTCCAAATAGCGTCTGCGAAAGAGATCGAGCGTCGCCTTGTCCTTTGTCCGGATATGCGCGACGGCCGCTTGCCAAGCCTTGTCATCCGAGCCGATGAGCGCCCTCGCCTTTTTCATCATGGCGAAGAAACGCGAAAGAACGCCCTTGTGCGCGGCTGCGAAGCTCTCGTCGAACACATAGCCGGTGACGATCGGATCTTTCTTGGCGCCAAGCGCCTTTTCGACCTGTGTCATCTCGATCGCTCTCTGGAATCCGCGCGCTTCGAGATCGACCGCGAAATTCCAGAACTCCAGCACCGCGTCGATCTCTCCCTGCGCGGCTTTTTCCGCGAGCAGCGGCGGCGCGCCATAGAGAATTGTCGCTTCCTTTTCGAGATCGACGCCCTGCTTCAATGCGAAGGCCTTCAACAGCAGCCAGCTCTTGTCCAGCGCGCCCCCAGCAACGCCAAGCTTCTTGCCCACGAGATCCTTGACCTCGTGAATCTTGGGATTCCCGGTCATCACGGCGCCAATTCCGGTCGAGGCCGGATAGAACGTCAGCCCGCCGCCGCCAGCCCGTTCCCGCGCCACCCAAAGCCAGTCGGACACGATGATGTCGGCGGAGCCCCCCTGAAGCGCGATCTTGCCCGCCTCGGTGGAAGCCAGTTCGGTGACTTTGAGATCGAGCCCGGCCTCCTTGTCGAGATTGAAGGCCGACACGACCGCCAGGTCCCAGAGCGTAGTTCCGGTCGCCTGCACGGCGAGGCGCAGCGTATCCGCTGCTTGCGCGGGAGAAACCTGCGCGAGCAGGAGAGCAAACGCAAAAGAGCGAAGGGAGATGAGGAGGCTGCCGCGCGACATTGGCTAATCCAGAGAATTGATGGGCGAAACGCTCATAACTCAGGAAGCCGGCGGCGTCGATGCGTCCCTTCGCCCACCCGAGAACCCCGCGCGATTCCCAGCCTATTTTTTTCCGGCCGTCAGGGAGCCCTTCGGGAGTTTTCCTGCCTTGTCTCCAGACGTGAATTTCTTGAAGTCCTTCTTGTTCTGGGCTGCGTAGAGCATGGCGAAGGAGGCGATCGCGTCGTCGAAAATTTCGTTTTTGCCCATATAGCCCCAGAGCGTCGCGGGGTCGGCGGAGCGCGCGTGGGCGCGCGCCAGAGTGCGCCCGCACAGTGTCGCATATTGCGGCAGCGCCTGGGTCTCGAGAAGCTCGCTGATCGAACCGAGACGGCGATTTTTCAAATGCCGGATGTAGAATTGCCGGCCTGTGGCCGGATCGGTCGTCCACCCCAGAAACATGTCGGTGGCCGCCTGCATGATGCGTTGACCCGCGACGACGCGCGCCCCCTGCTGACCCGGCCAGGTCTTGCCATGCAGGCGCTCAAGAGCCGAGGGCAGCGCCTCCTTGATCTGAAGGAACAGCGGATTGCCGTCATGCGTCATGAACAGGCCGATAGCGCAGAAAGTCCCGACGCTGCCCACTCCGACTACCTTGATCGCGCTGTCCGTCAGCTTGTAGCGCGCGAGCAGGGCGACCGTCTCTGGAGCAAGCGTCTCCGTCACGCCAGCGAAAACCTTCTCCATGTCCACGTGAATGGAAGCCTCTTCATGCTCGGGGACATGATAAATCAAAGGTGGGTGGTCTTCGATGCGCCATACGCCTGTCTGGGGGTCGTCGACGATATGAGGAAAATTGGCGTCCTCGTCGCGATCCGCGTGTTTCTGCGCGGCGGCGGCGCGTAATTTCCGGACCAGGATTTTGTCGAACAAACCATCGGATTCCTGTGTCAACAATATGCGCGAATGCCAGGCCTCAAGCGGCGACAAGAGGGCGAGCCTCGCCATCCTGTCGCGATAGGCTTTGGCGACGTTTTTCGCGATGCGTCTCGCGGTCTTGTCCGGATCCCCAGCCGCTTGCGACGCGACCGCGAAACTTGCGGCGAGGCGCTTCAGATCTATTGTGAAGTCGACGTCAGGCAGGGTTTCGTCGAAATCATTTATATCGAACAGCGCATTGCCCTCGGGCGAGAGAAATGCGCCGAAATTCATCAGATGACAGTCGCCGCAGGCCTGCGTCTTGATGCCGGGCGCGGGCTGCGACGCAAGATCGACCGCCATGAGGGCGGCGGCGCCGCGCAGAAAGGTGAATGGCGACTGTGCCATGCGTTGATGACGAATCGGCAGCAGCGCGGGCAGTCTCCCCTGGTTTGTTTCATCGAAAATCGCGTTGGGATCGCGATCCGGCGCCGTGAAGTCAGCGAGACTTTCGCGCGAGACCGCGTTGCGGAATTGTTTTCCGCCCTTGTAGCGTTCTTCGAAAGGGCGGTGACGCGCTGTCTGCGCATTCTGTGTCTGAGGCTGCGTAATGATCGCCATGAAATACTCCCAAAGCTTGGCGACGACGCCCCCAGGCGCAACCGCGATGCAGTAAAACGACGCCGCGCCATTATGCGCACAGCGCCCGGAAACCTATCCCAGCAGCTTGACCAGCGGGTCGATCAGCGGCGCATCGGCCGGCGGCATCGGGAATTTTCGCAAGTCGCGCGGCCGCGCCCATTTGAGCGCCTGCCCTTCCCTTGAGGCGACAAGACCATCCCAGCGCCGACAGACGAATAGCGGCATCAGCAAATGGAAATCCTCATAGGCGTGGCTGGCGAAAGCGAGCGGCTGCATGCAGGAAACGCAGGCGTCTATGCCAAGTTCCTCGGTGAGTTCGCGCGCCAGCGCCTGCTCGGGCCGTTCGCCGGGGTCGATCTTGCCGCCGGGAAACTCCCACAGGCCGGCGAGTTGCTTGCCCTCGGGCCGTTGCGCGATCAAGACCCGGCCGTCGGAGTCGACGAGCGCCGCCGCCACCACGAGCAGCAGCCGGACGGGTGCGGCGGTTTCGCTCAATTGCCCGACAACACGACGTCGATCGGCCCGCTCTCTCCTCCGGAAACGGCGACCGATTTCATAGATGGCGCCGCCTTGAGATTGCGTCGCGCCCTTGGGCTTCCAGATCACCTGCGTGGTCAGAAAATAGCGGCCGGGAGCCACGTGATCGAAACTGAAATGGCCATTGGCGTCGGCCTTCGTCGCCCGGGTGTAGGCGACATATTCGGGATCTGGCGTCACCTTGGGCATTGCGTCGGCGGCGACGAATTTCGAACCGCCGTAGAAACGCGCGATGCGCGCCTGCGCATAGCCGCTGGCGGGGATCAGTCGCACCACTTCCCCGGCTGCGTAGCGCGTGTCGCCGGAACCGCCGGGATCGCGCAGATAGGCCTCTCCGGAAATCGTGGCCGAGCCGGGCGTCCTGATATAGGCCGCTTCCGCCGGATTGAAGGCGGCGGAGCTGAGGGTGGGGGAGGATTGATTGCATCCCGCAAGAAGCGTGAGGGAAAAAGCACACACACCGATAAGCGCTCGCCGCATGAGTTCCATTCTCCGCGAAAGAAAGACGAGATTGAGTTGGCGGCACAGTCGCCAGTCATGGCAAAAAATGCAAGCCGGGAGAGCCAAGGCCGTGGATTTCCGCTGGCGCAACGCCAGCGCTCCAAAACTATCCGGCAGCCAACAAATCGCGCAACTCCCCAAGATCGCTTGGCAATGGACTCTCGAACAGCATTTCCTCGCGCGTGACCGGATGTTCGAAGCCCAGCGTCGCCGCATGCAGCGCCTGACGCCCCAGCGCCTCGACGACGGCGCGCGAATCGGGAGACAGCAGCGCCGCCTTGGTCTTGAAGCCCGCGCCATAGGTTGCGTCGCCAATCAGCGGATGGCCGATATGCGCCATATGCACGCGAATCTGATGGGTGCGGCCGGTCTCCAGACGGCAGCCCACCAGAGCGGCGACGCCGAAATCTTCCAGCGTCTCGAAATGGGTGATGGCCTCTCGCCCGCGCGACGCCGGCACGACCGCCATGCGTTCGCGGTGCGTCGCATGGCGCCCTATCGGAGCGTCGATCACACCCCGCGCGCGGTCTGGCGCGCCCCAGACAAAGGCAAGATAGTCGCGCACGAGATGAAGCTTTCGGCCATGGTCCTCGAACAGCCGCGAAAGCCCCTTGTGCGCCGCGTCGGTCTTTGCGACCACCAGAAGGCCCGTCGTGTCCTTGTCGATGCGATGCACGATGCCGGGCTTCTTCACGCCGCCGATCCCCGACAGCGTGTCGCCGCAATGGGCGATCAGAGCGTTCACCAGCGTGCCGGTCTCATGGCCGCTGGCCGGATGCACGACAAGGCCCGCAGGCTTGTCGATGACGAGCAGGTGTTCGTCCTCGAAGACGATGTTCAGCGCAATGTCTTCGCCCTTGGGTTCGGCGGGCTCAGCGGGCGGCACATCGAGCGTCACTGCTTCGCCAGACGCCAGACGGCGATTGGCGTCGGCGACGACGCGGCCGGCGACGGTCGCCGCGCCCTGCTCGATCAGCGCCTTGATGCGCGTGCGCGAGATATGGGCCGCCGCGATGTTTTCTCGCTCGGCCAGAAACCGGTCTAGGCGGGCGCCCGCCTCCTCCGCCGCAACGGTAAAAGCGAAAGCCGCATAAGCCTCGGGCAGGTACAGTCTCTGACCCCATTTGAAGATTCTTTTCCGTTTCCCGCAGCGCCTGTGTTACTTGCGCCCTCCAACGACTGACGAGGGAGACCCGAGCATAACCGCCCCCGCCCCTTTCTGCGCCGTGATCGGCGCGGGTCCCGCCGGCCTCATCGCAGCCGACGTTTTGTCGCGAGCGGGCGCGCGCGTCACCGTCTTTGACCACAGGCCGAGCCCCGCACGCAAATTTTTGATGGCCGGTCGCGGCGGGCTCAACCTGACGCATAGCGAGCCGCTGGAGCTATTGCTGACCCGCTATGGCGCGGCGGCGACGCGACTTGAACCGATCATTCGGGCCTTTCCCCCAGAACGCCTGCGCGAATTTTGCGTCGAACTGGGCGAAGAAACTTTTGTCGGCTCCAGCGGGCGGGTTTTCCCCAAGAACTTCAAGGCCTCGCCTTTGCTGCGGGCATGGCTGGCGAGACTGGCGGCTCAGGGCGTCGCCTTCAAGACGCGCCATGACTTCGAGGGCTTCGCCAGTGACGGAACGCTGAAGCTGCGCGGACCTGGGGGCGAAAAAATCGCCCTCTCTCCCGGCGCCGTGGTTCTCGCGCTTGGCGGCGCCTCCTGGCCCCGGCTGGGTTCGGACGGCGGATGGGTCGGCGCGCTCGCCGCGCTTGGCGTCGCCATGACGCCGCTGGCTCCGGCGAATTGCGGCGCGTTGATCCGCTGGAGCGATCATTTCCGGAGCAATTTCGAAGGTCAGCCGATCAAGACCATCCGGCTCACGCATGAATTGCACAAGGCGCGCGGCGATGTCGTCGTGACGCGCAGAGGCCTTGAGGGCGGCCCCGTTTACGCGCTGGCTTCCGGCCTGCGCGAGGCGCTGCGGCGCGACGGGACGGCCACGCTGCTTCTCGACCTGCGTCCTGACGCGCCTGAAGCCGAAGTATCGAGAAAACTTGAACGCGAACGCGGCAAGCAATCCTTGTCTACATTTTTGCGCAAGAGCCTTGGGCTCGCAAAAATTGACATCGCGCTGCTGCATGAGACAAGCGGCGCCTTGCCCAATCGCCCCGACGCGCTCGCCGCGCGAATAAAGAACTTGCCGCTGGCAATAGAAGGCGTCGCCGGTTTTGAACGCGCAATTTCTACTTCCGGGGGCGTGCGGTTCAACGAACTCGACGAAACGCTGATGCTCAAGAAACGCCCCGGCGTTTTTCTTGCCGGAGAAATGCTGGATTTCGATGCGCCGACAGGCGGCTATCTGCTTCAGGCGGCCTTTTCGACGGGCTTTGCGGCCGGCAAGGGCGCGGCGGCCTTTCTCAAGCTGGCGACGTAGGGACTATGCCGCATCGCCACCCTTGAATTTCCCATAGCCGCGCTGCCCATCAGCGGCAAACAACACCACCTCGTAGACCTCGGGATCGCCGCCCATCTCCATGCCCGGTGATCCAGCTGGCATTCCGGGCACGGCGAGGCCGATCGCCCTGGGCTTTTCCTGCAACAGCCTTTTGATCGCCGCGACGGGCGTATGCCCCTCGATCACATAGCCGCCGACTTCGGCGGTATGGCAGGCCGCCAGCGCGCTCGGCACGCCCAGCCGCGTCTTCACGGCTTTCATGTCCGGCTCATTGATGATCTCGACCTGAAATCCTTCTTCCTGCAACCGCTTGACCCAACGGCCGCAGCAACCGCAACTGGCGTCGCGATGCACGATGACGCTGATTTGATCCTGCGCCGCCACTGGCGCGGCAAGGGCGCTCGCAAGCGCGCCAATCGCGGCGCCAAAACACAAATTGCGACGGGTGAAGGCGACCATGCATATGTCTCCAGCGGGCGTGATTGCAAAGAGCTTATGCAACAAAGCCTGCGACGCGGCAATGAGGCGGCGCCGGGATTTGAGGTCTTTGCGGAGCGAGCGCTCTTAATTGAACCAGGTCGCCCTGCCTCTTTGTTCGACGGCTCTCACGCTCCCGAGCAAGGTCGCCGTCGACTCGTTTCTCATTCGCGCGAGAGGATCACGCTTTCCAGATGCGGCACCAGCCGTTCGCGCTGACGTCGCCAGACACCGACTTGCAGGCGTTCGGCGAAATGAACAGGATGCAATTGGCGCAATTCTGATCTCCCTTCGGCGTATCGCGATAGCCAACGGAAGCTTTCGAGGCCTTGGCCGCAAGCGCGGCCCCTGCGCCCAAGCCAAAAAATGAAAGAACGCCCGTGACGCCAAGCACCAGTCTTCGGCGGGTGGGATTGAATTTGTTTTCGAATTTGGCGGGCATGAGATTTTCTCCCGAAAAAAGTCGTTTCCTTCGCACCTGCGATGTGGCTATGGCGCCACAGTAGTTGAATAAATCAAAAACCAAATACATGACTTGATCTAAGGCAATAAACTCATACCGAATCAGGCGCATAGATTACATTGCGCAGTAATCTGAATTATTCAGGACTTCAATCTTATGAGTTCGTAAATATCTCCTGCTTGCTGCGTCGTTATGCCGCTGGTTCGCAGATGCGAAGGGACGAGGTTATGACTGTCCACGACATGGAAACAACTATGAAAAACATCGCCGTCGTGCCGACGAACAGCCTCGGTCACGCCGGCGTCCGCAAGCATAATTTCGATCTCGTCACGATTTTGGTTTGCGGAGTCGTGGCCGCGATGGGCGCGGCGACCATTGGCCTTGCCCTCGCGCCGCCTTCGGCGGAAGCGGTCCCGAGCTTCGCCCGCCAAACCGGCCAGCCTTGCGCCACCTGTCACACCGCCTTTCCCGAACTGACGCCCTTTGGTCGCAGATTCAAGCTCGGCGGCTACACCATGGGCGGCGGCCTATCCAATACCGAGGCGCCGCCAATCGCCGCCATGCTTCTGCCGACCTTCACCAAGACCAAGGTGCAGCAGGACGCGCCGCCGACCAACGCCAACGGCTATCCAATCGCGCAGGTCAACAACAATCTCGTGATGCAGCAGGCGAGCCTGTTCTATGGCGGCCAGATCTACGGCAATCTTGGCGCGCTCGCACAGGGCACCTATGACAAGGCGGCCCAGCACACCTATCTCGACAACACCGACATTCGTTACGCTGACACGCACACGTTCGAGACTCAGCTATTCGGCAAACTGGACGTTCTTTATGGCCTGGACGTCAACAACGGCCCGACCGTGCAAGATGTCTGGAACACGACTCCAGCCTGGGGCTTCCCCTATGTCTCCTCGACGCTCGCGCCGTTCTCGCCGCCCGGAACGCAAATAGAAGGTGGTTGGGGCAGCCACAGCGTCGGAACCGGCGCCTATGTGTTCCTCAACGACATGCTGTATCTTGAAGGTTCGGTCTACAACAACCTCTCCAAGGGGGAGCTCACCGCGACCGGCCAGCCCTGCGGCAATAATTCCAATTCCGACTATCTGCAGAACGTCAACGCGTGGGCGGCCATAAACTATCCGTCAGGCTATCCCTACAGCGTCGCTTGCCCGTCCAACTCGCTCGCCGGGGCATCGCCCTATTGGCGCGTCGCTCTTGAACCGACTGTTGGGGATCACACGCTCGAGATCGGCGCCTTCGGCTTCTATCCGCAGGTGCTTCCCGGCCGCGTGATGGGTTACGGCGTCGACCAATATCGCGACATCGGCTTCGACGCGCAATATCAATACATCCATGAGGAACACGCTCTGACGCTACGAGTGACGCGCATCAGCGAGTTCCAGAATCTTCAGGCCACCTATGCGCAGGGAATAGCGGCGCAATTCATTAACGCCAACGGGATCGTCAACGCCTACGGCGTGGCGCCAGTCACCGGCAACGCCTCCGCGAACCCCACCAACACGCTAACGAGCTTCAAGGCTTCGGGCGCCTATGTGTGGGATCATACGCTGAGCGCCACGGTTGGCTATTTCAGCGTGCGCGGCTCGCCCGACGTGACGCTCTACGGCAACGCTCTGATCAATCCCGTCGCGGGTGGCTCGGCGACGGGCTATCCAGACAGCAAGGGTCTCATCTTCGACTTTGCTTATCTTCCCTTCAGCAAGGGGTCGCCCGGCTCTTACCCTTGGGCCAACGCCAAGCTTGGCGTCTCCTACACCCATTACCTCACGGTCAACGGGGGCACGGTGAATTACGACGGGCAAGGGGTCTATTTCAATGGCACCAGCTTGCGCACCAAAACCGCGACCGACAACGACACGCTGTTCCTGTACGCCTGGATCGCATTCTGATTGTTGATCGCAGGTCAGAGACCTGACCCGGACCAAGGCGGCGGCGCGCTCAGAAAGGCGCGCCGTCGAGTCGTCCCATGCGGCCTTCGACATAATCCGAATAGGCGGCCTCGACCGCTTCGCGCGAATTGAAAACGAATGGGCCGCGAAAGACCAGTGGACGCCGCGCGGGTTCGCCTCCGAGCAGGAGCGCCTCCAGCGGCTCGGCGCCGGGATTGGCCAGCGCGATCTCGGAAGCAGGCTGCAGCAGCGCCAATTCTCCGCGAGAGGCTGGCGCCCTCTCGACGTTCACAGCCCCCGCCAGCACGTAGATCGCCATCTCCCACGATTTCTTCAAGGGCAGCGTCACCGACGCTCCGGCCGACAGCGTGACATGAACCAACTCCCCCGGCGTGCTTAGGCGGATCGGCCCCGGCGCCGTGAAAAAGATCGGCATTGTCCCCGCAAGCAACCGCAGGCGCGCGCCCTCGATCTCGGTTTGCGGAACTTCTTCCGCCGCAATCGAGACATAGCGCGGGGACTGGTCGTCAAGCGCCTCCAGCTGGCGCGTCCACAATTGCACGCCATGCATCAGCCCATCCGCGCCGCCGCGCGGGAATTCGGCATGCAGCATGCCGCGCCCGGAGGTGATCCACTGGGCGCCGCCGCTCCGGATCGTGCTTTCATTGCCAAGGGAATCACGATGGTCGTTCTCGCCCTCCAGCAAATAGGTGATGACCTCGATCCCGGCGTGCGGATGCGCCGGCACGCCGCCCTGAGGCGGCCTCGCCGGGCCGATATGGTCCAGGAAGACAAAAGGGCCCACCGCTTCAAGCTGGGGAGCCGGCAGCGCCCGCAACACCGTCAGGCCGGCGCCGACCGTTTCCCTCGAGGCGGAAACCTTCAGCGCGACACCCGCATCGACCTCATAATTCGCTGCAACACTGCTGCTCATCCTGGCCTCCCCAACCGCAAATCCTCGCCGGTTAGATAGGGGTCGGCGGCCAAAGGCGCCAGTGCGTGAAAACCTGACTTTTGTTCACCCTTTCGCCTGAAAGCGGGTGCGTCCTGGTTTCGCAGTTGCTAAAGAGAACGCGAAACCGAGGAATATTCGCCGTGACGCTGGCCAATTACCGACCGACCGACCCGACGCGCATCGAGGCGACGTTGAGGCATTTCGTCGCCGAGGGCTTCACGCGTTGCGAGCCGGGGCTGTTGCAGCCGGCGGGGGTGTTTCTCGATCGGCTGGGCGAGGATTTTCGCGGGAGGCTTTACCTCACCAGCGACGGGGGCGACGGTGAACTGTGCCTGCGGCCCGAATACACGATCCCGGTCTGCCTCAACTATCTGGCGAGCCCCGACGCCGGCCAGCCAGCGGCTCTCGCCTATGGCGGCGCGATCTTCCGGGCTGGCGAGGGGGAAACCCTGCAGGCCGGACTGGAGAGTTTTGGGCGCGACGACCGCGAAGCCGCTGACGCCGAGATCCTCGGCGTCGCGCTCGACGCGGCGAAGGAAGCGGGCGCGGCCACGCTCAAATTGCGACTGGGCGACGCGGGGCTGGTCAAGACCTTTCTTGACCGCCTCGACCTGCCGCCGGCCTGGCGGCGACGCTTTGAAATCGGCCACGCACGCGGCAAGTCGCCGTCGAAGGCGCTCAAGCCCCCTCAGCGCAAGGAAAATGGCGTTGGCGCCGGCGTGCTCGCGGCGCTAGAAAAGGTTGATGCGGCCGGGGCGAAGAAGCTCATTGAGGATTTGCTTTCCATCGCGGGGATTTCGACCGTCGGCGGGCGCAGCTCGGGCGAAATCGCCGAACGCTTTCTCGAACAGGCCTCTCTGGAGGATGGAGCCGGCGTCAGCGCCGAAAAGCGGGCGCTGCTCGAAGCATTTTTTGAAATAGAGGGTTCGCCCGATTCGGCGTCCGCCAAGTTGCGAAGGCTCGCCGACAGCGCGAGGCTGGATCTTGGTTTCGCGCTCAACTCCTTCGACACGCGCTCAAGCTTCATCGCAGCGAGAGGCCTTGCGCTTGACAGCATGACCTTCTCCGCGAGTTTTGCGCGCCGGCTCGACTATTATTCCGGCTTCGTTTTCGAAGCCTGGGCCGCGAATCGCCTGGACCAAGCGCCGGCAATCGCGGGCGGGCGCTATGACAGGCTGCTGAGAACGCTCGGCGCAAAGTCGGATATTCCCGCCGTCGGAGCCGCTCTCTGGGTCGATCGCCTCTCGGGAGACACGGTATGACTGCCTTGGATGCGGCGACAAAAACGCGCGCCGATAGCCGCAACGCCGACCGGCTGATTGTCGCCGTGCCTTCCAAGGGCCGGTTGCAGGAAAACGCCTTCGCCTTTTTCGCGCGGGCTGGACTCGAACTGCAGCAAGGTCGGGGCGCGCGCGACTATCGCGGCGTCATAGCCGGTCTGGACAATGTCGAGGCGGCCTTCCTTTCAGCTTCCGAGATTACCGGGCGGCTGGCGCGAGGCGAAGTGCACTTCGGCGTCACGGGCGAAGATCTCGTGCGCGAGGAAATCAGCGACGTGAGGCAGCGGGTCGAACTTTTGGCGCCGCTCGGTTTCGGCTCGGCCAATGTCGTGGTCGCGGTTCCACAAGCCTGGATCGACGTGCGCGACATGGCCGACCTCGCGGATGTCGCGGGCGGCTTTCGCGCCCGCCATGGGCGCGGCCTGCGGGTCGCCACCAAATATGTGAACACCACGCGCCGATTTTTCGCCTCGCATGCGATCAGCGACTATCGCATCGTGGAGAGCTCCGGCGCGACCGAGGGCGCGCCTGCCGCGGGCTCGGCGGACCTCATCGTCGACATCACGACCACGGGGGCGACGCTCAGTGCGAACGCTCTCAAAATTCTTGATGACGGCGTGATACTGCGCTCACAGGCGAATCTTGTCGCATCGCTCGGCGCGCCCTGGGGCGAGCAGGCGCGGGAAGCGGCGCGCATCATTCTGTCGCGAATCGCGGCCGAGGAGGAAGCCCGCACCACCCGCGAGCTGCGCACGCGTCTTGGCGAGGTCACGGACAAGCTGTTGCGCAAGGCGGAAGCGAAGTTCGGCGCGACGCTGCGGGAGAGGAACGGCAATGGCTCCGTCACCTTCGCGGCGCCGGCGAATAAAGTAGCCTCGCTCGCGGACTGGTTGATCGCTCATGGCGCGCAAACAGTGACCAGCGGCAAGCTCGATTATGTGTTTCGGGCGGACAATGAACTTTGGGGTCGGCTGGCGGCCCGGCTTGACGGAGATTGAGCAAAGCGGCGACGTTAAGTCTTGATGAATTGACCAATGCATATGCGCAAAAAAAATCGGACAGGCGACGAAGCGCCTGTCCGATAAATTCCACAGCCAGATCTCTCTGGATCAGAAGCCGGCGCGCAGAATGAGCTTGACGCCTTCGCACTGGGCTTCGCCGATCAGGCCGTGAGTCTGGGTGCCGCCGCCGGCCGGGGTATGACCGGTCCAGACGCAGCCCTTCTTGCCATCGGTGCGGTCCGAAATAGTCACGGTGTAAACGCCGTCCTTGATGGCGCCATCGACCTTATAAGAGAGCGGATTGCCATTCGTGAGCTGCATGTCAGCGGTGCCGCTGAGCTTGTCGCCCTGGACGTTTACAGCCCAGACGCCCTGAGCGCCCTTGATGCCCGAGGTGCCTTCCTCGGTCACGTTCCACGATTGGCCGGCCATGGCCGAAGCGCTAAGTCCGAGAAAAGCAACGGTGGCTGCGAGAGTAAGCTTATACATGTGTTCTCCTCCAGTAGTTTTTTAAGCGCATTCCGCGCGGATATACACGCAACTATGCGTGGTCTTGCTTGAAACTCATCTGACTGGAGTTAACCCTTCGGTCAGATGAACTCTTGGGAAGCTTTCCAAGCAGATTACCGACTACAGCACCGTATTTGCCAAGGCTGTGTTCGCTAATCTGTTCGTCACCAACTTCTTATGCCAATGAGCGCCGAGGCTTTGGACCCGCCGCCTTTTGAGGTTCTGCCACGCCGCCGCGTAGAAATTGACGGGCTCGGTCATGAAACCGCTCCGCGCCATGCTTGGCTACTGATCAAGGGACAACAAAAACCGGAGCCGCCCAGAGCTTTCTGGCCGCCGGCGCCTGTCAGCATTTAGGGCAGAGAAGACTGTGAGATCCCGAGTTCTGGATGCGCCCGTTTACCCTGCAATGCCGATAGACATGAACCCCGGCGCTGCGCAAAAGTTAAACTCAGCATCCTTCGCGCCAATTGATCGGGTGCGCGCCTAATCCCCTTCGTTGCGGTGTTTTCCAACCGCAACATCATGCGCGCCTCTTGTATCAGAGCCACATGCAATCCGTCAAATGGGACAAAATCGCGCGGGGTCAAGCATTGTTACTCCAATTTACCTGAAAAAACTCCAGACCAGCGCAAATGGGGCGCCTTCTCGCGAAGCTTGTCCGCGCGTTCAAAACGGCTAAGTGTTGGGTAAGCGCGGCGCGTCGCCGGCGCCAAGGATGGATGAACTCATGACCGGTTCTCTGGCGGGAAAGACCTTGTTGATCACCGGCGCCAGCAGGGGCATCGGTTTGGCGATCGGCCTGCGGGCCGCGCGAGACGGGGCCAATGTGACGATCGCGGCTAAGAGCGCAACTCCGCAGGCGAGGCTTCCGGGCACGATCTTCACTGCGGCGCAGGATATAGAGGCCGCTGGCGGAAAAGCGCTGGCGATCGCCTGCGATATTCGTTTCGAGGAGCAGGTGGCGGCGGCGATTGATCAGACCGTCGCCAAATTTGGCGGCGTCGACATTCTGGTCAACAACGCCAGCGCAATCGATCTGCGCGGCATCGAAGCGCTGGAGATGAAACGCTTCGATCTGATGCAGCAGATCAATGGGCGCGGCGCCTATCTATGCGCGAAACTGGCTTTGCCCCATCTGAAGAAAGCCGCAAACCCTCATATATTGACCATGTCGCCGCCTCTGGATCTCAATCCAAAATGGTTCGCGCCGAATGTCGCCTACACTATCGCCAAATACAACATGAGCCTCGTGACATTGGGTCTTGCCCGCGACCTCGCCAGAGCCGGCGTGGCCGTGAATTCCCTGTGGCCGGAAACCGCCATCGCCACGGCTGCGGTGGGCAATCTGCTCGGCGGCGAAGCGATGCTGCGTCATGCGCGCAAACCAGACATCGTGGCGGACGCCGCTCACGCCATTCTCACGCGGCCATCGCGGAGCTGCACCGGCAATTTCTTCATAGACGTCGAGGTGTTGCGCGAGGAAGGCGTCAAGGATTTCAAAGCCTACGCCGTTGATCCCTCCCTCAGCGCCGTACTCGATTTTTTCCTCGACGAACCATTGAGCGAGGGTGTGGTCAAGGCCGACTTCCATCCGGGAGGATAATCGAGATCCGCCTCAGCTGAGAGAAGAGACGCCAAGATAAAGCGTATAAAGCCCCACCAACGAAATGATCGCCCCGGAGAAATAAGGCGCTCGCGCCGCAAGACGGTCAAAGCCTTGCCAGCGAGCGGAAACGTGACGCACGCTCAAGGCCGCCCCGACGCCGACCAGAACCATCGTGATCGCCAGCCCCAGGCTGAAGCACAGCACAAGCAGGGCTCCGAGGCCGACTTTTCCTACCTGAAGGCACAGCAGCAATACGGTGATCGACGCGGGACAGGGAATTAATCCCCCGGTCAGGCCGAAGACGACGATCTGGCCCGTCGTCACCTGCCGATTGGCGAAGCGCTTGTTGATGTCGAGCGCATGTTCGCGCTCATGCGCGTCGGTGAAAACTTCCGGGTCGACCAACAGCAGATCCTGTTTGAATTCGGCGACGCGGCCTGTTTCACGGCGATGAACCGTGTGATCGCTCCGGTGATGGCCAAAATTTCGATGATGATGGCCCTGGTATGAATGCTCGTGATGATCTTCATGCTCATGGGGATGATCGTGATGATCCCCATGGTCATGGCTATGTCCGTGATCATGGCCGTGACCGCGGGCCGGGACGGGGTGATGATCTCGCCAGTTGCGCCACGTCATCCACAGCGCGACGCCAAGAATAAGCAGACCCGACACAATTTGAAGATAAGGCTCCGTGTTTTGGGTATTCCATTGAGAACCGAAATAAAGGCCCGCCAGCGCTACCAGCCAGACGATAGCCGTATGCGAAATCGTCGCCGCGACGCCGAGCAAGACCGCCTGGGCGACGGTTCCGCGAATTGCAATGATGAAAGCCGCCATCATGGTCTTGGAGTGGCCCGGCTCCAGCCCGTGCAGGGCTCCAAGCAGAATGGCGCTGGGAACGAACAGATAGGCGTTAGCGGCGCCGGCATTGAAAACGTCTGTCAGTGTGGACATCGAGAGTCTGCGCCCTTGATTGGGTTGCGCCGGATTATGATCGCGAGGAGCGATCGATTTGCTTTCCCGTCACGAGCGGCATGGCGACATTGGCGTTCCGCTCCGTTCCGGCCGAAGGGGCCAGCAACGGCCGTTCAAAAACCGCCAGCGCCCCGGATGCTCCCGCAGCCTGAAACAGGGGACGCGACGCCTCGCGCTTCAAATACTCCTTAGGATAAACTCGGGCAAGCCTCGCTCGCATGACGGCTTTGCTCATTCTCTCCCCCCAATGGGCGAACATTTCGGCGACACCCTTGGCGGAATGCCCGAAGCAGGCTAGGTTCCGCCACCCGAAAGGATCAAGCCCATGAGCCCGCGCCAGGCGCTAGCCGGCCTTTTAGCATTCGGCTACGCCTTGCTGCTCTGCGGCGAGACTTTGGCTGCGGCGCCAAAGCGAGAAAAAGCGGCTCAAAAGCCTCCTCTCTCCGTAACCCTGGAAAACAAGAGGCGAGTAGCGCTGCAGAGCTTCGAAATCGTCATGTCGGGACCAACCCCCGCCACCGAGAAAATCGTCGGCAAGCTCGACAAGCCCTTGCCAGCTGGCGATAGCGTGAGCGTGCGTCTCGACAAACCGAAGGGCTGCCTTTTTGAGGCGCGCTGGAAATTCGAGGACGCCGATGACGCAGGCCCGGTGGACCTGTGCAATGACGCCCACATCGTGCTTGTGGATTGACGCGGAGACGACGCCCGACTTTACTGAACCGGCCTGAAGCGCGACAGGTCCGCGCCTTGGTGCAAACGTCAAATGTCGCCGCAACGGACGACTTCAAGGAAACGCAGCAATGTCGAATGGAGCGGGTAAAGCGAAAGGCGGGTCTGGGCGCGCAGCGAAGCGTGGCGCCAAAAAGGCGTCCGACGCGCCGGCGATCGGGACGAAGCCGCTCATCGCCATCGGGCTCGCATGCGCGCTTCTGTTCGCGGCATTCGTCGCGTACACAAACAAGCCAGTGACGCCCCCCAGCATTGGCGGCCCCTTCGTGCTGACCACACAGAACGGACAAAACTTCAGTGACGCGGATATGCTGGGACGCCCCTATCTGGTCTTCTTCGGCTATACGCACTGCCCCGACATCTGTCACACGACGCTTTTCGAGCTGTCGGAAATAATGCGGGCGCTAGGCCCCAACGCCAATATTGGCGGAATGTTCGTGACAGTAGATCCCGAGCGCGACACGCCGCAAACATTGAAAGATTATCTGTCCAGTTTCGACCCCCGCATCATCGGCCTCACGGGCGCGCATGAGGCGCTCGACCCAATGCTGAAGGAATATCGCATCTATGCGAAGCGGGCGCCGGGGGATAATCCCGATTACGGCGTCGATCACACCACTGTCGTTTATCTCATGGATAAGACTGGCCACTTTGTGAGCGCATTCAATGTTTCTCGAAAGCCCGCCGAGGCTGCGCGCGAACTGGAGCGCTATTTGTGACGTCATCGCGACACCAATAAATTTTTTCGCTCCTCAATGACAAGTCGGTCGCGACAAGGCGCCATTTTGCGCTAGCATGGGCGCATGCTTTCCTTTTTGCGCAAACAGACTGCGCCCGCAACAGACTCGTCCCGGCTGGTGCTGACCCACGCCGGAGAAACGATTGTCGTTACGCTGAAGCGCTTGCCGAGCGCGAGACGTTTTACCTTGCGCGTGCGATTCGCCGCGCGGGACGCGGTGCTGACCATGCCGCAACGCGGTTCGCTCCGCGAGGCGCGGGCTTTCGCGGAACGCCACGCCGCATGGATCGTCGCGCGCCTCAACCGATTGCCTGCGGTCATACCATTTGAAGACGGCGCCGTAACGCCGCTGCGGGGCGTCGATCATATTTTGCTGCACATGCCAAACAAGCGCGGCGTCGTGTGGCGTGAGCAATTTTCCATCGCAATGGGCCGCGAGGAGGAAGATGCTCCGGCATACGCCCTCTGCGTCGCGGGCGCGCGCGAACATATGCATCGCCGCGTCCTGGATTTTCTCAAGCGCGAGGCAAGGCGCGACATCGAAGCCGCCGTCGCTCGCCACGCGGGGAGTCTTGGCTTGCCGGCGCGCGTCGTCGGCTTGCGCGATCCGGTGAGCCGGTGGGGTTCTTGCTCCGCGAATGGCTCGCTGAATTTTTCATGGCGCTTGATCATGGCGCCGCCATTCGTTCTCGATTATCTCGCCGCGCATGAAGTGGCGCATCTTGTCCATCTTGATCATTCGCCACGATTTTGGACGGTCGCGCGCAGATTGTGCCCCGAAGTTGATCGGGCGGAAGCTTGGCTCGCCGCTCATGGCGCGCAGTTGCATAAATACGGGGCTACGCCCTAACTATCATTGCGGCAGCGAAGCAGACCGGAGGAAGATGCCGATCGGTTTCCATCTGCTCGTCCTGTAAGCGCGGCCGGTCCGCGCCGAAATCGCGCCAGACCAATTATTAAGCGCGCATCTTAACTTTTAGGCAGAGTTGCGCCGCCCTATATCGCGCCGCACAAAATTGCGCTAGGCTGGGTGTCTGCCGACGTATCTCGTCGCCACGAAACAAGCAGAATCCCATGGCCCAAGTGATCTTCTATGAAAATCCTGCTTGCGCCGAACACGCGCGGCTTAAAGCTTTGCTGACCGCAGCCGGTCATACTGTCGAAGTGCGCGACCTCATGAGCGAACCTTGGAGCGCCTCCAGTCTGCGTCCCTTCTTCGCGGAAAAATCCATTCAGGACTGGTTCGACACATCCTCGCCACGCATCAAGTCCGGCGAGATCGATCTGCAAAAAATCAATCCGCAATCCGCGCTCGTCGCGATGATTCTGGATCCGAGCCTGATTAGAGCGCCGCTGATGCGCATCGGGGACCGTTGCGAGTTGGGCTTCGATCCGGAACGCATACAGAGCTGGATAGGCCTCACCCCGCTGCAGGCGCAGCCTGATCCTGGGTCGCTCGCAGCGGCTGCTCGAATTGCGGTCGTGGATGCGATGGAAGACAAGTCGGCCCCCGACGCCGCGAAGACTTCCCTGAGCGTTTCGAGGCCGAACATGGCGCAGGTGATTTTTTTCGAAAAGCCCGGCTGCGCCGGAAACGCAAGGCAAAAAACGCTTCTCCGCGCCTCGGGACATGAGGTCGATGCGCGGAATCTCTTGACGGAGCCATGGACCGCCGCCCGTCTCGCGACCTTCTTTGGCGACAAGCAGGTGCGTGATTGGTTCAATCAGGCCTCTCCGCGCATAAAATCCGGCGAGATCGCAGTCGGTGACTTGTCGCCCGAGGCGGCCCTCGCGCTGATGCTGGCGGATCCCTTGTTGATCAGGCGCCCGCTCATTGAGGTCGGGACGCGCCGTGAATTGGGTTTTGACCCGGATTTGATTGACGCCTGGATCGGCCTCGCTGCGACGCCGGAAAAGGTCACCGACACTTGCATTCGGCCACAACAAGGGGCCAAACTGCCGCAAGAGTCATAGGGACGCGGGGCAAGCGCAGCAAACTGTTTCGGCCGGCCTAGCCTGGGGAATTTTATGTCTTCGTCACACGCCGCCAGCGGGCGGTATTTCGAGGCGCTCATCACGCGCGCCGCGCTCATGCCTCCGATCAAGATGGGCGTCGTGCATCCTTGCGACGTCCCTTCCCTGGAGGGAGCGCTGGTCGCTCGCGACGCGGGCCTCATCGTGCCGGCGCTCATTGGCCCCCGCGCGAAGATCGAAGCGGTGGCCATGGCCGCCGGCATTTCGCTGGCCGGGGTTGAGATCATTGACGCTCCGCACAGTCACGCCGCCGCCGAGGCCGCTGTCGCGCTGGCCCGGCATTGCAAGCTGCATGCCCTGATGAAAGGCTCTCTCCATACCGGAGAGCTGATGGAGGCGGTTGTGGACAAGCAGCATGGTCTGCGCACCGACCGGCGCATGAGCCATGTCTTCGTGCTCGACGTAAAAACCTACCCCAAGCCCCTTCTGGTTACCGACGCGGCGATCAACATCGCGCCAACGCTGGACGAGAAGCGCGATATCGTGCGCAACGCGGTGGACCTTGCTCATGCGCTCGGCATCGAGCGGCCGAAGGTCGCGCTGCTCTCCGCCGTCGAGGAGGTCGACGCCAAGATTCCCTCGACCATCGACGCGGCGGCGCTATGCAAGATGGCGGACCGGGAGCAGATCCTGGGCGCCGAACTCGACGGTCCCCTCGCCTTCGACAACGCCATTTCACGCGAGGCGGCCGCAACAAAAGGCATCAAATCGCTCGTCGCGGGCGACGCCGACATTCTGGTGGCGCCCGAGCTTGACGCCGGCAATATATTGGCCAAGCAGCTGGTGTTTCTGGCGGGGGCGGAAACCGCGGGACTGGCGCTCGGCGCTCGCGTGCCAATCGTGCTGACGAGCCGCGCGGATGACGTGAAAGCGCGGTCCGCCTCCTGCGCGCTGGCGCAGATTTTCGCGCATTGGCGCGGCGCCGCCGTTTGAATGAGCCGACAGGGTGGGCGATGCAGATCGACTGGCAGAATTTTTCACCACTCAGCGCAATTTCGGGCGGAGCGGTAATCGGCCTTGCGGCGTCGCTTTGCGCGCTTCTTCTCGGACGCGTCGCGGGCGTCAGCGGCATCCTCGCGGGCCTGCGCCGCCGCGGAAGGGCGACCTCGTCTGGCGCTTGGCCTTTGTCGCGGGGCTGTTCGCCGCGCCTGCCGCTTTCGCGCTGGCGCATCCGCTGCAACAGCCGGAATTTGGCGCCGGCGCCGCGACGCTGATCCTCGCCGGCGGCTTGGTCGGATTGGCTCGCGGCTCGGATCAGGTTGCACCAGCGGCCATGGCGTCTGCGGCCTGTCGCGCCTCTCATTGCGTTCGGCCGCCGCCACCGCGACCTTCATGGCGACAGGCCTGCTCACCGTGTTTTTCTTTCGTCATATCCTCCGATGAAAATGCAAAAAGGACATCTTCTTCCCGCCTTCGCGCTCGGCCTGCTGTTTGGCCTTGGTCTCTGCCTCTCGGGCATGACGCAGCCGCTGAAAGTTCAGGGCTTCCTCGACGTCGCGGGACTTTGGGATCCCTCGCTGGCCTTCGTGATGGGCGGCGCGGTGGGCGTTGGCCTTATCGGCTTCCGGCTCGCTCGCAAGCCTGCCGCGCGGTCAATGCTGGGAGAACCGTTCAGATTTCCGGCCGAAAGCGGCGTGGATGCGCCGCTGCTGATCGGAAGCGCGATTTTCGGCGTCGGCTGGGGTCTTTCGGGGGTCTGCCCCGGCCCCGCGATCGTCAATCTGGGTCTTTTCAATGAAAAGGCGCTGATTTTCGTCGCCGCGATGCTGGTGGGCATGGGGCTGGAAAAACTCTTCGCGCTCGCCATGCATCTGCGCGCGACGGCGGAAGAGGACCGCTGAACCGCGACGTCTCGACATCGCCCCCAGCCCATGGCAGAACCCCGCGAAACTATTCGCGCGCCGGGCCGAAGGAAAAATGACCGACATCGCAGAACTCGAAAAAGAGACGCTTCGCCAGATCGAGGCCGCCGACAGCGAGGCGGCGCTGGAAGCCGTGCGCGTCGGCGCGCTGGGCAAAAAGGGAGCGATTTCGGCGCTGCTGTCGACGCTCGGGCGCATGTCGCCTGACGAGCGCAAGACTGAAGGCGCCAAGATCAACGCGCTTAAGGACGTCGTGGCGGAGCGGCTCGCCGCTCGCCGCGCCGTGCTGGAGGCTCTGGCGCTCGACGCGCGGCTGAAGTCCGAAACGCTCGACGTGACGCTGCCGGCGCTCCCGAGCGGTCTCGATCGCGGACGCTTGCACCCGCTTTCGCAGGTCATGGACGAACTCACGGCCATCTTCGCCGACATGGGTTTCGCCGTCGCCGAAGGGCCGGACATCGAAACGGACGATTACAACTTCACCAGACTGAATTTCCGGGAAGGCCATCCGGCGCGGGAGATGCACGACACGTTCTTTTTCTCGCCCGGCCCCGACGGCAAGCGCAAGCTGCTGCGCACGCACACCAGCCCCGTGCAGGTGCGCACGATGCTGACGCAAAAGCCGCCGATTCGGGTGATTTGCCCCGGCCGCACCTATCGCTGCGACAGCGACCAGACCCATACGCCGATGTTTCATCAGGTCGAAGGACTGGTCATCGACGAGACCACCCATATCGGCCATCTGAAATGGGTGCTGGAGGAGTTTCTGAAGGCCTTTTTCGAGGTGAAGTCGGTCAATCTGCGTTTTCGCCCGTCCTTCTTCCCCTTTACCGAGCCGTCGATGGAAGTCGACGTTCAGTGCAAGCGGCAGGGCGGCGAAATCCGCTTTGGCGAGGGCGAGGATTTCATGGAAATCCTGGGCTGCGGCATGGTGCACGCCAATGTGCTGCGCAATTGCGGTCTCGATCCGGACAAATATCAGGGCTTCGCTTTCGGCGTCGGCATCGACCGCCTCGCCATGCTGAAATACGGCATGCCGGATCTGCGGGCGTTCTTCGAGGCCGATGTTCGCTGGCTGGAGCATTATGGCTTCCGGCCGCTGGATTTCCCGACGCTGGCGGGCGGGTTGAGCGGGTAAATTCAACCTGCAATCGCCGCGTGACTGCGACCCGGACACATCGAGCCGCGGATATGCGCAGATTTGAAGAATAGAGCG
The DNA here is from genome assembly GCA_963841875.1 of uncultured Alphaproteobacteria bacterium. Taxonomy (GTDB): domain Bacteria; phylum Pseudomonadota; class Alphaproteobacteria; order Rhizobiales; family Beijerinckiaceae; genus Methylocystis. The sequence goes on along the minus strand of CAWJEI010000001.1, from coordinate 98,984 downwards.
CCCAGCAAATGAAACTCACCCTGTCCTGGCTCAAGGCCCATCTCGACACTTCCGCCTCGCTGACCGAGATCGTCGACACGCTCACGCGCATCGGCCTCGAGGTCGAGCATGTGCATGACCCTTCCGCTCAGCTAAAGGATTTCGTCATCGCGCAGGTGGTCTCCGCCGCGCCGCATCCCAACGCCGACCGTCTGCAGGTCTGCTCGGTCGACACGGGCGCCGGCGCGCCCTTGCAGGTCGTCTGCGGCGCGCCCAACGCCCGCGCCGGGCTGAAAACCGTGTTCGCGGCGCCCGGAACCTACATCCCGGCCAAGAAATTCACGCTTGGCAAGGGCGTCATTCGCGGCGTGGAGTCGATGGGGATGCTGTGTTCGTCCGGCGAGCTCGATCTGCCCGGCGATTCCGAAGGCATCATGGAGCTTCCCGACGATGCGCCGGTCGGCGCCGTCTACCCGAAATGGGCGGGGCTCGACGATCCGGTCATCGAGATCAACCTTACCCCGAACCGTCCGGACGCGGCCGGCGTCGCCGGCATAGCGCGCGATCTCGCGGCGGCGGGACTTGGCGCGTTGAAGACGGAGGCGCCGACGCCGGTCGCGGGCCTCTTCCCCTGCCCCGTCGGCGTGAAGCTGGATTTCGCGGCCGGCGACGCGCATCTCGCGCCGCTGTTCGCGCTGCGTCTCGTGCGCGGCGTCAAGAATGGCCCGAGCCCCTCATGGCTGCAAGAACGACTGCGCTCCATCGGACTGCGGCCGATCAATAAGCTGGTCGACATCACCAATTTTCTTACTTTCGATCGCTCCCGGCCGCTGCATGTGTTCGACGCCAAAAAGGTGAAAGGCAACCTTGTCGTGCGCCGTGCGCGCGAGGGCGAGGAACTGCTGGCGCTCGACGGCAAGAGCTACAAGCTCGACGGCAACATGGTCGTCATCGCCGACGACGCGGGCGTTGAATCGCTGGCTGGCGTCATGGGCGGCGAGGCATCCGGCTGCGACGACTCCACGACCGATGTGCTGATCGAGTCCGCGCTGTGGGACCCGCACAACATCGCCCAGACGGGACGCAAGCTCGGCATCGTCACCGATGCGCGCTACCGCTTTGAACGCGGCGTCGATCCGGCCTTCACGCTGCCGGGCCTTGAGCTCGCGACAAAGCTCGTGCTCGATCTTTGTGGCAGCGAAGCCTCTAAAATCGTTGTGGCGGGCGAAGCGCCCGATGGGACTGGCGCCGTCGATTTCCCCTTCAGCGAGACGAAGCGCCTCACGGGTCTGGATATCCCCACGGACGAAGCGACGGCGATACTGACCCGGCTCGGCTTTACGGTCGCGCCGACTGGCGAGGGCCGCGCCAAGGTGACCGCGCCGAGCTGGCGCCCCGACATTGAGGGCAAGGCCGATATCGTCGAGGAAATCCTGCGCATCACGGGCGTCGACAATATCGTGTCGACCCCCCTCGCCCGCGCCGACGGCGTTGCTGCGCCCGTGCTCACGCTGTTGCAAAAGCGCAGCCGCGCCGCGCGGCGGGCGCTGGCGGCGCAAGGGCTGGTCGAGGCCGTCACATGGTCCTTCGTCTCGGAGAAGCAGGCGCGCGGCTTCGGCGGCGGCGACGCCTCGTTGAAGCTCGCCAATCCGATCGCAAGCGAGCTCTCCGACATGCGCCCCAGCCTTTTGCCGGGCCTGATCGCGGCGGCGGGACGCAACGCCGCGCGGGGCTTTCCCGACAGCGCGCTGTTCGAAGTCGGGCAGGTTTTCTTCAGCGAGGACGAAAAAGGGCAGAAGATCGCCGCCTCGGGCGTTCGGCGCGGGCTCGCCACGGCGCAATCGAGCGGGCGCAGTTGGGCCGTCCCCGCGAAAAAGGCTGGCGTCTATGACGCCAAGGCCGACGCTTTCGCGCTGTTGCAGGCTTTGGGGGTCGCGGTGGGCGGTCTACAGATCGTCGCGGGCGGGCCGGACTGGCTCCATCCGGGCCGCTCGGGCACGCTGCAATTCGGTCCCAAGGCGGTGATCGGTCATTTTGGCGAATTGCATCCGCGCCGGCTGCTCGAGCTTGACGTGGAAGGGCCACTCGCCGCCTTCGAGATCTATCTCGACGCTTTGCCCGCGCCCAAGGCCAGGCCGACCAAGACCAAGCCGCGCCTCGATCTGGTGGATTTGCAGCCGCTGTCGCGCGATTTCGCCTTTATCGTCGACCGCGCCGCGCAGGCGGGCGATCTGCTCAAGGCGGTGCTCGGCGCCGACAAGGGGCTGATCACGGAAGCCAGGATTTTCGACGTCTACGAGGGCGCCGGCGTCCCGGAGGGCAAGAAATCGCTCGGCGTCGCCGTGACGCTGCAGCCTCGCGAGAAAACGCTTACCGACGTCGAGATCGAGGCGCTGGCGCAAAAGATCGTGGCCGAGGCCGCCCGCAAGGCTGGAGCGACGCTGCGCGGATGAAGCTCTCGCGCGACCTCTTGGTTGTTTCGGCGTTGCTGGCCGCGAGCGGCGCGTTCGCCGCGCCGCGCGGCATCGACGACTGCGAGAAGATACAGGCGCCCATGGCCTATAATGAATGCCTCGCCTCCTTTGGCCCGACGCGGGGCGGGGGCGGGGGCGGCGGCGCGAAGTCCTACAGCCCCGCGAACTCCCCGGCGCATGCCGGAAGCAAGGCGCACAGGCGTCAGGACGGGCCAGCCCTTGCGGGAGCGACGGTCCGTCGCGGGCCGGGCGGACGGATTCATGTGGAGTTCGCGCCGCGACATTAGCCGGTTTCAGCGATTTGCGAGCCGAATTGCGACGCCAACTTTGAAACTATTGATAAGAATTCTACATAACCCCCTTGGCAAAGCTGCGGCGGCCCGCTAGATAGAGCGTCCTTGGGGTCCGTCGTTTCTGTCGGCCCCCTTTTTCAGATTTGAGCTTCCGTTGGACTTTTGCCTGAAATTGCAAGGGAAAAACGGTGGATAGGCCGGCGGATCGGGGCTCAGCCTCGCGTCCCGTCCGGCCATATCCTGTCCGAGACTGCCGGCGCCGCCAGGGGTTCGCCCCAAACGGCTTAATCGGCTCCAAGCAAGGCTAACGCTGCGCTTCGGGCGGCCTGCATAGACGGGGAAAACCAAGAATTGCCGGACCGGCGAGGCTTGTGAGAGCCGCGTTCGCGTCCTTCGAATTTGGTTTGGCGCCCCTTCAACCAGAGCGCATCTTTGAGCTCTGGGGACAGGATCTACGGCGTCGTCTTCTGAACTGCATTCCGCAGGAAAGGTGACGGCATGTCGCAAACCGGCGGGGTTCAATCGCCCCGCTCGAGGAGAGAGCACCCGTGGAAAGAGCGGAGAAAGCCCTAGCCGTCACGGCGCTGAACGAAGTCTTCACCAAGGCTTCGGTCGTCGTCGTTGCGCATTACTCCGGCCTTACGGTCGCCCAGATGCAAAACCTGCGCAAGCAGGCTCGCGAACAGGGCGCCTCCGTGCAGGTCGCCAAGAACCGCCTCGCCAAGATCGCTCTCGATGGCACAAGCGTCGCCTCAATCGGCTCCCTGCTCAAGGGACCGACCCTGATCGCCTATTCGGACGATCCGGTGGCGGCGCCCAAGGTCGCCGCAGCCTTCGCCAAGGATCATGACAAGTTCGTCATCCTCGGCGGCGCGCTGGGCGCGACCGTTCTAAACCCGGACGGCGTGAAGTCGCTTGCGACTCTGCCGTCGCTCGACGAATTGCGCGCAAAGCTCGTGGGCCTGGTTCAGGCTCCCGCGACCAAGCTCGCGCAGCTGTCGACCGCGCCTGCCGCAAAGCTCGCGCGCGTGTTCGGAGCTTACGCCAACCGAGACGCAGCCTGATCGCCAGGCGAGCAAACCCAATCGCAAAGAACCAAATTCGAAGGACGAAACACAATGGCTAATCTCGAAAAGATCGTCGAAGACCTCTCCTCCCTCACCGTGCTGGAAGCGGCCGAGCTGGCGAAGCTCCTCGAAGAGAAGTGGGGCGTTTCCGCCGCGGCCGCCGTGGCTGTCGCCGCTGCTCCGGGCGCCGCCGCCGCCGCTCCCGTCGAGGAGAAGACCGAGTTCAACGTGATTCTGGCCGCCGCCGGCGACAAGAAGATCGAGGTCATCAAGGAAGTGCGCGCGATCACCGGCCTCGGCCTCAAGGAAGCCAAGGATCTGGTCGAAGGCGCTCCCAAGCCGGTCAAGGAAGGCGCTGGCAAGGATGAGGCCGAGAAGATCAAGGCCGCCCTCGAGAAGGTCGGCGCCAAGGTCGAACTCAAGTAAGACCCTGGTCCGCCTCGGCGGCCTCAAGACGAATTTCGCGGTCCCGGCTCAAGCCGGGGCCGCGCGCGGTTTAGGAAAGCTCGGTATTCGCGAAGTGCAGGCGCGGCAGAGCTCCGGAGCGAGGCTTCGGCTTTGTCAGCGCGACGGCTCAGAGGAACGCTCCCCGCGTTCCAATTTCTCCAGGTGAGAACTGGCCGTTAGGGAGAAGAGGTTCGAGAGGCGACATGGCTCAGACGTCGGCGCGGAAGTTCACCGGTCGCAAGCGGATTCGCAAATTTTTCGGACACATCCGCGAAGCCGCGGAAATGCCCAATCTCATCGAGGTGCAAAAGGCCTCCTACGACCAGTTTCTGCTCGTCGACGAGCCCAAGGGCGGGCGTCCCGACGAAGGGCTGCAGTCGGTGTTCAAATCGGTGTTTCCGATTTCCGACTTCTCGCAGGTCTCCCTGCTGGAGTTCGTGCGCTACGAATTCGAACAACCCAAATATGACGTCGATGAATGCCGCCAGCGCGGCATGACCTTCGCCGCGCCGCTGAAAGTGACGCTGCGGCTGATCGTGTTCGATGTCGATCCCGATACGCAGGCCAAGTCCGTCAAGGACATCAAGGAGCAGGACGTCTACATGGGCGACATGCCCTTCATGACGTCGAACGGCACCTTCATCGTCAACGGCACCGAGCGCGTGATCGTCTCGCAGATGCACCGGTCGCCAGGCGTGTTCTTCGACCACGACAAGGGCAAGAGCCATTCTTCCGGCAAGCTCCTGTTCGCGGCGCGCATCATTCCCTATCGCGGCTCGTGGCTCGATATCGAGTTCGACGCCAAGGACATCGTGTACGCCCGCATTGACCGCCGCCGCAAGATACCGGTGACGTCGCTGCTGTTCGCGCTCGGCCTCGACGGCGAAGAGATCCTCTCGACGTTTTACAAGACCATCGTTTACGCTCTGGACGGAGACGCCTGGCGGATGCCGTTCGACGCCGAGCGCCTGAAGGGCGTCAAGGCGGTCGCCGACATCATCGACGCGGACACTGGCGAGGTTATCCTCGAGCAGGGCAAGAAGCTCGCCGTGCGCGCCGCGCGCCAGCTCGCGGAAAAGGGCGTGAAGGCGATCAAGGTTCCCGCCGAGGAACTCTACGGCCAATATCTGGCGCAGGATCTGTTTGATCCCGCGACCGGCGAAATCTTCTCGGAGGCCGGCGACGAAATCACCATCAAGACGTTGCCGCTGCTGATCGAGAAGGGCTTCACCGAGCTGCCGATTCTCGACATCGACCACATCAACATCGGCCCCTACATCCGCAATACGCTCGCGGTGGATAAGAACAGCGCGCGCGAGGAAGCCCTGTTCGACATCTACCGCGTCATGCGTCCGGGCGAGCCGCCGACCATCGAGACGGCGGAAGCGATGTTCCACTCGCTGTTCTTCGAACTCCGAGCGTTATGACCTCTCGGCCGTCGGCCGCGTGAAGATGAACATGCGCCTTGATCTGGACGCGCCGGACACGATGCGCGTGCTGCGCCGCGAGGACATCCTCGCGGTCGTTCGCGCGCTGGTCGATCTGCGCGACGGACGGGGCGAAATCGACGATATCGACCATCTCGGCAATCGCCGCGTTAGGTCGGTCGGCGAGCTGATGGAAAACCAGTATCGCCTCGGCCTTCTGCGCATGGAGCGCGCCATCAAGGAGCGCATGTCCTCGGTCGACATCGACACTGTGATGCCGCAGGATCTGATCAACGCCAAGCCGGCGGCGGCGGCCGTGCGCGAGTTCTTCGGCTCGTCGCAGCTTTCGCAGTTCATGGATCAGACCAATCCGCTCTCCGAGATCACCCACAAGCGCCGCCTGTCGGCGCTTGGCCCGGGCGGCCTGACCCGCGAGCGCGCCGGCTTCGAGGTGCGCGACGTGCACCCGACGCATTACGGCCGCATCTGCCCGATCGAGACGCCGGAAGGCCCGAACATCGGCCTCATCAATTCGCTCGCGACCTTCGCCCGCGTCAATAAATATGGCTTCATCGAAGCGCCTTACCGCCGCGTGCGCGACAGCAAGGTGACCGGCGAGGTCGTGTATCTTTCCGCGATGGAAGAGCAGAAGTTCCACGTCGCCCAGGCGAACGCCGTGGTCGACAAGGACGGCATGCTCAGCGAAGACCTGGTGCTGTGCCGTCACGCGGGCGACGTCGTGCTGGTGCCGCGCGAACGCGTCGACGCCATGGACGTGTCCCCCAAGCAATTAGTTTCGGTCGCCGCCGCGCTCATACCCTTCCTTGAGAACGACGACGCGAACCGCGCGCTGATGGGCTCGAACATGCAGCGCCAGGCCGTGCCGCTGGTCAAGGCTGACGCGCCATTGGTTGGCACGGGCATGGAAGCCATCGTCGCCGCTGATTCCGGCGCCGCCATTTCCGCGCGACGTACGGGCGTCGTCGATCAGATCGACGCGACCCGCATCGTCATCCGCGCGACGGAAGAGCAGGACCCGGCCAAGCCCGGCGTAGACATCTATCGCTTGATGAAGTTCCAGCGCTCCAATCAGTCGACCTGCATCAACCAGAAGCCTCTGGTCCGTGTCGGCGATCAGGTGCTCAAGGGCGACATCATCGCCGACGGCCCCTCGACGGATCTTGGCGATCTGGCGCTGGGCCGCAACGTGCTCGTCGCCTTCATGCCTTGGAACGGCTACAACTTCGAGGACTCGATCCTTCTTAACGAGCGTATCGTGAAGGACGACGTGTTCACCTCCATCCACATCGACGAATTCGAGGTGATGGCGCGCGACACGAAGCTGGGGCCGGAAGAAATCACGCGCGATATTCCGAACGTCTCGGAAGAGACGCTGAAGAATCTCGACGAGGCCGGCATCGTCTATATCGGCGCCGAAGTGCAGGCCGGCGACATTCTCGTCGGCAAGATCACGCCCAAGGGCGAAAGCCCGATGACGCCGGAAGAGAAGCTGCTGCGCGCCATTTTCGGCGAAAAGGCCTCAGACGTTCGCGACACCTCGCTGCGCGTGCCGCCGGGCGTTCAGGGCACGATCGTCGAAGTGCGCGTGTTCAACCGCCACGGCGTTGAGAAGGACGAGCGCGCTCAGGCTATCGAACGCGAGGAGATCGAGCGTCTGGCAAAGGACCGCGACGACGAGCTCGCGATCCTCGACCGAAACGTCTACGCGCGTCTCGCGGAGACCCTGCTCGGCAAAGTGGCGATCGCGGGGCCAAAATCCTTCAAGAAGGATCAGGCGCTGACTCAGGCTATCCTCGACGAATATCCCCGCTCGCAGTGGTGGACGTTCGTTGTCGAGGACGACGCGCTCATGACCAGCATCGAGGCGGTGCGCAAGCAGTATGACGAGGCCAAGAAAGGCCTCGAGAACCGCTTCCTCGACAAGGTGGAAAAGCTCCAGCGCGGCGACGAATTGCCGCCTGGCGTGATGAAGATGGTCAAGGTCTTCGTCGCGGTGAAACGCAAGATTCAGCCCGGCGACAAGATGGCCGGCCGCCACGGCAACAAGGGCGTCGTCTCGCGCATCGTGCCGCAAGAGGACATGCCGTTCCTCGATGACGGCACGCCCGTGGACATCGTGCTTAACCCGCTCGGCGTGCCGAGCCGCATGAATGTCGGACAGATCCTGGAGACGCATCTGGGCTGGGCCTGCGCGGGCCTCGGCAAGCAGATCGGCGCCGCCGTTGACGCTTATCTGCGGACCAGGGATGCGGCTCCGCTCCGCAAGACCCTGACCGATGTCTATGACGGCGACAAGGAACTGGCGACGCTCGACGAGCCCACGCTTCTCGAAGTAGGCGAAAACCTGCGGCGCGGCCTTCCGATAGCGACGCCCGTGTTCGATGGCGCTCGCGAAAAGGACATCGTCGAGATGCTGGGCAAAGCCGGGCTCGCTTCGTCCGGACAGGTGACGCTCTTTGACGGGCGCACGGGCGAGGCCTTCGACCGCAAGGTCACGGTCGGCTATATCTACATGTTGAAGCTGCACCATCTCGTCGACGACAAGATCCATGCGCGCTCCATCGGCCCCTATTCGCTGGTCACGCAGCAGCCTCTCGGCGGCAAGGCCCAGTTCGGCGGTCAGCGCTTCGGAGAAATGGAGGTCTGGGCGCTGGAAGCCTATGGCGCCGCCTACACGCTGCAGGAGATGCTGACGGTGAAGTCGGACGACGTGGCGGGCCGCACCAAGGTCTACGAGTCGATCGTGCGCGGCGACGACAACATCGAGTCCGGCATTCCGGAAAGCTTCAACGTGCTTATCAAGGAAATGCGTTCGCTGGCTCTCAACGTCGAACTGACGTCGGCGACGCCCGAGGACGAGGAAGCGCCGGCCGCCGTGGAAGCCGCGGAGTAAATGCGCGCCGCTTGATTGTTTCAAGCGGCGCGATCTTGTTCGCACGGCCCGCAGGGCCACGCGGCGGTAAGTCAAATTCGACCGGACGCCGGGAGCCTCCCCCTCCCACGTGCCGCGTCCAGAGGAGAAGACCATGAATCAGCAAGAGGTCATGAATCTCTTCAATCCGGTCGTTGCCCCCCAGGCCTTCGACCAGATCCAGATTTCGATCGCCAGCCCGGAGAAGATTCTCTCGTGGTCCTTCGGCGAGATCAAGAAGCCGGAAACGATCAACTACCGCACGTTCAAGCCCGAACGCGACGGCCTGTTCTGCGCGCGCATCTTTGGCCCGATCAAGGATTACGAGTGCTTGTGCGGCAAGTACAAGCGCATGAAATACAAGGGCGTCATCTGCGAGAAATGCGGCGTCGAAGTGACGCTCGCACGCGTGCGGCGCGACCGCATGGGCCACATCTCGCTCGCCGCCCCGGTCGCGCATATCTGGTTCCTGAAGTCGCTGCCGTCGCGCATTGGCCTTCTGCTCGACATGACGCTGAAGGATCTCGAACGCATCCTTTATTTTGAGTCCTACATCGTCATCGATCCAGGCCTCACGCCTCTCAAGGAGCGCCAGCTTCTGTCCGAGGATGAGTTTCTGCGCGCGCAGGACGAATATGGCCAGGACCATTTCACGGCCATGATCGGCGCCGAGGCGATCCGCAAGATCCTCGAATCGATGGATCTTGAGGCCATCGCCGCCAGACTGCTGCAGGAAATCGCCGAAGCGACCACCGAGCTGAAGCCCAAGAAGCTGGCGAAGCGGCTCAAGATCATCGAAGCGTTCATCCAGTCCGGCAACCGCCCCGAATGGATGATCCTCAAGGAAGTCCCGGTTATTCCGCCGGACCTGCGTCCGCTCGTTCCCCTCGACGGCGGCCGCTTTGCGACGTCGGACCTCAATGATCTCTACCGCCGCGTCATCAACCGCAACAATCGTCTGAAGCGGCTGATCGAACTGCGGGCGCCGGACATCATCATCCGCAACGAAAAGCGCATGTTGCAGGAAGCGGTCGACGCGCTATTCGACAACGGCAGGCGCGGCCGCGTCATCACCGGCGCCAACAAGCGTCCGCTGAAATCGCTCGCCGACATGCTGAAGGGCAAGCAGGGCCGCTTCCGTCAGAACCTGCTCGGCAAGCGCGTCGATTATTCCGGCCGCTCCGTCATCGTCGTCGGCCCCGAATTGAAGCTGCATCAATGCGGCCTGCCCAAGAAGATGGCCCTGGAGCTGTTCAAGCCCTTCATCTATTCGCGGCTCGACGCCAAGGGCTATTCGGCCACGGTGAAGCAGGCCAAGAAGCTGGTCGAAAAGGAAAAGCCGGAGGTCTGGGACATCCTCGACGAGGTGATCCGCGAACATCCGGTGCTGCTTAACCGCGCCCCGACGCTGCATCGCCTTGGCATTCAGGCCTTCGAACCCGTGCTGATCGAAGGCAAGGCGATTCAGCTTCATCCGCTGGTTTGCGCCGCCTTCAACGCTGACTTCGACGGCGACCAGATGGCCGTGCACGTCCCGCTGTCGCTTGAGGCGCAGCTGGAAGCGCGCGTGCTGATGATGTCGACCAACAACATCCTGCATCCGGCCAATGGTCAGCCGATCATCGTGCCGTCGCAGGACATCGTGCTCGGCCTCTATTATCTGACGCTGGAGCGCGACGGCGAACCCGGCCAATATCGTGAAGACCCCAAGACGAAAGCGCCGCTCGCCGGCATTTATTCGGACATGGGCGAGATCGAGCACGCGCTGGCGGCGAAGGCCGTGACGCTGCACGCCAAGATCAAGGGCCGCGCATGGACCTTCGACAAGGACGGCAAGCGCGTGTCGAAAATTTTCGACACAACGCCGGGTCGCCTGATCCTTGGGCAGCTGGTCCCTAATCACGTCAAGATTCCCTTCGACGTCGTCAACAAGCTGATGACGAAAAAGGAAATCTCGAACATGATCGACACCGTCTACCGCAACTGCGGACAGAAGGAGACGGTGATCTTCTGCGATCGGATCATGTCGCTCGGGTTCCGCGAGGCCTTCAAGGCCGGCATTTCCTTCGGCAAGGACGACATGGTCGTTCCGGAGACCAAGACGCGCATCGTCGGCGAGACGCGCGCGGCCGCCAAGGAATATGAGCAGCAGTACAACGACGGCCTGATCACCCAGGGCGAGAAATACAACAAGGTCGTCGACGCCTGGTCGAAGTGCTCGGAAAAGCTCGCCGAAGAGATGATGATTCGCATCTCGGCGGTGCGCAAGGACGAGCATGGCCGCGATCTGCCGATCAACTCGATCTACATGATGTCGCATTCGGGCGCGCGCGGCTCGCCAACCCAGATGCGTCAGCTCGCGGCGATGCGCGGCCTCATGGCCAAGCCTTCGGGCGAAATCATCGAGAGCCCGATCATCTCGAACTTCAAGGAAGGCCTTACCGTCCTTGAATACTTCAACTCGACCCATGGCGCCCGCAAGGGTCTCGCCGACACGGCGTTGAAGACCGCGAACTCCGGCTATCTGACCCGCCGTCTCGTGGACGTCGCGCAGGACTCGATCATCTCCTCCTATGATTGCGGTTCGACCAATGGCATCCGCATGCGCGCGATCATCGACGCCGGCCAGGTTGTCGCCTCGCTGGCCTCGCGCATTCTCGGCCGCTTCTCGGCGGAGGATTTGCGCGCGCAGGACGGATCCGTAATCGTGCCCGCAGGCACCATGATTCAAGAGTGGCATGTCGACCCGATTAACGCCGCCGGCATCCAGGAGGTGAAGATCCGTTCGGTTCTTACCTGCGAGGCGAAGAACGGCGTCTGCGCGGCCTGCTACGGTCGCGATCTGGCGCGCGGCGTGCCGGTCAACATGGGCGAAGCGGTGGGCGTCATCGCGGCTCAGTCGATCGGCGAGCCGGGCACGCAGCTCACCATGCGCACCTTCCACATCGGCGGCGCGGCGCAGCTGGCGGATCAGTCCTTCATCGAGTCCAACTTCGATGGCGTGGTGCATATCCGCAACCGTCATCTCGCGCGCAATTCCGATGGCGATCTGATGGTTATGGCGCGCAATGTCGCGGTGGTCATCGCGGGGCCGGACGGCGCCGAGCGGTCGGTGACGCGCGTGCAATATGGCGCGCGGCTGAAGGTGGACGAGGGCGACAAGATCAAGCGCGGCGAACGCATCGCCGAGTGGGATCCTTACACCCGCCCAATCCTGTCCGAGATCGACGGAACGATTGCCTTCGAGGATCTGGTGGAGGGCCAGTCGATGGCGGAAACCGCCGACGAGTCGACGGGCATCACCAAGCGCATGGTCATGGACTGGCGCTTGAACCAGCGCTCGGCCACGCTGAAGCCGGCGATCATCATCAAGGGGCCGGACGGCAAGATCGGCAAGCTCCAGCGAGGCGGCGACGCGCGTTACCTGGTCCCGGTGGATTCGATCATCGCGGTCGAGCCCGGCCAGAAGCTCCAGGCGGGTGACATTGTCGCGCGTATCTCGCTCGAAAGCGCGAAGACGCGCGACATCACCGGCGGCCTGCCGCGCGTCGCGGAATTGTTCGAGGCGCGCCGTCCAAAGGATCACGCGATCATCGCGGAAGTTTCGGGAACCGTGCAGTTCGGCAAGGACTACAAAAACAAGCAGCGGCTCAGCATCATTCCGCACGAGGAAGGCGCCGAGGCGGTCGAATATCTGATCCCCAAGGGCAAGCACATCCATCTTCAGGACGGCGACGTCGTGGAGAAGGGCGATTACATCGTCGACGGCAATCCGGCGCCCCACGACATTCTGGCGATCAAGGGCGTGGAGGAGCTGGCGGCTTATCTCGTCAACGAGATCCAGGAAGTCTACCGGTTGCAGGGCGTGAACATCAACGACAAGCACATCGAAGTGATTGTCCGGCAGATGCTGCAGAAGGTCGACATCACGGATGCGGGCGACACGTCCTTCCTTGATGGCGAACAGGTCGACCAGACCGACCTCGAGGAAGCCAACGCCAAGTGCATCGAGGAGGGCAAGAAGATCGCGGTTGGAACGCCCGTGCTGCTCGGCATCACCAAGGCTTCGTTGCAGACGCGGTCCTTCTTCTCCGCCGCCTCGTTCCAGGAGACGACGCGCGTCCTCACCGAGGCCGCCGTCAACGGCAAGGTCGACCCCCTCGTCGGCCTGAAGGAAAACGTCATCGTTGGCCGCCTCATCCCCGCGGGCACCGGCGCGGCGATGTCCAAGTTCCGCGGCATCGCCAATGGACGCGACGATCTGATCATCACGCAGCGGGCCGAGACCGCGGCTCCGACCGCCGCTCCGAGACTGCCCCCGGCAGAGTGAATGGTCGCGTGAAAACGTCAGAAAAGGCCGTCCCGGTTTGGGCGGCCTTTTTGCGTTATAGTCGCGCGGTTGAGGATCCACCCATGATTTCCATGCTACCAGCGCAATTGGCCCGGGGACTGATTTTCGTTTACCGAATCACGCTCTCGGCCTTCGTCGGGCGCTGGTGCCGCCACGCGCCGAGTTGCTCGGAATTCGCGGATGAAGCCATTTGCCGTCATGGCCTCTGGGCGGGCGGCTGGATGACGCTGGGACGCGTATGTCGCTGCAGGCCCGGCGGCACCGACGGCTTCGACCCGCCGCCGCAAGTCCTGCCAGACGACGCGAGTCCAATGACGCCATGGCGCTACGCAAAGTGGCGCGGCCCTCTGGTCTGCGAAGCGGCGTCAGCCCCTCAGGAGCGCGCCATCAGTTCGACAGCCAAGCCGTAGATGCGCAAACGCACGGCCTCCGGAAGACCTTGCAATGTCTCCAGATAGGTCTGTCCAGCGGCGCACATGCGCGCGTCTTCGAGAGGCGGATCAGGCATCTTGCCGTCCAGCAGAGCGTCGATCTCGACCTTGTCCAGTCCCTTGGCGGCAAGCGCCGACTCAAGGGCCTTGAAATCGGCCTCGCTTGGCGCCGGCCGCTCGACTTTTTTCGACTGGCCGCTTGCTATGGCTTCGAGGCCGGCGAGCGCCATTTCCGCCACCAGAGGTCGCCGCGTCGCCGCGAAACGCGTGAAATCCAGCTTCGTGCCGCCGTAGAGAAAGGTCACGCACATATGCGGGTCTTCCTTGGCGATGGCGCGCAACACCCTCAGCTGGATGTCGAACACTTTCTCGAGCGGCGCCGTTTCCGCCTTGGCGGCGGCGACGCCGCGCGCCTGCCGCAAATAGCGAACCGCCTCCGAGACATAGAAATCTATGCTCTCTTCCGGAGCTCCACCAGCCAACTGCTGCTTGAATGCATCCATCGACGAGGCGTGCACTGCGGGAAAAGCCTCGCGCAGCCGCGCGAAAAAGCGCGCGTAATCCGGAGCGCTGGCGATCAATTTCTCCAGTCTTTGCTGCGGTGTCGCCGGAGCCTCTACCGGAGCGGGAGGCGGGGGAGCCGGAGGCAAGGACGCCGCAGGTGGAGCCTTTGGCGCGGCCGACACCGCGGCAGGCGGGGTCGCGGCCGGATCGACGGGCCGCTTTCCAGGGCCTGACGCCATCATCATGAGCGCAAAGCCCAGACAAAGGAAAACAAAGACGCCGGTGATCAGAAACAGGAGTCGTTCTAGGAACATGAGATTTTTTCTCGAGACGTCGGCGCGAGTCGCGCGAAGTCTAAGCAAAGGCAGTTGGCTAGGAAAGAGATTAGTCTTCTGATGGTTTCGGGCGCCCGACGCTTTTGGGGCTCAGGCCGCCGCGCGGGCCTCGCTCTTGATGCGCTCGACCATCGCCCTCAGTCCATTGGCGCGTTGAGGCGTCAGATGCTGTTCAAGCCCGAGCTCCGTGAAAACGGGCATGGCGTCGGTCTCGAGTATCGAAGCCGCTGTCCGGCTGGAATAAAGAGCCAGCACCAGCGCCACGAGTCCCTTGACGATATGCGCATCGCTGTCGCCATGAAAAATGAGCACCGGCTGTCCGCCCACGTCATGCGAGACCCTCGTCTCCAGCCACACCTGGCTGGCGCAACCGCGCACTTTATTAGCCTCGCAATAAGCGTCCTTGGGCAAAGGCTCAAGAGTGCGGCCAAGCTCGATCAGATATCGGTAGCGATCCTCCCACTCGTCGAGAAGTTCAAAATTGGCGACGATTTCGTCGATGGTCATTTGCCGTGACGCCCTGGTGAGCCTTTATTGTCGAAAGGAGTTTTCGCACGAATTAAATTGCAGCCCAAGAAGGAAAGTTCAAAAAAAGCGCAGCACCCGCAGGCGCCGTGCAATTGAGCAAAAAACGCCCGCCGTGACGCCATTTTGCAGTTATTTTTCCCAAACTCCGCGCTTTGCGAACGATTTGATTGACACCCGAGGCGGGTGGAAACCTAATCCAGCCATGGACGCTGCGCTGCGTCGCCAATATCTTTGAAAGGCCGCGAACCCGTGTCTATCCAGGTCGCCCTGCACCACATCACCCATTACAAATACGACCGTTATGTCGCGCTTGGACCGCAAGTCGTGCGTCTGCGCCCGGCGCCGCACTGCCGCACGAGCGTGCCAAGCTATGCGCTCAAGATCTTGCCCGCCGAGCATTTCATCAACTGGCAGCAGGATCCTCACGGCAATTGGCTGGCGCGCCTCGTTTTTCCTGAAAAAGCCAATGAGTTCCGCGTCGAGGTCGATCTCCTGGCCGACCTCGCCGTTTTCAATCCCTTTGATTTCTTTGTCGAACCCTATGCCGAGGAGTTTCCCTTCGTTTATGCGCCGGAGTTGGCTACGGAACTTGCCGCGGCGCTGGAAATCGAACCCGCCGGGGCGCCGCTGGAGGATTTTGTGCGCAGCATTTCGCGCGAAAAAATCCGGACCATCGATTTTCTCGTTCATCTCAACGCAAGGCTCAGCCAGGAGATCGGTTATGTGATCCGCATGGAGCCCGGCGTGCAGCCGCCGGATGAAACGCTGACCCTGCGTTCGGGCTCCTGCCGCGATTCCGCATGGCTATTGGTGCAGATTCTTCGCCGGCTGGGCCTCGCGGCGCGCTTCGTGTCCGGCTACCTCATTCAGCTCACGGCGGATGTCGAGCCGCTCGAAGGCCCCAAGGGCCCCGAGCATGATTTCACCGACCTTCACGCCTGGGCCGAGGTCTATCTTCCCGGCGCCGGATGGATCGGGCTGGACGCGACCTCGGGGCTCTTTTGCGGCGAGGGCCATCTGCCCTTGTGCGCGGCGCCGCATTACCGCTCCTGCGCGCCGGTTTCCGGCGTCGTCGAACCGGCGAATTGCGACTTCAATTTCGAGATGCGCGTAGAGCGCATCAAGCAGCCTCCCCGCGTCACCGCGCCTTTTTCCGACGAAGCCTGGGCGCGGCTGGACCGGCTTGGCGACAAGGTCGACGCCGACCTCCAGGCTCAGGACGTGCGCCTGACCATGGGCGGCGAACCGACTTTCATTTCCATCGATGATTTCGAAGCGGCGGAATGGAATGTTTCGGCGGTCGGACCGACCAAGCGCACTCTGGCCGACGATCTTATCCGGAGACTGCAGAAGCGCTTCGCTCCCGGCGGCTTCCTGCATTATGGACAGGGCAAATGGTATCCGGGCGAACCGCTGCCCCGCTGGGCTTTTGCGGTTTATTGGCGCAACGATGGACAGCCGATCTGGCGCGACCCCAATCTGATCGCGGGCATGGAAGGCGAGAACAAGCCGGGCGCCGCCAAGCCGGAATCGGCGCGGAAATTCGTTGACTCGCTGGTCGAGCGTCTCGGGCTCGACAGCTCCTATGTCATCCCCGCCTATGAGGATCCAGTCCACTGGATTGGCAAGGAAGCGGCCCTGCCCGTCAATGTCGATCCCTCGGACCCCAAGATCGACGACCCCGAGGAACGCAGCCGCATCGTAAAGACCTTCGAACGCGGGCTATCGACGCCCACGGGCTTCGTGCTGCCGATCCAGCGCTGGAACGCCGTGGCGACGAAATCCTCGCCCTGGACGTCGGAACATTGGCCGCTTCGGCGCGGGAAGCTGTTTCTCGCGCCTGGAGATTCACCCGTGGGCCTGCGCCTGCCGCTGAAGTCGCTGCCCTGGGTGCGTCCTGAAATTTACCCGCACTTGACCGCGCGGGACACGTTCGAGGAGCGCTCCGAACTGCCGCCCGCCGGATATCATCAATTCGCTTACGCCGCGTCTCCCGCAAGCCTTGGTCAGGAAGGCCAGCAGGAAGTGACGCCGCAAACCACAGAAGCGGAGGGCGCGGGCGCCGTGCGCACGGCAATGACCATAGAGGCGCGTGACGGCGCGCTCTGCGTCTTCATGCCGCCGGTCAAGAAGCTCGAGGATTACCTCGAACTGCTCTCCGCAGTGGAGGAAACCGCGATCGAAACCGGATTGCCGTTACATATAGAGGGCTACGAGCCCCCCAATGATCCGCGTCTAAGCGTCATCAAGGTCACGCCAGATCCCGGGGTGATCGAGGTCAATATCCATCCCGCGAAATCATGGCGCGAGGCGGTGGCCAACACCACGGGGCTCTATGAGGATGCGCGGCAGTCTCGGCTGACGACCAGCAAATTCATGACCGACGGGCGCGGCGCGGGCTCGGGAGGCGGCAACCATGTCGTGCTCGGCGGCTCCAAACCCGCCGACTCCCCCTTCCTGCGCAGGCCCGATCTGCTGAAGAGCTTTATCCTCTACTGGCAGCGCCATCCTTCGCTGTCCTACATGTTCTCGGGCCTTTTCATCGGCCCGACGAGCCAGTCGCCCCGGATCGACGAGGCGCGCCATGAATCCCTTTACGAGATGGAGATTGCACTCGCCAATACTCCGGGCCCCGATGCGACCGATTTTCCGCTCTGGCTCGTCGACCGGCTGTTCCGCAATCTTCTCGTCGACGTGTCAGGCAACACTCATCGCGCGGAAATCTGCATCGACAAGCTCTATTCCCCCGACGGCCCCACGGGCCGTCTCGGCCTTGTGGAGTTTCGCGCTTTCGAGATGCCGCCGGACGCCCGCATGAGCCTTGCGCAGCAGTTGCTGCTGCGCGCGCTCACCGCGTGGTTCTGGAGGGAGCCGCAAGACGGCGCGCTCGTGCGCTGGGGCACCGCGCTGCACGACAAATTCATGCTGCCCCATTTTGTGTGGGAAGACTTTTGCGGCGTGCTCGACGATCTGAACCGGGCGGGCTACGCCTTCGAGCCTGAATGGTTCATCGCGCAATGGGAATTTCGTTTTCCATTCGCCGGCGCCGTGACGCATGATGGCGTCAAGCTTGAAGTGCGCCACGCTCTCGAACCCTGGCATGTGATGGGTGAAGAAGGCGCGCAGGGAGGCACGGTACGATACGTCGATTCCTCGATCGAAAGATTGCAGGTCAAGGCGGAAGGGTTTGTTCCCGGCAGGCATGTGATCGCCTGCAATGGCCGGCGGCTGCCGATGACAGGGACCGGCACGAGCGGCGAGGCGGTCGCGGGCGTGCGCTTCAAGGCTTGGAAACCCCCGTCCGGCCTGCATCCGACGGTCCCGATCCATGCGCCGCTGACCTTCGACGTGATCGACAGCTGGAGCCGACGTTCGCTTGGCGGCTGCGTCTATCACAGCTCTCACCCGGGCGGGCGCAGTTACGACACTTTTCCCGTCAACGCTCATGAGGCCGAAGCCCGCAGACTCTCCCGCTTTCAGGCTCATGGCCATACGCCGGGACGGGTCGAGCCGCCGCGAGAGGAAATTGCAGGCGAATTCCCGCTGACTCTGGATTTGCGGAGGAACTTTGTCGCCTGAAGCCGCAACGGCGCCGCAAGCTGACGAAAGAGCTCGACGGATTGCGTCGTGGCTGGCCGATTATCGACCGTCGCCGGGAACCGCGGACGAGTTGCTGGACCCGGCGGGGCGTCCTTGCGGACACTGGGTGACCCTGCTCGACGCGCTCGCGGGCTTCGGCGAGGCGCAGGTGGAGCGGCGCTTCGCGAACGCCAGCCGGCGCATTGACGAAATGGGCGTCACCTATCGCGTGCATGGCGAAGCTCGCGAACGCGCCGCGCCTTTGTGCCGCCTGCCGCTCCTGTTGCCGCAGGATGAATGGAGCAAGATCGAAGCGGGCATCGCCCAGCGCGCCGAATTGCTTGATCAGTTGCTGCTCGACATTTACGGCGAAAACCGCCTGGTCGCAGAAGGCGCCTTGCCAGCGGCGGCGGTCGCGGGTTCTCCGGAATATGTGCGGCCGATGTGCGGGGTCGCGCCGGCGGGCGGGCGCTGGCTGCGCTTTTACGCCGCTGACATCGCTCGCGGCGCGGACGGACAATGGCGTGTTCTCGGCGACAGGGCGCAGGCGCCGTCCGGCGCGGGCTATGCGCTTGAAAACCGCCTGATCATGGCGCGCACTTTTCCCAGCCTGTTTGGCGACATGAATGTTCGCAGGCTGGCTCCGTTCTTCAGGGATTTCCGGGCAGGCCTCGCCAGCGCGGCGCAACGCGTCGATCCGCGCATCTGCCTCCTCACTCCAGGCCCGTTCAGCGAAACTTACGCGGAACAGGTCAGCCTCGCCCGCTATCTGGGACTGCTGCTGGTCGAGGGCGAGGACCTCCTGGCAAACGACGGCAAGCTATATGTCCGCACCATCGCCGGCCTCAAGCGCGCCGATGTGCTGTGGCGACGCGTCGACGCTGACTGGTGCGACCCGCTGGAGATGAACGCATCCTCCCGGCTCGGGGCGCCCGGTCTCTTTGAGGCTATCCGCCAGGGCGCCGTCGCCCTAGCGAACATGCCAGGCGCCGGGATCATCGAGGCGCGCGCGCTGATGGCCTTTCTGCCGACGCTGGCGCCGCGCCTCCTGGGCGAAAAGCTCAAGCTCGATAATGTTGAAACAATCTGGTGCGGTCAGGGCGAGGCGCGAACCCGGGCGCTCGCGAAACTCGACACGATGCGCATCAAGAGCGCCTTTGGCGCGGGGATTCTCGGGCGCGCGGAAAAGCGTGGCCTGCTCGCCTCCGAAATGTGCGCCTCCGATCGCGAGAAACTCCTTGCGGCGATGAACGAGCGCGGCATGGATCTCGTCGCGCAGGAACAGCTTGTGCTTTCGACGACGCCGGCCTGGGTGGACGGCGCATTGAACTCCGCGCCCCTTCGCGTTGCGCATCTTCGCCGCCGCGACGGAAAATGGCTGGCGCGTGATGCCTGGCGGCTATTGCCGCATCTACGACCGACAGGACGCGAACGGAGCCTATCCGGGCGAGGGCGCGCCGTCGGCGGACGTATGGGTTTTGAGCGACACGCCGATCGAGACTGCTACATTGCTGCCGGCCGCCGAAGACGCGCGCATCGTGAGAGTGCTCGGCAGCCTTCCAAGCCGCGCGGCGGATAATTTGTTCTGGATGGGGCGCTATCTCGAACGCACGGAAGCAGTGCTGCGCATCGTGCGCTGCCTTTGCAATCGTCTCTCCGACGAGCAGATATCGACGTCGGACGGGGATCGCTCGAAGGACCGCCAGCCCATCGATCGCCTGCTGCGCCTCCTGATCGCCTGGGGTTGCGTCAGGGAAGAGTTCGCGCGGTCTCTCCGCCGCGCAGCTTGCACTGGCCGCATTGACGGATGTCAACGCCTATAGTTCAGCGCGAGCCAACGCCAGCGAGGCGCGACGCACCGCGTCGATTATTCGCGAACGTCTGTCTCAGGACGTCTGGCAGTTGATTGGACGGTTGGAGACGCGCTTGCAATCCGTAGCAGCCTCGTCAAACGCCAGCGGCGACGCCAGCGCCGCTCAAGAGAGCGCGTCCGAGCCGGACATCGTGGATTGGACGGACCGCGCCCTGCATACGCTCGCGGCGCTGTCGGGGTTGATGGACGAGAATTTCAACCGCGTCGCTGGTTGGAGTTTTCTTGAACTTGGCAGGCGCGTCGAGCGCGCCATCAACACATGTCGCTTCTCGCGCCAATTCGCCGACGCGCAACCGACCATGGAGTTGCTGAGACGCGCTGATTGAACTGATCGACTCGCAGATCACCTATCGCAGCCGCTATCTCACGGGAGCCGCGCTCGCCCCGGTTCTCGACATGGCGATGCTCGATCCATTCAACCCTCGCTCGGTCAGCTATCAAATCGCCCGCATCGACGACCAGCTCGCGACGCTGCCGTCTCTGCTTGACGACGGCGTGATGGAAAAGCCGCGCCGCCTCGCCAGCCCGCTTCGCGCCGAACTCGCCGCGAAGGAAGCGAGAGCGCTCGACCCGGCGGGAATTCTGGCCATCGAGCAACGCTTGACGAGTTTCGCCAACGCTATCGCCGAACGCTATTTCCTGCATGGCGACAACGCCATTCACGCCAACAAACGGTCTCAGCTCGCGTGATCTACGACATCCGTCATGTGACCAGCTACAGCTATGCGACGCCGGTCGCCACGGCGCGTTGCACCTTGCGGCTGACGCCGCGCGGCGACGCCGGCCAACGCGTGCTTCGCAGCTCCATAGAGGTCGAGCCCGCGCCGGCGCGTCGCCGAGAACGGCTCGACTTTTTTGGCAATCGCGTGGTCGAAGCTCGCGTCGATGCGTCTCACAGCACTCTGAAAATAATTCTTGAGGCGCGCGTCGCCGTGCGACGGCCGCAGCCTCCAGCGTCGGCGCTCACGCCCGATTGGGAGGCAACACGCGTCGCCGCCGCGGAATTGCAGTCCCTCGGCCCGCAGTCTCCGGCGCATTTTCTCTTTCCCGGACGCTTGACCCAATTGCAGGCCCCAATCACCGCTTACGCCCGCGAGAGCTTCCCGCCGGGGCGCCCGTCCTGGAAGCAGCGCTGGAGCTGATGCGGCGCATCCACACGGATTTTATCTACGATCCCAAGGCGACAAAGGTGACGACGCCGCTGCATGAGGTCTTCGCCCGGCGCGGCGGCGTCTGTCAGGATTTCGCCCATATCATGATCGTCGGACTTCGCGGCCTCGGCCTGCCCGCCGCTTATGTGAGTGGCTATCTGCGCACCATCCCAGCGCCGGGCCAAAGGCGACTGGAGGGCGCCGACGCCTCTCATGCATGGATAACGCTTTGGTGCGGTCCGGCCTTCGGCTGGCTGCAACTCGATCCGACAAACGACATTTTTGTTTGCGACGATCATATTGTCCTCGCGATAGGGCGCGACTATGCCGACGTTTCTCCAATCGACGGCGTGATTTTGGGCTCCGGCCGGCAGAAGCTCGACGTCAGCGTGGACGTCAAGGAGGTCGAGGGGGCTAGGGCGGATCGGGAAAATCCGCTCGGTGAACCCGACAAAGCGCTGCTCTAGAAGAGATCGACGCTCGGACGGGAACGGAGCCGGGAGCGCGGAATGCGCTCTACTTGGGCCTGCCATCCCGGCGCAAGCTTGAGCGGCAGGCCTGGATTCTAATTAAATATTTAATTTCCCCGGCGGCCCGCATTGTCTATTTTCCGAAGTCCGATAGCGATTATGGCGTGTGCGCCGCCTGTCAGCGACGACGTGAACCAATATGCAAAACTCCGCGCAAGAAATTCTTGTTGTCGAGGACGATCAGGAAATCTCCGAGGCGATCATCGAGGAGTTGCGCGGGCGCGGCTACGAAGTCTCGCATGCGGCGACAGGCGCGCGGGGCGCCGCCGCGATTGAGCAAAAGTCATTCGATTTGTTGGTGCTGGATCGAATGCTGCCCGAAATTGACGGCCTGTCCATCGTCAAACTATTGCGCAAAGGAAGCGCTTCGACTCCGATACTCATTATCAGCGCGCTCGGAGAAGTCGACGACCGGGTCGACGGTTTGCGGGCGGGCGCGGACGATTACCTTGTCAAACCCTTTAGCCTCGCTGAAATGGGCGCGCGAGTGGAGGCTCTGTTGCGACGACCGCCTCTGGCGCGCGCCACGACGTTGCAAGCCGGTTCGCTCTCGCTCGATCTGCTCCAGCGCGCGGCTACCCTCAACAGCAAGAAGATCGAACTCTCATCGCGCGAGTTTCAGCTGCTCGAATATTTCATGTCCAGGCCGAACCAAATCATAACACGCGACATGCTCATCGAGAACGTCTGGAAATATCGCTTTTCGCCTCAGACAAATGTCGTCGACGTTCACATCAGCAAACTCCGCCGCAAGATCGACGGAGATCGCGAAACTTCCTTCATTCAGAATTTCAGGGGCTGCGGATTCATGTTTAATGCCGACATTTAGACTTTTCGAGGCGGCGATCTTCCGGCGCACGCTGGCGATAGCCGGCCTTTTCATAGCCACGAACTTGTTGCTGTTCGTCTTCATCTATTGGCAGACCGCAATTCTGGAGACCCGGAGGATAATGGACTTTCTGGAGCGTCAGGCGCCTGTCCTCGCGCAAGCTTCATCGACGCAAATCCGGCAAAGTCTGCAACGCAGCGACTATGACGACGTGCACAGACTGACCATCTCGGGCCTGTTCGAGGAGGACGGGGCTTTTCTGGAAGGAAGGCTCGGACGGATTCCGGACGGGCTCGCCCCGGATGGCGTGGCGCGCAAAGTAGACCAAACAGTCCTTGCCGATGGCTCGACGTCCGAGGAGGCGATTGTTCTCGTAGCAAGACGTCTCTCTGATCAACGCATCCTGGTCGTCGGCCGGAACGTGCAGGAGCTCGCCAATCTTCAGGCGACCGTCGGAAAGGCGTTGCAGCTTGGCGTGGCGCCCATGGCCGCTCTCGCGGTCGCCGTCGGCGCGATATTGAGCCTGCGCATGAATCAAAGGCTGAGGCACGCGCAACAAACGCTTGCGGACATCCAGAAAGGGCAATTGCATCGACGGCTCGCGGTCAGCGACGCTCGCGACGATCTGGATCGTCTCGCCGAAGCCGTGAACGCGATGCTCGGCGAGCTCGAACATGCGATCAACGAGCTGCATCATGTGGGCAACAATATTGCTCATGACCTGCGCACGCCACTTTCGCGCGTTCGCGCCCATCTGGAGCGGCTGCAGCGCATGCTGGCCGGCCAGCAGGAGCCACAGGAGCTTCTGGACCGCGCGATCTCGGGTCTCGACCAGACATTCGCCATTACGACCGCAATGTTGCGCATCGCGCAAATCGAGACGGGGCGGGCCCGCGCATCGTTTTGCGTGGTCGACCTTGCGGAGATATTGCGAGAAGTCAGCGATCTATATGGTCCCCTCGCCGAGGCGAAGCAAATATCCTCGGAACTCCACATCCGGGTGGAGGCGACCGTCGAAGGCGACCGGGATCTCCTGCTGGAGGCGCTGGCCAATCTGGTCGACAACGCGATCAAGTTTACGCCCGAGGGCGGACGCATCGAGCTTGCGCTGGCGCGCTCAACCTCAGGCCCCATCGTCACTGTTCGCGACAATGGCCCTGGCGTCGCCCAGTCGCAGCGGGAGGATGTTTTCAAGCGTTTCTATCGTTGCAATCAAAGCCGTCACGTAGCCGGCAGCGGGCTTGGCCTCGCTCTTGTGGCGGCAATCGTTAGATTGCATGGATTTTCCATCGAGATAGAAGACGCGGCGCCCGGATGCGCGTTCGAAATGAAATGCTTTTCCAGCGACGGCGGCCACAGCTGACCGCCCGGGCACATGACATCAGTCTGGCTAACAGCTAAAACGCCAGTGTTGTTCGCCCGCTCGAACGCCGCCCCAGAGACATGCGCATGCCATTCCTCGCCATTCCCTTTCCGATGATTGATCCGGTGGCGATCAATCTCGGTCCGCTTCCGCTGCGCTGGTATGCGCTGGCCTATATTGGCGGATTTGTTCTGGGCTGGGTCTATCTGCGCGCGCTCAGCAAGGGCGAGGCCTTCTGGCGCGACGACCAGCCGCGTCCTTCGCCCGACGCAATCGACGATCTTCTGGTTTATGTCGCTTTTGGCGTGATCATCGGCGGACGGCTTGGACACGTGCTGATTTACGACCCCGGCTTTTACCTCGCGCACCCATTGGAAATCCTGCAAACCTGGAAAGGCGGCATGGCTTTCCATGGCGGTCTGCTCGGCGCGATGCTGGGCATGGCGCTATTCGCTCGGCGCGAGACGATTCCGTTTCTGACCATCAGCGACATGTGCGCCATCGTCGCGCCGATTGGCATTTTCTTCGGCCGCGTGGCGAATTTCATCAAGCCGGAAATGTGGGGGCGCCCGACCGACGTTCCCTGGGCGATGGTTTTCCCGATGGTGGACCATGTTCCGCGCCACCCCAGTCAGCTATATGAAGCGGGACTGGAAGGAGTTGCGCTCGGCCTCGTTCTCTATGTCGCGCTGCGGGCTGGCGCGCTGCAATTCCCTGGGATGTCGGCAGGAATCTTCGGCGTCGGCTATGGATTGGCGCGCATATTTTGTGAATTTTTCCGGGAGCCCGACCCCGCGCAAGAGGCGCTGTCGAATGGGCTGACCATGGGCATGGCGCTGTCGGCGCCGATGGCGCTGCTGGGCGCGCTTCTGATTGCCTTCTCGTTGCGCCGGCGTGGAGCTTTCGCATGAGCCCGCTGATGAGGGAAATCGCGACGATCATCGCTCAGGACGGCCCGATCACGCTCGAACGCTACATGTCGCTCTGCCTCTCGCACCCGCGCTATGGCTATTACATGACGCATGATCCTTTCGGAGCGGGTGGCGACTTCATCACGGCGCCGGAAATCAGCCAGATGTTCGGCGAGATGCTCGGCGTATGGATCAGCGAGGCCTGGTCCGCCTCGGACGGCCCTGCGGGGGCGCGTCTGGTCGAACTGGGTCCGGGGCGCGGGACGCTCATGTCCGACGTGCTGCGCGTCGCTCGCGTCGCGCCCAGCTTCCTCGCAAATATCGAGGTGGACCTCATTGAAACCAGCCCGCTGTTACGAGATTTACAGCGCCAGACACTGACCGGGGAGTTGACGCCCATCGACTGGCGAGCGGATTTCGGCGAGGTTCCGCGCGCGCCGCTGTTCATTCTCGCCAATGAGTTTTTCGATGCGCTGCCAGCGCGCCATTTCGTCAAGACGGAGTCGGGATGGCGGGAGCGGCTGATCGGACTGAGCAGCGCTGGCGCCCTCGCCTTCGGCCTCTCCTCGCGGGTCGAGTCAGGGTTGAACGTTCAGGCGCCGTCAGGGTCGGTGATCGAAGTGAATGCGATAGCGCAGCGCCTCATCGGGGAAATCGCGGAACGAATTGTCGTCGATGGCGGCGTGTTGCTGCTCGTCGATTACGGCTACACGCAGACAACGCTTGGCGAGAGCCTTCAGGCCGTGGCCCGCCATGCTTATGTCGATCCACTGGAATCGCCGGGGGAAGCCGACCTGACCACCCATGTCGATTTCGCTGCGCTCAAACGCGCGGCCAGAGCCAAGGGCGCCAAGGTGCAGGGACCCGTGGCGCAAGGAAGTTTTCTCAGGCAGCTTGGCATCGCCAGACGTGCGGAAACGCTGTGCCGCAGGGCGACGCCCGCGCAGCAAATCGACATAGAGAGCGCGCTGGATCGCCTCGTTGGCGCCGGCGACGTCCGCGAGCACATGGGCGAATTGTTCAAGGCCATGGCGATCATGCATCCTGACACCCCGGATTTGCCCGGATTTGAGTCCTGATCCCCTTCACGGAGCAGCAATGAACGCGACCAATGCGCCAGAGGTCAGCCCGCATTTGGCTAAGAATCTCGGATTGACGAATGTCCGCCATGGTTTCTTTACCCGCAGGGGCGGCGTCTCCGGCGGCGTCTATGAGTTGCTCAACGGCGGCGTCGGCTCGCGCGACGAGCCTGCGTCGGTGCGCGAGAACAGAGCGCGCATGGCGCGGCGGCTTGGCGTCGAGGCGACCCGCTTTCTCGTTCCGTACCAGATCCATTCCGCCGACGCGGTCGTCGTCGACGCGC
The DNA here is from genome assembly GCA_963841875.1 of uncultured Alphaproteobacteria bacterium. Lineage (GTDB taxonomy): Bacteria > Pseudomonadota > Alphaproteobacteria > Rhizobiales > Beijerinckiaceae > Methylocystis. Next base: position 72,617 of record CAWJEI010000001.1, on the reverse strand, counting down.
CCTGGGCCGAGGACGCCCGCCCGCGCTGCGACGGCGTTGTTACCCGCGCTAGGGGGCTGGCGCTTGGCGTCACCGGAGCCGATTGCGGCATGCTTCTGTTCGCCGACGCCGACGCCGGGGTCATTGGCGCTGCTCACGCTGGATGGAAAGGCGCGCTGACCGGCGTGATCGAGGCGACCGTTGCGGCGATGGAGGGGCTCGGGGCGCGCCGCGCGGCCATGCATATCGCGCTGGGGCCGATGATCGGCCCCGCAAGCTATGAGGTCGGACCTGAATTCGTCGAACGCTTCGTCGTGGCGGACTCCGACTTTGCGCGCTTCTTCTCTCCCTCCGCCAAGCCGGGCCACTCGATGTTCGATCTGCCACGCTTTATTGAGGCGCGCATCAATCGGATCGGCGTCGCGTCATTCGAGAATATCGGCATCGACACCTACGCCAACGCCGGACATTGCTTCAGCTATCGCCGCAGCGTGCATCTGGGTGAGCCTGATTACGGGCGACTTGTCTCCGCAATTGCGCTGGATTGAATTTTTCGCGCAGCAAACGCGAGACGGTTCTGGTTATGGCCGATATTGCGCGATAGCGGACGCCCCTCGAACCCCTGTTCCCGCAACACAGACTCCAGCTCCGAGGCGCTATATCGAAAAAAGCCGGCCTCCCTGCGAAGCCTTCGGTAATCCGAGAAAAAAAGCCGGAGAAGACTGGCCAGGGCGGCGAGGAAAAACCCGCCACTCCAGCCAAAGCGCAGCAAAGCGATCGCGTCGTCAAAGGCTTCCCTTGCTTGCGACCGACCCTGCGGCGCCGGAATGTCCGCGAGCAGTAGCCAGCCGTCCGGTTTGAGCTTGCCTTTCCACAAATCGAGCAAATCCGAGAGCTCGCCGGGGGGGATATACTGGATCAGCGAATTGGCGACGATGAGGTCGAGAGACCCCGCTGCAACATCCTTGAGCGCGCCATCCTCCAGCACTCGGACGCCCGCTTCCTCGCCAAAGCGCGCGCGCAATTTTTTTGCGCACATGCTGCGCAGCATCGAAGAGCAACAGGCAGCCTCGGTCCCGCGCCAGTCGCGGCGCGTAAAGCGCCTCCCCGCATCCATAGTCGAGCACTTCCGAGGCGCCGGACGGAATATGCGGCGCAAGGTCGCGCGCGATGAGTTCATAGTGCTGACGCTTATGGCGTTCATTGGCGTAGATCGGCGTGTCGCCGTTCCAGAAATCTAGCCAGTTTCGCGCGCCGCTCTGGCTCATCTTCCGTCCCTTGTTTTGGGCGTCGTTTGTGAAGGTCAATATTTCCATATGAGTCCGATCGCGGACGCGGTTGGCGTGGGCGGAAAGGGCGCCGCGCGACGCAGCGCCGCCAGCGCCGCCTGATCCAGGGCCGGCGAGCCGGAAGAATGCCGCAGGGCCTGATGCACCAGATTGCCGTTGGGATCGACGTAGAAGGTTATGGTCCCCTCCCCCGTCCTTTGACCGCCGGGAGGGTGAAACTGGCGCTTGATGTAACCGAGAACGACCGAAAGATAGGTAGGCTTGGCCGTGCCGCCAGTGATCGGCGCGGTCTTGGCCGCCCCGCCAAGCTGGAAATCGGGGGTTGGCGCGAGCGAAGCCACCATGTCGGCGATCGATTTCTGCTTCTCGCCGACGGCGGCTTTGGGGTCCGGCTTCACCGGCTTGTCCGGTTTTGGCCCGAGCTTGGGGGCCGACTGTTCGATCACCTCGGCATCGCGCTTGTCTTCCTCCGCCCCTGTCGCCTCCGGCTCCTGCGCGGGCTGTGGCGCGGTTTCCTGCTGAAGCTTCTCCTTGGGATGCGGTTCCGGCTTTTGCGCCGTCTGTTCATTCGGGCGCGCCAGATGCTGGGCCTTGGTCTCGTCGTCGGGCGCCTCGCGGTCGAGCTTCTCCTTGTTTTCGGCCTTCGGGGCGTCGAAAGCGGGCTTTTCATCAAGCGTGAGCTTTTGCTGCGGCGGTTCGGGCGGCTGCTTCTTTTCCGGCGCCGGCGGCTCTTCCGCCTTCTGCTCCGGCGGAGGGGGCTCCTCGGCTTTTTGCTGTTCCGGCGGCGGCTCGGCGATGACCTCGACCGGGATTTCCTGCGCGGCCATGTCTGGTGCGGGACTGAGCCTGTCTTCGATCAGCAGCCCCGCGAGAAGTCCAAGATGGGTCAGCAGGCAAATGGCGAGCAAGGCGAGGAAGCGCCCTCGCAACCTCGGCTCGGGCCGGTCCAGCCGCTCGTCGGGCAGCGCATGCAGCGCCGCCGGCTCTAGCGCCTTGGGCGAAAATTCGGACGAAGCGCTCACCTCAGGCCAGGCTCCCAAGGTCGGCCAAGCGGATGAGGGCCGAGAGACCCTGACCTTTGATGTGGAAAAATGAGCGCATCTTCATGGAGTTCTGCAAGCTCTGGGCCGAATCCTATTTTCCCCGCCAATTCACGCGAACGCAAGCGCAGCAAATTACCGCTTCCCGGGCAAGTGGCGAAACGCCTTGAAGCTTGCTAGCGTGCCGGCCATGGATCAGGCCGCTCACGAACCCCAGCAGAAAACACGCGAGAAACCCGGCGACGCCGCTACGCCAATGATCGCACAATATATCGAGATCAAGGCGGCCAATCCCGATTGTCTGCTTTTTTATCGGATGGGCGACTTCTACGAGCTTTTTTTCGAGGATTTCATCATTGCGGCGCGGGCGCTCGGCATCATGCTGACGAAGCGAGGCAAGCATCGGGGCGAAGATATTCCGATGTGCGGCGTCCCGGTGGAGCGGGCCAACGACTATCTGCAAAAGCTGATCGCTCTGGGGCATCGCGTCGCGGTGTGCGAGCAGCTCGAAGACCCGGCGGAGGCGAAAAAGCGCGGCGCCAAGTCCGTTGTGCGCCGCGACGTGGTCCGGCTCGTCACGCCGGGCACCATCACCGAAGAGGTTCTGCTCGACCCCGCCCGCGCGAACGCCTTCGCCGCCGTGGCGAGAAGCCGCTCGGCGGACGGCGGATGGCTCTACGGCCTGGCTAGCGTGGATATTTCGACCGGCGCATTCACTGTGATCGAACGCGAGGAGGATCGGCTGGCGGGCGAACTGGCGCGGCTTGAGCCGCGCGAGATCGTCGTCGCGGAGACGCTTTACCGCGACGAGCGCCTTGCCGTCATGTTGCGGACTCATGGCGCGCCGGTGACGCCGCTGGGTCGCGACATGGGCGAGGGTGCTTCAGCCGAGCGCCGCCTCATGGATTTTTATGGCGTCGCGACGCTGGAGGGGCTTGGCGCGCTTTCGCCGGCCGAACTCGCCGCCTGCGCCTGCGCAATTCTTTATGTGGAGCGAACGCAGAAAGCCGAACGCCCGGCCCTGGCGCGCCCTTCCAGCCAGCGCGAAAGCAGGACGCTCGACATTGACGCCGCCACTAGGGCCAATCTGGAAATCTCGCGAACGCTGGCGGGGGCGCGGGAGGGTTCGCTGGTCTCGGTGATCGACTGCACCGTGACGCCCGCCGGCGCCAGACTGCTCGCGGAGCGCGTCGGCGCGCCCTCCACCGACAGCAATGAGATCGCGCGTCGGCTGGACGCTGTGTCTTTCTTCTTCGATAACTCAAGACTGCGGGAGGGGCTGCGAACGAGACTGAATCGCGCGCCCGATCTCGCGCGCGCGCTGTCGCGCCTGTCCTTGCAGCGGGGCGGTCCGCGCGATCTCGCCGCAGTTTCCGCCAGCCTTTCCGCCGCGCGCGACATCGCGGATTTTCTTGGCCACGAAGAGGCGCCGGCGAAAGTCTCCCGTGACATCGCGGAACTCGCGGCGGCCGACGCATCGCTTGAACAAGAAATCTCGCGAAGCCTCAACAAGGAGTTGCCGCTGGACCGGCGCGCGGGCGGATTCATCGCGCGCGGGGTGGACGCCGAACTCGACGAAGCCAGCGACTTGCGAGACCACAGCCGCAAGATCGTCGCCGGGCTGCAGGCGAAATATGTCGAGCTGGCCGAGGTCAGGCAGCTCAAGGTCAAGCACAATAATTTTCTGGGCTACTTCATCGAGGTTGCCCAGGCGCATGGCGAGAAGCTGTTGCGCCCGCCCTTCGACGCAACATTCACGCATCGCCAGACGATGGCGGACGCGATGCGCTTTTCGACGCGCGAACTGGTTGAGCTCGACGCCAGAATCGCCTCCGCCGCCGAGCGGGCTCTGGCTCGCGAACTGGCGATCTTCGATGAGCTTGTAGCGGCGATAATCGCCCAAACGCAGGCATTGCAGCGACTCAGCCAGAGCTTTGCGCGGCTCGATTTATTCGCCGCGCTTGCCGAAGCCGCCGCCAGACGCGACTGGACCCGCCCGCATGTCGATGACTCGCTGGATTTCGTCGTTCAGCGTGGGCGCCATCCGGTCGTCGAAGCCTCGCTGCAGGAGCAAGGCAAGGCTTTCGCGCCAAATGACTGCGAGCTGTCGGGCGGCATGACCGCTGTCGTCACCGGCCCGAACATGGCCGGCAAATCCACATTCCTGCGCCAGAACGCGCTGATCGTGCTGCTGGCGCAGGCGGGGTCGTTCGTGCCGGCTTCAAGCGCGCGGATCGGCGTGGTGGACCGGTTGTTTTCGCGCGTCGGCGCCTCCGACGACCTCGCGCGCGGACGCTCGACCTTCATGGTCGAGATGGTGGAGACGGCAGCGATCCTGAACTGCGCGGGTCCACGCTCGCTGGTCATTCTTGACGAAATCGGACGCGGCACCGCCACATTCGACGGTCTCTCGATCGCATGGGCGACCATCGAACATCTGCATGAAGTCAATCGCTCCCGCGCGATCTTCGCTACCCACTTTCACGAACTGACGCAATTGACGAAGAAGCTTGCGCGCCTTGTCAATCTCACCATGAAGGTGACGGATCACGCGGGCGACATCGTTTTTCTGCATGAGGTCATCAAGGGCGCGGCGGACCGCTCCTATGGCGTGCATGTCGCGGAGCTGGCCGGGCTGCCGCCAAGCGTCGTGGCGCGCGCGCACAAGATTCTGGCGCAGCTGGAAGCCGCCGACCGCCGTGCGCCGGTCGAGAAAATGATCGACGATCTGCCGCTGTTTTCTCATGCGATTGCGCCAGCCAAGACGAACGATCCCTTGCGCGAGGCGCTCAAGACCATCGATCCCGATGCGCTCACGCCGCGAGAGGCGTTGGCGGCGCTTTATGAATTGAAAGGGAAAGCGGGGAGCTAGAAACTCCCTGCTGATCGCGTCCTCTGCGCGCGAACGTCAGCCTGTTTGCACGAATTTGCGCGCCAGAGCCTTCTCAATGTCGGGCAGCGTATGACGCGCGAGATCGCGGTCGATTTCGCCCTTTACCGCAGCCTGCGCCTTGGGCGACAGCTCCTTGCGGATTTCGCCGAGCACGCGCGGCGGAGCGACGATCACGATTTCCTTCATCTCGCCGCTGGCGGCCGCCTTGTTGATGCGGCCCGCGATTTCCTTGGCGAAATGCTCTTTCTCGACTTCATGCCAATCCGTGGTCTCCACGGCGCTGCGCGGACCGCCACGCGAGGCGTAACGTCCGGGGGCATCCGTACCTTGGTCATGCGCCGCCGGATTTTCCTCCACCCGCGCTTCTATGACGCGCAGGTCCAGCAGATCGGGATCGCCATGGTTATACAGGAACAACGAATGCCGACCATCTCCCACGAGAACCCATGCGCCATTGTGAACCGCGATATTGGACATGATTTCTTCCCTCTACTCAAACGGCCTCCACTTTCACCAAGTGGGGTCCGGGCGCCCATATGACAACTGCGACCGCTTGCCGCTTAGTTTCAGTCGCGAGCCATGTGGAGAGCGAAGCTTGCGCCTCACCCCTCCAGCAATCGTCTTGCAATCACCTGCGCCTGAATTTCCGCCGCGCCCTCGAAAATATTCAGGATGCGCGCGTCGCAGAGCACGCGCGAGACCGGATATTCCAGCGCGAACCCGTTGCCGCCGTGGATTTGCAGGGCGTTGTCCGCCGCCGCCCAGGCCACTCTTGCGCCGAGCAGCTTGGACATGCCGGCCTCAAGATCGCAGCGCTTGCCTTCGTCCTTCGCGCGCGCGGCGAAATAGGTGATCTGGCGGGCGATGTGGATTTCCACCGCCATGCTGACGATCTTGCCGAAAACGCGCGGGAAGGAGAACAGCGGCTTGCCGAACTGGACGCGCTCCTTGGCGTAGCGCAGGCCAAGGTCGAGCGCGCATTGCGCGACGCCGAGCGCACGCGCCGCCGTCTGGATGCGCGCGGACTCAAAAGTCTCCATCAACTGCTTGAAGCCATTGCCCTCGGCGCCGCCGAGCAGATTGGCGGCCGGCACTTCGAAATTATCGAAGCCGATCTCGAATTCCTTCATGCCGCGATAGCCGAGCACCTCGATCTCGCCGCCGGTCATGCCCTTGGCCGGGAAGGGATTCTCGTCAGTGCCGCGCGGCTTTTCGGCCAGCAGCATGGAGAGGCCCTTGTAGCCCTTCTCGTTCGGGTTCGTGCGCGCGAGCAGGGTCATGACGTCGGCGCGGACCGGATGGGTGATCCAGGTCTTGTTCCCGGTCACCTTGTAGACGTCGCCCTCAAGCGTCGCGCGGGTGCGCAGGCCGGCCAGATCCGAACCATTATTCGGCTCGGTGAAGACCGCAGTGGGCAGGATTTCGCCGCTGGCGATTTTCGGCAGATATTTCTCTTTCTGAGCCTGCGTGCCGCCGACGAGAATCAGTTCGGCGGCGATCTCCGAGCGCGTGCCGAGCGAGCCGACGCCGATATAGGCGCGCGAAAGCTCCTCGGAGACGACGCACATGGCGATCTTGCCCATGCCCGAGCCGCCGAACTCCTCGGGAATTGTGAGGCCGAAGACGCCGAGTTCGGCGAGGCCAGAAATGACTTCCAGCGGAATATATTCGTTCTTGGCGTGCCATTCCTGGGCGTAGGGAACGACATTGTCCGCCGCGAATTTGCGCATTTCGGAGCGGATCGCCTCCAGCGTGTCGTCGAGGCCGGTGGCGCCGATGGTCTCGGCCGCCGCGTGGTGGTCGATCAATTGCGCGAGTTGGGCGCGGTTGGCGATCGTGGCTCCGGAAGCGATCAGGCTGTCGACCTCGGGAATGCGGCGCGCGGCTATGGCGCCGGGAGCAAGGCCGAAGTCGGCGGGGCGAACGATTTCGCCCTGGCTCATCGGAATGCCGCCGAAAACCTGGGCCAGGAATTCGGCGAAGCCGATGCGGGTGAGTAGATCCTCGGTCTCGCCATAGGCGCCCTCCGCCGACACGCGCTCGGCGTAATGGATCATCTCGCGCAGGCCCTGCAGATAGGTCGCGAACCATGAAAGACCGTGAGCAGCGTGCTGGTCGGCTTCGATCAACTCGTTGGAGAGCTTGCCGTCGCGCGTGACGCGCGCACGCACGCTGGCCAGCGCCTCGGCATAAAGCGCGTCGACGCTGGCCAGCGCCTTGTTTGCATCAGTGAGCCAGCTGGAAAGGTCGGAGTGCTTCGCTATGTTCATGATGATCGCTCTTGGAAAGCCGTCCCTCGGGGGCGGGGTGAATTCATTGCTCCCTTCATGCCTATATTTGGCGCGGCGCGCAATATGGCGACGCAGCGGTAATGTGGCGCGGGGTGGACTGAGTTAATGAGGGTTGAACGGGCGAGTCCCCACTTTTCCCTTTACCGCCCCGTGAATTGCGGCTCGCGCTTTTCCAGAAAGGCCATGCGTCCTTCGGCGTAGTCCGCGCTGTCGAAACAGGCCGCCGCCAGCGCCTCGCATTGTGCGAGGCTCGGCGCATGAGGCGCATGAGAAGCCGCGCGAATTGCGGCCTTGGCCGCGCGCAGCGTCAAGGGCGCATTGGCGGCGATCCCTTCCGCGAGCGCGATCACGGCCTCATCAAAGCCCTCTTTCGGCAGGAGCCGCCCGATAAAGCCGCATTGGGCTGCTTCCTGCGCCCTGACGCGCCGCGCCGTGAAAAACAAGTCCATCGCGGTCTGCGGACCGACGGCCGCGACCACGTAATGCATCGCCGCCGGCGGATAGCCGACGCCGAGCCGCCCCGCCGGGATCGCGAATACGGTATCGTCACTGGCGACGCGCAGATCGCAAGCCGCAGCCAATCCCATGCCGCCGCCCATGCAGAAACCGCAGATAGCGGCGATCACCGGCTTCGAGATCAGCGCCAGCGCGTCGAAGGCCTCGACATTGGCTTTTTCATAGGCGCGGCCGCCTTCCGCCGTGGAGCGCAGCGTGGAAAATTCTGAGATGTCCGCGCCCGAGCAAAAGGGCAGCGACGGCGCGCCCGTAAGCACGACCACGCGCGCTTCTTCCGACGTCTCCAGCCGCCGCATGATTTCGGGGAGAGCCTGCCACATGGAGAAATCGAAAGCGTTGCGGCGCGCGGCGTTGCTGATCAACACGCGAGCCACGCCCCCGGCAATTTCCACGCTGATTTTCGGCGAGGGCGAAACGACTTCGGTCATGACGCCTCGAAATAGCGCTGGAGGACGCGGCCATAGATCGCCGTCAAAGCGTCGATATCGGCAAGGCTGGCGTTTTCGTCGACGGCGTGAATGGTCTCATTGAGAAGCCCGAACTCGACCACCGGACAATCCCGCGTGATGAAACGCGCGTCCGAGGTGCCGCCGCTGGTCGACAGCTGTGGCGTGCGTCCGGTCACATCCCGCGCCGCTTCCGCGACGAGTCTGGTGAAGTCGCCGGGCCTGGTCAGAAAGGCGCGGGCGTTGCAGGGCATAAAGGAGACTTCGACGGGCGTATCGCCCGCCACGCCCGTGACGATCTCACGAATGCGCGCCTGCAGAGTCTCCGGAGTCCACAAATCATTGAAGCGAACGTTGAAGCTCGCGCGCGCCTCGGCGGGAATCACATTTGTCGTCGGATTGCCGACGTCGATTGACGTGACTTCAAGATTGGTCGGCGTGAAATGCTCGGTCCCGCGATCAAACTCATGGCTTGCAAGCGCGGTGGCGATGCGCGCGATCGCGGGCACGGGATTTTTCGCGCGCTCGGGATAGGCGACATGCCCCTGCTTGCCGCGCGCGTAAACGTGACCGTTGAGCGACCCGCGCCGCCCGATCTTGATCATGTCGCCAAGCGCGCCGACATTGGTGGGCTCGCCGACGATGCAGTGATCGAAAAGCTCTCCCTGCGCCTTGGCCCAGTCCAGAAGTTTCACCGTGCCGTTGATCGACGGGCCTTCTTCATCGCCGGTAATCAGAAACGAAATGGAGCCCTTCGGCACGCCATGCGCATGGACGTAATCTATCGCCGCGGCGGCGAAAGCCGCGATGCCGCCCTTCATGTCCGAGGCGCCGCGCCCATAGATTTTTCCGTCGGCGATTTCACCCGAGAATGGATCGAAACGCCAGCGCTTCGCATCGCCGGGGGGCACGACGTCGGTGTGGCCCGCGAAGACAATATGCGGCCTGCCGCTTCCGATCTTGGCGAAGAGATTGTCGATGTCAGGCGTGCCGGACTCGGAAAAAACCTTTCGCACGCAGGTGAATCCCGCCGCTTTCAGCGCGCCTTCAAGAACGCCGAGCGCCCCGGCGTCGGCGGGCGTCACCGACGGACAGCGCAGCAGTTCGCGAATCAAGGCGACGGAAGGCGAGAGCGCGGTCATGTCGAATTGCCGCGCTCGGGCGCGAAGCCCAGTTCGTAAATCGTCCATGCCGTGACGACGACGAGACAAAGGTCGAAAGGATAGACCTGCCAATGCGGCATGACGTCTTCGATCCGCACCTGGATCCAATGCGCGGCGCCGTCGAGAAAAGCCGTCAGCGGGATCAGGCTCGCCAACGCCAATGGCGGCAGCCTGTCCGTCAAGGACGGGCGTCCGTCGGATGTCCTTTGCAGTCCGATGGCGCGAAAACGCTTTGCCGAAAGATTGACGAAGCTGATCGCGACCAGCATCGCGACAATGGCGAAAACGATCAGATAGGAATAGGCCAGCGCGACCATTGGATCGAACAGCGGCGTCTTGGAAAGGTCGTGATCGGTATAGGGCGCCAACGCCAGCCCCATGCCGACAAAGGGCGAGAGAATGGCCAAAAGAGCGAGCGCCCCGCGCCGCCACTCCTCACGGTCGAGGCGACCTTGATCCGTGCGATACAGAAAGTGAATGCGCTCGCTCGAAGGCCAGCTCGCCATCAATCCCTCAACAGTTCATTGATGCCGGTCTTGCTTCGCGTTTGCGCGTCGACGGTCTTGACGATCACGGCGCAATAGAGCGAAGGGCCCGGCGAACCATCGGGCAATGCCTTTCCCGGCAGGCTTCCAGACACCACGACCGAATAGGGCGGGACATAGCCGACGTGAATCTTGCCCGTCGCGCGGTCGATGATCTTGGTCGAAGCGCCGATGAATACGCCCATCGACAGCACCGAGCCCTTGCCGATCACGACGCCCTCGACAACCTCGGAACGCGCGCCGATGAAGCAGTCGTCCTCGATGATGGTCGGGTTCGCCTGCAAAGGCTCCAGCACGCCGCCAATGCCGACGCCGCCGGAAAGATGCACATTCTTGCCGATCTGGGCGCAGGAGCCGACCGTCACCCAAGTGTCGACCATCGTGCCGGCGTCGACATAGGCGCCAAGATTGACAAAGGACGGCATCAGAATCGCGCCGGGCGCTACATAGGCGGAATGGCGCACGACGGCGCCGGGCACGGAGCGGAAGCCCGCCGACGCGTGTTCCTTCGCGCCCCAGCCGATAAATTTTGACGGAACCTTGTCCCACCAGGTCGCGCCGCCGGGTCCGCCGGCGATCACCGCCATGTCATTGAGACGGAACGACAACAGGACGGCCTTCTTGAGCCACTGGTTCACGTTCCAGGACTCGGGGCCTTCCTTGCCTGCGATCTTCTCCGCGACGCGCAGCTTTCCTGCGTCGAGCAGGCGCAAGGCGCTTTCCACCGCATGGCGAATGTCGCCCGTGGTCGCGGTTGTGATGTTCGCCCTGTCCTCGAACGCGGCGGTGATTAGGGTTTCGAGACCCGTGTGCGGCATGTTGGGACCAATCTCCTTTAAGACGATGGCCCGGTTGTAGGCGGCGCGGCGGCGGTGTCAATGACTTCCGCGCGCCGTCGCAAGCTCAGACCTGCTCCAGGACCGGCGACTGCTGCGGCGATTTCGCGCGCGCGGGCGCGGACTGGACCTCGCCGTCATAGCCGAAGAACCACTTCCAAAGCAGGTTCCACTTCACATAGAGATATTTGCGCACCGGCGTCTTGATCACGATGAGCAGAAAGCCGATCGACAGCAGGCACCACACCGCTGGCGCCTCGTTCAGATTATTCGTCAACATGCGGGCCATGAAGGGCCCCATGACGAAATGATAGAGCGTGAACCGCCACGAGCCGTAGATCAGCGGCATCACGAAGGCCACGAACCCATAGCTGAAATAGCCGGTGAGATGATGCTCATAGGTCCAGTTGCCGATGCCATTGGCCGGCACGTCCCAGGCGATATGCCAATTGCCGCTCACCGAGCACAGTCGCTGCGCGCAGAGTGCGCGGCCCGGCTCGCACAGTCCCGCCCATTCGAAGGGATAGAGCTGCAGCAGCATGATGATGGAGGAAACGAAGCACATCGCGTAGACGGGCTTGTAAAGCCGCACCGCAACCTTCTCCGGCACGAAATGCAGGGAGATGGCGTTGATGAAAAATGGCTGAAAGGCGATATGCAGGTATCCTAATACGGTCGCTATCTGGTTCGACGGCAGCTGGCACTGGTTAATGACGGTGTAGGTGTAAGCTTGCAAGGCTTCCATCATCGCGAAATAAAGCAGCGTGCCCCAGAGAGAGGCTGGCTCCTTCTTATAGGCCGCGTAAAGCGCGCCGCTAACGCCCACCGTCGCCAAAACCGTAGACGCTTCACCGCTCCAACACATGATTTTTCCCAGCCGTCGAGGAGACCGCGGCCATCCTGCAGGGCCGGCGGTCAAACAATTCGCATTGTTTCTAGTCCAGGCGCAGGCCAACCTGCAAGCCGATGTTCGTCATGGAAATCATGACAGGCTCATTCGTTCCCGAGGTGAGCCTCTATTGATTCCATGTCGTCATCGGAAAGGCCGAAGTGATGGCCGATCTCGTGTACCAGCACATGGGTGACGATTTCCGAGAGCGTCTCCTCGCCATCCGCCCAGAAATCGATGATCGGACGGCGATAGAGCCAGACCATGTTGGGCTGATCGCCAGTCTGGGAAAGATGCTCGCCCCGCGTCAGACCCTGGCCCTTGAACAGGCCAAGCAAATCATATTCCGTCTCGCATTCCATTTCTTCGAGAATTTCGTCTTCCGGGAAATCCTCGACGCGGATGACCAATCCTTCGCACAAGCGGGTAAAGCGAGAGGGCAGCGCGGCGTAGGCCGCGCGGGCCAGAGTCTCGATGTCGTCAAGAGTAGGCGCCTTGAGGGCGGCCACGCCGGCTACGTCGGGAGAAATCGCCATGCTGCACCGCCTCTAGTCGTTGGTCGCGAACCGGCTGGTCGCCGACAGTTTCATCTTCATTGCCCGCGTTATCTCCATTCGCGCACATCGACGAAATGTCCGGCGATGGCCGCCGCCGCCGCCATTGCGGGCGAAACAAGATGCGTGCGGCCCTTGAACCCCTGACGGCCTTCGAAATTGCGGTTCGAGGTCGAAGCGCAGCGCTCGCCCGCAGCCAGCCGGTCCGGGTTCATCGCAAGACACATCGAGCAGCCCGGTTCACGCCACTCAAAGCCCGCGGCGAGGAAAATCTTGTCGAGCCCTTCGGCCTCGGCCTGCGCCTTCACGAGACCGGAACCCGGCACCACCATGGCGTTGACCCGGGCATTGACCTGCTTGCCGGCGACCATGACCGCCGCCGCGCGCAGATCCTCGATGCGGCCATTGGTGCAGGAGCCGATGAATACCCGGTCGATGTCGATGTCGGTGAGCTTCTCCCCGCCCTTGAGGCCCATATATTCCAGCGCCCTGACGATAGCCGCGCGCTTGCCAGGGCTCTTGGCGTCCTCGGGCGTCGGCACGACGCCGGTTATGGAGACGACATCCTCGGGGCTGGTGCCCCAGGTGACGATAGGCGGCAGGTTGGCGGCGTCTAGGGTGACGATGCGGTCGAAATGCGCGCCCTCGTCGCTGTGGAGACTGTCCCAATAGCGCCGCGCCGCGTCAAAATCAGCGCCCTTCGGAGCCTTGGGACGGTCTTTCAGATAGGCGAAGGTCTTTTCGTCCGGCGCGACCATGCCGGCCCGCGCGCCGCCCTCGATCGACATGTTGCACACCGTCATGCGCCCTTCTACCGAAAGGTCGGAGATCGCCTCTCCCGCATATTCGATCACATGGCCGGTCCCGCCCGCAGTGCCGATTTCGCCGATGATCGCCAGGATGATGTCCTTGGCGGTCGCGCCAGGCGCCAGTTTGCCGTCGACGCGAACCAGCATGTTGGCGGCTTTTTTCTGGATCAGCGTCTGAGTCGCCAGCACATGCTCCACCTCGGAGGTGCCAATGCCATGCGCCAGAGCGCCGAAGGCGCCATGGGTCGAGGTATGGCTGTCGCCGCAAACGATGGTCGTTCCGGGCAGGGTAAAGCCCTGCTCGGGCCCGACGATATGCACGACGCCCTGGCGGGAATCATGTTCGTTGTAATATTCGACGCCGAATTCGCGCGCGTTTTCGGCAAGCTGCTCGACCTGGGCGCGGCTTTCCGGGTCCACGATCGGCAGCGAGCGGTCAGTGGTCGGGACGTTGTGATCCACCACGGCCAGGGTCTTGTTCGGCGCGCGAACCTTGCGTCCGCTCGTGCGCAGCCCCTCGAAGGCCTGCGGGCTGGTGACTTCGTGAATGAGGTGGCGGTCGATATAAAGGAGACATGAGCCGTCAGCCTGACTGTCGACAACGTGGTCATCCCAGATCTTGTCATACAATGTGCGCGGCGCGGCCGAAGTGACAGACATTTCTCATCCTCTCGCCGCGACATCGCGCGGCTCTCTTTATGATGTTTGACGGTCTTTTACGCGCATCAAGCGCATCGGGGAAGTATTTAACGCCGGTGAACAAAAAAGGAGCCTCGGCGCGGTGACGACATCATGGACTTCCCCTCCCGCGCGGCTCACATCCGCACTGGACGCAATGCTTGAAGGACAGGCCCGCAGGGAGTTGAGCGCCCGCGCCGCGCGCCTGTCCGAGGGCTTTCGCGCACGAATGTCCTCGAAGGAATTGATCAGGGACGAATCCGACGCCCTCGCCTACGCGCTGACCCGACTGCCCGCGACTTTCGCCGCCAATGCGACGGTTCTGCGCAATATATTCAGGGAAGTCCCGCAATTTTCGCCTTCAAGCCTGATCGACGCCGGCTGCGGCCTCGCCAGCGCTTCCTTCGCGGCGCTGGAAGTCTGGCCGGAGATCGCCAGCGTCACGCTCCTTGACCGCAGCGAGACGTTTTTGACTCTGGCGCGACGGTTGATGCGGGGCGATCCCCGCGCCGCGCTGGCCGAGGCGGAGGTCGTCGTAAAGGATTTGTTGGCGTTGCCGCCAACCGACGAGCCGCCCGCGGATCTCGTCATCGCGAGCTATGCGCTCACCGAGATCGAAGACGCCGCGCTGCCGGGGGTAATAAACGCCTTGTGGGAGCGCGCGAGCGGCGCATTGGCGTTGATCGAACCCGGCACGCCACGAGATTACGCGCGTTTGATGAAGGCCCGGGAACGCCTGGTCGGCGCGGGAGCTCGCATCGCCCTTCCCTGCCCGCATGACCGTCCCTGTCCGCTGGCCGCGCCGGACTGGTGCCATTTTTCGACGCGTCTCGCCCGAACGCGCGACCACAAGCTGCTGAAAAACGCGGATGCGCCTTTCGAGGACGAAAAATTTTCCTATCTCGTCGCCTTTCGCGATCTGGAACCCGCGCGGCGCAGGCGAATCATCGCCCCGCCGCATCCACAAAAATGGGGGATAGAGCTTCGTCTGTGCAGTTTTGAAGGAATAGAGCAGACAACTATCACAAAGCGCGATAAGGATTTTTTTCGGAATATTCGCAAAGCTGCGTGGGGCGATTCAGTCGCCGGCCGCGATGGAGTTGAAACATGACGCGCCCGAAGGTCGCGCCCTACCTGACAGTTTCCCCGGCCGCGGCGGCGATCGCGTTTTACACCGCCGCCTTCGAGGCAAAGCAACGCGCCTTGATGCCCTCGGTGGACGGGCTGCGCATTGCTCATTGCGAATTGCTGATCAACGGCGGCTCAGTGATGCTCGCCGACGCCTTTCTGGAGCTTGGACAGTCGCGTGCGCCGATGCCGGGCGATCTGCCTACAGTGGCCGTGAGCCTCGAATATGACCTGCCCAAGCAGGTCGACGACATTTGCGCCCGCGCCGGCTCAATAGGCGCCAAGATCGAGACGCAGCCCACAAACACCTTCTGGGGAACCCGCTACGCGAGCCTTCGCGATCCCTTCGGGCACCGCTGGATCCTGAACGCGCCGATTCCCAAGTAGTAGTCCAGGCGAAGAAAAAGGGCGGTCGCCAAAAGCGCCCGCCCTTAAAAACTTCCGCCGGTAACGGGTGCAGCTTACGCCGCCTCTTCCCGCGTCTGGACCGGCCCCGAATCCTGACCCTTGGCGTTGACGTCGCGGTCGACGAATTCGATCACCGCGAGCGGCGCGTTGTCGCCATAGCGGAAGCCCGCCTTGAGCACGCGGCAATAGCCGCCGTTACGATCCTTGTAGCGCGGGCCGAGCACGTCGAAGAGCTTCTTGACGAGCGCGACGTCCTTGATCTGGGCGATGGCCTGACGGCGCGCATGCAGGTCGCCGCGCTTGCCGAGCGTCACCAGCTTCTCGACCACTGGACGAAGATCCTTGGCCTTGGGAAGGGTCGTGACGATCTGCTCATGCTTGATGAGCGCCTGCGCCATATTGGCGAACATCGCCTTGCGGTGTTCATGCGTGCGCCCGAAACGGCGCTTCTTGTTGCGATGATACATTGGCTCTCTCCGTTGTTTTTTACGGCCGCCGTGCCAAGGTACGGCCGTCTCTTCTTTTCCTCTCCCTTTTTGCGGGAGATAGAATCGGGTCAGTAGTGCTCTTCGAAACGCTTGGCGAGATCGTCGATGTTTTCCGGCGGCCAGCCGGCGACTTCCATGCCGAGGTGCAGGCCCATCTGGGCCAGAACTTCCTTGATCTCGTTCAGCGACTTGCGGCCGAAGTTCGGGGTGCGGAGCATTTCCGCCTCGGACTTCTGGATGAGGTCGCCGATGTAGACGATGTTGTCGTTCTTCAGGCAATTGGCCGAACGCACCGACAATTCGAGTTCGTCGACCTTCTTCAGCAAAGCCGGATTGAAGGCGAGCTGCGGGATCGACGGCGCCACTTCCTCGCGGCGCGGTTCGTCGAAATTGACGAAGACGTTGAGCTGATCCTGCAGGATGCGCGCGGCATAGGCGAGCGCGTCTTCCGGGCTGATCGCGCGATTGGTCTCAATCGTCAACGTGAGCTTGTCGTAATCGAGCACCTGGCCTTCGCGCGTGTTCTCGACGCGATAGCTCACCTTCTTGACCGGCGAGTAGAGACTGTCGACCGGAATCAGTCCAATGGGGGCGTCTTCCGCGCAATTCCGATCCGCCGGGACATAGCCCTTTCCGGTGGAAATCGTGAACTCGATCCGGATTTCGGCGCCTTCGTCGAGCGTGCAGATGACCAGATCGGGGTTGAGAACCTGCACATCGCCGGTGGTCTGGATATCGCCGGCCGTCACGACGCCGGGGCCTTGCTTCTTCAGGATGAGACGCTTGGGGCCCTCGCCCTGATATTTGACCGCTATGTCCTTGATGTTGAGAACGATGTCGGTGACATCCTCGCGAACGCCGGGAATCGACGAAAATTCATGCAGCACGCCGTCGATATGGATGGAGGTGATCGCGGCTCCCTGCAGGGACGACAGCAGAATGCGGCGAAGCGAGTTGCCGAGCGTCTGTCCGAAACCACGCTCCAGCGGCTCGGCGACGGCGATGGCTTGACGGCGCGGGTCGTCGCCCGGGATGACAACGAGCTTGTTCGGCTTGATGAGTTCCTGCCAGTTTTTCTGGATGCTCACTTTTGCGCCTTTCCTTAAGCTTCTCGGCTGCGGCGCCGGCGAATGCCGACCGGAGCGCGCACGAAAAATCTAGTCTTTGAAACCTTGGCCGGCGAGATCCCGCGACGGTCGCACGGGGCCGCCACGGGAAATATGAACTCGCCGATTAGACGCGCCGACGCTTGCGCGGCCGGCAGCCATTGTGCGGAATGGGCGTAACGTCGCGGATCGATGTAACGGTGAAGCCGGCCGCCTGCAGAGCGCGCAGAGCGGATTCGCGTCCCGAACCCGGGCCGGAGACCTCGACCTCAAGCGAGCGGACGCCATGTTCGCCAGCCTTGCGCGCCGCGTCTTCGGCGGCCATCTGGGCGGCGTAAGGCGTCGACTTGCGCGAACCCTTGAAGCCCATGGTTCCAGCGGAGGACCAGGACACAGTGTTGCCCTGAGCGTCGGTGATGGTGATCATGGTGTTGTTGAAAGTCGAGTTCACATGCGCGACGCCGGAGACGATATTCTTGCGCTCCCTGCGGCGAACGCGGGTGGTTTCCTTGGCCATTTTCTTGTCCTTCGAGCGCGCCCGTAATTCCAGGCGCTAGGGCTGCTGAAAGCGCGAGCGACTTGGGCTCCCGCTTGATGAATGTTCTCAGCGCGAGGCGCCGTGAAATTACTTCTTCTTGCCGGCGATCGGCTTCGCCTTGCCCTTGCGGGTGCGGGCGTTGGTGTGGGTGCGCTGGCCGCGCACGGGGAGCTGGCGGCGATGACGAAGGCCGCGATAGCAGCCAAGATCCATGAGGCGCTTGATGTTGATCGCCACTTCGCGGCGAAGGTCGCCTTCCACGAGGTAGTCGCGGTCGATGGTCTCGCGGATCTGAAGCACTTCCGCGTCGGTGAGCTGGGCGACGCGCCGCTCGGCCGGAATATTGACCTTGGCGCAGATTTCCTCGGCGATCTTGGGGCCGACGCCATGAATATACTGCAGCGCGATGACGACGCGCTTGTTGGTGGGAATGTTTACGCCTGCGATACGTGCCACTGTTCGCTCCATTTGATGCGCCGCCATGCGACGGCGCTCTGTGACCCGACGCCGCGAGGCGCCGCTTTTAACCCGCGTCCGGTGGAGGCCGGCCCATGCGGGTTGCATGAACGCAAAAACGGGAGCTCCCGGCGAGCGGGCGCTTCCCTGTTTTGGCTGTGTGCTGCGGATAGAGGCGCTTTTGCTTGGAGTCAAGCAAAAAAGCGCGAGGTTTCCCTGTTATTCCGACAGCTCCAGCCGCCTGAGGGAAGACTCCGACGAGCAAGCGTCATGAATCGAAAGGAAGTTTATCCGAATTTACGCATGGCGTCCAATCCGAGGCCAAGACCGACCGCCCCAAAGAGATCTCCTTCGACAACCCGCGCCTGCGGCGTCAACGACGTCACGACATTTCGCACCGCGGGAATGGCCGTCGAGCCGCCGGTCAGGAATACAGAGTCGATCCGCTCCCCGCGCAAGCCCGACGCCTGAAGCGTTTCCTGAAGAGTGCGGCCAAGCGCGCCGAGCCGGTCCGCGATCGCCTCGTGCAGAAGACGTGGCGTCGCTTCGACGACAAAGCCCCGCTCCACCTCGCCAAGGTCAATCCCGGCTTCCTCCTGGGTTGAAAGAGCGATCTTGGCGGCCTCGACCGCGAGCGCGATCGAATGCCCACGCCGGCTCTCGATCACCGCGATCAATCGCTCGATCAGCTCCGGCGAGAGGGAGTGGCGCAGGAGACTGCGAAGTTCGCGCGCAACCTCAGGCTTATAAAGCAGGTTGATCCGGTGCCACGTCGCGAGGTCCACGAATACGCCATTGGGCACCGGAAAAATCTTGGCTCCGAAATCTCCGCGCCTCTCGCTGTTGAGGCCAAGCAAGGGCATTACCGCGCGCAGGCTGAGCAGGCGGTCGATGTCCGTTCCACCGATATGGACGCCCTTGTTGGCCAGGACGTCCTGACTGCGATCCGCCCGCGTCCGGCCCTCTGGCGAAACACGCACAATTGAGAAATCTGACGTGCCGCCGCCAATGTCCGCGATCAACGCGAATTCCTCGCGGGTGACGCTCTGCTCATAGGCCAGCGCCGCGGCGATGGGCTCATATTGGAACGCGACCTTCCGAAACCCCTGCGCGCGAGCGATTTCCTCCAGCGCGTCGCGCGCGTTTCGATCGGCTTCAGGATTGTCGTCGACGAAATGCACGGGGCGCCCAAGCACGACATGCGCGACATCCGCTCCCGTCGCGGCATCCGCCGCCGCCTTCAGCCGGCCCAGGATCAGTCCGATGATTTCCTTGAAGGTGTAAACGCGCGTCTTTATGCGCGTCGTCTCCTCCATCAGGCTGGAGCCAAGAACGGATTTCAGGCTGCGCATCAGGCGCCCTTCAGCGCCGTCCACATAGCGGGACAGCGCGGCGCGTCCAAAAGAAATGGAGTTGTCATTGAAATCAAAGAAGATCGAACTGGGAAGAGTCCGGCTATTCTCCTCGACCGCGACAAGCTCCATGCGATCCTGGATCTGGCAGGCGAGCGTGGAATTTGACGTGCCAAAATCCAGCCCGCAAAACGGCATAGAACCCATTTCCGGAGCCGCTCTGGTTTGGAGATAGACCGATCTGGCGGATAATAGAAGGCTGAAGCGGTTAGGCGCCGATTGCGCCATCGATCGCGGTCGAGACCTTATCAATAGGGGCCATTCCGTCTACCCTCTTGAGCGCGCCCTTGCCTGCATAATAAGCGGATACGGGGGCGGTCAGCTTGCGGTAGGCGTCGAGCCGCGTCTTCAGGCTTTCGGGATTGTCGTCGGCGCGGACCGAGCCGCCGGCCTTCAGGGTTTCTTGAACCCGGTTCTCGACGCGCGTCAGCAATTCGCTTTCGTCCACCACAAGCTCCACCACTGCGTCAAGCTGCATGTTCTTCTTCACCAGCAGCTTGTCGAGAGTCTCGGCCTGCGCCACGGTGCGCGGAAAACCGTCGAGGATGAAGCCCTGCGCGGCGTCCGGCGCGTCGATGCGCTGATCAATGAGGTCGATCACCAATTGATCGGGAACGAGTTCTCCCCGGTTCATGATCTCTTTCGCTTGCATGCCCAGCGGCGCGCCAGCGCTCACCGCCGCGCGCAACATGTCGCCGGTCGAAAGCTGCACGATGTTATGCTTCTTGACGAGCCGGCTGGCCTGCGTGCCCTTGCCCGCGCCCGGAGGGCCAAGCAGAATGAGCCTCATTTCGTGCGCTTTCCGCGAAGCTTGGTCTTGCGGATCAGGCCTTCATATTGCCCCGCCTGCAGATGGCCGTGAATTTGAGCCACGGTGTCCATTGTCACGCTGACGACGATGAGCAGCGACGTGCCGCCGAAATAGAAGGGCAGATTGGCGTAGGAGATCAAAGCCTCGGGCAACAGACAGATCAACGCCAGATAGGCGGCGCCCAGCACCGTGATCCGCATAAGGATCGTGTCGATTTCCTTCGCGGTGCGCTCGCCCGGGCGAATGCCCAACAGGAAGCCGCCGTGCTTTTTCAGATTGTCGGCGGTTTCGGTCGGGTTGAACACAATCGCCGTATAGAAAAAGGCGAAGAACACGATCAGGCCGACATAGGCCAGCATATAGAGCGGTCGTCCATGCCCGAAATAGGCGGAGATCGTCGCGAAAATGCTGTCTGTGCCCTGTGTCTGATAAAAGTTGGCCACGGTCGTCGGCAGCAACAGCAGCGACGACGCGAAGATCGGCGGAATGACGCCGGACGTGTTGAGCTTGAGCGGCAGGAAGGAACTCTGCCCCTCGTAAACCCGATTGCCATGCTGTCGCTTGGGATAAGTGATCAGCAAACGGCGCTGGGCCCGCTCCATGAACACGATGAAGGCGATGACCAGGAACGACATGGCGATGACGCCGATGATCAGGCCGGTCGAGATCGCGCCCTGGCGGCCAAGCTCCAGCGTCGAAACGATGGCGGAGGGGAACGCGGCGACAATGCCCGCGAAGATGATCAGCGACGACCCGTTGCCGATGCCGCGCGACGTGATCTGCTCACCGAGCCACATGAGGAACATCGTGCCGCCAACCAGCGTCACGACGGTCGTAAGGCGGAAGAAAAGGCCCGGCTCCGTGACGACGCCCTGCTGCCCCTCAAGCCCCATGGCCATGCCATAGGCCTGGAAAGTGGCGAGGATGACCGTCAGATAGCGGGTGTATTGATTGAGGACCTTGCGGCCCTGCTCGCCGTCCTTCTTGATCGATTCAAGCGACGGGATAACGCTCGTCAGCAGCTGAACAATGATCGAGGCGGAGATGTAAGGCATAATGTTCAGGGCGAAGATGGCGCGACGTTGAACCGCCCCGCCCGCGAACATGTTGAACAGTTCAAGGACGCCTTTGGACTGGCCAAAGAAGCTCTTCGCGAAGGCTTCAGGATCAATGCCAGGCAGCGGAATATAAGTGCCAAGGCGATAAACGACGAGCGCCGCCAGCGTGAACCAGATGCGCTGCTTCAGCTCGTCGGCCTTGCCGAAACTGGAGAGATTGACGTTGGCCGCAAGCTGTTCGGCTGCCGATGCCATGGACGAACTCCCCTTTTTCCATCTGGCCGTCGCGACCTTAAGGCCGACGCGGCGCTTCTTTTTTTGACTCGCCCGATCCTTGCGGCGATTGCGCGGAGACGCCGCCTCTCGCAAATCGGGTCAGATGAAAATAAACGATGCGACCGCCCCCGCAAGGGCGGTCGCATCGCTTTTTTCTTATTGAGCGGTTGCCGAGGAGGCCGCGAGCAGCTTGACAGAGCCGCCGGCGCCTTCGATCGCGGCCACCGCAGACTTCGACGCCGCGGCGACTTCGAAGGTCAGTTTCGCGGTGATCGCGCCCTGGCCGAGAATCTTCACGCCGTCGCGCGGCTTGGAGATCAGGCCAGCCGCAATCAGCGCCTCGTTCGTCACCGGCGCCGACGCCTGCAGCTTGCCCGCGTCGACCGCCTGCTGGATGCGGCCGATGTTGACCTCGTTATAATCATTGCTGAAGGGGTTGTAGAACCCGCGCTTCGGAAGCCGGCGATGCAATGGCATCTGCCCGCCTTCGAAGCCCTTCACCGCGACGCCGGTGCGGGCCTTCTGGCCCTTGACGCCGCGACCGCCAGTCTTGCCCTTGCCGGAGCCGATGCCGCGACCAACGCGCATGCGGTTCTTGCTGGAGCCGGGGTTGTCGGAGAGATCGTTGAGTTTCACCATTGGTCCGCCCTCACTTCCCGTCGACAATTTTGACGAGATGCGCCACTTTGGCGATCAGCCCGCGAACAGCCGGAGTATCTTCGAGCGTCCTGCGACGACCGATTCTCTTGAGACCCAGACCAATGAGGGTCTTGCGTTGCAGATCAGGACGCCCGATGGCGCTGCCTGTCTGCTCGACGGTGATGGTCTTGTTCGTCGTCATTTCGAACCCTCCCCTCACGCGTCAACGGCGTCGGCGTCGACGCCCTGACGGCGCGACTGCAGAGTCGACACCTTCAGGGTGCGGCGCGCGGCGACGGCGCGCGGCGAGTCTTCACTCGCCAGCGCGTCGAAGGTTGCACGGATCATGTTGTAGGGGTTCGAGGAGCCTTGGCTCTTCGCCACGACGTCATGAACGCCGAGCGTCTCGAACACCGCGCGCATCGGTCCGCCGGCGATGATGCCCGTGCCGGGAGGCGCGGCGCGCAGAATGACGCGGCCCGCGCCATGGCGGCCGTTGACGTCGTGATGCAGCGTGCGGCCTTCGCGCAGCGGCACGCGGATCAGCGCGCGCTTGGCGGCTTCCGTGGCCTTGCGAATCGCTTCAGGAACTTCGCGCGCCTTGCCATGGCCGAAGCCGACGCGACCCTTCTGGTCGCCGACGACGACGAGGGCGGCGAAGCCGAAGCGCCTACCGCCCTTGACCACTTTCGCGACGCGATTGATGTGGACCAGACGATCCACAAATTCGCTGTCGCGCTCTTCGCGGTCGCGACCGCGACCGCCTTCTGATTCACGCGCCATTTTTTCTTCCGTCACTTACGCGGCAAAGAGAGCCGCTCGCTTCGAGGTGATCCGGAGCTCGACCGCGGTTTTGAATAACCCGGCGAACTCCAGCTCTTTTAGAATTCGAGGCCGCCTTCGCGGGCGCCGTCGGCCAGAGCCTTGACGCGCCCGTGATACATATAGGCGCCTCGATCGAACACCACGGCCTTGATGCCCTTGGCGACCGCGCGCTCCGCGATGAGCTTGCCCACCACTTTCGCGGCGTCGATATTGGCGCCCGATTTGAGGCTCTCGCGGTTTTCCTTCTCCAAGGAAGAGGCCGCGACCACTGTCACGCCCTTCTCGTCGTCGATGATCTGAGCGTAGATCTGCTTCGACGAGCGGAAAACCGACAACCGCGGACGCCCATAGGCGCGCGCGCGGATCGCGCGGCGCACCCGCTCCTTGCGGCGAGTTTCGAGTTGAACATCCCTGGCCATGACGGCGATCCTTACTTCTTCTTGCCTTCCTTGCGGAAGATAAACTCATTGGCGTATTTCACGCCCTTGCCCTTGTAGGGCTCGGGTCCGCGCAGGCTGCGGATTTCTGCGGCGATCTGGCCGATCTGGCGCTTGTCGATGCCGCTGATGGTGATTTCCGTCGGCTTGGGCGTCGTGATCGTGACGCCTGCGGGGATCGGATAATTCACATCATGCGAGTAACCGAGCGCAAGCTGCAGGTTCTTACCCTGCACCGCGGCGCGATAGCCGACGCCGGTGATTTCGAGCTTCTTCTCGAACCCCGTCGTCACGCCGAGCACGATGTTGTTGACCTGGGCGCGCGAGGTGCCCCACAGCGCGCGGGCGCGCTTGGTTTCGTTGCGCGGGTCGACCTTGATCGCATTGTCCTGGTAGACGACGGATACGTCGTCGGGCACCAGGAATTCGAGCTGGCCCTTGGCGCCCTTCACCGATACGAGCTGGCCGTCGACCTTGGCGGTGACGCCGGCCGGCACGACGACGGGCTTCTTGCCGATACGAGACATGGTTACAATTCCTGTATGGTGTGGCTTTTGCGCGAGATCAGAAGACCTTGCACAAAACCTCGCCCCCGACGTTGTTCTCACGCGCCGCGTGATCGGCCATCACGCCCTTCGGCGTGGAAACGATCGTGACGCCCAGACCGTTGGCGACGCGCGGGACGCTGTTGACGTCCGCGTAAACGCGCCGACCGGGACGCGAGACGCGTTCGATCTGTTTGATTACCGGCTGACCGTCGAAATATTTCAGCTCAACTTCGAACTCGGTGCGGCCATTGCCGAAATCCGTGGACGTATAGCCACGGATATAGCCCTCTTCCTTCAGCACGTCCAGAACATGCGCGCGCAGCTTGGAGCCAGGCGTTGAAACCTTTTCCTTACGACGCATCTGCGCATTGCGGATACGGGTGAGCAGATCGCCCAACGGATCGTTGATCGCCATTTTCCCGCTCCCCTTACCAGCTGGACTTCACGAGACCGGGCACGAGGCCGCGGGACCCGAGTTCGCGCAAGGCGATGCGCGACATCTTCATTTTGCGATAGAAGGCGCGTGGGCGGCCCGAGATTTCGCAACGGTTGCGCACCCGGTTCAACGCGGAGTTGCGCGGGAGCTCCGCGAGCTTCAAACGCGCTTCGAAACGCTCTTCCGCCGTCAGACTCTCGTCGCAGGCGACGGTTTTCAACCGCGCCCGGCGTCCGGCGAAGGCCTTGGACAGCTTCACCTTCCGCTTGTTATTTTCTATCGCGCTCTTCTTGGCCATTTGGTCTTGCCTTTTCGGTTACCGCGTTTGAGGCGTATCGCCTCACTGCCGGAACGGGAAATTGAACGCCTTCAACAAGGCGCGCGCCTCTTCATCGGTCTTCGCCGTCGTGCAGACGATGACGTCCATGCCGAGGATCGATTCAGCCTTGTCGTAGTCGATCTCGGGGAACACGATGTGCTCCTTGATGCCGAGCGCGAAATTGCCGCGCCCGTCAAACGACTTCGGATTAAGGCCGCGGAAGTCGCGAACGCGCGGGAGCGCGATCGTGATCAACCGGTCCAGAAACTCATACATTCGGGTCTTGCGCAAGGTGACCTTGGCGCCGATCGGCATGTTCTCGCGAACCTTGAAGGTCGAAATAGCCAGGCGAGCCCTGGTGATTACAGGCTTCTGACCCGCGATCAGGGCGAGATCGCCCGCGGCCGAGGTGACCTTTTTCGAGTTGTTGACCGCTTCGCCCACGCCCATGTTGAGCACGATCTTGTCGATCACCGGCACTTCGAGCGCGTTCTTGTAGCCGAACTGCTTCGTCATTTCGGCGCGAACCACCTCTTCGAAGTGCTTCTTCATGCGCGGCGTATAGACGCCTTCGGGCGCAACCGCCTTCACTTTCGTCTTCGACCGCGACCCGTCGTCATGCGAGCCCGCAGCTTCAGCGACCTTGCTCTTGGCGGCCTTTTTGGGTTCGGCCGCGCCTTTGGCGGGCTTGTCCGCGCTCTTGGCGGCCTTCGGCTTCTTTTCCTCAGCCATCGATCTGTTCTCCCGAACGCTTGGCGACGCGAACCTTGCGGCCGTCATCGAGAATCTTGAATCCGACGCGGGTCGGCTTGCCGTCCTTGGGATCGGCGACGGCGAGATTGGACAGATCAATCGGAGCCGCCTTGGTCACGATCCCCGCTTCGCGGTCCTTGGTCTGGCGCTGATGGCGCTTGACCTGGTTGACGCCCTCGACGGTCGCGCGGCCCTCGGCCGGATTGACCTTGATGACCTCGCCGGTGCGGCCCTTGTCGCGCCCCGCGAGAACGACGACCTTGTCGCCTTTCTTGATCTTCGCGGCCATTACAGCACCTCCGGCGCAAGCGAGATGATCTTCATGTGGTTCTTGGCGCGCAATTCGCGCGGGACCGGTCCGAAAATACGGGTGCCGATCGGCTCTTTCTGATTGTTGATCAGAACGGCCGCGTTCGAGTCGAAACGGATGGTCGATCCGTCCGCGCGCTTGATGTCCTTCGCCGTACGGACGACAACGGCCTTCAGCACGTCGCCCTTCTTGACGCGGCCGCGCGGAATCGCCTCCTTGATGGACACGACAATGATGTCGCCCACGCCTGCGTATTTCCGCTTCGATCCGCCCAGCACCTTGATGCACATGACCCGGCGCGCGCCGGAGTTGTCGGCGACATCGAGATTTGTCTGCATCTGTATCATGGCTTACCCGCCTCTTTTATCCGGTCTGGTTTCGACGCATCCGCCAACTTCGTCCGGAACTGACCTTTACGCCCGCAGCCGTCAGGCCTTGGGAGCGTTTTCTACGACGCGCCAGCGCTTCAATCTGGAAATCGGCGCGGTCTCTTCGATCGTCACCGCATCCCCGACCTTGAACACGCCCGCTTCGTCATGCGCGTGATAGTTTTTCGTCCGTCGAACCGTCTTCTGGAACAGCGGATGGGTGAAACGGCGCTCGACCTTCACGACAACGGTCTTGTTCTGCTTGTCGCTGACGACGACGCCCTGGAGAA
Organism: uncultured Alphaproteobacteria bacterium; assembly: GCA_963841875.1. Lineage (GTDB taxonomy): Bacteria > Pseudomonadota > Alphaproteobacteria > Rhizobiales > Beijerinckiaceae > Methylocystis. Next base: position 46,083 of record CAWJEI010000001.1, on the reverse strand, counting down.
TACGCTTCGGCATGGCGGTGACTCAACCTTGCTGCTGGTCGCGCTTCTGCGCGGCGATGGTCTTGGCCCGTGCGATGTCGCGTCTCACGACGCGCACGCGGGAGGTGTTTTCGAGCTGTCCGGTCGCCCGCTGAAAGCGCAGGTTGAACTGCTCCTTCTTGAGCTTGAGGAGTTCGTCGTTCAACTGATCCTCGGAAAGCGCGCGAAGATCGGACAAATGCTGCTTGGCCTTCATGATGTCAAATCCTCACTCGGCGATGCGTTCGATAAAGCGCGTCTTGATCGGCAATTTCGCGGCTGCGAGGGTCAGGGCCTCGCGCGCCAGCGGCGCCGGCACGCCATCGATCTCGAACATGATGCGGCCCGGGGCGACGCGCACCGCCCACAATTCCGGAGCGCCCTTGCCCTTGCCCATACGCACTTCGGTCGGCTTCTTGGATATCGGAACATCGGGGAAGATGCGAATCCACACGCGCCCGGCGCGCTTCATATGGCGCGTCATCGCGCGGCGCGCGGCCTCGATCTGGCGCGCGGTGATGCGCTCCGGCTCCAACGCCTTCAAGCCGAACTGGCCGAAGTTCAGCGAGAAGCCGCCCTTTGCGGCGCCGTGGATGCGGCCTTTGAAGGCCTTGCGGAACTTCGTGCGTTTGGGTTGCAACATGATGTCGAACTCTCGAATTCGGCTTTAGAGCCAGCGCCTCGCGTCTCGGCGGAGCAAGCTCCAAGTCAATTTATTGCGTTACGCAGCGTCGCGAGGTTCGCGACGGCGGGGGCGATCCCGATCGCGATCACGATCGCCGTGATGGTGGTCGCCGCCGCCAGCGGCCTGTTCAGCGAAACGCTTGTCCTGCGCCATCGGATCATGTTCAAGGATCTCTCCCTTGAAGATCCAGACCTTGATGCCGCAAGCGCCATAGGCGGTATGAGCGGTGGCGACGCCGTAGTCGACATCCGCGCGCAGCGTGTGCAGAGGAACGCGGCCCTCGCGATACCACTCAAGACGGGCGATTTCGGCGCCGCCGAGACGGCCCGAGCAGTTGATGCGGATGCCCTGGGCGCCGAGACGGATCGCCGACTGGACCGCGCGCTTCATGGCGCGGCGGAAGGCCACGCGGCGCTCCAGCTGCTGCGCGATCGAGTCCGCGACCAGAGTGGCTTCGACTTCCGGCTTGCGGATTTCGACGATGTTGATGACCACTTCGCTGCCGGTCAGCTTGCTGACGAGCTTGCGGATCTTGTCGATGTCCGCGCCCTTCTTGCCGATGACGACGCCGGGGCGGGCGGAATAGATCGTGACGCGGCACTTCTTGTGCGGGCGTTCGATGACGATGCGCGAAACCGCCGCCTGCTTCAGCGTCTTGGAAATGGCCTCGCGGATGGCGATGTCTTCGTGCAGGAGCTTGGCGTATTCGCCCTTGGACGCGAACCAGCGCGAGTCCCAGGTGCGGTTGACGCCAAGGCGCAGCCCGATCGGATTGACCTTCTGACCCATGGGGTGCTCCTTTAAGCCTGCGCCTGCGCTTGGACTTCGCGCACGATGATCGTGAGATTTGAGAAGGGCTTCTCGACCCGGCTGGCGCGGCCGCGCGCACGGGCGTGGAAACGCTTCATCACCAGCGCCTTGCCGACAAAAGCCTGCGAGACGACCAGGTCGTCGACATCGAGTCCATGATTGTTCTCGGCGTTGGCGATGGCGCTTTCCAGCGTCTTCTTCACGTCGAGCGCGCTGCGCTTGCGCGAGAACTGCAGATCGGCGAGGGCGCGTTCAACCTTCTTGCCGCGAATGAGCTGGGCGAGAAGATTGAGCTTTTGCGGCGAGACGCGCAGCATGCGCGCGACGGCCTTCGCCTCGTTTTCCGCGATCCGGGCTGGATTATTGGGCTTCGACATCGCCTTTAGCCTCTCTTCGACTTCTTGTCCGCCGCGTGACCGTGGAAGGTGCGCGTCGGAGCGAATTCGCCGAACTTGTGACCGATCATGTCTTCCGTGACATTGACCGGAATGTGCTTGTGCCCGTTGTGGACGCCAAAGGTGAGGCCCACGAACTGCGGCAGAATGGTGGAGCGGCGGCTCCACATCTTGATGACTTCCGAACGACCCGTGCCGCGCGAAGCGTCCGCCTTCTTGAGCAGATAGCCGTCGACGAACGGGCCTTTCCAAATAGAGCGAGCCATGGATCAGCCCTTCTTCTTGCGGGCGTGCCGCGAGGACACGATGAAACGATCAGTCGATTTGTTGCTGCGGGTCTTCTTGCCCTTTGTCGGCTTGCCCCAGGGCGTGACCGGATGACGACCGCCAGAGGTGCGGCCTTCGCCGCCGCCGTGCGGATGGTCGATCGGGTTCATGGTCACGCCGCGATTGTGCGGACGACGGCCGAGCCAGCGAGAACGCCCCGCCTTTGCGACCGTGGTGTTCATGTGATCAGGGTTCGACACCGAGCCGATGGTGGCGAAGCACTGGCCGTGCACCAGGCGCTGCTCGCCCGAGTTCAGCCGCAGGATCACATAGCCCTGGTCGCGGCCGACGATCTGCGCATAAGTGCCCGCGGACCGGGCGATCGCGCCGCCCTTGCCGATTTTCATCTCGACGTTATGGACGATCGTGCCGACCGGAATATTGGCCGCCGGCATGGCGTTGCCCGGCTTCACGTCGACCTGCTGGCCCGAGACGACCTCGTCGCCCACGGCAAGACGCTGCGGCGCGAGGATGTAGGCGAGTTCGCCGTCGGCATAGCGGATGAGCGCGATGAAAGCCGTGCGGTTCGGATCATATTCGATCCGCTCCACCTTCGCCGGCGCGTCGAGCTTGCGGCGCTTGAAGTCGATGATGCGATAGGTCTGCTTGTGTCCGCCGCCGCGAAAACGAACCGTGATGCGGCCGTTGTTGTTGCGGCCGCCCTTCGACGACTGGCCTTCGGTCAATGTCTTGACCGGCTTGCCCTTGTAAAGATCCTTGCGGTCAACGATCACGAGCTGGCGAAGGCTCGGCGTGACCGGCTTGAATGTCTTCAGCGCCATGTTCTTGTCCTCGAGCCTTCCCTTAGAGTCCCGTCGTCACGTCGATCTTGTGGCCTTCGGCCAGCGTCACGACCGCCTTCTTGACGTCGCTCTGCTTGCCGCGAATGCCGCGGAACGCCTTGACCTTGCCCTTGCGGACGAGAGTGTTCACGCCCTCGACCTTGACATCAAAAAGTCCTTCGACCGCAGCCTTGATCTGCGGCTTGGTCGCGGTGCGCGCGACCTTGAAGACGACCTGATTATTTTCTGCCGCTAGCGTCGCCTTCTCGGTAATCACCGGAGCGACGATCACGTCGTAATGGCGGGGATCCTTGCTCATTTCAGCCGCGCCTCCAGCGCATCGACCGCAGAGCGGGTCAGAACCAGCTTCTCGCGACGGATAATGTCGTAAACATTGACGCCCTCGACCGGCAACACGTCGATCATGGGGATGTTGCGCGCGGCCAGGGCGAAATTCGTCTGCGGCGCGGCGCCATCGATGATCAGCGCGCTCGCCAGCCCGGTCTTTTCAAACCCGGCCTTCAGCACCTTGGTCTTGGGCTCGGCAAGCTGGGCGTTCTCCCAGATCACGATAGAGCCGTCCTTGACCTTGGCGGAAAGGGCGTGACGCAGCGCCAGAGCCTTCACCTTCTTGGTGAGCTCATGTTCATGGCTGCGAACCTGCGGACCGAAGGCCCGGCCGCCGCCGCGAAACTGCGGCACGCGCGCGGACCCGTGGCGAGCGCCGCCCGTGCCCTTCTGCTTGTACATCTTCTTGCCGGTGCGCCAGATCTCGGCGCGGTTCTTGACCGCATGCGTGCCAGCGCGCCGCTTGGCGAGCTGCCAGCGGATGTAACGCGCAATCAGATCCGCGCGGGGCTCGAGGCCAAACACCTCGTCGGAGAGTTCGATCGAACCGGCCGTCTGACCGTCGAACGACGTAACGTCGATCTTCACGGCTCAGTCCTCCTTCTTTTCTTCTTGCGGGGCGGCGGCATCCGCCAGGCGGAACTTGCCTGGCTTGGGAGCCTCCGCCGGAAGCGCGCGCTTTACCGCGTCGCGAACGAAAATCCAGCCGCCGGCATGGCCGGGCACGGCGCCTTCGACGAGCACGAGACCCCGGGAAACATCGGTCTGCACGACGCGAAGGTTCTGCGTCGTCACCCGATCCGTGCCCATGTGGCCGGCCATCTTCTTGTTCTTGAAGGTCTTGCCGGGATCCTGACGGCCGCCGGTCGAACCATGCGAACGATGCGAGACCGAGACGCCATGTGTGGCGCGGAGGCCGCCAAAGTTCCAGCGCTTCATCGGACCGGCGAAGCCCTTGCCGATCGAGGTGCCCGTCACGTCGACGAACTGACCGACGACGAAATGATCCGCAGTGATTTCAGCGCCGACCGGCAGGAGATCCGCCTCCTCGACACGGAACTCGGCGAGCTTCATCTTCGGCTCGACCTTCGCCACCGCGAAGCGGCCACGCTCCGCCTTGGACACATTCTTAACCTTGGCGCGGCCGACGCCCAGCTGAACGGCGGTATAGCCGTTCTGCTCCTGGGTCCGGTGCGCGACGACTTGGCAGCCGTCGAGCTTGAGAACCGTGACAGGCACATGTTCGCCCGCATCGGTGAAGATGCGGGTCATTCCGACCTTTTGCGCGATAACGCCCGACCGCATGATCCAATTCCTTCGCTGGACGCGCTCTCCGTGAAGAGCCGTCCGAATTCCTTAAATTGTCTTAGAGCTTGATCTCGACGTCGACGCCTGCGGCCAGATCGAGCTTCATCAGCGCGTCAACCGTTTGCGGCGTAGGATCGACGATATCGAGAACGCGCTTGTGCGTCCTGATTTCGAACTGCTCGCGTGACTTCTTGTCGATGTGAGGCGAGCGGTTCACCGTGAACTTCTCGATCTTCGTCGGCAACGGAATTGGCCCCCGCACTTGCGCGCCGGTGCGCTTCGCCGTCGAGACGATCTCCTTCGTCGACGTATCGAGAATCCGGTGATCGAATGCCTTCAGGCGAATCCGGATGTTCTGACCGTTCATTGTCTTTGATCCCCTGGGACCGCGAGCAAATCGGCTCGCCCCTTGATCGCGAGCCCGACGGGGCTCGCAACTCTATTCATGAAAGCGAGGCGCTTGCCCCGCGGTCCGGATTAGTCCAAATCACTCGATGATCGACGCGACCACGCCGGCTCCGACGGTGCGGCCGCCTTCACGGATGGCGAAGCGCAGCTTCTCCTCCATGGCGATCGGCACGATCAGCGCCACTTCCATCGCCACATTGTCGCCCGGCATCACCATCTCCACGCCCTCGGGGAGCGTCACGATGCCGGTCACGTCCGTCGTGCGGAAGTAGAACTGCGGACGATAGTTGGTGAAGAACGGCGTATGACGGCCGCCCTCTTCCTTCGTCAGAATATAGGCCTCGGCCTTGAACTTCGTGTGCGGCTTGACGGAGCCGGGCTTGCACAGCACCTGGCCGCGCTCCACGTCCTCGCGCTTCGTGCCGCGCAGCAGGCAGCCCACATTGTCGCCCGCCTCGCCCTGATCCAGCAGCTTGCGGAACATTTCAACGCCGGTCACCGTCGACTTCACCGTCGGCTTGATCCCGACGATCTCGACTTCCTCGCCGACCTTGATGATGCCGCGCTCGATGCGGCCCGTCACAACCGTGCCGCGGCCCGAAATCGAGAACACGTCCTCGACCGGCATCAGGAAGGGCTGATCCTTCGGACGCTCAGGCTGCGGGATGTAGGCGTCGACCGTCTCCATCAGCTTCAGGATCGCGTCATGGCCGATCTCGGGGTTGCTTGTTCTCCAGCGCGCACAGCGCCGAACCCTTGGTGATCGGAATGTCGTCGCCCGGAAACTCATACTTCGAAAGCAGCTCGCGCACTTCCAGCTCGACCAGCTCCAGAAGCTCCGGATCGTCGACCATGTCGACCTTGTTCAGGAACACCACCAGCGCCGGAACGCCGACCTGGCGGGCGAGCAGGATGTGCTCTCTGGTCTGCGGCATCGGGCCGTCGGCGGCCGAAACCACCAGGATCGCGCCGTCCATCTGCGCCGCGCCGGTGATCATGTTCTTCACATAGTCGGCGTGGCCGGGGCAGTCGACGTGGGCATAATGGCGGTTCTTCGTCTCGTATTCGACGTGAGCCGTCGAAATGGTGATGCCGCGCGCGTGCTCCTCGGGAGCCTTGTCGATCTGGTCATAGGCCGTGAACGTGGCCCCGCCCGACTCGGCCAGCACCTTCGTGATCGCAGCCGTCAAGGACGTCTTGCCATGGTCGACGTGACCAATCGTCCCGATGTTGCAATGCGGCTTGTTGCGTGAGAACTTTTCCTTGGCCATGGCCAGTCTCCTTAGTCGTTCCTAAAACCCAGCGCGATCCAGCCTCAGGCGAATTTCGCCTGAACCTTCTTCGATTCCGCCTCGGGCACCTGTTCATAGTGATCGAATTGCATCGTGTAGTTGGCGCGGCCCTGCGTGCCGGAGCGCAACTGATTGACATAGCCGAACATGTTCGCCAGCGGCACCATGGCGTCGATGACAACCGCGTTGCCGCGCATGTCCTGACCCTGGATCTGACCGCGACGCGAGTTCAGATCGCCGATGACGAAGCCGGTATATTCTTCAGGCGTCACGACCTCGACCTTCATGATCGGTTCAAGCAGCACCGAAGCGCCCTTTTGAAGAGCCTCGCGGAAGGCCGCGCGGGACGCGATTTCGAAGGCGAGAACCGACGAGTCGACGTCGTGGAAGCCGCCGTCGGTCAGCGTCGCCTTGACGTCGACAACCGGGAAGCCGGCGAGAATGCCCGAACCCATGACGCTGTTGATGCCCTTTTCGACGCCCGGGATATATTCCTTCGGCACGGAGCCGCCGACGATCTTAGACTCGAAGACATTCCCGGCGCCCGGCTCATTGGGCTCGAAGGTGATGATGACGCGCGCGAACTGACCGGTGCCGCCGGTCTGCTTCTTGTGCGTATAGTCGATGTCGACCTTCTTGGTCAGACGCTCGCGATAGGCGACCTGAGGCGCGCCGATATTGGCGTCGACCTTGTAAGTGCGCCTCAGAATGTCGACCTTGATGTCGAGATGCAGTTCGCCCATGCCTTTGAGGATGGTCTGGCCGCTTTCGAAATCCGTCGACACGCGGAAGGAGGGATCTTCGGCCGCAAGCTTCTGTAGCGCGATTCCGAGTTTTTCCTGGTCCGCCTTGGTCTTCGGCTCGATGGCGATCTCGATCACCGGCTCGGGAAACTCCATGCGCTCCAGGATGACCGGCTTCTGCATGTCGCAAAGCGTGTCGCCCGTGCGGGTTTCCTTGAGGCCCGCCAGAGCGACAATGTTGCCGGCGAAAGCTTCCTTGATGTCTTCGCGATTGTTCGCGTGCATCAGCAGCATGCGGCCGACACGCTCTTTCTTGTCCTTGGTCGAATTGAGCACGGTCGTGCCGGATTCGATCTTGCCGGAATAGACGCGGCAGAAGGTGATGGTGCCGACGAAAGGGTCGTCCATGATCTTGAAGCCAAGCATGGAGAAGGGCTCGTCGTCGCTCGGATTGCGGACCATATCCGCGCCCGTGTCCATGTCGACGCCCTTGATCGCCTCACGATCGATCGGCGACGGCAGGAAGTCGACAACGGCGTCAAGCAGAGGCTGCACGCCCTTGTTCTTGAAGGCCGAGCCGCAAAACACCGGATGGAACACAATGCCGCGAACAGCCTTGCGGATCAGCTTCTTGAGCGTCTCTTCGCTGGGCTCCTCGCCATCGAGATAGGCGGCCATCGCGTCGTCGTCGAGTTCGACCGCGGCTTCGATCAGCGTCGTGCGATATTCCTTCGCCTTGTCGAGCATATCGGCGGGAATCTCTTCGTCGTGATATTTCGCGCCGAGGCCTTCGTCTTCCCAGACGACCGCCTTCATGCGGATGAGATCGATGATCCCCTTGAAATTGCTCTCGGAGCCGATCGGCAACTGCACGCAGACCGGACGGCCGCCGACGCGGGTCTGGATCTCTTCGGCGCAGCGGTAGAAGTCGGCGCCGATCTTGTCCATCTTGTTGACGAACACGATGCGCGGCACGTTGTACTTGTCGGCCTGGCGCCAGACGGTCTCGGTCTGGGGCTCGACGCCCTGGTTGCCGTCGAGCACGCATACGGCGCCGTCGAGCACGCGCAGCGAACGCTCGACCTCAATGGTGAAGTCGACGTGGCCGGGAGTGTCGATGATGTTCAGACGCTTGCCGTTCCAGAAGGTCGTCGTCGCGGCGGAAGTGATCGTGATGCCGCGTTCCTGCTCCTGCTCCATCCAATCCATCGTCGCGGCGCCTTCATGCACCTCGCCGATCTTGTGGCTCTTGCCGGAATAATAGAGGATACGCTCGGTCGTCGTCGTCTTGCCCGCGTCGATGTGGGCCATGATGCCGAAGTTGCGATAGTCCTCGATCGGATGGGAGCGGGGCATTGAAACGTCCTCGATAGGGCGGAAAAGCGGTTACCAGCGGTAGTGCGAGAAGGCGCGGTTGGCTTCCGCCATGCGGTGCGTGTCTTCGCGCTTCTTCACGGCGGCGCCGCGATTGTTGGAGGCGTCCAGCAGCTCGGCCGACAGACGATCCACCATGGTCTTGTCGTTGCGGTCGCGGGCTGCGTTGATGATCCAGCGGATCGCCAGCGCCTGACGGCGCTCGTTGCGCACCTCGACCGGCACCTGATAGGTGGCGCCGCCGACGCGGCGCGACCGCACTTCAATCGCCGGCGCGACATTGTCGAGCGCGGTCTTGAATATGGCGAGAGGATCGCTCTTGGCCTTGGACTCGATGATGTCGAAGGCGCCGTAGACAATCGCTTCCGCGACCGACTTCTTGCCGTCGTACATGATGGAGTTCATGAATTTCGTGAGAATGAGATCGCCGAACTTGGCGTCTTCGATGACTTCCCGCTTTTCCGCTCTGTGACGTCGCGACATCGCCCTGGCTCCTTACTTCGGACGCTTCGCGCCATACTTCGAACGGCGCTGCTTACGATCCTTGACGCCCTGAGTATCGAGGACGCCGCGCAAAATGTGATAGCGAACGCCCGGAAGATCCTTGACGCGGCCGCCGCGGATCATCACCACCGAGTGTTCCTGGAGGTTGTGGCCCTCGCCCGGAATATAGCCGATCACCTCGAAACCATTGGTGAGGCGCACCTTGGCGACCTTGCGGAGAGCCGAGTTCGGCTTCTTCGGCGTGGTCGTATAGACGCGCGTGCAAACGCCGCGCTTCTGCGGGCAGGCGGTCATGTGGCGCGACTTCTCGCGGTATGTCTTCGGTTGCCGCGGCTTGCGGATCAACTGGCTGATCGTCGGCATCAAGCTTTCCTTCGCTTCGAGCGAATGGTGAATTTCTATTTAAACCCGCCGGCGCCGTTCTAAGGCGGCGCAAACGAGCCGAGCGCGCTCAGTCTTTTGACCGAGGCGCTCCAAGCGCAGAGGACCCCGGCGGAACCGGGATCGTGCCTTCCTGTCCCATGCCCTTGCGGGCGAGGGTATGATTACCAACTGTTTTGGCGTCACAGGCAAGGCGACAGCGTTTAGATCCGGAGTGTCGCTGACGAGTTCGTCTGCGACGGCGTGGAACTACGGCCTGTCGAAAGTGGGCGGAACCTAATCGCGGCTTCCGCCCACGTCAAGCGGAGAATGAATTGTTTTGCGGGATTTTTTCACCTTCCCGGCAGGTTTTCCGCCGGTAATCCGGAAACCAAGCGCCACAAGCGCCTCATGACCAATCTCCGCAGGGGTCTTTCAAGAGCTTTTGCATATATGCATCTTACGCTGTAATCATTGCGCACAGAAATGTCGGCGCGCCCTGACCATACATGAGAATTCAGCCTTGTTACCAAGTCAGGGCGATCGAGAGGCCATAGACGCAGCGCGGCCCGCATATTTGCCGAAAGTAAAAACAGCACCCGAGAATCATGAGCAGCAACCGCCGACCCGCGCAATCCAAGGACGCGCCGCAGGAGCCCTTCAAGCGCGCCGTCGCCGGGGCCATGCGCGCCATGGCGAAATCGCCCGATCTCGACGTGAGCTTCGCGCCCGAGCGCCCTTCCCTCATCTCCACCGAGGAAGGCGCCAAGGCGCGCCTCCCCGACCCGCCGCGCAAGCTCTCGCCCAGGGACGCCGCCATTCTGCGCGGCTGCGCCAATTCCATGGCGCTGCGCCTCGCCTGCCACAATGACGCGATCCACCGCCGTTTCTCGCCCACCACGATGGAAGGGCGCGCGGCCTTCGACGCGATCGAGCAGGCGCGCGTCGAATCGATCGGCGCGAGGCGCATGAGCGGCGTCGCGAGCAATATCGCCGCCATGCTGGACGACCGCTATCAAAGGGCGAATTACGACGCCGTCAGCAGCCGCGCCGACGCTCCGCTGGAGGACGCGCTGGCCCTTATCGCGAGGCAGCGGCTGACCGGCCTCGCGCCGCCGCCGCACGCAAAAAAAATCGTCGATCTATGGCAGGGCTTCGTCGAGGAGCGCGCCGGCGCTGATCTCGACCGGCTCTCGGGCGCTATAGAGGATCAGCGCGGCTTCGCGCAGATCGTGCAGCATCTTCTCGCGAGCCTCGACATGTCCGGGCCGGAGCAGAACAACGAGGAAGAGACGGACGAAAACAACGAGGAGCCGCCGCAAAATCCCGACCAGAGCGAGAGCGAGCAGGACCAGAAGGACGAGGCGCAAAGCAAGTCCGAAATGGACACGGCGATGGCCTCCGACAATTCGCAGCAGGAAGGGGAAGCCGAATCCGCCGACGCGCCCTATGGCGAATCGCAGGAGGAGTCCGACGGCGGCGAGGCCGACGAGGCCTCGGACGCCCGACGTCCCAACACGCCCGCAAGCGAGCGCTCCGGCAATGACTACAAGGCCTACACCACGAAATTCGACGAGATGGTGCGCGCCGAAGAGCTTTGCGACGCCGAGGAGCTGGACCGGCTGCGCTCCTATCTCGACAAGCAGCTCCTGCATCTTTCCTCGGTGGTCGGCCGCCTCGCCAACCGGCTCCAGCGCCGGCTGATGGCGCAGCAGAGCCGCTCCTGGGAGTTCGACCTCGAAGAGGGGATGCTCGATCCCGCGCGCCTGCCGCGCGTGATTATCGACCCACAGCAGCCGCTCTCGTTCAAGCGCGAGAAAGACACGGATTTCCGCGACACCGTCGTGACCCTGCTGCTCGACAATTCCGGCTCCATGCGCGGGCGTCCGATCACGGTCGCCGCCACCTGCGCGGATATTCTGGCGCGGACGCTGGAGCGCTGCGGCGTCAAGGTCGAGATTCTCGGCTTCACCACCAGAGCCTGGAAAGGCGGGCAGTCGCGCGAAGCCTGGATCAACGAGGGCAAGAAACCCAATCCCGGCCGGCTCAACGACATCAGGCATATTATATACAAGGCCGCCGACGCGCCCTGGCGCCGCGCGCGGCGAAACCTCGGCCTGATGATGCGCGAGGGGCTGCTAAAGGAAAACATCGACGGCGAGGCCCTCGACTGGGCGCACCGCAGGCTGCTGGCGCGCCCCGAACAGCGCCGCATCCTGATGATGATTTCGGACGGCGCTCCGGTGGACGACTCGACGCTATCGGTCAACCCCGGCAATTATCTGGAACGGCATCTGCGCCAGATCATCTTCGACATTGAAACGAAATCCCCGGTCGAATTGATCGCCATCGGCATCGGCCATGACGTGACGCGCTATTACCGCCGCGCGGTCACCATTGTGGACGCCGAAGAACTTGGCGGAGCCATGACCGAAAAACTCGCGGAGCTGTTCAGCGAGAAGGCCGCCACCGAAGCGCCCGCGCATCCGGCCTCGCGGGGACGCAGCGCGCCCAAGCGGCAGCCGCTGGCCGCGGCGCGTTAACGGAATATTCCCCAAACTAGAAGACCTTGCGGCGCGGACAGCGGATGATCAGGGAAGACCTGATTGCTTAACGCGGCGGCGTTCCGGAACGCTTGAGCGCCGGTCCTCTTGCACAAAAGCTTAAATGCCGGCCGTCGCGGTCGCCCGCAGGCGAACAGTCGCGCATGCATCAACCTCATTTTTACCCTGGAACCGTAAAATTGAAACAGTTGCAGGCGCAACGCATTTAAGCTTCTCGGCGACCGTAGCGTCGCGGGTCGCCTCCTCACACAGAGCTGGACTACCCGCGATCTCCGGGAGGGTGATTAGGATGTTGTTCGCGACCGTTCGAAAAAGCCACGTCGTCCCGGGGACCGGGGAAGTCGTGCCCGCTCAGACCATTCTTTGCGTTTCCACCATATGTGTCCTGGCGTCGGCGCCGCTCCTTGTCGCGCTGGTCCTGATGATCTGGGGCGGTTGAGAACCGCGGCGGCCATCAGCTATCACAGTAAGGGCCAGCGGCGCGCAATCCTTGGATGACCTTGACGAAACCTAAGAGGCTTCGCCGATAGGCCACTCCTGCTTGAAGACATTCCCCTTCGTGTCATGGGCTTCGACAGTAATGGTCTTGGCGCCATTGGGGGCGTAGCTGAATCGAAAATTCGGGTCCTCGGAAAGCGAAATTCCGCCTTCCATCGAGAAAATCAGATCGCCGCCCTGTCGCACTTCGACCTTATCAATATAGTGCGCGGGGATGTAGAGATGCGTGAGCTGATCCATCTGCATTCCGGAATTATTCGGGTGGCGAATCATGATCTGGGCTTCGCGGCGACCGGCCTCCGCGCTTTTGAATTCCCGGTATTTCATCTGCCCCAGATGAGCGGCCGCTTCATCCAGGTTCTTGACGGTCGGCGCCGAACAGCCGCCCGCCGCCTTGACGAATTTCACCTGCGCATGAAGAGCGCCGTCGCCCGTTTCCTCGACGACGTGAACATTGGTGTAGGAGTTCACCCGCACGCGCGTGGACATGAAGGTCACCCCAGCGTTTTCACCGAAGGTGAACGCCGCAGCCATGGGCATCGGATTCTGGTCGATGACCAATGTCGCCTGTCGCAGCCCCGCCGCCTTCAAATGGAGCGTCATGGGAACGATGGCGGCGTCCTCCGCGCGCGTCGGGGCCTCGAGAGCCACTGCTTCGTCCATGGCCATCGGCCGATTCTGGAACAGATCGCGCGCAAGATCGGGCCAGGGATCAGGGGGCGCCGGCGTTTGAGCGACCGCTACGCTCCAGAAACCGAGGCAAACGAGGAACGCGGCGACGCCAGGCCCGCGACGTGAACAGCTTTTCGTCATATTCTCCTCCCGAGGCCTGGATTGTAAGCCCGTCTTCGTCCTCAAGACCATCACGGCGCGTCCCATTCCAGTTCCGCGAAGCCGGCGGTCGCGTTGCGGCCATTATAATCATCGAACAGGCGCCACCCGCCGCGTTCACTCTGTCCCGCCACGCGCGCAGCATCCGCGACATTGTTGCCTTTCTTTATCGCCGCGCGCAAATCGCTGGTCAGGCGCGTCAGATAGGCCCGCTCGTCGTCAAGAGCCTTGGGCCACGGCGCGACCATCGGGCCGTGGCCCGGCACGACGCGGGTCGCGGGTATTTTGGCCAGTTGTTCGGCGACGTCGAGAAAGCCGAGCAGGCTGCCGTCCACGACGGGCACATGCTGGAGGAAAAGCAGATCGCCGGCGAACAGGGTTCCGGTCCGCTGGTCCAGCACGGTGAGATCGCAATCGCTGTGCGAGGTTCGCCAGGCCGTGAGAACGATCTTGCGGCCACCGATATCCAGCGTCATCGTCTCGTCAACGGTCAGGGTGGGCGCAACTATGGTGACGCCATCGAGAGCCTCGCCCATCGCCGCGCGAAATGATTCCAGATAAAACTGCCCGCGCGCAGCCAATGCGCGGGGCAATTCCTGTGCCCGACAAATGTCACATCGGGCGCTACAAAAGCGCCGTTCCCGAATATGTGATCGGGATGAGCGTGCGTGTTGATCACGTAGCGAATCGGCTTGGCGGCTTTTTGCTGCAACGCGGCAAGAAACTGCCTTCCTTCAATCAGGCTTCCGCCGGTGTCGATCACGGCCACGGCGTCGTCGCCGACAATGGCGCCGAGGTTGGCGATATCGCCGATATTGCCGCCGTTCATCAGTGCTGTTTGGCCCTGATGCGCGAAGACGCCCGGCGCGATTTCTTCGAGACTAAAGCCCTCCGCGAGCGAAGGCTTTGTGCATGAAAGGCTCAAGAATAGAGCCAGTATAACGCACCGCACCATGACAATTAACCCCGCTTATCAAGACCCGCCGACCCCGATGGCGCAAACTCCATAGAACTCTTTTTTCCCGGGTTGCGTTCTAAAAAGCGGCGCCATATTATCCCGCCGTTTCCGACTTAAAAGATGTCTTCTGGACGGGAACCGGAAGCTTCTCTGCGGAGGTCGACGAAGCCGCACATTGCAAAGGGTTCGCTTGATCGACGCGAGACAAGAAACGGAAAACGCCTTCCCATTGTCGAGACGCCATAATATGGCGCGATGTCGGCGACGACGCCACTAAGATGCGCGCGTCGGCATCGTCAGGAGGAAAAGCTCATGCATAAGCTGTTGTTGTCGACTTCGGTCGGTGTTCTCGCGCTGCTGTCGTTCGGCGCGGCGAACGCCGATGACTTGCTGACCCTGCAGAAGGACCCCAAGCAATGGGTGTCCCCGACCGGCGATTACGCCAATACGCGTTATTCCTCATTGAAGCAGATCACCACCGAGAACGTCAGCAAGCTGGTTCCCGCCTGGTCCTTCTCGACCGGCGTTCTGCGCGGTCACGAAGGCGCGCCGCTGGTGCTCGGCGACGTGATGTATATCCACACGCCGTTCCCCAATATCGTTTACGCGCTCGACCTGAACGACAACGGCAAGATCCTCTGGAAATACGAGCCCAAGCAGGACCCGAGCGTCGTTCCGGTGATGTGCTGCGACACGGTTAACCGCGGCCTAGCCTATGCCGACGGCAAGATTTTCCTCGCCCAGGCTGACACCACGCTCGTGGCGCTGGACGCCAAGTCCGGCAAGCTCGTCTGGTCGGTCAAGAATGGCGATCCGTCAAAGGGTCAGACCTCGACCGCGGCTCCGCATGTGTTCAAGGACAAGGTGCTGGTCGGCATCGCTGGCGGCGAGTTCGGCGTGCGCGGCCATATCACCGCTTACAACGTCGCCGACGGCAAGTTGGCGTGGCGCGGCTACTCCATGGGCCCTGACTCCGACACTTTGATCGATCCCGACAAGACCACTCATCTCGGCAAGCCGGTCGGCAAGGACTCGGGGCTCAACACCTGGGAAGGCGAGCAGTGGAAGACCGGCGGCGGCACCACCTGGGGCTGGTATTCCTATGATCCGGAACTGAACCTCGTCTATTACGGCTCGGGCAACCCCTCGACCTGGAATCCGAAGCAGCGTCCGGGCGACAATCGCTGGTCCATGACCATCTGGGCGCGCAATCTCGACACCGGCGCCGTGAAGTGGGTCTATCAGCTCACCCCGCATGACGAGTGGGATTATGACGCGATCAACGAGGTGATCCTCGCCGACCAGGACATCGGCGGCGTCAAGCGCAAGACCGCGGTGCATTTCGATCGTAACGGCTTCGGCTATACGCTCGACCGCACCAACGGCGAGCTGCTGGTCGCCGAAAAGTATGATCCGGCCGTCAACTGGGCGACCAAGGTCGATCAGGACAAGAGCTCCAAGACCTATGGCCGTCCGCTCGTCGTCGACAAATTCTCGACCGAGAAGAACGGCGAAGACAACAACACCAAGGGCGTCTGCCCGGCGGCTCTCGGCTCCAAGGACGAGCAGCCGGCGTCGTTCAACCCGGACACCGGCCTGTTCTACGTGCCGACGAACCACGTCTGCATGGACTACGAGCCTTTCCGCGTGAGCTACACGGCGGGTCAGCCCTACGTCGGCGCGACGCTGGAAATGTTCCCGGCTGGCAATGTGCTGGGCGACAAGACGGACAACACCGGCAACTTCATCGCCTGGGATGCGCGCACCGGCAAGATCGTCTGGTCGGACAAGGAGCAGTTCTCGGTGTGGTCCGGCACGGTCACGACCGCTGGCGGCTTGGCCTTCTACGGCACGCTTGAGGGCTATCTGAAGGCGGTTGACGTCAAGACGGGCAAGGAGCTCTATAAGTTCAAGACCCCGTCGGGCATCATCGGCAACGTGATCACCTATGAGCACGCCGGCAAGCAGTATGTCGCGGTGCTTTCGGGCGTCGGCGGCTGGGCCGGCATCGGTCTCGCGGCCGGTCTGTCGAAGAGCAACGAAGGTCTCGGCGCCGTGGGTAACTACGCGTCGCTGGCCAATTACACCGCCCTCGGCGGCGTGTTGACTGTATTCGCTCTTCCCAACTGATAGAGCGATACATAGATAGGTTGGCGCTCGGCATGCGACCTTTGAGGCGCATCGCCGGGCGCCCTTTTTTAAAATCAAGGAAACGTCGGGAGAGTGTAATGAGACTGTCGCTGGCCGGGGCGCTCGCCCTGGGCGTTATCGTGAGTTTCGCGTCCGCCGCTCGCGCGGAGGCCCCGGGTGATCCCAAGGCGGTCAAGTCGGTAGACGGCAAATATTTCGACGCCAAGGGCGACCCCACCTATAACGTCCAGCCGGATGGCACGGTCGACTTCTACACATTCTCCGGATACCGCCGCTACCACGCGGAATGCCACGTCTGCCATGGCCCGAACGCCGAAGGCTCGACTTATGCTCCGGCTCTGAAGGATTCGGTCAAGCGCTTCGATTATGCGGAATTTTCCGGCATCGTTATCGGCGGTCGCGTGAACAAGCAGGCGGGAAATGACAGCGTGATGCCGGCCTTCGCCGACAACAAGAACGCCATGTGCTATCTCGACGATCTCTATATCTACCTGCGCGCGCGCTCGACCGAAGCAGTTGGCCGCGGCCGTCCCGAGAAGAAGGAAGACAAGCCTGCCGCTTTCTCGGACGCTGAAACCAAGTGCATGAGCGCCAAGTAAAGAAGCGGGCCTCCGCCGTGGAGTTGATTGTGACGCCGTCAAAACGTCCTGGACTCGGCGGAATTGCTTTGCTGGCCATCACCGCCGCCGTCGTGGTTTTTTCCGCGCAGGCGGCGGTCGCGCAAAATCTGGGGCCGGACTTCGGCGCGCGCGGCCAGGATAACGCGGGCTCGATCGAGCTGGTTGATCCCAAGGTTCTGCGCGTCTGCGCCGACCCCAATAATTTGCCATTCTCCAATGAGAAAGGCGAAGGCTTTGAAAACAAGATCGCGCAACTGCTCGGCGCGAAGCTCGGCAAGGACGTCGTTTACGCCTATTACCCCGGCGCCACCGGCTTCGTGCGCAATACTCTGAACGCCCATCTTTGCGACGTCATTCTTGGCGTTCCCCAGGGCAATGATCTCGTCCAGCCGACGAACCCCTACTATCACACGACCTACGCCATCGTGACGCGCGCCGGTTCGGACCTCGCGGACCTCAAGTCGCTCGATGATCCGCGCCTGAAGGCGGAAGGGCGCCACATCGGCCTTGTCGCCAACACGCCTCCCGGCAATATTCTCGCGACGAACGGGCTGCTCGGCGCTGTAAAGCCCTATGCTCTGATGGTCGACACGCGCGTCGAATCTCCGAGCGCGGCCATGATCGCCGATCTGGAGAAGGGAGATCTGGACGTCGCGATCCTTTGGGGGCCCTTCGCTGGCTATTACGCAAAAAGAGCGAACAGCAAACTGATCGTGACGCCGATCGCCGACGCCAAGGGCGCTCGGATGAGCTTCCGTATCGCCTTTGGCGTGCGCCACTCCGACCAGAACTGGAAGCGCGATCTCAATCAGTTCATAGCCCAGAACAAGGGCGCGCTAGATAAAATCCTGCAGGACTATGGCGTTCCAATGCTGGATGAAGAGGGGCGGCCAACCCCGGCGGCCCAATGACGCG
The DNA here is from genome assembly GCA_963841875.1 of uncultured Alphaproteobacteria bacterium. Lineage (GTDB taxonomy): Bacteria > Pseudomonadota > Alphaproteobacteria > Rhizobiales > Beijerinckiaceae > Methylocystis. The sequence goes on along the minus strand of CAWJEI010000001.1, from coordinate 28,192 downwards.
CGGGCGATCCCTCCGCGCCGGCCTGCTGCTTCTGCTCGCCGCTTTAGGTCTTGCTCCCAGCGCCGCCGCCGAAACCGCCGCGCCCAATGAGCCGGCCGGCTACAGGCTGGAAAACTATCGCGCCCCGGTTCCCGCGACGCTGAAGGGCGCGACCGTCCTCGATACGGCTCGCGCGCTGGAAATCTGGTCAAAAAAAACGGCCATATTCGTCGACACACTGCCTCGCCCGCCAAAACCGGCCGGACTTCCCAAAGGCACGGTGTGGCGCGACGCGCCGCGCGCCGATATTCCGGGCAGCATCTGGCTCCCGGACACCGGCTACGGCGAATTGGCCGAATCGACCCGGCGCTATTTCGAAGCCGGGCTCGCGCGCGCGACTGCGGGCGAAAAGTCCAAGCCACTCGTGTTTTATTGCCTCAAGGACTGCTGGATGTCATGGAACGCCGCCAAGCGCGCATTGGGCGCCGGCTATACTAAGGTCTACTGGTATCCGGACGGAACCGACGGTTGGGCGGGGGCTGGTCAAGAGCTGGAGAATCGACAGCCCGAGCCTCGCGAACAGCTCCAATAGGGTGTAAGCCGCCAGTCAGCTCCCTTCGCTATCAGGACAAATCCATGACCGCGCCTGCCCTCTCCCCAACCAAGTCGTTCCAGGGACTTATCCTCACCCTTCAGCAGTTCTGGGCGGCGCAGGGCTGCGTCATTCTCCAGCCCTATGACATGGAGATGGGCGCCGGCACCTTTCATCCAGCGACAACGCTGCGGGCGCTGGGGCCGAAACCCTGGCGCGCGGCCTATGCGCAACCGTGCCGCCGCCCCAAGGACGGCCGCTACGGCGAAAACCCCAATCGCGTCCAGCATTACTATCAATTTCAGGTGATTCTGAAGCCCTCGCCCGCCGATTTGCAGCAGCTCTATCTTTCCTCGCTGGCCGCTATCGGGCTTGACGCGCGCCTGCACGACATCCGCTTCGTCGAAGATGACTGGGAAAGCCCGACCCTCGGCGCCTGGGGGCTCGGCTGGGAATGCTGGTGCGACGGCATGGAGGTTTCGCAATTCACCTATTTCCAGCAAGTGGCCGGCTTCGAATGCGCGCCCGTCGCGGGAGAACTCACATATGGTCTTGAACGGCTCGCCTGCTATCTGCAGGGCGTCGACAGTATCATGGATCTGAATTTCAACGGTGGAGAAGGCGCTGATCGCGTGAGTTATGGCGACGTATTCCTTCAGGCTGAACAGGAATATTCAAGACACAACTTCGAGTTTTCCAACACGGACAAGCTTTTCTCGGATTTCAGCGCGGCCGAGGCCGAGTGCAAGCGTTTGCTTGGGCTCGGAGAAGGCGAGACGAATACAAAGCATCTGCTGGCTCTTCCGGCATATGACCAATGCATAAAGGCGTCGCACGCATTCAACTTGCTGGACGCTCGTGGCGTTATTTCAGTTACCGAGCGTCAAAGTTATATTTTGCGCGTAAGGGAGCTGGCCAAGGCCTGCGGAGCCGCGTGGAAACGCACCGAAGGCGGCGGGCTTGACCTTGAAAAGGCGCCGCTCGCGACCAATTAACTGGGACTAGGCGGCTCCCGGCCTGCCGAAGAGGCATGTTTAAAGTTCTGCCGCGCCAAGCTTCGGCGGGCAGAGGTTCGCCTCCCATGCCGAGTCCGTGAGATAGAGCGTGCGCGTGCGTTCTGCCGTTGACTTTGATCTCTTTTTGTTCCATTGATGTTCTTGTTGTGAGCTTGCATCGCGCTGGAGGGCGCCATGACTGTGATTGAGTCCAAAAACCTGATGGCGCCGCAAGGACAAAAACTCGCGTCTCTCGACGAGTCCGAACTGCGCGAGAGATTTTATTCCTGGCGAGGCGCGTCGGGGCGCAGATATGTCTGTTCGATTTTCTCCGTCGCCGATCAGGAAATGATCGCCGGATTCTCGGGTGCGGCGGTCATCGGCGTCGCGAATGCGGCCGGCACGCGCCGGGCGGTTTGCGTCATGTCTTCAAACCACATCTCTTCGCCTCAAATCACCGAAATTAGCGCCAGCAGCCTCGGCGTCGACGAATGGCACGTCCATTTCCGCGCAGGAGAGGCCGAACTGAGAGATCTCGCGGGATCGCTGCTCAACTGATTTTTCGATGCGTCGCGCTGATATTCGCTGACTTTCATCACGCGAAGACATCAACAGGCGCCAATCACGCTCAGCGGCGGCGCCGTCGTTTTGCTCAGAAAATCTCAGCGCGCGCAGCATTGATGCTTATTTGATCGCTGGCGCCCGCCCGCTGAGCGCATTCTGCCTTGAAACAAGCGCCCATCCCAAATAGTTTGGAACCGGATAGAGAGTTCGCAGCAGCTATGCGGCGATCCGGAAATTCTAAAACGTGGAGCGGGGATCGCCGCGTTTTGTTTGGTCTGTCTCTAAAAAGTGAAATCTCGGCATAATACGCCGGTCGTCCCCTGGAATTTCGACACATGTCAGTGCTGATCGACAAAAACACCAAGGTCATTTGTCAGGGTTTTACCGGCAAGACCGGCACTTTTCACTCTGAGCAAGCGATAGCCTATGGCACCCGCATGGTTGGCGGCGTCTCCCCCGGTAAGGGCGGAACGACGCATATCAACCTTCCCGTTTTCGATACGGTCGCTGAGGCGCGCGCGAAAACTGGAGCAGACGCTACTGTCGTCTACGTGCCGCCGCCAGGCGCCGCCGACGCGATCTGCGAGGCGATCGACGCCGAAATCCCGCTGATCGTCGCGATCACCGAAGGCGTGCCGGTGCATGACATGATCCGCGTGAAGCGCGCGCTTTCCGGCTCCAAGTCCCGCCTGATCGGCCCCAACTGCCCCGGCGTCGTCACTGCCGGCGAGTGCAAGATCGGCATCATGCCGGGCAATATCTTCAGCCGCGGAACGGTCGGCGTCGTCTCCCGTTCGGGCACGCTGACCTATGAAGCCGTGTTCCAGACCACCCGCGAGGGTCTCGGTCAGACCAGCGCCGTCGGCATTGGCGGCGATCCGGTCAAGGGCACCGACTTCATCGAGGTTCTGGAGCTGTTCCTCGCCGACGACGCCACCAAGTCGATAATCATGATCGGCGAGATCGGCGGCTCGGCCGAGGAGGAAGCGGCCCAATTCTTGATTGACGAGGCCAAGCGTGGTCGCAAGAAGCCCATCGCCGGCTTCATCGCGGGCCGCACCGCGCCTCCCGGCCGCCGTATGGGCCACGCCGGCGCGATAATCGCGGGCGGCAAGGGGGACGCTGAAAGCAAGATCGCGGCGATGGAGGCTGCGGGCATTCGGATTTCGCCTTCGCCAGCGCGTCTTGGCAAGACCCTGGTCGAAGCGCTCAAGGCCTGAGACGATTGTTCCCTCTCTCCCGCCGCTGGCGGGGAGAGGGATGGGACGCCGAACGGCGTCCGGGAGGAACGATGGCGCGCCTGGAAACGAACGGCGGAGTCGGCGGCGGAGTCGACACGCAGCTCAATTCTCAAAACGATCAATTTGAGACGACTTCATTCTTGCAGGGCGGCAATGCCGCCTACCTCGAACATCTGCTGACGCGCTACGAGACCGACCCCGCCTCGGTCAGTCCCGAATGGCGTGCGTTTTTCGCTGAACTTGGCGCGTTCCCGCGTCCGGCCGACGCGGGTGCGCCCAACGCGTCCTGGGCCCGCGCCGATTGGCCGCCGGCCGCCAGCAGCGAATGGGTTAGCGCCCTGGACGGCGACTGGCCCACAGCGAAGGCGCCCGTCAAAGCTCCAAGTCCGGCCGGAAGCGCCGCGCCTGGACCTTCGGTTGCGCCCGAGCCGCCGATCGGCGAGGAACTGCAGCGCGCCACCAGAGACAGCGTGCGCGCGCTCATGATGATCCGCGCCTATCGCATGCGCGGCCATTTGCATGCTCACCTCGATCCGCTCGGGCTGGAGCAGCGCCCCGATCACGGGGAATTGCACCCCGCCACCTATGGCTTCGAGGACAAGGACTACGACCGAAAGATCTTCATCGACGGCGTGCTGGGACTGAAACAGGCCAGCGTATTCGAGATGGTGACGATCCTGCGCCGCACCTATTGCGGCTCGATCGGCTTCGAATTCATGCATATTTCGAATCCCGAGGAAAAGGCGTGGCTGCAGGCGCGCATCGAGGGTCCGAAAAAAGAGATCGTCTTCACGCAGGAAGGCAAGCGCGCGATCCTGCGCAAGCTCGCCGAGGCGGAAGGCTTCGAAAAATTTCTCGACGTGAAATACACCGGCACAAAGAGATTCGGTCTCGACGGCGCGGAATCGATCGTGCCGGCGCTCGAACAGATCATAAAGCGCGGCGGCGCTCTGGGCGTGAAGGAAATCGTTCTCGGAATGGCGCATCGCGGCCGGCTCAATGTGCTTTGCCAGGTCATGGCCAAGCCGCATCGCGCGCTGTTCCACGAATTCAAGGGCGGATCGTTCCTGCCAGACGAAGTAGAAGGCTCGGGAGACGTCAAATATCACCTCGGCGCCTCGTCCGACCGCGAGTTCGACGGCAACAAGGTGCATTTGTCGCTGACTGCCAATCCTTCGCATCTGGAGATCGTCGACCCCGTCGTGCTCGGCAAGGTGCGCGCCAAGCAGGATCAGCACAATTGCGCCGACGACGACCGCCGCACGGTCATGCCACTCCTGATTCACGGCGACGCGGCTTTCGCGGGGCAAGGCGTCGTTGCGGAATGCTTCGGCCTTTCCGGCCTGAAAGGCCATCGCACCGGCGGTTCGCTGCATTTCATCATCAACAATCAGATCGGCTTCACCACCTATCCGCGCTATTCGCGCTCTTCGCCCTATCCTTCGGATGTCGCGAAGATGGTTGAAGCGCCGATTTTTCACGTGAACGGCGACGACCCCGAAGCTGTGGTGTTCGCCGCGCGCGTCGCCACCGAATTCCGCCAGCAGTTCCAGAAGCCCGTCGTCATCGACATGTGGTGCTACCGGCGCTTTGGCCATAACGAGGGCGACGAACCCGCCTTCACCCAGCCCCTGATGTATAAAAAGATCCGCGCGCACAAGACAACGCTGGACATCTATGGGGAAAAGCTCGTCGCGGAAGGTCACGTCACCCGGTCCGAAGTCGACGGCGTCAAGGCGGGCTGGCGCGAGCAGCTCTCGCAGGAATTCGAGGCCTCTCAATCCTACAAGCCAAACAAGGCCGACTGGCTGGACGGACGCTGGGCCGGGCTGAAGCCCGCCTATCAATCGTCCGACGACGAGCGGCGCGGCCAAACCGGCCTCCCGCTGGAGACCTTGCGGGAGATTGGCAAGAAGCTGACCACTGTCCCGGAAGGCTTCAATGTGCATCGCACGATCCAGCGCTTTCTCGATGCGCGGCGGACCGCGATCGAAACAGGCGTCGGGATCGATTGGGCTACCGCGGAGGCGCTCTCCTTTGGCTCGTTGGTTATCGAAGGCCATCGCGTCCGGCTCTCCGGCCAGGACAGCGAACGCGGCACCTTCTCGCAGCGCCACAGCGTGCTGATCGATCAGGAGAACGAGGCCCGCTACATCCCGCTCGACCACCTTCGCGACGGGCAGGGCGAATTCGAAGTCATCAATTCAATGCTTTCGGAAGAAGCGGTGCTCGGCTTCGAATATGGCTATTCGCTCGCGGACCCGACGACGCTGGTGCTCTGGGAGGCGCAATTTGGCGACTTCGCCAATGGCGCTCAGGTTATTTTCGACCAATTCCTCTCTGCTGGCGAGCGCAAATGGCTCCGCATGTCCGGCCTCGTTTGCCTGTTGCCGCACGGCTACGAGGGACAGGGACCAGAGCACTCGTCCGCTCGTCTTGAGCGTTTCCTGCAAATGACCGCCGAGGACAACATGCAGGTCGCCAATTGCTCGACGCCGGCGAATTATTTCCACATCCTGCGCCGACAGCTCAATCGCGACATTCGCAAGCCCCTCGTGCTGATGGCGCCCAAATCGCTGCTGCGGCAAAAGCGCTGCGTCTCGCGAATCGAGGAGTTTGGCCCCGACTCCGGCTTCCATCGCCTTCTGGCCGACGAAGCCGCCGCGCCGGCGACGGCCGGGGCCTTTACGCTTCGCCCTCCGGAGGAGGTCCGCCGCGTGGTTCTGTGCTCGGGCAAGGTCTATTACGACCTGCTGGAAGAACGCGAGAAGCGGGGCGCCGACGACGTCTATCTCCTGCGCGTCGAGCAGCTTTACCCGCTCCCGCTAAAGCAGCTGGTGTTCCGTCTGTCGCAATATAAACAGGCCGATATCGTCTGGTGTCAGGAAGAGCCCAAGAACATGGGCGCCTGGACTTATGTCGAACCATATCTCGAATGGGTGCTGACGCAGGTCGGCGGCGCGAAGAAGCGTGCGCGCTACGCCGGCCGGCCCGCCGCCGCCTCGACCGCCGTAGGCACGATGTCCAAACATCTTGCGCAGCTCAAGACGCTCATCGACGAGGCGCTTGGCGCATGAGAGGTTGCGGATGAGCTCCGCCAGAGCGGGAGTCCGCCCTAAATGAACAATCGTCGTCGCGCCGCCGATGACGACAGAACGGGAGCCGGAGAAGCGCCGGCTTCGCCAAGCCGAAGGATGATCCGCCGATGACAGAAATTCGAGTGCCGACGCTCGGCGAATCCGTGACAGAGGCGACAGTTGGCCGCTGGTTCAAGCAACCAGGAGAAGCCGTTCGCGCCGACGAAGCGCTGGCCGAGCTTGAGACCGACAAGGTGACGCTCGAGGTCAACGCGCCAGCCTCCGGGGTTCTCGCCGAGATCGTGGCCAACACGGGCGAAACGGTCGCTGCTGGCGCTCTGCTGGGACAGATCACGGAGGGCGCCGCCGCCAAGGCCGCGGCGCCTTCGGCAACCAAAGCCAGTCCCGAGCCGAAACCCGCGCCGCCGCCCGCCGCGGCGCAGGCTCCGGCCGCCGTCTCAACAATGCCCCCTTCCCCGGCCGCAGCGAAAATCGCGCTCGACAGCGGCATCGACGTCTCTGGAGTCGCGGGCACCGGAAAACGCGGCCAGGTGCTGAAGGGCGACCTGATAGCTCCAGCGCAACAGCCGGCTCCACGGCCCGCGCCCGCCGAAGCGCGCATCGAACCGCCGCCGCCGGCTCCCCGGCCGCCATCCCCTTCCCAGGATGCGCGGCGCGAAGAACGGGTCCGCATGAGCCGCCTGCGCCAGACCATCGCGCGCCGCCTCAAGGAGGCCCAGAATGCAGCCGCGATGCTGACGACCTTCAACGAGGTCGACATGAGCGCCGTGATTGAACTGCGCAACCGCTACAAGGAGCTTTTCGAAAAGAAGCATGGCGTCAAGCTCGGCTTCATGGGCTTTTTCGTCAAAGCCTGCTGCCGCGCGCTTGAAGAAGTCCCCGCCGTCAACGCCGAGATCGACGGCGTCGACATTGTTTTCAAGCATTTCGCGCATATCGGGGTCGCCGTGGGCACGGATAAGGGCCTTGTCGTTCCCGTAGTGCGCGACGCGGACCGAATGAGCGTCGCCACGATCGAAAAGACCATTGGCGCCCTCGGCAAGAAGGCGCGCGATGGCCAGCTCGCCATGGAAGATCTGCAAGGCGGCACCTTCACGATCTCCAACGGCGGCATTTACGGCTCGCTCATGTCGACGCCGATCCTTAACGCGCCACAGTCGGGAATTCTGGGGATGCACAAGATACAGGAACGCCCAGTCGCCATGGACGGCAAGATCGAAATTAGGCCGATGATGTATCTCGCGCTTTCGTACGACCACAGGATTGTCGACGGGAAAGAGGCCGTGACATTCCTGGTGCGGGTGAAGGAATTGCTGGAAAGCCCGGAAAGGCTGGTGCTTGATTTGTGATGGTTTAGGTTGGCGCCCTTGGGGCCTTTAAAAATCATTAGGCGTGCGTATCTACCATTTATGGCGCGCAGCACGGGCAGGCGCCGGAGGCGGGGTCGAAGGAACCGCCGAGGAGGGGAATTATGGAATTGAAGCATTCGCCTGAAACGCATGCGCCGCATCTTACGCCGGAACAGTTCGCGCATCTCGGGGATGGCTCCATCGCTTATGTGCGCTCGATGAGTTCGGAAGATGTGAACCGCCTCTACCCGCAGGCGCCTCAGATCGAGCCGGGCCTCACGGTGTTCGCATTGCTCTCGGCCGATGGAACCCCGATCGTTTTGACGGATACCCGGGAAGGGGCCTTGGCCAACGCATGGGAGAACAAGTTGCTCACTGTCAGCCTGCATTGAAGGGGGTCGCGGCGTCGCTCGGGCGTGGGAGGTAAGGAAATTGCATGGTTCCTCTTCAGGGCGGAAGCGACGGCGAAGGCCGTCGCCGCCTGGAGGATGGCAAGATGGGGCAATCCCAGGATATTTATGCTGTCTGCCATGTCAATGACGTCATAAAGCGGCGGGCCGTGGGGTTCGTCTTGGCGCGCATCGACGAGACCGGCAGAACGGTTCCCTTTCCGATAGTTATCACCCGTCAAGGCGGCAAGGTTTACGCCTATGTGAACCGCTGTCCTCATCAGGACACGCGGCTGGACTTTGAGCCCAAGCAATTCCTCGATTCGAGCTTTCGTTATCTCCTGTGCGGCAAGCACGGGGCTCTATTCGACATTCCCACCGGCCACTGCAATGACGGGCCATGCAAGGGCGAGCGGCTGGAAGCGGTCGACGTCATCGTCGACCAGGAAGAGGTCTGCATCGTCGGCGTGAAACTCGCCGAAGAAGACGGTCTTGATCGCGAGGAAAATGACGAAATGCCCGAAATCGTCATTCAGCCGGATTGATCGCGCCGACCGGCCTATGTCAGGTCATCACGACATTGATCGCGCTTTCCGGCAACTCCTTGCCGAAGCAGCGCTGATAAAACTCCGCGACGAGCGGCCGCTCCAGTTCGTCGCATTTGTTCAGAAAGGTCAACCGGAAGGCAAAGCCGACATCCCCGAAGATTTCGGCGTTCTCCGCCCATGTGATCACTGTGCGCGGGCTCATCACCGTCGACAGGTCTCCCGCCATGAAGGCGTTGCGTGTCAGATCGGCGATGCGGACCATCTTGTTTATCGTGTCCTTGCCCTCCTTGGTCGCCTGAAAGCTCTTGACCTTGGCCAGAACGATGTTGGTCTCCGCATCATGGGGGAGATAATTCAGAGTGGCTACAATCGACCAGCGGTCCATCTGGCCCTGGTTGATCTGCTGAGTGCCGTGGTAGAGTCCCGAAGTGTCTCCTAGCCCCACCGTATTCGCGGTCGCGAACAGGCGAAACGCCGGATGAGGACGAATCACCCGATTCTGGTCGAGCAGAGTCAGGCGACCGGATACTTCCAGCACGCGCTGAATGACGAACATCACATCCGGCCTGCCGGCGTCATATTCGTCGAAGCAAAGCGCGATGTTGTTTTGCAAGGCCCATGGCAAGATGCCGTCGCGAAATTCCGTGACCTGCTTGCCGTCCTTTAGAACAATGGCGTCCTTGCCGACGAGGTTGATGCGGGAAACGTGACTGTCCAGATTGACGCGCACGCAAGGCCAGTTCAACCGCGCCGCCACCTGCTCGATATGGGTGGATTTTCCGGTTCCGTGGTAACCCGTGACCATCACGCGGCGATTGCGGGCGAAGCCCGCGAGAATCGCGAGCGTGGTCTCGCGATCGAATAGATAATCAGGATCAAGATCTGGAACGTGCTCATCGGGCGCCGAAAAGGCGGGAACCATCAGCTCCGTGTCGATATTGAAGAGCTGGCGCGCGGAAACCTTCGTGTCCGGCATTCCCGAATTTCTCACGGCGTCTTTCTCTACTGCGACCAACACTCATCCTCCGTCTGGGGAGCGGCGCGCGCAGCGCCGCGTTTCTCTCCTGCGCAACCATCAGACGAGACGGGCGGCTCTCAGCGTCTTATAGGCATGAATGATCTCCCGCAATTTCTCTTCGCAGGATCGATCACCGCCATTGGCGTCAGGATGGTGTCGTTTGACAAGTTCTTTATAGCGAATCTTGATCGTCTCCGCACTCGCTGTATCGTCCAGTCCAAGCGCTTCCAGCGCGCGCATGCTGACGGGCGAATAACGGGGTTCGCGAGTTTGCGGACGCGCACGGTGATATCGCTTTCGATAGGCTCCGAGCGGATCTTGATCCGCGCCCGGCTTCGGCTTGTCGGCGCGGAAACCGGCGGCTCCACGGGCGACGCCCATCGACCAGGTTGGTCGATGTCCCACTATCGCGTCCTTCAGATAGCGGGCGACCGCTTCGTCGCTCATGCCATTGAAGTAATTATAAGAATTATTGTACTCGCGCACATGTTCCAGGCAAAAGCAGAAATACTGACCTTCCCGCAGGCGCCCCATCGGCGCGCGAAATTCTCCAGGCGCCTCGCAACCCGGGGCGTCGCAGCGCAAGCCTGACGAAGCGGGCTCCTGTTTCGAGGGGCGCTTCGCGCGTATGCGGTCGAAGAAGGGGGAATTGAGATCCATGTGAACCCATTATGGGGATAGCGGCCCGCGTCGCAAGCGGCGTTTGCTTATATCTCGGCATGCCTTCACGATCTTATAACGATCTTACGCCCCAGGCAGCGGTATTGCTTGATCACAATTTAGGCTCCGATTGAAGGAAATTGACCATGCCCGAAGATATGCCTTGCCCCATCAGGGATCGAATCGAACAAAAAATCTCCCTCGCGCTGAAGCCGGTTCGACTGAGCGTTATAGATGAGTCACGCCAGCATGCGGGTCACGGGAATCATCATCCCGATGGCGAGACTCACTTTCGTATTGAGATCGTGAGCGACGCTTTTGCCGGGTTGAACCGCCTCGCGCGCCACCGGCTGGTCAACAGCATATTGGCGGAGGAGCTTGCCGGGCGCATTCATGCCCTGGCCATGACAACCCTCGCGCCGGATGAACGAAGCTGACGGGGTGGTCGGTGGGGGGCCGGCGAAATCACTAATCATTGCGCTTAAAATCTTCACCCCGCACGGAGTCCGCGTCTGGTTGTCCTTGGGTTGAAAAAAACCCGGCCGGACATTTGTCCGGCCGGGTGATTTATCAGGCTATCTGATCTTTTCGATCAGGGCATGTCGCCAGCGACGAACTTCGGAATGACCGGTCCGCCGATTTCAGCCGCGAAGCGCTTTCCGCTCGGGGTGAAGAACAGGAACAGGCCACCCACCTGGCTGTCGGTGTCGTAAGCCAGATCCGACAGACGCTCGATGTCCCAACGCGCGTCCTGGACCTTGACCACGATTTCCTTGGTCTCGCCGGGCGCGATCGGGGTCGCGTCGGTCGAAAGGCCGCGGTCCGCCAACAGATAGTCGGGGAACTCAGGCTTCGTCGTGAACACGTCGGGGTTCAGGAAGCGCAGGCCAGCCGTGGTGTATTCGCCAAGACGGATCGGCTCCGAAGTGCCGTTCGTGACCTTGACGTTGACCGTCAGCTCGCGACCCGGAACCTTGTAGACGCCACCCTGAAGCTCGGCCTTCACCTGCTCCTTGCCGACGCCAGCGGTGCCTTCCGTGACGATCGGGGTCAGAGGCTTCTGCAAGCCGGCCTGAAGCGGGATCGTGCGCGGGAAGGTGCTGTTGGTCACGGCGTAGCCGATGATCGTCGCAAGGATCGTCAGAGCCAGGACAATCGCGCCAATGCGGCGGTCCTCGTCCGTGATGGCCTCGTCGGCCTTGCCTTCGGCGACCTTCAGATAGGACGAGATGATGCCCTTCCGGACGAACCAGAAGAAGATCCAGGCGGCGCCAACCGCAAGCCAGGGCATATGCCACGCATAAATGCGGTCAATGCCATAGTGCTCGAGGTCAACCGTGGTGCCGTCAAGGAGCGTCACCGGATCGGTGAAGTCCTTCATGTCGCCCTTGATCTCGATCCACTGGCCGGGGCCGATGATCGGGCCGCCGCCTTCGACGTTGATCTGGGCGTGAACGTGCCAGCGACCGGCGCGACGACCCTTCAGGTTGAGCGAGAACGCATAGTCGTTGCCGGGAACCAGCGACACCGAGCGAGGAGCGAACTGCTCGCCGATGAACTGCGCCGTGCGAACCAGAACCGGACCCGGCTCGCCGGCGTTCAGGAACGAAACGCGCGGGTTGGCGACGGCCTGCGGCCACGCCGAGAACACGTGCACCTTGCCCGAAAGCACCATTTCTTCGTTGACGTTCACCGTCGTCTTCGACCACTGCACGTCATACCAGTTCAAAGTGCGCATGCGAAGGAACGCCTGCTGCGACTTCTCGCCGTGCGCCGCCGCGGGAGCAACCGCTCCAAGCGTCGCAACAACAGCCGCCGCGCCAATGGCGGCAAGCTTCACTAGGTTTTTCATGAATAAACCTCCCAGTTTCCTCTAAACGGTCCGCGCCGGAACTTTGTCCCATGACGCAACCGCGGCTCGTCTCTTCCTGGAGCGGCCCCGCCCTCGCGGGAACATGAAGGCCGCCCCTTATCGTTGTCTTCAGCAGGGAGCCGTCCAGAAACGGCTCCCCATTCCCACAAGATCAATCAGATCTTGTCGATGACCTTGGTCGTCGAATACCAACGGCCCATGAACCACCACAGGAAGTAGACCATCATCGAGACGAAGCCCGAGAAGAAGGCCGCGACCGGAACGACGTCCTTGCCGAAGGTGCGCAGCGTGCCGCGCTCGACCATGCGGATATATTCCGGCATCGAGGTGCGGACGAAGTGCAGGCCGATAAGGTCGGCGAGGGTCATAAGCTGACCATGCTGTTCCGTCGCCTGGTGGAAGGCGGCGATCGCCGGCCAGTTGTTCGGGTAGAACAGCAGGCCCCAGCCCAGAGCGCCGACAACGGCCGTGATCACGTAGCTGCCCGAAAGAAGCAGGATCACGTCGAGCCAGATCGCCGGAACGATCAAAGCGGACGGGAACACCAGCGAAATCGGGAAGTAGGTCCAGCCCCAGAAGTTGACGTAGCGGTTGATCCACTCGCCGATCAGGAGGCCGAGAGCCGCGAACACCGCGCCAAACGGAAGGCGGAAGTTCACCCAGAAGAACGCCTGCGAAGCAGCCGCGAAGGTCACGCCCAGGATCGGGACGACCGTCGGCCACATACGACGATCCTTCCAGTCAACCCAGAAGTCCCAGTCGCCCGCCGTCAGCATGAAGTGGACGTGATAGCCGCCGAGAACGGCGAAAAACAACAGTGTCAGAAGCAACCAGTCGGTGGTTTGAACGCATCCCGCCGCCTCGGCGACGGAATGGAACGGACCGACCGCCCCCCCGCTCTTCGATGTCGACATTTTTCTTCTCCTTGGTGTCTTTAAAATCTCTTCCCGGCTTTTCCTCGCCGGATTTCGGTAGACGTTCCGCGCCGCTCAAACACAAGACCCTTGCGGACCCTCCCCCAGGGGAGCCAGAACATTTCGGACATAGTTCAAGCGTCTCGCGAAAAAACCGCGCCTGTTGATGCCAGAAATTCCTGTTTGTCGTTCAGGCCGCCGGAACGATCGCCCGCGCCATTGCAGCGCGGGCGACATTCGAAAGGCCTCAGGTCAGAAGGGCGACGCCTTCCTTGCCGACCAGGGCGTGGATGCGGGCGAGGATCTGGAGAACCACGCCGAACACGCCAAGAGCCATCCAGCCGAAGAACACGAAGCCCCAATGCAGAGGAGCAACGAACAGTTCTTCCATGAACCAGAAGGTGTGGCCCCATTCATTCAGGCCGACGTTCGGGATGATCATGAACGGGCCAATCGCCACGATCAGGAACGCCAGTGAGTAGCCATGAGCAAAATACGGAATGCGGGTCTTCGCATAGAAGAACGCGCCAACCGCGATGATCGAGTAGATCGGGTAGCTCATGTAGAACTCGATGATGTGCGACGGCGTAAAGTCCGTGTCGCGAATCACCGTCATGTGCCAGGTGCCGTCCTGCTCCGTGAAGAACGAAGCGCCCCAGTAAATGGCGACGCCGTAAACCGTCAGCCATTGAACCAGGACTACAAGGCGGCGCATCTCTTCACGCGGCGCCACAGCGTCGACGTTGCGGTCGCGGGTCTTCCAAAGATAGCCGGCCAGGCCGAGGCCCGAAACCAGCTCAAGCGGAATTTCCGTCCACAGGATCGACAGCCAATACGTCTGGAACTCCGGGGCGAAGGAGTCGAGACCCGCGCGCCAGCCAAAGATCTGCTCGTAAATGCGAACGATCAGATAGAACGTGTTCAGAACGGCAAGGCCGATCCACATGCCCCTCAGATCGACGACTGTGTCTGTGCCAGCAGCTGCGCCCGCAGCTGTGTCGGTGGTCGAACTCATGCTTTATCCTCCTAAGTGCTCCCAGGGATTTGCGCGCGATCGGTAACGCTCCGCCTCCCAGAACGGAACTTGCTCGTCCTTGTCGTTAGAAACGCTTGCGACGCTCCATGCGCCCAACCGCCCTTGTCTCCCCGCGGCTTTGAACAAGGCCATAGCCTTCCCACGCCGCTGTTTTTTATCGGACGAACACCGATGTCGCCGCCTAAGTCGACCCCCCCACCGATCCAGAAAGGACCGCTGCGGAACCCGCTTAGCGTGGCGTAACAATTTATGTTCGCGCACCTAAAAACAATACTCAATAGGATAGCTCAAGACAATCTATTGAAGGGGTCTATAGACCTATTCGGGCAGGTAACAGCCTACCCTAACTGTGAGACCAGAGCGCCCACAAAAAATTCCCTCGAAGCCCCATGAACAAACATCACACCAAAATATCAATCCCTTGTGAAACAGCGCCCCAAATCGAAAACCCAAAATCAACCCCAAAAAAAGGCCAGCCCCTTGGGCTGCGACATTCCGTGCTGCACCGCACTAATCAGGCAGCCGCGGATTTCCCCTTACAACGAGACGCGGGCCAGGGTTTGGTAATGAACGAAAAATATATTCAATGGGATTCCTTACAGATCGCTGCACGATAATCCGGGCTTGGGCGAGCCCGGGAAATTTCTTCAAAGCGACATAAATTTCTCCCCGGGGGGATTTTGACGGCGGACGTTCCGACTCAACGGCGGGAGCCGGCCTCACTCCGGCCAGAGGGTGACTCCCGCGAGATCGGCCTCCGCCGCGGCTTTGGCGACGGATGCGCCGTCCAGCACCAGTTCGGGCGCGATTTCGGCCAGCGGCGCGAGGACGAAGCCCCGTGAAAAGAGCTCCTTGTGAGGGATGGTCAACTCCGGATCCTCCAGGCTGTGGTCGCCCAGGAACAGGATGTCGACGTCAATGAGACGCGGCCCCCAGCGGCGCGTGGGCTCCCGACCCATGTCTGCCTCGATTTTCTTCACGGCCGCCAGCAATTCATAGGGCGCGAGCGCCGTCTCTCCCACGGCGCAGGCGTTGGCGAAGTCGCCCTGGTCCGTAACGCCCCAGGGCGGCGTGCGATAAATGCGGGATATGGCGTTGAGCCGCGCCACCCCTCTTCGGGTCAGAAGATCGAGCGCCGTTCTGATATTCCCCGGCTTGTCGCCAATGTTTGAACCCAGTCCGAAGCCGACCCGCATCAGAGACATAACCATTGCCTTTCATGGCCTTAGAGATATGGCTGCAACGCCGCCAGCACGGTGAAAGCGGCCCTGTGCTCCAACGCGTCGTGCACCCTGAAAACCCTTGCGCCGAGCGTCGCGGAGAAAATATTCGCCGCGAGCGTGCCGACCAATCGGCCTTCGACCAGCCCATCGGGAAGATCGCGAAAAATTGATTTGCGCGATACGCCGATCAACAAGGGAAAGCCCTCGCGTGCGAGCAAGGGAATTGCGGCAAGCGCCTGATGATTTTGCTCGCGGCTCTTGCCAAAACCAACGCCCGGATCGAGCAGAATGTGGCGCTCCGGCACCCCGGCGGCGCGCGCAATGCCAAGCGAACGCTCGAAAAACCGCTGCATGTCCGAAACAATGTCGATCGCGGGGTCAACGCTTTCTCGGTTATGCATGATGACCACTGCGGCCCCCGCCTCCGCGACCACGCTGGCCATCTGAGGATCGCGCTGCAGGCCCCACACATCGTTTACGACCGCCACGCCGGTTTGCAGCGCGCGCCGGGCCGTTTGCGCCTTGTAGGTGTCGACCGAGACCGGCGCGCCCGCCCCGGAGACCAATGAGGCCAGCAGGGGCTCCAGTCGCGCCCATTCCTCATCCGCTGGCACCGGAGAATGGCCGGGCCTTGTCGACTCCGCTCCGACATCGACAATCGCCGCGCCGTCGGCGACGAGCTTGCGGGACTGCGCCAGCGCCGCCCCCGGCGAGACGAAGAGCCCGCCATCCGAGAAAGAATCCGGGGTCACATTGACGATGCCCATGATCGTCGGCCCCGCCGCGACGCTCGCCAGAAATTTCTCCCGCGCCGCGCCGATGTCCAAATACCGCTCCGACACTCCAAACCCCGCAGCGTCCAATGCCTGCGGGGCGTTTTAGTCGTCATATTTCAAATAGGCGAATCGCGGATCGGTTTCCGGCGTTCCTTCGAGCGCGCCACCGGTCTTGCCGGGCCGCCAGCAAATGACTTCCTCGATCTTGCGGGCGAGTTCGAAATCCTTGTCGGTTATTCCCTTCGCGGTATGGGTCATCAGCTTCACCTCGACGAAGGCGTAAGAGGCGGCGATGTCCGGGTGGTGCCATGCCGCCTCGGCGAGATGCCCGACGGCATTGATGACCATCAGCGTTCCCTTCCATGAATGGGTCTTGTATTTGCGGCGAATCCATCCGTTTTCAAAGCGCCAGCGCGGCAACTCCCCGGCCAGCCTCGCGGCGATCTCGCTCTCGGAGTAGGCGTGTTCCTTGGTCGTCATGACATTCTCCCTTCAGGGCGATTCACCTAGGAAACTAGAATGTCCTGTGCGAAAATCCCGAAAAACTTTATCAAGACGCTGGCGAGCGTCGTGGCGAAGGCGAAATTTCCTTGCCAATGATGGCCGGGCGCCTTACTCGCGCAGCAGCGCCGCCGCCAAATCCATCGGAGGCCTTCCGCCCTATGCGACATTATGGAAGACGGCGCAGGATCCTGTTCTGAAGTCTTGCTCGACCTTACGGGACGTCATGCCGGCCCAGTCAAACGTCACCGAAGTCCGCGTCACGGCCTCAGCCAGGCTGCATCTCGGGTTCCTCGACATGCACGGCGGTCTTGGCCGCAAATTTGGCGGCCTTGGCCTCGCCATCTCCGGGTTTTCCACGAGGCTGACGCTCAGCAGGGCTGAGACGAACCGCGTCGAGGGGGCGGAAGCGGAGCGCGCGCTTCGCCTGTTGCAACAGGCGCAGGCCGCGCTGGCGCCCGATGGTCGGCATCATCTCGACATTTCAGAAGCTATTCCGGCGCATTCGGGGCTCGGTTCGGGCACACAGCTGGCGCTGGCCATCGCCGGGGCGTTGCGAAGACTGGAGGATCTGCCAGCCGACCCCGCGAGCGACGCCGCGCTGATGGAGCGCGGCTCGCGCTCTGGCCTCGGAGCCGGCCTGTTCCAGGACGGCGGCCTCGTGGTGGACGGCGGACGCGGCGGCGGCGGCCTTACGCCTCCCGTGATCGCGCGCCTGCCTTTCCCTGCGGAATGGCGGGCGCTGCTGGTCATCGACAGGCACTCCGTCGGGCTTCATGGCGACAGCGAAAGAGAGGCCTTTTCGGCGCTTCCCCGCTTTTCAGAGGCTCACGCGGGAGAGATCTGCCGGCGCGTGCTGATGCAGGCCCTGCCAGCGCTGGTGGAGCGCGACATCGGGGCTTTTGGCGAAGCCATTTCGCAAATCCAGATCGTCGTGGGCGACTATTTCGCACCAGCGCAAAACGGACGCCGCTTCACGAGCGCAGCCGTGGAAACGACGGTTGCGCGGCTGATGCGAGAAGGCGCGACGGGCGGCGGCCAGACCTCCTGGGGTCCGACCGGCTTCGCCTTCGTAGCCAGCGCCGCCGAGGCGCAAAGAATATCTGAACGCGTCCTGTCTGACGCGGAGGCTGCCGGCGTGGAGATCGTCATCGTCGAAGGCCTGGCGCATGGCGCGCGGATAGACGCCATTTACGCACTCATGGCGTAGAGGCGCTCCGCAAGCACACCGGCGCCTGCGGCCGCCAGTCAGCGAACGGCTTTTTTAATATCCGCCGTAATAGGCGAGGCAGACTGGCTGGCCATAGTAATCCTGGCCCCATCTGGCGCAACGCGGGCCGGGTGGGGGCGGGGGGGCGGTCGCCGCTCCGACCACGGCGCCGGTGGCCGCTCCAATCGCCGCGCCAGCGAGCGTTGGGCCGGCTCGTCCGCCAGAGGCTAGGGCGCCGATGCCCGCGCCGCCAAGTCCTCCGATCGCCGCGCCGCCTACGGCCCGATCTCCCGGCGAATAGCAACCCGTGAGCGCCAGTCCCGTCGCCGCGACCAGCGTCAGCGCCACAAGTCTTTTCATCCGATTCTCTCCTTGTCGGCGCCGGATCAGGCGCGATCTCGCAGCTCCAGGAATGCGTAAACCGTTCCGCATGCGAGGGCCGGCCCGCAGGAAAGCGCAAGAATACGCGGAAAGAGTGGCCGGCTTTCCTAACGGCCACACAGGAAAATTTGCGGGCTAACGCGTCATGGCGCTCCGCAAATCGGGATTGACCCTGCGAACCAGCGCACGCTGGATCCGTTCGGCCCAGAGAGCCGGAGAGCCGTCTTGCAATACCCGCACATCGTAAGGGGCCGGCGGGACAAAAATGCGGTTTGTGTCGACGAAGCGACCTTCCGCTATCCGGTCGACCCAAACAACGAAATCAGGGCGAAAGGCTTCGCGGGTTTCCTTGATCGGACAAACAAAATCCGCGACCACCGTTACGCCCGACCTCGCGACCTGATCGCACAGCCACCCCATGCGGCGCGCCTGCTCTATTCGATCCTCGATCGAGAATCCCAGATCCTTGTTCACATTCGCCCGGATTTCGTCGGCGTTGAAGTGCACGGCTCCGAGCATTGGCACCAGGAGGCGGGCAAGAGTGGTTTTGCCGGCGCCCGGCAGCCCCATGATCAGGATCTTCTTCGTCATTAAACGGCCCTTATCCGAAGGATTGGATACAAGCATGGCTTCATCGCCAAGCGTCGATCACTTCAATTACTCGGCAACGCCATCCGGAACGCTTGCTTGAAAAACCGAAGCCCTGAACCCCGCGCCCCTTGAAATTCAAGCTTGGGCGAAATCCCTGGCTATTTCAGGGCGGGGCCGTCATCCAAAACTTACCGTAAACCATAGTTTTATCATGGTTAATAAAAGGTTAACGATAAGACGCGACGCCTATTGGCCCCAAGTCGCTACGGCCGCCTCAACAATTTCAACGGCGGAAGCGCCAGACGGCAAGCGCCTGGCATTGAATATGCCGCCGGTCATTGGTTTACGCCGTTCAGCGGTCCGCGCGGGCGCCCAATTTCGAGGGCCGGACGCAACGCGCAGCCATTTTCTTGACACCCGCCGGCGCCATGCATTCGTCTCTTGCGTGGTAGGCGTGATTTTTTCTGGTTATTTGGCGGGAGTTGTCACGGCTATGCAGCAGCCAAGAAAATGGTGGGTCGGACTGCCGATTCTCGCGGGAATCATATATTTCGCGGCTGATTCCCTTACGCGAGAGATTGAAATTCACATCGCCCGGCGCGCGGCGCTGGAGCTTGCGCACGTTCAAGGCGCTCTCGACGGCGCGAATGTCGTCGCGGAAGGCCGCGACATTGCCGTTTCCGGCGTGGCGCTATCAGAAGATGGCCGCGATCAGGCGCTTCTCGGCGTCGGCAAGCTCGACGGGGTTCGGACCGCGCTCGACAGGACGAAACTTGTCGGACTGGCCCAGCCCTTCGTCCTGACGTTGCAGCGCAACGGCTCTCGCGTGACGCTTGAAGGCAATATGCCGGTCAATGGCGAACGGGACCGACTGCGCGCCGAGCTCGCGTCGCTTCGCCTTGAGGTCCTGGATCACACCAGTTACGCCAATGGCGCGCCGTCTGTATTCTCGATCTGGCCCGCTTTGCGTCGCAGCGGCTGGCGGAGATGGACCCGGGCGTCGCTACGCTGACCGACGACGCCATCTCGCTCCAAGGCGACGCAAGGCCAGACGCCGATCTTGAGACGCTCTTCGCGTCCGCAAAATCCCCGCCAACCGGCGCCCGGGTGGATCGGCTCGACATCAAGCCGCCCCGCGTGTCCCCTTATATCTGGAGCGCCAGCCGCAAGGGCGAGATGATCGCGCTGGAGGGATTTATTCCGACAGGGGAGGCGCGCGCGCGCATTTTATCAAGCGCGGCGGGGAAGGCGGCCGGCCGCCGTCAGCGACGCGACGCGCATCGGCTCCGGCGCCCCGCAGGGCGACTTCATCGGCGCGATAGACGTCGCGCTTGATAAACTCGGCAAATTGGCGTCAGGCAAAGTCGCGCTGAGCGACGCCGGGCTGACCATAGAAGGCGAAGGCAGGCAGAATGTCGTCGCGGCGACGCTGGAAGCCGACATCAAGGCGCATTTGCCGGAAGGATTTGCCTTAGCGAAGTTCAGCGTCTCTGATGGGCCGCCGTCGCCATTCTCCTTCTCGGCCTCGCTGCGGAATGGCGCACTGACGCTTTCGGGCTACGCGCCTGATTTTGGAGCGATTGAAGACATCCGCGCGGCCGCGCGGTCGCGCATCGGGGGCGGCGCCGTTACAGACACTCTTGCTCAGGCGGCCGGCGCGCCACGGAATTTTGCGCAGGCGATAACCGCCTCCTTGCCGACGCTCGCGCGGCTTGCAAGCGGCGAACTGGTCGTTTCCGACACTTCCGTCACGCTGAGCGGCCAAGCGCCCTTCGAGGGCGCCATCGCCGATATCCGCAAGCGGCTGGCGGCGGCGTTGCCGCAGGGCTACGCCAGCATTGTGGAGCTAGGCGCTCGAACGCTCGGAACGCAGCTGCAATCCGGCGAGAGCCAAATCGCGATCAACGCTCTTCTCGCCAAGTCTCCATTCTCCTTCGCCGGACAGGAGACGTCGCTCGCCGATCCGGGCGCCGCCACGCTGGACGGACTCGCGCAAATACTGCTGCGCAGCGCCGACGTGAATTTTGACATTGTTGGCCATCTCGGAGGGACCGGCATCGAGGAGGTCATTCGCGAGGTCGCGAAACGGCGGGCGCAGGCGGTGATCGATCGACTCGTCGACCTTGGCGTCGACGCCGGACGCCTGACAGCCGTTGGCGTCGCCACTGAGGGGCCGAACGGTCACGCCATCGAGATTGTGGCGAAATAGTCCATCACCGATCAAAGGGTGGAGAAGGCGAATGCTTTACGTGCTGACTTCCGGCTGGGAATGGTTCGCCGCCGCTGGCGCGCTCGGCCTCCTCGTCGGCTTCGCGACGGCGACGCGCGGCGACGAGGGGAGTTTCTCGGGGCGCTGGGTGATTCTGCTGGCGATCGCCCTGCTCGCGGGCGCCGGAGCCGGCGTCGCACTGGAGCTTGCGCCCGGCCGCGCGGGCCTCTGGCTGGAAATCGCCTTGCTGGCCAGCCTCGCCTATTTTTTCGGCCTGCCGCTGGGCGGCGGGGCCAAGGGCCTGCTGCCCGTCCCGGCGCAGCTGCGCGCGCCGCCAAGGCCGACGCCCGTGATTTTGCGCGGAGCCTCCCGTGCGCGGGAGTCCGCGCCAGCGCTGAGGCAATCGGACGAGAGAGTTCGACCTTACCCTTCGCCGATGAGGCCGGACTCGCGGCGAACTCGCCCGCAAAAAAGGCGCCTGCCGGCCAGAAGCCCGACAGCCTGCCGGAACCGCGCGGCGGCTCGCCCGACGACCTTAGCAAGATCAAGGGCATTGGCCCCAAGAGTCTCTGAAAAGCTCCATGCCCTGGGCATATTCCATTATGATCAGATCGCGGCCTGGAACATCGACAACGCCCGGTGGATCGGCGCCGCGCTCGCCAGTCCCGGACGCGTGGAACGCGGCAAATGGATTTAAGCAGGCCCGCGCATTGATCGCCGGAACTGGCGGCGAGGAGAAATCGAAATGAACGCGGGGCGACGCCATGACCAGTTCAGGATCTCGCGCTTTGAGACCGCCGCGCTGGCTTTCATTTTTGGCGCTTCCATCGGAGCCGCTTCAACTCCCGCCTTTGCGCAGGACATGCTGCGCGGCGTCGATCTGACACAGCCCGCCTATTCGACTTCCGAGTACAGCCGCGAGGCCATCGTCGCGGCGCTTAAGACTCGAAAGCCTGGCGCCCCGCTGGATTTCTCCGGCAAGAGCCTCAACGGCCTGGACCTCTCCGGTCTCGATCTCAGCTACGTGAATTTCCGCGCCGCGCGGCTCGTCAAGGCCCGGCTCTCCGGCGCGAAGCTCGATCACGCCATTCTGGATCAGGCGTGGCTTCTTGAGGCCGACCTCACCGGAGCGTCGCTGGTCGGCGCTCATGTTTTCGCAACTCAGCTGCAACGCATCCGCGCGGACGGCGCTGATTTTTCGCGCGCGAGAATCGCTGGCGATCTCACTGGCGCCAGCCTGCGCGGCGCGAAGTTCATCGAAGCCGACCTGTCGGCCGACATGAAGAACCAGTCCATGGGGCTCATGCGCGCCGTGCTCGCGACTGCAATCGCGGAAGGCGCCAATTTCACCGCCGCCGATCTCATGAGCGCGGACCTGCGCTACCTCCACGCGGCGGGAGCGGATTTCTCCGGCGCCCGCCTCCAGGGCGCGGACGCCGCGGGCGCGGATTTCACAGGCGCATCGTGGGATGGCGCTAAGGCGGAAGGGCTCGACCTCGATTCGGCGCAACTGGACGCGTCCGCCAAGGACGCCTTGAAGGGCGCGAAGGATATCGATCGCGCACGGTTTAAATGACGCATGAATCCATCCGCATCGGGGTCGACCTCGGCGGCACGAAAATCGAGGCCATCGCGCTCGCCGGCGATGGCGAGATTCTGGCCCGGCGCCGCGTCGCCACCCCGGCGAGCGAATATGACGCGATCCTGCGCTCGATCGTCGTGCTGGTGCATGAGCTGGAGCTTGAGCTGGGACGCCGGGCCGCCGTCGGCGTTGGAACCCCCGGCGCGATTTCGTCCCACACGGGCCTGATGAAGAATTCCAACACGGCGGTCCTCAATGGCCGCCCCCTGGACCGCGATCTCGCCAATGCGCTCGCGCGCGACGTGCGGCTGGAAAACGACGCGAATTGCTTTGCTCTCTCCGAGGCCGTGGACGGCGCAGGAGCGGGCGCGCGGATCGTCTTTGGCGTCATTCTCGGCACCGGCGTCGGCGGGGGGCTCGTCATCGACGGCGCGCTGGTCGATGGCCGCAACAGGATCGCTGGCGAATGGGGCCATAACCCGCTGCCCTGGATGCGCGGCGACGAGGCGCCGGGACGGCCATGCTATTGCGGCCACGACGGCTGCATCGAGACTTTTCTGTCGGGCGGGGCGCTGGTCCATGAGTTCCTCGTGCGCAGCGGCGAGAGTTCTTCTGGCGAGACCATCTCGGCGCTGGCCGAGGCGGGCGACCCCCTCGCCCTCGAAACGATCGCAGCCTATCAGGACCGTCTCGCCCGCGCGCTGGCCAGCGTGGTCAATATCGTCGACCCCGACGTCATTGTGCTGGGCGGCGGCCTCTCCAATATCGGCCGCCTCTACGAGGGGCTGGAGCGCCGCGTGGAAAAATACGCCTTCACCGACGTTCTCGAAACGAAAATCCGGCCCAATGTCCACGGCGACAGCGGCGGCGTGCGCGGCGCCGCGTGGCTTTGGAAGGATCGCGCGGCCAATGTTTAGCGGCCCGGCTTGCTTTAATGCGTCTAATCATTAACTTGGGCCGGATTAGCGAGAACGAACCCAGAGACTTAGGAATCATGACCTTCATCGAGTCCCACCTTGCGCCCGCAGGCCGCAAGACAGGGCATATCAAGCTGCACGGCCCCGGGGATTTCGAAGCGATGCGCCGGGTCGGGCGTCTCGCCGCGCAGGCGCTCGACATGCTCATCGACCATGTGCAGCCGGGCGTCACGACCCAGGCCCTGGACGATCTGGTGTTCGATTTCGCCATGGCCCATGACGCCTATCCGGCGCCGCTCGACTATCGCGGCTATCGCAAATCCATCTGCACCTCGATCAATCACGTGGTCTGTCACGGCATCCCCGACGACAAGCCTTTGCGCGAGGGCGATATCGTCAATATCGACGTGACCTTCATTCTCGACGGCTGGCATGGCGACGCCAGCCGCATGTACGCCGTGGGTGAAATCCCGCGCCGCGCCCAGCGCCTCATCGACGTGACCTATGAATCGCTGCTGCGCGGCATCGCGGCGGTAAAGCCCGGCGCCACCACCGGCGATATAGGGGCGGCGATCCAGACCTTTGCCGAGGCCGAACGTTGCTCGATCGTGCGCGATTTTTGCGGCCATGGGCTTGGCCGGCTTTTTCATGACGAGCCCAACATTCTGCACTACGGGACCAAGGGAAAAGGCGTGGAGCTGCGCCCCGGCATGTTCTTCACCATCGAGCCGATGGTGAACCTTGGCCGCCCGCAGGTGAAGGTGCTGAGCGACGGCTGGACCGCAGTGACACGGGACCGCTCGCTCTCCGCGCAATTCGAGCACTCGATCGGCGTCACCGAGAGCGGGGCCGAAATCTTCACCTCCTCCCTGATCGGACGCGACAACCCCACCGCGCCTCCGCCAGCGGCCTCATGAGCGGCGTGGGCGAAGGCGAAAAATCAAGACAACCGCCGGCTTCTCCCGGCCTCAACGAACCGACGCCGCATTTTCATGGCCATCGCCAGCGTCTGCGCGACCGTTTCATGGAAGCCGGCGACGCGGCCCTCGCCGATTATGAGCTTCTGGAGCTGCTGCTGTTTCGCGCCATCGCAAGACGCGATGTAAAGCCGCTGGCGAAAGCGTTGCTCACGCGTTTCGGCTCTTATTCCGAGGTTATCGCCGCTCGACCTGAAAGGCTGCGCGAGATCGAGGGGCTTGGGGAATCGGCGATCTGCGAGATCAAGCTCGTCGAGGCATCGGCGCGTCGGCTGGCGCGCGTGACGCTGGAAAAACGCACCGTGCTTTCCTCCTTCATGGATGTGATCGACTATTGCCGTACGGCCATGGCCTATGCCGAGCGCGAGGAATTTCGCATCCTGTTCCTCGACAAGCGCAACGCCCTTATCGCCGACGAGGTGCAAGGCGTCGGCACGATCGATCACACGCCTGTCTATCCGCGCGAGGTGGTGCGCCGCGCGCTGGAACTTGGCTCCTGCGCCCTCATCCTCGCGCACAACCACCCTTCGGGCGACCCCACGCCCTCGACAGCCGACATCCGCATGACCAAGGACATCATCGCAATCGCCCAGCCCTTCGGCATCGCCGTGCATGACCATCTGATCGTGGGGCGGCACGGACACGCCAGCCTCAAGGGCCTCAAGATGATCTGACGCCGCGCACGCCCGCTCTGGCGCCCATGTTGCTCAAAGACCCGCATGACAATGAATGACCAACAAACAGCGACAATCTACGACATCATCGGCGGCGCGCCCGCCGTCGACCGGCTGGTCGAGACATTTTACCGGAACATGGACGCGATGGCGCCCGCGCGCGACATCCGCGCGATGCACGCCACGGACCTTGGCCCGACGAAAGCTATCCTGAAGCTCTATCTGAGCGAATGGCTGGGCGGCCCCAGGAACTACTCGGACACGCGCGGCCATCCGCGCCTGCGCATGCGCCATGCGCGTTTTCCATCGGCGCGGCGGAGCGCGACGCCTGGCTGTTGTGCATGAACGCCGCGCTCGACGAGAACATCGACAATGCGCCAATACGCGAACAGCTCAAGGCGCAACTGGCGAAACTTGCCGACTGGATGCGCAACGATCCAGGCAACGCGCATGACGCGGGGCATTGAGGGGGCGATCACAATGGCGCGCAAAGATGTCGTGCTACAGCCCCCGTGATCTCCGTGCTCCGCCCAAATCGAGACGCGGCGAGCTTTGGGGGAATGTCCTGCTTCCGTGCATCCACGAAATCGGACGCAAAGAAGGGTCAAGGACCAGTTAACTTTCTGCTACGCCGTTGCGGTCATCGCGCAAGAGAGTCCATATTCTCAAAAATTATTGTTGTTGTTTCAATTCCTGCAAACTCGACAATTATCGAGCGGGTCGGAACAGCATTCCGGCCCGCTTCTCTTTAGGACTTTACGACAGCGTTTAAGCTGACAGTTTTCCGCCATGTGCGACAATCGCTTGATGGACCAATTTCCGCATTTCTTGAATAAACTCGGCAGAAACAGCTGTAATGACAGTTGAAGCGATTGGCGCGCCACTCTCGTAAATGGCGTTGATTTCCTGAGCGCGTTCGAACGTCGATCCTTTGCCACGATATTCGTATGCTGCTCGCCAAGCGTCGAGATGATCCTCCACCAATCGTCGTTCCGCTAGTAAATGAAGGTCAGCGTAAACCTGCTGGCGAATATCAGCGAGAGCCAACTCGGCTTCCTCTTCGTCTGGTACGCGCGGCTCCCAACCCGAAGGGTTGTCGAGGAAGCGCGACACTTCCTCGCTCAAACGAGCTAATAGGTCTGCCACTGGCTTCAAAGTGTCGTATTCGGGAGGCTCAATCTCACCAGCGATGCGTCGATTGAGCGCTTTGAATTCGACCCCAATGCTCCTTATGAGCGCTTTCATGTGCGCCAAGCCCTAGGCGGGCAGCCCAGGGGCGACGGAAGGCGCGAGCGGCTCCTTGAAGCGCCAGCACCAAGCCATCTGGATTGTAAATCGGGTGAGCTTCCGGCTCCGGGGGGGGCGCGATTGCACGCTTGAAGAAATCGAACATGCGTTCCAATTCCGCTATAACCCCGTTGGGTAGCTTTTTACTTGGCTGGTCCAAGGCACCTAACATGAAGCATTGAGCCTCGATAATGCGTTCGATAGCGCGGACAATCGGAACTCCTAGAACATCCTTGAGGTTTGAAAGCCCATTTGTAACCGACGCCATCACGTGTGCTCGCTTGGCGGCAAAAGTCGGCAGATTGATGCCTTTAACCTGATCGAAGTGAGTAAAGGCGATTGCGAGCTTCTGATGGTGGCCGCTGACTGCAACAGATCTGATCACGGATAGCGGTGCCGCCTGCATTGGTTGTTGTGCGCTATCAACCAGCAAAATGACATCCACATCCGCAAAGCGCCGAGTGATTTGGGTCGTCACGCTCGCGGAAGAATCCGGTGTATGGCCCAACCCTTGACCATCCAAAAGCACGAGCTTTGGCTGCAACTTTGTGAAAGTCGGGAAAAGGGGCCCGCGAACTCGAATGCCGTCAACGATCGGAGTTAATAGTCGTCCGAACTGTGGGGCATAGTTGCTGGAAAACCATCGGATTTGCTCGATGAACTGCGTTCGATTGTCACATTCAATCGTCCAAGTAGCCGGCCATCCGGAGTTGTGAAGTGTCAATTCGCCTTCTGTCAGAAAGTCGAACCTTTTACGAACATCATCTATAACGTCCTGAACAAGGACGTCAAAGTCGGCGTCGACTTGAAGTCGTTCCTCGAACAGCTCTTGCGCAGCCTCACGATCAGGGCCGCAGAGCTTCAAAACGTCTTCGCCCAACTCCTTCGAAATTACAACGATCACACGCTCGCTGATTGCGCCCACGCGATCAATGTAAGCCCGAAGAGCACGAACATTGTTCTGACGCTCCGCATCGTCCAATCCAGAAACTTCCGAAACACTCGGTTCAACCGAGGCATCATCGAAGGCCCAGTCGTCCTCGACAACCGCATCGTTTTCTCCGCCCCACGAACCCAGCGCGTAATTCAGGCGAAAACGCTGATCGCGGTGATTGAGGAAACGGTCTGCAATTTTAGCGACCGACGCACGCTCCCAGACGGCTGTGCAGGCATCTGAGATGCATTCTTCGATGTTTGCTTGAACCCAAAACTCTGAGAAAAACGTCACAACGCCAGAATAACCGCCGTCCGCGAGTATGACTTCGATGTCTGAGACCGTCGTCTTTGTTCACGCGGCGGTCGACGACGGCCATCTCTTCGAAATTGCCGAGGCGTATGCGCAAAATATCGTCATCGGACTTGCGCGAATCGGAGGCCGGACCGTGGGCGTGGTCGCCAATCAACCCGCCGTCCTCGCCGGCGTGCTCGATATCCAGTCTTCGATGAAGGCCGCGCGCTTCGTCCGCTTTTGCGATTGCTTCAACGTACCGCTCGTGACGTTCGTGGACGCGCCCGGCTTTCTGCCGGGCACCGATCAGGAGTACGGCGGAATCATCAAGCACGGAGCTCAGCTCCTCTTCGCCTTCGCGGAAGCCACGGTCCCCTGAG